>NZ_VFWK01000007.1:0-397222 GCF_006442655.1 Mesorhizobium sp. B2-1-3A
GCGCAGACCCACCCCGCCGGCAACGGCAACAACACGCTGCCCGACAGCGTTGCGGTCGCCGTCGACGGCATCGGCGGAACCCATGGCGACGGCACCATCAGCATCGTCATCGTCGACGACGTGCCTGCTGCGCACAATGCGAATGCCGGCGCGCTGACCGAGGACGGTGCCACGACCACCGTCGGCGGCAACGTCACGACCGACTACAACAACACGTTCGGCGCCGATGGCCCAGCGGCTTCGGGCTCGGTGAGCTGGGGCACGGTGACGGCCACGCTGGGCGTCAACGCTATCAACCTGACCGACTACGGCACGCTGACGCAGAACGCCAACGGCACCTGGAGCTTCGTGCTGGACAACAGCAAGCCCGCGACGCAGGCGCTGGAGAGCGGCGATACCATCAACGTCTCGCTCGGCTACACGCTGACCGATCACGACAGCGACGCCGACACCAAGACCATCACCTTCGAGATCAACGGCACCAATGACACACCCACGATCACCGGGGACACCACGGGTGTGGTCGTCGAGGCCGGCAATGCCGATCCCGGCACTGCGATCGCAGGCACGACCTCGACCGATCCGGGCGCGCTGACGGCCGGCACGCCGACAGTGACCGGCACGCTGACCTCGCACGACCCCGACACCGGCGCCACGGCCACCTGGAGCGGCAATGCCGCCGGCACCTATGGCAGCTTCGCCGTCAACCCGACCACCGGCGTGTGGACCTACACGCTGGACAACAGCAAGCCCGCAACCAACGCGCTGGCCGAAGGTGCCAGCGCAACCGAGACCTTCACCGTGACGGTGACGGACGACAAGGGCGCGACCTCGACCCAGGACGTGACCGTCACCATCACCGGCGCCAACGACAGCCCCGTCATCAGCTATGCGGCGGGCAATGCGGCCGGCGGCGTGACTGAAGACGGCACGCTGACCACCAGCGGCCAGTTGGCCTCGGCGGATCCCGACACCGGTCACACGGCCGCTTGGAGCGTCAGCCCCAACAGCCCGCAGGGCACCGGCACGGCTTATGGCAGCTTCAGCGTCAACAGCAGCGGCCAGTGGACCTACACCCTCAACAACGGCAGCGCCGCCGTGCAGGGGCTGGCGCAAGGCCAGACCGTGACCGAGACCTACACGGTGCGCGTCACCGACGACAAGGGCGCCTGGGACGACCAACAGGTCACCGTCGTCATCAACGGCGCCAATGACACACCCACGATCACGGTTGACACCGGCAATCCTGGTGGCGCCAACGACATGGTGTACGAAGCCGGCCTGCCCGCGGGCTCCAAGGTCGGTCCAACTACCATCGATGTCGACGGCACATTCAAGGTTTCAGATCCGGACGGCCTGAGCGATGTTGCCTCTGTCACCGTCAAGGGCACGACCATCCTCATCGCCAACCTGGGCAACAACAATGTAATCAACGGTGATCACGGCACACTCACGATCACGAGTTACAATGCGGCAACCGGGGTTGCGACCTATGTCTATCACCTGACCTCTCCAACCACCGATGTGCCCAATGTGACGGAAACCGACGTCTTCGGCCTAACGGTTACCGATAAGACCGGCGCCAATGCCCCGGCAGCCATCACCATCGAGATCGTCGACGACGTGCCTACCGCCAATGCCGATTTCGGCAATGTGACGGAAGGCGCGCTGCTGCAGGTCAATACAGCCGGCGGCGTGCTGTCGAACGACGTGCCCGGCGCCGACGGCTATGCCGCCGGCGGCGGTGTGATCGGCGTGCGCGCGGCTGGCCTCGACACCAGCACGGCGGTGACCACCGGCGTCAACACGCAGATCAACGGCCAATACGGCACACTGACACTGCAGGCGGACGGCTCATATACGTATAAGGCGACGGCGAACGCGATCTCGGCGAACGCGACCGACACATTCGTCTACACCGTCAAGGACAGCGACGGCGACACTTCGACGACGACGCTGACGATCAATGTCGCCAACGTGACGCTGGCTCCCGTCAACCAGACCGGCACGGTGTACGAGGCCGCGCTCGACACCACCACCACGGGCTCCGACCTGACGCATGGTTCGGTGACGGGTTCCAATCCGACGAGCCCGCTGGAGACGGTCACGGGGCAACTCGCCGTCACCGGCACCGGCATCACCTACACGCCGATCAGCACCACGACCGCGCATGGCGTGTTCGAACTGCAGGCCAATGGCGCCTGGACGTACACGCTGACATCGCCGTTCAACAGCGGTGCGGTGCAGGGCGCCAACACGCTGACGGGCGCGGAAAGCTTCACCTACACGGCGAAGGACACCAACGGCAACACGGTGACCGGAACGGTCAAGATCGATGTCGTCGATGATGTGCCTAAGATCGCCTCTATCGAGAGCCAGATCGTTGCAAACGCTGCTGGCGCGCATGCCGGCGACTGGTCATATACGCCCGGCGCCGACGGACTGTCGACGATTGCGATTTCACTGGCCAATCAGGCGAGCATATCACAAATCGACCATTCAACATCGACCTACGATGCTGCCACCGGCACGGCCAAATACACGGCGTTCTTCGACGCCGCGGGTACGCAGCCTTACTTCACGGTCACGATGAAGGCGGATGGCACCTACAACTTTGAGGTGATCAATCCTGTACCCACGATAGTGGTAACAGATACGACAGCACTCAACGCCGGGAGCTTTGGTGGCAATAATTACGGCCTTTATCTTGAGCAAATAGCCGTAAAGAATAATATACCAACCCCTCTCCACACTGATATACTTTTTACTGGTAACGCAGGATGGACCTCAGGCACAAATCTTGGCAATCAGGCCACGATAAATTCGAACACCCATGGTTTGGGCATAGGGTCCGGTCAAACCTTGGACAATAAAGAGTCGATCACGCTAAAATTTCTCCAGGGCGATGGTGACAAGAATTCTTCAACCCATCCAACGACCGCAGTTGGCATGGATCACGTCACGATCAATTTCCTGCAGGGCTCCAACGGCGATGCAATGACAGGCAACTACGCTGTTCGTGTGATCACTTATGATCAGAACGGAGTTGCCCACGATCAGGGCAGCATGAACATTGTCAACGGCGTTCTGGACATCAGTTCGGCCAGCCTGATGTATGGTGTCTCAATTATCAATACCGGCAATACAGGACTGCTTGTTGGCGGTACCACCACCAGTGTGACAACCGCCACCGAAATACCGCATGATGTCGGGTTGCATTTCAATGTCGATGTCGTGGATGGCGACGGCGACAAGGCCAGCCATGGCTTCGACATCGTTGTCGACGCCAATGATGGGCACCAGGCCACGCTTACCGGTGACGCTGCCTATGATCCCAATATCCTGTCGGGCGGACCGGGCGATGACCTTCTTATCTCTGCTCCGGGCTACAACATACTGACCGGCGGCGGTGGTGCCGATACGTTCAAGCTCGAGCACCTGGATATCAAGGATCTGATCACCGATTACAACAAGGGCCAGGGAGACCAGATCGACCTGACTGCGCTGTTCGATAAAGCACCCGCCGTCGACATCACGAACTACGTGCACTACGACACCAGCACCAAGACGCTGAGCGTGGACACTAGCGGCTCGGGCGCCAACTTCGTCGATGTCGCCTTGCTGCAGAACTCACCTGCCGCCGGCACGATCAACATCCTCTACGACGACACGCAGCATCAGCAGCACACGGCCACGATTTAGCACTTATGCGTGGCCGTGGTCCCGTGCTATATATTAGCGAAACGTAAAATTGCAGTTTGGAGAGGGACTTACATGAAGCGTTGTGGAAGATTGCTGGCTACGGCCGCCGCGCTGCTGCTGGCTGGATCGACGGGCTTCGCCGCCGACATCATCGAGGGACCTGTGGGCGACTATTGCCGCACCGTCAGCACGTCCAACCTGGTGCTGACCGACAATATCGTCGATCTCAAGCAACAGGTGGTGAAGCTGATGGACGAGTCGGTCGCCGTCGCCAACAGTTCGGAATGGATCAATTCATCCCGGCCGGCATTCGTGTGGGCATCGGAAGCCAAGGTCGCCTGCGGCATGGCCTATGGCTATCTGAAGACGAACTACAAGGACGAAGACACACTCAACAAATGCGAGTGCTTCCACGATCGCATGGTCGAGTACATGCACTGACAGGATAGGCCGCGCCTGTTGGCCATCATGACAGCCGAGCGATCGATCCTGGGGGCGGTCGCCGGCATAATCCCCCTGACCAGCATCGCCCGTTGCCGCGCAGTCCAACGGAACTTGCCGCGGACGGCCTGTACACCACCGCACGAAGTATCGCGCCGGACACAATGAGCCGGTTCCCGGGTGATCCGCGTCCGCCGCCGCAGGCGCGATCGAACCATCCTCAAGGCGCTGAGGGCCCGCCTCCTTGAAGAGCACGGCAACACGGCACGGCAGATCCGCCGCAACATGAATTGAAGACCAGACCGGGGAAATACCCGGCGGCAGACACAGGGTGGAGCAATCATGGAAGCAGGCCGGCAGGTCCGCAACCCGCAAGTTTTGGCGATCGCCCTGGCGCTCGCCACGATAGTGTCGGGCTGCCAGTCGAAAGGCGGCGTTTCCGACGTGCTCGATCCGGCCGCGGTTGCCGCGCCTGCCGGCCAGAATGGCGCCGCCGGCGCCGGTCCGGCCCAGGCGAGCCAGTCGCTCGGCACCGGTTCGACCAAAGTCACGATGTTGCTGCCCTTGTCGGCGTCCGGGACGTCAGGGGAGACCGGCAGGAAGATGCGTGACGCCGCCAAGCTGGCGATGACCGATATCGGCAATGGATTGCTGACGCTGACGATCGAGGACACCAAGGGCGACAGCGCACAGGCCAGCAAGCAGGCCGTACAGGCCATAACGACGGGGTCGAAAGTGGTCATCGGTCCGACCGAACTGCCGGCGGCCCAGCATATTGCCACGCTGTCCGGATCAAAGCGGCCGCCGGTCCTGGCGCTTGCCGATAATTTCGCGGGCGGCGCCGGGGTTTATGCCGTGCGCCTCAGCGAAGCCGACAGCGCCGCGGCGGGCGCGGCTGGGCTCGCCGCGAAAGGCCGCAAGAAGTTCGTATTGCTGGTCGCGGAAGGCTCAAACGCCGGCGCCGTGGAGAAGCGGGTGGCGAACGGCCTTAGTATCTATGGCGCAACGCTCGCGGTCACTCTGCCTTATTCGGCCGGCGACGGTGGCGCGAAGGCGATCGACCAGATGGGCTCGCTCGTCGACGCTCCCGACGCGGTCATCGTTGCCAGCGGCGACGGCAGCCCCTCGCCCGTCCTTGCCGCTCTCAAATCAAAGGGCATTCCGGGAAAGGCAATCTCTGTCGTCGGAACGGACCGCTGGCTGGAACATCCCATGGATCCGTTGTTCGAGGGGGCATACATCGCCACGCTCGATTCAAGCGAAACCGGACCGATCGCCGACCGCTTCAGGACGACATACAACTACCCGGCCGACGTCAATGTGGCCTATGCCTATGATATGGTTGCCCTGACAGCCGGGATAGCGAGCGCGGTCGGACCTGACGGATTCAGCAAACAGGTGCTCGAAAACCCGAACGGGTTTCGCGGATCGACAGGTCTGTTCCGTTTTCGCGCCGACGGATCCAGCCAAAGATCGATGCCATTCTATCGGATAGAAAAGGGTGTGCTCAAACTGGTTGCCAAATCGACGTCGGGTTTCTGACCGGCTGCCGGCGGGACCTTGCTCGAACGCCGCGATGGCCTGATGGGCCGGCATGCCCGCCTGATGATCGCGGTCGGGGGCCTTGAACTGCTGGTCGGAATTGTCCTGATCATGCGGGCCGGAGCCTTGCTTTCCCTCGACCGGCCCGGCCCTGCGCCGTCGCTGGAAAATTCCGGCGAGCAAGCGGCCCCGGCGGATACGGCCATTGTCGACGGATCAAGGCGAGAACCGGCACGGCGGATTGCCGAGAGCCTTATAGCCCCGCCGCCGGTTGACGCTTCGGAAGTCGAGAGGGTCGATGCCCGGCCGCCGCTCGGTGAACTCGGCCTCGCCGTCCGCCCCAGGACTCCAATGCCGCAAGACTGGCGCGAAACCCTGCTCTACCATCCAATTGCAACGTCGTCGGCGACTTTCGAATCGATGGGACGGAAGGTGGTCATCAGCGGGGCCCTGGACATCGACGTGGCCCAGACCTGCTCGTTTCGCGACCAAGCCTGGCCCTGTGGGCTGCGCGCCCGCGCGGCCTTCAATGCCTGGCTGCGGGGGCGCGCGCTGACCTGTGTTCTGCCGCCGGAAACCGAGCGCTTTGCCATCGCCGCGCCGTGCCGGCTGGGCAAGCAGGATGTCGGCGCCTGGCTCGTCGCCAATGGTTGGGCCATGGCGCTGCCCAGTGGCATCTATGGCAAGGCGGAAGCAATCGCCAGGGATGCCGAGATGGGTATCTTCGGGCCGCCGCGATAGGCTGGAGGGACAGGCTCGGTTGCCGAAGTCGCGCGAAGACCAAGGATGGATCGTTCAAATTGTACGGTTCGGCGAAACCGAAATTACGGCAGGCAGGCCTTATACCAGCTGATCTGACAGGAGATTGGCCAATGACGAGACCAATGGCGACCACCACTGCCCAGCCCTGGAAGCGCGTCGCGTGGTTGACGTTCCTGGGAACAGCCGGGAGCCTCGGCCTTTCCCTTGGATTGAACTACATGCTCCTGTTCAGTGACACGCTGACGCCGTTCGCCCGCAGCATGATCACCGCGGGACTGCTGCCGGTGATCATCGGCCTGCCGCTTTTCGCGCTGATCGGCTGGAACCGGGTCGAAATCCACCGCTACCGGCAGGAGCTCAACAAGTCCGGAACGTATGACAGGCTGACGGGCTGCCTGAACGGGCCGGTCTTCACGTCGATGATTGAACGACGGGCCGCCAAGCGATCAGGGCCAGGACCACGCTCGGGCGCCTTCCTGATCATCCACCCGGAGCACCTTCGGTCCATCAACATGCGCTTTGGCCTCGAATGGGGCGACGAGGCCTTGCGGCTCATCGTCTCGACCATACAGTCGTCGGTGCGCGAGGAGGATCTGGTCGGACGCATCGGGGCCTCGATGTTCGGAGTTTTCCTCTCGGGCGCGACGGAAGCAGAGGCCAGGGAAGTCGGCGAACGTATCCGGACGCGTGTCGCACAGGTCTATTTCGCGCCAAAAGGCACCGAGGATGTCCTCACCATAAAGGTCGGCGGTGTGATGTTGGAGAACGAGATGGAGTTCTCGGACATGTTCCGGTCCGCCGAACAACAGCTGTCCGACGCGCAGGATGACGCGGGGTTCGAACTGACGCATCTGCACAGCTGACAACAGCCGGGGCGCCAAAGCAGGCCAATTCAAGAAACCAGGAAACCTGGTGCTGCGGGAATAGAGGAAACGGCCTTTCCGTTCATTGGCGGGCCGGGGATGATCCTGTCAGGCGAGCCCATGCTCCAACCTCGTAGCGACCGACGACGACGCTTCCGTTGGTGGTGGCCTCCTCGCGTATCCGCTCCTGCAGGCTTTCGGGTTGAAGGTCCAGGGCATTGATAACGCCGGTCTGTTCCATAACCGGTGCCATGGTGACGGCGAGATCGGAAATGAGGTCGATGCCGCTTAGTCCATCGGAGCCGCCACCAGCCAGGGCGCTGACCGCCATCGTCGGCGCAGGCAGACCGGCCTCGATGAAGGCCGCATGAAGTCTCAGGCCCATGTAGGGATTGGTGCCTACCTTGTGGAACGTCTCCACGATGTATCGGAAACAACGGTCGTAAGTCGGCGCCGGCGGAAAAGAACCCGCCCCTGTCCAGTCCACCTCGTGGAAGACGATGACGCCGCCGGGTCTGAGGTGCCTGGTCATGCCTCTCAGCATCTCGACGGGATCCGGGGAGAACATCAGCACATACCGGCCGACGATCGCATCGAATGGAACGTCAAACGTCAATTTCGCCGGATCGCCTTCGACAAAGCCGACATTGCTTAGCAGATGCTCTTTCGCTCGTGCGGTCGCGGCGACAACCGCCGTCGGCGATCGGTCGGTTCCGACGACCTCCCCGGCCGGTCCAACCAAATCCGCGGCAAGAAAAGCGACGTCGCCGGCGCCGCTGCCGACATCCAGCACCCGCATGCCCTGACTTACCCCGGCGCGTTGCAAATAACTTCGTGTGAACGGCTCGACCAGCGCAGCTTGGGTCGCCAACCGTCGCAACTCCCGATCAGTGTGGCCGAGCTCATACTCGTAGCGGCGTTTTGTGTCGGTCGGCTGGGATCCCATGGCGCGCACCCTCGATCGCCTCCGGCATCCTAGACTATTCCGCAAAACACTCCATCAATCTCCAGTTGTTCCCAGGCGCTTCATGACTCCACATCAAGAACTCGGAAGGCCAGCCCTCGACAGCATTTCAAGGAATCTCGAGTGATGATGATCCTTCACGTAGCGTGGCACAAAGCCGGGGCAGACATTGCCCAGGTTGAGATGAGGAAGCTGTGACAGGCAGTGATGGATGGCCCGCGACGCTTCTTCGTTGTTTCCGGTGGCCGAAGCGCTCGCGGCCCAATAAAGGGCGCCGCGAACAAAGCCCGGCTTTGTCCTGACCACCTTGCGGGCGACCTCAAGCGCCCGCCGGTCATCTCCGCCGGCAAACAGCGCCACAACCAGGCCGTGGTGACGCCAGAAATCGATGACGTCATGCGTTCCGAGCCGGATTGCCTCATTGGCCTCACGCACTGCTTCACTGACCTGTCCGCGCAGCGCAAAAAGCATCGAAATGTCGCCGTGGCCAGACGGGTAGCTTGGGTTGAGACTGATCGCGTGTTGGCATTCGGCGATCGCCTCGTCGATACGGCCGGAACTTTCAAGAGCGAATGACAGGATGCAGCGGGCAATTTCGTCGTCAGGCACCGCCAGTACCGATGCTTTCGCAAGCTCAATCGCACGCTCGATCTGCGCCTGCTCCCGAGGCAGCGCGCCGAACGCCACGCTCATGGAGATTGCGATCGAAAGCGTTCGCTGTGCACGGGCATTGTCGGGGCCTACCGAAAGGGCCTTCTCGGCGAGCTCTATCCCGACCAACAACGAGTCCCGGGTCATCTCAAAATACTTCATGAGAGCTTCGTTCACCAACCTGCGCACTTCGGGGGGACCCGGGGGGCTTTTGTCGCGAACCTTCCAGTTCGTCAGTTGCAGTTCGAGGATCACGGCCAGCACAACCGACTGTGCGATCCTGTCCTGGAATTCGAGCGCGTTCTCGGAGTGGCCGTCGAATTTCTGAGCCCAGACATTCTGGCCGCTGCCGGCGTCGGCAAGCTGGACGTTCACCCTCAATTCGTCGCCGGATCGCTGAATGCTGCCATTGAGCATGTAACGCGCTCGAAACAAGGCCGGCGTTTTGAGTTCATCGCCGTTCTTCTCCAAAGACGGGAGCCCGGAGAGCACGACATAGTCGGCAACCTCGGAGAGGGCCGTGGTAATGTCCTGGACGAGCCCCTTGGCGAAAAAGTCATCGCCTCGCTTTCCCGTCAGATTGACGAAGTCGGCAACGCTGATGGATGGGCGCCCGGGGCGCTGGCTGGCTGGAGCAGCGTTGGCCGACTGCGGATTTGTCGTGTCGGCGGCAGACAGCAGGGATTGCCATAGCGCCCGCGTCTCCGGGCTCGCTTCGACGCCGAACTCCTTCTTCAGCATGCTCCTGCAAGCCTCGTATGTCCTTATCGCCCTGTCGCGCTGGCCGCATGCGGCAAGCAATTCCATCTTGAGCCGATAGGACTCCTCCCGCGTCGGCTCCATGCCCAGAATTCGATCGGCCAGGGCCAACCCGGCCTCCGTGTCCACGAGGCGGGCAAGTTTTTCAAAGGACTCAAGCGCACGGCCCAGCAGCCTGTCGCGTTCCGACGCCGCCCAGTCATCGAAAGCGTTGCTCCCCAGATAGACGCCATCGAGAAACGGTCCGGTATAGTGCGCCAGAGCTGTCTCGAGGTCCGGCGCGGAGCGGGCGGAGAGCCCGGATTCAAATTCCTCGACATCAACTCGGACCGCGTCCGGCCTGAGGCCTATCAACTCCCTCCGGGAATGGATGATATCCACGCCCGCCCGCGACAGATCCCGGCGTAGAACGCTGAGGGTCTGCCGCAAGCTGTTGCGCGAGTGTTCGCTATCGCTATCGCTCCATAGCAGATCAGCCAGCTTCTCCCTTGTCGCCGTCATGCCTGGACACCGGGCCAGATAGGCAATGATCGCGGGGCCCCGCTTCCCGGTCAGCCAGAGCGGACCGACAGTTTCCTTCTCAATTCGAAAGCCGCCGAAGAGTGAGATTTTACTTGCGGCGACGCTGTCCCCACTTTGCATGTTCTTAACAGCTTCCCAGCCTAACGAAATTCTAACTCAAAACTAACGCTTAGCAACCGGTGGAACCACGCGCTCAAGCGCTACCGTGACGGCAGATCAATTAAGACATCGCTCAAGTAGGGGCAACTGAACGAAACGCCGGTTGTGGGGGACGGAAACCGGCCGCCCTGAAATGGTTGGAGCCATCGCAAGCCCGCGACAGGCTACTCCAAGGGGTGCGGTGGATGTCCGAGCTTAAGGCCAATTTGCTGCTGCTGTTTGCCGCTGCCCTGTGGGGCTTTGGCAACGTCGCACAAAAGACGGTGCTTGTTCATCTTGACGCACTGAGTGCAGTCGGCTTGCGCTGCCTGATCGGGGGGTTGCTTGTGCTGCCCTTTGTCTTGACCGAAAGGCGACTGCCCGCAGGGCCGGGCCATTTTTCCAGTCTGGTCAGGGTGGGCGCGTTGTTTGCCGTCTCCATCACGCTTCAGCAGCTTTGCTATCTCGGCGCCACGGTCACAAATGCAAGCTTCCTGGTGAGCACGGCAACCGTGATGACGCCACTTGCCGCCTGGCTGCTCATCGGTGAACGTCCGACCGCGAGCCTCGCGGTCGCCGCCGGGCTGACCGTGGTCGGCGCCCTGCTTCTGTCCGGCGGGATCGGCAGTCTCGGCGGCGGCGATCTCACCGCCATCCTGTCGGCCGCCTGCTATGCGCTGTGGATGGTCGAGCTCGGCCGGTACATGCAAGCCCATGCGCGGCCGTTCACCAGCGCGGCGACACAGTTCCTGGGCGCCGCCGCCTTCGCCCTGCCGCTCGGGGCAATGCAAGGCAACTTGTCGCTGGCCGCGGCATTTGCAGCCGGACCGGAACTGGCGGTCCTCGGCGTGTTCTCCACCGCGATCGCTTTCGGCATACAGATTGCCGCCCAGCGCTTCACCCCCGCCAGTCATGCCGCCGTGATCGTCAGTGCCGAAAGCGTCTTCGGGGCTTTAGGCGCGGCGATCTTCCTCGGCGAACGGAACTCTCCCGCGGGCGCACTGGGTGCCGCGATCATTCTCGGTGCGATCCTGTCCGTCGCAATGTCGAGCCGAGCGCCGCGTGCACGCGCGGCTTTGCTGGCCGGTCCAATTCAGAGCTTCAACGCGGCCCTCGCCGGCGCACCCGCAGCCTGGGCGGGCGATCGTCCCGCCGCCACTTCATATCCCATGGAGGAATGCGATGAAACTTGCCGGTGATGCGAACGCATTCCCGACCCGACCGCTCCTCGGCACGGGGCCGATCGCCCTATCGACGGCGATTGGACTTGTCGCGAGGTCGCGGTGGTGAGCGCGCGGGCAATGCTTCTTCCGCTCGCCCATCTGGTATCGGCGCTTCGTGCCCGCCTGAAGGGACCCGGCGGCTACTACAACAGCGGCAACGCACTCGGCCTCATCGTCGGTTTTGCGATCCAGATTGCCGCCGCGCCGGTCGGCTTCTACGAGGAAGGCGCTGTCACCGCCGCGGTGATGGACTATTTCGCCGGCAGCCATGGCACTGTTGCGCTGACCTTGGCGACCTTGGTCTTCTTCTGCGGCGGCGAGGCCTATCACCGAGCCTGGGCAAGGCCGGATGCTCCCGATCCCGCCCTGAACCGTCTGGGCGACTTCCTGTCGGGCATAGGCGCCATCGGGCTTGGCGTTGCCCTGCTGCTGCTCGGCGAGCCGCTACTCGCGGCGACCTCCGGCCTGCTGCATGCGCTGGGCAAATTCGGCAGCACCTTCCACAGGCCGGGCACGCCGGTTCCCATGTGGCCGGCCGGCTGGCCAGATCCGTTCCGCAGCGCGGTGCTTGCCAGCCGGTTGCCGGCGATGCTGGCGACAACCGTCGCCCTTGGCTGGGCGCTGCTGGAGGTCTGGTCGGGCGGGCCCTTCACGGCGCTCGCCATGCCACTGACTTTGCTCGGCTGTTACCTTTTGTGGACCAAAGCCGACCTGCTGCTGTTCGGCGTGGGGACCAAGGCCCCACGCCAAATTTCCACATGTTGAAAATGACCGCCTTGAAAGCAAGCGGTTGTCGGGATGGAGAATAACATGGTCGAAAGCATGCATCAGGACGCAGGCGCCTTGTCCGCGGCGGCCTCCTTTCGCGAGCAGGCGGGACGACCGGCCAATGGGCCGGCAAAACGGGCCAGCTCATATCTGAGACTGGCGGGAATCCTTGCCGCTTCGGTGTTTTGGGCGCCGCAAGCCCGTGCCGCCAATGTTGATGTTGCTGTCGTGTTCGCGGTCGATTTCTCGTCCTCGATTGATCCGGAGATTGCCGACATGCAGCGCGAGGGGCATGCCGCGGCGCTCACCTCGCCCGAGATTATCGCGGCCATCACCCGAAATTATGTTGGCTGCATCAGCGTGGCCTACTTTGAATGGTCAAGCCCCGGGCACACACGCATCGTGCTGCCGTGGACAAGCATCTGCGGGCTGGAAGATGCCAAGGCGGCGGCCTCGGTGATCAGCAAGAGAGGCGATACCGGCCATATTCGCAGGGGGCGAAGCGGCACATCCGTTTCCTCGGCCATCGACGTCGGAACGCTTCTGCTCGATCAGTTTCCTGGAAAGGCGGCCAAGAAAGTGATCGACATCTCTTCCAACGGTGAGAACAACGATGGCCTTCCCGTCCAGCCCAGCAGGCTCAACGCCATCGCCAAGGGATACACGATCAATGCGATCGCCATCCCAGCAGAAGATGAGAATCCCGACCAACCATTGGCATCCTATTTCGCCCAATCGGTGATTGGCGGCTCGCAAGCCTTCGTCATGACACCGAAGGGCCCAAGCGACTATGCCACGGCCCTGCGCCGGAAGCTGGTGACGGAAGTAAGCATGGACGTCGACCCACGAATTCCCGGCATCAGGTAGCAAACGCCACTATGGCGCGCTGATCGAAAAGGACGAGGCCGAGCACGCTGTTCGGGTTTTGCCCGAAATGGGCGCAGGAAGCCGGGACTCCCCCCAAGGACGCCATGCCTTGACAGAAAGACAAAATGTCAGTCGACTAAGGTTGGGGGCGGGCTTGATGCCGGCTTGAAAACGAGTCTTCGTCATGAAGCTGGTCTTTGTCGAAGCTATCGGCAGCAAGGTATCAAGTGTCGGCTTTGGCTGCGCTTCGCTTGGTTCTCGCATCGGAGTTCGCAAGGGGCTCGAGACGCTCGAGCGCGCTTACGAGGCGGGGATAACGTGGTACGACGTAGCGCCTTCCTATGGCGACGGGATGGCGGAATCGATCTGGGGCGAATTTGCATCCAGGAAGCGCGATAGCGTCTACGTCTGCACCAAGGTTGGCATGCGTCCGCCGAAGACCTCCGCTACCATGCGCGTGCTGAAGCCGTTGTCACGGATCGCCATTGCGACGGTTCCGGCGCTCAAGCGGTATGCTTCAAGAGTGCGGCCCACGCCCTTCAAGGTGCCGCTGTCCGCGGAGTTGATAAGATCAAGCGTCGAGGAGAGCCTGCGGCGTCTTCGCACGGATTACGTCGATGTCCTTGCGCTGCACCGTCCGACCGCCGAGGAACTTGTTCGCGAGGATATCATCCGGACCGTGGAGCGCGTGGTTCAGGACGGGAAGGCCCGGGCCATTTCGGTCGCAGGAGACCTCGAGGCTGGAATGACGGCTCTCGATGAAGCGCTGCCCTATCGATTCGTTCAGATTGCCAATACCCCGCTGGAGCCCAACCTCGGGAAGTTGAAGGAGCGCGCTCGCGGGCACAAAACGTTTGTGACGCATGGGTCCTTCTCAGGCCTCGATCGCATCGTCGAGACGTTAAATGCGCAAAAGGAGATACTGGCCGCTCTTGGCGACCTCGGATACCGCGGCAGTCCGACTGACGTTGCTGTCGCATTTCTCGCCGATTACGCATTCGCAACCAATTCAGCAGGCGTCACCCTGGTCTCCATGTTCAAGAAGGAGCACCTCGATTTCAATCTGCTGCGGTTGAAGAACCATCCAACACCCGAGCGGCTAGATGCCATCGCCGCCGCGCTCGCCATGGGCGTGAAAGACTGATCAACTTCCAGCCTGCCGGGGTCTCCAATGAGGCGCAAAGCGGCCATTGATTGCGAATCGCGGCTGCGCGTCGAGCACAAGCACATCTTCGGCGTTTGAACCCACGCCATCCTGACAGGCTCACCGATCGATTCCTTACAAATTCGTAAGGAAAGGTTCATGCAAACGGAGGAAGTCGGCTAACAAAAAATGGTGCGAGTTCACGTATGTAGCAGCTTGCTGGTTGCTTCGAGAACGTGTTCGAGTTTCGCCCCTACGTCGTTGTTCCGAGGCCGGTCGAGGGTGACTTGGCTTGGAACATATCACCGGAGCCGGATCGCGTGATTGTCGAGTTATTTGGCCCTGCCGGGTCGGGCAAAACAACATTTGCACATGCACTTCAGCGCCGTCTGCAAGCTCAGGGCTACGTTGCCAAAGTCGTGCTTTCCTATCAACCCGGTGTCCATTCCACACCACTTGACCCTGGCGGACTTTGGTACGCTTTCCAGCGTGTTGTCAGGGCGATACTGCGAACCGCCGCCTTTGTCTTCCGTCCCTTGAACAACGCGGATGAACTCAGGCTGACAGTCAAGCTGGTCCGAATTTTAACGCCGAGAAATCCGATTTGGTTGATAAGGTTCAGCCGCTACATCCTTGCCCTATCAGTGGCTTGGCAGTATTCGGTCGGCGATCGGGAAATTGTGATTTTCGATCAGGGTTTCATTCAGGCTGTCTGCTCTCTTAGCCTGTTTAGCGGAGTTGCGGACACGGCGTCACTGGCGACGGTCCTGGACCTGATACCCACTTCGGATCTTGCGATAAGTGTGGACGCCGCCGAACCCTTGTTGTCGAAACGGCTGAAGGACCGGCTCTTTCATCAGAGCTATATGGAGCGGCTGTTCGAGGCAGATTCCAAAACCAACTTGCAATCGATACCGATCATCCGCCGGGTAAAAAGCCTCCTTCTCGGCAAAGAGAGATCAACATTAAGCATCGACATGTCGGACGAACGCAGCCTCCAGGAGGCTATATTTCGCGTCGAAAGAGAAATTGCCGAAATGCGTAGCTAGGATCGTTTCAGGTCAACCGAGCGGCCACCACCTCAAGGCAGGCAAGGGTAACCACGCCGCGGGGTTGCGGGAACACAAGGGAACAAAGTCCACGGAAATTCCACCGGCAAAGTGCCGTGCTGCGTCCTTCGTTCGCCTGCCAGTGCCGGGAAAACGTGACCGGCAACGACATCGCATTGAAACTGTTCGGAAGAACTGGTGCTGCGAGAGAGGATTGAACTCTCGACCTCTCCCTTACCAAGGGAGTGCTCTACCACTGAGCTACCGCAGCCGCCGATGGCGGGGCTTCTGCCATATCGAACCGGTAAGCGCAAGGCCAAGAACAACGCTTCTGTGAAAGCCTTTGCCGGATAGCTTTTAATGACATGGCGGCGCCACAATGTTGGCTATCCCTGAACAACAGGGTTGGCCGGTCGCCGGCCGGGACGGGACAATGAGCGACAAGACGATATCACCGAAAAAGGGCGGCACGGACCGCAAGGACCGGCTCGCCGAGCAGTTGCGCGCCAATCTGCAGAAACGCAAGGCGCAATCGCGCTCGCGCCGTACAGGTGAAGCCGACCAGAGGCCGGAAGGGCTCGGCTCGGCCCGGGAAATACAAAAAGATTAACTCAAATCGGCCACTCTTGGACCGGAGCGGGCGAAATCCTATTTCTTGAACCAGATTGGCCAATGGTCTAGACGGGCCGATACTCAAACGATTGAACCGGCCTTTTTGAGCCGAGAGGGACGTTCTTCCATGGATCGCATCAGAATTGTCGGCGGCAACAAGCTCGCCGGAAGCATTCCGATCTCGGGCGCGAAAAATGCCGCCTTGCCGCTGATGATCGCATCGCTTTTGACCGACGACACGCTGACGCTGGAAAACGTGCCGCATCTGGCCGATGTCGAGCAGCTGATCCGCATCCTGGGCAATCACGGCGTCGACTATTCGGTCAATGGCCGCCGCGAGAAGCAGAATGAAGGCTATTCGCGCACCATCAATTTCTCCGCCCGCAACATTGTCGACACAACGGCACCTTACGAGCTGGTGTCGAAGATGCGTGCGTCTTTCTGGGTGATCGGCCCGCTGCTTGCCCGCATGGGCGAAGCCAAGGTGTCGCTGCCCGGCGGCTGCGCCATCGGCACGCGTCCGGTCGACCTGTTCCTCGAAGGCCTGCAGGCGCTCGGTGCCGATCTCGACGTCGACACCGGCTATGTCATCGCCAAGACCAAGAATGGCCGCCTGGTCGGCAACCGCTATGTCTTCCCGAAAGTCTCGGTCGGCGCCACCCATGTGCTGATGATGGCGGCATCGCTGGCCAAGGGCGAAACCGTGCTGGAAAACGCCGCCTGCGAGCCCGAAATCGTCAACCTCGCCGAATGCCTCAACGCCATGGGCGCCAAAATTTCCGGCGCCGGCACGCCGACCATCACCATCGATGGCGTCGAAGCGCTGTCGGGCGCGCGCGTGCGCGTCATTCCGGACCGCATCGAGACCGGCACCTATGCCATGGCCGTCGCCATGACGGGGGGCGATGTCGTGCTCGAAGGCGCGCGGCCAGAGCTGCTGCAGACCGCGCTGGACGTGATTTCGCAGACGGGAGCCGAGATCACACAGACCAATTCCGGCATCCGCGTGAAGCGTAACGGCGCCGGCATTTCGCCGGTCGACGTCACGACCGCGCCCTTCCCGGCCTTCCCGACCGATCTGCAGGCGCAGTTCATGGGCCTGATGACCATGGCCAAGGGCAAGTCGCGCATCACCGAGACGATCTTCGAAAACCGCTTCATGCATGTGCAGGAACTGGCCCGGCTCGGCGCCCACATCACGCTTTCGGGCCAGACGGCGATCGTCGACGGCGTCGCGAAGCTGAAAGGTGCGCCGGTCATGGCCACCGATCTTCGCGCTTCCGTCTCGCTGGTCATCGCCGGCCTTGCCGCCGAAGGCGAGACCACCGTCAACCGCGTCTACCATCTCGACCGCGGCTTCGAGCGGCTGGAGGAAAAGCTCTCCAATTGCGGCGCGGTGATCGAACGGATTTCGGCGTAGCAAGGGCGACCCTGCCTTCGGCGCTGGCGATTTGCGAAAGCAGATGTTGCATCCAATCTCCCTCCTTGCGGGGGAGATCAGCAGCTTGACCGGTCGCAGCTCCCCTTGGCGCGGTTGCACGGATCGCCAAGACCGCCTAACAGAAGGCTGAAACCAACCTTCAGGTGCAATTCCGCATGGCCCTCAAGCTTATCGCGCTCGACGACCAGGACCTGGGCATCGTTTCGGCCCATGTTCAGGACGCCGTCCTGAAAGTCAGTGATCTCGAATACCTGCCCTCGGCCAAGCGCTTCGTGCTGACCATGAACCGTTTCGTCTGGGAGGCGAAGTCGGGCCTGTTTCGCCAGCACAATGAGCGGCGGCAGGCCGTTCTGCATTTCGATCGGGTGCTGGGCGCCAAGACCAATGGCATTGCCCGCGACAAGCCCGCCGAGGTGCTGTCCCTGCTGGCGATCAGCTTCATCGAGATCAGCAAGCCGGCAGGCATCGTCGAGCTGATCTTTTCGGGCGGCGGCACCATCATGCTCGATGTCGAATGCATCGAGGCCCGCCTTGCCGATATTGGCGGCGCGTGGGAAGCCACGTCGCGTCCCGTCCACAAGGCTTGAGCGCCCCATGGCCATCACGCTTGCCCAGTCCGATGCCGATTTCGAGCAGCGTTTCGCCGCCTTCCTGACGACCAAGCGGGAAGTATCCGCCGATGTCGAGGCCGCGGTGCGCGCGATCATCGCTCGGGTTCGCGCCGAGGGCGATGCGGCGCTGATCGACTATTCCAGTCGGTTCGACCGCGCCGACCTGAAAAGCGTCGGCATTGCCGTATCGAAAGACGAAATCGCCAGCGCCTATGATGGCGCCGATGCACAGACGATCAGGGCTCTCGAATTCGCGCGCGACCGCATCAGCGCCTATCATGAACAGCAGCTTCCCAAGGACAATCGCTATACCGATGCCGCCGGAGTCGAACTCGGCTGGCGCTGGACGGCGATCGAAGCCGTCGGGCTCTACGTGCCGGGCGGCACCGCAAGCTATCCAAGTTCGGTGCTGATGAATGCCATACCAGCCAGGGTTGCCGGCGTCGAACGCGTCGCGATCTGCGTGCCCGCCTCCGGCGGCGCCATACCGCCGCTGGTGCTGGTGGCGGCCGACATCGCTGGCGTTTCCGAAATCTATCGCGTCGGCGGCGCCCAGGCGATCGCTGCCCTTGCCTATGGCACCGAAACGATAAAGCCGGTGGCCAAGGTCGTCGGCCCCGGCAATGCCTATGTCGCGGCGGCCAAGCGGCAGGTGTTCGGCACGGTCGGCATCGACATGATCGCCGGCCCCTCGGAAGTGCTCGTGGTGGCCGACGGCAACAACAATCCTGACTGGATCGCCGCCGACCTTCTCGCCCAGGCCGAACACGATATATCGGCGCAATCGATCCTGATCACCGACGATCCGGCCTTCGGCAAGGCAGTCGAACAAGCGGTCCAACGCCAGTTGCAGAGCTTGCCGCGCGGCGAGACCGCCGGGGCGAGCTGGCGCGATTTCGGCGCGGTGATCGAGGTCGCGACCATCGAGGCCGCGCTGCCGCTGGTCGACCGCATCGCGGCCGAACATGTCGAACTGGCCATCGACGATGCCGAAGGTTTTCTGTCGCGGATGCGCAATGCCGGTGCCGTCTTTCTCGGCCGCCACACGCCGGAAGCTATCGGCGACTATGTCGGCGGTTCCAACCACGTGCTGCCGACGGCCCGCTCGGCGCGCTTCTCGTCGGGCCTGTCGGTGCTTGACTTCGTCAAGCGCACCTCGGTCCTGAAACTCGGGCCGGAGCAGTTGCGTGTGCTGGCGCCGGCGGCGATCGCGCTCGCCAAGGCGGAAGGGCTCGACGCGCATGGCCGCTCCGTCGCCATACGGCTGAACATGTAGGCTGAGATGACGGGCCCCGATCAAACCCGCGCAAAGCTGATCGATGTCGAACTCGATGAATCGATCGGCCGTTCAACGCCCGATGTCGAGCACGAGCGGGCGGTGGCGATCTTCGACCTCATCGAGGAGAACAGTTTTCAGCCCGTCAACGACAGCGGCGCCGGTCCCTACCGGCTGAAACTGTCGCTGGCCGAGCAGCGTCTGGTCTTCGCCGTGGCGCGCGAGGACGGCACCGCGGTGGTCACCCACATCCTGTCGCTGACGCCGCTGCGGCGCATCGTCAAGGACTACTACATGATCTGCGAAAGCTATTACGACGCCATCCGCTCCTCGACGCCGAGCCATATCGAGGCGATCGACATGGGCCGGCGCGGTTTGCACAATGAAGGCTCGCAGACGCTGATGGACCGGCTCTCCGGCAAGATCGACATCGACTTCGACACGGCGCGACGGCTGTTCACGCTGGTCTGCGTGCTGCACTGGCGGGGCTAGCCCTGGTACCCGGCGCCCTGCCCCGCTCGATCCTGTTCCTGTGCGGCATGAACGCCGTACGTTCGCCGATGGCCGAGCAACTGGCGCGCCGGATGCTGCCCGCCACCATTTTCGTCGCCTCGGCCGGCGTGCGCGCCGGCGAGCGCGACCCGTTCGTCGACGCCGTGCTTGCAGAAGAGGGTCTCACGCTGGGCGAGCGTCATCCAAGGACGCTGGACGATCTCGAGGACGACTATTTCGACCTGATCGTGACGCTGGCGCCGGAGGCGCACCATGCCGCGCTGGAGCTCACCCGCTCGCTCGCCGTCGAGGTCGAATACTGGCCGACGCAGGATCCGACCGGTGCCGGCGGCACGCGCGAGCAGATCATGGCGGCCTACCGCGACGTGCGCGAGCGGCTGAAGTTGCGCATAAGCCAACGTTTTTTGCCTCCAGAAGCAAAAAACGCGACGGATTAAGCGTGTTCACAAGCGCACGATTATCATATAGGTTCCGCCGAAATTCCGGCCTGGGCGCGCCTGGGCGCCGGAACTGCCATCCAAGCAAAGGTATCGAATGCCGAAGGAAGAAGTCCTCGAGTTTCCGGGTGTCGTGACGGAATTGTTGCCCAACGCGATGTTCCGGGTGAAGCTCGAAAACGAACACGAGATTATCGCCCATACGGCCGGCCGCATGCGCAAGAACCGCATCCGCGTGCTGACCGGCGACAAGGTTCTGGTCGAGATGACGCCATACGACCTGACCAAGGGCCGCATCACCTACCGCTTCAAGTAAGATCAAGGCCGATTGGTCCGCGATGAGCATTTTGCAGAAGCTGGTGCTTGCCTCGGGGTCGCCGCGCCGCATCGAACTCTTGCAGCAGGCCGGCATCGAGCCGGACCGGATCCTGCCCGCCGATATCGACGAAACGCCGCTGCGTGCCGAGCATCCGCGTTCGCTTGCCAAGCGGCTGTCGAAGGAAAAGGCAGAGAAGGCGTTCGCGTCGCTGAAGACCGAGACGGACTATGCGCCAGGCTTCGTGCTGGCCGCCGACACTGTGGTCGCGGTTGGGCGGCGCATCCTGCCCAAGGCCGAAACACTCGATGATGCCGCCAACTGCCTCGGGTTGTTGTCGGGCCGTTCGCACCGTGTCTATTCCGGCATCTGCCTGATCACGCCAGGCGGCAAGCTGCGCCAGCGGCTGGTCGAGACGCGGGTGCGTTTCAAGCGACTGCCGCGCGAGGAGATCGACGCCTATGTCGCCTCTGGCGAATGGCGCGGCAAGGCCGGCGGCTATGCCGTCCAGGGCCTCGCCGGGGCCTTCGTCGTCAAGTTGGTCGGCTCCTACACCAACATCGTTGGGCTGCCGCTCTATGAAACGGTGGCGCTGCTGTCGGGCGAAGGCTTCAAGATCCATCAGAGCTGGCTCACCGCACGGCCATGAACTCCGACTCCAAGGTCACGCCGCTGCGCCCAAAGCGCCCCTGTCCCGAATGCGGCAAGCCATCGGCGCGCGACACCTTTCCGTTCTGCTCGACGCGCTGCAAGGACATCGACCTCAACCGCTGGCTGAAGGGGGCCTATGTCATCAAGGCCCGCGACGACGAGGAAGAGCCGGACGCCGACGAGCCGAAATAAGGCCAGCCCATCAGCGCGGAGCCAGACTTCGATCAGGCCTCCGCCGAGCCCCCGGGGCCATTGGCGTCCGATTGCAAAAAGAATCTGTCGAGGAGGGGAATGCAGGCCGCCCCAAGACCGGCTGCCTGCCGGTCGGACGTGCCCTCCCTGACGAAGAGAGCCGCAAGATCACTGGCGCCGATCGCCGTGAGCTTTTCCCTGATTTCGCGCACCAGCTCGGCTCTCACCCATTGCGGCATGAGGCCGTCCAGCACGATGCCCCTGAATGTGGCAAGCGCCGATGCCGAATGGACCGCCAGCGATATGCTGGACGCGGTTGCCTCGATCCATTTCCTGAGTTCCGGGTCCGGGGCGCGAGACCCTGGCGCCAGGCCGACATCGTCAACCGAAACCGACGTGCCGAGCGGTGCCATGCCGCCGGTCGCAGATGGCACCAGGATGCGTCCGATCCCAGGCCTTGCATCGCGCCGCGAGAAGCCGAGGCGACCATGTTGGACGATGCCTCCGTCAAGCAAATGCCCGATGAAGATATAGAGGAAGTCGGGCGCGCCTCCGGCCAGCCCATAGGCCAATTCCGCGCTGCATGCCGCCACCGCGTCCCGGTCGAGATAGATCGATAGACGTGTTTCCTTGCCCATTTGCAGGGCCAGGTCCTCAAACTCGGCCCACGCGCTCTCCGGACCGTCCGTGCCCTTGCCGTTGGCGACCGCCGCAAGAATATCCGAAGCGACCGCTATTCCGATGTCCTCCAGCCTCGCATGCTGGGCCGCGGTCAGGCGCGAGCGCATCTCGGCGATCGCCGTATATGCGATGCGTGCTATTTCACCCATTTCGCCCGCGCCGTAGGACAGCCTTCGCTGCTCCAGGACCCCGCCGACAAAATCGACCAGTGCTATGTCCGCATGGCGCAGCCCCAGCCGCAGGCCAAGAAACAGCGCTCCCTCGGGATTGATCGACATCGGCACCGACGGCTGTCCGACCTTGCCCTTGACGGGCCTTCCCGCCACCAGCAGTCCTTCCGCCTCGAGGGAGCGGACGATGACGGACGCGGTCTGCTTGGTGAGCCCGGTGATCTCGGCGATCTGGGCTTTGGACAGCTGACCGTGAATCCTGATCAGCGACAGGGCAAGACGTTCATTCGACGCGCGGAGGCCGACCTGGTTCGCGCCCCTGTAACCTGGATAGATACCGTTCGCGCTCGTTCGGGCAGAGCTTCCGCCCCCTATACGTCCGGTCACCGTGAATACCCCAATACGGACGCGCCCGCCGACCTGGATGTTGGCAGACGCAGATACGACCCTTGGCAAGGATTTGCAGGAGGGAGGCAAATAAGTCAATCAAAATTACCTATTGACTTGATCCGCGACCTGAAAGTAGCTGACATGGACCAAAGACGAGGGAAGCGAAGATGGTACGCGGCTACTGGATCGCAACATGGACTGCCAGCCCTATGAATGTGTGGGCCGCCGACATGGTGATCCCAGGGTTCTACAACCAGACGGTTCGCGAGATTGCCCGCATCAGCGTCGGCGGCCAGCGACTAAGGATACGTTTGTCGAACGAGTTCGGCAGCGCACCGGTCGTCATCAATGCGGCCCATGTCGCACTGGCGGGCGAGGACGGAGCCATCCAGCCCCTGACGAGCCGCCCCCTCACCTTTGGCGGCGAGGCGACCGCCTCGATCGCGCCGGGAGCTCCGCTGTTGAGCGATCCCGTGGAATTGGCAACGCCGGCGCTGTCCCGGCTTGCCTTGAGTTTCTATGTGAGCGGCCATCTTCCGGTGGAAACCCATCATTACGAAGCGCAGCAGACGGCATTCATATCCATTCCGGGGAATTTCGCCGCCTCCGAGATCCTGCCGCTCCAGCAAACCACCACCAGCCGCTACTTCGCTTCAGCCATCTACGTCGACGCAAAGGAAGGATCGCGCGCGATTGCCTGCTTCGGCGACTCCATCACCGACGGCTACGGCTCGCAGATAGATGGCGACAGGCGGTGGCCGGACATTCTGAGCGAGCGGCTCAGCGCCGGCACCGCGACGCGGGACCTGGCCGTGCTCAATCTTGGCATCGGCGGCAACCGGCTTCTGAGCAATCGCCGCGGCGCGAAGGCTTTGGAGCGGTTCGACCGCGATGTGCTCAGCCTGCCCAGGGTATCGCATCTCGTCATTCTGGAGGGCGTCAACGACATAGGCTGGCCCAACACCGCGCTTGCGGGCGCCGACGAGGCCATAACGGCAAGACAAATCATATCGGCGATCAGGCAGCTTGCCGCGCGCGCCGAGACCGCCGGCATTCGCGTCATACTGGGGACCCTGACCCCATTCGAAGGAACAACATCGGAATCGCCGGTCGGCGATTTTCACACGCCCGAGAAAGAGAAGGTTCGCGCCGCAGTCAATGAATGGATCCGAAAGGCCGAGGGCGTTCACGGCTTTGTCGACTTCGATGCCGCAGTCCGCGATCCCGGCCGGCCAACCAGGCTCCTCCCAGCCTATGATTGCGGCGATCACATCCACCCGAGCGACGCAGGCTACAGGGCCATGGCGCAAGCCATCGACATGGCCCTATTCGAGTAATGGCATATTTAGTAAGTCATTCTGACTTATTATTGACACGTGCCAATGTTTGTTGCATAACGTCCTCGAAAGCTGGCGAGCCGTGGCCGCAAGCGTCAATGGGAGGATTTCATGCGAACCAATAGTCTGCGGTTGCCGCGCATAGCGCTGGCATGCACGTTGAGTGCCTTCACCGCCTTCGGACCAGCGACTGCTGGAGCGGCGGACCTTTCCTCGATCCTTTTCGTCAATCCGCTGCCCAAATATCCGGCGTGGCGATTGATCGGCGATTGCGTCGCCAACCGGGCGAAGGAGCTGAACATTCCCACGACCGAATCCGGCCCGACCACCGGCAATCTCGATGCCACCGTCATGATTCAGCAGATTCAGCAAGGCATCGCCAACAAGGCGGGAGCGATACTAACCTTTCCGGCGACGGCGGGATTTGTTCCCTTGCTCCAGCAGGCGGGGAAGGCCGGTATCACGGTCGGCACGTTCTATGGCGCTTCCGGAACGGAATCCGGTTCGAACGTGAACATCGGGGCAAACTTCACCCGGGTCGGCGAAATCTTTGTCGAAGCGATAGCAAAGCGCGAGGGTCCGCAGCATGTCGGGCTGATGGCGCAGGGACCAAGCGGCGCGGCCAAAGCCTTCGTCGACGGGTTCACCGCAGCGGCCGCGAAAACCCAGAACGTCACCGTATCCGCTGTGGTCTATACCAATGACGATGCCAGCAAGGCGCTTGACCAGGCCAATGCCCTTTTGACGGCGCATCCCGAGGTCAACGTCATCGCCTCGCATATGGGAACCGCCACGCAGGGCGGGACCGCCGCCATCAAGTCCAAGGGCCTGACCGGCAAGGTCGTATTCGTCGCCAATGGGACGGCAGGTGGCGGCGAGCAAGGACTTGCCGACGGCACCGTCTACAAGCTGATGCTGCAGGATCTTTGTACGGCGGGTACCAAAATGGTCGATTCCGTCGCGGCCATCGCTCACGGCGAGGCGGTTCAGCCGCAAATCGATGTTGGCGTGCGCATGTTCGACGCGAGCGACTACAAGGAGTATCTCGCGAAGGGATGGCAGTGATGGCGATCGCCCAGCCGGACATTCCGGCCCCCGCGCTGGAGATGCGCGGGGTGGGCAAGTCGTTCGGCAACGTCAAGGCGTTGTCGAATGTCGATATCACCGCCGGGGCTGCCGAAATCCATGCCATTGTCGGTGACAATGGCGCGGGCAAGTCGACCACGCTCAAGATCATGTGCGGGATTTTCCGTCCGGATCAGGGGCAATTGCGGCTGGGCGGAAAGTCGGTCGAGATGCGCGACGCGTCGGAGGCCCATCACCTCGGTATCTCGGTTGTTCATCAGGACCTCGCCCTTGTCGAATGCCTGGACATCGCCACGAACATGGCTTTGGGAGCCATTCCGCGCAGAGGACGCTTCCGGCTGGACCGTCGCCGCATGGAGGCGGAAGCCGCCAAGGTGCTGGACGACCTGAAGATAAGGGTCGGTTCGGTCCGGACGCAGATCGGACTTCTTTCTGGCGGCGAACGTCAAATCGTCGCCATCGCCCGCGCGGTCCGGATGGACCTGCCGATCATGCTTCTCGACGAGCCCACCGCGGCACTGGGGGTCCGGGAGACGGCCCATGTGGGAGAAATCCTCGGCGAACTCCGGCAGCAGGGGAAGGCCGTCATCTGTATCAGCCACGACATGGATTTCGTGTTCCGCAACAGCGACAGCATCACTGTCATGCGGCTGGGGCGTTCGGTCGCGACGCGACGCACCAGGGATACCAGCCGTGATGAAATCATCGGACTGATCACAGGTGCGAACCAGGGCGACACTGCCAGTTCCGATCCAACCTTTGCCTGAACGAGGGAACCAGACCATGGCCGGCGAACAGGCAGAACACCAATCCTCGACAGCCTCGCAAGGTGTCCTTTCTACACTGATGTTGCGCCAGGAAACGACATTGCTGGCGGTTATCGTGGCGGTTGGGATCGTTGCCACGCTTCGCAACCCCGCATTCCTCAACCCGGCCAATCTCACCGACATCGCCCGCGCGGCGGTGATCTATTTCGTCATGGGCTGCGGCGCTTCACTGCTCATGATCGGAGGCGGGCTCGATTTCTCCGTGGGCGCCGTCTTCACGCTTGGCGGCATCATCTGCGCGTGGCTGCTGGTTTGGGGAGCGCCCTGGCCGCTCGCCGTGCTGGCGGGCGTGGCGGCCGGTGCCGCCGTCGGATACGTCAACAGCGTGATCATCGAGCGGCTGCACGTGCCTCCGATCATAGCGACCTTGGGCACCTTCTTCATCGTCGGCGGGCTGTGTGTCCAATTCACTGGCGGAGAAGACATTGTCCCGCTGCCCGAAACGTTTCAGGCCCTGGGTCAGGGAGCCGTGCTCGGCATCCCCTACATCGTTCTCTATGCCGTCGCGCTGGGGCTGCTCTTCTGGTTCCTGCTCGAGCAAACGCCGTTCGGTGTCGAGACACGCGCGCTGGGTGGCAATCGCAAAGCCGCGATCGCCAACGGCCTCAAGGTCAACAGGCTCGATACGATCCTCTACGTCACCGCCGGCGCCACCGCCGGCCTTGCCGGTGTCATCTACGCGGCGCGCGTTGGAAGTGGCCAGGTTGCCGCCGGTGGGCCCTCGGTCACACTCTCGGTCGTCACGGCCGTGCTCATAGGCGGTATAAGCTTGCTCGGAGGCCTGGGGACAATCACCGGCGTTGCGGTTGGGGCCCTCCTGCTGTCGGCGATCGATAACGCCCTCATCGTTGCCAGCGTGCCGCCGCAGTACAACAGCATCATCATCGGCGCGATCCTTATCTGCGCAGTGGCGGTTGATCACATGCGCAGGGAACGTCTGTACAAGCGCCGCCGGTGAGGTCTTTCCGGCAGGTTGTCCGATCAAGCCGCGTGGGTCTTGCGGCTTGTCCGCGCCCAGGCCGGCAGCCAGTCGCCATGGGCAGCCAGGAGATCATCGACCAGTGACCAGATCTGGTCGAGATCGAGTTCCGCCGCCGTATGCGGATCCATCATCGCCGCGTGGTAGATGTGCTCGCGGTTCTCGCTCACCAGCGCCCGCACCGTCAGTTCCTGGACATTGATGTTGGTACGGATCAACGCCGTCAGTTGCGGCGGCAGGTCGCCTATATAGGTCGGCTGGATGCCGGAAGCATCGACCAGGCACGGCACTTCGGCGGCGCAATCGCGGGGCAGCGAGGTGATGCAGCCATTGTTGCGGACATTGCCGTAGATCACCGACGGCTCGCCGGTCCAGACCGAATTCATGATCGAGGAGGCGTATTCCTGGGACTGCTCGACCTCGATGCGGTCGGCCGAGCGATAGGCTTCCGCCTGCCCCTTCCAGCGCTCGATCTGTTCGATGCAGCGCTTGGGGTATTCGTCGAGCGGAATGCCGTATTTCTCGATCAGGTCGGGGCGGCTTTCCTTGATGAAATAGGGCGTGTATTCGGCGAAATGCTCCGAGCTTTCGGTGACGAAATAGCCGAGCCTGGTCAGCATGTCGTAGCGCACCTTGTTGGGGCAGCGCGGGTTCCAGCCGGTTTTTGGCGCGCGGCCTTCGCGATAGGCGCGAACGAGATCCGGATAGAGATCGCGATAGGAACCGTCCGGCTGGCGATGCTCGAACTTCAGATAGAACGACATGTGGTTGATGCCGGCCGAGCGATAGCGGATCTCCTCGTAGGGAAGATCGAGATCGTGCGCCAGTTCCATCGCCGTGCCCTGCACCGAATGGCAGAGGCCGACCTGCCGGATGTCGGGGTATTTCTCCGATATGGCCCAGGTGTTGATCGCCATCGGGTTGACATATTGCAGCATGATCGCCTGCGGGCAGACGGCGAGCATGTCCTCGCAGATCGCCCACAGATGCGGCACGGTTCTCAAGCCGCGCATGATGCCGCCGACGCCGAGCGTGTCGGCGATGGTCTGGCGCAGGCCGTATTTCTTCGGCACTTCGAAGTCGGTCACCGTGCAGGGCTCGTAACCGCCGATCTGAAAGGCGACGACGACGAAGTCAGCACCGACCAGCGCCGTGCGCTGGTCGCAATAGGTCTCGGCCTTTGCTTTCACGTCGAGCGTCGCGATCAGCTTGTTGACGACGACAGCGCTTTCTTCCAGCCGCTGCGGATTGATGTCCATCAGCGCGATTGTTGCTCCCGACAAGGCCGGCCGCTGCAGCACGTCGCCGACAATGTTCTTCATGAACACCGTCGAGCCGGCGCCTATGAATGTGATCCTGGGATTTCTTGCCACGCCAATCTCCGGCATAGGTTCAGGCTTGATGCGGCTTCGACTATGCCGCGTGCAAGCCGCCGCCGTCCAGCCTAGGCGAACTGGACGACAACTTGCGGGCGCTGGACATCGCGCTCTCGCCTGCTGAACTCGAGTGCGAGCTCGATCGCATGGTCGCGCCCGGCGCTGTCGGTGAAGAACGGCGGCGCCGGGACGGAGGCTGACTGGCCACAAGGGGCCGACCTCAGGCCATTCCAGCGATGAAAGCACCCGAGGAAGCCGCCTTTCCATGGCATCTCTTTTCCTGCCAGAAATCGACAGCTGGGCGCTGGACAGGCCGAATTCCCGTGCTATAACCCACGCGCTTTCAAGGGGCGCCCCTGGCGCCCTCATGAAATCCGGTTCACGGGAATTCGTTTGCCGGAACAGGCCCAGATAGCTCAGTTGGTAGAGCAGCGGACTGAAAATCCGCGTGTCGGTGGTTCGAATCCGCCTCTGGGCACCATTTCCTTTTCCCATAGCTTCTCATAGCATCCCGCTAGTCAACAAAATCAACAAGTTGGCTTTTCTCGGCTGCTCATACCGACCCGTGGCGTGCCGTTGCAACGCATCGGTTTGTGGGTAACGATCCGGACGTTACCCATACCTGGGAGGTCCGTTACCCATGTCACTCTCCGACTTCGCTTGCAAGAACGCCAAGCCCCGAGGCAAGCCGTATCGCCTTGCTGATGGCGACGGCCTCTATCTCCTCGTCAGGAACAACGGCTCCAAACTCTGGCAATTGCGGTACCGCTACCTAGAGAAGGAAAACATCCTCTCCTTTGGAAAATACCCGTTGGTGTCCCTTCTCGACGCGAGAGGGAAGCGCGACGAAGCCAAGAGGCTGCTGATCGCTGGCATCAGCCCCTCCGCCAAGCGCAAGGAGCAGAAGGATGCGGCCATCACGGAAGCCCGCACCACCTTCGGCCTAATCGCCGAGGACTATGTCACGCGGATGGAGGAACGGGACGCTGCGGCGGCTACCGTCACCAAAACCAAATGGCTCCTCGAAGACCTAGCCAGCCCACTCGCCAGGCGTCCGATCAAAGAGATCACTCCAGCCGAAATTTTCCAGCTCCTCCAAAAGATCGAAAAGAGTGGTCGAAGAGAGACAGCGCGACGTTTACGCGGCGTGATCGGCAGCGTCTTCCGGCTGGCGATCGTCACCTTACGGGCCGAAACAGACCCGACTCTTCACCTCCGAGGCGCTCTCCAACCGCCGAAAGTCAACGGTCGTGCCGCTATCACCGATCAAAGGAAATTCGGCCAGCTCCTCATGACGATCGATGAGTACGACGGCTGGCCAACCCTCAAAGCCGCCCTCCAGTTCCTCGCCCTCACCTGTGTCCGTCCCGGCGAGATACGGGGCGCCATGCGCGACGAGTTCGATCGAAAGAAGGCCATCTGGAATATCCCGGCCGAGCGCATGAAGATGCGTGCTCCGCACGACGTGCCACTATCCAAACAGGCGCTTCTGGTCTTGGAAGAGGTCTGGCCGCTCTCCGAACATGGCGGCCTTGTCTTTCCTTCGATCCGCTCGACTAAGCGGCCGCTTTCCGAGAACGCTATGAATGCCGCGCTGCGGCGTATGGGCTATGGAAAGGACGAAGTGACCGCCCATGGGTTCCGGGTGACCGCCAGCACCATCCTCAACGCCCGCAACTACGATCCAGACGTCATTGAGGCAGTCCTGGCGCACCAGGACACGAACGCCATCAGGCGGACCTACAACCGAGCGACCTATTGGGACCAGCGGGTCGCGCTAATGCAGGAGTGGGGAGATCTGCTAGATTCGCTAAAGGCTAACCATTAGTTTGACGGACATTCCACGATCGGATCGCAGTTTCCGTGCTGGCGTGATCCCTACGCTATATGCACCTGAGCCGCTCAACCATAAGCCTCCAAGGCTGCGACGAGCTTGGCTGCTTCGTCGCGATACCGCGCCACATCCGCGCGGGTAGCAGCGCGGTGTGACCGATAGGCCGGCAGATCGCCCGCAATCGCCTTCAAGTCGCGAAGAACGGATGCGATGTGCGGCCATGGGAAATCGGTTGGGTCGCCGATATCCCGGTCTGCGCCAACAATCATTTCCAGCTTTGCGATGATCCCAGCGAGCGATAGAGCCCTAAGGTTGGGGATGGCATCCTGGAATCCGAGCACCTCTGTTATGGCAAACACCTCGGCCTCTCGGGCTACCGCATAGTTCGACCCCGCATCCGACGCGACCGACGACTTTCGCTCCCCTGTAGGACCGCCAGCAGTCAATACCGGTTTTCCGGTATTGACCATTATTCGTGTCTCCAACCGCTGCTGCACCCGACACAGCACTAACGACACATGTCGAGCCCGATGCCACTCGGTCCATAGGCTCAATGCGGGATCATCTGCCCTCCGAATTGCAGTTGTCCGAATTGTCGGCTCATTGAATATGGGTGTGGTCTCTAGCGGCATCGAACACCTCCTCACCAATTTTCGTCATGGCCATTCGACTGGCCATGAAATACATATTATAGTTGATAAACTTAAAGTATGTAAACGGCGAATGTGGCGCATGGACATGCGTCAACTGGTTGGAAGGAACTTTGCCCGACTTCGAAGAGAGAAGGGCCTGACGCAGGAGCAGGTGGAAGCTCGGTCGGGCTACAGCCAGCAGTACCTAAGCAGTCTAGAACGTGGCCGGCGCAATCCGACTGTTATTACCCTTTTCGAGCTCTCCCAGGCGTTGGGTGTCTGCCACGTCGAACTAGTTAAGCCCGAAGACGACCGGTAGCGCCGTCTAACGTGTCGATCAATTGCATGCGCGCCTAGCCACTCGCGAGCGCGCCCTCCCGTCGGCTTCGAACTCATCTTGGTTGGCCGCAATGAAGATGTACGACCCCGAAAACTGTCGTTGGTTCGCTCGTTCCGAACAGCGGCTTAGACTTTCCGGTCCACATGCCCCGTGACGGCTGTGGAGGCGCTTCATATGCAGAAGTGCCCCTTTATGCATAGCGGCAATAGGCGACCGCTGTGAGCTCTCGACCATTTAAGCCATGGTTGCCTAAATTCTAAGCGGCGTTAAGCAGCCTTGTACACTCACCAACGACATACTCAGGAACACTCTCAAACTTATGGGGGTTGAGCTGCATGACGTACTCGTTCTCAATATGATAGGACTCATTGATAAATTTCGTTATGATGTCGTCCTCATGCTTTCCTCTAATAATGCGAAATAGCTGGATTTTTTCGTAGCCCACTTCGGTCGCGAAAAACTTCTCTTTCATAACCTTGTCATCGCTCACTTCGCTCAACAGCGAATCGTAATCGAACTCAGGAATACGTTTCTTGATATCTGACTCCGCCTCAGCTTTTTCAGCCGCCGTCATATCCCGATTTTCCGCCGCAGATTGGATGGTTGGCGTCGCACGTTTCTTAAACAAGCTTGCGAGCAGATTGTACTCCAGACTCATGTTATCCGTTATTTCATAGTAACGTCGCAGATATATGGCCTTGATCAACGTATCACTGTGTCCCGACAGTATCTCCGTGCAGATTGTCGCGAACGTATGAATGTCATCAGACTTAATCTCTACCTCCGTTACCAGTCCATTCCTAGATGACAAGAAAGTCGCTGAGGGATGAGATCCTTGAAACACCTTGGCCGTGCTCTTGATCACATCGATTGCCGGCTCTATATCGTGCGTCAACATAAGCGTCGTGCGATCTCGAAGACTTGCCTTGCCCCGAAAAAGCTCGTGCAGAATTGCAAATTTCTTATTTTTGTCAAAGGACGATATAGGATCGTCGAGGATGATGATATCAGGATTTTCACTTAGAACCTGATGCATGAAAAGCACTAACGCAAAGGCGTTCTTTTCACCATAGCTTAGGTGTTTTGACGCCGAATCAATGTGTCCCGTCAAATCTTGGTGCAATAACTTCATTTTATATGAATCTGGCTCTGGAATAATAATAACGGAATATTTATAGCCAGCCGACTTAAGGAAGTTATTGATGCTGTCTTGATTATCCTCGATAGTCTTCTTAATCTTCGCCTTGTGTTTGTTGATGCTGCCTTTCAACGCTCCAACCTTCTTTATAAGCTCTTCGAGCTGCGCGTTGATTGGATCAGTCACATTTCGAGTTTCATCGGAGTCCAGCTTGTCGATCATGCCAAGGTCGATCTTCAGCAGCTGTATTTTGTCGCCGATCTCATCCACGTCGCGCAGAGAGAAGAACGAGATTGTTCGAAGACCTTCGAGCTTCACAATGAGCGCTTCAATGTCCGTCTTGAGCCCGCTTAAGAAGCTTTTTTCAGGAGCAGTTAATTCGAGCTTCGCTTTGGTGATTTTTTCAAGGTTTTCCTGGCACTTGGTGCTAAAATATTTTCCGAGACGTTCAATTACCGCCTTGAGGGTATTAAGATGGCCAATCGCAGTGGCATCATACTCTTTGGCGACGGCCAGAGGGATGTCCTTTTGTGGACCCTCGGGCAACACTGTTGAGCAGTAGGGACATGTATCCCCGAGCTTCAGGAATTCGTTGCCCTTAATCTGCCAACCAATCCATTTCGATGGGTCGGGACTTTTGATAAACGATTCAAACGGCTTAAGGGCCTCCGGTATGTTTTCAATTTTATTCCCCGAGCCATAGGCTTTGAGTAGTTTGCTCGATTTCGGAATTGAGCCATCCGCGTTAGTTTTGCCAAATGCGTCACGCAGCTCTTTCAGGTCTTTTGTCGCTTGCTCGATTTCCGCATTGTCGGAGAACGCCTTCTTGATACCTGCAAATAGGCCTTCAATCTCAATCATCGTGCTCGAATACTCTGGAGTTTTGATAAAGATATCAAAGCTATTCTTGACGACTTCGTCCTGCCGAAACGCAAATTGATTGACATATTCTTCATCAAATACCAGAGCCGACGCGATCCCCTCTATGCCACCTACTTTCGGTTGGCCAGAGCCGACCTTGCCCCTGCCTTTGAATGGCGCCAGGTCTTGAAGAGTGCCATCATTGCGAGCCTGACTCACTATGGCTTTGGCGACGGTGCTCTTGCCTAATCCATTAGGGCCGTACTTTATATTTAAGCTTCCTTTTTTTATAACAATATCTGCACAATCGATGCTGTTGCAATTTTCTATTTTGATCTGATAGTCGGCCATGCCGCCCCTCTTGCATAATTATGGTGATTATCCGGATGCGTTAGCCGGTGGTCGTAAAGCAACACAATCTTGGACGCTGCCGGCCCGCTTGGGAAGGGCATTCGGCCGTCCTGGCGCCAAATCTCCGCCGCTCCAGAACAAAGCTGGGAGCCTGGATCGCTGTTGGCACAAAGTGAATATCCTGGGGTGCTGCGCTAGATTTTAAGGCTCAGCTCAGCGAGATCGCCTATTGTTGAGGCTTTCGCAGACACGTTAGAGCGCGGTGCGATGCGCCGCCGCGGGAGCCGATCATGTTGAAAGCTACGGAAGAGGAACTCGAGGAGGTCCGAGAATACTTCGAATGGCAGGCGCCCGACCTCGAAGTGACCTTCATGCAGAAAGTCTATTCGGAGGCGGTCCTGAACACCCGCCACGACGTGTGGGATATCCACACCAACCGGGATCGCTGGTGGGTAATAACGGGCGGCACAAACCTCTACTCTCAGGAGCAATTTCCAAACATGGACCTTGCTCTGACCTTCCATATTGGCCTAATGCTCCGCATCCCGCGTACGGAAAAACAACAGGAAGATGATCTACGCATCCTTCCATTCGGTCCGGTCTTTGAGAACCTAGAAGAAGCCGGCACCGCCCTGACACAGGCGCATAACCTCGCGGACTATCAGGCCGTCGGTGTTCGCTGCCGCGAAGCCCTACTCGAACTGATCGGCGTCGCGCAAGACGCGGCAATTTGGACAGACACACCGCCACAGCGTGCGAACTTCCGCGCGTGGACCGAGATCATTTGCAACGATCTCCTGCCGGGTGACACCAACAGAGAGCGTCGCGGGGCTCTCAAGAGTGCGCTTGAGTCCGCATGGACCTTTTCCAACTGGCTGACGCATTCAAAGTCCGCCACCTGGATTGATGCCGAGATGGCGCACTCGTTGATCCAACATGCCATCGGCATGGCGACATCATTGATCATTCGCGAGTTGCGCGGTGTGCCTAAGGAATGCCCAAACTGCGGCTCGCCGCATCTCGAACCCCGACATGGCGAGAATACTGAGACGCCCGGTGTACTCTGGGAACGAACGCAGTGTACCGACTGTGGATGGGCAGGCAGGCCCGTTCCAATCCTCGACGTCGGGGACGGACAGCCCATCATCACACGCCAAGGCGGAGAAACCGATGAGTGCAGCATCATGACAGTACCGCTGCGCACGATCCTTAGGCCGGGAAATCCCTCGATCGAGCCCCTGAAGAACACAGAGGCCGGGCCACCGGAGCCAGTCGTCTATTTTGCCTACGGGTCCAATATGTCGACCGCCCGGCTGCGCGATCGCATGCCGAGCTGCAAGCCAATCGGCAAGGCCACTTTGCCGGGTCATGCGCTTCGCTTTCATAAGCGTAGCGTGGACAAGTCCGGGAAATGCAACGCATTTGCCTGTGGCAACGATCACAGCGTGATCGGAGTACTGTTTAGCTTCGATCCTTCCGACCGGGCCAAGCTAGATGAGGCCGAAGGCGTGGGCAGCGGCTACGAGCACGCGATGGTCACTGTCATCAACGACAAAGGTCGCAGGCGGAAGGTCCTTACCTATCTCGCCACCCCCGACTATATCTACGATAACCTCAAACCCTATAGCTGGTACAAAGACTTTGTCTTGGCAGGTAGCAGGGAACACGGCCTGCCGCCGGAGTATATTACCGAATACATCCAGTCGGTTGAGGCTATCGAAGATCCCAACAAAACACGCGACAAGAAGCAGCGGGCCACGCTCAAAGTTCCTGGGCGGTGAGCGACGGCGTCGGCGCGAGGACTGCCGACCCGATATCCGCTTCCGGCGGGAAACGGACACTGTTCCAATTGAACGCCAGCCAAATGTTTTGCTCCGCAGAAAGAACGTCAGTTGGCCGAGTATATAAAGATACCTGCGGGAGCGTCCTGACCGAAAAGCTTCTTCGCGCGCTCTTTTCCGAGCTTTTCGAGCCGCCGTGTCATCGGGTTGTTGAGGCTCGTCCCGAAAGCCGCGATTGGTGCGCCAGCCTGCGCAAAATCGTCTCTCCAAACCGAAAACCGGCCATCAACGCATTGTGCGAAAAGAACACCGGCTTGCCAGAACGTGGCGGGATCGTTTGTGTCGCACATGACCTTGAACCAGTGACGCGCCCAGCTATCGCTCCGATAGGCAGCGCTCGCCGCCGCGTATGCTTTACCGGGCAGACCCGCTGTATCCTTGTAATTCTCCAGTATCCGGTCGTTGCGGAGGCTCTGGTTGCAGAAGCCGGCGACCATAATCCCGCGCGCAATTTCGGCTGGCTCGGGCCGCGTGAGCTTTTCATCGACATAAGATTCAAGAAAGGACACCTGACCGCATTGCAGCGCGGAGAATACTTCAACTGCGATGGCCTGATCGGTAGCGGCGCCGTCAAGGCGCGTAATGCGCAATGCGTCGAGCGCCGGCGAGCTCCCACCCGTCCAGGCACTCATTGACCCAAGATCGATGCCGCTCTTGCCGAACGTGAAACGAACCAACGGGCGGCTGTAGGCCGTGCGCTCAAAGAGCGCCGCACTCTTCTCCGGGTCAGTATTGGCAATCGCGCCAGCGAAAAGCAGAATGAGATTGTGCACTGCAGGGAGCTTGGCGTCATTAAGTTCCATGAAGAGGTTATACCATCGGGTTGCAACTGCAGGATCGGAAGCGACGATCATCGCAAACTCCTCTTGCGTCAGGTGGTCGAGAATGATGTGTGCCTTTGCTGCTGTCAGCTCTCCCCTGAAAGCGACGAACGTATCGTAATTGCGGTTTTGCCGTTCGCGGAATTCGTCGTTGCTTTCCGAAAGCAGCCTGAAGAAGTCGTTTGGAGATGCCGAGGCCGATTCCCGCTCCGAAACTGAAAAGCGTACCGGCTCGTCGGAAGTGGCATCCTCTGCTTCCAATTCGATTTCGGGGGCAATCAATTCGTCCGGTAGGCCAGCGGCAAAACGGATCGAAGCATCGATGCGTCGGGCGATTTCCTGCAACGCGGGCCCCTTGAGCATAGACGCTGCGCGTCCGTAGAGGCTCGGTGAGATTCGGTCGAGAACTGCACTTCCATCGGCCAAACTCGTTTTTGCAGCTTCCAGCAATGCAAACGAGCCGTACCAACTCTCGAAACTATCTTTGCCCTCCTCGCCGCTGTTTTCCCAGTCGCTCTCTGCGACAGCTTTTAGGAGGTCGGGATGCCCGGAACGGGCAGCCAGACCGAGCGCGCTGCTACGAAGCTGCTCCGACTTCGATGAAATCAATGCTGAGGCGAAGGTGCATGCCTTGTTTGAGAGTTCTGCGCCGGTTGCAGCCGCGATCTCAAGCAGGAGATGCTGCTCATATTCCGCACCGGATGACAAAACGTCTTCGATGAAACGGTCGAGGGTCTGCGCATCTGGCCTCTTAGTCTCATTGATCAGCTCAAGCAGAAGTGGCTCGTCCTTCGTCGTTGCCAACAGAATTGCGATCTGCTCCACGACATCAAGGAAGGGAAAGGCGATGAGCAGTTCATACTGCAGCATGATGCTCTCATCTTTCGGCAGCCCTTGGACATCGGCCGTCGCCTGTCCGATTTTCCATTTTTCGATCAACGCGCGCGCCAGTTTTTCCGTGATGAGTGCGCCGTGTTCGCGCAGCTCCAACAACCCTTGCCGAAGTGGCATGCCCGTTCGTTTCGCAACATCCTCTGCAAACTCACGATGCTTCTCGATGGCGGTGTCCGATGCAAACCGGGCCATGGGTGGCCGATCATTGACAAACGCGTGATCCTGCGCCGTTTGGCCCCTACCCTGTCGAAGGGCGCTCGCATCCAGACTCCGATAGCGCTGGATGGTCTCGCTCAGGTTGGCCGGGACTGTTGCCAACGGATCGCAAGGCTCGAAAGTTTCCCCCGCACTACGCAAACCTGGTGGTATTGGGCGGTCTTTGATCAGCTCCTCGTAGAGCGCGCTTGCCGTTTGGTCATCTTCCGGTTCGCCCGTTGCACGCAGCACGCGGAGCCGTGCCCACTTGCCTACTTTTGACACTGAATCGGCGGACAGATCTTCGCAGCCTCGCAGCAATGCGCGACGCGCTTTCGACCAATCCCGACGGTTTAGGCCGATAAGGGCGACGAAGTCCTTGGTCGGTACCCGGTAGCTACCGCTGAGAGCGTGTGCGAAACTCCAGTCGGTCAAAGCATCAGCGAACGGCTCAAGTGCTTTGCCTGCCAGCAATACAAGCGCGAGCTGTGACAGCGCATCCAGTTCACCGTCTGTCTCGATGAGTCGACCCAGACGGCTCTTTTCGGCAGGAGAAAGGGCGGAGAGATTGTGTTCAATTTCGCCCTGCCGCTTTGCACGCTCTTGCACAACTTTGTCCTGGGAATCGTGACGGACGTTGCTGTACATCCGACGTTCCGGCGAAAGAGAATATGCGCGCAGCCATCGCCGGACTTCCTCTTCGACCGTGGCCCAGACTGCGCTCGATTTCGCGGCCTCAACGAGCGCGGCCTGTATCCAGTCAAAATTCGGCTGATGCCCACCCTGCAAACTGAGATCGCGAGCCGTCTCGGCGAGCGCCAAGGGTCTTGCTCTAGCAAAGCTGACCAGCGCAGAAAGGGCATCTGACGGCGGATTCTGAAGCTCGGAAAATCCCTTGATGAGGGCGCGCGCAATCTCCGGCGAATAATCATCGTCGGTAGCCGCACATACCGTGATTGCCGCTATGACGGCGCTGGCCGTTTTGTCCAGGGCTTCGATCGGCTCAAGAACTTCCTTCAGAGCATTGTCTAGGTTGCGATCGTTGCGCTCTGCTTTGCGCAGATTTTCGAGAATGGCTAGCCCAAGGGCCAACGTCAGCCCCTCATCTCTAAGTTCGTATTTTTTTGGCTCTCCGGGGACAGGGCGATAGAAGCGGCCTTCGCCCACAGCTGGAACTTCGGAATCAAAGATACGCAGATCGTCTCTGACCTGGGCGGTTGCCCGCTCCAATAGCGTTTTTGCTTGTCCCTGCAGATGCGCGATGAAATCGACGGGATGCTCGCCAAAGTCCTCTTTGACGCCTGCCATGATGTGCTCGAACAGCAGGCGCTCGACATTGAGCTCTTCAAAGGCAGCGATGTCATCGCCGAAAACCTCAAGCGCAATCGAAAGAAGGCGTGGATTCCGCAGGAACTCTGCAACTGACTGGTTAAGCTTGTTCAGCGGGACATTGCGCCGTTTGAGTATCTGATCCCGTTCGGCCGTGCTCCATTTGGAAACCGTGACCTCCTTGGCAGGAAAATTCAGAGCCTTTTTGACGCGCGTGCCGAAGTAGTGTGTGCGCGCCGTGAATATGACCAGCCCGCCACGCGGGTTTACATAGCTGGCGACATTGCTGATGGTTCTGCCCCATGCCCGGCCGGGGCGCTGATTGATCCCGTCAATGACAAGAATGAAACGCGGCCGCGACGGCTTGTCGTCGGTCTTCCAAGCCTTCAGTCGACGCCGCCAGCGGATTGCGCTCTCTTCGCTTTTTACATCGCCTGTCTGGGCGACGAGCTTTGCGATCAGCAGCGCCTCTATATCGTCCTGTGTAGCCGTGTCCGAAAAATCATCCGGCGTTGCGAATACCAAAAGCGGCTTATCAGATTGTGCGAGCCAAGACTGGATGACGATCCATGACTTTCCGCAGCCTTCCTCACCATGTACGCAGACAACGTCATCGTTCGGAGGGGCCGAGAAGTATGGGCCGAGAATATCGACCAGATCGTCACGCCCCAAAACCGTGATCGCGGTGTCATTGGGCGCGAGAGGCTGGCCGAGTTCGCTGCGCGCCATGGCCTTGGTTGATAGTGCATCTTCGAACCATCCTGCGTTGGCTTTCTTCGCCATCGCTGTGGCCATCCCCGGCGCATCCAGATTTCTGCGAATCGCCTCTTCGTGGCGCGGGTACTGACCATCGGCGCGAATAGCAGTCAGTGCAGCGGATGCCTTCTTTCGCGCATCATCCGATTTGAGATTGGCATTCAGAAATTCCTCGACCTTGCCGCCGCCTATTGCGAGCGCCACGGCGAGGCGAGGAAAATCAGAAGGAACCCAGTCCAGGATCAGCACGCTGATGCCTTCTTTGGCGCCATCGGCACGCAGATCATCGGCAAGCTGGCTCGGAACCGCGCAGGTCGCGCCAAGCACCCAGACAAGATCGGCGTGGTCGTTATGGCGGACGAGATCGGGGATTTTCGAGAGAACGTCTTTTCGCGGCAGGTCGTTCGTGTAGAGCTTCCCCTCGAACGCTACCGCGCCTTCAAAGGCAGGCTTGCCATCCACCCCGCGTTGATAACCGCTATTGGCGAGCCGGAACGGAATGCCTGTGATCGCATTGAGGGTGGCTGCGATCAGGCCCTCAAAACCATCATCACCCGTCGCCTTTAGCTCTGACAGGGCGGCACTCAAATTGTCGATGTGCGTTTCAAGAACTGATGGCATTTCACTTTCTTCTTCCGGCATCCTTACAGCTTCGCCAGCGGCAGCTGGGCGATGTTCGCATCGATTGCTCTAGTGGCATTTTCGGTATGCGGCAGGTAATCTAGCCTAACTCATAACAGCATCGTGACGATACACTTTTCCGCATACAGGCCGAGCGGACCCCGGCCTTTACGGAGACAGGATCACGGCCATGCGTTCAAGCGCAAACGGCAGTCCCTCAGCAGCGACTGAGAATTACAATTTGCAGACAATACATAGGAGTGCCCAGTTTCATCCTGTCGGGCGCCGCACTTCTAGATACGACCAAGATCAGTTTTGAGCGAACCGTTTTTCCGATCTGAGTCAAATCACCAAAGGCGGTCGCTTCGAACGTTCGCGCGTAGAGCAGACTGGGACTATCAGAGTCCCGTCTTGAACGTCCGCTAGTGGAAGCGCCTTAAAGATGCCGGTTCGCAATCTGCCCCCAGCGAGACCTTCGAGATTTTAGAACCTGAAATTGGCTGCCAGCATAACGCGGGCGGCGCTACGATATTTGAGGTCTCCGCGCTGTCGGCCGCTCGCGCCAGCACTGCTATATTCGCTAGCCCGTTAGCTCTTCATTCCATTCCAAAGCGAACGCCGCATTCCCCTTTCCGGCCCAGAGCGCCCGCGCTTGTCCGCCTTGCTCGCTTCGGAGCTTATCAGCAATCCAAAGCAGCGCACCGTAGATGGTAGCGCGATCGTCATTGGTGAGCTCGACGATGCCTGCCTTGACGACGAGACCGCCGAGTTCAATCAGATGTCGGGTGCGTTGGCGTCGCTCGACCTGCCAGGTGCGCATATCATGCCGAGCCTGTGCCGCTTGCCGGCGATTGCGGGCTGCCCGGTTGCGCCGGAGCGCCGCGAGGGTTGCGCTGAGATTCCGGAGCAGCTCGCCGGGGCCGGCTCTCGAAAAACATCACTCCACGCTTGGCCCATGCCTCGCGCTTTGCCGTGTCTTTCGTCTCAGTGATTGCGACCAGTGCGCCGGCCAGTTCGTCGGTGCTCAGTTGATCGGCGCCGGTGGCGATCACCAGCTCGCCAAGCTGCTGCACCTTTCGCGTTTTGAGCTCTCGCGCTTTGTCCTCTAGCGCCTTCAGTTCGGCGTCGAAGTCCCGTGGCTTGCGCATGGCTGTCCTCCATTCATTGTCGATCTCTGGATGATAGTTGAGCGTCCGCCGGAAGGCTTCAGGGTTGCCGAGACAGCCCGGGACGGGCTGGTCCATCCCGAGATTTTTTCGAGGGAGGGCGCGCTTATACGTCGTGCCGACGTGCGCTTTGACGTGCAAATGATCTGGTCGCGATGGCGATCTATCATCTTCACGTCAAGGTCATTGGCCGCAAGGCAGGGAGCAGTGCTGTGGCATCTGCGGCGTACCGCTCGGCCTCGCGGTTGCGCGATGAACGCATCGAACGCAGCCACGACTTCTCCGCCAAGCGCGGTGTCGTCCATTCCGAGGTGATGTTGCCGCAGGATGCGCCGGAAGCCTGGCGCGACCGCGAGAGGCTGTGGAACGATGTCGAGGCGTTCGAGGTGCGCAAGGATGCGCAGCTTGCCCGCGAGGTGGAGTTTGCTTTGCCGCGTGAACTCAGCCAGGCGCAAGGCATCGAACTGGCGCGCGACTTTGTACAAGCCGAGTTTGTCAGTCGGGGCATGGTCGCCGATCTCAATGTGCATTGGGACAGGGCAGAGGATGGCAGTCCCAAACCGCACGCTCATGTCATGCTGACCATGCGGTCGGTCGATGAGAACGGTTTTGGTCCAAAGGTGCGAGACTGGAATGCTACCCAGCTGGTCGAGCGCTGGCGCGAGCGGTGGGCGGAACTGGCCAATGAACGCCTGGCCGAACTCGACATCGACGCCCGCATCGATCATCGCAGTCTGGAAGCGCAGGGCATTGCCCTGGAGCCGCAAACGCAGATTGGTGCGCCGGCGCAGCGCATCGAGGACGGTGGCCTTGCTGCTGGCGACATTGAAGCAGATCGCGCCGAACTGCATCGCGAGATCGCGCGCAACAATGGCGCGCGCATCGTTGACGATCCATCCGTGGCGCTGGACGCCATCACGCATCAGCAATCGACCTTCACCCGAAAGGACATCGCGAAGTTCGCGCATCGCCACAGCGATGGAATGGAGCAGTTCAACGCGGTCATGGCCGCCATCACCAACGCACCCGATCTGGTCGAACTCGGCAAGGACGGACGCGGCGAAGACCGTTTCACCACAAGGCAGATGATCGAGACCGAACAGCGCCTTCACCGCGCGGCAGAGCGTATGGATTTGGACGAGCGACATGCGGTGAGTGAGGCACATCGCGAGGCAGCTCTGGCGCGGGCTGCGCAACGCGGGCTTGTCCTTTCGGGCGAGCAGACCGATGCGCTTGCGCATATCACCGATGGTCGCGGTCTTGGTGTCGTTGTCGGCTTTGCCGGAACGGGCAAGAGCGCCATGCTGGGCGTTGCGCGCCAGGCATGGGCAGCAGCGGGATACGAGGTTCGAGGCGCAGCACTCTCCGGCATTGCCGCCGAGAATCTGGAAGGCGGATCAGGCATCGCGTCACGCACCATCGCCAGTATGGAACACAGCTGGGGACAGGGCAGGGATCTGCTCACCACTCGCGATGTCCTGGTGATCGACGAAGCCGGCATGGTCGGCACGCGCCAGTTGGAGCGCGTGCTTTCCCATGCGGCGGACGTTGGCGCAAAGGTTGTGCTGGTTGGTGACCCGCAGCAGTTGCAGGCAATCGAAGCCGGCGCTGCATTCCGCTCGATTCACGAGCGACACGGCGGCGTCGAAATCGGCCAGGTGCGGCGGCAGCGCGAGGACTGGCAGCGTGATGCCACGCGCGATCTGGCAACCGGCAGGATCAACGCTGCGATCAGCGCCTACGACGCGCAAGGCATGGTGCATCAGGCTGCAACGCGCGACGACGCGCGGAATGAACTCGTCAAACGCTGGGATCGCGACAGGCAGGCAGAGCCTGAGGCAGGCCGGATCATCCTCACCCACACAAACCACGAGGTGCGCGCCCTAAACCAGGCCGCGCGCGAGCGCATGCGCGCTGCCGGCGATCTCGGCGACGATGTCCACGTGGATGTGGAACGCGGTGCAAGGGCCTTCGCCAGCGGCGACCGCGTCATGTTCCTGCGCAACGAGCGCGGGCTCGGCGTCAAGAACGGTACGCTTGGCATCGTGGAGGACGTCAGCGCACAGCGCATGACGGTTCGCACCGACGACGGCCGTTCCGTGCGGTTCGACCTGAAAGACTACGCACACATTGACCACGGCTACGCCGCGACCATTCACAAGGCGCAGGGCATGACTGTCGACCGCACCCATGTGCTCGCCACGCCGGGCATGGATGCACATGGCAGCTACGTCGCACTGTCGCGGCATCGCGACGGGATGGACCTGCATTATGGCGGCGACGAGTTCAGTACGCGGGACCGGCTCGTCCGCACGCTGTCCCGCGACCGCGCCAAGGACATGGCGTCGGATTACGAGCGGATCGACCCGGCGCAACACTATGCCGAACGGCGCGGCATCACGTTCCGTGAGCGCGTGGTCGAGATCGTGCGCCGGATCGTTCCGGAGAAGCTGCGCGACAGGATCGGCGGATTGCTGGACGGGTTGCGCTCGCCCGCAGACAGCGAGCCCATGCAGGTACATGGACCTGGGCCGGGAAGGGAAAGTGTCGGGACGCGGATCGGAGATGCAGGCCGGACGCCGGAAAGAGATCCTGCTGCCAGGGGAGTGCCACGCGACACCAAAGTGCCGGTGGACGCGGAAGCGGCGTTGCGCAGCGCTCGTACGAAAGCGCTTGTGCGTCACGCGCGTGCGCTCGACGCGATCCTCAGTACTGGAAATGCGGATGGGCAGGGCAGTCCCGACCAACTGCGCGAATTGAGGGATGCGCGTAGCGCTTTCGAGAAGGTTCGGCCTCATGGCTGGCGCGATGCCGAAGCGGCCTATGTGAAAAATCCCGAACTTGTCCGCGAGGCGAGCGCCGGCCGCGTCAGCCGCGTCGTGCTTGCTCTCCAGCTTGAAACGGAAATCCGCACCGGGATGGACATCGATCCGGGCCGTCGCGCCGACCGGTTCGTGGAACGTTGGCAAAAGCTCGATCGGACAGGACGGGAGCAATATCAGGCCGGCGACATGTCCGGCTACAAGTCAACGCGCTCGGCCATGTCCGATATGGCCAAGAGCCTTGAACGCGATCCACAGCTTGAATCTCTACTGGCAAACCGCAAACGCGAGCTTGGCATCAACGTGGATTCGGGTCGTCGCCTGGGCGCGGAACTGGCCTTCAGCCATGGCATCGGTAAGGGGCGGGGGATTGGACTCTGACACCCCTCCGATTTGCCCCCGTTTGCACGCCACGATGCGGTGAGACGGGAATGGATCTTCCGGACTGGCGCAGGCCGCCCTCTGTGTCCCAGCAAGTGTCGATCACCATCAGCCGGAGGCCGCGCGCCATGCCCGAACCCGACCGAATAATCCGCCTCAGAACCGTGCTTGTCCGTACCGGCCTGTCCCGCTCCACCCTCTATCGTAAGATCGCCGATGGCACTTTCCCAGCTCAGTTGAAAATAAGCGTCAACGGTGCGGGGTGGCGCGAATCCGATATCAATCGGTGGGTAGAGGATCCGGTATCTTGGAGGCCGATGCGAGAAGGTGATGAAATGCGATAAATCCGGTTGCGGGTAGCGTCTCAGTTTGAAACTCGGAACCGTCTGAGCGGGGTCTTTGCTGTCAAACGGTGTCTGCGTCCTCGCCAGTTACAATGCGCATGACGCTGACGGCGTTTCCAATGACATTGGCGGCGCGCTCTAGGCCTTTAAGTCCAGTAGGCATTCTTCAAGTTCTCTTTCCAGTAGGCAATTCTAGGAGAAGGGTGCGCACCGTTTCGTGGTCCAAATAGGCACTACTCCAATGCGGCCCCTTAAGTTCTTTTGGTCCCCAGTCCAATTGCTCATGATTTCGACCGTGGTAAGCGACAAAATGTCGATCCACATCACCACCTTGGACGAGATCGGCCAGGAAGCCGATGACACTGTCATTGGTGGGTTCAAGCCGATAGTTCGGCATCATACCTCTTCCCGTTATGCCAATGCGTACGAATGCTGACCCGTGGCGCCTTTTGTAATCGTGCATGTTGTTGAACACGCCAAGAACATACCCCCGAGGCTGGTCCAGCGTTCGGACCACGTCGAGTACCGTTGCATTCCCAGAAAGTTTCACGCCTGCCATTCCATCCCCCAGGCTTTCTACGAAGCATATAGAAGTTCGGCGCGTGGCGCGACGGCCGGACGGCGGCGGAAAGAAGCCGGCCAAATTTCGAACTGAAACACTATCAGGTTGCGGGAACTGGTGAAATGATAGGATCTATCTCATCATGCAATGCAATTTCTGTGGATAACGGAACCGAACCACCGGTATGATTTTGGATTGGGTAATTTTGTGGGTACGGATCGATATCCCCGCTGATATTATCCGATTTAAATCAAATACATAGCTTACAGTTCGATTCCGCCTCTGGCACCATCAGCTTCAAGTTGCGATTTCCATATCGTAAGTACTTGGTTTTTCGTCATAAATTTTTGACGCAACCCTTGCGTCAGTCACAACGCGCTCTCTCGGTGTTGGTATTTTTGATTGCATCCAGCCACCTGTTGCATTTTGGCAATTGGTAGGGTGAACACCCAAATTCCTGGCTTGGTGCCGTTTTTCAATCACTTGGTGCACTCAGTTCGAATCCGGGAATCGGAAGCGAACCGCCGCCACACACAATACCAGCGCAAGGCAGAGGCCGACAGTTATGCCGGCCGCCTCGCACGACATCCGCTTTGTCGACGACGATGTCCGCCTCAAAAAGCTGGCAGCGGAGTTCCAGGACGGGATGAGCGCGGCTTGACCACGCGACTTCGACCCAGCCTTCAACGAGCCATGATGATCGGCAGTCCGGGATCCTCGATCATGGACCTTGTCACGCCGCCGAAAATCCGTTCCCGCAGCCGCGAATGACCATAGGCCCCCATGACCATGAGTTCGGCGCCAGTGTCGACCGCGTGCTGGCGGAGAACGTCGGCTATCGAGTGGTTTGAACTCGGCAAACGGTCTACCGTTACCTTTACGCCATGACGGGAGAGATAGGTCGCCACGTCTGCCCCGGGCTCCGCGCCGTGATGCCGTTCGTCCTCGATCGGGTCGACCATGACGATCCGCACCTCATCGGCACCTGAAAGGATGTCGAGCGACTCTCGCAAGGCGCGCGACGCCTCCAGGCTCGCATCCCATGCGACGAGGACGCGTTTCGGTTTCAACGTCGCGGGCGCCCCTTTGGGGACAAACAGGATTGGCTTTCCAGACGAAAACAGCGTGCCTTCGATGACTTTCTCCTTGAGCGTTTGGCTCGCAAGCAGGTCTGGCCCAAGGACGGTTATATCGGCGTAACGCGCGCGCCGGCCGATGACCTCGTCTGCCCAGGCATAGTCCGGGTAGTCATCACTCAGGTCCGTCGATACCGGGCTCGCCGACAGCATTTTGGAAACGGCCGAATTCCGCTTTTGCAGCATTTCCGTTTCGGCTTCTCGCTCCGCGAGCCAAACCGGAGAGACCACCTCGGCATATGCCCCGCCGGAGGGAGGCGCCGCGATGACCAGAACAAGCACCGAGAGATGGGCATTGATTTCTTCACACAGGCCGGCGGCAAGCTTCAGATCAGCGTCTCCCTGATTGGGTCCTGTAACCGTGAGCAATGTCTTGAATGGCATAGCGGCGTCTCCTCGTTCGGGAAAGGTACACAGTGGTCATAGCCGTAGCCAGCCGGTCGGATTCCTGCCTTGCGCTGGATCAAACCGATCGCCTCGCAGGATTGATCCCGATCAACGTACGCGCGCCTCGCAAGCCTTAGCCTGACATCGACGGCTGGAGGCGGATCAAATGAGATTCGGGACGACGATGGGTTTCCTGGCGCTGACGCTGAGCACCGCGGCGGCACAACAGATGAGCAATGGACAGCAGGAATATCTGAATTCCTGCGCTGTGTGCCACGGCGTGGACGGCAGCGGCGACGGACCCATGGCCGACGTATTGCGGAAGCGCCCCGCGAATTTGACGACGCTCACAAGCCGCAATGGCGGCGAATTTCCCTACTGGCGGGTCTATGCCACCATCGACGGCCGCGGCCTCGTGCCAGAGCACGGTGAGCGCGACATGCCAGTCTGGGGCAATCAGTTCCTGCCCGACGATGTGAAGCGCTACGGCCCCTATGGCGGCGAGGCGATCACTACGGAACGCATTCAAAACCTCGCCGGTTATGTCCAGACACTTCAACGCTAGCAGGACTGGTGCACGCAATGATCGCTCAAAATCAGGACGCCGTGGTCGAGATGCTGAAGGACCCCGCCACCTATGGCGAGGCCGGTCCCGTCGAGACGATCGAAACCCACATTTCCCGGATATTCCTTATCGGGCAACGCGCATTCAAAATGAAGCGCGCGGTCAAGCTGCCTTATGTCGATTTTTCGACGCCGGAGTTGCGGGTCGCCGCGTGCGAAAAGGAAGTGGAGTTGAACTCCAGGACGGCGCCCGGTCTCTATCTCAATGTCCGCCGCATCACGCGTGCGGGAAATCGGCTTGCGATGGATGGATCGGGGGAACTGGTCGACGCTGTTATCGAGATGGTTCGCTTCGATCAGTCGAACCTCCTCGATCGCATGGCCGTCGCGGCGAAGTTGACCCCCTCGCTGATGACCGCCGTGGCGCGCATGATTGCGCGATATCACAGCAATGCCGAGGTGATCCACGCCGGCAGCGGGTCAGGGAACATTGGCGGTGTGCTTGAAATCAATTCGGCCGGATTTGGGACGAGCCACGTGTTCGATGGGAAGGAGATCGAAACGCTCAACGCGGCGTTTCACGCCACCCTCGCTCGCCATACCGGCCTGCTTGACCGGCGGGAGGCGGCAGGCCGGGTCCGCCGTTGCCATGGCGACCTGCATCTGCGCAACATCTGCGCCTTCGATGGCGAGCCTCGCCTGTTCGACTGCATCGAGTTCAATGATCAGATCGCCACCGTCGATGTCCTCTACGACCTCGCATTCCTGCTCATGGACCTGTGGCATCGCGGTTTTGCGCAACTCGCCAATCTGGTGATGAACCGCTATCTCGACGACGCCGATGACGAAGACGGCTTCATGCTCCTGCCTTTTTTCATGGCGGTGCGGGCGGCGGTGCGCTCCCACGTGACCGCGACGCAGGTCGAGGAGGGCAGCCAGGACTCCACAAAGCTGATTGCCGAAGCGCGATCCTATTTCAAACTCGCGCAAACCCTGCTTGCCGAAACGCCGCCTCGGCTCGTCGCAATCGGCGGTTTGAGCGGCTCGGGCAAGACGACGGTCGCCGAAGCGCTCGCGCCGCGGATCGGCGCGCCACCTGGGGCCAGGATCGTCGAGAGCGACCGCATCCGCAAGGCCATGCATGGCGTGGCCGCCGAAACGAAGCTGCCGGACAAGGCCTACTGGCCCGACGTGTCGGAACGCGTCTATCGCCAGATCGCCCGGCGTTCGGAGCTGATCCTTGCCGCAGGCGGCTCCGTCGTCGCCGACGCCGTATTCGACAAGCTGGAGGATCGCGGCAGGATCGAGCGTGCCGCGAGCGAGGCGGATGTTCCGTTTGCAGGATTTTGGCTGGCGGCCGATCCGCCGGTACTTTGGCGCCGGGTCAGCGAGCGCAAGGGGGGCCCTTCCGATGCCACGGTCGACATCCTGTCGCGGCAGCTGCAGCGCGATGCCGGTCCGTTGACCTGGCGCAGAATCGAGGCGGACCGCAAGGTGGCTGAAATCACAACCGAGATGGTGGCCGTGGTTGAGGGCAACGCTTCTGCCAGTTTCAGGAAGACCGGATCATAGAGCTGACCACCGCCTGGCGGATCTTCATTGTCGCAATGGTCGAGGAAGACCAGGCAAGGGAAGTCGATGATCATGTGTTTGACTCTAATCAAGGTCACGCCCGGTCGCCGCGGTAGGAATGGCGTCAAAGGAGTTTGCCATGACCAGCTTGCACGACCTTACCCCCAAATTCAGGAGCATCCGCCTGCTTCTGGCCCGCGAGAAGGGCCATCCGGAAGGTGACAGCGAAGAAGGCTACGATGTGCTGGCTCCGCTCACCGGCGAGGGACGGCTGGATGCCGAGGAATGGAAATCGCATAAGGCCTTCTGCCGTGTCCGCCGTTTTGGCACCGGCGGACAGGATCTTGTCGGCCGCTTGCGCCGCAAGCCAGGTGGACAATGGTATTTCGACTATGCCGAGGGCGATCGTGACGACGAGGTTGGCTTTCATCTCGGCGAGGAGCGTTTCGTCACCGGCGAATATGTCTCCATAAGGCGCAACGGCGCCATGCACACCTATCAGGTGGCCCGGGTCGAGCAGCCATAGCAACGTCTCTCGCATCTGACCGGAGGGAGCCATGTCGCGCCGTATACTTGTCCTCGTCGGCCACCCCGACCCTTCCCCTGACCGGCTCTGCCGGGCCTTGGCTTCGGCCTATGCCGAAGCGGCGGAGAGGGCGGGCCACACCGTGCGCAAGATCGACCTGGCCTTGCTCGACTTTCCGATGCTCCGGACGATGCAGGAGTTCGAGCATGGCGAGATTCCCGGCAGCTTGAGAGAGGCGACAGAAGCAGTCGTCTGGGCGGAGCATTTCGTCTTTGTCTTTCCGCTGTGGCTGGGCACCATGCCGGCCATGCTGAAGGCTTTCCTGGAGCAGGTGATGCGACCAGGCACGGCTTTCACCTACCCGGCCAAAGGCGAAAATTTCACCAAATCCTTGCTGCGCGGCCGCTCCGCCCGCCTGGTGGTGACGATGGGAATGCCGGCGGCCGTTTACCGGATATGGTTCTTCAGCCACGGGATTGCCGGCATGCGGCGTGGTATCCTCAACTTTGTCGGCATCCGGCCGGTGCGCGAGACCTTGTTCGGCATGGTCGCGAACGCCGGCGACGCGAAGCGGGCGAAATGGCTAAAGCAGATGCAACGGCTGGGCGAACGCGCGGGCTAGGGCCGTCACGGCTTGAGGACGGCAGCGCCACTCAGCCTGCCCATGCGTAAGTCATCCAGCGCCTGGTTTGCCTGTTCCAGCGGATAGACCTTTGTGTGTGTACGCACCCGAGCGTGCTTCGCTGTCGGAAAGAACTCCTCCGCGTCACGACGAGTCAGGTTCGCGACCGACACCAATTCTCTTTCTTCCCAGAGAAGCTTGTAGGGCATCGACGGAATGTCGCTCATGTGGATACCGCCGCAGACTACCCGGCCGCCTTTGCGAACAGCCCGCAACGCCGCCGGCACCAGTTCGCCGACCGGCGCGAAAATGATCGCGGCGTCAAGGTCGACAGCGGGCAATTCGTCGGACGCCCCTGCCCAGGCAACGCCCAACGAGCGCGCAAATTCCTGTGCCTGAATGTCGCCGGCCCGCGTGAAGGCAAAGATCTCACGTCCCTGCCAGATCGCAACCTGTGCGATGATATGCGCGGCGGCGCCGAAGCCATAAATGCCCAGGCACCGCCCGTCGCCTGCCTTCTTGAGGCAGCGCCAGCCGATCAGCCCTGCGCACAGGAGCGGCGCCAGCGACACCGGATCGGCGGCAGCGTCGAGCTCGAAAGCGAAATGCTCATCGGCAACGACATGGCTGGCGAAGCCGCCATCGCGCGTATAGCCGGTGAAGAGCGGCTGGTCACACAGGTTTTCGGCGCCGGCGCTGCAATAGGGACAATGTCCGCAAGTGTGCCCCAGCCATGGAACGCCTACTCTCTGCCCGAGCCGGGATCGCGACACGCCCTCACCGACAAGATCGACGATGCCGACGATTTCGTGACCCGGCACGAGCGGCAGCTTCGGCCACGGCAACTCACCGTCCACGACATGCAGATCGGTGCGGCAGACCGCGCATGCCTCAACCTTGAGCCTGATCTCGCCCGCTCCCGGCAAGGGATCCGGGCGGTCGACGAGCGTCAAACGCGTGCCTGGCTTTTCCAGCACCATTGCCTTCATCACGCTTCCCCGGTTTCTCAGAAGTAGATGAGAACGGCCCCGCGTCCACTCGGCATGGAAACGCGCGGGTTTGGCACCTCGTTCCTATCGCGGGTTCCTGATCTTGACCGGGCACGGCCGGATGTGACGACCGAAACCGTACCTCGCCGGACCATGGCCATGCTTTCCGGCAGAAAGAATTTCGAAATAAAGGCCCGCGGCGGCGAGATAGGCAAGGCCCAGTATCCCAGCCCAGATTTCAATCATATCGGAGGTCATGGTCAGATTCTCCTGGTTGGTCCTGACCAGATAATTGCCGAGCCAAGTCATGCCGGCCTTGATCGTGGTCAATCGCACCGACCATCTTGCGCGCACGCCTTATCAGGCTCCATCGGATGATTTCGGGCTTGCTCTAAGTAGTTTCCCTTAGGGAGATAACCGAATTTCGGCGTGGCCGGATTTGCGCGATTGCTGTTGTCACGAATTCACCGGGACCCCAGCCATGTACGCTCAAGCCTCCGCCAAGATCGAACTGCCGTCCTATCTCCCCCAGCAGAACCCAGCCGCCATCTTTGACGGCGCGACCGTGCAGCCAGTGAGCTTCTTCCAGGCAGGCACCGAGATTTACGCTCAAGGCGAAAAGGCCGGAGCTCTTTACTACGTCGAGTTCGGCGCGGTCCGCATCTACCGGCTGCTGGCCGATGGCCGCAGGCAGATCAGCGCGTTCCATCTGGCGGGAGAAACCTTCGGGTTCGAGGCCGACGCCACTCACCACTTCTTCGCCGAAGCGATCAGCGCAACCGGCGTCCGGGTCTTGCGCGCTCCATCAGGCACGGACATGTCCCGCCAGCTCCTGCCTCTCGCGCTCAAGGGCCTGACCCGGGCACAGGAACATCTCCTCGTGCTTGGCCGCCAGAACGCCATCGAGCGCGTCGCGGCATTCCTCGTCGAAATGTCGGAGCGTCAGGGCGGGTTGCGGCAGGTGGAATTGCCAATGTCGCGGAACGACATCGGCGACTATCTCGGCCTTACCATCGAAACCGTATCGCGGGTCTTCACCCGGCTGAAGGAGAAAGGCGTAATCCGCCTGCTCACCTTGCGCAGCATCGAAATTCTCAAGCGCGATACGCTGCTGGCAATGGGGGAATGAGGCCATTCGAGCCAATCCCGCGCATCAATCCTGAAAGGGGCGCAAAATGAAAACCACACTTGCAACTCACACCGGATTTCGCTTCGAAGTGCGTCATGCATGTCCCAATGATGAGCCGATTGTTGCCGAGTTCTTCACCCATGTGACGCCGGAGGACCTGCGCTTCCGCTTTCTCGGAGCCGTGAAGGAAGTTTCGCACGAGCGGCTGGTGGCGATGACCCGCTCCGACGATCCGCACGTCCATAATTTTCTCGCCTTCTCGACCGACGGAATGATGATCGCGGTGGCAACGCTTGCCAGCGATCCGGCCGACCGGCGTGGCGAAGTCGCCATCTGCATTCGCGAGGATCGCAAGCATCTCGGCGTCGGCTGGGAGTTTCTCGGCTATTCGCGCGTTATGCCGACGACCACGGCATCGAGACGATCGAGTCGATCGAGAGCCGCGAAAACCGCGCGGCTATCGAACTCGAGCGTGAGATGGGTTTCACCGTCACAACGGACTCCGACGACCCGACACTCGTCCTTGTTCAGCGGAAGCTCGGTGCCAAATTGCCAGGCTAGAACGGTCCCCCGCTCGCGGAGGTGCCGAAGCGCTCTATCTCTTCGGCCACCGCACGTTCCTCGTCGGCTGGAATGACAAGTACGTCGACGAGCGAATCCATGGTGCTGACCAATTTTTCGCCGTTCGCATTCAGCTCCTTGTCGAGCGCGACGCCCAGCCATCCGGCCGCTTGGCAGATTCTCTGTCGGATCACAGGCGCATGCTCGCCGATGCCAGCGGTGAACACGAGGGTGTCGAGCCCGCCTATCGCCGCGGCAAGTGATCCGATCTCACGCCCGATACGGTAGACGAAAAGATCGACGGCGCGCACCGCCGCCGGGTCTTTCGACGCAAGCAAAGTCTGCATGCTCCCGGAGATGCCGGATACCCCCAGCAGGCCGGATCGCTCGTAGAGCAGGTCGGTCAGCTCGTCAGGCGACAGCTTCCGATCCTGCAGAAGATGCAGGAGGACGCCGGGATCGATCGCGCCGCAGCGCGTGCTCATGACAAGGCCGTCAAGCGTCGAGAAACCCATGGTGGTGGCGTGGCTTACGCCTGCCTTCATCGCGCACAGGCTCGCTCCGCTGCCGAGATGGGCAACGATCGTTCGGCCACCGGCGGCGGCGCCGTAGCGATTGTGGAGTTCGCTGGCGATATGGCTGTAAGAGAGCCCGTGGAAACCGTAGGACACGATGCCTTGCTCCGACATCTCATGCGGCAGGCCATAAAGTCTGGCGATCCCAGGCTGGGCGGCGTGAAAGGCGGTATCGAAGCAGCCGACCTGCATGGCGCCGGGCACAAGGCGGTTGGCCAGGTCGACGAGCTCCAGGTTGATCGCCTGGTGAATCGGAGCGAGCGGCTCGAGCTTGCGCAAGGCGTCGAGCGTGCGCGCGTCGAGTAACGTTGCGCGGGCAAACTCCCGGCCGCCATGTACGATACGATGCCCGACCTTGCGCACCTGGCGCAACAGGCCGCGGTCCGCCAGATAGGACGCAACGGCCTCGAATGCCTTGCCAATGGAGATCGGCTGCTCGCCAAGGCTCCTGTCGAAGGGCGGCGTTGTCGCCATGGGCGCGACATGGAGCCGGGGCCGCTCGCCGATTGACGAAACGCTGCCGCGCACCAGCAGATGCAGTTCGTCGCCCCCTTGAAAGGCGGCGAACTTCAGGCTCGACGAGCCGCCATTGAGGACGAGAATCGCATCGGTCATGGCCGACCGGTCCCGGCCGCTTTTGCAGGGCTAGTCCTCTCTGCCTGGCGCTTCGTCATCGACTACCGCTCCCACTTCCAACCGAGGATCTCGGGCATGTCCTGCCCGTGCTTGCGGATATAGGCTGCGTGCCCGATCAGCTTGCCTTCCATGGCCTGTTTCAGCTGGATGTGCGCGCCGGCCGGCCCGGGAATGCGGTCGAGCACGCCGAGCACGAGATGATAGCGGTCAAGTCCATTCAGCACGGTCATGTCGAACGGCGTCGTCGTCGTCCCTTCCTCATTGTAGCCGCGCACGTGGATGTTGTCGTGATTGGTCCGCCGGTAGGTCAAGCGGTGGATAGTCCATGGATAGCCGTGATAGGCAAAGATGACAGGCTTGTCCCTGGTGAACAACGCATCGAACTCGCGATCCGACAGCCCGTGCGGATGATGTTCCTTCGGCTGCAGCGTCATCAGGTCGACAATGTTCACCACGCGGACCTTGAGGTCGGGAATGTGGCGCCTGAGGATTTGAACGGCGGCAAGCGTCTCGAGCGTCGGCACGTCGCCGGCGCAGGCCATCACCACGTCAGGCTCGGCCCCACCGTCGGTCGATGCCCATTCCCATATGCCGATGCCGGCCCTGCAGTGGACTTTCGCGTCTTCGATGGACAGCCACTGCCAGGAATTGGCTTTGCCGGCGACGATGACGTTGATGCGGTTCCATGTCTGCAGCACATGGTCGGTCACGCAAAGCAGGCTGTTGGCATCCGCCGGCAGGTAGACGCGCACCACGTCCGCCTTCTTGTTCAGCGCCACGTCGATGAAGCCTGGATCCTGATGGCTGAACCCATTGTGCTCCTGCTGCCAGACATGGCTAGACAAAAGATAGTTCAGCGAAGCGATGGGTCGCCGCCAGGCGAGCTTGCGGCAGGCATCCAGCCATTTCGCATGCTGGTTGAACATGGAATCGACAATGTGCGTGAAGGCTTCGTAGCAGGAGAAGAAGCCGTGGCGCCCGGTAAGCAGGTAACCTTCCAGCCAACCCTGACAGGTATGCTCGGATAGAATTTCCAGAACCCTGCCTTCCCGCGCCAGGTGGACATCCTCGGGAAGTATCTCTTCCATCCAGGCGCGCTCCGTCACCTCGAAGACGTCCTGCAACCGGTTCGAAGCCGTCTCGTCTGGCCCGACGATGCGGAAATTCCTGGCGCTTTGGTTCAACGTCATGACGTCGCGCAGGAAACTGCCCATCACGCGGGTCGACTCTGCCTTGACGCTCCCGGGCCGCTCGACCGGGACGGCGTGCTCATTGAGGCCGGGCAGTTCCAGGGACCGGCGCAGCAGGCCGCCATTGGCATGCGGGTTGGCGCTCATGCGCCTGTCGCCTTCCGGCGCGGTGGCGCGGATCGCGGCCACGGGCGCGCCGGCGGCATCGAAAAGCTCTTCGGGCCGGTAGCTTCTCATCCATTCCTCGAGCATCTTCAGATGCTGGGGGTTTTCGGCAAGGCCCGACAGCGGGACCTGGTGGGCGCGCCAGAATCCCTCGGTCTTCAGGCCATCCACTTCCTTGGGGCCGGTCCAGCCCTTCGGGCTCCGCAGCACGATCATCGGCCATTTCGGCCGCGACTGCGCCGTCTTTGCGCCGCTGCGAGCCGTGTCTTGAATCGCCTTGATGCGGTCCAGCGCATCGTCGAGCACGACCGCCATCCGCTCATGCATCAGGGCCGGATCATCACCCTCGACAAACAGCGGCTCGTAGCCGTAGCCGATGAACAGCGCACGCAGCTCGTCCTCGGGGATGCGAGCCAGAATGGTGGGATTGGCGATCTTGTAGCCGTTGAGATGGAGGATCGGCAGCACCGCGCCATCAAGCGCAGGATTAAGGAACTTGTTGGAGTGCCAGGACGTCGCGAGCGGACCGGTCTCCGCCTCGCCGTCGCCGACGACGCAGGCGACGATCAGATCCGGGTTGTCGAAGGCCGCGCCATAGGCATGCGACAGCGCGTAGCCGAGCTCGCCGCCTTCATGAATCGAGCCGGGCACATCGGGCGCGGCATGGCTGGGAATACCGCCTGGAAAGGAGAATTGCCGGAAGAGTTTCTTCATCCCGGCCTCGCCCGACGCGACGTCCGGATTGATCTCGCTGTAGGTGCCTTCGAGGTAGGTGTTGGCAACCATCGCAGGTCCGCCATGGCCGGGACCGCAGACATAGATGACATTGGCATCGCGCTGTCTGATAGCGCGGTTGAGATGCGCATAGATGAAGCTGAGACCCGGCGAGGTTCCCCAATGGCCGAGCAGCCTTGGCTTGACATGCTCCAGCCGAAGGGGCTCGCGAAGCAACGGATTGTCGAGCAGGTAAATCTGCCCGATGGTCAGGTAGTTGGCGGCACGCCAATAGGCATCGATGTCGTGCAGTTCCTGTGCGGACAAGCGATTGGTGCTGGGATGCACGGTCATTTCCGACTCCTTCGCTGGGTTAAACCGAACCGGCTGAAGCACAACGCTTCGACGCTGCCACCGGTTCATGACCGGCCGGTGTCAAGACCGGGCGCCATCGATCTATCCGGCCAAGAAGCGTCGAGCTTTGATCCATCGCAAATGCCGGGCAGGCCGACTGCGGCTCCAAACCGCGCCTCGAAGCCGCGACCGCAGGGCAAGACAGCGCCGTCTTTGCTTCAGAGCAACGAACGCCCTGAAAAGGCCAGGCAGGATAGTTGTTTGCAAGATGCGGACAAGCAACATGAAACGCAAATTGAACGCCGATGCGACCATGGACGGGATCATGCGCGAGACGCCGGCGACAATTCGTGTCGTTCTCCAGCACGGAATGCTGTGCGTCGGCTGCCCGATCGCGTCCTTTCACACCGTTTTCGACGCGGCGCGCGAGCATGACCTGGATGAGGATCAGCTTCGCCACGATCTGGAGGCGGCCATCGAAAGTGACGTGGGTTAACTCTTTGCCGCGCGACCTTCAGCAATGACAAGGAGACGATGCGGCTCGATCACGACTATCCTCTGCCGTCCGCTCTTGACGAGCCCCTGGTCCTCCCATGCGGAAAGCAGCCGGCTGACCGTATGAAGCGTGGTGCCCGTCATTTCCGCGACGTCCTGGCGTGAAATTGGGAAGTCGATCAGAATTCCCTCCTCGGTCTTTTTCCCCGACTGCTTGATCAGCTTCAGCAAGGCATGCGCGACGCGCTGCTCGACCTGCTCGGTGGACATCTCGATGACGCGGGCATGGGCATCCTGCAGCCTCACTCCCACTGCCTTGTAGGTATTGGCACTGAAGCTCGGAAAGCTCGCGGCGAATGTGGACCAGAGCTGGCTCGGCCAGGCAAGCACCACGCAATCGACAGCCGCGACGGCATTTGCCGGATAGGTCGTCCGGCCCAGCGCGCTGGCGATCCCCATCAATTCGCCCGGGCTTATGTAGCGCACGGTCACCTCATGCCCATCCGGAGTCGATTTCATCACGCGCACATGGCCGTCGAGCAGCAGGAAGAACGAATGGGCCTCCTGCTCCTGCTCGAACACCGGCTGATCCTTGGCGACCCGAATAGACCGTGCCTGTCCGACAATGCGATCGAGGTCCGCGGAAGCGATCCCCTCGAATACGGACAGCCCGGCAACCAGTGATCGATCAAGGCTTGCCAAAGGCCATCCTCCCCAACTTCAACAATGCAACGCGCTCAGGCCCCTGCCCGACTGTGTCACGGACCACCGCCCTTCGACAAGTGAAGCCTCCCCTGGCTGCCGCCTGCCAATCACCCGCTTGTTTGCGCTGGGGCAAGCTCCATCCTTCGCGACCGGGATAGAAGAACCCAAACAGGCGCCCTGCCTGGTTTTGATGAGGCATGTCATGGCAATTCCACGGACGCGACCAAGCGCCTATCCGGCAATTCTCTCTTACGGATTCCGGCCCTTCTTTCTGCTCGGCTCCCTGCAAGCCGCTGCCGCGATCCTTTTGTGGCTGCCCCTCTACTACGGCAAGCTCGAAACCTTCAGCACCTTCCTGCCCGTGGACTGGCATATTCATGAATTGCTTTTCGGCTACCTGCCGGCAGTCGAGACCGGCTTCCTGCTGACTGCAATTCCGAATTGGACCGGACGGCTTCCCGTTCAGGATCTTCGCCTGCTGATGCTGGTGCTGCTCTGGGTCGCTGGTCGGGCGGCCGTGTTCCTTTCTGCGGAAACGGGATGGCTCCTGAGCGCGGTCATGGACTGCTCCTTTCTTCTCGCTGTGGTGGCGGCCGCCGCAACGGAAATCATTGCCGGGCGAAACTGGCGAAACCTCAAGGTGCTGCTGCCCGTCACGATCCTCTTTGCGGCAAACGTCATGTTTCATCTGGAAGCGCATTATCAAGGAGCCTCCGACATGAGCCGGCGTCTCGGCCTTGGAGCGGTTGTCGTCCTCATCATGATTGTCGGCGGGCGGATAATTCCGAGCTTCACCCGTAACTGGCTGGCTCGCGAGAACCCCGGCCGGCTCCCGGTATCGTTTGGCAAGTTCGATATCGCAACGATCGCGCTATCCGCCGTCGGCCTCGCCGCGTGGACCTTTTTTCCCGAGAATGTTGCAACCGGAGCATTGCTGATCGCCGCAGCGGTGTTCAACGCAGTTCGGCTTGCCCGCTGGGCGGGCGACCGGACGCCGGCCGACCCTTTGGTTCTGATCCTGCACATTGCGTTCGCCTTTGTGCCTCTGGGCTTGGCGCTTGCCGGACTGGCCGTGTTCGCGCCGGGGGCAGTTCCTGCGGTGGCCGGCATTCATACATTGGCCGTGGGAGCGGTGGCATGCATGACGCTTGCCGTCATGACCCGTGCCTCCCTCGGCCATACCGGCCGCGAACTGACGGCAAGCGCCGGAACACGTGCGATCTTCGCTGCGATCGTCATTGCCGCCATCCTGCGTGTAGTGGCCGCCATGGCTCCCGCCGCAGCAATTCTCCTGCCTATCTCTGCGGCGTTCTGGGTTGCCGCCTTCGTCGGCTACGCCGTGCTCTTTGGCGGAATGCTCGTGCGACCGCGCCGGCAAGCGCGCAAGAGCGGCGCATGAAAGGTTGGCTGGCGACGTTCCGCCAGTTTCTCGCCAGCCCCGCGCCAATCATTTTCGTCGAAACAATTTGCGCCAGCACAAATTGCCAAGCCGTCCGACGGCCTACAAGGGCGCAACGGTTGATGCCGTGGTGAACCAAAGAAAGGACTATTCCAATGAAACTGCCCCTCATCGCCGCGGCGATCGCGTTGCTCTCAATCACCGGAGCGGCAAATGCCGAAGAACATGTCGTCCAGATGCTGAACAAGGGTGACAAGGGTTCGATGGTCTTCCAGCCGGACTTCATCCGGGCGGCGCCCGGCGACACCATCAAATTCGTGCCGACCGACAAGACCCACAATGCCGAGATCATCAAGGGAATGATTCCGGACGGCGCCGAGCCCTTCAAAGGCAAGGCGAGCGAGGAGATCACGGTCACCCTCACCAAGGAAGGGGTCTATGGCGTGAAGTGCGCCCCCCACTATGGCATGGGCATGGTGGCGCTGATCGTCGTCGGCAAGCCGGTCAACCTGGAAACGGCGGAAGCCGTCAAGCAGATCGGCAAGGCAAAGCCGGTCTTTGCCGAGCTGTTCGCCGAGGCGACCAAAGCTGCTTCGAACTGACCGGACATGATTTGAGCCTGCCTCCGGTGATGGCGAGCCGGAAGCACTGGCCGGGCGGACCTGGGGAGAGGTCCGACCCGGCCATTTTCGTTTTTCATTTGCCGTTTGGCACGCCGCTGTGACCAGCGGTCATCGCAAAGACGTGTTTAGGCAACTGCCTCCAAGTTAAAATTCATCTGGCTCAGATTTGCGCAAACGCAAAGACGCGCCGCGTCAAGACACTATCCTGGCTTCATCGAAACCGTTGAAGTCGAGGAGATGAAAATGCTTACGAGACGCGAAGCTTTGCTGGGTTCTGTTCTTACCGCCGCTGCCGTTGCCGCCATCGGCCCGGTGCCGGCTATGGCTGCCGTGAAGGATGTGGCCTCACTTCCACGCGAAAAAGTGACCCTTGTCGCGCCGCCTTTCGTGCACCCTCACGACCAGGTGGCCAAGGGTGGCCCCAAGGTTGTCGAGTTCACCATGAAGATCGAGGAGAAGCCGACGGTCATCGACGCCGACGGCACGCAGCTCAATGCCATGACCTATAACGGCTCCATTCCGGGCCCGCTCATGGTCGTGCATGAGGGCGACTATCTCGAGCTCACGCTCATCAATCCCGACACCAATACGCTTGCCCACAATATCGACTTCCATGCGGCGACCGGCGGGCTCGGCGGCGGTGCACTGACACTGATCAACCCGGGAGAGCAAGTGACGTTGCGCTTCAAGGCGACCCGGTCCGGAACATTCGTCTACCATTGCGCACCGGGCGGAGCGATGATCCCCTGGCATGTCGTGTCGGGAATGAGCGGAGCGGTGATGGTCCTGCCGCGCGACGGCCTGAAGGACGAAAAGGGCAAGCCCGTCCGCTACGACCGCATCTACTATATCGGTGAGAACGACTTCTACATCCCGCGCGACGAGCAGGGAAAATTCAAGAAGTACGACTCGGTCGGCGACAATTACGACGATACCGTGAAGGTGATGCGCGGCCTGATCCCGACGCATGTCGTCTTCAACGGCAAGGCTGGATCGCTGACCGGCGAGAACGCCATGAAGGCCAAGGTCGGGGAAACGGTGCTGATCGTCCATTCCCAGGCCAATCGCGACACTCGCCCGCACCTGATCGGCGGCCACGGAGACTTCGTCTGGGAACAGGGCAAGTTCGGCAATGCCCCGGCCAAGGATCTCGAGACCTGGTTCATTCGGGGTGGATCGGCGGGCGCCGCTCTCTACACGTTCCGGCAGCCGGGGGTCTACGCCTACGTGAACCACAATCTGATCGAGGCCGTCGAACTCGGCGCAACCGCGCACTTCACGGTCGATGGAACCTGGGACGACGATCTGATGATGCAGGTCGAAGCTCCCAAGGCGATTGCCTCGTAGGAAGAAAAGCCGATCGCCCTGCAATTTTCCGGCACCGCCGGCGAATTGCAGGGCAGGCGGAGTTTGGACATGTCCTTCGACCCTGTCTTCACATTCGGAACCATCGCGGCTGCCGCCCTCATCGGACTGGGTGTCAGCCACGCGGTCGACGGCATGTCCTGGCAACCTCGGGGGCCAGTTGTCTTGACCGACATGGTCACCCTGGCGCCTGGTTCCTTCAACCACCCGCAGCCAGGTGAATTCCTCAAGGACGACCATTCCGCGCCTGCGCCCATCTTGAAGGAGACTATCGACGCGCCGCTGGAGATCATGATGTTTCAGGTGACCGCGTCGGACTATGACCGTTGCGTCCTGGACGGCGCCTGCCAGCCGGCTGATTCGCGCCTCGCCGGCAACGTTCCGGCGACCGGCGTCAGCTTCACTGATGCACAGGCCTATGCGAACTGGCTGTCCGAGAAGACAGGTGAAGCGTGGCGGCTACCGACCGACGCGGAATGGGCCTATGCCGCGGGTGAGCGATTTCGAGCCGACATAGAAGGTGGTGATGGCGATCCTGCCGATCCGGCGAGGCGATGGCTCACGCAATATCGCAATGAGGCGGCGCTCGGCCGCAAACCGGATCCTGAACCTCGACCTCTTGGAGCATTTGGAGCCAATTCAAAAGGTGTTGCGGACATTGCCGGCAATGTCTGGGAGTGGACGGCGACCTGCTATGCCCATGCGACGATATCCAGCGACGGCGCGCGTATCGCCAGTTCGATCACCAATTGCGGTGTGCATGTCGTGGAGGGTTTCCACCGCACTTACATGTCGAACTTCATCCGCGACGGCAAAAGCGGCGGTTGCGCGGTCGGCACGCCGCCCGACAATCTCGGTTTCCGCCTTGTCCATGATACCGGTGGCTTCCTGCAGGCCGCCCGTCGCCGACTGGGCCTCACCTGATTGCTCGACAAGAAAGGAACGTAGATGACTCCGAAGCCGGCCTCGCTTGACAGGGTTCCCCCTGCCGCCGAACAGCCCTTGGCGCGCCCCGGCGTCGACCGGACCTCGATAGGAGTGCTGGTCCGCAAATTCTATTCCAGGGTGAGAAAGGATGAGCGGCTCGGGCCCGTCTTCGCCCGAGAAATCGTTGGCGATTGGGAGCCCCATCTGGAGAAGATGACGGACTTCTGGTGCTCCGTCATCTTGAAAAGCGGTGACTATCATGGCCGGCCGGTGCCTGCTCATCTGAAGCTCAAGAATGTCACCGAAGCCGACTTCGAGATTTGGCTGGCTCTCTTCGGCGAGACGGCGTCCGAGCTCTTCGCCCCCGAGATCGCGGCGGTGTTCGTGGAACGGGCGGAAAGGATAGCAACGAGCTTGAAGCTCGCCATGTTCTTCCACCTCGGCCCCGCCACCAAGGTGCCTGGCTAGCAGATCTCGCCGGCACGGTGGAGCTTACCGGGCCGACATCCGGTTTGATCATGCGCAAGGACTGTGGCCGTCGGGGCCCGTAATTTCCGCCGATGATCCTTAATCTCTTCGTCGGCACCATCGTCATCAGCCTGACGGTACTGATCCATACTTTCGGCCTCATCGCCATCACTCACGCAATGGCACGGATTGTTGCGCTCTTTCGCATGCACGGACGGCGCAGCCGGGTCCTGGCCATGATCAGCGTGGTCATGGGGCTTTTCGCTGTCATGACGGCGGAGGTCTGGCTATGGGCCGGACTCTATCGGCTGCTCGGAATCCTGAGCGACTTCGAGACCGCGCTCTACTTCTCGACCATCACCTTTTCGACGGTCGGCTATGGAGATGTGGTGCCCGCCCATGGCTGGCGGGTGCTGGCGGCCCTGGAGGGCATCAATGGCTTTCTGCTGATTGGCTGGTCGACCGCCTATCTGATCGCCGCCGGCATCCGTGTCGGTCCCTTCCGGGTCGGCGAGCATTTTTGACCCGGTACCCGAGCCGTCGTTCAGACCGCTGGCGAGTGCCTGCCGGTTCCACTGCTGAGATACTTGTCGAATCTCGCCGCCACCGTCCTGACCAGGGGACGGCTTTCCCGCGGCACGACGAAGTTTTCACCTTCGAGCCGAAGAAGCTGGCCGGCACCGCTGATGGCCAGCCGGCTCGCCTCGCAGAGCAGCGTCTGGCCGACCGCTCCAAAGCGCTCGACAAGGTCCACCGCCGAGAACGTGAAGTTGCACATCAGACGTTCGATGATCCAGCCCCGCGCCAGATCATCGAGACTGAACTCAATGCCGCGCGCTATCGCCAGCTGTCCGGAATCCACGGCCTTTTCGTACTCGCCGGTGGCAACGATGTTTTGTGCGTGGCCCTGTCGATACCGGCTGATCGACGAGGGACCGAGACCGATCAGGGTTTCGCACTGGTCCTCGGTGTAGCCCTGGAAATTGCGGCGGATCTTGCCGGCACGGGCGGCAACCGCCAGCGTGTCCTCCGGCTTTGCGAAATGGTCCAACCCCAATGCCTCGTAGCCGGCGTCGACAATCAGTTGCGCCGCAAGCTGAGACTGCGCCAGACGTGCAGCGGAATCGGGCAGCCAGGCTTCATCGATCATCGTCTGGTGCTTCTTGAACCAAGGCACATGCGCGTAGCCGAACAAGGCAAGCCTGTCTGGCGCCAGCGTCAGCGCCTGGGCGACGGTCGCCGCGACACTCTCGCGGGTCTGGTGCGGCAGACCGTAGAGCAGATCCAGGTTGACGGAAGTGACGCCCCGTGCGCGCACCGCATCGACAATGCTTTTGGTCAGCGCGAAACCCTGCTCGCGATTGATCGCCTTCTGCACCTTGGGATCGAAATCCTGTACGCCGAGGCTCGCTCTTGTCATGCCGATCGCGGCGAAGGCATCAAGCCGACCCTCATCCATGTCGTTCGGGTCGATCTCGACGCTGAGGCTGGCATCGTCGAGGAAGTCGAATTGATCCCGCAACGCTCTTCCGAGCACCAGGATGTCGTCGGGCTTGAGCATTGTCGGGGAGCCGCCGCCGAAATGGACGGCGCGAACCCTGCCCCGGCCACTCACAAGGCCGCCGACCGTTTCGATCTCCTTGTGGAGTGAGCGCAGGAAGGTGGCCACAGGCGCATAGTGACGCGTCTGCTTGGTGTGGCAGGCGCAGAACCAGCACAGCCGGTCGCAATAGGGGATATGCAGATACAGCGATATCTCGTCATCGCCCTCGAGCGCGTCCATCCACCCGCGAACCGTGACCGCGTCGACGCCCGGATGGAAGTGCGGCGCGGTCGGATAGCTCGTGTAACGCGGCACGTTGTCGACAAGGCTGACGGCCGGTGTTGGACTCAGGGCCGGGGTTGGGCGCGGGGAATGGACGGTAGCGGCGGGAGGGGTCATGACGGTCAGACTGCCTGAACCACCGCGGCAAAACCTTGATCTCGATCAAGGCGACTCAGGTCACAACGGGTGCAAATTGCCGTCCCTATTGATCACGGGCGTTGCAATGGCCGCCAGACAGGATGCTCAACAAGTTGACGTTCCCGCAATTTGCAAGTCCTGCGAAGCGCGGCGGGGTGGATTGTGCGGCGCGCTCAACGCCCGCCAACTTGCCGAGCTGGCCAAAGCCTCGTCCAGACATGAGGTTTCAGCAGGGACGATACTGCACGACGACGGAACCTATTCCAACCTGTTGTCCGGCGTAGTCAAGCTCACGAGGGATCTTTCGGATGGTCGTCAGCAGATTGTCGGGTTCCATTTCGCGCCTGATTTTCTGGGCAGGCCGTTCGAGGCGAAACGGCCGATCAAGGCCGAAGCCTTGACGAATGTGGCGCTATGTTCGTTTCCAAGAACGATCATCGATCGAATGACAGACGAGGTGCCGGAGCTTGGACGCCTGTTGCTGAACCGCGCGCTGAACGAACTGGACGAAGCGCGCGACTGGATGGCGGCACTGGGGCGCAAGACCGCCTCCGAAAAGGTCGCAAGCTTCCTTCTTATGTTCGCCAGAAACATCGACCCATCCAAACATCCAGCAGACCCTATCAGCTTCGATCTGCCGCTGACACGCGGGGAGATCGCCGATTTTCTCGGCCTGACGATCGAGACGGTAAGTCGAGAATTCTCCAGGTTGCGAGTGGACGGCGCGATCCGGATCACAAACAAGCGACACATAAGCCTCGCAAGCATGGCTCAGTTCGAGGAACGCTGCGGCGACTAACCCGCTGTCGAACCGTCGTCCGGCTTTGACTTTCCGGAATCACCGACTTCAGCCCTGCAGGTCGTTTCATCGGCGCTTCCTGCCTGGTCACGTCACTGCCAGAGCCACGCTCCAGCGGTCGCTGCGACCCTCCCCAACAAAAGCTCTCCGCGTTTGACCTGGATCAAGGCCCGGGAACGGAAAATCCCGAAATGGTGCCGCGAGCGGGCATTTCCGCCGGAACTTTCGAGACGCGATCGGGGACTTGCGATGAAATTTGGCACGGAGATCGTCCTTTTAAGCCTGTTTGCTTTTGGTGCCCTCGTGGCCGCCGGCTTCGGCGTGGATGAACCTTTTCGCCAGCACATGTGGGTCTTGTTCTTCGCCGTGGCTGGCTTCACTGCGATCCTGCTGCGCAATACGGATTTCAAGCCCGCGACGCCGATCGACCCCTCCGCCTACATGGATGGTCCGATCCGCTATGGGGCCATCGCAACGGTGTTCTGGGGTGTCGTCGGCATGCTGGTCGGCGTGATCATCGCGCTGCAGCTTGCATACCCTCACCTCAACATCGAGCCCTGGTTCAATTTCGGTCGGTTGCGGCCGGTCCATACCTCCGGCGTGGTCTTTGCCTTTGGCGGCAACGCGCTGATTTGCACCTCGCTTTACGTCGTCCAACGCACCTGCCGGGCACGCCTTTTCGGCGGCAATCTCGCCTGGTTCGTCTTCTGGGGATATCAGCTTTTCATCGTCATGGCCGCGACCGGCTATCTGCTCGGCATCACCGAAAGCCGCGAATATGCCGAGCCGGAATGGTATGTCGACATCTGGCTGACGATCGTGTGGGTCGCATACCTGATCCTGTTCCTTGGCACCATCCTGAAGCGCAAGGAACCGCACATCTACGTCGCCAACTGGTTCTATCTCTCCTTCATCGTCACCATCGCGATGCTCCACGTCGTCAACAATCTGTCGATGCCGGCATCACTGCTGGGATCGAAGAGCTACTCGGCCTTCTCCGGCGTTCAGGACGCACTTACCCAGTGGTGGTATGGCCACAACGCGGTCGGCTTCTTCCTCACCGCCGGTTTCCTGGGCATGATGTATTATTTCGTGCCCAAGCAGGCGAACCGGCCGGTCTATTCCTACCGCCTGTCGATCATCCACTTCTGGGCACTGATCTTCCTGTACATCTGGGCGGGTCCGCACCATCTCCACTACACCGCCCTGCCCGACTGGGCGCAGACGCTGGGCATGGTGTTCTCGATCATGCTGTGGATGCCTTCCTGGGGCGGCATGATCAACGGCCTCATGACCCTCTCCGGGGCCTGGGACAAGATCCGCACTGATCCGATCATCCGCATGATGGTCGCGGCCATCGCCTTCTACGGCATGTCGACATTCGAAGGCCCGATGATGTCGATCAAGACGGTCAACTCGCTTTCGCACTACACCGACTGGACGATCGGCCATGTCCACTCGGGCGCGCTCGGCTGGGTCGGCATGATCACCTTCGGTGCGATCTACTACATGGTGCCCAAGCTCTGGAACCGCGAGCGGCTCTATTCGATGCGGCTTGTCACCTGGCACTTCTGGCTGGCGACGCTCGGCATCGTTGTCTACGCGGCAGTGATGTGGGTCTCGGGTATCATGCAGGGGCTCATGTGGCGCGAATACGACGAGCAGGGATTCCTCGTCTACTCCTTCGCCGAGACCGTCGCTGCCATGCATCCCTACTACGTCATGCGCGCCGCGGGCGGCGCCATGTACCTCGCCGGCATGCTGGTCATGGCCTGGAATGTCACCATGACCATTCGTGGCTACCAGCGCGAAGAGCAGCCTTTGCCCGGTTCCGCCCCCGCCCTCCAGCCTGCCGAATAAGGAGCCAGATATGGGCTTGATGGATAAACACGCGCTGATCGAGAAGAACGCCACGCTGCTTCTTGTCGGATCCCTGCTGGTTGTGACCGTCGGCGGCATCGTCGAGATCGCGCCTCTGTTCTATCTCGACAATACGATCGAGAAGGTCGATGGCATGCGGCCCTACTCGCCGCTCGAACTCGCCGGCCGCAACATCTATGTGCGCGAGGGATGCTACCTCTGCCACAGCCAGATGATCAGGCCGTTCCGGGACGAGGTGGAACGCTACGGCCACTACAGCCTGGCGGCAGAGTCGATGTACGACCATCCGTTTCAATGGGGGTCCAAGCGGACCGGCCCCGATCTCGCTCGCGTCGGCGACCGCTACTCCAACAGCTGGCACGTCCAGCACCTTACGGACCCGCGTTCCGTCGTGCCCGAGTCGATCATGCCCAGCTATGCGTTCCTGAAGGACACGCCGATCGCGGTGAAGGATTTCTCGACGCATCTGGTGGCGAACAGGCGCGTCGGAGTGCCCTACTCCGACGACATGATCTCCCACGCGAACGCTGACCTGATGGCGCAGGCCGATCCCAACGCCGACACATCCGGACTGGAGAGCCGCTATCCGAAAGCCAAGGTCGGCGACTTCGACGGCAACCCCCAGCAGGTCACCGAGATGGATGCCCTGGTGGCCTATCTGCAGATGCTCGGCACCCTGGTCGATTTCAAGAATTACGACGAAGCAGCTGGCTACCGCTGAGGAGAGCAACCGATGGAATACAATTTGATGCGGGAGTTCGCCGACAGTTGGGGTCTGCTTGCCATGGCCCTGTTCTTTGTAGGCTGCATTGCTTTCGCGCTTCGTCCGGGTGGCAAGGCGCATGCCGACCGCGCCGCACAGATTCCTCTTAAGGACGATTGATCATGAGCAGCGAGCATGTCGACGAAATCTCGGGCGTGACGACGACCGGCCACGAATGGGACGGGATCAGGGAGCTCAACAATCCCCTGCCGCGCTGGTGGGTGATCACCTTCTACGTCACCATCGCCTGGGCCCTGGCCTACACGATCGCCTATCCCGCGTGGCCGATGCTGAGTTCCGCCACCAAGGGTGTCCTGGGCTTTTCCAGCCGCAATGACGTCAAGAACGAAATGGCCGCGGCTGAAGCCGGCAAGGCCAAATACGTCGCGGCGATACAGTCTAAAACTGCTTCGGAAATCGCCGCGGACGACACGTTGCGCGAGTTCGCCGTCGCGGCCGGCGGCGCGGCATTCAAGGTCAACTGCGTGCAGTGCCACGGCTCCGGCGCGCAAGGGTCGACAGGGTTTCCGAACCTCAACGATGACGATTGGCTTTGGGGTGGCAAGACGGAGCAGATCCAGCAGACGATCACGCACGGCATCCGTTTCGCCTCGGATGCCGATACCCGCCAGTCGGAGATGCCCGCCTTCCTCGACGTGCTCAAGCCCGAGCAGATCGCGCAGGTCAGCGCTTTCGTGGCCAGCCTTTCCGGGCCGGTACGGGACAAAACCCTGATCGAGCCCGGCGCCAAGGTTTTCGCGGACAATTGTGCCGCCTGCCATGGCGAGAACGCAAAGGGCAACCGGGAACTCGGGGCACCCGATCTGACTGATGCAATCTGGCTCCACGGTTCCGGCGAAGCCGCGATTGCTTCTCAGGTGCGAGCCCCGAAGAACGGGGTGATGCCTGCCTGGGTCGGCCGCCTTGGCGAGACGACGGTCAAGGAACTGGCCGTCTATGTCCATTCGCTTGGCGGCGGAGAATAGGAGCGGGGGCCTGTTCTCAGCCCTTGGCCGTTCAAGCGACGAGGCCCGGCCATGCCGGGCCTCGACTTGCTTTTTGATGTCTCAATTTGACCTGCATCAACGCGACGCGCCCAGGCGACTGCAAGACTGCTGCAGGAAGGCGGCGTCATTTTCGCCGTGATTGGAGATCGTCGTGCTGGATCAGTCGCAGGTAGAACGGCTCGAAGCCGAAGCGGTCAATTCCGCAAAGACGCGACAGCCACTTTATGCCGCACGCAAGAAAATCTTTCCGAAGCGGGCCTCCGGCCATTTCCGCCAGTTCAAATGGCTGGTGATGGCGATCACGCTCGGTATCTATTACCTGACGCCGTGGCTGCGCTGGGACCGCGGCCCCTTCGCTCCCGACCAGGCCGTTCTCATCGACCTGGCGAACCGCCGTTTCTACTTCTTTTTCATCGAGATCTGGCCGCAGGAATTCTACTACGTCGCCGGCCTTCTCATGATGGCGGGCGTCGGTCTTTTCCTGATCACATCGACGGTCGGGCGGGCCTGGTGCGGCTATGCCTGCCCGCAGACCGTCTGGGTGGACCTGTTCCTTGTCGTGGAACGGGCGATCGAAGGCGATCGCAACGCCCGCATCAAGCTCGATGCTGCCCCGTGGACCGTTCGCAAGCTCCTCCTGCGCGTTTCCAAGCACGCCGTCTGGCTCGTCATCGCAGCGGCCACGGGCGGCGCCTGGATCTTCTACTTCGCCGACGCGCCGAAGCTGCTTGGCGAAGTCGTCACCGGCACGGCGGCGCCCGTGGCCTATGTCACGATCGCCGTGCTCACCGGCACCACCTATGTGTTCGGCGGGCTGATGCGGGAGCAGGTCTGCACTTACATGTGCCCCTGGCCGCGCATTCAGGCGGCCATGCTCGACGAAAATTCGCTGACGGTGACGTATAACGACTGGCGCGGCGAACCGCGCTCAAGGCACGCCAAAAAGGTCTCGGCCGCCGGGCAATCGGTCGGCGACTGCGTCGATTGCAACGCCTGTGTCGCCGTCTGCCCCATGGGCATCGACATCCGTGACGGCCAGCAGCTGGAATGCATCACCTGCGCGCTGTGCATCGACGCCTGTGACAGCGTCATGGACAAGCTCGGCCGAGAACGCGGGCTGATTTCCTATGCAACGCTGGCCGACTACAACGCCAACATGGCAGTGGCCACTTCCGGCGGCACTGGCCCGGTCAATCCGGCGCTCGTAAGAACGGCGAACGGCAGCTTCGCCGACGGCCTGGCACACTTCCATCTCGGCAAGATCTTCCAGTTGCGCACCTACATTTATCTCGGCGCATGGTCGGCGATCGGCCTGGTGCTCGTCTATTCGCTGCTGACGCGCGAGCGGCTGGAGCTGAATGTCCTGCACGATCGCAATCCCCAGTTCGTGACGCTCTCGGACGGCTCGATCCGGAACGGCTACACGGTCAAGCTGCTCAACATGATACCCCAACCGAGGACGATCGAGGTCACGCTGCAGGGTCTCGACGGCGGTGAGATGAGCATCGTCGGCATCGATCAGGCCGCAAGTCGCTCTTTCTCCATTCCGGTGGAACCCGACCGGCTGAAGACGCTCAAAATCTTCGTCAGGCAACCGGCAGACCGCATCCAGAAGCCGGCGCAGAATTTCGAATTTCGCATCGACGACAAGGCGAGTTCCGAATCCGCCGAATACACCGCCACTTTCAACGCGCCGGAGAACAGCAGATGAGCGTCGAAACGCGGAAGCCACGCGAGTTCACCGGCAGGCACATGTTGATCGTCATCCTGAGCTTCTTCGCTGTGGTGATCGGGGTCAACGTCACCATGGCGACCCTCGCCGAGAAGAGCTGGACGGGCCTCGTTGTCGAGAACACCTATGTCGCAAGCCAGCAGTTCAACGAGGAAGCGCGGAAAGGAAGGGCACAGGCGGCGCTAGGCTGGACGGGCAGGCTGACCGTCGCCTCAGGCGAGGTCCGCTACAGCCTTGCCGACAGCAAGGGCAAGCCGGTGCCGCTGCACGGCGTCAAGATGCTGTTCCGCCACCCGGCCTACGAGGCCGCGGATGAAGCCCTGACACTTGCCGCGAGGCCCGGAGGCACTCCGGGCGACATACAGGAATTTGCCGTCCGGCACACGCCGAGGGATGGCGTCTGGATCGTGGAGATCGATGCGGACGCCGGACTGACGTCACCGTTTCGTGACGTTCGCCGCGTCATGATCTCGAATGGAGCCCTGCAATGAGCTGCTGCGCGCCAGGAGCGGAAATGGCGTTGGAGGTCCCCGCCGCTGCATCCGCGCCGCCGTCGAGCGAGGAGATCAAGCTGGCGAGCCGCTTTCTGGGCGGCGACATCCACCAGACCGACCTGTCGGTGCCGACGGTTCACTGCGGGGCTTGCATCCAAGCGATCGAGGCTGCGCTCGGCTCGGTCGAGAACGTCGAGTCCGCTCGCGTCAACCTCTCGACGAAGCGTGTGTCGGTGCGCTGGCACGGAGACAGCGTCCCGCCATTCTTTGCCGTGCTCGGCCGTCTCGGCTATCAGGCGCACCTGTTCGACCCGGAAATTCACGAGAAGGACAGGACGCTCTCGGAGCTGATCCGCGCTGTCGCCGTGGCGGGCTTCGCCGCCGGCAACATCATGCTGCTCTCGGTATCGGTCTGGTCGGGAGCGGAAGGTCCGACACGCGATCTGTTTCATTGGCTGTCCGCGCTGATCGCCATTCCAGCCCTCGCCTTTGCCGGCGGTATCTACTTCCGCTCTGCGGCGAACGCGCTTCGCCATGGCCGGATGAACATGGATGTGCCGATCGCGGTGGGGGTTTCGCTCGCCTACGCGATGAGCCTCTATGAGACCATCAACCACGGCGAGCACGCCTATTTCGACGCTTCGGTATCGCTGCTTTTCTTCCTGTTGATCGGCCGCACGCTGGACCACGTCATGCGTGAGCGAGCGCGAACCGCGGTCAATGGCCTGTCGCGCCTTGCCGCGCGGGGTTCCATTGTCCTGCGCGACGACGGAACACGCGAATACGTGCCCGTCGCCGAGCTCGCGGCAGGAATGCGCCTTCTCATCGCGGCCGGAGAGCGGATACCGGTCGACGGCGATATCATCAGCGGGAATTCCGACCTGGATTGCTCGATCGTCTCCGGCGAGAGCGCGCCCAAAACCGTGGGTGCCGGCACACATGTCCAGGCTGGCACGTTGAACCTGACGGGGCCGCTGACGATCCAGGCAACCGCCGCCGCGAAGGATTCCTTCCTTGCGGAAATGGTTCGGCTGATGGAGGCCGCCGAGGGCGGCCGCTCTCGCTACAGGCGAATTGCGGACCGGGTATCGGCCCTCTACGCGCCGGTTGTCCATCTGGCGGCCTTTGTCACATTCCTCGGCTGGATAGTTGCGTCCGGCGATTGGCACCGGGCCATGACCATCGCCATCGCCGTGCTTATCATCACCTGCCCCTGCGCGCTCGGCCTGGCCGTGCCGATTGTCCAGGTCGTGGCAGCCCGGCGCCTGTTCGAGGCCGGCGTCATGGTCAAGGACGGTTCGGCCATGGAGCGTCTCGCGGCGATCGATGCGGCTGTCTTCGACAAGACCGGGACGTTGACCATGGGGCTGCCCAGACTGGTCAATGCCGCATCGATCGATCCGGCCATGCTGGCGATCGCGACCGACATGGCAGCTCATTCCCGGCACCCGTTTTCAAAGGCTCTGGCGACATACGGAAACGATCGTAGCCGAACCAAATTCGACCACGTGCAGGAAGAGCCCGGCTTCGGCATCGAAGCGTTCGCCGGCGGCGATACCTGGCGCCTTGGCCGGCGCGGCTGGGCAGGGTGGAAGGCCCGTACGGGCGGTGAAGGAAAATATGGCGGCCTTGGCGGCACGGTTCTCGCCCAGAATGGCAGGATCGTCGCTTGCTTCGCCTTCGAGGATGCCACGCGACCCGATGCGAAGGCCGCGGTGCGGAGATTGAAGGACGACGGCATCCCGGTCGAGATACTCTCCGGCGACACTGCGCGGGCCTGCGCCGAGGCGGCGGGGATCGTCGGCATCGATCGCTTCGTGCCGGCCTTGCTGCCGTCGGGAAAGGTCGAAAGGATAGAGACGTTGGCCCGCGCCGGTCACAAGGTGCTGATGGTGGGCGATGGCCTCAACGACACGCCGGCACTTGGCGCCGCTCATGTTTCGATGGCTCCGGCGACCGCGGCCGACATTGGTCGCAAAGCCGCGGATTTCGTCTTCCTGCGCGAGAGCCTGTTGGCCGTACCGCTCGCCCTGGATGTCTCGCGCAAGGCCGGCCGGCTCATCCGCCAGAACATCGCGATCGCAATCATCTACAACGCCTTCGCCGTGCCGATCGCCATCCTCGGACATGTGACGCCGCTCATCGCGGCGATCGCGATGAGTGCTTCATCGCTGATCGTGATCGCGAATGCGTTGCGGCTTCAGGCCACGGCGAAAGCGGCACCTGACGCGGCTCCGGCCAGGCGCCGCACCGAAATCATCGAAGCGGCCCATCCATGACCACGCTCGTATACCTCATTCCGGTGGCCCTCTTCCTGGGGGCGCTCGGTTTGTCCGGCTTCCTGTGGGCCTTACGCAGCGGCCAGTACGAGGATCTCGACGGAGCCGCCGAGCGGATATTGATCGAGCCCGATGTGCAGGACAATGAAGGCCTGCGGTCAAACTGACGCGGATCAAAGCGCCGACGCTCCCGGCGTTCCAGAAAATGCCTGACGAAGAGCAGGAGGCACCGATGCAGGCCCAGGACATCATGACGACGCCGGTGATCTCAATCGATGCTTCGGCCTCGATCACCGACGCCGCCGACCTGATGGTGACCAGGAAGATAAGCTGCCTGCCGGTCACACGCGACGGTGTGGCGATTGGCATCATCAGCGAAGGCGACTTCCTCCGGCGCAAGGAACTTGGCACCCAGCGTGTTCGTCCTCGCTGGCTCGAATTTCTGGCCGGCCCCGGCAAGATCGCCGATGAGTATGTGCACACAACCGGCCGTCGGGTTGGCGACATCATGACGACGGACGTCGTCTCGGCGCCGCCTGGGGCGTCGCTGGCCGAGATCGTCGAATTGATGGCTGACCACGACATCAAGAATGTGCCGATCCTCGATCAGGGCAGAATGGCCGGGATCATAACCCGCTCCGATTTGTTGCGCGCCCTGCTGCGGATCCTGCCCAAATCAGGCGCCGCGACTGCCGATGACGAGGTCATACGCAGGAAGATCATCGCCGAGTTGCAGGGGCAATCCTGGAGTGGCGGCGATCTTATCGGCGTTACCGTCGATGGCGGCGACGTTGAACTGAGTGGCGCCATTTTCGACGAGCGTCAGCGAAAGGCCGCTGTCGTTGCGGCCGAGAACGTCGACGGGGTCAAGAAGGTCACGGACAAACTCTTCTGCGCCGGGACGTTCTCGGTCCTGCTTCTCTCCTAGAGGACGTCACAGAGGCGGAACGGCTCCCGAACAGCGCATCGCCAAAGGGAGATTTTTCGGGCTGCATATCCGCCCCGTCCAATCCAGCATTCCGGCCCCTCCCTTAAATCGCCAACAAGGGTATCAAGGGCCGAACCAACAGCAGCGCGAAGGCAATGAGCGCCGCGCCGGCGATTGTATCTGCTATCCTCTTGCCGCCGCTCAGCCGCCTGCCCAGCAACAGCCACATCGATCCGGTAATTGCCGTGATTACAAGCAATACGATCCAAGCCATGCCCCGCGCGCCTGCCTCGATATCCATCGGCACGATGGCCACGCAATAGATGAACGCCTTCGGATTGAGGACGGTGGTTGCCAGGATGGAAATACCACCGCCGTTCCCGGTTGCGTCGGCGCGTTTGACGGCGATCAGGCGAAAGCCAAGTATTACCAGCCATGCAGCGGCAACCAGTTGAACCATCTGGATGGTGCCAGGCGGCACCAGGGAACGCAGAGAAAGCCAGAAGGCTGCCGCGATCCCGTATCCGCATGCCTGCGCGGCAAGGAGCGTAGCGGCATTCCCACGCTTGACCGCGCCTGCCGCCAGAAGAGCGTTGGTCGGCCCCGGCGCGGCAAAAAGCAGGAATGCTTCCAGAAAATGCAGATAGTCCAAACGCCTGCCTCGTATGCGAACCTGTCAACTGCAGCAGTCCCACTTGTGCCGACTGTCGTCAAAAGCCTCCTGGACCGTCAACTCGTCGCAAGGGCAAAATCGTCCGTCGCCGGCTGGAATAAGGGCGCACCGCGGCAGCCGATCCGGCTAGGCGTTGGTGTTCAATCAACGGATAGATTGCAACCGGGCGATCAAGTCGCCATTGCGGCAATAGGCCGGCGGGTGATCCGCATGCGCCGTCTCATCAAGCCATGTCGCGCATTCCTCCTGGTGACGGCAGGACCGGCACCGGTCCACCGCACGATTGGTGACGGCGACGTGATCCGCCACGACTTTCAGCGGCCTGTCGACGCCCAGTTTCTGCATCATGCGCCCCATCAGGGCCGTTCGAGCATCAAGTCCAGTCAGGTATTCGAGAAAGTTCATGTCGTCACACTCCTCAGACGGCAATCATTGCCATGCCAAGCGACGTGCGACGTTGATCTCGGTCAACGAGGGCCATCCATTCCCGGAACTGCTTCCGCTGGACAAGGCCACCCTTCCCGCCCAGCCCACACCAGCGCAGTCAGCTCTGGATACAGCATGGCTCGCCTGGATATGATGAGCTCGGTAAGGCCGCAGTCCTAGCCTACGGTCCCAAACATAGCGCCAATGCCCGCGGTCAGCGCCATCGCCAGCGCTCCCCAAAAGGTGACCCGGGCGGTGGCCTTCAATACATTGGCGCCGCCGGCCCGCGCGCCGATCGCGCCCAGCACCGCCAGGAACAGGAGCGATGCAATCGCGACTACCGCAACCAGCCTCGCGGGTGGCGAAAGCAGCACCATTGCCAATGGCATAATCGCACCGATTGAAAACGCCGCCGCCGAAGCCAGCGCCGCCATGATCGGTCGTGCGGCGGTAACCTCGGAAATACCAAGTTCGTCGCGGGCGTGTGCGCTAAGCGCGTCCTTGGCCATCAACTGGTCAGCCACCTGCAACGCCAATTGAGGCTCCACGCCGCGATCGATGTAGATCTGGGCAAGCTCCTGCCTCTCGAACTCGGGTTGGCTCGCCAGCTCTTTTCGCTCTCGCTCGAGATCCGCATGCTCGGTATCAGCCTGGGAACTGACGGATACATATTCGCCGGCGGCCATCGACATAGCGCCGGCCACAAGGCCAGCGACGCCCGCTACCAGCACGTTGGCGGTGGCGGCATTTGCGGTTGCAACTCCGATGATCAAGCTGGCGGTCGAGACGATGCCGTCGTTTGCGCCCAGCACCGCGGCCCGTAACCAGCCGACGCGCGACACCAGATGATTTTCGGAATGAAGACGAGTCATTTGAATGAAGGAAAAGTCGTCTGTTTCGCCACGGTTTCGCGTCCATATCGGCAAGCGCCAGAAGGCAGCTCGACTGCTTGATGCCCCTCGATCCGAACAAATGCCTTGATCAAAGTCAATTGGCAGCCGCAGGCCGCCGAGCCGGCGCTTTCGCGAGTGCTCCTAACATGCATACAAGGGCTCAGCCGGAGCGCCCGAACCTTGGAACAATAGCTATGGAACAGACCGCCTTGGCTCCTCACCCAGAGGGCCAGGCCGATTTGCTCGCGGTTCATGCGTGCCCGTGGTTTTTCGCCTGCGCTTACCCCGGCGACCATGATCGAAAAGCCAGGTTTTGGTAACCTCCGACACAACGATATAGAGCATCGTGATCGCGAGCAGCCCTGCCAGCACCGGTGCTGGCAGGGGAACGAAACCGAACCACTTGGCGAAGGGAGCAAACGGGATGGCGACGGCGATACCGCCAACGCCAAAAGCGAGCCCCGCAAGCAGGCGACTGGGACGGCTGTTCCATGGCCTCACATGCGTACGCACGATGAACAGGATGGCAAGTTGGGTCAGCACGGATTCGACAAACCACGCGGTCTGAAACGTGGCTGCCGCAGCATGCGCTACGAACAGAAGGAACGCGAAGGTCGCGAAGTCGAACACAGAACTCACGAGCCCGAAACTCACCATGAAACGTCTTATGAAATGGATGTCCCAGTGCCGCGGTCTCCGTAACTGGTCGGCGTCGACGTTGTCACCCGCGATCGCAAGCGACGGAATGTCCGACAGGAAATTGTTCAGCAGGATCTGCTTGGCCAGCAGCGGCAAGAACGGCAGGTAGAGCGAGGCTGCGGCCATGCTGATCATGTTGCCGAAATTGGCGCTGGTCGTGATGGAGATGTATTTCATCGTGTTGGCGAACGTCTTTCGGCCATCATCGACGCCCCGCACCAATACACCGAGGTCGCGTTTGAGCAGGATGATATCCGCGGCCTCGCGGGCGACATCGACAGCGGTATCGACCGAAATGCCGATGTCGGCTTCATGAAGCGCCGGCGCGTCGTTGATGCCGTCGCCAAGATAGCCGACGACATGGCCGCTGCGGCGCAGCGCCTCGACAATGCGCTCTTTCTGGTTTGGATCGATCTCGACAAAGAGATCGATATTGCGGGCACTTGCCAGAAGACCATTTTTCGTCATTTTCGCCAGATCTTCGCCCGTCATGATCCGGTCGGACCGGAGGCCTATAGCCTCGGCCAGATGCGCGGCGACGTAGCGGTTGTCGCCGGAAACCACCTTCACGCCGATGCCGCGACCGGCAAGTGCCGACAGGGTTTCCCTTACCCCCTCCTTTGGCGGATCGAGAAACAGCAGGAACCCCGCGAATGCCATTTCGGTTTCGTCGTCGCGGCTGAAGCTCGCCTTGTTCTGAAATCTGCGGATCGCCAGGCCGAGAACACGATACCCTTGCGCGCTCCAGCGCCTGAATTTCTCGTCGATCGCCTGGCGTTCCGTCGCGCCGAGGGGGGTCAAGCCGTCCCGATCCTGCACAAAGCCACACGCCTCGATGACGTTCTGGACGGCTCCCTTGGTGATGAGGACCTGTTCATGCGCGCTGTCCTGCACGGCAACGGACAACCGCTTGCGAACAAAGTCGTAGGGGCTCTCGTCGATCTTGGTGAAACCGGACAAATCGTCTTGGTCATGCGGAGCGCTTGCAATTGCCTCGTCCAAAGGATTCTTCAAGCCCGTTTGCAAAATCGCGTTCAGCCGCGCCCAAAGCAGAACCTTCCTCGAAGCAATGCCCTCGACATCGAACGCCCCATCGAGGTGAATGACGCCCTCCGTCAGCGTTCCTGTCTTGTCAGTGCAAAGCAGATCCATGCTGCCGAGGTTCTCGATCGCGTCGAGACGGCGCACGATGACGCCGCTGGCGGCCATCATCCGCGCACCCTTGGCCAGGGTGACGCTGATGATCGCGGGAAGCAATTCGGGCGTCAGCCCAACCGCCAGGGCAAGCGAAAACAGGAGCGACTCTATCAACGGCCGCTCAAGCATGACGTTGGCGAAAAACACCAGGATGACGATCACAAGCATGATCTCGGTCATCAGATATCCGAACATCCTGATGCCGCGAGCAAATCCGGTCTCGGGTATCCGGCGCTCCAATGCTTCGGCGATCGATGCGAATTCGGTTTGCGCTCCCGTGGCGACGGCAAGCACCTTTGCTGTTCCGCTGCGGACCGAGGTGCCGGTGAAGACCGCATTGGTTCGCTGCGCGATGCCGGCTTCGGGCGCGGAGCGGCCGGCGGACTTGACGACGGGAAAGGTTTCGCCGGTCAGAACAGATTCACTGACGTTGAAATCCCGCGACTCGAGAATGACGCCGTCGACCGGAATGAGATTGCCGGCCGACAGGCAGACGACGTCGCCGGGAACGATCTCCTCGACATCGATAGTCCGTTCGATGCTATCCCTGAGCACGGTGGCCTTGCGGGAGATCCGCTGCCGCAGGACCTCCATCGCGCGAGAGGCGCCATATTCCTGAGTGAAGCTTAAGACACAGCTGGCGAGCACGATCGCGCCGATGATCGCCGCTTCATGACTCTCCCCGACGAACACTGAAACGGCGGCGGCAAAGACCAGAATCAGGACGAGTGGGCTGCGAAACTGGCGCGCGAATACAGTCAATGCCGATCCGCCGGACCGGGACGCCAGTGCGTTGCGGCCGAATTTGGCAAGTCGGATTGCCGCATCGACACTCAGCAGACCCGAAGAAGAGGTCTCCAATTGCCCTGCCAGGTCACCCGTTTCGATCGACCAGTAGGCATGCTCGACATGACCGGAAAGGCGGCTGATCAGTTGCTCCGCGCCCGCCATGGCTGCCGGCTGGTCCCTGGCATCTGCCGTTCCGGTCGCCATAGCCGGACAGTCAGTTGGAAAGAAGGCGACTGATGCCACTCTCGCGGATCAGCGAGCGCGTAATACCACCAAAGACCCATTCCCTGAGCCGGCTGTGACCGTAGGCTCCGGAAACGATCAGATCGGCATGGATCGAGCGGGCAAACGCCAACAGCGTCTCACCATCCGCGGCACCGGCGATCACTTCGGTTTGCGGCATGATGCCATGCTGCTCAAGAAACACCGCGGCGTCGGCGAGGCTGTTTCGAACATCCTCTCCCGAATCGCCTTCCATCGTGGCAACGACCACCTCCTTGGCCCTGGCGAGGAACGGCAAGGAATCGGACAAGGCCCTTCGTGCTTCGCGGCTGTCCTTCCAGGCGACCAGGACGGTTTTCCCGACGAGATGTTCGGCATTGGCCGCTGCAACCAGCACCGGGCGACCGGCCCCGAGCACCAGGCTTCCGATATCGACGGCGCGGAAGACATCGTCGCCGCCGTCGTCGGTCACAACAAGATCGGCCGAACGGGCGGCCAGGCCGAGAGCGCGGGTTGGCGCGCAAACGTACTGGGTCCATTCGCTGCTGACCTCGCCCGGGACAAGCTTCTCGAAGATGTCGCGCAATTCGGCAAGCCGCTTCTCGATCTCGGTGCGCTGGATCTGCATGACCTCACCTTCGTAGACCAGGCCCTCTCCCGTGGTCACCAAAGGCGGAACGTCCGCGGCAGCAAGGCCTACGAGGTGAGCGTCGAACCGCTGCGCCAGCTCCGTCGCCAGTTTTAAGATCGGAGCGGGATTTGCATCAACGGTCAGGTTGACGAGTATCGTTTTGTAGGACATGCGGGCACCTCGCTCGGAACGTGGAATGCTTGTCATTTGCATTGTGCGGTCCGCGGCACCTTGATACCGATCAAATAACCGCTGTTTGGTGCGCGGAACGATGAATGCTACATCAGCGGCCGCTGCTGCCTCTCAATCCGGAGACTGCTCGTGAGCACCAAGGAGCAAGACTGGTCGGAAGCCGTCGCCAAGGCATCACCGCTGGCCGGCGGCCCACCGGAACAAGGCACCAACTTGCCGGAGCACGAGCTGCTCGCGCTGATGTTCGAGCAGGCTCCGGGTTTCATGACCCTGCTCAGCGAGCCTGGCCACATCTTTCAACTGACCAATGCGGCTTACCAGCGCCTGATCGGTCAGCGGCAGGTTATCGGCAAATCGGTTCGCGAGGCCCTGCCCGAGCTCGAGGGCCAGGAATTCTTCGAATTGCTCGATCGCGTCAGCGAAACCGGAGATCCCTATGTCGGGCGCGGCATCAAGGTCGTCCTGCGCAATGCCGAGACCGGGCTTGCGGAGGAGCGTATCCTGGACTTCGTCTACCAGCCCATCAGGGCCAGGGATGGCCGGATCACCGCAATCTTTGTTCAAGGCACCGATGTCAGCGATCTGTCGTTCGCGAACGCCGCGCTTCAGCTGCGAGAGGATCACCTGCGTTCGATCCTGGCTACCGTGCCGGATGCGATGGTTGTCATCGACGAAAGCGCCAACATCCAATCCTTCAGCACGGCGGCCGAAACATTGTTTGGCTACAAGGCCGGCGAGGTCATCGGTCAGAATGTCAAGTTGCTGATGCCCTCGCCATACCGGGATGAGCATGATGCATACCTGCAGCGTTACCTGACGACGGGAGAGCGCCGCATCATCGGACTCGGGCGTACGGTAACCGGGATGCGCAAGGACGGATCGACCTTTCCGATGGAGCTCGCGGTCGGCGAAATGCATCCCGGAACGGGCCGCTTCTTCACCGGTTTTTGCCGCGACCTGACGGAGCGTCATAGAACGGAAGCCAGGATGCAGGAGCAGCAGCAGGAGCTGCTTCACATGGCACGCTTCACCGCGCTCGGTGAAATGGCCTCGACATTGGCGCATGAGATAAACCAGCCGCTGACGGCCATCACGAACTACCTCAAAGGCAGCCGCCGCCTCCTCGAGAAAAGCAAGGACGAGAACGCCGCCATGCTGCGGGATGCCGTCGAGAAGGCTGCCGAGCAGGCCCTTCGCGCTGGCGACGTGATCCGTCGCCTCAGGGATTTTGTCGCCAGGGGCGAAAGCGAGCGTCAGGTCGAACGTCTGCTAACGCTCATCGAGGACGCCTCATCGCTCGCTTTGGTCGGCGCCAGGGAAGCAGACGTGCGCGTCAGCTATGATCTCGACCCGGCGGCCGAGCTTGTTTTGACCGATCGAATCCAGATCGAGCAGGTGTTGCTGAATCTGATGAGAAACGCCGTGGAGGCCATGCAGGGCGCGCCCAGGCGGGAATTGCATGTCGTTACCGTGTCACGGCGGGATGGCATGGCTGAAGTTGGTGTGATTGATACGGGCCCGGGGCTGGCGCCGGAGGTTTCAGCCCAACTCTTTCAGCCTTTCGTCACCACCAAGAAACACGGAATGGGTGTCGGCCTGTCCATTTGTCGCACTATCGTCGAGTCGCACGGCGGTCATATTTGGGCGGAAGCAATGCCCGGCGGCGGGACAGCGTTCCGATTCACTTTGCGCGCCGTGGAGAAGGAAGAGGTCGCTGGTGGCCAATGATATCGTTCATGTGGTCGACGACGATGTCGACGTTCGCAAGTCGCTGGGTTTCCTTCTGGCGACAGCCGATTTTGCCGTGCGCCTCTATGAATCGGCAACGGCATTCCTGGCGACGGAACCGAAGGAGATCCAAGGCTGCATCGTCAGCGATGTACGCATGCCCGGCATCGATGGCATCGAGTTTCTGCGGCAACTGAAAGCCCGTGGCCTCGGCGTGCCGGTGATCGTGATGACGGGGCACGCCGACGTCGCCCTGGCCGTCCAGGCGATGAAGGAGGGCGCTGCCGATTTCATCGAGAAGCCGTTCGACGATCAGGTGCTTATCGATGCAATTCGCTCGGCGCTGGACCACCGCAGCCAGCCCGCCGCGGCACACCCGCAATCGACGGAGATCAGGAAGAATCTCGCCATGCTGTCGGAGCGAGAGCACCAGGTGCTGGAAGGGCTTGTTTCCGGGTTACCGAACAAGACGATTGCCTACGATCTGGGGATCAGCCCGCGCACGGTCGAGATCCATCGCGCCAATGTCATGAGCAAGATGGGCGCCGGCAGCCTCTCGCATCTGGTGCGCATGGCCCTGATCGCCGGCCCCCAACATTAGGGCATTCGGGGAAAGACGAGCAGAGGTTCTCCACCCGGAACCACCGCTCTAAGGCGCGTTTCGGAGCGAGGCCACCCTATCTTCTCGGAGATGCCAGTCGCGCCAGTGGGTCGGCCGAATATGGACGCGGATACCGGTAACGGCATGCCGCCATCCCTCCCGGCCTTTTTCGCAGGGAAATACAAGCGGATGTAAGCCTTCTTCATCCAGAACGGCTAGTTCGAGGCTGCGGCCAAACGGAGCGCTTGCTATTGGATTCCACATCCGGCCAGCGTGGGCCAAATTGCAGTTCCGCGCTTTGATTTGAATCAGTTTTTGGACGGTTTTGCATTGAGGAGACCTGCCTATAATGAGGCATCTGGGTGTCCCGTGATTTGACATAGCTCAAAGCGCAGACCGCTCCCAGCCCCTAGGTTGAGGCCGAACCGTCGCAGATGGCGGCCAGCTTCTTGCACAGGACATTCCGACATGAACTACCAGCGGTTCTTCGAAGAAGCGATCGACCAGCTCCACGCCGAGCGTCGCTATCGTGTCTTCGCCGATCTCGAGCGTATCGCGGGCAAGTTTCCGCGCGCCATCTGGCGCTCCAACGGCCGCGCCGAGGAAATCACCGTGTGGTGCTCCAACGACTATCTCGGCATGGGCCAGCACGCGGATGTCATCGCAGCGTTCCAGAATGCGGCCGGCAAGATGGGCTCGGGCGCCGGCGGCACCCGCAACATCTCCGGCACGTCCAACCCGTTGGTCGAGCTCGAGCAGGAGCTTGCCGACCTGCACGGCAAGGACGCGGCCCTGGTCTTCACCTCCGGCTTCGTCTCCAACGAGGCCTCGATATCGACCATTGCCCGGCTTTTGCCCAACTGCCTGATCATCTCGGACGAGTTGAACCACGCCTCGATGATCGAGGGCGTGCGGCGATCGGGCGCCGAAAAGAAGATCTTCCGCCACAATGACGTCGCGCATCTGGAAAGCCTCTTGCAGGCGGCGGGCCGCGAGCGCGCCAAGCTGATCGTCTTCGAAAGCGTCTATTCGATGGACGGCGACATCGCGCCGATCAGAGAGATCGTCGAGCTCGCCGAGCGCTACAACGCCATGACCTATATCGACGAGGTCCATGCCGTGGGCATGTACGGACCGCGCGGCGGCGGCATCACCGAGCGCGAAGGCCTTGCCGACCGCATCGACATCATCCAGGGCACGCTGGCCAAGGCGTTCGGCACGCTGGGCGGCTACATCACCGGCACCAGCGCGGTGATCGACGCGGTTCGCTCCTATGCGCCGGGTTTCATCTTCACCACGGCGCTGCCGCCGGCGATCGCCGCCGCCACCACCGCCTCCATCCGCCATCTCAAGCAATCGCAGGCCGAGCGCGACGCGCAGCAGCAGCAGGCGAGCCGAACCAAACAGATCCTGGCGGCCGCCGGCCTGCCGGTGATGGACTCCGCGACCCATATCGTGCCGGTGCTGGTTGGCGATCCGGAGCTTTGCAAGATGGCGAGCGACCGGCTGCTTGGCGTTCACGGCATCTACATCCAGCCGATCAACTACCCGACCGTGCCGCGCGGCACCGAGCGGCTGCGCATCACGCCGACGCCGTTCCATTCGGATGCGCTGATCGCCGAACTGCAGGATGCGCTGGTCGAGACCTGGGATGCGCTCGGCATTCCCTACGGCTCCGCCGGCCGACCTTCGGTCGCCAAGACCGACCGCATCATTCCCCTGCTGACAGCAAAGGCGGGCGGCTGACACCAAGGGCAGCCATCTTGATCCCGCGCAATGCGTGCATCTCTCATTGATGGAAAGAAGCGGGGTGGAAGGCTCCGGTCATGACACATTCTCTCTCCCATACCTCCCTCGTCCATGCTGCCGAGCAGGCTCAGCAATGGGTGAACGAGCTGGCTCGCGGCCGTCCAACGCCTGCAGATTCGTATGCCTCTCAACCCAACCTTCGGCGCAAGACAATCGGGAATTGACCAGCATCAAGGCCGGCAGGCTTTGTTTCCTGTTGGATCCTCCCACTGTTCCAAATCCGGGAGGGCATCATGTCCAGTACAGCAGAAGTCAACATTCCAGCCAGGGAAGCCGCGACATCGACGAAGCTAAGACTGGGATCGCTGACAGCGCTGGTGATCGGGTCGATGGTGGGCTCGGGCGTCTTCAGCCTGCCCCAGAACATGGCGGCCGGCGCCGGTCCGCTCGCCGTCCTGATCGGTTGGGCGATCACGGCCGTCGGCATGCTCGCACTGGTGTTTGTCTATCAGTCCCTGGCGGTACGCCGGCCTGATCTCGATGCGGGTCCCTATGCCTATGCCAAGGCAGGGTTCGGACCCTTTATCGGGTTCAACAGCGCCTGGGGCTATTGGATCAGCGCATGGGTCGGCAACGTTTCCTACGCCGTGATCGTTTTCAGCGCGTTGTCCTATTTTTTCCCCGCCTTCGGTGACGGAAATACGTGGCAGGCGGTGCTCGGCGCCTCGATTCTGTTGTGGCTCATCCATTTTCTGATCCTCGCAGGCATTCGCCAGGCAGCGATCGTCAACACAATCGTGACCGTGGCAAAGATCGCGCCTGTCGTACTGTTTGTCGGCGTCGTCGCCGTGGCCTTCAAGCTCAGTGTCTGGACGCTCGACTTCACCGGGCTCGGCAATGCCTCGCTCGGCACCATCGCGGCTCAGGTCAAGAGCACCATGCTGGTGACGCTGTGGGTCTTCATCGGCATCGAAGGCGCCAGCGTTTTCTCCGCCCGTGCCGAGAGGCGCAAGGACATCGCGACGGCGACAGTCATCGGCTTCTTCACTTGCCTCGCGCTCTACGCGCTGGTCTCTCTGCTTTCGCTCGGCATTCTGAGCCAACCGGAACTCGCGGCATTGAAGAACCCGTCGATGGCAGGCGTACTGGAAGCGGTTGTCGGGCCCTGGGGCGCCGTGCTCATCAATCTTGCGCTCGTCGTCTCTGTGCTCGGCGCCTTCTTGAGCTGGACGCTGCTTGCAGCGGAGGTTCCGCATGTCGCCGGAAAGGATGGAACCATGCCGAAGTTCTTCGGCCGGGAAAGCGAACGCGGCGTTCCCTCGACCTCGCTGCTGGTCACCAACGTCCTCGTCCAGGCCTTCCTGGTGATCACGCTCTTCGCCCAGAGTACCTATCAGGCGCTCTTCTACATCGCCTCGGCCGCCATCCTCGTGCCCTATATTTTCTCCGGAGCCTTCGCCGCCAAACTGGCATTGACTGGAGAAAGCTATCGGGTTGGCGAACGGCGCGCCGGGCCGCTCTTCGCCGGTGTGTTGGCAACGGCCTACGGGCTGTGGCTCGTCTATGCGGCGGGGCCTGCGTACCTGTTCATGTGCGCGATCCTCTATGCTCCGGGCATCATCTTCTACGTCTGGGCCCGTCGCGAGGCTAATCAGCGCGTCTTCCACCCGGTGGAAGCCGTCATCGCAGTCGCGCTCGTCGCAGTCGCAATCCTTGCCGTCTACGAGATGTGGACCGGCGCCGTCAGCGCGCTTTGAGAGGCTATCCTATGACAAATCTGGGGGTTCATTCAGAAGTCGGCCGCCTGCGCGAGGTGATGGTCCACAGGCCGGATCTCAGCCTGCGCAGGCTCACACCAGACAACTGCAGGTCGCTGTTGTTCGACGATGTGCTTTGGGTGAAGCGCGCTCGCCAGGAGCACGACATCTTCGTCGACGCCCTGCGCGAGCGCGGCGTGATCGTTCATTCGTTCGGCGAACTGCTCACGGAAACCATGGGCATCGGCAAGGCCCACGACTGGCTTCTCGATCGCCGGGTGCATGCCGGCGTCGTCGGCCTCGACATGGTCGACGAGATGCGGGGCTGGCTGAACGAGATGTCGGCCGGCCTGCTGGCAACCTGCCTCGTCGGCGGCATCGCCCGCGCCGAACTGCCGTTCGAGCCCAAAGGGCTGACCGGACGGACATTCGCGCCGCAGGACTTCGTGCTGCCGCCGTTGCCGAACCAGCTGTTCACTCGCGACAGCTCCTGCTGGATTTACCGCTCGGTTTCCGTGAATGCCATGTATTGGCCGGCCAGACGACCGGAAGCGGCCAATGTCGAGGCGGTGTACCGCTTCCATCCGAGGTTTCGCGACAGCGGCATCCCATTCGTTTCACCCCAGGCAGGAACGGGCATCAGCCTGGAAGGCGGCGACGTCATGCCCGTCGGCGGAGGCGTCGTTCTCGTCGGCATGGGCGAACGCACCACGCCGCAGGCGGTCGGTGATGTTGCCCGAAGCCTGTTCGCTGCCGGCGAAGCCACGCACGTGATCGCGGCACTGATGCCGCGCGACCGTTCCTTCATGCATCTCGACACCGTCTTCACCTTCTGCGACCGGGACCTTGCCACCATGTATCCGCCCGTGGTCGAAAGGCTGCGCACCTTCTCGATCCGGCCCGGAGACGGCGATGCGGCGGTCGAGGTCAGGGAGGAAGAAGCGCCCTTCACAACGGTCGTGGCAGAAGCTCTCGGGTTGAAATCGCTGCGGATCATCGCCACCGGCGGCGACCGCTACGAGGCCGAGCGCGAGCAGTGGGACGACGGCAACAACGTGATCGCGGTCGAGCCGGGTGTCGTCATCGGCTACGATCGCAACGTCTATACCAACACACTTCTGCGCCGCGCCGGAATCGAGGTGATCACCGTCGAGGGGGCTGAGCTCAGCCGCGGTCGCGGCGGCGGCCATTGCATGACCTGCCCCATCGCTCGCGACCCACTCTGAAAGGACACCCAATGTCGATCAACCTGCATGGCCGTTCGGTGCTCTCGCTGGACGACCTCTCAGCCGAAGAGATCCGCTTCCTCCTTAAGCTGGCAGCCGAGTTGAAGGCAGCCAAGCAGGCCGGGCACGAGATACCGCGCCTCGTTCGCAAGAACATCGCCCTCATCTTCGAAAAGGACTCCACGCGCACGCGGACAGGGTTCGAAGTGGCCGCCTATGATCAGGGCGCCCACGTCACTTATTTCGGTCCCTCCGGCAGCCATATCGGGCACAAGGAATCCATGAAGGACACGGCCCGCGTCCTCGGGCGGATGTATGACGCCATCGAATATCGCGGATTTGCGCAGCACCAGGCCGAAATGCTGGCAGCGCATGCCGGGGTGCCCGTCTACAACGGCTTGACCGACGAAGCCCATCCGACACAGATCCTCGCCGATTTCATGACGATGCGCGAATTCACGCACAAGCATCTCTCGGACATGACCGTCGCATTCGTCGGCGAGGGTCGGGACAATGTCGCCCAGTCGCTGGCATTGGGGGCAGCCAAGGTCGGCATCGACATGCGCATCGCCTCGCCGAAGGAACTCTGGCCCGACCAAGAATTCTGCGATCATGTCAGGGGGCTCGCCGAACGCAGCGGGGGCCGCTTCCGACTCGATGAAGACATGACCGGCTGCGTCCAGGATACCGACTTCATCTACACCGATGTCTGGATGTCGATGGGCGAGGACAAGTCCGGTTGGGCGGAGCGCATCCGTCTTCTGACGCCCTATCGGGTGACGAAAGATTTGATGGCGGCGAGCGGCAATCCGCATGTCAAGTTCATGCATTGCCTGCCGGCGTTCCACGACACCGAGACCGAAGTCGGCGCCTATATCGCGCGCGAATTCGGCATCGATTGCATGGAGGCCACCGATGAGGTGTTCGAGTCCGGTGCCTCGGTCGTCTTCGACCAGGCGGAGAACCGCATGCATACGATAAAAGCGCTGCTAGTCGCCACGATCGGCAACTGACATGCTGATCGTCGTTGCGCTCGGTGGGAACGCGCTGTTGCGGCGCGGCGAACCGATGACTGCCGAAAACCAGCGTGCGAACGTCATCCGCGCCGCGTCAGCCTTGGCGACGCTGATTGGCGAAGGCCATTCGCTCGTCATCACGCATGGCAACGGCCCGCAGGTCGGCCTGCTTGCGCTCCAGTCGGCTGCCTCACCGGACGGCGCTTTTCCGCTCGACGTTCTCGGCGCGGAGAGCGCCGGGATGATCGGCTACATGATCGAGCAGGAGCTCGCCAATCTCGCCTCCCAGAGACTATACGCTACACTGCTGACGCAGGTGAAAGTCGACCCGCGCGATCCTGCATTTTCCAGTCCCACAAAGCCGATCGGCCCGGTCTATGACGAAGCGACAGCGCGACGGCTCGCAGCGGAGCACGGCTGGTCCGTAGCGCCCGATGGCGATAAATGGCGCCGGGTCGTGCCCTCGCCCCGCCCGATCGAGATTTTAGAGGCATCCGTCATCTCCTTCCTCGTCGACCACGGGGTCATCGTCATCTGCACAGGCGGCGGCGGCGTGCCCGTTGTCGCGCGCGAAGATGGCGCCATGGTCGGCGTCGAAGCCGTCATCGACAAGGACCTGGCCAGCTCGCTGCTGGCGCGCCAGTTGAAGGCTGACATGCTGCTGATGCTCACGGATGTCGATGCGGTCTATCTGGGCTACGGCACGGCGGATGCCCGCGCACTGCGCAATGTCGGAGCAACTGAACTTTCGGGAAAGGATTTCCCAGCCGGCTCGATGGGACCCAAGATCAGTGCGGCGATCGAGTTCGTCCAGGCGACGGGCAATCCCGCAGCGATCGGCCGGCTCGAGGACGCGGCGGAGATCGTCAAGCGGCGCCAGGGCACATGGTTCGAACCCTAGCCTTGCCGGGCTCAGGAAATCCTGGCTACCCCTACAACGTAGTTCTTGCCATATGCCGCGGCGCATTTTGGGCAGGTCGTATAAAAGAAATACACGTCGCTGGCTTTGGGATTGTGCTGGCGCGCGAGTTCAAGCATTTCCTCGTGCCAACCCCTTACCTGCTCGAACGCTCCCTCGAACACTTTGGTGACGAAGTCGCCTGTCAGCGTAGCCATTTCCTCCTCGGGCACGGCCTTTGAAACCGAAAAAAGGTGCTCGCTCGTCCAAGGCGAGAGATCGCGGCTTAGGACGATGGACTGGCTTTCGGCAGAAGCGCCCGCGTCGTCGATGTGCTCGTTGACACGGGCAAAGACGCTGCTCATGTTCACCGGAACATGCATGATGCTGTGGGTCGTCGCCTTCACGAACGGCTTGTCGGTGAAGTGCAATTCCTGATCGTCCCAGCCACCCGGGTTGAATTTTGGGCAGCAACCCATCGTGTTCACGCTCGCATCATAGCGCGGTGTTTCGTTCGTCTGCATGGCTACCTCCTGATACGGGCACATCAGACCAGCTGACGACCCCGCCATCATTGATTCCGGTCAACGCAGCAAAGAACCACGATTGACGCACATTGAAGCCGGTCCGTGGCCAAGCGGCTACGCAGATCGGTCTGATGATCTCGCAGACCCAGGCCGGCTCGCAATGAGTGGCAGGCGCGTCGATGAGATTGCTGTCGGCCGGCATCATCGGCCCAGGCTTTGGATATAACTGATAATCGCGGAGATCTGGTCAGGAGAAGCTACGAACTCGGGCATGTCCGGATGTCCGGTGGATATCCCCTCGGCCAGAGCTTCCTGAAGATCTTCGATTGGGTACCGCCGGTGCAACAACCGGAAAGGCGGCGCGTCCGGATGGGCGCTCTCGCCGCCCGGACCGACCGCGTGACAGCGGGCACAGTTTTTCTCGACCAGTCTTTTCCCATAAGCGATCTGCGGGTCTTCGACAGCATAGGCTGACGATGCAAAGCCGAGTGCGAACACAAGTAGTGGGATCGAGAGCGCCGGGTGGGATCGCATTGTCGTCAGGCCTTGCTTGATCATGTCAGTTTAAGGAGCGAGAGTGGCTACGCGCATGTCGTCCCTTCCAAGTCATTGTAAAATTCCTTGGCCTCCGCCTTCCACATCACGGCCTGGTCTTAGGGTGGCGCGGCCTTGAACGGCGGCCGAAGCCATAGCTCACCGCAGAGGGCTTGCGTCTCCTGGAGGACGTCATTTCGAAGTAGATGCCGATCCCGACGATCCAAGCGAGGCAAAGCAGGACGCCCCAAAAGAGAATGCCTCCAGTGGACATGAACTGATCCTTGTGTGGCTCTGATCGAACATCGCAAGGTCAATTCCGGCATGCATTGATCAAGATCAATCGGCCCCAGCGGCACAGACTCGCATGGACCTCTCGGCTACCCCTTCGCAATCCGCCGCTTCCCGATTTTGACATTGATCAAGGCGAGGAAGGGCATTGCCTGGCACGATGGCGCCGGAGCAATTGCCATGCAGACAGTGGAATGAGGACGCAATGAAGGAACTGCCGCTTGCCGAAGTCTATCGGCTGATCGAGCCTGGTCCCGTTGTCCTTCTGACAACCAGATCAAAGCAGGGCCGCGCGAACGTCATGACCATGTCCTGGCACATGATGGCGGGAATCGCGCCGCCGACCATGGCCTGCGTCGTGTCGAGCGACGACTTCTCCTTCTTCGCTTTGCGTCAAACGAAGCAATGCGTGGTCGCGATCCCTGCCATTGGCCTCGCGGAGAAAGTCGTCAAGGTCGGAAACTGCTCCGGACGCGACACTGACAAGTTCGCGACAGCCTGGCTGACGCCCCTTCCCGCCGAGCGCGTTTCGGCTCCCCTGATCGCCGAGTGCTTTGCCAACCTCGAATGCCGGGTCATCGATATACGCCTGGTGGACAAACATAACCTGTTCGTCCTCGAGGTCCTGAAAGCATGGATCGACCCGGCTCAACCGAACCCGAAGACGATCCACCACGTCGGAAATGGCGCCTTTGTCGTGGACGGCGAAATGGTTCATTTCCAATCCCGTATCCCCTGAGCGGCTGCAACCGTTTTGATCGACATCAAGGTGAGAACGTTCCTGCAAGGCTAGCTTCGGTGCACCGAACCTCTGAAACGGAAGCGCCCCGATGAGCTACAAATCCATTCTGTTGAACCTGGGCATCGATGGTCCGATCGAACCGCTCGCGCAGGTCGGCATCGATCTTGCCAAACGTTTCGATGCAAAGCTGATCGGTTTCTGCGCCGCGGACGCTCCGCTGCCGGTTACGATGGCGCCCGAGGGCGCGGCGATCGCTGCTGAACTTTGGGAGCAATCGAGGATCGAGATCCGGCAACGGCTTAATGACAGGCACTCCAAGTTCGACAGGCTCGTCGCCGGAGCGGTCAGTGCGGAATGGCGTGACACGGTCGAGAATCCAGATCATGCCCTCGCCAGAGCTTCCCTTCTCGCCGACCTCGTCGTCACGGGCGCTTCGCTCGGCGCATCCACGGGCGACGCTTACCGTATGGCTGATCCGGGCAGTTTGGTGCTGCGCGCCGGCAGGCCTGTCCTGGTTGCTGCCCTTGGCGCGACGAGTTTGCCGCTCGGCCGGATCGTCGTCGCCTGGAAGGACACGCGGGAAGCGAGGCGCGCCGTGGCAGACGCCGTGCCATTGATGGCCATGGCCAATGAAGTCATCATCGTGGCGATTGATCGCAATCCGAGCGATTGGATCAGGGACGGAGTCAAGGACGTCGCCAGTTTCCTCGCCGGGCACGGCATCAAGGCGCGAACCGAAATCCTGAAGTCAGACGAGGAAGGAAATCGACTGGTAGACTTCCTGGCCTCAGTCAAGGCAGACCTAATCGTGTCGGGCGCCTACGGGCATAGCCGACTGAGGGAATGGGCGTTTGGCGGAGTTACCCGTTCGCTGCTGGATGAAGTCTGGCTTCATCGGCTGATGTCGAACTGATGGCGGGTTCGGCCCTCCGACCAATCCCTGTCGCCGAAGCCTCTACCCTTCGGGCGTAGCAAAGACTTGAAATCTTTTGCTTTTTAACTCTCACAGCTCGCCAAAGAACATGGCTTCGGCAAGCATGTTTTCCACGTTGGCCAGCAGCTCGCTGTTTATTCCGGTAGCGATCCCCTTCGACGCGAAATGCTCCACCAGCGCACCACTGCGAAGATTGCCGGCCGCGCCGGGGGCGTAGGGGCAGCCGCCGAGCCCGCCTACCGCGGAATCGAAGACCCTGAGCCCGAGGCTCCATGCCGCATCGACATTGGCCAGCGCCATGCCGCCGGTATCGTGAAAATGGCCGGCGAGCTGCGTCGCCTCCGCCTCCGCGAGGCATGCCAGCACCATGGCGTGCACGCGTTCGGGGGTTGCCTTGCCGATCGTATCGGCGACGGCGATTTCCGCACAGCCGAGATCGCGCAGCCGTGCGACGACTTTCGCGGCCGCGCCGGGCTCGATCGGGCCTTCATAGGGACAGTCGACGGCACAGGAAACATAGCCCCGCACCGGCAAGCCGTGTTCGGCCGCCAATGCGATCACGGGCGCGAAACGGGCCAGTCCCTCCTCGATCGTGCAATTGGTGTTTCGCTTCGAAAACGTCTCGGAGGCGCTGGTGAAAACCGCAAGCTCCTGCGCGCCCGCCGCGATCGCCGCCCGGGCGCCTTGCTCATTGGGCACCAGGGCGGAAAGCACGCGGCCCGCATGACGCACCGCGCCCCGCATGACGGCCTCATGGTCGGCCATCTGCGGGACCCATTTCGGCGAGACGAAGGCTGTCGCCTCGATGCGGGCGAAACCGCAATCGGCCAGCATGCGGATCAGGCGCAGCTTCTGCCCGGTCGAGACCAACCGCTTTTCGTTCTGCAACCCATCGCGCGGACCGACTTCGACGATCGTAACCTGGCGTTCCACGCGCAACGGTTCAGTGGACGGCGGCATACATGATCTTTTCTTCCGATGCTTCGTCGATGGTCATCTCCTCGACGATGCGCCCCTGGCGCGCCACCAGGATGCGGTCCGACAGGTTGAGGATTTCGGGCAGGTAGGAGGAGATGACCACGACGGCCGCGCCGGCATCGGCGAGTTTCTCGATCATCCGATGAATCTCGGCGATCGCTCCGACATCGACGCCGCGAGTCGGCTCATCGAAAATGATCAGTGACGGCTCCTGGATCAGCGATTTGGCTATCACGACCTTCTGCTGATTGCCGCCCGACAGCTCCACAACCTTGGCGTTGCTGCCGATCGAACGGACCTTCATGGCCTCGATCCATTCGGCCGATTGCCGCCTGGCCTCGCCCATGCCGACCATGGTGACCGGATTGGACGCCTTCGCCAGCTTGCCAAGGAACACGTTCTGGACGATGCCCATCGTGTCGAAGAGACCGTCGAGCTTGCGGTCCTCGGTGATGTAGGCGACGCCGCGCCGCACGGCCTGCCGCGGGACGCGAAAGCGCACTGTCTCGCCGCGCAGCTGGATGCGCCCGCCATGGAAAAAGTCCCGCTTCAGCACGCCGGCGGCGATCTTCATCATTTCGGTACGACCGGCGCCCACCAGCCCGAACAGGCCGGTGACCTGGCCCGCGAACACCGACAGTGTCGCGCTGCGCACCGCCTTGCCCATCGAGACATTTTCCAGGGCCAGGACCTTGTCGCCGGGAGGGCGGGCGACGCGCCTCGCGGCGGCATCGCCATAGAGTGCATCGGTCAATTGCCGGCCAACCATGGCCTGGACGATCTTTTCACGGGTGAGATTGCGGGCATCGTCGGTGACGATCAACGCACCGTCGCGCAACACGCTGATGCGGTCGGCGATCGACAGCGCTTCCTCCAGCGCATGCGAAATGAAGATGACGGAGGCGCCCTCGCCCTTCAGCCGTTCGACCAGCGCGAAGAAGTGCTGCTTTTCCTCCGGGGTGAGCGTTGCAGTCGGCTCGTCGAAGATGAAGATGCGGGCCTTGTGATGGACGGCGCGGGCAATCTCGACCATCTGTTTCTTGGCCGCGCCGAGCGTCGACACCAGCGCTGTCGGCTCGACATGGAAGTTCAGCCGCTGCAGATGTTGCTGCGCGCGGATGTTGACGCCGCGCAGCCGGTTGAAAAAACGTTCCTCGCCGAGAAAGATGTTCTGGGCGACGTTCATGGACTGGACGAGGTTGGTTTCCTGGAACACCATGGCGATGCCATGTTTCATGGCCTCGCCGGGAGACGAGAAGCTCACCGGCTTGCCGTCGAGCAGCATTTCGCCGGAGGTCAAGGGATAGAGGCCGGCGAGCACTTTGGTCAGCGTCGATTTGCCGGCGCCATTCTCACCGAGCAGTGCATGGACTTCGCCGCGCCGGAGTGTGAAATCGACGGCGCGCACCGCCGCGTTGCCGCGGAACTCCTTGGTCGCCTTGCGAAATTCGACGATGTCAGCCATGCACGGATCCACCGTCATTTGCCGGCACTGCCAAGCGCAGCAACGTGCCCGATCCGCGCGACGTGGCATAGACGCGGTCGCCATATTCGCAAATGGAAGTAATGCCGTGCATGGAGCCATCGGCGCGGCTGTGCCAGCTTTCGCGAAGCAGGCCCTTGTCGTCGCAGCGGGCGACCAGGCCATAGGACCGCGACGGCGCCCAGGGCTTGAGCACGCCCATCTGCCGGATAGAGCCCTGGCTCAATGGCTGGTCGGGTTTCGCCGACCCGGCAAGTTCCGGCCCGATCCATTCGTCGGGATCGATCGTCGCCATCATTTCGCGGCGGTAGTCGTCCTCGCGCAGCACCAGTTCGAACAATTGCCGTCGCGGTGCGAACAGCGCGATCCACAGGCCACCGCCGGCGGCGGATGACAGCCGACAGGGGTAAGCCGGCAGATCCTCCAGCATCGCCATGGGACGCACCGCGGATTTCGGGTCGATGGCGACAACACGATGGCGCCAGCTTTCGCTGATGGCCAGGCGGCCATCGCCGAGGAATGCAGCGCCGTTGGGGAAAGCCAGGTCCTGGGCGAGCGCGCGGCCTGAGCCGCCGATGGGGTCGATTGCGAACACGCCGCCGCTTGCGCCGCGTTCCATCAGATCGCGCTTCCAATGGCGCGCCGAATGCTTGCGCGAGCCGACGCAGACCAACAGCGCCCCGTCAGACGCAAAGACGCCGGCGGTGAGGCACGACGTCATGTCGGGTGCGAGCTCGATCCGCTTCCAGGTGCCTGCCTGGCCGACATGCAGGCCTTCACCTTCGACCCCGACGGCCAGCCGGCCATCGGGCGCCGATGCGACAAAGGTGACCGGTGCGGGAAACTCCGCCACGGTGACCGGCGAAATGTGCGTGCCGTCGAGGACAATCCTGAGAAGCGTCTTGTCGCTGCTGCAAAGCAGCCCTGTCGGCGACGCGACGAGATTGTCGATCCCGGGAAGGGCCAGCAGCCGCTCCGCCTCCTCCAGCCGGTTGTCCGGCTTGAAGACGCCGTCCATCGCCGGCACGCTGATGCCGGCATCATCGGCTGAAAACAGCCGGCGCACCAATGTGCCCAGGCCCACCATCAGCGCTTCCCCCAATAATCGTCATGCGCCGTCCATTGCGGGTCGGCGCCCTCGACGCGGACGCGGCCGATGCGGTTGTTGGACACTCCGCCCAGATAGAGCCAGCCCTTGTGCTCGCACGTCGAGGTGATCGAGGGATGGTTCTCGCCAGCCTTGTCCCAGAGTGCATCGATGATCTCGCCGGTCGCCGACACGCGTAACACGCAGCCGCGATTGATATTGGGAAACATCCATTCATCGGCGGCGATACGCCTGGCCATACGGCGGCGGAAGGCAGGCTTGCGCATGGCCAGGTCGAAGGTCTTGGTGCGCATGCCGAGGAGCGCGATCCAATAGGTGCCGTCGGAGCCACGGTTGAGGTTGTCGGGATAGCCGGGAAGATTGTCGATGAATATCTCGCGTCTGCCCTTGTTCGGCCCGTCGAACCAGTAGCGGTTGATGCGGCAGGCCCAGGTCTCGGCGAAAAGCAGCGACTGGCCGTCGCGGCAGATGGTGACCCCGTTGGGAAAAATCAGGCCGCGCAGGATGGTGCGCGTGGAGCCTGTCTTCGGATCATGGCATATCAGGCGCCCATTGCCTCTGCCCTCGAGAGCATCGACCGCCCATTCCGACATCTCGTAGCGGATCGTCGCCTCGCTGAAGAAGATGCGTCCGTCCGGCGCGATGTCGAGATCGTCAGGAAGCCGCAGCCGCGAATCGTCGATCACCGACAGTAGGCTGCGGTTGGTTTCGTCGGTGACTTTCGAGACCTTTCCGTCTGGCGCAACGCGATAGAGCCCCATGCCGCCGACACAGGTCAAAAGATCGCCATTGGGTGCGAAAGCGAGCCCCAAAGGATGCCCGCCAATGCGGGCGAAAACCTCGCAGCGCCTATAATCCGGCGCCAGGAACCGCATGATCGTGCCGTGCCGCGTTCCCGTGTAGAGATTGTCGTCACGGTCGAGCACAACATCTTCAGGCCCTTCGACGTCGCCGAGCCCGATCAGCTGCGTGGCGCCGAGCTTGTCGTTGACGGCCAGCACGCTGCTTCCCACCGTGGCCGCTTGCTCGGGAAGGCGCAGATAGGTCGGCGACACATAGACCTTGTTCAGGAGCTTGCCGCGGTTCTTCACCCATTTGGCGTCGAACAGCACGGCGGCGATCAGAACCAGGCCGAGGATCAGCTGGTTGACCGAGCCCGGCATCGACAGCCGGATGAGCCCGTTCGTCAGGATCAGCACCAGAATGGAGCCGATCACCGCATTGCCGACCGAACCACGGCCACCGCCCAGCGAAACGCCGCCAAGCACGACGGCGGTCAGCACCGAAATCTCCAATCCTATTCCGGTGTCGGCGCCGGTGCTGCCAAGCCGGGCCGAAAAAAGGAAGGCGGCAATGGCGGTCAGCACGCCCGATGCGACATAGGCCAGGCAGACCGTCAGCTTGACGTTGACGCCGGCATTGTATGCCGACCGGCGCGCGCCGCCGACCGCGCGCAGGCGCCAGCCCGGCCTGAGCCGTGAGAGGACGACATGCGCGCCGATGGCAATGATGGCGAAGATGACGAACGAGACCGGCACGCCGTGGAACGAACCGAAGCCGATCAGGTCCCATGTCGGGGACACCGGCATCGAGCCGACGATGGCGCTGGCAAGGCGCGGAAAGATGATGTCATAGAGCGCCCGGTAGATGACCAGCGTCACCAGCGTGGTGATGAAGGCGCGCAGCCTGAGGTAGCCGATAAGAACGCCGTTCAGCAATCCACAGGCAGTTCCTGTCGCCAGCGTGGCGATGAGCGCCACGCCGATCGGCAGGCCAAGCACATTCATCGACACCAGCGCGGCCAGCACGCAAAGGGCGAACACGGAGCCGACCGAGAGGTCGATGCCGCCCGAAAGGATGACGATCGTCAGGGCCAGCGCGACGAGCCCGAACTCCGACACCTGGCGGGCAAGATCCGAGAACGTCCCGGCCGACACGAAGCCGGGAATAGTCCAGATCATGGCCAGAACCGTAATCACCAACGCAAGGGCCGGAATGACGTTGTCAATCCAGCTCTTGGTCAGAAGTTCGCCGAACAGGCGGTCCGGCACGAACCGGTAGCGCAGTCGCAGCAGCACGTCACTGGCGGCCATCGGTCCTGTTATCCGTTACTTCAGGTCGTCCAGGGTCCAGCAATTGCGCTGGTTGACGTTTGCCTTGGTGATCTGAGTAAGCGGATTGAAGTAGAGCGTCTTGGTCTCGCCCGCGGCACCGTCGGAAAGCAGCAAGCGCGCGATCTCCGCATTCAGGATTTCGCCCTGCAGCGGCACGTTGTAGCTGATGTAGAGGTTGAACAGCCCCTTCTCGACATTCTCGCAGCCGACCTTGTTGCCGCCGCCGCTGGTGACGAGGAAGACCTGGGCGCTCTTGCCGGCCTGCTGGATGGCGGACGCCGTGCCGGTATCCTGGTTATCCCAGATGCCGATGGCGCCGCAGAGGTCCGGATGCTGCTGCAGCACGGTGTCCATGATCGAACGCGCCTTTTCCGGATTGTATTCGGTGGCCTGCTGCGAGACGACCTGAATATCGGGATGCTGGTTCAGCACGCGATAGATACCGTCGAGCTGGAAGACGTCAGACGCCGCCGTCGGCACCCCGGTGTCGATTGCCACCTTGGTCGAGGCGCCCTTGCCGGCGCTGCACTTGTCGACCACGGCCTGCGCCGCCTGCTCGCCGATCTCGGTCCAGTCGGCGCCGACATAGGAGTCGGTCTGGGTGTTCGATTCGAGGTTGATCTGCACCACCTTGATACCGGCGGCCTGCGCCTGCGCCAGCAGGCGGGCGTAGGACTGGATGTCGGGATTGTGCGCTACGATCAGATCGGGCTTCTCGCTGATCAGCGACTGCAGCGCCTTGGTGCCGGCATCGGTGCTCCAGGCGGGATCTCGGATCTCGAAGCTGTAGTTGAGCCGCTTGGCCTGCTGGCGCATAACGGCTGCCCAGCCTTCGGTCAGGTCGAAGCCCATCGACAGCGGCAGAAAGACGACCTTCTTGCCTTCAAGCGTCTTGTGGAACGTCGTCGAGCGTGGATTTTCCAGGCCTTTGTCCTGCGCGCTGGCCGTGACCACTCCCGCCAGGGCGATACAGGCCGCGGCAAGCCATCTTGTCGTTTTCAGAAGTCGCATTGGTTTCCTCCCATTGCATTTGGCATTTTGGTTGGTTCTCAGAGATCCCCTTGCTGGGATGTCTGCTCGTCACGTGGATTGACGAGTGAATCGATGACGATCGCCAGAAGCAGCACGACGCCCTTGACCAGGTTCTGGATCGTGTAGTCGATGTTCATGATGGTCATGCCGTTGAGCAGGATGCCCACGAAGATGGTGCCCAGAATGACGTTGCGGACCTTGCCGTGGCCACCATTCAGGCCAATGCCACCGAGCACCACGACCAGCAGGATGTCGTAGATCATCGTCGAGTTGAAAAGCCGGGCATTGATCGCCGAAGCAGACGAGGCAAGGATCAGTCCGGCGCCGTAGGCGATCAGTCCGCTGATCGCATATTGCGCAACGACCATCGGCCGATAGGGAATGCCGATGATCTTGGCCGCCGCCGGGTTGTTGCCCATGGCATAGATCTGCCAGCCGAACCGCGTGCGGCTGAGTACCAGGTGCAGAACCAGGCAAAGCAGGGCAAACGCCACCACGGTCACCGGAATGCCGAGAATGCGGCCTTGGCCGATCAGTGAAAACCATTCGGCTCCCGGCGGCACGTTCTGCATTTCCAGCGTGAAGAAGAAGGTCCTGCCGAGGCCATAGATCACCGAGCCGGCGGCAAGTGTTGCGAAGATGGGCGCAACGTCGCCGAACGCGATCAATGTCCCAATCATCAGCCCGGCGCCGACCGCGAATAGGGCTCCGATCAGCAATGCGAACTCCAGCGAATAGCCCGAGCGCGCGATCACGAATGCCCATGAAACGGAAACCACCATCGTCGCGATCATCGAGACGTCGATGCCCCTGGCGATGACCACCAGCGCCATGCCCAGCGCCAGGATGCCGAGGATCGACACGCTTCGGACCAGGGCGAGGATGTTGCCGGCGCTAAAGAAGGACGGCAGCAGCAAGGAAAACAGCGCAAAGGCCAGCACCGCCAGCACCAACACGATGCCTTCCTGGGTTTTCAGCAGGGTTTGAGCCCTTGCCGGATAGCCGTTTGCGGTTGCGTCGCTCACGCTCAGCCCTTCTCCTTGCCGAGTCTCAATAGGATTTCCCTGGCGCGATCGACGCGGACGTCGTGATTGGCGGCAAGTTCCTTGGCCACTGTCTCGATGTCATCGCCAACCGCTCCCGCCACGATCGCGATGTTGCGGGCGTGCAGGGCCATATGCCCCCGCTGGATGCCTTCGGTGGCCAGGGCCCGCAGCGCCGCCATGTTCTGCGCCAGGCCGACAGCCACCGTGACCTCGGCAAGCTCCTGTGCGGTCTTCACGCCAAGCAGGTTCAGCGCGGCGCGCGCGGCCGGATGCGTCTTGGTGGCGCCGCCGACAAGGCCGAGCGCCATCGGCATTTCCAGCGTGCCGACAAGGGCGCCGGACGCATCGGCTTCCCAACGGCTGAGTGACGTGTAGCGCCCGGTGCGCGCCGCCCAGGCATGCGCGCCGGCCTCTATCGCGCGCCAGTCGTTCCCGGTCGCGACAACGACCGGATCGATACCGTTCATGATGCCCTTGTTGTGCGTTGCGGCGCGATACGGATCGACGACCGCCAGCGAGCAGGCCTCGACAATGCCGGCGACCATGCGCTCGCCGGTGAATTCCTGCGTTGCCAGTGCCTCCGGCGTCAGGCGCACCCGCGCCCGTGCCAGCCGCAGGTCGGCAAGGTTGGAAAGAATGCGCAGCCGAACGACACCGCCGGACAGCCGCTCGATCATCGGCGCGACCGCTTCGGCCATGGTGTTGACGGTGTTGGCGCCCATCGCGTCACGCACGTCGACGAGAAGATGCAGCACCACCATCGGCCCGACGGCGGTGTCCTCGAATACCTGCACCTCGATGTCGCGGCATCCGCCGCCGAGCCGGTTCAAGACCCGGTCCTTTTCGTTGGCCGCGGCCACGATCTCGTCGCGGCTCGACAGAAGTCGGGCCCGCGCCCCATGAGGATCGGATATGTCGAGTATCTGAACCTGCGCCCGCATGATCGGCGCCGTGCTCGACGTCTCGAACCCGCCGCAGCCGCGGGCGATGCGCGCCATATAGGATGCGGCGGCGACGACGGAGGGCTCCTCCACCGCCATCGGGATGAGATAATCGCGTCCGTTGATGGTGAAGTTGGTGGCGACGCCGAGCGGGATCTCGAATGTGCCGATCACATTCTCGATCATGCCGTCGGCGATGTTGAGCGGAAGCGCGCCTAGCCCGCGCAAGGCGTCACGGTCCGTCTGCGAAAGGCCCGCGGCCTCGCCGGCCTTCGCCAGGCGATCCGCCGGCGACAGATCGCGAAACTTCTCGATGCGGGAATTCAGCCGCGGCTCGACGCCGCCCAAGACTGCTCCCATCACCATCGCCTCCCTGCGAATGCTGTTTTCTTGTTGAGCCAGCTATCGTCCAACTGATACCATCAGGCAAGGTACAGTTTTAAGAAACAGCGGCTTACTGTACCAGTTCATTTCTAGGCACGCTGCCGCAAGGAACAGAAGATGACGCGCGCCGAGGCCGTGGCCAACGAAATCAGAAGGCGCATCGAGACGGGCTCGCTCATCGCCGGCGCCAAGCTTCCGTCGATACGCAAGGCCGCCGAGCAGTTCGACGTCTCCAAGAACACGATTGTCGATGCCTACGACCGCCTGGTTTCAGCCGGAATTGCACTGTCACGACCGGGCGCCGGCTTCACCGTCGCCGAACGACGCCGGCAAAAGCCGAGCGAGCGCCCGCTTCATGTGGCCGAGGCAGTGGACATCGCCTCCCTGCTCAACGCACAGCTGGAGGAGAGCTTTTCGATCCGCGTTGGCGACGGTCGCCCCCCCGCCTCATGGATGGAGGAGTCGGAGGTGCGGCGTCACCTCGGGCTGCTGGGGAGGAACCACCGATCCAGCAGTGACGGCTACGGTTCGGCGATGGGGCTGCCGGCGCTGCGCGAGCGGCTGGCCTTCGATCTGATGGAACGCGAGGTGCAGGCGGCGCCGGATCAGATCCTGCTGACGTTCGGCGCCAACCATGCCCTCGACCTCATCATACGCCGCTTCCTGGTGTCCGGAGACACGGTGCTGGTCGACGATCCCGGCTACTACCCGCTTTTCGCCAAGCTGAAGCTGGCGCAGGTGCGCATGGTCGGCGTCAGGCGAACCGCGAACGGGCCGGATATCGAGGATCTCTCCGGCAAGGCAGAGCGCGAGCGCCCGAAGCTGTTTTTCACCCAATCGCTCGCCCACAATCCAACCGGCAGTTCGACCAACCTCCCGACGGCCCATTCGATCCTGACGATCGCAGCGCGATACGACATGCTGGTGGTCGAGGACGACCCGTTCATCGATCTGCCAACCGTGCGCGGCGTGGGCCTGGCACCGCTCGACCAATTGCAGAACGTCATCTGCGTGCGCACCTTCGCCAAGACGCTGTCGGCCAGCCTGCGCTGCGGCTATATCGCGGCACGCCCCGACCTCATCGCCTCGCTGGCCGAGCTGAAAATGCTGACGACCGTCAACAGCTCTGGCCATATCGAGCGGCTGATCCATGGGCTGATCAACGAGGGCCACTACCGGCGCCATCTGAAGCGCCTCGGGCAACGTGTGCGCCAGGCGACCGAAGCGGTCGTCCCCCGCCTCCAGAAGATGGGCCTGCGGCTCTTTGCCGAGCCCACCGGCGGATATTACGTCTATTTGGAGCTGACGGACCACGTCGACGACATCGCTCTTGCCCGGGAAGGGGCTCGCGAAGGGATTTTCATCGCGCCAGGCACCGTGTTTTCGCCGGAACGCCGGCCAGGCAAGGCCGGCATTCGCGTGAACATTGCGTGGGCTTCGGACCCGCGTTTCTTTGAATTCATGCAGCGAGCAAGAACGTCCTGACGCAGCGTCACTCACTGCTTCCTGATCGAATAGGCAAAGCAGTAGAGGAAACTTGAACCCTCTGCCCACTCGGGCGCCGTCGCCATTGATCGCGTGGCCTCCCCAGCGCCGCGACCGTCGTGTCGTTCTGGGTAGGCAGCGTGTTGTCCCTGCTTGCCTCCGCCATTTTCCGCGGATTGTTGGCGAAGAGCCCGCCAAGCGCCGGAATGCGTTCGGCAGCTCCGATCGTGCCGGCCTGAAATGACTTTGCTCTACTCGGCCCGTCAGTGGAATTGATTTGCTTGGTGATCCCCCATCCTTAGGGCAAACTTCCCGGAGGGGCTGCAGGAGGTGAAATGAGAGCACGTGCAGCGACGCTCGGGGATCTTGAGGATGTCTTCCATGGCTTGTCCAAGCGGATGTCGGACGAGTACGCGGCGGCCGGCAAGGACAGCAAGATCGCCTACGACAATCTGATGATGAATTTGAAGGAAGGCCGCGCACACGCGCTTGTCGAGGGCGACAAGGCCGTGGCGATCATCGCCTGGCATGAGAACAGCGACGCCGCCGATACGCTGTTTGCCGCGCAGGAGGATTTCTTCCGCGCCTCAACCGTCCGTTTCTGCAAGCGGCACATCCGCCACATCCAGGCGCTCGCCGGCAATCTCCCCATCCACTCGCGCAGTTGGTTGCAGGGGCCTGACGTCGCCAGATGGTTCAGCGTCATCGGCTATGTCGAGCGCGGCCAGGAGAACGGCGCTAATCTGTTCGAACTGCCGCCGGCGCGCGCCAGCTGAGGAATCCTGGCTGGTGGCAGGTCTCCTCCTTGCCGCAACGCCGGCTGTACCCGCCATCGGTGGCCTTGCGAGTTGCACACTCGGCCGCCTTATGGACCGCGTGGGCAAGCGGCTTGCGCAGGGCGACGATTGGCGGGATGTTACGAAGGGGCAACCGGGGCCAAACCGGCAGGCCGAGATCGATATGGCTGCTGAAAATGTCGCGAACTTTCTTCGCCATTCTTACTCTTGTTGCCTTGCTGACGCCGGTAGAGGCAAGCAAGCGTGTGTCTCATCTGCTCGACCGCTCCAACCTGCCGATCTCCTATCTTAGCGAATCGGATCTCGTGACCGCATACACGACCGCAATGGCGCGCTTCCGTCTGCAGTTCGCGGGACGTGCGGGCGAAACCAATCTTGCGGTCTCTCTCGAGCCATTGCTTTTGCGGGCGGAATTTCGTGCGCGGACATGGCGCTCGGCGGACGGCAGCCTCTTGCAAGGCTTCGCCGGCAAGGGTGGCTTCCGGTTGACCATTGGCAACTGCCTGGCGCGTATCTGCGCTGCCAGCGAATGCAGCGATGCCGGTTGGCCGGTTTATGCCTGCAGCGACGGACGCAAGCGCAAGATGTCCGTCGCCGATTTTGTGACGGCAAGCTTCGATGGCGTCCCCTATCGTCGATTGAGCGCCTCCCCTTCACGGGAATGATGGCGCGTGGCGGGCACTGCGACTCGCCGCCGCAGCCGTGCAGAAGCCTCAGCATGCTGAATTGATCGGCGGCATCATCTTTTCTCCGCGAACACGGTCCATATGGAATGGGAGGGCGGCGTGCCCCGGGGGCGCGGACCCGTGTTGCATTCGAGCCAGATGGCCGAAAAATCGATGACAAGTGCCGCCGGAACGTGTTGAAGACGGCGGTCAACATGGAGAGGGACGTGCGATCGGGTTGCACTCGGCAAGTGTTGATGGTTTGTTGCCGGTCAGCGGAGAACGAGTGATGCGAGAATCCATCGGTCAAGACGAATACGGGTCTTTCGATCCGGACGACCTGCCGAATCTGAATGCAATCGGCCCGGCCATGGGCGGCGGCAACGACTTCGAAAAATACGCGGTCGCCGTGATCATCGTATTCGGCGCCCTGATCATTGGCGGGCTGATGGCCGCGTCGATGACCTTCGGCCATCGCAACGGGTTCCTCTTCGCGCTTGGCGGCGCGACCTCGGCCTGGATATCGGGAAATGCGCTTCTGCTCGACCGGCCGCGCATCTATGCGCTGTTTGTCGGCATCGCCGCGCTGATGCTGATTGCATCGACCATCACGCTGGTTACCTGACTGCCCGGCCGGCCATGAGCTGGCGCCTGTTCAAGGGTTTACCCGGATATCAATATCCGAGAGCCTCCCCCGATGCCGCGCGGCTGTCGATGGCGCCATTGTAGCGCGCACCGCCACCCTTCTCGATTTCCGCCAGGCTCTTGCCTCCCACGAGAATGCCAGCCGCCTGACCCCAGGTCTGGTCACCGAGATCAAGGTGATAGCCCATGCCGGCGAGCAGCTTTTCGGTGTCCGGCGAAAGTCCGAACGGCTCGACATAGACGGTGTCGGGCAGCCATTGGTGGTGGATGCGCGGCGCGTCGATCGCCTCCTGGATGTTCATGCCATGGTCGATGACGTTGACGATCGCTTCCAGCGTGATGGTGATGATGCGCGAGCCGCCGGGGCTGCCGATGACCATGAACGGCTTGCCGTCCCTGGCCACGATGGTCGGGCTCATCGATGAGAGCGGCGTCTTCTTCGGCTGGATGGCGTTGGCCTCGCCCTGGATCAGGCCATAGAGGTTCGGCACGCCGGGCTTCTGGGTGAAATCATCCATCTCGTTGTTGAGCAGGATGCCGGTGCCGTCGGCGACGACGCCTGCGCCGAAGGACCCATTCAGCGTATAGGTCACTGCAACCGCATTGCCGTCCTTGTCGATGACCGAATAATGCGTGGTCTCCTTCGACTCGCCAAAACCCTTCGGCATCAGGTCCTGCGACACGCCGGCCCGGAACGGATCGATCTTGTCGCGGATGTCCTTGGCGTAGGCTTTATCAAGAAGTTTCGAGACCGGGTTGTCGACGAAATCGGGATCGCCGAGTGCCGAGTTGCGGTCGACATAGGCATGGCGCATCGCCTCGACCATGACATGCACCGTCTCGGCCGAGCCGGCGCCAAGATAGGACAGCGGATAGCCTTCAAGCACGTTGAGGATTTCGCAGATGATGACACCGCCTGAGCTCGGCGGCGGCGAGGACGTAATCTCGTAACCGCGATAGGAACAGGTCACCGGCTTGAGTTCGCGCACCGTATATTGCTCGAAGTCGGCCTTGGCCAGAATGCCGCCCTTGGCGCTGCTTGCCTTGACGATGGCGGCGGCGATGGCGCCTTTGTAGAAGGCATCGGAGCCTTTGTCGGAAATCGCCGAGAGCGACGCGGCAAGGTCAGGTTGAACCAGCTTCTCGCCGATGCCGTAGGGCTTGCCGTCGGGCTTCAGGAAGGCGGCGGCCGCCGCCGGGTCCTTCGCCAGCCGGTCCGCATTGCCGGCAAAAGAGGCGGCATCGCCCTGATCGAGGATGAAGCCATCCTTGGCATAGGCGATCGCTGGCGCCATCAGGTCCTGCCTGGACAAGGTGCCATATTTCTCGCGCGCCATTTCGAAACCGGCCACCGAGCCCGGCACGCCGACCGCGAGATAGCCGTCCAGGCTGGCGCCCTTCTTCGGGTTGCCATCCTTGTCGAGATACATGGTCTTGGTGGCCGCCAGCGGCGCGCGCTCGCGAAAATCGAGGAAGGTCGATTTGCCGTCGGCGAAGCGGATGGTCATGAAACCGCCCCCGCCGATATTGCCGGCATTGGGGTAGACGACGGCCAGCGCATAGCCGACCGCGACCGCCGCATCGACCGCGTTGCCGCCCTTCCTCAACACCTCGACGCCGACTTCCGACGCCAGATGCTGGGCCGTCACCACCATGCCGTGTTCGCCTTTGGCCGGCGCTGGCGACGCCGCAAACGTCACCTGAAGTGGTGCTATCGCAAAGGCAAAAGAGAGGCTGACGGCGATCAGGGTTTGGCTGATATGGCGCATGGCGGTGCTCCTGGGCGGGGTGCCCAGAAGACCCTGTCGCTGCCGCCAAGTCCACCATCAATGGTGGGCCAGGCGGATCAATTCAGATGTCAGGCGTGTCAGACAATCCCGCCCGAGCCGCCGGCGACGGCAGGGCGCTCGGCCGCTACCTTGGCGCGGTAGCCAGCCGCCCGGTAAGCGGCGACCGGGTTGATGGCGCCGCCGGTTTTCAGCCGCGCCATAGCCAGGATCGGCTCGACATCGGTGCGGTAGGCCGCCTTCAGCGTCTGCGTCGCCATCAGCGCATCATTGCCGTCCTGGAAACCTTCGAGTGCCTTGCGGTCGACCAGCAGCGCCTGCGCATAGGCGCGCTGCACCTCGACCGCCGACAGCATCAGGCTTTCGATCGGATCAGTGACGTTGTGGCTCTGGTCGAGCATGTGGGCAGGGTCGAAGCCGTCGGCGCCGGAAAGCTCGGCATCGACCAGTTCGTTGAAGACGAGAAACAGCCGGTAGGGATCGATCGAACCGGCGTCGAGATCGTCGTCGCCATATTTCGAATCGTTGAAGTGGAAGCCGCCGAGTTTCTTGAACTGGATCAGCCGCGACACGATCATCTCGATGTTGACGTTGGGCGCGTGGTGACCGAGGTCGACGAGGCAGAACGCCTTGTCGCCGAGTTCTTTCGCTATGATGTAGTTGGTGCCCCAGTCCTGCACGACGGTGGAATAGAAGGCCGGCTCGTACATCTTGTGCTCGGTGAACAGCTTCCAGTCGGCGGGTAGCCCGGCATAGACCTCTTTCATCGCATCGAGATAGCGCTCGAATGCCTTGGCGAAATTGACCTGGCCCGGAAAGTTCGAGCCGTCGCCGATCCACACCGTCAGCGCCCTGGAGCCGAGCGTCTTGCCGATCTCGATGCATTCGAGATTGTGCTCGACCGCCTGGCGGCGCGTACCGGCATCGGCATGCGAGAGCGAGCCGAATTTATAGGAAAGCGCCTGATCCTTCGCGTCGGAGAAGGTGTTGGAATTCATGGCATCGAAGCCGAGACCGAAACGCGAGGCCGCCTGCTTCAGCCGGTTCGGGTCGGCCTTGTCCCAAGGAATGTGCAAGGAAACGGTCGGTGTCGCCTGCGTCAACTGGCTGATGACGGCGCAATCCTCGATCTTGTCGAAGATGTCGCGCGGCTCACCGGCTCCGGGAAAGCGGGCAAAGCGGGTGCCGCCGGTGCCGACGCCCCAGGAGGGGATGGCGACGGCGAACTTTTCCACCTTGTCGCGAATGGCGTCGATGGCGATGCCGCGCCGGTCGAGGCGCTCGCCGAGCGAGGCGTAGTCACGCTCGAGGTCGGGCTTACGGGCGAAGTTATTTCTTTCGACGACGTCGGCGGAAATGATCGTTTCGGACAAGTGCTGGTTCCTCCCAAGAATGCGTTCGGCTGGCGCTGCCCCTCATCCGCCCTTCGGGCACCTTCTCCCCGTGAACGGGGAGAAGGGTAAACGCGCCTAACGCGTAAAGCTCTGCGCGTTGCCGGCGTCGACGTTGATGATGTTGCCGGTCGATTTGGCCGACATGTCGGAGGCGAGGAAATAGATCGCTTCGGCGATGTCTTCGGGGAAGACCGAGCGCTTGAGCATCGAGCGCGAACGGTAATGTTCCTCGAGGTCGTCCGTGGACATCTTGTAGGCGGCGGCGCGCTGCTCTTTCCATTCGCCGGTCCAGATCTTGGAGCCGCGCAGCACGGCGTCGGGGTTGACGACATTGACCCTGATCTGCGCTTCCGCGCCTTCCAGCGCGAGACACCGGGCGAGATGGATCTCGGCGGCCTTGGCGGTGCAATAGGCGGCGGCGTTGGGCGAGGCGGCGAGGCCGTTCTTGGACGCGACGAAGACGACATTGCCGCCGATCTTCTGCACCCTGAACAGCCGGAACGCTTCCCGCGAAACCAGGAAATAGCCGGTCGACAATATGTCCATGTTCTTGGTCCACAGCGCCAGCGTCGTCTCCTCGATCGGCGCCGAGGAGGCGAGACCCGCATTGGACACCAGGATGTCGATGCCGCCGAACTCGACCGCCGTTTCGGCAAAGCCGGCAACGACCTGATCCTCCGAGGTGACGTTGATCACCACCGGCCGGACGAAATCCTTGCCGTAGGCTTTCGCCAGTTCCTCGTTGGCGCTGGCGAGTGCTGTTTCATCGATGTCGGCCAGCACCACGCAGGCGCCTTCGCGCAACAGGCGGTTGGCCGTCGCGCGGCCGATGCCGCCGGCGCCGCCGGTGACCAGCGCGATCTGGCCGGCCAGCGACTTCGGCTTCGGCATGCGCTGCAGCTTCAGATCCTCGAGCAGCCAGTATTCGATGTCGAAGGCTTCCTGGGCGGGCAGGCCGACATAGGACGAGACGGTCGAGGCGCCGCGCATGACATTGATGGCGTTGACGTAGAATTCGCCGGAGATACGCGCCGTCGCCTTGTCACCGGCGAAGGTGAACATGCCGACGCCCGGCATCAGATAGACCACGGCGTTTGGATCGCGGATGGCGGGCGAGTCCGGATGCTTGCAGCTGTCGTAATAGGCCTGGTAGCCGACGCGGTATTCGGCGATGTCGTCGGCGAGGCGCGCAATGACCGCATCGACATCGGGCTTGGCCGGATCGAACTCGATGACCAGCGGACGGATCTTGGTGCGCAGGAAATGGTCGGGGCATGAGGTGCCCAGTGCCGCCAGCGGGCGCAGGTCCCTGGAGTTGACGAATTCGAGCACGGCGGCGGAATCGTCGAAATGGCCAAGCTTGTGGCTCTTTTCGGAGATCAGGCCGCGAATCCTGGGCATCAGTTTCGCGGCGATGGCGCGGCGCTTAGTGGCGTCGAGCGACTTGACCACTTCGCCGCCGAAAATGGCGAGGCCCTCGGAGCGGCGCTCGAACCACTCGATCGCCTGGTTGATCACCGAGATCGTCGTCTCGTAGCATTCCTTGGGCGTGTCGCCCCAGGTGAACAGGCCGTGGCTTTCGAGGATGACACCCTTGGCGGCGGGGTGTTCAACACAGAACTTCTCCAGCCAAAGGCCAAGTTCGAAGCCGGGCCGCTTCCACGGCAGCCAGCCGATGGCATCGCCGAAGATCTCTGTCGTCAGCGCCTTGGAATCCTTGGCCGCGGCGATCGCGATGATGGCGTCGGGATGCATGTGGTCGACGAAAGGCTTCGGCACATAGGCATGCAGCGGCGTGTCGATCGAGGCCGCGCGCGGATTGAGATTGAAGGTGCAGTGGGGCAGATATCCCACCATCTCGTCCTCGTGCTCGACGCCGCGATAGAGGCTTTTGAGCGCTCGCAATTTGTCCATGTAGAGCGTGGCGAAGCCGTCCAGCTTGATCGAGGCGCTGTCGCCGCCGGAGCCCTTGACCCAGAGCACTTCGACATCAGCGCCGCTGAGCGGATCCTTCTGCCAGATCTTGGACGATGTGTTGCCGCCGCCATAGTTGGTGACGCGCTTGTCGGAGCCGAGCGTGTTCGAGCGATAGACCAGGAGTTCAGGCTCGCTCATCCCCAGGGCCTTCGCATCGTCCCACAGATTGGCAAGGCGCGAGCCGGAGCGCTTGTCGAGCATAGGTATCCTCCCTGGGACGCAAAAAACCGCGGTCCATTTTGCCGGGAATGTCTACGCAAGAGGCCCGCTTGTCAATCACAAACGATCAAGATCGATCATATTGCGCTGCACAATGAAATTATGTGATCGGAAATGATTGACAGTGCTTGTTTTGAGTGCCTAGATGGCCAGGCAGGGAGGAACCATGCACGAAAAAGAGCGCCACAGGATCATTCTGTCCGCAGTCCAGGAAAAGCCTGTGGTGACGGTGCAGGAGATGGTCGACCTGACGGAGTCCTCCGAGGCGACGATCCGGCGCGACATAGCGGCTCTTCACGTGCAAAAGCGCCTGCGCCGGGTGCGTGGCGGCGCCGAGGCGATCTCGCCGCCGCAATTCATCGGCCTGGCCGGCCGGCCCTTTTCCGTCAACGAAACGATCAACGCTGCGCAGAAGCGGGCCATCGCCCGAGAAGCAGTGGAATTGTGCGGGGACGGCGAGCCGATCATCATCAATGGCGGCACCACCACCTTCCAGATGGTGCATTTCCTGACCGGCCGCCGCATGCCGATCTTCACCAACTCGTTCCCGATCGCCGAGCATCTGCTCAAGCACTCCAAGAACACGGTGATGCTGTCGGGCGGCACCATCTACCGCGAGCAGAACATCATCCTGTCGCCATTCGACAATGACGTGACGCGCAATTTCTACGCGCGCCGCATGTTCATGGGGGCGCAAGGCTTGGGACCGCTCGGCCTGATGGAAGGCGATCCGCTGCTGATCCAGGCCGAGCAGAAGCTTATCGACCAGGCCGACGAATTGGTCGTGCTGGTCGATTCCTCAAAATTCCGCAAACGCTCCAGCCTGATCCTGTGCGGGTTGTCGCGCATAGCCACGGTCATCACCGATGACGGCATCGAGGATCGCGAAGCCAAGATGCTGGAGACCGCCGGCGTGACGCTGATCGTCGCCCGCAAATCGGCAAAGGAAGAATCTTCACTGCAGGCCTGAGACGCCCGCAGCGGCGATGGAAATGCAACGCTCAAGGGAGGATATACGATGAGCTTCTTGAAGAAATTGATGGTTACGGCGGCCTTTTCCGCCGCCATGTTCGTGAATGCGGCCTATGCCGAGAATGTCAAGATCGCGCTGGTGGTGAAGTCGCTCGGCAACGGCTTCTTCGACGCAGCCAACAAGGGCGCCGAAGAGGCGGCCAAGGAACTCGGCGACGTCGACATCATCTACACCGGCCCGACCAAGGCGACCGCCGAAGCGCAGATCGAAGTGGTCAATTCGCTGATAGCCCAGAAGGTCAACGCCATCGCCATTTCCGCCAATGACGCCGACGCGCTGGTGCCGGTGCTGAAGAAGGCCATGGAGCGGGGCATCACCGTCATCTCCTGGGATTCCGGTGTCGCCAAGGAAGGCCGCCAGTTGCACCTCAACCCGTCCGATACCGGCTTGATCGGCGAGACCATCATCAAGCTTGCCGCCGATTACCTGCCGGAAGGCGGCGATGTCGCTATCCTGTCGGCGTCCTCGACCGCGACCAACCAGAACGCCTGGATCGACGCGGCCAAGAAAATCCTGCCGGAGAAGTTCCCCAAGATCAAACTCGTCGCCACCGTCTATGGCGATGACGACTCGGCCAAGAGCACCGACGAAGCCAAGGGCCTGCTGAAGTCCTACCCGAACCTCAAGGCGATCATCGCGCCGACCACCGTTGGCGTCGTTGCCGCCGCGCAGGTCGTCACCGACGAGAACCTGATCGGCAAGGTCAATGTCACCGGCCTCGCGCTGCCGTCCGAGTTCAAGAAGTTCATCGACAACGGCGCCAGCCAGGCGGTCGCGCTGTGGAACCCGATCGACCTCGGCTACTCCGCCGTCTACCTCGCCCATGACCTGGCGGTGAAGAAGGAAGAGGCAAAGCCCGGCGCCACGCTGTCGATTGGCCGCGTCGGCAAGGTGACGCTCGACGACACCAACTCGGCTGCGATGGCTCCGCCCTTCCAGTTCGACAAGACCAACATCGAGAAGTTCTCCAAGATCTATTGATCTCGGACCCTCTCAAGCTGTCGCGGCGGGGCTCACGTCCCGCCGCGACTTTAAACGGACCTGCTTCAGGGCTTGATACAACCATGGACACGACAGCCCAACACGGCGCGGCGATGGAGAGGCCCCTGGCCTCCACCCCACGCCTGATGCTGTCCGGAATCTCGAAGAGTTTCCCAGGTGTGCGCGCGCTGCACAATGTCAGCCTCTCGCTCTATCCCGGCCAGGTGACCGCACTGATCGGCGAGAACGGCGCCGGCAAGTCGACGCTGGTCAAGATCATGACCGGCATCTACCAGCCGGATGCCGGCACGATCAGCATCGACGGCCAGGCCGTCACCCTGCCCAGCGCGCATGCCGCCTTCGGCCATGGCGTCACCGCCATCCACCAGGAAACCGTGCTGTTCGACGATTTGACGGTCGCCGAAAACATCTTTCTCGGCCATGCGCCACGTTCGCGCTTCGGCACCATCGACTGGCGCACGATGCGCAAAGATGCCCGCGAAGTGCTCGACACCATGCATGCCGGCCATATCGATGCCGATGCACGGCTGAAGGATCTCGGCATCGCCAACAAGCACCTCGTCGCGGTGGCACGCGCCATGTCGATCGACGCGCGGATCGTCATCATGGACGAGCCGACCGCAGCCCTTTCGATGAAGGAGATCGAGGAGCTTTTCTTGCTGATCGAATTCCTCAAGAGCGAAGGCAAGGCGATCCTGTTCATCAGCCACAAGTTCGACGAGATCTACCGTATCGCCGACCGCTACACGGTGTTCCGCGACGGCGAAATGGTCGGCGAAGGCCTGATCAAGGATGCCGGCCAGAGCCAGATCGTGCGCATGATGGTGGGCCGCTCGGTCGATCATATCTTTCCGCAGCGCAAGGCCGAGATCGGCGCGCCGGTGCTCACCGTCTCAGGGCTGTCGCATCCGACCGAATTCAGGGATATCGGCTTCGAACTGCACAAGGGCGAAATCCTGGGCTTCTACGGCCTTGTCGGCGCCGGGCGCAGCGAGGTGATGCAGGCGATATCGGGCATCACCCGCACGTCAGGCGGCACGATCACGTTGGACGGCAAGACGATCGCGCCGAAATCAGCGGCGGATTCGATCGAGGCCGGCATCGTCTATGTGCCGGAGGAACGCGGCAAGCAAGGCGTGGTGATCGGCCTGCCCATCTTCCAGAACGTCTCGCTGCCCTCACTCAAGCGCACCTCCAAGTCAGGCTTGCTGCGGCTGGCGGAAGAATTTTCGCTCGCCCGCTCCTACACCGAGCGGCTTGACCTCAGGGCCTCCTCGCTCAGCCAGGATGTCGGCACATTGTCGGGCGGCAACCAGCAGAAGATCGTCATCGCCAAATGGCTGGCGACCGCGCCCAAGGTGATCATCCTGGACGAACCGACCAAGGGCATCGACATCGGTTCCAAGGCCGCCGTGCATGGCTTCATGGCCGAACTCGTGGCGCAGGGCCTGTCGGTGATCATGGTGTCGTCGGAACTGCCGGAGATCCTCGGCATGTCCGACCGCGTCGTAGTGATGCGCGAGGGGCTTGTCGCGGCGGTCTACGAGAACAAGGGGCTCGACGCCGAAACGCTGGTTCGGACAGCAGCGGGGATCGCGGCATGAAGGCTCTCCTGAAATACCGCGAGATCTGGCTGGCCGCCGCCATCGTCGTGCTGATCGGGCTGATCTCGACCCGCTTCCCCGCCTTTGCCGATCCAGGCAATCTGCGCCAGGTGTTCAACGACACTTCTATCCTGATGATCCTGGCGCTCGGCCAGATGGTCGTCATCCTGACGCGATCGATCGACCTGTCGATGGCCTCCAACCTTTGCTTCACCGGCATGGTGGTGGCGATGCTGAACGCCGCGCACCCGGCGATCCCGATCCCGGTGCTGATCGTCATCGCGCTCGCCGTCGGCCTGGTGCTGGGAGCGATCAACGGCCTTCTGGTGTGGCGGCTGAACATCCCTTCGATCGTGGTGACATTGGGCACACTGACCATCTATCGCGGCGCCACTTTCGTGCTGTCCGGCGGCGCATGGGTCAATGCCGACAAGATGAGCCCTGAGTTCATCGGCTTCCAGCGCGCCGCCTTCCTCGGCATTCCGGTGCTGTCATGGATCGCCATACTGGTCATCGCGCTGTTCTTCATCCTGATGACACGCACCGCGCTCGGCCGCTCGATCTACGCCATCGGCGTCAACCCGACGGCATCGGTCTATACCGGCATCGATGTCGGCCGGACCAAATTCATCGTCTTCTGCATCTCCGGCATGATCGGCGGCCTTGCCGGCTACCTCTGGATCTCGCGCTATGTGATCGCCTCGGTCGAAGTCGCCAACGGCTATGAGCTCAACATCATCGCCGCCTGCGTCATCGGCGGCATCTCGATCGCCGGCGGCATCGGCTCGGTCGGCGGCGCGGTGCTGGGGGCGCTGTTCCTCGGCATCATTTCCAACGCGCTGCCGGTCATCAACATTTCGCCCTTCTGGCAGATGGCGATTTCGGGCAGCGCCATCATCCTGGCCGTCGTGCTCAACGCGCGCGGCGAACGCCAGCAGGGCCGCATCATCTTGCGAAAAGTGGAGGCGGTGACATGACCGACATCCCTGCCCCGCGCCATATTCCCGACCGGCTCGACAACCCGCTTTTGTCAGCGATCTTTTCCTGGGAGGCGCTGCTGGTCGTGGTGGCCGTCGCCATCTTCGCCATCAACAGCTTCGCCTCGCCCTATTTCCTCGACCCCTATTCGCTGTCGGACCTGACCTTCAACTTCACGGAGAAGGGCCTGATCGCCTTCGCCATGGCGCTGCTGATCATTTCGGGCGAGATCGACCTTTCGGTGGCCGCTATCATCGCGCTCGCCTCGACCATGATGGGCATGGCGGTACAGGCAGGCGCCGGAACACCGGCGTTGGTGGCGATCGGCATTGTCGTAGGCCTCGGTTGCGGCGCCTTCAACGGGCTGCTGGTGACGAGGCTCGGCCTGCCCTCCATCGTCGTCACCATCGGCACGATGAGCCTGTTCCGTGGCATCGCCTTCATCATCCTCGGCGACCAGGCCTACAAGGGCTATCCCGAAAGCTTTGCCTTCTTCGGCCAGGGTTACGTCTGGTGGGTGGTGTCGTTCGAACTGATGCTCTTCCTGATCGCGGCCATCGTCTACTGGTTCCTGCTGCATCGCACGAGTTTCGGCCGCCGCGTCTTCGCCATCGGCAACAATCCGGTCGCGGCGCAGTTTTCCGGCGTGCGCGTCGGCCGCATCAAATTCATCCTGTTCTGCCTGACCGGGCTGATGTCTGGCATCGCCTCGGTGCTGATCACCTCGCGGCTTGGTTCGACAAGGCCGTCGATCGCGCAAGGCTATGAGCTGGAAGTCATCACCATGGTGGTGCTCGGCGGCGTCAGCATTCTGGGCGGCGCCGGCAGTATTATGGGCGTCGTGCTCGCAGCCTTCATCATGGGGCTGGTGACCTTCGGCCTCGGCCTGCTCAACGTTCCCGGTATCGTCATGTCGATCTTCATCGGCCTGCTGCTGATCATCGTCATCGCGCTGCCGATCGTCTGGCGGCGGCTGCGCGGGGGACGCTGATGCCGCAGAAATACGCGTTCAAGATGAAGCTCAAGCCTGGCATGAAGGCCGAGTACAGGAAGCGTCACGACGAGATCTGGCCGGCGCTGGTCGCGCTCTTGAAACAGGCAGGCGTCCACGACTACTCGATCCATCTCGACGAAGAGACCAACACCCTGTTTGGCGTGCTGTGGCGGCGGGACGACCACGACATGGACGAATTGCCGAAGCATCCGGTGATGCAGCGCTGGTGGGCCCACATGGCCGACATCATGGAAACCAGGCCTGACAACGAACCGGTGGTGGTGCCGCTGGAAACCGTGTTCCATATGGAATGAGTGCGATGCGCCACATCGCCGTCATCGACATCGGCAAGACCAACGCCAAGGTGGCGCTGGTGGACCTCACAACGTTGAGCGAAGTCGCGCTGCGCCGGATGGCCAATGCGCCGCTGCGGCGGGCGCCCTATCCGCACCATGATGTCGAAGCGCTGTGGACATTCATCCTCAACAGCCTGACCAGCCTCAACCGCGAACAGCGCATCGACGCCATTTCGATCACCACCCATGGCGCGACGGGCGCGCTGGTCGATGCCGCTGGTGAACTGGTGCTGCCGGTACTCGACTATGAATTCGATGGTCCCGACACGCTGGCGGCGGACTATGACGCGATCCGCCCGCCCTTTGCCGAGACAGGCACGCCGCGCCTGCCGCTCGGCCTCAATCTCGGAGCGCAATTCTTCTGGCAGCAGAAACGCTTTCCGGCCGAGTTCGCGCGGGCCGTGGCGATGCTGATGTACCCGCAATACTGGGCCTTGCGCCTCACCGGCGTCGCCGCCAACGAGGTCACCTCGCTTGGCTGCCACACCGATCTTTGGGACCCGTGGAAGGCGGATTTCTCGTCATTGGTCGACCGCCTGGATTGGCGCGGCCTGATGGCGCCGGTGCGGCCGGCAAGAGACCGTCTCGGCCCGATCCTGCCCGCGATTGCGGTGCGAACCGGGCTTCATCCGCAAACACCGGTATTCTGCGGCCTGCACGATTCCAACGCCTCGCTGCTGCCGCATCTCTTGTCGGATGCGCCGCCCTTCTCGGTCGTCTCGACCGGGACCTGGGTGGTGTCGATGGCGGTCGGCGGCAAGCAGGTTACGCTGGATGCGGCGCGCGATACGCTGGTCAATGTCAATGCACTCGGCAATCCCGTGCCGTCGGCTCGCTTCATGGGCGGACGCGAATTCTCGCTGCTGACCGACGGCAAGCCGCTGGATTGCAGTGGAAGCGATATGCTTGCGGTTCTGGCAAGGAAGATCCTGCTGCTGCCGTCGACGCAGCAGGGGTCGGGACCGTTCCCGCGCCAGGCCGCGACATGGCTTGATGCCGACGGCATGAATGATGGCCAGCGCTTCGCCGCCATCTCGTTCTACCTGGCGCTGATGACGGCGACCTGTCTCGAGCTGATCGGCGCCTTCGGTCCGACCACCGTGGAAGGACCCTTCGCCCGCAACAGGCTCTTTGTCGGCATGCTGGCGGCGGCCACCGCCCGCAGCGTCGTCGCCTCGGAAGCCGCAACCGGCACCAGCATTGGCGCGGCATTGCTGGCATCGGATCAGGCCGCGACGCATGGCAAAGGCGAAAGGCTGGAACCGCCGGCCGACCCGGCCTGGGCGAACTATGTCAGCGCATGGCGGGCGGCGGTCGAAGCACGGGGCTGATTACAGGATCCGCTTGCCGAAGGCCGACATGATGAAATTGACGGTATCGGTGCCGATCCTGGGCTCAAGATCCTTGGTCAGGCCCGAAACATCCATCGATAGCAGGCCGCCGGAGAGCGCGATCGCCTCCATCGCCTGATGCGTCTCGCGCACGGTCAGGCCGCCGGAGCCGGCCGCCCAGCCGGCGAATTCGGTCGCTGTCGGCGAATAGCTGACATGAAAGCCTTGCGTGCCCGATGTGGCGATACGGATCGCTTCATGCATCAGGTCGCGCATGCCCATGGCGTCGATGTCGGTCATGGTGAAGGCCGAAACGCGCGAATCCTTCAGCACCCGCGCCTCGGCCGGATCTGCATGGCGCAAGCCGACGATGACGACATTCTCCGGCGACAGCTGAGGCTGCAGCGCGCCGGCCTTGTGATCGAGACCGAGCGTTCGCGCCAGCACCGAGGCCTCCGGCAGGTCGATGCCCTCTTCATCCTCCGGCATCAGGGCGGCGATGGAATCGATCCAGATCAGGCCGAAGGAGTGCGTTGCGCGCGCCGTCACGGACAGCGCCTTGTGGACGACGCGGCGATCGGCGCCGGCGGTGAGACGGATCAGCCCCGAGGGAGGCCGCTCGACATCGGCCAGTTCGACGACGTCGAAATTCATCGCCTCCAGCCGCCCGCCCGTCCCCTCGCGGGCGAGAATGCCGGCGGCTTCCGGTTCAGCCGAGATCGACACCATCTTGCGGCCGGAAAAGTCCGCGACGTCGTGCATCGGCGCCTTCTCGACATATTCCGAAGTCATCGCGAGCAGCATGGCGCCATAACTCATGCGGAAGGCGACGCGGTCGCCGACGGCGGGTGGCGGATCGGCGTCCTGCACATCGAGCAGCAGATGGTCGCTGGAGGCGCCGAGCACCCTTATCCCCTTGGCGATCGGCGTCAGCCCTTCGACCAGCACGTCCTCGCGGCCGATATTGGCGATGGCGCGCAGCCTGTCGCCTTCGTCGGGAAAGACCGGCTGGTTGCCGAAGGCGTCGTAGCCGGACTCGCCGATCGGCCGTGACGGCTTGAGCTTGACCTCGATGATGTCGCTGGTCAGGCGGCAGGCATCGGGTTCGAGTTCGGCCCATTGCATCTCGCGAAAGGTCTCGACGCCGCCTTGCAGGATCGCCTCGCCGACCCTGAGATTGTTGATGCCGGGGGGCAGCCTGCCTTCGAGCAGCAGCGTCAGCGACGACGAGGCGCCGCCTGAAATCCAGTCGAGGCTTTTGCCCGACAGGCGCTCGGTCTTGTAGGCGTGAGCGACGAGCTGGCCGAGATTCTCCGGCGTCGGCATGATGGCGCCGAAGCAGCCGAGATTGGTGCCGATGCCGGCGATGCGCACCCCTTTGAATTCCAGGATCTTCTCGACGGTGGGGATCAGGTCGCTCGGCCAGATACCTTCGCGGAGATCGCCGAGATCGATCATGAGCATGATGTCGTGGACGCGGCCCATGCGCTCGGCGATGCGCGAAATCTCGCGAATGGTGGCGAGTTCCGATTGCAGGCTGATGTCGACGGTACGCACCACCTCCTCGACGCGTGCCATGGGCGGGCTGCGCAGCAGCATGATCGGCGCGTTGATGCCGCTGTCGCGCAGCCGGCGGATGTTCTCGAAACGCGATTCGGCAATGCCGGCAACGCCGCCGCGCAGCATGGCGCGCGCCACTTGCGGCATGCCGCAAGTGCCCTTGGTGACGCCGAACACCTTGATGCCAGACAGTGCACAGCGGTCGACGATGGTGCGGGCGTTGCGCTCGATACGGCCAAGGTCGATGGCGACTTGCGGTCCCGACATGCCTAGCCTCCGTAGACCAGCCCCTGCGGGTCGATCTCCGGCTTGCGGCCTGCGACAAGGTCGGCCAGGAATTTCCCGGAGCCGCAGGCCATGGTCCAGCCGACATGGCCGTGGCCGGTGTCGAGATAGAGATTTTCATAGCGCGCCTGGCCAATGACCGGCACGGAGTTCGGCATCATTGGCCGCAGGCCAGCCCACAGCTCCGCTTTCTTCTCGTCGAAGGCGCCGGGAAAGAGATCCCTGGCAGTCCTGAACATGGTGGCAAAGTCGCTTGGCTTGTGGGTGCGGTCGAAGCCTGTGAATTCTGCGGTCGAGGCCAGCCGCAAGCGATTGCCAAGGCGCGAATAGGCCATCAGCTGGTCCTCGTCGGCGCCGCCCATGGTCGGGCCCTTGCTCTCGTCTTCCAACGGAATGGTCGCGGTGTAGCCCTTCACCGGATAGACCGGCAGGTCGATGCCGTAGCGGCGGCCGAGCAGGCCGCTTTCCGGGCCCATCGAGATCACCACGGCATCACCAGCGACCGGTCCGGCGGAGGTCATCACCGCGCGCACCCGGCCGCCCTCGATGTCGAGGCCTTCGACCGTCGTGCCGTAGAGAAATCTCACGCCGAGCTTTTCGGCGGCGTGGGCAGCGAGCTTCTCCACGAACTGCCGGGAATCGCCGGTCTGGTCGATCGGCGAGTAGACGCCGCCGGCGATCTTTTCCTTCACGCCGGCAAGGCCCGGTTCAAGCTCGACCAGCCGGTCGCGGCCGACGATCTCGATCGGCAGGCCATGCTGGGCCAGATAGCGGTAATTGTCGGTGCCCGTGTCGAGGCTGTGCTGTGAGCGGAAGAAGTAGAGGATGCCTTTCTTGCGCTCGTCATAGTGGATGCCGGTGCCCGCCGAGATGGCGTTGATGCACTCACGTGAATAGAGCGCCAGGCGCAGCTTGACCTGGCTGTTGGCGCGCAGGCGGGCCACGGTACACTGGCGCAGGAAGCGCAGGCTCCAGGCAAGGAAATAAGGATCGAAGCGCAGCCGCACCTTGATGCCGAGATCATGGTTGTAGAGCCCGCGCAGGAAGGTCTTCAGCGCCGCCGGCGAGGCCCAGGCGGTGGCGTCGCCCGGCGAAACCAGCCCGGCATTCGACTGGCTGGTGCCACGCGCCGGCGCCGGATGGCGCTCTATCACCGTGACTTCGTGACCGTCGGCGGCCAGATAATAGGCCGCCGCCGTGCCGACGACGCCAGCTCCAAGCACCGTTATCTTCATGCCATCCCCCAAAAGCTCTTCGCGGCACAGCGCCTCCACGCCGTGTCGCTAATGCTTCCATAGCGTGTCACCGCGCGCGTTGCGAGCCCTTGGGGAGCCTGGCTCAGCCGCGTGCGGAGTTCTTGCTGGTCAGGATGCGTTCCCAGGCGAGCGCGTCGGCGACGATCTGGTCGAGGTCGTCGCGTTGCGGGGTCCAGCCGAGTTCCGCTCGCGCAAGGTCCGAATTGGCGACCACGGCCGCGGCATCGCCGGGACGCCGATCGCCCATCCTCACCTCGAAATCATGGCCGAAGGCGCGCCGCACGCTGTCGATCACCTCGAGCACGGAATAGCCATGGCTGTAGCCGCAATTGGCGACGAGGCTCGGGCCCCCCGCGCGCAACCGCTGCAAGGCGAGGCGATGCGCGGCGGCGAGGTCGCTGACATGGATGTAATCGCGCATGCAGGTGCCGTCCGGCGTCGGGTAGTCGGTGCCGAACACCTGCATGAAGGGACGCTTGCCGAGCGCGGTCTCGCAGGCAACCTTGATAAGATGCGTGGCGCCCGGCGTCGACTGGCCGGTGCGGCCCTTCGGGTCGGCGCCGGCGACGTTGAAGTAGCGCAGCGCCGTGTAGCGGATGTCGTGCGCAAGGCCCGCGTCGCGCAGCATCCATTCGCTCATCAATTTGGAGAGGCCGTAGGGCGATTCGGGCGCCAGGCGGGCGTCCTCGCGCACCGGCTCAAGCCCGGCGCCACCATAGACGGCGGCGGTCGAGGAAAAGATGAAGTTGGGCACGCCTTCGCGCACCGCGGTTTCGATCAGCGTGCGCGTCTTCGAGGTGTTGTTCTCATAATAGGCAAGCGGGTCGGCGACCGATTCCGGAACCACGATGGAGCCGGCGAAATGGATGATGGCGTCGACCTGATTGTCCCGGATGATCGATCCGACCAATTCCTTGTCGGCGACATCGCCGACGACAAGCTTTGCCTCCGGCGCCACCGCCCATTCGAAGCCGGTCGAAAGCCGGTCGAGAACGACCACGCTGTCGCCGGCATCCAGCAATTCCCAGACCATGTGGCTGCCTATATAGCCGGCGCCACCTGTCACCAAAACCGTCATCCGCATCCTCGCATCTCAAGATTTATCGGAAACTGTCTCAAACACCGCCTTACTGGAAAGCCATCCGCATGGCCATTAGAACCCTTGGTAACCGGCGTTCACTTGATGTGGCATCGTGTGGAAACAAAAGTGATCCACAGAGCGTGTCTTGGAACGGGAATAGGCCATGATCCGCAAGCGTTAGGAACAGGTGCGGGGCGTGGCATTTTGACCAAAACGGCCCGGTGGACGACCAATAGGGCAATGATTATGATCCCGCGCAAAATTGGGAAGCCGACATGAACTACCAGCGGTTCTTCGAAGAAGCGATCGACCAGCTCCACGCCGAGCGGCGCTATCGTGTCTTCGCCGATCTCGAGCGTATCGCGGGCAAGTTTCCGCGCGCCATCTGGCGCTCCAATGGCCGCGCCGAGGAAATCACCGTCTGGTGCTCCAACGACTATCTCGGCATGGGCCAGCACGCCGATGTCATCGCCGCCTTCCAGAATGCGGCCGGCAAGATGGGCTCGGGCGCCGGCGGCACCCGCAACATTTCCGGCACGTCCAACCCGCTGGTCGAGCTCGAGCAGGAGCTTGCCGACCTGCACGGCAAGGACGCGGCCCTGGTCTTCACCTCCGGCTTCGTCTCCAACGAAGCCTCGATCTCGACCATTGCCCGGCTTTTGCCCAACTGCCTGATCATCTCGGACGAGTTGAACCACGCCTCGATGATCGAGGGCGTGCGGCGCTCGGGCGCCGAAAAGAAGATCTTCCGCCACAATGACGTCGCGCATCTGGAAAGCCTCTTGCAGGCGGCGGGGCGCGAGCGCGCCAAGCTGATCGTCTTCGAAAGCGTCTATTCGATGGACGGCGACATCGCGCCGATCAGAGAGATCGTCGAGCTCGCCGAGCGCTACAACGCCATGACCTATATCGACGAGGTCCATGCCGTGGGCATGTACGGACCGCGCGGCGGCGGCATCACCGAGCGCGAAGGCCTTGCCGACCGCATCGACATCATCCAGGGCACGCTGGCCAAGGCGTTCGGCACGCTGGGCGGCTACATCACCGGCACCAGCGCGGTGATCGACGCGGTTCGCTCCTATGCGCCGGGTTTCATCTTCACCACGGCGCTGCCGCCGGCGATCGCCGCCGCCACCACCGCGTCCATCCGTCATCTCAAGCAATCGCAGGCCGAGCGCGACGCGCAGCAGCAGCAGGCGAGCCGAACCAAACAGATCCTGGCGGCCGCCGGCCTGCCGGTGATGGACTCCGCGACCCATATCGTGCCGGTGCTGGTTGGCGATCCGGAGCTTTGCAAGATGGCGAGCGACCGGCTGCTTGGCGTTCACGGCATCTACATCCAGCCGATCAACTACCCGACCGTGCCGCGCGGCACCGAGCGGCTGCGCATCACGCCGACGCCGTTCCATTCGGACGCGCTGATCGCCGAACTGCAGGATGCGCTGGTCGAGACCTGGGATGCGCTCGGCATTCCCTACGGCTCCGCCGGCCGACCTTCGGTCGCCAAGACCGACCGCATCATTCCCCTGCTGGTCCCCAAGTCGGGCGGCTGATCTCGGGCGGCTAAAACCACCACCCGCTCAAACGGTCTTCATCCACTTCGCCAGCCGGTGCGCCGCTTCGTCGATCTGATCGAGGCGGCGGTGGAAGCACAGCCTGAGGAAGGCTTCGCCGCCAGGACCAAAGGCCGTGCCGGGCGCCAGGCCGACATTGGCCTTGTCGACGATCTCGAAAGCGGCCGAGCGCGAATCGGTGATGCCGTCGACGGCGAAGAACAGGTAAAAGGCGCCCTGCGGCACGGTGAACCGGGCCCGGCCGGTGGCTCCGAGAATGCCGCAGACCAGGTCGCGTGCCTTCCTCGCCCGCTCCACCTGCTCGGCGACGAAGCCATCGCCCTCGTCAAGCGCGGCGATCGCACCGCGCTGCATGAATTGGGCAACACCCGAGTTCGAATACTGGATCAGGTTCTCGAACACCTGCTGCAGGCTCGGATGCGTCTTGATCCAACCGATGCGCCAGCCGGTCATCGCCCAGTTCTTGGAGAAGGAGTTGACGTACAGGATGCGGTCCTCCGCCGTCGCTATGTCAAGGAAGGACGGCGCGCGGCCATGGCCATAGTGGAACAGCGAATAGATCTCGTCGGCGATGATCCAGAGGTTCTTCGCCCGCGCAAGATCGAGGATCGCCTGCAAGGTCTCGTGATCGGCGGTCCAGCCGGTCGGGTTCGAAGGCGTGTTGATGAACAGCGCCTTGGTGCGCGGCGTGATCGCCGCCGCTATCTTCTCGACGTCGCAGGACCAGCCATTGCCCGAGTTGTCGAGCGTGACCGGTACCGGAACGGCTCCCGATATCGCCGCCGCGGCATCGAAATTCGGCCAGGCCGGCGACAGATAGATAACCTCGTCGCCGGCCCCGGCGAGCGCGTCGAGCGCCAGCTGGATGGCATGCATGCCGGAGCCGGTGACGATGAACTGCTCCTCGGGAAACGTCCTGGCGAAATGCCTTGCATAGTAGCGGGCAAGCGCCTGCCTGAGATCAGGAATGCCCTTCTGCCAGGTGTAGAAGGTCTCGCCATTGGACAATCCCCGAGCAGCGGCGTCGGAAATGAAGGCCGGCGTCGGCAGGTCGCCCTCACCCGCCCAAAGCGGGATCAAGCCCTCGCGCAGGCGGCCGTAATTGACGACGGCGACAATGCCGCTTTCAGGTGCCGCGCGGGCTTCGGCGCGCAAGCTGTCGATCAAGGTCATGGCGGGTCGGTTCCGGTCTCAAGCGTTGGTCAGCGCTCCTTACCAGATGCGAAAACAGAAAACCCCGGCCGCGAGCGACCGGGGTTTTGGTCCAGCGATGGCAGGCCGAGTTATTTCCTGGCGAGCAGGTCGCGGATTTCGGTCAACAGCGCGACATCGGCGGGGGGCGGCGCCGCGGCGGGCGCGGGCTTTTCGGCCTCAAGCCGCCGGCGCATATTGTTCACCACCTTGACCATCAGGAAGATGATGAAGGCGAGGATGAGGAAGTTCAGCACCACGGTGATGAAGCTGCCATACGCGAAAACGGCGCCTTGTTTTTTGGCGTCCGCCAGCGAGGTGGCGTTGACGGCCGAGGAAAGGCCGAAGAAATAATTGTTGAAATCCAGACCACCGAAAATCGCGCCGACGATCGGCATGATGATATCATTGACCAGCGAGGTAACGATCGTGCTGAAGGCGCCGCCAATGATGACGCCGACGGCCAAGTCCATCACATTACCCTTGGAAATGAATTCCTGGAATTCTTTCAGCATTCCGACCCTCCTTGTCATGACCCGGCCGCGCTGCCGTTCCGTCCTTGCGGCATCGACCATGGGCACAATAACAAAAACCTGGAGTTGCAACATGGGTAAAAGGGAGAAAACAACCGCTTTCTCCTTGCCCACCTCAACCTCCAGAAATCATGCCCTTCATGCGCCCAAAGCCGCGATGGACTTAGGGCTCAAGCTGTGATTGCGTTCGAGCAAGCCGGATAAAAAACGGCAAAGGAGGAAATTCCAGGCGTGCAGGGTCTGTTCATCGTCATCATCGCGATCGCCTATGTGACGCTGCTGTTCGCCATCGCCAGCCTGGGCGATCGCCGCTCGGCCATTTCAGGGCCGGGCCGGGCAAGGCCATTCATCTACGCGCTCAGCCTGGCGATCTACTGCACCTCGTGGACCTTTTTCGGCTCCGTCGGCCTCTCGTCCGAACGCGGCCTCGAATTCCTCGGCATCTACACCGGCCCGGTGCTGGTGTTCGTGTTCGGCTTTCCCCTGCTCAACCGCATCGTACGGCTGGCCAAGACCGAGAAGATCACCTCGATCGCGGACTTCCTCGGCGCGCGCTACGGCAAGAGCTTCACCGTCGCGGCGATCGCCACGCTGATCGCCACGATCGGGGCGGTGCCCTACATCGCGCTGCAATTGAAGGCGATTTCCGGCTCGGTCAGCCTGATGGTCGAGCACTATACGGGATCGCCGCCCTCCTTCGATCCGTTCGTCAGCGACATCTCGCTGGTCGTGGCGATGCTTCTGGCGTTGTTTGCCGTGCTGTTCGGCACCCGCCACGCCGATGCCACCGAACATCAGGACGGGCTGGTGCTGGCGGTGGCGGTCGAAACCGTGGTCAAGCTCGCCGCCTTCCTGGCGATCGGCCTGATGGTCACCTTCCTGATCTTCGGCGGCCCGGGAGACATGTTCGCCAAGCTGGCGCAAAATGGGCAGGTGCGGCAGGCGATGGGCTACAACACCTCGCTTGCCACCTGGCTGGTGCTGACGGGCCTCAGCGGCTGTGCCATCATCATGCTGCCGCGGCAGTTCTACGTCACCATTGTCGAGAACCGCGGCGAGGCCGAGCTGCGCACCGCGACCTGGGTGTTTCCGCTCTACCTCGTGGCGATCAACCTGTTCGTGCTGCCGATCGCGTTTGCCGGCCTGTCGCTGGTCGGCACCGGCACCAGCAGCGATCTCTACGTGCTGTCGCTGCCGCTCTTCAGCGGTCACGACCTGCTGGCCATGGCGGCCTTCATCGGTGGGTTGTCCGCGGCAACAGCCATGGTGATCGTCGAAAGCGTGGCGCTGTCGATCATGATCTCCAATGACCTCGTCATTCCGCTGTTCGTGCGCCGCCTGCTCAAGACCTCGACCTTGGAGACCGAGGACTGGTCGACGCTTATCCTCAACGTGCGGCGCGGAGCGATCTTCATCCTCCTGTTCATCGCCTTCCTCTACTATCGCGAGAGCACCAACAGCGCGCGGCTGTCATCGATCGGCCTGATGTCGTTCGCGGCCATCGCGCAATTCGCGCCGGCGCTGATCGGCGGGCTGATCTGGCGCGGCGCCAACGGCAGGGGTGCCGCGCTCGGCATGGTCGCCGGCATCCTTGTCTGGAGCTACACGCTGCTCCTGCCTTCGCTTGTCGCGCCCGACACCGACATCGTCGTGCATGGGCTGTTCGGCTTCGAGGCACTGCGCCCGCAAGCCCTGTTCGGCACGGTTGCCGAACCCCTGAACCACGGCGTGCTGTGGAGCCTGTCGATCAACGCGGTGTTCTTCGTGCTCGGCTCGCTGTCGCGCGCGTCGGTGCCGCTGGAGCGCATCCAGGCATCGATCTTCGTGCCGCGCGACGCCGGCCCGATGCCGAGTCTACGCCGCTTCCGCACCGCCATCACCGTCAACGACCTCAAGGACACGATCGGCCGCTATCTCGGCGTCGAGCGCACCGAGCGCTCTTTCCAGTCGTTCGAGAGGACCAACGGCACCTCGCTGCACGGCAAGGAGCAGGCGAGCATGGACGTCATCCGCTTCTCCGAGCAGCTTTTGGCCAGCGCCGTCGGTTCCTCCTCGGCGCGGCTGATCCTGTCGCTGCTGTTCAGGCGCCATGACCGCGAATCCCGGGATGCCTTCCGCCTGCTCGACGACGCCACCGAGGCACTGCAGCACAACCGCGACCTGCTGCAGATCGCGCTCGACCAGATGGAGCAAGGCATTACCGTCTTCGACAAGGACTTTCGGCTGATCTGCTGGAACCGCCAGTACCGGGCGCTGTTCGACCTGCCCGACGAGATGGGCCAGGTCGGCGTCTCGCTCGACCAGATCTTGCGCCATCTCGCCGAGCGCGGTGACATCCCCGCCGACCAGCGCGTGACAATGCTCAACCGTCTGACCAGTTTCGTCAGCCCCTGGCAGATGGAGCTGAAGACCAGCGGCCGCATTCTCGAACTGCGCTCCAACCCGATGCCGGACGGCGGCATCGTCGCCACCTATGCCGACATTTCCGGCCGCGTCGAGCAGGATCTGGCGCTGAAGCGCGCCAATGAATCGCTGGAACAACGCGTCAAGACCCGAACCATCGAACTCACCCGGGTCAACGAGGAACTGGCGCAGGCGCAGATGCTGGCCGAGGAGGCCAATCTGGGCAAGACGCGCTTCCTCGCCGCCGCCGGCCATGACATCCTGCAGCCGTTGAACGCTGCCCGGCTCTATTGCTCCTCGCTGATCGAGAAAGCCGGCAAGGGTCCGGCCGGCAAGGCCGCGGTCAACATCGAATCCTCGCTGGAATCGGTTGAGACGATCCTTGGCGCCGTGCTCGACATCTCCCGCCTCGATGCCGGCGCGATGAAGCCGGACGATACCGCCTTCAACCTCGACGGATTGCTGCGCCAGATCGGCAATGATTTTCGACCGATGGCCGCGGAGAAAAAGCTCGGCCTGACGATCATGCCATCTTCGCTGACGGTGGTGACCGACCGCAATCTATTGCGCCGCCTGATCCAGAACCTTGTCTCCAATGCCATCAAATATACGCGCCAGGGCCGCATCCTGGTCGGCGTGCGGCGACGCGGCGAACTGGCGGAGATCCAGGTGATCGACACCGGCATCGGCATCGCCGGCGACAGGCTGAACACCGTCTTCCATGAGTTCACCCGGCTGGACGAAGGTGCGCGGGAGGCCGAGGGCCTCGGTCTCGGCCTCTCCATCGTCGACCGCATAGCCAGGGTACTCAGGCTCGAAATCCGCCTCTTCTCCAATCCGGGCAAGGGCACGCGCTTCTCGGTCATACTGCCGGTGGCGGCTGTGGCGGCGCCGCGACGCGAGATCGAGAAAGCACCGGCACGCGCCGCTTCCTCGCTTGCCGGGCTGACAGTGCTTTGCATCGACAATGACGAGCGCATCCTCGACGGCATGCGTCTTCTGCTCGAAGGCTGGGGGTGCACCGTCGACACCGCCTCCGGATCGGGAGAGCTCCTGCGGCCTGGCGCGCGCAGGCCCGACATCGTGCTTGCCGACTATCATCTCGACGGCGTCACCGGGCTCGACGCGATCAGGACCTTGCGCGCGACGTGTGGCCAGGATCTTGCGTGTGTGCTGGTCACCGCCGACCGTTCCAACGAGGTGCGCGCGGCGGCTGGCGAACTCGACGTTCCGATGATCAACAAGCCGCTGAAACCGGCGGTGCTGCGCTCGATGATGGCCAGGGTCAGGCCGATGGCGTCGGCCGAGTAAGATCAGGTCCTATCACTCGTACGCATCGCCTGGTAAGCACTATGCCAGGGCCTTCGAGATATCGTTCGCGGTCTGGATTACCAGCGGAGCAAGACCCTCGAGCCGGATGTCGGGCATCCGCTCGGCGGGCCCCGATACGCTGACCGAGGCAAAAACCCTGCCAGCAGCGTCCCTGATCGGCGCCCCAATGCAACGAAGACCTACCTGGTTCTCCTCATCGTCGATCGCGAACCCGCGGGAACGAATGAGCGCCAACTCTTCGAGGAGCTTGCCGAGATCGGTGATCGTCCTGGGGGTGTATCGCCTGAGGCCTTCCTCCTGCGCGATCCGACGCACCAGCGTCTCATCCTGAAATGCCAGGAATGCCTTGCCGACGCTCGTGCAATAGGTCGGAGCGCCCTCGATGGTGGTCAATGTGGTGAGCCGCGAACTGCCCATCTCCTCGCGCTCGACGCAGACCATCTGGCTGCCGTCGAACATGTGGAAATGAATGATCTCGCCGGTGAAGAGCTGCAGCTTGGCGATGTGAGGATGCGCCCGCCGGGGGGTATCGAGGCTCGCCAGCACGCTGCTTCCGTAGTGAAACATCTTCAAACCAAGCCGGTAGCTCTGGCGGCGCCCATCCTGGTCGAGCATCCCGACTTCCCTCAGCGAAGCGACGATGCGGTGGACGGTCGTGCGGGGCAAGCCCGTGGCCTCCGATATCTCGCCCACGGTCAATGTGGGATGCAGCCGCGTGAAGCAGTCCAGCACGACGGACATCTTGCGCAGTGACTTTGCCCCGGAGTCGCGGCTCTCCCGCGCCGCTTCGTCGACCCCGTCGGCGGACGCGGCGCGAGGCGGCGTGACGGTTCCGGCCTGACTCATGGTCTTCCCTTCCATATCGCTCATTGCCTCGAGGTTATCTTGCGCACACGGGCTTCGAGACGAACCGCCACCATTTCCAGACCGAAACATAGGACAAAATAGGCAGCCGCGACGATCGTGAAAACAACGAAGGGCTCATTGGTCCTGATGACGACTTCCCGCCCGAGGCGGGTGAGCTCGCTGATTCCCACCACCGAGACCAGCGAGGTATCCTTCACCATCAGGATCGATTGACCAAGAAGCGATGGAATGATCGCCATCAGCGTCTGCGGCAGCACGATGTCCCTGAGCCGTTGCGTCAGGGTAAAGCCAAGCGCGATCGCGGCCTCGTTCTGCCCTTTGTCAAAGCCAAGCAGCCCGCCCCGGATGATCTCGGTCATATAGGCGCCGTGGCTCAGGGCGAGCGCTATGATGGCGGTCGTGACCGGACCGATGTCGATGTCGTAGTAGGGCAGGCCGTAATAGACCAGGAAGATGAACATCAGGAAGGGAACGCTGCGGAAAATGTAGACATACAATCCCGCTATGATGCGCAGCAGCCTGGATTTCGAACTGCTCATCAGGCCGCCAAGTATGCCAAGGGCGAGCGCGGGAAAGAAGGCCGAGACCATCAGCACGATGACGATCGGCATCCCTGAAAGAATGAGCGTGGCGGCGTCGTAGACCAGCGAGAAGAGCGTCATGCTCAGACCCTCCGGTGCCTGGAGAAGCCGGCACGGCGCTCGTATTGGTCGACAAGCAGGTTGAGTATGGCGCAGACCACGACGTAGATCACGCAGCTCACCAGATAGGCCTCCAGGAACTGGTAGGTCTCGTTGCCGACGTCGTCGGCAGCCTTGGTGATCTCCAGGACCGCGATGGTGTAGAGCAGCGAGGTGTCCTTGATCAGTTGCACGAACTGGCCGGTGATTGCGGGCAGGACAGTCGGCGCCGCCTGCGGAACCAGGACGCGCGCCAAAAGGATGCGGCGATTGAGGCCAAGCGCCATCGCCGCCTCGGTCTGTCCTTGCGGGATGGCGGCAAGGCCGCCACGCGTGATCTCGGCGATGTAGGCGCCCGAGTTGAAGGTGAGTGCGACAACACCCGTCGCAAAGGCCGAGAGCGTGACGCCGAGCGCCGGCAAGCCGAAATAGATGAAATAGACCTGCACCAGCATCGGCGTGTTGCGCACGACGGAAACATAGATGGCCACGATGCGCCCGGCGACACCCGTGGAGGAGAAGCGGACGACGCCGGCGACGACGCCGACAATGAGGGACAGCACCAGGCCGCAAGCCGCCGCCATCAGGGCATTGCCCAGCCCTCGCAGATAAACGTCGCGATATTGCCAGAACAGGTCATAGGCTGTGGCGAACATCGCTGGCCTCAATGATGGAGTATCTGGTCGAGGAAGGCGCGCGTGCGCGCCTCCCGCGGACAGGCAAAGAAATCGGCGGGCGGCGCGCGCTCGACCACCTGGCCTGCCTCCATGAAGAGGATCTCGGTGCCAAGCTCGCGTGCGAAACCCATCTCATGGGTCACCACGATCATGGTCATGCCGCCGGCGGCCAGGTTGCGCATGACCTGCAGCACCTCTCCCACCATTTCGGGATCGAGAGCGGACGTCGGCTCGTCGAACAACAGCAGTTCGGGGTCCATCGCCAGCGCCCGGCAGATGGCGACACGCTGCTGCTGGCCGCCAGACAGCCTGACGGGATAGGTGCCGGCCTTGTCGGCCAGGCCAACGCGATCGAGCAGTGCCCTGGCGCGGTCCGCGGCCTCGCGCCGGCCTTTGCCGAGCACCCGCCTCTGCGGCAGCGCGATATTCTCGAGCACGGTGAGGTGCTGGAAAAGGTTGAAGCGCTGGAAGACCATTCCAATGCGCCGATAGAGTTCCCTGCCGGGCAGGCCCGCCAGATCGCGCCCCTCGATCGACATCGAACCGCTGGTGAGCGGGCCGGCAAGACGGTTGATGGCACGGATCAAGGTGCTCTTTCCCGAACCGGAAGGGCCGCAAACGACCAGCACGTCGCCCTTGCCGAACTCGAACGAAACGTCGCGCAGCGCGTGAAAACCGCCGAAGTGGAAATTGACGTCTCTGGCCTCGAAAAATGTCATTCAGTCACCGAAAGTGGAGGAGATGCCTGACGCTGGCGTGCTTACCGGATTGCTGGTGCATGGGCCGGAAAGGACGGCTCGGAGAGGCTCATGCGCCAGGTCAGAGAAGTGCCGCTGCCGCATCCCTTCGATGTCCCGAGGGATGCGGCACCGCAATGCTATTCCAGGGTCATTCGCGTGCCCTTGCCGCTTTCCGGCACATAGGCCGAAATGCCGAGCTGCTCGACCAGCTTCTTGCGTTCCTCGGACACGCCGCCGTTCTTCTCCAGGAAGTCCTTCTTCCAGGCCTCGCCGTCTACCCAATAGGCGCGTAAAGCCTCGAGCTTGCCGTTTGCCTTGATCTCGGCAAGCAACGTATCGAGATAGGCTTGGGCGCCCACATCATCCTTGCGCACGGCGAAGGCCCAGTCGTCCGAACTGATCAGTTCACGAGGCTTCTTCAGCGACACGAAACCATATTCGCGCTGCACGACGCCGAGCACCGCCAGGTCGTTCAGCGCGGCATCGACACGACTGGTTTTCAGGGCCTGATAGGTGTCGGTATCGTTCGGATAGCTCTGAACCTCGGCATTAGCGAAAAACTGCTTGGCGATGTCGACAGCGCTGGTGCCAGCCTTGACGGCGATCGTCTTGCCCGGCTGGTTCAGATCCTCCCAGGAGAGAGCCGCGTCGTCCGGCCGCACGATCGTTACCACGCCGGTGGAGTACCAGTTTTCCTTCGTGAACAGGATTTGCTCCGCGCGTTTTGGAGTAACGGTCATGCTGGTGGCCAGAATATCGGACTTGCGTGTCAGCAGCCCGGGTATCAGGCCCGCCCATTCGACGTTCCTCAGCTCCAGGTCGACATCGAGCTTGGCCGCGATCATGCGATCGAGGTCGATCGAGAACCCGGCGGCGTTGCCGTTGGCATCGCGGAACTGCCACGGCGCGGCCGACAGGTCGTTCATGATGACGATCTTCTTGTCGCCTTGGATCTTGGCGAGCGTCGGACTCTCGTCCGCAGCCCACGCCGTCACGCCCGCGCCCATCAGCAGTGCGAGCGTCAACGGAACCAGTTTGTTGAAATTCATCAATCACTCCCATTGATTCAGCTATTAATCCCGCATACCGGAACATATGCAAGGGTTGCAATGCGATGCATCCACATTTTTTTGAAATACACAAGCCCAGCCCTTGACCAAAACATAAAATATGGGTTTTAAATGACTTGTGACACAATGTATCCCGCATTTCGGAATACAAAATCAAGCAGCCCAGCTCCTGGAGAATGACATGCCCACACAATCCGCTTCCGGCCAAAAGCTCACGGGCATCATCCCGCCCATCACGATGCCTTTCGACGCCAACGGCAATCTCGTTCCGGGAGCGATCGGCGAGCAGGTCGAGTTCATGATCGAGCAGGGCGTCGACGGCATGGTCGCAGGTGGCAGCACAGGCGAAGGCCATACGCTGAACGACGCCGACTTCACGGCCTCGATGAAGGCCGTGCATGACGCAATCGGCGGCCGTGTCCCCTTCCTTGCCGGACTGATCATCAACAGCACACGCAGCGCCATCGAACGCGCCCGCATGCTCAAGGGGCTGAATATCGCCGCGATGCAGGTCACCCCCGTGCACTATCTCTTCAAGCCGAACGAGGATGCCACCGTCCAGCATTTCCGCACGATCTGGGAAGAGACCGGCATCCCGATCATCATCTACAATGTTGTCCCCTGGAACTATCTCAGCTCGGACCTGATGCTGCGGATCATGGACGAGGTTCCCGGCGTCATCGGCATGAAGCAGAGTGCCGGCGACCTGAAGCTCGTCTCGGACCTGCTCCATCGCCTCAAGCCGGGAAACGTCGTGCTCACCGGCACCGATGCGCTGCTCTATCCGGCATTCTCGCTTGGCGTGCACGGCGCGATCAGTGCCCTGACGTCCGCGGTTCCGGCCGTCACGGTGAAGCTCTGGAACCATGTCCAGTCCGGAGACCACAAGGCCGCCCTCGCCCTGCACTATCGCCTTGCCGATCTGTGGGACGCACTGCCTCACGACAATCTTCCGGCCTGTGTGAAGTACTGCCAGCATCGGCAGGGCCTGGCGCTTCATCTGCCGCGCGCGCCGATGCCGCCCGTCAGCGACAGCCAGAAGGGCCGTATCGACGAAGCCCTGCAAGCGCTTCTCGCATAGAATGCCAGCCGATGGCGGGGCGCGCGACGCGTCCCGCCATGTCCACACACGTGCATTGAAGCGGGCGAACCCGTCCGGAGGAGAAAGTATGGATTGGCATACGTCACAGTGGCCCATGGCGGGCAGTCCCGAGCGGATCAGCGGGATCGAACTCAATCAGATCTGTGACATCGCCGATCTCGCCCGGGAGGACCCGGACGTCATCAAGCTCTGGATCGGCGAAGGCGACCTTCCCACGCCGGACTTCATTCGCGAGGCGGCCGTGGCTTCCCTGGCCGCGGGCCAGACGCGATACACCTATTCCCATGGCGTGCCGGCCCTTCGCGAGGCGCTCGACCGCTATCACAAGCGCCATTGGAAGGTGGAGATCGGTGCGGACCGCTTCAGCGTCACCGCGGGCGGGGTGCAGGCGATCATGCAGGCCTTCCAGGCCGTTCTCAGCCCCAGCGACGAGGTGATCGTTCCGGTTCCGGCGTGGCCCAACCTCGTCGAGATCGTAGGCATCCTGGGCGGCAAGGTGGTGCCGGTGAACTATCGCGTCGCCGAGGGAGGAGGCTTTCGTCTCGACCTCGACGACCTTTTTGCCGCCGTCACCCCACGCACCCGCGTCATCGCCATCAACTCACCGTCCAACCCGACGGGCTGGATCATGCCGCTCGAGCAGATGAAGGCAGTGCTCGACTTCGCCCGCGCGCGCGGGATCTGGATCGTCTCCGACGAAGTCTACGCCCATTTCACCTATGACGGCACGATCGCGCCTTCCTTCCTGGAACTCGCCGCGCCCACCGACCGGCTGATCATCACCAACACCTTCTCCAAGAACTGGTGCATGACCGGCTGGCGGATTGGCTGGCTGATCTATCCGCGCGGCATGGGCACGGTCTTCGACAATCTCAGCCAGTACAATACGACCAGCGTCGCGACGTTCATCCAGCACGCCGCGATCACCGCGCTCGACCAGGGCGACCACTTCATCAAGGAGCTGGTGGCGCGGTCGGCCAAGGGCAGGGAGATCATCTGCTCCGCGCTCGACAGCCTGCCGAATGTGCGCGTGTTCTGGCCGGATGGAACCTTCTATTTCTTCTTCTCCGTCCACGGCATGAACAGCGGCTACGACATGGCCCGGCGTATCCTGCGCGAGGCGGGTGTCGGCGTGGCGCCGGGCTCGGCCTTCGGCCGGGGCGGCGAGGCTTATCTGCGCGTCTGCTTCGCGGTCGATCCAAAGCTCATCCAGGAAGGGGCTAACCGCCTCGTTGATTTCCTTCGCAAGGTCGACTGAACGCCATGAAGAAACTGATCAACGATCCTCGAAACGTCGTTCGCGAAATGCTCGAGGGGCTCGCCGACCTCACACCGCATCTGGCGCTGCTGGACACCGAGAATGTCGCCTTGCGCATCGGCCTGCCGACGGCGGCGGAACGACCCGTGGCCGTGATCTCGGGCGGCGGCGCCGGGCATGAGCCAGCCCATGCCGGCTATGTCGGGTCGGGCATGCTGAGCGCAGCGGTGACAGGAGACGTTTTCACCTCGCCCAGTTCCGATGCCGTCCTTGCGGCGATCCGCGCGACGGCGGGGCCGGCAGGCGCGCTGCTGATCATCAAGAACTATACCGGCGACCGGCTGAATTTCGGCATCGCGGCCGAGTTCGCCCGCGCCGAAGGCATCCCTGTCGAGATCGCGGTGGTAGCCGACGACATCGCCTTGGCGGGCGTCGTCGCGCCGGAGAGGCGGCGCGGCATTGCAGGCACGGTGCTTGTGCACAAGATCGCCGGCGCCGCCGCGCAAGCAGGACTTCCACTGGCCGAGGTGGCGGAAAAAGCGCGATCCGCGGCCGCCCGGGTCGGCACGATGGGCGTCGCCCTCGGCGCCTGCACCGTTCCCACGGCCGGCAGGCCAGGCTTCACGCTGGGCGAGCGCGAGATCGAACTGGGTCTCGGCATCCATGGCGAGAAAGGCGTCGAGCGCGGAGAAATCAAGCCCGCTGACGAACTGGTCGAACGGATGATCGCCAGGATCGTCAAGGAATGCGGCCTCAAGGCGGGAGATCGTGTCGCACTGCTCGTCAACGGGCTCGGCGCGACGCCACCGCTGGAACTCGCCATCGTGGCGCGTCACGCTTTGGCGGACCTGCGCGGGCGCGGCATCACGGTCGAGCGCGCCTGGAGCGGCAACTTGCTCACCGCGCTTGAAATGCCGGGCTGCTCGCTCTCCGTGCTGAAGCTCGATGCCGATGATCTCCGCTTCCTGGATGCCTCCGTTGAAGCAAGCGCGTGGCCCGGTTGCGGGCATGTTCCAGCCAACCGGTCCATCGTCGCGGCCACGATCGAACCGTTCGCCGAACCGGCCGAGGCGCATCTGAACGCCGCGGATTCCAGTCTGCGCGGAATTGTCATGGCGGTGGCGGACGCGCTCGAGTCGGCGGAAGACCACCTGACTGATCTCGACAGCAAGGCCGGCGACGGCGATCTGGGCGCGAGCATGATGCGCGGTGCCCAGGCCGTTCGCGCCCTTCCGGAATCGGCCTGGTCGAGCCCACCCGGGGCGATCATCGAAATCTCGACCGCCTTGCGTCGGGCGATCGCCGGCAGTTCGGGGCCGTTCTATGCCATTGCCCTGGCACGCGCGGGACGTCACCTAGCACAGCAGCCAAACCTGACGGCGCAGCACTGGGTGGACGCATTCGAACTTGCAATTGCCGCCGTAGCCGAGGCCGGCGGCGCGAAGCCTGGCGACCGCACCATGCTGGACGCCCTGGAGCCCGCGGTCCGTTCACTGAAATCAACGGTTGGCCTTCCGGCCAGCGAGCGCTGCACGCGCGCGGCGGACGCCGCGGCAGACGGGGCCGACGCCACCGCCTCGATGTCGCCGCGTCTTGGCAGGGCAAGCTATCTCGGTGAGCGGGCAGTCGGCGCGCCGGACGGGGGCGCTGCGGCCGTTGCGATCTGGATGCGCGCGATCGCACAGGCGATAGCCAAGCAAGGGTGACAGACAAGGCTGAACAATGACCTGAAGCGCGTCGCCTAAATCCGTTGCGACGCCGGCACTCAGTGCGCCGGCTGCAACGGGTCGCTGCCTATCTTGGACAGCAGGATAACCGCCTGGGTGCGGCTGTCGACGCCGAGCTTCTGCAGGATGGCCGAGACATGCGCCTTGATGGTCGCCTCGGAGACGCCGAGTTCGTAGGCGATCTGCTTGTTGAGCAGGCCCTCGGCCAGCATGCCCAGCACACGGGTCTGCTGCGGCGTCAGCGCCTGCAACCTCTTGATCAGGTCCGATATTTCGGGATCGCGCTCGACGCCGAGATCGACGCCAACCGGAGCCGCTATGTCGCCGGCCAGCACCGACTGCACGGCGTTGCGGATCTCTTCCATGCTCGCCGATTTGGAGATGAAGCCGGAGGCGCCAAGATCGAGCGCGCGTCTGATGGTCGCTGGATCGTCATGCGCCGAGACAACGATCAGCGGCACCGCCGGATGGATGCCGCGCAGCGAGATCAGGCCGGAAAGGCCGCTGGCGCCCGGCATCGACAGGTCGAGCAGCACAAGATCGACATCCTCATTGGCCACGACCAGCGCCTTGGCGCTTTCGAAATCACCGGCCTCGTGGATGGCGGCGACATTGCCGATGCCGGCAAGTGCCTCACGCAGCGCGCCGCGAAACAGCGGGTGATCGTCGGCGATGACGAAAGAATAGCCTGACGGCAAATGTTCCTCCCCGAATCCCGTCGATGATTTTTAGCTTTTCGGGACCAGTCGGACGATTATGAGGGGCCGCGCGCTGTTTTCAAGCGGCAAAGCCGGCACGCCCCATTTTCACTGGTTTGGATGATCAGGTTTTCTGCGAGTTGAGCTGGGCGCCGTCGCCGTTATCCTTGTCCATATCCTTGACGATGCCCATGAAGCCCTTCAGGAAGCGCTCCATGTAGCTCATCGTCTTGTTGAAATCCTCCTCGCTCGGCAATTTCGATTCGAGACGGGCGGAGAGCGAATTCTCCAGCTTGGTGACGCGCTCATCCATTGCCTTCATCGAGGTCTGCAGGCGGTCGACCTCGTCCTGGAAGGCGGCGCGTTCATCGGCCGCCATCTTGCAGACGAGCTGGCCCGAACGCTCCTCGCAGAGCGACATGGCGCCGGTCTGCGTGTCCATGCGGACATAGCCGTTGGCGGACTTTTCCAGCCGGTAGCGATCGGTTTCTTCCGAATAGGCTGATACCGCGACCAGTGAAACGAGCGCGGCGGGGATCAAAATGTGGTGCAGACGCATGTTGTCCTCCATGGCCAAGGCCTGAAATATCGAATGTTTGCGCCGGAAATGGGGAAGACCCTTGGCGTGGCCTTCCCCGCTCGACTGGTTCGGACTATAGCGCAACCATGTCTCAGTTTATCTACAAGATAACCCCGCAAGCGCTTTGGCGCGAGGCCGAAGCCAATGGCCGCTTTACCGGGGCGCCGATCGATGTCACCGACGGCTTCATCCATTTCTCGACGGCGGCGCAGGCCCGGGAAACGGCGGCAAAGCATTTTTCCGGCCAGACAGACCTTCTGCTCGTCGCCGTTGACGGCGCCAGCCTGGGACCCGCCCTGCAATATGAGGTCTCGCGCGGCGGCGCGCTGTTTCCGCATCTTTACGGCGTGCTGGAACTCAAAGCCGTCAAGTGGGTGCGACCGCTGCCGCTTGGTGCCGACGGTACCCACCTCTTCCCGGCGCTGGAGGCCGAATGAGCGTGCTCGACCGGCTCGGCCAGAAGCTGCTGTTCACCTTCGATCCGGAAACCGCGCACGGCCTGTCCATCGCGGCGCTGCGCTGCGGACTGCCGGTCGGCGCGCGGACGGTGCACGATAGCAGGTTGAAGGTCAGCCTTTGCGGCCTCGATTTCCCCAACCCGCTCGGCATGGCGGCCGGCTATGACAAGAATGCCGAGGTGCCGGACGCGCTGCTTGGCCTCGGCTTCGGCTTTGCCGAGGTCGGCACGGTCACGCCGCTGCCGCAGACCGGCAACCCGAAGCCGCGCATCTTCCGGCTGACGGCGGATGAAGCGGTGATCAACCGGCTGGGCTTCAACAATGAGGGCCATGCGGCGGCCGAAAGACGCCTTGCCGCCCGCAAGGGGCATTCCGGCATTGTCGGCGTCAACATCGGCGCCAACAAGGACAGCACCGACCGCATCGGCGACTATGAGCGCGGCGTCGTCCGCTTCGCCCCCTATGCCGGTTATCTGACGGTCAACATCTCCTCACCCAACACGCCGGGCCTGCGCAACATGCAGGCGCGCGAGCAGCTCGGCGAGCTTTTGTCGCGGGTCATGGCCGCACGCGCCACGGCGTCCGCGCAGCCGCCGGTCTTCCTGAAGATCGCGCCGGATCTGGTCGAGGCCGAATTGGAAGACATCGCCGCCGAGGTCACCGAGAAGAAAATCGACGGCGTCATCGTCTCCAACACCACGATTTCGCGGCCGCCGCTGCGCAACACCGACGCCGCCGGCGAGACCGGCGGACTTTCGGGAAAACCGTTGTTCGAACGCTCGACCATCGTACTGGCCAGGATGCGCAAACTGCTGGGGTCGGATATCGCCATTATCGGCGTCGGCGGCGTCGATACCACGGATGCGGCGCTGGAAAAGATCCGCGCGGGCGCCGATCTCGTCCAGCTCTACACCAGCATGATCTATGCAGGGCCGGCACTGCCGGGCCGTATCGTCGCCGGCATGGCGCGCTTTTGCGAGACGGAGCGCCTGAAGTCCATCCGCGCGTTGCGCGACAGCCATCTCGATCGGTGGGCGTCAAAGCCGCTCAACTGAACGCCGTCCGCAGCCGCAGCCGCAGAATCGCCAGCAGGCTGAAGCCCCGCGTCAGCAGGAAGACGTGAAGTGCCGCCCACAGGCCATGATTGCCGAAGGCAGGCGCGAGGGTCAGCAGCGCGACGGTAAAGACGAGAAATGACAGCAACATCATGTTGCGCATGTCGCGCGACCATGTCGCGCCAATGAAGACACCATCCATCTGGAACGCCAGCACGCCGCTCAGCGCGGTGAATGCCGCCCAGGGCAAATAGATGTCGGCCACCGAGCGGACCTCCTGTGATGTCGTGACGACAGCGACCAGATCGGCACCAGCCGAGAGCAGCACCAGCGTCGCGGCGCCAGCCAGCCCGAAACCCCAGAACAAGGTCAGCCGCACCGCCCGCCGGAAGGGCTGCTCGGCACGTGCGCCGACGGCACGGCCCGCGAGCTGTTCGGCGGCGGTGGCAAAACCGTCGAGGAAATAACCGGCGACGAGGAAGAAGTTCATCAAGACCGCGTTGGCGGCCAGCGTCACAGTGCCGAACTGCGCACCTTGACGCGTGAACAGCGCGAAGGCGGCGAGCAGCGAGAACGAGCGGATCATGATGTCGCGGTTGAGCGACAGCATGCGCAGGAAGGCGCTCATGTCGAGCAGGCGATGGCGCGGCAGGGACGGGGTCGAGCGGAAGCGGAGCACAACGATGGCGAGACCCAGCAGCATGGCCAGGAATTCGCCGGTGACGGTCGCCCAGGCGACGCCGGCAACGCCCCAGCCGAGCTTCAGGCCAAGCAGGAAGCAGAGCGCGATGTTGATGCCGTTGAGCACCAGCTGCAGCACAAGGCCGAGCCCACCCTCGCCACGCCCTAGCACATAACCGAGGATGGCATAGTTGATCAGCGAGAAGGGTGCGGCAAGCAGCCTGATCCTGATGTAGACGCCCATCGCCTCGCTGACGCGCGGTTCGGCGCCCATGAACCACTGGCCACCGACGGCGATAAGCGGTGAAAGCGCTGCCAGCACGATGCCGGCGACGACCGCGATCAGCACGGCGCGCCAGAACACCGCCTGTTCCTCCAGCGCGTCGCCGCGCCCGAAAGCCTGGGCGACGAGACCGGTGGTGCCGGAGCGCAGGAAATTGAAGGTGGTGAAGACGACACTGAACACCAGCGATCCCGCGGCCAGGCCACCGAGAAGGGCCGCGTCGCCGAACTGCCCGACCACCGCCGTGTCGACAAGGCCGAGCATTGGCGTGGTCAGATAGGCGAGCGTCATCGGTACCGCTATGGCGAGCACGGAACGGTTGGTGACGACAAAAGATCTGGCGTTGGCTGGGATTGCACCCTCGTCCAAGGGATTGCTGCCTTGCTGATTGAAGCTTGATCGAGGAGCCGATGTGCCCCATTTTCCGGCCACCGCGCAATCATTCTTCCCGCGATGGCCAACCGAAATCCCGGTCTGGCGTGAGCCCGCCGGATTCCGTTCATGCCCCTGCAGATCGTCCACCATCCTGACTACGACGCCGGCTTCGCTGCCAACCATCGCTTCCCGATGAGCAAGTATCCGCTCCTGATGGAGGCCTTGCGGGCACGCGGCCTGGCCGGACCCGACGCGCTCAACACCGCTGACCCGGCACCGGCGTCATGGCTGAAGCTTGCCCATGCGGCCGACTATGTCGACCAGGTCATCGGCTGTTCGGTGCCGGAAAAAATCGAGCGTGAGATCGGTTTTCCGGTCGGCCCGCGCGTTTCGCTCCGCGCGCAGCTTGCCGCCGGCGGCACGGTGTTGGCTGCACGACTTGCCTTGCGCCACGGCATTGCCTGCAACACCGCCGGCGGCAGCCATCATGCGCGGCGCGCGCAAGGTGCCGGCTTCTGCACCTTCAACGACGTCGCCGTCGCTTCGCTGGTGTTGCTCACACAGGGTGCGGCACAAAACATCCTGGTCGTCGATCTCGATGTGCATCAGGGCGACGGCACCGCGGATATTCTGGGCAACGAGCCACGCGTGTTCACCTTTTCCATGCATGGCGAGCGCAACTACCCCGTGCGCAAGATCGCTTCCGATCTCGACATTGCACTGCCCGACGGCACGGGTGATGCCGCCTATCTCGAAAGGCTGGCCACGATCCTGCCGGAGCTCTCGGCCCAGCTGCGCTGGGACATCGTTTTCTACAATGCCGGTGTCGATGTCCATGCCGAGGACCGGCTCGGCAGGCTGGCGCTTTCCAATGACGGCCTGCGCGCCCGCGACAAGATGGTCATCGGCCACTTTCTCGCGCAAGGCATTCCGGTCTGCGGCGTCATCGGCGGCGGCTATTCCACGGACGTGCCGGCGCTTGCCGCACGGCATGCCCTGCTGTTCGAGGTCGCCTCGGCTTACGCCTAGCCCTCTGTTTTAATGCAATTCCGAACGGAAAACCGTTTCACACTTTTCCTGGAATTGCTCCAAGTCACTTCCGGTAGTTGGCGATCCTGAGCAAGATGAAGGCCGGCACGACGATCGCGGCACCGAGCAGGATGTAGCCAAGGAAGCGGTCGATGGCGTGGAAGCCCAGGTTCCAGAGGTCGATGAAAAATTTCTGGATGCCGTAGAACACATCCATCGGCGACCAGCCGAAGGCATTCATGACAAGGCCAACGAGGAACGACACCACCAGCAGCTTCAGGATCACCCTGAGCGGCGAGTCGCCGAGAAAGCGCGTCAGTGCGGACAAGGCCGTCTCCCGATTGAGATGCCCGGACTCATGGGCACGGCCCAGAGATACGTGCTTGGCGGCCATCCATCAAGCCAGCGCGGTCTGTGCGCCGAACCGGGTGCGTCAAGCCGGCATCCGTTGCTAGCTTCCGACGGCCGCGGAAAATCCGCACCGCTGCAGCATCTGGCCTCGCGGTGAACCAGGCCGTGGGGCTTGCGAAAGTCCGCAGTTCTTAAATATCGGTAAACGAGATCGCTTTAATTTGTTGAAAATAAAGCACAAAATCGTCATTTTCGAATTTTGCGCAATGTGGGTGCAATTTTCACCTGCGAGACATCAGGCGTCTTTCAGGTGACTGGTTGCGCTGCGCTCTGACCCCCCTACCAAAGCTGGCGAACGCCAGTTTCAGGACCGTGCAACAGTCCCTGGAAGACACCAAATCGGAGCCCGACCGCCCCAGAGGTCACGCTCCCCGGGAGTTAACCTGCGTACCGATTTGCCGGATGCGCGTTTGTGTTGGAGTAATGCTCGTGTCCTCTCAAGCAAAGATCGTCCTGACGGCCGGTGTCCTTGGCATCTGCCTTCTCGGGCCGGCGATGGCCGCCGACCTTTCACCCACCTACAATGATCCCCCCGCCTTCCAGTGGAGCGGCGCCTATGTCGGCGTCCATGGCGGCACGGCATTCACGAAGATGCCCAATCCGTTCGCCGACCGAAATGGCTTCAGCGGCGGCGTTCAGGCCGGCTACAACCAGCAGATGGGTCCCGCGGTTCTCGGCGCCGAGATCGAAGGCTCGTATCTCGGCGGCGCCGAACACGACGTCCAGGGCGGCAAGATCAAGGAGAAATGGCGCGGCGCCGCCAAGGCCAAGGCAGGCGTGAGCTTCGACCAGACGCTGCTGTTTGGCACCGGCGGCGTTGCCCTGACCAAATTCGACAAGGGCGACAACGTCAGCAGCGCCGACGGATGGAAGGTCGGTTATCTCCTCGGCGCCGGCATCGAGCAGGGCTTTGCCGGCGGACTGTCCGCCAAGGTCGAGTACGACTATGTCCGCACCCCGGGCGTCGAGACGACATCGGCTCTCGGCACGTCCAAGACGACGATCGGCAGCCATGAACTGAAGGCCGGCATCAACTACCGGTTCTAGAGCGGGCGAATTGGATTGCGCGGTGGCCGCAGGGGCATCGCGCAATCCCTGTGTTTCGATGCGCGCCGGTACCCCGGATGGCCCGGCCTTTTTCGACAATGGATCCATTTCCGCGCTTCGTTGCAATGTCGATGCAATCTTCGCGATCTAGGTCCCGCGCGTAACTTTCATGATGGGAATCTGTTCCGATATGTCCACGCGTGGCGCCGGCCTCCCGATACGGGCTCCGAAGATAGTCTTCATCGCAATCGCGCTAGCGCTGGCGGGCTGCGCCTCCGACATCATGAAGAATTATGTCGGGCAGCCCATCGAATCGGTCATCCTGGATTACGGCCCGCCAACCGCTGTCGTCGATCTTGGCCAGGGCGAGCGAGCCTATCAGTGGCGCAAGGTTTCGACGTCGGCGGTTTCCGGGACATCGAGCGGCGAGGTTCGCCACACAAAACACGGAACCGTCTATGAAGAGACCGAGACGCCCGGCTATATCGAGCGTCAGGAATGCTTCTACACATTCTACGCCCGCGCTTCCGGCGGCCGCTGGTTCATCACCAATTTCCGCCAGCCCAAGCTGGAATGCGAATGAATTGCCGCGGCCGCAGATCCCGACCGGCCGCGGACAGAGGAGAATATTCATGCGCGTCCTGTTGATCGAGGACGAACCGGAAATGGCCTCCGTGCTGAAGGCCGCGCTCGAGCGTCTGGACATCATCGTCGACCATGCCGCGACATTGGCCGATGCCGAGGCGGTGGCGCGTCTGGGCTATCACGACGCCGTGGTGCTGGACCGCCGGCTGCCGGATGGCGACGGTCTCAGCCTCATACCGCGCCTGCGTGCCTTGCACCTGGATGTGCCTGTCATCGCGCTGACGGCGATGAGCGGGTTGGACGACCGGGTCGCCGGGCTCGATGCCGGCGCCGACGACTACATGGTCAAGCCCTTCGCCACGGTGGAACTGGTCGCGCGGCTTCATGCCCTGCACCGGCGCGCGTTCACCTCGCGGGCCAACCAGACGATGGTCGGCCGCCTCACCTATGATTTCCGTCATCGCGAGGCGCTGGTCGAGGACCAGGCGCTCGATCTGCCGCGGCGCGAAAGGCTGGTGCTCGAAACGCTGATCCGCCGGCCGGGCCGAACCATCATGCGCAGCACGCTGGAGGAGGCCGTCTACGCGCTGGACGACGAGATCGGCTCCAATGCGCTCGATGCGCACATTTCGCGGCTGCGCCGCAAGCTCGACGATGTCGCCGCCGGCATCGAGATCCGGGCGATCCGCAACCTCGGCTATCTCTTGCGGGCGGCCTTGTGAAGAAGGTCCGCACGCGCTCGCTGCAATGGATCCTGGTCCGGCGGCTGATCCTGCTGCAAGCGGCGACGCTGCTCATCTTCATCGTGCTTTGCGCGGCCGCGTTGTGGATCGCCAATCCGCGCCTGCTTATCGACAACGAGGCTGCCGTCGCGGCGGTAAAGGATGCCGTCGACCGAGACAAGGATGGCAGGCTGATCGTGCGTGAAACGGAGGAACTCACCGCGTTTCGCGAGGGCTTCCCCAATGTCTGGTACATCGTTCGCGATGGCAGTGGCGAGAGCGTGCGCTCCGGCAACATACCTGACATCTACACCAAAAGCTTCGGCGACCTGCTTGACGGGGCCGATCACGCCACGATCGGATTCTCCGACAAGGACATGCGGCCGGAAGCCTATATCGAAAACGCTTCGACCAGAGCTGGCACGGTGCAGATCGTCGCCGCGACACAGTCGTCGCGCCAGCAGACCGACGGGCTCGAAATCAACATTTCGGCCACCGTCGAAGTCGCTCGCAATCCCGACGGCAGCAGGAACTGGGAGCGCGCCCTGCCGGCACTCGCGGTCGTGATCGCGATCCTGCTTCTGCCGATCATCCTCGTCATGGGCGCGACGACGCTGGTGACGACGCCAGCAGTGGTGCGCCGATCCTTCGCCGGCCTTGTCGAAACGGTCCGCCAGGCCGCGCGCATCGACATCGGCACCCGCGCCATGCAGCTGCCGGTCAAGAACGTGCCACAGGAGATCGCGCCGCTGGTGCACGCCTTCAATGAGGCTTTGGCCCGGCTGGCGCAGGGTTATGATCGGCACAACCGCTTCCTCACCGACGCGGCGCATGAGCTGCGCACGCCGATCGCCATCCTGCGCACGCGCGCCGAACTCTTGAAGCAGGAGCCGCAAAGCACGCGACTGCTGCATGACATCGAGCGCCTGTCGCATATTGCGCAGCAACTGCTCGACCATCAGCTGCTCGACCGCCCGACGGACCAGCGCCAGATCGTCGACCTCCGCGACCTGGTCAGCCGGGTCGCCGCCGACTTCGCCCCGCTCGCCATCGAGGCCGGCTATGACCTTGCCTTCGAGCCGCCACCCGGCAAGGCCGAGGTGGAGGTTAATGTCCTGCAGATCGAGCGCGCGCTCGCCAACCTGGTGCGCAACGCCATCGAGCATGGCGGCGGCAGCGGCACGATCACGATCGCCATCGACGCGACCGGAGGCATCGAGGTGCGCGACGAGGGTCCGGGCATTCCCGCGGAAGAGCGCGGGAACGTGTTCGAGCCCTTCTACCGCTTGCAGCCGCAGTCGCGCGGGGCGGGGCTGGGACTGAATCTTGCCCGGCAGATCGCGCTGCTGCATGACGGCACGATCCGGATCCTGGCGGGTTCATGGCGCGGCGCCCGCATCCGCATGGAGTTGCCGGTGCGTTCGTGACGGTGCCGAGATGCATGACGGTCGGCCGGCCAATGGCAGTTCTTCCCTCTGATTTATCTGTTTTCTAACCAATTGCCGCTATTGCCATTGCAAGAGCGGGAGCCAGGCTTTGGTGGGAACGGGAAAAATCGGCGCGCACCGCGCGCTCATGCTGTCGGTTGTCGTGCCATGCTATAACGAGCGCGATGGCGTGGCCGAGCTTCACCGACGCGTCAGCGCCGCATGCCTTGAGCAGAACGCTTCCTACGAGATCGTGCTCGTCATCGACGGCGCGACCGACGGCACCCGCGAAGCCATTTTCGAACTGGCCGAAAAGGACGACCATGTCGTCGCCATCGACCTTGCCCGCAACTACGGCCATCAGATCGCGCTCAGCGCCGGGCTGGAATTCTGTCGCGGCGAGCGCATTCTCATTCTCGACGCCGACCTTCAGGATCCGCCCGAACTGCTCAGCGCGATGATGGCCAAGATGGATGAAGGCTTCGACGTCGTCTACGGCCAGAGGGTGAAGCGCGACGGCGAAAGCTGGTTCAAGCGGGCTTCGGCCTCGATGTTCTACCGATTGCTCGGCCGGATGGTCGATGTCGAGATCGCGTCGGACTCCGGAGACTTCCGGCTGATGAGCCGCCGTGCGCTCGATCATCTGAACGCGATGCCCGAACGCTACAGGTTCATTCGCGGCATGGTGAGTTGGATCGGCCTGAACCAGGTCGCCTTTCCATACGAGCGGCACCGGCGTTTTGCCGGCACCACGCACTACCCGCTGAAGAAGATGGTTCTTCTGGCGGTCGACGCGATGACCAGCTTTTCGATCCTGCCTTTGCGGTTTGCCTCGCTGCTGGGGATGATGTTCGGCTTGCTCGGCATGGTCGTGCTTGGCTATACGCTGTTCGAATGGTCCAGGGGCAACGTCGTGCCCGGCTGGACGAGCCTTGCCGCGATCATGCTGATCATGGGCAGCGTCCAGCTTCTGGTGCTTGGCATCTTCGGCGAATATCTCGGCCGCATGTACATGGAGACGAAGCGGCGGCCGCTGTACTTCGTCAATGAGATCGTTTCGCGCGACCAGCCCACCAGGGACAGCGACCTACCCATCCATCGCCTGCAGGAGATGGCGAAAGGGTCGCGCCTGGCTGAGGCGAAGGTCGACCGGATGCAACCGAAACGGCGTGGGCGGCATGCGGTCGGCTCTTCCATCTGATGTCTCGCGGATGCTGCGCTTTGGCGCTGTCGGGCTTCTCAACACGGCGCTCGGATATACGCTGATCCTGGCCGGGCTGGCGCTGGGCCTCGGCGATATCGTTTCCAATGCGGCAGGCTATGCCGCTGGCCTCACCCTTGGCTTCTTTCTCAATCGCCGCTGGACGTTCGGACGTGCAGGCGGCTTTCGCCCCGGCGCGGTTGCTCGATACGCGATGACCTTCGTCGTTGCCTACGGCGCCAATCTGGGCATCGTCATTGCCGCCATGTCAGCCGGCTTCATCGAGAACCCGTTCGTCCACCTGGCGGGAAACTGCCTCTACTCGGTCATCTTCTATCTCGGCTCGGCCCGGTTCGTCTTCGTCGGCGCGGATGATCCTGACGCCTTCGCCGCGACGAGCGCGAAATGGCCCGGGAGCCGTGACATGAACCAGGCCGCAGCAGTCGTGACGGCGACCCCGTCACCCGGAGCCGCAACATGAGCCAGGCCGCTGCAATCGCCACGGCAACGCCTTCGCTGGGCGACGCGCAACGCATCAGGCTGATATTCTGCCTTCTGTGCGCCTGCATCGTGGCTTGTGTGCTCAGCGCCCTTGCCAGCGCGATCCTGCAGGATCCCGACAATTGGTGGCAAGTGAAAGTCGGCCTGGACTTCCTGGAACGCGGGACGTTTCCGCTTGTCGATCCCTATTCCTATACGTTCGGCGGCCAGCCCTGGATCGCCAAGGAATGGCTGGGACAGGTCTTTCTGGCGCTTGCCTACCGCGCGGGCGGCTGGAATGGCGTCGTCGCACTGATCATCGCCACCGTCGGCCTGACGGTCTTCCTGATGGGATGGTTCCTCAGCGCATGGCTGAAGCCGATACTGGCGATAGGGCTGACCTTCGTGATGGCTTTCCTGATCGCCCCTATCTATACGGCACGCCCCCACGTCTTCACCTTGCCGATCATCGTCGCCTGGACGGCAATGCTGTTTGGCGCCGCGCGGGAAGAAAGGGCTCCACCCCTGTGGCTGCTCATACTTGTCGTCTTGTGGGCCAACCTGCACGCCACATTCACCCTGAGCTTCGTCATCGCCGCCTTTGCCGGGCTCGGTCTGCTGGCGCGCTCGGGCCTGTCGAAACCCGTTCTCCTGGCGAAATGGGTGGCTTTCGGCCTGCTCTGCCCAGTCGTGAGCCTGATGCATCCCTATGGCGTGAAAGCCATCCTGGCGACATTCACCGTGGCCTATGGCAACGAGGCGGTGCCACTCATCCTGGAGTGGCGGCCGTTCAATGCCCAGGAGCAGATCTTCGAGGAAGCGGTGATGCTGTTGGCGCTTTTCGGGCTTCTGGTGTCGAGGCTGCGGATCGGCTGGGCCAAGGCGCTATTCGTCGTCTTCGCCTTGCATGTCTATCTCACCCATCTGCGATTTGTATATCTGCCCTTCCTGCTGATTCCCTTGGTGATCGCCGTCGAGGTCGCACAGCAATACCCTTCGCTCTCAACCACGACCTGGCTGGTGGAAAAGCGTGACGGGCTGGAAAAATTCTTCGCCAACCGGTTCTACGCTGTCAGCGGCACCATGGCCGTCTTGCTGGTCGCGGCGGCCGCAATCCTCGGCAATGCCTACCAGGTGGCACCGAGCCCGAAGACATCCGCCAGCGGTGCCCTCGCATTCGCAGGGGAACACCACCTGTCGGGCAACGTGCTGAATTCCTATAATTTTGGCGGCACACTGATTTTTCACGGCATCAAGACTTACATCGACGGCAGGACAGACCAGCTGTTCCTGGGCGGTTTCACGAAAACCGACGACGCAACAGGGCGCAGCGACGGAAAACCACTGCTCGAGGCCCAGTTAAAGAAATACGCCATTGGCTGGGCACTGCTTACAGCCGACGACACCCGCATCCCCTTCTTCGCGGAGTTGGGCTGGAAGCGGGCCTATGCGGACGATTATGCCGTGATCTACCTGCCCGGCACCTGATCTACAGCGTCCCGAGGGGCCGGCGCAGCCGGCACCCAAACCCCGGCATTCGGCTTGACATGGATATTGCAGTGCAGCAAACTTATGCTGCAAGGCACAGTCCGTGAAAATCACGAGCCACGATTTTTTGTACGACGGGGACATCGCAGCATGAGGAGCATGTCAGGTTCCGAGGCACGAGCCACGGCGTACGGATCGGCCGAATGAACTACAGGCGCGATATCGATGGCCTGCGGGCCGTTGCGGTGCTGCCCGTCGTGCTCTTCCATTTCGGCGTGTCCGCCATTCCCGGCGGCTTCACCGGCGTCGACATCTTCTTCGTGATATCGGGCTATCTGATCAGCGGCAGCCTGCTCGACGATCTCGAGCGCGGCCAGTTCTCGATTGGCCGCTTCTACTGGCGCCGCGCACGGCGCATCCTGCCGGCGCTAACCTTCGTCATCCTGCTCGCGAGCATCGCCGCCTGGTTCATCCTTCTGCCGTCCGACCTTCACGAATACAGTCTCAGTGTGATCGCGGCCTCGACCTTCTGGTCGAACATTTATTTCTGGAAGACGACCAACTATTTCTCCATCGACGCGGAACTGCGGCCCCTGCTGCACACATGGTCGCTTTCGGTCGAGGAGCAGTATTATATCTTCGCGCCGATCCTTGTGTATCTGATCTACCGATACGCCTCGAAGCGCTGGCTGACGATATTGCTGCCGATTACCATCGGCAGTTTTGCCCTGGCGGTGATGGCAACCACGCTGGCGCCGACCGCCGGCTTCTACCTCCTGCCGACGCGCGTCTGGGAACTGGCGCTGGGCGCCATGCTGATGCTTAGAAAGCCCCCGGCACTTGCCAACCGTCCGCTGACGGAACTGATCGGCCTCGCCGGTTTTGGCCTGCTTGCATTCGGCTTTCTGACGATTTCGGAGAGCGACCCGTTTCCGGGCTACAATGCCCTGTTTCCCTGCATCGGGACGGCGCTGCTGATCTATGCGGGCCAGATCCACCCGGACAGACCTGTCCCTGTCGCCACCCGCGTGCTTCAGCTCACTCCACTGGTCTGGGTCGGCCTCATCTCCTATTCGCTCTACCTCGTTCACTGGCCGATCAATTCGTTCGTCCACTATCTCTCGCTGAAAGCCATCGGCGTGCCGACGATCATCGCAATGATCGTGGCGAGCGTCGCCCTGGCGACGTTCTCCTGGAAATATGTCGAGCAGCCGTTCCGCCGGAAAAGCACCTTCACGGCGCCGCTGCCCATCTTCGCCTTTTCGGCGACGGCGATCGTCCTTTTGTGCGTCGGCGGTTTGGCCGGTGCGCTCGGCAAGGGGTTTCCGCAACGGTTCCCGGACTTCTCGACGGAGCGAGTGCTGGTGGGTGACTGGCGCAATGGCGTCTGTTTCAACGAGGGCGCGAGCCGGATCGAGAACTGGAACCTCGCCGACTGCACCCGAACGCATGGCTTTCCAACCAATGTGCTGTTGTGGGGCGATTCCTTCGCCGCTCACTACGTATCGGGGCTGGAGGCGAACGCGCAGAAAATCCAGGCCAATGTCATCCAGTACACCTATGCCGGCTGCCCGCCCAACCTGAGCTACTTCTCCTATGCCCGGCCGGCCTGCACGCGCTTCAACGAACGGGCGCTGTCGATCATCCGCGATGCCAACATCCAGGCCGTGATCCTGAGTGGCCGGTGGACCGACTACCAGGCCAGAGGCTTCGACGGCCTGCAGAAGACGATCGACCGGCTCAACGGGATGGGCGTCAAGGTCTATGTCATCGGACAGTCTCCGGAATTCATCGCCGATGTGCAGAAAATCGCTTTCTTCGCACGGCGAGAGCACGTGGCGAACACATCCTGGCCGATGGCCATGGATCCGGACATCAACAAACAGGTGCTGCCTTTCGTCAAAGGGGCAACTTTCATCGATCCGCTGGCCTATCTGTGCGACGCGGCCGGCTGTTCCTACGCAGACGCCGGCACCAGGCAATTTCTCTACTTCGACTACGGTCATTTCTCTTCGGCAGGCGCGATACTCGCCATCTCGAAATACTGGCCGAGCTTTGCCGCCAGCAACAAGGTCGCGAAGGCAAAATAAAAACGCAGGTCCGCGCCGAGGGAACCGCTGGAGAGTGCGTTTCGAGAGCCGCTTTGCGATTGCCCGAAGGCCGAACCTCATGGTAACGAGGGCACGCGCGGGTATGATGTAATGGTAGCCTGTCAGCTTCCCAAGCTGAACGCGCGGGTTCGATTCCCGCTACCCGCTCCACTATATGCCACAAGGGTTTGCGCCTGATTTAGACATCGCTGAAAATCAGCGTTTTTACAGGCGTTTTTACAGGTCACGTTCTCTGTCTGGCCTCATTGAGTCGCTTGATCTTGTCCTTGATCGCAGCGGAGCGGCCGACATAACGGCGGATAATGCGCGAAACATTGTCCTCTTCCCACGACATGATCTCGGCGATTTCGCGCTCGGTCAGGCCGTTGATGTAGAACTTTGTCGCGGCGGTGCCGCGCAGGTCGTGGAAGTGCAGGTCGCACCCTTCCGGCCAGGCATCCTTCTTCGCCTGGATGAATGAACCGCCGAGGCCATCCTTGTTCCATGGCCGTCCCTTGCTCGATGTGAGGATCACCGGGGACTTGAAGGGGATTCGCTTCAGCAATGCGCGCAGATCATCATAGAGCGGAATGATGGCCTCGCGCCGGTGCCTGCTCTTGCCGGTGGTGACGATGATGGCGTCTTCACCGACATGCGACCAGGAGAGGCGCACCAGGTCGCCAGCCCGCAGGCCGGTGTGCGCGGCCAGGTCGATGGCGTGCTGGACCTCGACCGAGGCGTGCGGGCGGATGCGGGCCAGGTCGGCATCCGTCCAGATGATCTCGGAACGCGTGCCGCTGTAGAGCTGCTTGATGCCCTCGCACGGATTCAACGCGAGGCTTCCCCGGTCGACCTCGAACGACAGCAGGCGCGACAGCACCTGCATGCCGTAGTCAGCCGCACGCGGCGTCTCCTCGAACTTCGCGCGCCACGCACGGATCCTCGGCCTGATCTTTTCCGGCCGGTCGAACTGGCGCACGGACAGAGTGCCGAAATGGTCCGCGATGCGGTCGAGCCATGGACCCCAGTTGCGCCGCGTCGAATCCGCCAGTTTCTTATAGTCCGGGCTTGCCCGGTAGCGGATGACGCTGGCGCTGAACTTCGATGAGTCCGGCGCGCTGCGGCTTGCGATCGCCTCGTTGTAGGAAGCCTGGAAGGCTGGTGTTCCCGGTTCGCCTTTGACGGCAGGCCCGCCCCGCCACGCGTAGTAATAGGCCTTGCCGTTTGCCTTGACCGTGTGCAGGCCTTTCAATTCAACCATGACCATGTCTCGCGTCGAACTCCGCCAGTTCCTTGTCGAGGTCATTGTCATCCGAAGCGGCGGGCTTCGTAAAGTGCCAGCGGTGCGTGCCGTCGGGCAGCACTTCGAGCGAGGACGGCTCGACGCCCGCCTGCTTGAGTGCGGCAAGGGCGTTGACCAGGTCTGACGGGCGCAGGGCTGGGCGGCGGCTCATGGGTTGTGCTGCCGGTTGGCGACCTTCAGCAGAACGTCGGCGTGGCAAGGGGCGCCTGGCCTGCACCAGCAGGCAAGGTTCTTGCCGGTGAGCTCGCCGGCGTTGTCGGCGACGAACCGGCGTGTGCGCTCAAGCGCCTCGATGTCGGGATCGGTGCCGACGCGCAGAAGGCCGGCGAGCAAAGCCTTGTAGAGGTCGACGCAATAGGCCGCGTCGCCATGCTTTCCGACGACGAACGGATTTCCCCATGGCCCCGGCCGGGCCACGCTGACGGTGTTTTCGGGCATGCGCCAGCCCTTGCGGCGCGACAGTTGGATGCGAATTGGCTGGGTCAAAGCAGGCTCCCCTGCGCGGGGATGGGCTTTGCAGCCGTCGCGGCATTGAGATTGTCGCGCCATCTGAAGAAGCCGAGCGCGCCCTTGACCGGAATGAAATCAAGCAGCGGTTCCGGCTGGCGCAGAACGAAGCCGTAGCGGCCGAAGAACCACGGACTGGTGCTATCGGCGACACAATCGACGATCTCTACGGTCCCGACGATTCCGCCTCGCAGCAAGCCTTCGAACTCTGGCAACGCCAGACCCGGCGCGAACGGCCGGCGCAGGCTGATGTGATGCGCCGTGTCGAGGAAGTCCTCGTATTCGTCACGCGTCATGCCTTTCGACGCATGCAGGCAAACCCGTCCTCTGACCTTTGTCGGCCAGTCGCGGTTTTCAATGTCCTTGCCGGCGTGAAGGATCGCCCATGACCAAGGCTGGCGGACCGAGATCGCGAGTTCTGGAAGATCGATCAAAGCAGCCTCCTTTGCTTCCGCCCGGGCGCTGCGCAGTCCTGGCAGGTGTGGGTCCATTCGCCGGCGACCTTGGCTATGACGAAGCCTTCGCCGCGGGCGTCGGAAACCATCACGTCGAACTCGTCGGCCTGATAGGTGCGGCGCTGGGCAGCACCGCATTCGCAGACGATCTGTTGAAGACCGGCGTGCTTTTCGATGCTCATAGCGCCGGCACCTCGCGCATCTCGGGCATGCCATTGTGCTCGACGCCGTCGAGCAGCCGGCCGGCGGCTTTCTTGCCTACGTTTGCGATGAATTCGGCGCCGGCCTCGGGATAGAGTTCCTGCGCACGCGCCACATGCGGGTGCGCGGCCAGGCAGCGCCAGCCCGAGCGCGGGTTTCCGTAAGCCGCTTCAGGCGTTGACGGTGCCCACGCACCCCACTGCTTGAAAAAGAATGCCGTGCCGGCGGCGTTGCACTGGTCGCGGATCGATCGCGCCCATGCTGGATGCATGCCGCGTGCACCGGGCCCGCTCTCGCCGCCGACAATGATCCAGTCGAGCATTGTGCGTTCTTGGCCGGAACCGGAGATCGCGTCAGCGATCGCGTATCCGTCCAGCGCGTCGATAATTGTGTAGTGATCAGGCGAGACTCGGATACGTCGAAAGTTGATCTTGCCGAGCAGCGGCTCGGCGGAGACGAAGCGGATCGCCGCCGGCGTCGCCAGAAGATCGGGGATGCGCTCGTCGGCTTCCTGCTGCCGTTCGGCGGAGACGCCAAGCCAGACGTTCGGCAGTGGCCACTGATCGAGGTAGACGCGGGGACCAGGCGGTGCGTTCTTCTCATGCCGCGGGGCAGCAATCAGGACGATGCCGGGTTCAAGCTCGACGGTCATTTCGCAGACGAGCGTGTAGATGCGGCGCATGACGGTGCGATCGGTCAGATACTCCCGCATGCGCTTCGCGCGCTTGGTCAGCACCTGGAAGGTGTGCAGCGGCGCCAGCGCCATCACGGCGAAGACGCGGTCGATCCATTCGTCGGGCACGTCCTCGTGGAACAGGTCGCCCATGGAGTTGACGAAGATGCGGCGCGGGGCGCGCCAGGCAAGCGGCTGCAGCAGGGTCTTTTCCGGTGCCAGCGCCAGCTTGCCGGTCCACACGGTGGTGCCGTTCACCATCTTCGTGGTGCCGGCATAGTGCTTGGCGCCGCCCATTGCCTCGATGCGGCCGGCCATCTTCATGGCGTAGCAGTGCGTGCAGCCGGGCGAAACGATGGAGCAGCCTACGACGGGATTCCACGTCGCGTCGGTCCATTCGATGGGGGATTTGTCAGCCATTCGCCCAGCCCTCCAAGTCGTCGGCGTCGTCCAGAACGGCGTCGATCATCTTCTCGTCGCTGACCGTCTCGACGATGAGACGAGCCAAGCGGTTTGGGTGCATGTTTCGCTTCGCCGCGTGAGGACCCAAAGCGTTGAGAACGTCGATCGGAAACAAGACCGTCCGACATAGTTCTTCGAGCGGGCGCGGGGCACGCTTGGCACGACCTGCGGAATGCTCCAGCGCAGAGACGGTCGTGGTCTTTATCCCGATGCGGGCGGCGATTTCCGCCGTCGAAATGCCTTGCCGCCGCAATGCAAGAACGGCATCGGTCCGGCTCGGATAGCCTAGGGTCTTTATGCGGACACCCATCACCGCATCCCCGCATAAACCAGCCCTGCCCCGATCAGGGCGACGGCGATCATCAGGGCGAGCAGGATCCGGCGGGCGAACGGCGAGTCCTCGGGGGATTGCTGGGTGCAGTCGTCGCCACAGCCGCAGGTCGGCCAATTGTGGCAGACGATGCGCACCGCGCCGTCGCCCCCTGTGATGGCGATGCGTTCATAGTCGAGGGGGTGCACCATCAGCGCAGCCCCATCGCGGTCCAGACGAAGGCCAGCGCGAAGGTGGCCGACGAGGCGAACGCCAGCCTGATGCCGACGGAGGCCATGGCGGCGCAGATGCGGTCGGCCGTGGTTTCGAGGTCACGCAGGATCTCGGACGGCTTGCGGCCCGCCTGCAACTGGCGGGAAATCCAGTCGAAACGCTCGGGCGAGGTCTCGGATGCCGCGATCAGGCGGCTGGCGACGGTCCTGGCCATGGCCGTCAGCCCTGGTGCCGGACGGCGCGCGCCTTGGCGAGGTCCGAGGCCTCGGGGCCGTAGTCCTTGATCTGCGCCCGCGTAAAGTCGGAATGCTCGGCCAGGCTGTCGGCGGTGACGGCGGTGCCGTTCATGCCCATTTCCAGCATCTTGTCGGCCATGCGCTCGATGATGGATTGAGCGGTGAGGATGGCGGCGGGAACGGAAGGCGCCGGGCGCTGCTGTGTGGTGATCATGGATCTTGCCTCCATCGCAGGATTGCGATTGGAGGCGATATAAGCCATATCGGCTAATATCGTGTCAAGCAAAAGTTTAGCCAAAACGGCTATTGGCAATTCGACTTCCGAATCACACGATGTGTGCCTTCCTGGGGAGGGTGCATATGAGGTTGGAGAATTTCGCCGTCGCCTTTGAGACGCATGTGCTTGCGCGGCCATTGCCGGGCGCGCCACGCCAAGTGATGTTGCCCGACGTCGACGAGCCTATCGAACGCGATATCGAGCATCTTGGCGAAGCTGAAGGTCAATCCTTCATGATCGAGTATGTCGATTCGGGAGGGCGGCAGTCGTCACGGCGAATTTCGGTCTATGGCCTAGCTATGGGGAGCGCTGGAATTCCTCTTCTTACCGCGAGGTGTCACGAGCGAAAGGCAACGCGACAGTTTCGCGTCGATCGTATCCGGTGCTGCATCGATTATAGCGGCGAAATCCACGACGATGTCGCAACGTTTCTGTTCGACAACTTCGGAATGAGCTTGTCACTTGCCAGCCGAAAGGCGGATGCCGTTGCCGAAGCAAGGTGGAGAGACATCCTTAATCTGATCAGGGATGACGCCGTCGTGCTGGCGGCGATGTCGCAGTCCGACGGAACGGTACATTCAACGGAAGTCGATGTGGCGACACGTCATCTCGCTTCCGCGGTCGAGCGAACCGACATATTCCTTACGCCTGCCGAGATAGACCTTATTTCCGCGCATTTTCAACGCCTGAGGCCTTCCGGCCGGTCCATCGGCGCTTCTCTGGACAATATCGCTGGCCTTGGCGCCAGGCATGTGACACGCCTTTTACGTGCCGCGCTGGCTGTACTTGACGCAGATGGAAAGCGTCATTCAGCGGAAGTGGAACTTCTCAATAGGTTATGCGTGGAGCTTACAGGCGTGACAATCATTTGACGCCGAAGAGTTCGTTTGTGGGCAGAATCCTGTGGACGTGTTTCACGTATTTTTTCTTAAACGAAATCTTGGCCGGCGGATTGTACTGCCACAAATGATACGAGTCGGCATCTTCACTGTCGAAGCGTTTGACCCATGTCTCCGTTCCAGAATTGTCATGCAGCATCACCTGAATGACGACATGGTCGCCAGCGCGCACCCTCTGGTGCGGATGTAGATAGAGTACGTCACCGGGGAAATAGCGAGGCTCCATCGATTCCCCCTGCGTCTCTAGCGCATAGGCACCGATCACGTCGCGCAATGCCGGAGGGCACGGCACCTCGGTAATGGGATCGGACGTGATGGAGTGCGCACCTTGCAGAGACCCCGCCGCAAGGCCGTACAGCGGAATGTTGTCGTTCCCAGCCCGTCTGAGCTTGGCCGCCTTCTTTGGTGAGACGAACATTTCCGCAGGCTTGGGTGCGGGCAAAGGCGCCTCGCCAAACAATAACTCCTCGGGGATCGAAAGTGCCGAGGCCGCCGAAGCGCGCCACTCATCATCCAACTTGATCTTGCCTGACCGCAATTTGGAAATGGTAACAGGATGCGCTTTCATGCGCTCCGCCATTCCTTCATTTGTCAGGTTGCGCGCGTCCATCGCCTGACGGAATCGGCGCCGGTAGTGCTCAAACTTGTGCGCTAGATCGACCATTGCCGGGAAACTAGCCAAATTGGCTATGGTGGAAAGAGCCAATGCGGCTAAACTTTCTCTTGACATTATCTTAGCCATTATGGCTTACCTGTACGTATGCAACTTCGTGAATGGCGACTTGACCGAAAATTGGGCTTTGCTGAAACGGCGCGCGCTCTTGGGATAGAGGGCGTGAACCCTGGCGGAACGTTAGCGCGCATCGAGAATGGATCGCGGCAGCCTGACGCAGACATGATCGAGCGCATCGTCACGTTGACCGCTGGCGCCGTGACTGCGGCAGACATGCATGAGATTCGACTGGCATGGCTGAAGGATAATCGGCCTGAGAAGTTCAGCGCGCCCATGCCCTCGCCCCAGACAGGGGTTGCCGCATGATCAAGATGCGCATGGCCTCCCCTGCCCTCGCCGATCGTGGCGCGCGCCTTGCCGGCGTCGGCTTCACCGAACGCCTCGTGCCGCGCCAGGTCGGCGCCGTCGATTATGAATTCCCCACTGCGCAAGCCTCCCAAGCTGACGTCTCCCTGTGCGCAGAGCCTGCCGCGCCGTCCGTTCCCCTCCCGGACGGCGCGGCTTTTTCCCATTTCACCGGATCCTGTCCGGTGGCCCACCCCGCCAGACAGGACACCGCGCCGGCAGTTGCTGCCCCTTCCGCCGGCGCGGTCACCCATTCCAGCAATGCGATCCTGCTGCCCGACCATGTGATGGTCCTGGTGCGCGCTGTCGCCGCCTATGAGCGCTGCGGCAACGAACGCGCCGTGGCGATCGCGTTGACCGAATATGCCACGACGATCGGCGCCGGCGCCCTGGCGCGTGCCGTGGCCGACCTCGACGACGACCTGGCCGACGTGCCCGCGCATGCGCGGCAAGCGGCGAACCGATTCAGGAGCGGCGGACCATGAGGACATTTTGCTGCGGGCCTCCATAGCGGATTTCACGCCCGCTTTCTGACTCCAAAGACCCTTTCCCGCCACGGGAAACGACGCCGGGATTTCCCGGCGCGGGAAACCTTTTGTCGCGAGGGACAAATCATGGTGCCGAATGCCAATGCCCGCCACTTCCTGCTCAAGGCCAAGCAGCGCGACCTGATCGCCGCCGCCGGCGGCATCGAGCGCGCCGCCTCGGTCTGCTCCTACGGCAAGTCGACCGTGGGCCGCTGGGCCAATTCCGACAGTTCCGAGCTGATGCCGCTCGACGCCATCTTCGCGCTCGAGGAGGAAACCGGCCGCTTCGACATGAGCGAAGCGATCACCCAGGCGCGCGGGCGCAGCGTCGCGGAAGTCGAGGCGGTCGCCGCCAATGGCAGCGTGATGACCGCGCATGCCGAAGCGGTGGTGAGTATGGGCGACGTGATGACCGAGGGCGCGATCGCCTTCGCCGACGGCAAACTGACGCCCGCCGAAAGCGCCCAGATCGACCGCGCGCTGGCCAAGCTGCAGAACGCCGCCGCCGAATACCGCAAGGTGCTCGCCGGCGCCCGCGCCGCGGGCGGGCTCAAGGTCGTGGGAGGCGAGTGATGGCCAGTCTGGCTCTTCGCGATCCGGAAGAACGCGCCGACAGTTTCTACCGGTTCTCGGTCAAATGCGACCGGCTGACGAACCTCAAGATAGCAGCCGCCGCGCGCAAGGCCGGCATGAGCGTCAACAGCTTCGTGCAGCGGCATTTCGAGACCATCCTCGACGTCGCCCCCGCAAGCCTCGCGGCGCAACCCGCGCGGTTCGATGCGCCGAGCTTCGCCAAGCGCCACAACGTGACGATCCAGGCCGCGAACCTTTGGCTCTCGCTGTCGACGCATGCCCGCAACGGCCTTGTGCAGCGTTCGCTGAAGGATCTCGCCGCCGATGTCGGCGTGCCTCGCGTGGAACTCCTGATCGAACGTCTCGTCGCCGCCGGCACGATTGAAATCGTCGCTCCGTCGTCGGGCCTTCGCCCCGCGATCTACCGCGTCCCCGGCGAGGGTGAAGCCTCGCCACAACCCTCTGGAGAAAGCCCATGAGCCGCGTGCTCCGCACCTTCCGTGAAATGCTTGGCCTGCTGTCGCGTGGCGATTTCTCGCGCCATCTCGACCAGCAGCTAAACGAAGCGATTGCCGCTGTCGAAGCGTGCCCGGCTGACAAGTGCAAGGCCGAAATCACTGTCAAGATCACGCTCGACTACGAGCTTGGCCGCATCGACATCAAGGTCGAGTCTAAGTCGAAGCTGCCCGACACCGTCAAGTTCATGAAGACGCCTTTCTGGGCTGTCGACGGCCAGCTTTCGGTCGAGCACCCCAACCAGATCGACATGTTCCGCGCGCCGCGCGCGGCCGCCTCGCGCGACAGCGAGGATGAAGACGACGACGAGGAAGCCGCGGCGTCCTGACCAACTCCTCAATCCTTGAAAGGAAAATCCCATGCCCGATAAAGACACGTCCCTCGATGCGCACGGCATCGATCTGATCAAGACACTGGCCACCGAAGCTGTTGATCCGTTTCTCCTTCTGATCGACACCACCGGGCTTTCGGCTGGGCTGCCAACCAATCTGCCCGTTGCGTTCGACCGCAAGTCTCAGTCCTTCAAATCCGTCAAACCTCTGATCGAAGAATTTCGCCAGGCGCCTGACCGGCGCAAGGGCACCGCCACGGTCGAGACGCTGGCGAGCTTCATTGCGCTTGTCGACAGGCATAAGGATGAGGACTCCGTCCTCTTCGGCAAGACCGTGTGGCCGGACCCGAAGCTGACCGCCGTGCTCGATTATGACAGGGAAGGCGTGCCAGCGCGCAATCGCTCGCACCGCGTCGTCTATGCCTTTCCGCTGACCGAGGAATTCAAGGCCTGGGTCAACGGCAGCGCCAAGCCGATGGAACAGGATCTTTTCGCCGCCTTTCTCGAAGAGCATGCGGCGGAACTGGCGGCACCTTCCGATGGAGAGCGTTCGACCTATGAGCCTCTGTTCAAGGAGAAGTTCGCGACGCCGTCCGAGCTGATCGCGTTGTCGCGGCACCTGGAAGTGTTTGTCTCTGCCCGCGTCAAACAGGGCATCCGCCTGCAGACCGGAGAGCGGACGATCGAGTTTTCGGAGGAGCACAAGGACGCCAAGGGCGAGGTCGTGACCATTCCCGGCATCTTCATGGTGGCGCTGCCGGCCTTCGTCGACGGCGACGCCGTGCGCATCCCGGTCCGCCTGCGCTACCGTATCGTGTCTGGCGACGTGAAGTGGTTCTACCAGCTTTACCGCTGGGAATTCTTCCTGCGCGAACAGGTCGGCTATGACCTGAAGGAAGCTGCTGACAAAACGGGCCTGCCGGCCTTTGAAGGCGCACCGGAGGCCTGATGCCGAAGGCTGTCGCCATAGCCGATACGCAGTTGCCGTCTCTTGTGAAAGAGGCGGCAGCGGCGCTTTCGCGCGCAACGAGCGCCGCCGAGGTGCTGTCCGCGCGCGACATGGCGACGGCGACCTATGATGCGGCAAAGCGCACCGCCCGCCTGCAGAAGGCAAAGCGTGCGCATGATGAGCTGGTCGCCGCGACCTATCGCGTGCAGGCCGATTCACTCGAAATCGAAAGCCTGGCCAAGCGGCGGCTCGCCGATGAGTTCGATGCGGCACGGCCTGCCGAAGCGGCCAAGGGTGGCCGCCCGAAAACCGTTCCAGCCGGGAACGGTTTCACCGCAGCCGAAGCCGGATTGACCCGCAAGGAAATTTACGAGTCCCGCCAGATGCGCGCTGCGATCGATCAGGATCCGGGCATCGTCCGGCGGGCGCTCGACCAGATGCTTGCCGCCGGCAGGGAGCCGACACGGACGGCCTTGAAGCGGGCGACTACACCGAACCTGCGCGCCGCCGTCGGCACTGACTCGGCCACCGCCGCCGAGCGCGGCAACAATCTTTACGAGACGCCGCCGGAAGCGATGCGCACGCTGCTGTCGTTCATGCGCTTCTCGGCCAAGGTCTGGGAGCCGGCCTGCGGCAAGGGCGCGATCTCGCGCATGCTGGAAGATGCCGGCTATGAGGTCGAGCTTTCCGATCTCGTCGACTACGGCACGTCGGATCGCCATGGCGAGGTGCAGCGCGTCGAGGATTTTCTCATCTCGCCACCGCGTGCCTGGGATGCCGATCGTCCCGACATCGTCACCAACCCGCCCTATGGCGCCGACCTCAACGCCTTCGTCGCGCATGCGCTGCGCGCGCACCGGCCGCGCCGCATGGCGCTGCTCTTGAACCTCAATTTCCTGTGCGGCTTCGAGGACCCCGACCGCAATTTCGCCATGGATGAGCATCCGCCATGCGATGTCTACGTATTCACCCGGCGCCTGCCGATGATGCATCGCGACGGCTGGGCGGGAGAAATCGCTTCCAGCCGCATGAACACCGCCTGGTTCGTCTGGACGCTGGACGAGGCGACCGACAGTTATGACGCCGACGGCAAGCGCGGCACGCAGCTGGTGCGCGTCGACTGGAAGACGTTCGAGAACTCGATCCTGATCGGGCCTGATCCCGTAGCGAAAACCGGGGAGGAAGCGAACGGCGCGATAGCTGCCGCTTCCGGCGATCCGGCCAGTAGGGGCGACGATGTGGAGGACCGCCAGCGTCCCGCGTCGCCCGGCTTAACTGGCGGCCGCAAGCGTGGTGGCGGCGAACCTGTCTCCGCGGAGCAGGACCACGCGCCTTTGCCCAAGCGCAAGCGCAAGGCGGTGCCGGCATGACGCCCCAATTCGATCTTCCGCTTCAGGCTGTTCGTGCTGCGTCGAGACAAACCACCATGTTCATCGACGCGGGTGGCAAGGCTATCGGGGGCATCTACTGCAAAGACCATGTAGCGCTGGCCTGCGCTGCTGTTGCAGCGATCAACGCGCGCTCCGATCTCGCTGCCTTACTCATTCGGGTGCGACTTGAATACGGCAAAGACTTGCAGATCAGCGGCGAGACGCTGATCGAAATAGACAACGCCATCGCGGGCAAGGCGGTGCCGGCATGAGCGTGCGCATCCTCGAAGGCGATTGTCGCACCGTGCTCGCCGGCATGCCCGATGGCAGCATCAATTGTTGCGTGACGTCGCCGCCCTATTTCGGGCTGCGCGACTATGGCGTCGACGGCCAGATCGGGCTCGAGGAAACGCCGGATGCGTTCGTCGCCGAGATGGTGGCCGTGTTCCGCGAGGTGCGCCGCGTGCTGCGCGACGATGGCACGCTGTGGCTGAACCTCGGCGACAGCTACGCCGGATCATGGGGCGCGCAGGGACGCCAAGGCGAGACTGGCCAGATGGCAAGCCGGTCTGTCTCAAAGGTTCGCGGCCGCAGCAACATGTCGGCCGCGCAGATTTCAGCCCATCCGCAACGACTTTCCCAGACGGGCAGTATCAAGCAGCCAGGATTGAAGCCCAAAGACTTGATCGGCATCCCTTGGATGGTGGCCTTCGCGCTGCGCGCCGACGGCTGGTATCTGCGCCAGGATAATATCTGGCACAAGCCTAATCCGATGCCGGAGAGCGTCACGGACCGGTGCACGAAGGCGCACGAATATCTGTTCCTGCTCACTAAGAGCCAGCGATATTATTTCGATGCCGAGGCTATCGCGGAAGAGCGCACTTCCGATGAAGACAGCAGCACATTTCGCGGCGGCGCCTATGTTGGCGGCGCAATCGACAATGGCACGATGGGGAAGCGTGCCGTTCCCGGCAATGTCAAACGTCCGCAAGCGCAGCGCGCGGCTCAACTTGCCGAGCAACATGGCCTCACCGATGCCCATATCGCCGCCATCCGATCCGTCGGCATCACCGACACCGGAAAGGCCCGCGTCACGCAAGACGGCACAGGCAAGAACGATCCCGCCGTGCAGGCCTTGGCAGACGAGGCGAAGGCTGCGCTCGGCGGCTACTATCGCGAATTCCTGATTTCGACCAAGCGCAATAAGCGCTCGGTCTGGACCGTGGCGACGCAGCCCTTCAAGGAAGCGCATTTTGCGACGTTCCCGCCCAAACTGATCGAACCCTGCATCAAGGCTGGATGCCCTGCCGTCGGCACGGTCCTCGACCCCTTCGGCGGTGCCGGCACGACCGGCCTCGTCGCCGATCGGCTGCAGCGCGACGCCATCCTGATCGAACTCAACCCGGCCTATGCCGATATTGCGCGCCGGCGCATCGCGGCCGATGCCGGACTGTTCGGGGCAGTCGCATGACCCCCAAATACGATCCCGACAAGAACTCCGCCGGTTGCTACGCCGCCGCGATCGAGGCCAAGCGGCTGCGCGGCGACAAGCACTATCCGGAGGTGAAAGCGCGCGCGCCGGATGCTGAAACCGAACGCGAGATGAAGCGGCTGAAGCGCGCGCTGGACCGCAAGTTGCGTGAGACTGGCCATGGCTGACATCGCCTTCCTGCGCTTCGCCAATGCCTTTCAGGACCGGCTGAACGAACTCGGCTATTCGCTGCGCCGGGCGGAAGACCAGTGGCCCGACACGGACCGCGCGATGCTGTCGCGCGCCATCAACGGCAAGACGCTGTCGGCCGGCAATTTCCTGCTGCTGTGCGAGATGGCGGGGCTCGATCCCTATGCCTATCTGGAGCGCCCGCCGCACCGCCGCGTGACGCTGAAATCCATTGCAGATCAACTGGTTACACCAGTGGCCACACGTGAAACAGAGGGCGTTCGATGAGCGATTCCATGCTGCCGATGCTGCGCCAGTTGCACGATGCCGACGGCGATATCGCGCGCGCCGACGTGCTGCTGCGCATGCCCGATTCGATCCTGCTGAAATATCACGGCGTCATCCTCGAAAGCTGCCGTCGTGCCAGATTCGAGGCGGGCCAGCAGTTCGTCGACCTGCGCACCGCGCTGATGCTGGCCGTGCGCGACAGCCAAGGGCTTCCGCCCGCCGATCTCGCCGACCTGGCGGAACGGATGCGCGCCGGCCTCGCCGCCTTCGCCGGAGGGCAGCATGGCTGAGGCGGCGCAGCGCAAACTGGACCGTGGCCTGCCGCGCCTCGACATGCGCTCGCCGGCGCTGATTGCCCGCCAACAGAGCCGCGCGACCTTGCCTCGGCTGCGCAGCGCCGAGGCCAAGCCAAGCCAGGCCGAGAGCGATGGCGCGGCAGTGCTGGCGGAAGCACGGCGAGAGGCAAAGGCCATCCTGGCGACCGCCAAGGGCGAAGCAGAGCAGAAACTGGACCGCGCGGCGATAGAGGCGGCGAGGATCGTTGCCGATGCCCGCCATGAAGCGAGCACCATCCTTGCCGCCGCTGAGGCCGGTAAACCGGCGGAACCTTCAAAAGTATCGGTTCGGTCCATCATTCTGGAGGTTGCGAAGCGCCACGGCATCAGTCCGCTGGACATCACCGGCCCGTCACGCGCCAGGCCGATCGTCGAGGCGCGCCGGGCTGCGATGGTCGAGGCCTATCTGACGCGGCTTGACCTATCGACGCCCCAGATCGGCCGGGAGTTCGGCGGGCGCGACCACACCACCGTGCTGCATTCCATCCGCGCGGCTGGCGTCTATCGTGGGGCGAGGAAGGCATGAACGCGCCAGCCGACATTCGCGACGGTCGCCTTGCCGATGCCGCCAAGCTGCGCGCCATCCGCGCGTCGCTGGAGGCCATCGCGCCGGCGAACTGGACGCGGGTGCATGGCGAGGCCGGCGCCTTCATCGAATCGCGCGGCGAGATGGGCGAACTGTTCGTGCTGTTGCGCTTCGACGAGGCAACGCCCGACGAAATGGCCTTCGCCTGCGATGCGCCCGATACGATAGGCTTCCTGCTGCGGCTGCTCGACAACGCCTTCGACACCATTCGCCTCCTGAAGGGCACGCCGTCGCACCGCAACCAGGCGGCCGAACCGCCGGCGGCCAGCCAGCCGAAGAACTTCGCCGCCGAATGCGCGATGAAGTGCCAGGAGTGGACCTTCAAGGTGTTCCTGGAAGAGCGGCACGGGCTTGAACGCCCGCTGACCGACGAGCGCGCGGCGCAGAAAGTGCGCTCGATGCTCGGTGTCACCTCACGCAAAGAACTCAACGAAGGCGGACGGCCCGGCGACGCGTGGAAAGCGCTGCGCGCCGATTTCGCCACATGGCTGAAGGCGCAGAGATGAACGCACCGTTTTCGCTCGACAACCGCATGACCATCGTCCTGTTCGCCGGCATGGGCGGCGGCTGCGATGGTCTCGAGGATGCCGGCTTCCATGTCCATGTCGCGATCAACCACGACCCGGTGGCGGTCGCAGTGCATGAGAAGCGGCACCCGCATACGCGCCACCTGCGCTGCGACGTGTTCGAGGCCGACCCGCGAAAGGTGACCAATGGGCGCGGCGTGCGCGCGCTGCATGCCTCGCCGGACTGCACGCATTTTTCCGTGGCCAAGGGATCGAAGCCTGTCAGCAAGCGGCGGCGGTCGCTGGCGTGGGTGATCTGCCGCTGGGCTGGCACTGTGCGGCCGGAAACCATCACCATGGAGAACGTGCAGGAGATCACGACATGGGGGCCGCTGATCGCCAAGCGCGACCCGGCGACCGGGCGTGTGCTGCGGCTCGACGGTTCGGTCGCGGCCAAGGGCGAGCGCGTGCCGGTCGAGCAGCAATGGCTGATCCCGGATCCTGCCCACAAGGGCCGCATCTGGCGCGCCTGGCTGAAACACCTGCGCGGGCTCGGCTACAGCTTCGAGCATCGCGTGCTGGTGTGCGCCGACTATGGCGTGCCGACGATACGCAAGCGCTTCTTCGGCGTCGCGCAGGCGGATGGCAGGCCGATCGTGTGGCCCGTGCGCACGCATGCGCCGCGCAAGGACGCCAAACGGCTCGGGCTGAAACCATGGGTCGGCGCACACACGATCATCGACTGGTCGCTGCCGGTGAAATCGATCTTCGGGCGAAAGAAGCCGCTGGCCGAGGCGACGCTGCGCCGCACCGCGCGCGGCGTCATGCGCTATGTCGTGGATGCGGCCAAGCCGTTCATCGTGCCGATCACGCATGCCGGCGACGACCGCGTGCATGATGCCGCCGAGCCGCTGCGCACGCTGACCACGGCGCACCGCGGCGAGATGTCGGTGGTGGCGCCGACATTGATCCGAACCGACCAGCAGAGCGCGGCGGCACGCAATGGCGTGCACTCGGTCGAGGAACCGGTCAACACGCTGCACACCTCATCGGGCATGGCCGTGATGGGTGCCACCATCGTCGGCGCCGGCGGGCGTGCCGCGCAGTCGGCGCCGCGCGACATGCTGGAGCCGCTCGGCACGACGACGGGCAAGGAAGACCGGCTGCTTGTCGCGGCTACGCTCGTCGATACCGCACATGGCGAGGGCATGGGGCGCGGCGTGTCCGAATTGTCGCTTGACGATCCGCTTCGCACTGTCGGGGCCAGCGGCGGCAAGGCTGTCGTAGCGGCTTTTCTGGCCCAGCACAACAACGACGATCGCCGCATCGGCGGCGTCAATCCCGGCCGCTGCGCCGATGAGCCGCTGTCGACAGTCACGGCGTCGGGATCTCAACAGGGGGTCATTGCCGCCACGCTCGGCAACAAGCACGGCACGAACGAATCCGGCAGGCCGATCGACGAGCCGCTGTCGACGATCGCGGCAGGCGGTTCTCACGCGAACCTGATCCTCGGCTTCCTCCAGCACTATTTCGGCTCGGGCAAGCAGGATGACGACGTGCGCCAGCCGCTCGGCGCGCTGACCGGCAAGGCGCGCTATGGCCTGGTCGAGGTGATGGTCAAGGGCGTGCCGCATTACATCGACGACATCGGCATCCGCATGCTGGAACCGGAGGAAGGCGCCGGCGCGCACGGGTTCAAACCCGGCGCCCTGCCCGCCGAAATCACCATAGACGGGAAGACGCGGCGGCTGACCAAGACCGAAAAGTATCACCTGGTCGGCAACAGCGTGCCACCGCTGATGATCGAGCTGCTGGCAGAATGCAACGTGCGGCACGCCTTCGCGGAGGCGGCGGAGTGAACCTGCAACCGGACATGATCGGCAATGGCTGGCTCGAAGTGCTGGACGGCAATCCGACCGCGCGCGACCTGTTCACGCGCCACTATTCGAACCCGCGTCGCGATGGCGGCCGTGGCAAGCAGCCGGCCCTGATCATTGGGCCCGGATACAAGATGCTATTGATCACGGCTGACGCCGGCGCTGTCTGTGCCTGGCGCAAGGCAGATATTCGCCTGGATGATCAGACTGGTGTCGAATGCTCCATCTTCCGTCGTGAGCAGGGTGACATCGCCACCAGTCTGCTCCTCGCTGCGATGCGACTGGCTTGGCTGCGCTGGCCGGGACAGCGGTTGTTCACGTTCGTCGATCCGCGAGAAGTCAAGCCTACGTGGCGCGCCGGCCGACCGACATGGGGACACTGCTTCTACCAGGCAGGATGGCGGTTTGCCGGCCTGACGAAGAAGCGTCTTCACATTCTCGAAAAGGTGACGGCATGACCGGGCCACGCCTCTCCATCATCCCTGCACGCGCGGCTACAGACCGGGCGCTGAAGCCTCGCGACCTGCAGGTGCTGTGCGTGCTCGGCCGCCATACCAACGATGACGGCTGGTGCCGCAAGAGCCAGGTGAAGATGGCCGACGAAATGGGCTGTGCGCGCTCGACCGTGTTCGAGGCGATCGAGCGGCTGGTCAAGGCCGGCTATCTCGAACGCATCACCTCGGACGTTCAGGATGGCGCGATGCGTGAGCACGCACTGAGAATTAGGAGCATTTGCAATGATGCGTAGTGATCGACGGCAGGCTGTCTGGAATAGAACAGGAGGCCGCTGCTTCTATTGCGATTGCGGTCTTATCGACGACTTCGCAACCGGTCGCCCCGACCGCCGGTTCGATATGCAGATTGACCACATGACGCCGGAGAAACGCGGCGGCTCCGATGTCGCTAGCAATCTCGTGCCCGCGTGTCGCGCTTGCAATAGCGCCAAAAGTTCGATGACCGTCGATGAATACCGTCTCTGGTTGATGCTGACCCAAGGCCGAGCGCCAATATCGTTCCCGGGGGAACGCCGTAAGGATGTTGAGCGCGACTGGCTTCTTGTGTCGCATCTGCCAGCGCCACCTCGGGAGCCGGTTAAGCGACAAATTCCGGATCGCCTCGCCAGATTCCTGGAGAAGTACCAGTGAGCGAGGAAGCCACCATCCGGCGTGGCGTTCGCAATGCGCGCTATACCACCGTTCCAAACCACGTCTTCGAGGACGTTCGCCTCTCCATGGAGGCGCGCTGGCTGCTGGGCTATCTCTTGTCGAAGCCGGACAACTGGACCGTCATCCTCGGCGATATCGCCAGGCGCGGCGGTTGCGGCCGAGACAAGGCCCGGCGCATCGTCAACGAGCTGGTGCAGCATGGCTATGCCGACAAGGAACAGGAACGCGAGGAAGGGCGCTTCGGCAAGCTTTCGCTCGTCATTTTCGACGAGCCGCGCGAGCTTCGTGAAAGCACCGCTGACGCTGGTGTTGCATCTTTACCGCAGACTGAAAACCCGTCGACGGTGAATCCGTCGACGGTAAATCCAACACTAGTAAATACTGATGGTTTAGCAAAACCTGAAAGTAGCATTTCGAGAGAGCGTGAGCGCGAGGACAGCAAGAAAATCGATGCCGATGGCTGGGCGCTGCTGAAGAGCTGGCCCGGCTTCGACGGCATGCCGAAAGAGCCGGCGATGCGCATCTGGCGCACGCTGGATGCGGAGGAGCGGGCGACGGCGCGGCGGCGGTTCCTGCCATGGCTGACGCTGCTGCGGGCGCAGAAGAAATCGCACATTCCCGCTCCCTCGACCTATCTGACCGAAAAGCTCTGGCAGGCTGTGCCGGATCCGGCGGAAGCACCGCCGGCGCCGGTTCTGGCCGCACCCTTTGGGAAGGCTTGGGGCGCGCGGCGCGCGGCGTTGCTGCTTGCCGGCAGTGGGCCGTTGCCCGAGCCGAAGGGCTTCTCGGCCAAGCTGATCAGCGAGGGCGGCGAGCTTGGCCGGCGCGAGGAACTGTCGCGCCAGGCCACTTATGGCTTTCCCGAGGTCAGCCGCATGCATCAGCTCGCCGCCGACGGCAAGGGTTGGACGCTGCGGCCCGAGGTCGAGCCTGCCGAGACGGTGCTGGCGCTGATGGCTGCGGTGCGCGTCGGCTCCGACGAATACCGGGCATGGAAGGCGCTGCACGACGAACGCGGCTGGCCATGGCTGCCAGACCCCGGACGGCAGGAGTGGGTCTACTTCCCGGTTGGCGGACCGGATGGACTGGAAGCTTTCGAACAGGCGGTGCGAGGAAAGAACGATGATGGCGGTGAACGGCAAGCGGCTGAGTGAGGCGGAAGCGATCGGTCCGACCGACAGGCATACAGCCGCGATCGACAAGGTGCGCGCCATGTCGCGCCGAAGCCAGGCCTTGCTCGCCGCGGCCGGTCAGAGCGAATCGGCACTGCACTGGTATGTGATCCAGACCGAGACGCGCGCTGAAATTGCTGTGGACAAACTGTTGTCCGACGCGAATGTCGAGCACTGGTTGCCGTTCATGAAGGTGGAAAAGCGGCGTCGCAGCGGGCGTAAGAAACAGGCCCGTGAAGCTGTTTCCATGCTCGCTTGGCCTGGCTATATCTTCGTTCGCATGGTGCCGTCACCAGAGGCTTGGGCAGGCCTTCTGACGGTGAAAGGCGTCGTCGGCGTTCTTGGCGCGGATGAGAAGCTGTTTCCCGTAAAGCACGAGAAAGTCTTGCAATTGAAGGTGTTTCTCGAAGGCAATGTCATTGCCATGGGTGAGATCGCATCGCTGCTCAAGCTCGGTCAGATGGTGCGCATCAATGAGGGTGCATTCGCCACGCACAATGGCTTCGTCAGTGCCATCGACGATGAAGCCGGAACACTGAGCGTCGACGTGTACATCTTCGGTCGTGCGGTGCCGCTCACTCTCGGTCTTGATCAGATCGATAAAGGGTAGTACCGAATCCCACCCAGGACGCCCTGACAGAGTCGCACGCCGCAAGGTGGAAGCGCCAGCAGGACCCAGGTGAAGCGAAGGGCACGGCCCGGCATGCTTCACCGCGATGGAAAAGATTCCAGACAATGAGCAGCAACACAGCGCCTTGGCGGCGCTGGTACAAGACCGAGCGTTGGCAGCGGTTGCGTGAGCGCATCTTGGTGCGAGACCTGTACACCTGCCAGAAGACAGGCGTGCTGCTGATCGGCAAGCACCCTGCCCCGAACAGCCCGGTGATCCATCATGCCAAGGAGCACCGCGGCAACGAGGTGCTGTTCTGGGATGAGGCCAACCTGATGGCTGTCTCGAAGCAATGGCACGACAGCGATGCGCAGAAGGCCGAGCAGGCGAGCCTCGACCAGCGAGGGGTCTGGTACTGACCGTTCGACCGATCGGGGGGGCGGGTCGAAAGTCTGGAAGCCCCTCCCCGCCGGACCTGCGTCCCCCACATTCGGAGATTTTTTTTCGATGGAGCCGCATTTTGACCTGTTCGGTCATCCGGTTCGTGAGGGCTTCGGTAATCGCGGCCGTCCGCCGTATGAACCGACCGAAAGAGACCGCAACAAAATCAAGCTGTTGCTGGCGCTTGGCTGGTCGAATCAGCGGATTGCCAACGGTGTCGGCATCTCCCTGGCCACGATGAAGCGGTATTTTAGAGCCGAACTCAAAGTTCGCGACGCGATGCGTGATCGGCTTGATGCGAGGCGGTACGAGATCGCGCTCGAGCAGGCCAACGCCGGCAACGTCACGGCATTGCGTGAACTCGGCGCCATGATCGATCGCAACGACCGCATGACGATCGAGGCCTCGATGGGCAAGGGTCGCGACGACGAGCAGCCTACGGTCTCGAAAGACAAGGTCGGCAAGAAGATGATCGACGAGCAGCGCGCCCACGCCGCCGATGAAGATCTGATGGCCGAACTCGAAAGCGAAGCGGCCGCGCAGAATGCTCGACACTGAGGCGCTGCCGCGGTTCGCGTGTCCCGATTGGTGGGAACGCATCAAGGCCGGGCAAACGCCGATGGCCGACGTTCCGCTCAACCAGGAGAAGGCCGCCAAGGCGCTGGCCTTCTTCAACCGGCTGAAACTTCCGGACGTGCCTGGCAATCCGCCGCTGTCGGAAGCATGCGGCGAATGGTTCCGCGAGATCCTGTGCGCCTTCCTGGCCAGCGAGGATCCTGAGACCAAACAGCGCCTGGTCTGGGAACTGCTCTGCATGGTCCCGAAGAAGAACTCGAAAACGACCTACGTTGCCGCGCTCGGCCTCACGGCGCTGTTCATGGAGGAAGCGCCGAACCGGCAGATGCTGATCGTGGCGCCCAGCCAGAACATCTCGGAGCGATGCTTCGAACAGGCGCAGGGCATGATCAGGCTGGATGTCCGCCTCGACGCCATCTTCAGGGTGCAGGATCACCTGAAATGCATCGAGCGCCGCAAGACCGGCACGCAGCTCAACGTCAAGACCTTCGACACGACGATCGTGACCGGTGAAATTCCGATCCTGACTATCGTCGATGAGCTTCATGAGCTGGGCAAGAAAGCGAAGGCTGCTGCTGTCATGCAGCAGATACGCGGCGGCGGCATCACCATGCAGGGCGGCCAACTGCTGATGATCACAACCCAGTCGGACGAACAGCCGGCGGGCATCTGGAAAACCGAACTCGACAAGGCGAGGAAGATCAGGGACGGCAAAGGCGGCAGCGAACCGATCCTTCTCCCCGTCCTCTACGAATTTCCAGCGGAGCAGCAGCGCGACCAGTCCTTCTGGCGTAACCAGCGCCACTGGAAGTACCTTCTGCCGAACATCGGCCGCTCGATCGACCCGCAGCGCCTTGTCGCGGACTATGAAAACAACGGTTCGGCGACGGCGGAAACCGAACAGATATGGGCCAGCCAGCATCTCAACATCGAGATCGGCGTTGGCCTTGCCGGCGACGGCTGGCGCGGTGCTGAGTACTGGGAACAGTGCGCCGACGAGACGCTGACGCTGGAATCGCTGCTTGCGCGCTCGGAAGTGGCGGTCGTGGGAGCCGACGGCGGCGGCTTGGATGATCTTTTCGGCATTTGTGTCATAGGACGTGAGAAGGTCACGCGTCGCTGGTTGGTCTGGACGCACGCCTTTGCCCATCCGAACGTGCTGAAAATCCGCAAGGAGATCGCGCCGCGGCTGCTGGATTTCGTCGCGGAAGGGTCGCTGACCCTCTGCCAGGTGTCGGAGTACATTGAAAAAATCGCCGAGATCGCCGCCCAAGTGCGTGACGCTGGCCTGATGCCCGAAAAGAACGCCGTCGGCTTCGATCCGAACAATATCGCGGCCTTCGTCGACGCGTTGGCGCTGAAGCAGATCATCGGCCTCATGCTGCACCGGCTTCGTCAAGGCCCGGCGCTCTCTCCGGCATTGTGGGGCCTTGAACACAAGCTGAGCGACGGCACGATCAGCCATGACGGATCGGCGATGATGGCCTGGTCGGTCGGTAACGTGAAAATCGAGGTCAAGGGCAACGGCAATATGGCCACCAAGCAGGCGGCCGGCCGCACCAAGATCGACCCGGTGATCGCCATGCTGTGCGCGGCGATCCTGATGAGCTGGAACCCGGAAGCTTTCGGCAACAGCGTCTACCGCGAACGCGGCATCCTCGCCCTTTAGGAGACCAAATGGCTTTCTGGTCAGGCTGGTTCGGCAAAGAAGCGGCTGTCGCAATGGCCGAGCCGCGCGCTGCGGTGCAAAGCGTCGACGGTGGCTTGACCATAACCACCTCGGACCAGCTGGAAGAGGCGCTGCGCACCGGCAGCGTGAGCGCTTCAGGGGTGCGGGTGACGGCAGATACAGCCATGCGCGCCGCGGTTGTTTATGCCTGCGTTCGCCTGCGCGCCAGCGTGGTCGCCAACATGCCGCTGGACGTGAAGCGCCGGATCGACGAACGGACGCGCGAAAACGCATCGGACCACTGGCTGTGGAACCTGCTGCGTCGCAAACCCAACCGTTGGCAGACGCCGAGCCAGTTCAAGCGCATGCTGCAGACGCATCTGTTGCTGCGCGGCAAGGCCTATGCCCTGATCGTGTGGTCGAACGGCAAGGCGCTGGAACTGATCCCGCTGCATCCCGACCGCGTCGAGTGCAAGCAGGCCAACGACCTGTCGCTGAGCTACGTCTACACTCGCAAAGACGGCCGGAAGCTCACTCTTCAGCAGAAAGAGGTGATGCACCTGGTGGGGCTGACGCTGGACGGCGTCAATGGTGTCTCAGTCCTGACCTATGCCCGTGAATCGATCGGCCTCTCGCTGACCATGGAAAATCACGGCGCCACGATATTCAAGAACGGCGCCCGCGTAAGCGTGGTGCTGAAGCATCCCGCCAAACTCGGCAAGGAAGGGCTCGACTTCCTCAAGACCAGCCTCGACGATTACCGCGCCGGCGGCGAAAGCGAGGGCAAGGCGCTGATCCTCGAGGAGGGTATGTCGACCGAACGTCTCGCCATGACGTCGGAAGATGCCGAATGGATCGACAGCCGGAAGTTTTCGCGTACGGACCTGGCGATGTTCTTCGGCGTGCCGCCGCACATGATAGGCGACACGGAAAAGTCGACGAGCTTCGGCACCGGCCTTGAACAGCAGACGCAGGGCTTCGTCACATTCAGTGCCGAAGACGATCTCACGACCTGGGAAGAAACCATCGGCAGGGATCTGATCCCCGCCGCCGAGCCCGACCTCTACGCCCGTTTCAACCGCAACGCGCTCGTGCGAAGCGATCTGAAGACCAGGCAGGCCTACTACGTGTCGATGCTGCAATGGGGCGTCTACAGCCCCAATGAAGTTCGCGCCCTGGAAGACGAAAACCCGCGCGAAGGCGGCGACATCTATTACCCGCCGCCGAACACAGCCGGCAATGCCGATCCGAACAAGGGAAACAACAATGACCCTGCGCAATCTGCCTGAGGCCAAGACCTTTCAGCGCCCCCAGAATTTCCAATGGGACGCGCCGTCCGACGTGCTTGCCAAATGGGCGGAGACGCCTCACGCCGCCGCCGCCGATGACCCGAACACCATCACCATCTTCGACGTAATTGGCGAGGATTGGTGGACCGGCGGCGGCTTCACCGCCAAGCGCATGTCGGCGGCACTTCGCGCCATCGGCAGCAAGGACGTGACCGTGCAGATCAATTCGCCCGGCGGCGATATGTTCGAGGGCATAGCCATCTACAATCTGCTGCGCGAGCATCCCGCCAAGGTGACTGTGCAGGTCATGGGCTGGGCGGCGTCGGCTGCATCGATAATCGCCATGGCCGGCGACGACATCCGCATGGGGCTCGGCACATTCATGATGGTGCATAACGCCTGGGGTGTAGTGGTCGGCAACCGGCACGATATGCGCGATGCGGCGACGCTGTTCGACGGTTTCGACAGCGCCATCGTCGACATCTACATGGCGCGCACCGGGCAGGATCGAAAGCCGATCGAAACGATGATGGACGCAGAGACGTTCATGGGGCCATCCGATGCTGTCAAGAACGGCTTCGCGGATGTGGTCGACGACAAGATAGCGGCGCCAGAAGGCGATGCGAAGAACATGGATCGCGGGCTGATGGCCCGCAGACAGACAGAAGCTGCCTTGGCAAAGGCAGGATTCACAAGAGACAAGCGCTCCGAACTCCTGACGGAGATGGGCGTTCTGGCGGCCCCGCGTGATGCAAGCCGCAAACCCGCCGCGCGTGATGCAGGCGTCGACCTCGCTGCCGTCAGGCAGCTCATCGCAACAATCCGCAAATAGGAAAACGCCAATGAAAACCGTCTTCGTCGCGACGGCGCTGTGCGCCGTGTTCGCGGTCGTCTGTGCATCGCTCGCCCTGCCAGTCGATCATCTTTCCAACCTTGCCGGTCTCATGCCGCATGATGTCGGTGCGAGCATGGCCATGATGTGCGCTCCCGTCCTCAACCAGCGGGCTCGCGGCCTTGTGGCCATCCGCAATGACGGCGGCAACGCCACCGCCATTCTCAACGAGCTCAAACAGACCTTCGAAGCGTTCAAGGACGCCAACAACACGGAACTGGCCAATCTGAAGAAGGGCCTTGGCGACGTTGTGCAGACCGAACAGGTCGACCGCATCAATGCCGAGATCACGAAGCTGCAGAAGGCACTCGACGACACCAATGTCATGCTGGCGGCCATCAAGATCGGTGGCGCAGCGGGGGACATTGACCCAGATGCCGCCGAACATGCCCTCGCGTTCAACAAATGGTTCCGCAAAGGCGTCGACAACGGTCTTTCCGACCTGGAGGTCAAGGCCAAGCTGACCACGCAATCGGATCCGGATGGCGGCTACCTGGTGCCGGAGGAGACCGAAACCACGATCGACAGGATCCTCGGCACGGTATCGGTGCTGCGCAGCCTGTCGCGCGTGATCTCGATCTCGACCGATACCTACAAGAAGCTGGTCAGCATGGGCGGTGCTTCGTCCGGCTGGGTTGGTGAGGAGGATGATCGTCCTAACACCGATACGCCAACTCTGCGCGAGATCGTCATCAATGTCGGCGAGATTTATGCCAATCCCTATGCAACGCAGACGATGCTCGACGATTCCCGCATCGACATCGCCGCATGGCTTGGCGACGAAGTGTCGATCGAGTTCGCCGAACAGGAAGGCGCAGCTTTCATCTCCGGCAACGGCAAGAAGAAGCCGCGCGGCATCCTGACCTATCAAAACGTGCCGAACGCGTCCTATGCATGGGGCAAGATCGGCTATGTCGCGACCGGCCAGGCGGCGACATTCGAGACGCCGTCCGCATCGGTCAGCCCGGCTGACTGTATGATCGACCTCTATTACGCGCTCAAGTCCGGCTACCGCAACGGTGCGTCGTGGCTGATGTCCGATGCCGTGATGGGCACGGTACGCAAGTGGAAGGATGCTGACGGTGCCTACATCTGGTCGCCGCCTGCTGCCTCGGCCGACGTCGCCACTATCCTGCAGAAGCCGGTCTATACCGATGACAACATGCCTGCCATCGCCGCCAATACTTTCCCGGTAGCGTTCGGCAATTTCAACCGCGGCTATCTGATCGCCGACCGGTTCGGCATACGCGTGTTGCGCGACCCCTACACCAAGAAGCCCTACGTGCAGTTCTACACCACGAAACGCGTCGGTGGTGGTGTCGTCAATTTCGAGGCGATCAAGCTGCTGAAGGTCGCTTCGTCCTAAGCGGCGGCTGAACGTTGAACAGATCAAGCCGGGCGCGCTGCGCCCGGCAAAACTCACCTCGTAACTCAACAGGAAAGGAACGGTCTGATGAAAGACCTGCATTCCAAATTGAATATCGCCGTGATCGCAATGGCCGCACTCGCTGCCGACAACACGCCGGTGGCACTCGACTTGCAGAACTACAATTCGGCGGAGCTTCTGCTCGGCATTGGCATTGGTGGCATCACTTTCGACGCCACCAACAAAATCGAGTTCAAGCTGACCCATGCCGATGACAAGGCAGACGGGACCGCGCCGGATCCTGGCGACTTTACGGCGGTCGACATCGACGATGTGCTTGGCGTCACCGCCGTTGGTGCCGGCGGCATCATCAAGTCACTGGTCGCAGCGCATGCCGCCGCCGCCGCCTATCACTTCGGCTATGTCGGCGGCAAACGCTGGATCAAGCTGCTCGCTGACTATTCCGGCACGCACGGCACGGCAACGCCTCTGGGTTTGTTCCTGATCAAGGGCAACGGGACAGACAATCCGCAGGTGAATCAGGCCTGACGGCCTTCGTTTCGGACGGCGCTACGTCGCACCGTCCGTTCTTCCCCCAATAGGAGATCAAGAACATGCGTGCCAAGGTAATCCAGGCCTTCCCAGGCGCCCCGGACGGCGCCATCCATCCGCGCCAGATCGAAGTCGGTGAAGTCATCGAAGGTGATCTCGCCCGCGTTGCCGTCGACCAGAAGTGGGCAGAGGAGACGGATGAAGAAGTCAGCGATGATTCCGTCGACTTCGCGGAGATGACGGTCGACCAGCTGAGGGCCTACGCCGTCGACCACGACATCGATCTGGGCACTGCCACCAAGAAGGCAGCCATCATTTCGGCGATCAAAAAGGCGGCAGAGTAAATACCATGCTTCGACCCGTCCGCACCTCGGCGCCCGCTGATGCTGTCTCGCTGGATGAGATCAAACGCCATGCAAATGCCAGCGATTTCACCGACGACGATACGTTGCTTGGCGTCCTGGTGCGGGCGGCGACCGATCATCTTGATGGTTGGACAGGTGTTCTGGGTCGCTGCATCGTGAGCCAGGATTGGCGGCAGGATTTTGGATGCTGGCCTGCGTGTCGCGATCTCCGCTTGCCGTTTCCCGACGTCGCCAACGTCGTGGTGAAATATTCCGACATCGACGATGCCGAACAGACAGTTTCCAACGCGCTTTACGAGACGCTGTCGGACGCCCGAGGAGCCTTTGTCCGCCTCGGCGACGGCTTTGACGCGCCGGCGCTCAACGATCAGCGTTCCGACCCTGTCCGCGTGAGTTTCGCGGCTGGCTTTGGTGCTCCCGATGCCGTGCCGGTGGCAATCAAGGTGGCGATCATGATGCTTGCCGTCCACTGGTACGCAAACCGCGAAGCCGTTGTCGTCGGCGATACTGTCGCGCCCCTGCCGATGGCAGTTGACGCGCTGATAGCGCCATACCGCCGCGTCGGCATTTAGCTTTTCCCTCAACCCGGAGATTCCTCCCATGACCGACCTGTCGATCACCGCAACCCTCGTTGTCGCCGGCGCCAATGCCCAGACGGATAGCGGTTCCGCCGGCGAGACCATCACTGCCGGTCAGACGCTCTACCGCTCCAGCACCACGAACAAGCTGATGAAGGCCGATTCCAATGGTGCAACCGCTGAAATCCGGACGCCGATCGGCGTGGCGCTGAACGGCGGTGCGCTCAACCAGCCGATCAAGTACCAGAAGCCCGGCGGCGACATCGTCATAGGCGCCACGCTCACACCTGGCGTCGCCTACTACCAGTCCGACACGCCCGGCGGCATCTGTCCGGTCGCAGACATCGGCGCCGGCGAATATGTCTGCCTGATCGGCCTGGCCAAGTCGGCATCGGTGCTGGCGCTCGACATCCGCTATACCGGCGTTTCGAACTGACATGTGGGTGCGCTTCACGGGCGATTTCGACTTCTCGCCGGCCGCGCTTGGTGGCCGGTCGACCACGGCCTATCGCGCCGGCATGGAGTTGAACGTCACCCGCGAATGCGCCGATCTCGCTGTCGCCGCCGGCAAGGCGGTGAGGCTGCGAAAGCCGAACAGAGCGGGAAAGCCTCAGGAGATCATTGATGGCGATGCCTGACAGCGCGGGAGCGCTGAAAGAGAAAGTCGCATTCGATCTTCGCGGCACCGGCAGTGACGGTGGTGGCGGCGTCACGAACGCCTGGCAGGAGCAATTCTCTTGTCGGGCCGGCTTCGTGCACCGGACGTCGGGCGAAAGCGTCATGGCCGATCGCCTTCAGGGAAAGCACACCTTGGTGGTGCGTGTCCGGTCCAGTTCGCATAGTCGGGTCGTCACAACGGCCTGGCGCGTCCGGGATGTACGCAAGGGAACGCATTTCAACATCATCGACGTGACCGAAACGGTCGATCGCAAATGGGTCGACATCCTTGCCCAGTCCGGCGGCCCGAACGGATGAAGATCGCCGGCAAACAGAAGTTCCTGTCGCAAATCGCTGCCTTGCCTGCTGCCATGCGGACCGAGATCCAGAAGGCGCTTGTCGTGTCGGCAGAGGAAACCAATGACCTGCAGCAGCGCTTCGTGCCGGTCGACAAGGGCGATCTGAAGCGTTCGATCGGTTACGTCCTTGGCGATGAGGTGCCGGAAGGCGCGGGCATTTCTACAGCGCCGGCCAAAGGTTCGACAGATCTGACGGTAACCATGTTCGCCGGCAACGCGACGACCATCGTCACCAACAAGCGTGGCGTGGAATTCCAGAATGCCGTCCTGCAAGAATTCGGCACCAAGAAGATGTCCGCCAATCCGTTTTTCTTCCCGGGTTTCCGCATCGGCAAGAAACGCGCCAAGCCACGCCTGGCGCGCGCGGTTTCCGCCGGAGCAAAGAAGGCATTCCGCAAATGATTGGCCCTGAGCTGCAGAAGGCGATTTATGCAGCGCTCACCACGCCGGAGCTGCCGATTGTCGGCGCCAAGGTCTTCGACACCGTGCCGTCCGATACCGCGGCCCCTTACATCCATATCGGCAGTTCCCAGATGCTCGACGACGGCACCGATTGTGCCGACGGGTGGGAAGTCTTCACCGATATCGACATCTGGTCCGAGCCCGATATGGGCAGCAAGCTTGAGGTCATGACGATCGGCGCCGCCGTCGTGCCGCGCTTGCTGGCCGTGACCAACGTTGACGGTTTCACGGTCGTCATCTCGTCCATCGAAAATGTTCGCTATCTCGACGATCCGGATGGCGTCAGCAAGCACGGTATCATTTCCGTGCGGCATGTTCTGGAACCAGCCTGACCTCTCCAGCAAAAGGAAACTGTCGATGCCTACTCCTGTCAAGGTGCTCAATGGCGAGCAACTGCTCGTTCAGATCGGCGATGGTGCCGATCCGGAAGTGTTCACTGCCGATTGCCTGATCAATACCGATCGCGGCATCCAGTTTTCTTCCGATACGACCGAGGATGTCATTCCCTTCTGCGATGATCCGGACACGCCCGCCTGGAAGCAGGTGACCAAGGACGGACTGTCCGCCACCATCACAGGATCCGGCAAGCTCAACACGCCGTCGGTGTCGGACTGGAACGACTGGTTCGTCGGCGACGATTCGAAGAACTGTCGCGTTCTGCTCAACGGCGTCAGCCTCGCCAATGGCGGCGGCTATTGGGCCGGCGCATTCAAGCTGACGCAATGGGAGGTCACCGGCACGCGGAAGCAGAAGGCGGAAGTGTCCGCCACTCTTGTTTCCGATGGTCCGGTCATCTGGGTACCGGCTTCAGCATGACCAGGCACGGAGAAATCGATATCCGGCTTGACGGCCGGATCGACACCTATCGCCTCGGCATGGCCGAGATCGAGGAACTTGAGGCGGCGATCGACATGTCGATTTTCGTCGCCCAAGGGGCCTTAGCCGCCGAGCTGCCTTTCCTGCGGCAAAAGCAGTGGCGCGAGATCATCCGGCTCGGCTTGGTCGGCGGCGGCAAGTCGCGAGGCGAAGCCGAAATGAGAACCGTCGAGATGATCGAGGTGTATGGACCCGAGCAGTGCGCGCCGATCGCGCTCCGGATCCTTGGTGCCGCGCTGGGCAAGGTCTATGGAGACAAGCCCTCGGGGGAACAGACGGCGAAGTCGAACCAGCCCGCATCGACTTCGCCGCAGTCCACGGGAATGCAGTCCTGATGGGAATCCAGAATGTCGGGGCGCTCTCGCTCGGACAGTGGATCGCCATCGGCCGGCAGTGGAACAAGGCGCATGGCGGCAAGCCGGGAGCGCCAAGCGATGACGAGTTCGATGCTGCGGTGAAGGCGGCGAAGAGCCTGGATTCCGTTCAGTTGTAGCCAAGGCCGCTACAGTTACGGACCAGAATTCTCACCATCTCTGAATTGTCATCGCCGCCATAGCGCCTGTCGGACATGGTTTTGCAGAAATCACGTACCTTATCGATTTCGTACGGCTTGGCCTTTGCTAGATCGAACAGTTCGGCCCGAGCGCTTTCCCGCCCCGCTTCAATCTCAGCTCTCAGTCGATACGCCTTGTATTCTCCGAGGGCGAAGTATCCGACGGCCGCAATGACCGCGACGCAAGCAGCGGCGATCAATATTTTCAGCCATTTATCCAAGGTTCCCTCCCGATGGCGATTGAAGCCGAGCGCCTGCTCGCAATCTTCGAAGCACGTTTCACCTCGCTTGAAAAGGCGCTGGTCAAGGCACAGGCTTCCTCCAAAGCTGCATTCTCGTCGATCGAGGCGGATGGAACTGCTGCCGAAGATGCCCTTGCCAACATCGGTAACAAGGGTACGCCTGGCATCGACAAAGCAGGTAAAGCCGTCAAAGCATTCCGGGTGGATACCGGAAATTTGGCCGCCCAATTTAACGATATCGGCGTCCAACTTGCTGGCGGCCAATCGCCATTCCTGATCGCCTTGCAGCAGGGAACGCAGATCACGCAGGCTTTAGGGCCGTCTGGGGCCAAAGGTGCCGTCGCCGCTCTCGGTGGCGCTTTCCTGTCAATGATCAACCCCGTCTCGCTGGCGACGATCGCAATCATCGCTGGTGGCGGCTTTGTGGTTCAGTATTTCGCCAGCTTGCTGGACGGTGGGGAAAAATCAGCCGAAACCCTTAAGCAGGAAGCCGAGCTTATCCAGCGTGTTACCGACAAATGGGGTGACGCGCTGCCTGCTTTGAAGGCCTATGCTGATGAACGGCAAAAACTTGCAGACCAAAAAGACGCGGTAGAGGCAACGCAGGTTGGCAAGGAAGGCGCCTTCGAGGATGCGCGAAACCAGGTTAATAGTCTTCGCTCGGATCTCGGTCAGCTGATTTCTGACCTGTCGACATTTGGAGGGCAGGAAGAAGAGGTAGGAAAACTTCAGTCCGCCTTCGTCGACCTTGATGAGAAGATCAAGAATCAGACCGCTACCGCCGATGACGCAAAACGCGTTCAGGATCTGCTAGCCGATGCGATGAACAGCACGCATATTCCGGCCGCACAGTCGTTGGCGGATGCCTTCATCAGGGTTGCTTCAGCGCTTGGTGTCGCGTCCCAAAAGGCAATCGATCTCGATTCCAATCTGGCGAAGATCGATACCAATCCAGATACCGCAGGCCCAAAAGGCTTCCATCGCTCGAATGCAACGCCGGTCAATGCTCCTGTACCGGAGCTCGCACCGAACCGTGAAGACGTGCTGGCGGCGCAGGATAAGGCTGCCGCTGCCGCGGCCCGACGCGCATCGCATGGCCAGCGTCTGTCGGCCGACGATCGCATACAGGAAGATATCCAGGGGCTGAAAGACAGGACGGAAGCGCTGCGTCAGGAAGCCGACATGATCGGTCTTTCCTACGAGGAGCAGCAAAAGCGCAAGATGGCGCTGGACCTCGAACAGGAGGCTTTGAAGCGCCTGCGCGAGGAGGCCGCCAGGAAGGGAGCTACCGATCTCGATTCGATAAAGCTCTCGCCTGACCAGGTCGCGGCCATCGATGCCGCTTCGGATGCATACGCTCACCAGGCGGAGATCCTGAGGCAAGTCCGCGAACAGCAACAGCAGGCAGAGCAGGCGGCCGGGGAATTCTACGATACGTTCAAGTCGGGCGTCATCGGTGCCATCACCGGTGCCGAAAGCCTCAAGGATGCGCTTTCGGGCGTCCTCGACAAGCTGGCGGACATGCTTCTGAACAGCGCATTCGACGCGTTGTTCAAGCCGCAATCGGGAAGCAGCTCCGGCGGCACCTTCGGTAGCATCTTCTCGGCTATCGGAAGCTTCATCACTGGCAGCTTCGCAAGCGGCACGAAGTCGGCCCCGGGTGGATTGGCTTGGGTCGGAGAGAGGGGCCGCGAGCTTGTTAATCTCCCGAAGGGGAGCCAGGTCGTGCCGCACGATGTCAGCGAAAAGCTGGCAACCGGCTCGTCCAGCCGCGCGTCCACCTACAGCAACAACAGTCGTGTCTACAACATCGATGCGCGCGGCGCGCAGCAGGGCGTCGGCGCCGAGATACAGAAAGCGCTTGCGGCCTATGACAGCCGCATGCCCGACCGGGTGAAGCAGATCAACGGCGATCCGAGGGCGCGCTAGATGGCTTTGTCGTTTCCCCTGCCTTTGGCCGGCTTCGCCGACATCATCGGAATGCAGACCGCGAAATGGCTGTTGCAGGACAATCGCGAATTCTCCGGCATGGGCTCCGGCCAGATATTGCAGGCCGATCTCGGACCGCAACTGTGGACCGCGTCGATCATGCTACGTGCATGGCGCGCCACGGAAGCCCGGCGCATCGAGGCGCTGCTCAACGCGGTCATCCGCTCGGCCGGGTCGTTCTACCTTTACGATCCGCGCAAGGCGGTGCCCGCGCGCGACCCGCGCGGTGTTATCCTCGGCGCATCGGCCGTGCAGATCAATTCCCTGCCGGACTCGAAGTCGATGTCGCTGAAGGGTCTGCCGGCAGGATATCGCCTGACCGCCGGGGACTATCTCGCCTTCGACTACGGCGATCCCGCCCGCCGTGCCTTCCACGAACTCGCCGAGGACGCGACCGCCAGTGGTGGCGGCATCACGCCTGCGTTCGAAGTCAACCCGTTCATTCGCCCGGGCGCCGTAGTCAACGCCGCGGTCACGCTGATCCGGCCGGCCATGAAGTGCATCATCAAGCCCGGCAGCATGGACACCGGAAACTCCGGAAGCCTGTCCCAAATCAGCTTTGCGGTGATCCAGAAGCTATGAGATCGATCGACGGCACCACTTATGCCGCATTGCTTGCCGCGCCTGACGCCGGCATTTGCGAGCGTGATTTCGTCACCTTCTACGCCCGCTCGCTCGACGGGCTGTCGACGTCGAGGTTCTGTTTCTGGAACGACCTCGACACCGTCACGGCGTCGGTGCTGCGCGGCGACACCGGGGCGGCGGAGAACCGCGATTTCGTCGGCGACGGTTCGCTGTTCGCCGTCGACCGCGTTCCCCTGGTTTCGGACCTGACCATCCAAACGGTCAAGGTCACGCTCTCGCAGCTGCATGCGACGGTGCAGGACATGGTGCGCGGCAATGACATTCGCGGCGCGCGCGTCGAGATCCATCGCGGCCTGTTCGATCCCGCGACCCATGCCCTCGCCGGCTCGATCTATTGCCACTTCGTCGGCAAGGTGAACAAGGCGCCGATCTCGACGCCAAAGGCCGGCGATGAGGGGTCCGTCACCATCGACGTGGTTTCCATCGTCCGCGAACTGACCCGCACCAATCCAGCCAAGAAGTCGGATGAGACGCAGAAGCGCCGTTCCGGGGACCGGTTCCGCAAATACTCCGGCGTCGCCAACGTGCCGATCTTCTGGGGTGTCGAGAAGAGCAGGACCAAATGAAGAGACTTCCCGACTGGTCGGCCAGGCTGCACGGCTTCATCGACGGCGTGAAACGCGATCCATTCACGTGGGGCGGCCATGATTGCGTCTTCGGCTGGGCCGCCGATGCGGTCCTGGCGATGACCGGCGAGGATATCGCGGCGCCCTATCGGGCCAGGTATAAGACGGCCAAGGGCGCGGCCGGCCTGCTGAAGCGAGCCGGCTTCGACGATCTCGCCGACGCTGTCGCATCCCTGTTGCCCGAGATCCATATCTCGCAGGCCCGCATAGGCGACCTTGCCGCCATCCCGACCGATGGACCGTTCGGCTGGTCGATCGGCATCGTCAATGGCGAGACCATCCTCACGGTTGGCGAGGCCGCCATGGGCGTGTCTCCGCTGCTATCGGCAACACGGGCGTTCCGGGTCGGATAATGCTGCTTCGCCTCCTTCTTGCCGCATGGTTCATTCTGGCGGGCCTTTCGGCGGCGCATGCCGATCCGATCTCCATCATCCTGGGCATCGGCTCATGGATCGCCGGCGCGGGCGCGTTCGTCCAGGCCTTGCTTGGCATCGCGCTCAAGATCGGCGTCAGCCTGATCGAAAAGGCGCTGGCACCGAAGGAGAAGGAACCCGGCATCCAGAGCAGCATCACGGTCGGCGGCGACAACCCGCTGTCTTTCGTGATGGGCCACTTCGCGACCGCCGGCCAGCTAGAATATGCCAACACCTGGGGCAATGACGGCAGCGCGCCCAACGGGCTGCTGACGCAGGTCATTTCACTCGCCGACATGCCGGTCGGGTCGCTGACGGGGCTGTGGGTCGACGACAAGAAGGTGACGCTGCCCGACATGAGCGGCCCGGCGCCGCTCAGCCGGGGCTATCCGATCGCGGAGTACACCAAGGACGGAAGCCGCTATCTCTGCCTGTATTTCTTCGACGGGACGCAGACCGATGATTGCGACTTCCTGACCAGCCAGTTCGGCTCGGATCCTGATCGGCCCTGGTCGAACGACATGATCGGCAGGGGCGTGCCCTATGTCGTCATCACCGCCAAGTTCAAGCAGTCGATGTTCTCGGGCATCCCGCAATATCTGTTCGAAGTCGACGGCGTCAGGCAATACGATGTTCGCAAGGACAGCACGGCCGGCGGGTCGGGGGCGCATCGCTGGGCTACGCCCTCGACGTGGGAAGTATCCGACAACCCGATCGTGATGGCCTACAATATCATTCGCGGCATCTATTTCGGCGACGAATGGGTCTATGGCGGGCAGACGACGGAAGCCTACCAGTTGCCGGCGGCGAACTGGATGGCGGCCATGAACATTTGCGACGCCAGTGTCTCGCTGGCCGGCGGCGGCACCGAAAAGCAGTATCGCGCCGGCTGCCAGATCACGACCGACCAGGAGCCGGCCGACGTGCTGGAAAGCATCCTCAAGGGATGCTCCGGGCGTCTCGCCGAAGTCGGCGGCATGTACAAGGTGACGGTCGGCGCGCCTGGTGCCGCGGTCTACTCCTTCACCGACGAAAGCATCGTCGTCACCGAGGGACAGAGCCTCGACCCGTTCCCAGGCCTGGAAAGCACTTACAACGGCGCGCAGGCGAGCTATCCCGAGCCTGCCGAGAAATGGGCGGCAAAGGATGCGCCGGCCTATCTGCGCACTGACCTCGAGGTGCTGGATGACAACCGCCGCCTTGTCACGGGCCTGACCTTCCCGACAGTGCCCTATGCCGTCCAGGTGCAACGGCTGCTGCAGGAAGCCATTCTGGATTCCAGACGGTTCCGCCAGCATCAGTTCTTCCTGCCGCCGGAAGCGTGGCTGTTGGAACCCGGCGACGTCGTCGCATGGACCAGCAATCGCAACAGCTACTCCAACAAGAAATTCCTGATCACGGAGATCGACGGCGGGTCGAACTTTCTGCAACTGGCCTCCCTGAAGGAGGTCGACCCGAGCGACTTCACATGGGATCCGGAAACCGACCAGCAGCCCTATTCGGTCGGGCCTGTGGGGCCGATCCTGCCGCCGCCGCAACCGATGACCGGCTGGCAGGTGTTCCCCGACAGCCTCGACGGCAATGACGGCTCGCCGCGCAAACCGACGATCCGCGTGGAATTCCCCGGCGCGCTCGATGACGTGCAGTTTGTCCGGGTGCAGGTGCGCCTCGATGATGGCGACGTGCTGCAGTTCGACGGCACGCTTCCGTATGGCGATCCCGCCACGAACCCGGATCCGGTGTCGGTCAAGCTCGTCGGCACGTTCGTTGGGCGCACCGATTATGAAGCTCGCGGCATTTTCGTGCCCTATTCCGGCCGGGATGCGGTCTGGTCGGACTGGCTGCCGGTCACCACCGATGCCGAGACGTTGCCCGCCCTGTCGGTCGGCCTCGCGCAAATCCAGCAAGATATGCTCGACCTGTTCACGCAGATAAGTGTCAGCCTGCAGGGTTACAAAGATCAAATGGCTCAGCTTGCGGCGGCGGCCGTCGAAGCGGCCGGTCGCCAGGTGCAGGATAATTCAGCGGTTCGACGCTTTAAGGATGCGACGGCGGTTGCGCTTCGCTCCATGACCGCCTCGATTGAAGAGACAGAAGCGGGTCTTTTGGCCCAGGCCGAAATTCTCGATGCGGTACAAGCCACGGTTGGTGACGCTTCTTCCGGCATTCTGTGGCGCATGCGCGTCGTCGCGGGCACTGGTGACGTCACTGCTCAACTGGTGCTCGATATTCGCGCGACTGTAGCTGACGCTTTCGTGACCGCAGGAACACTGTGGGAAGCCGGCTTTGTTGGCGGCGATCCGCTCCAGCCGTTCTCGCGCATGGTTACCAACGTGAAGCAATGGGTCGTCACGGACGGTACGGACTCCGGCACGCCACTGACGTTCGAAGATGGCGAGTTGAAAGCCCTCTTTGCCCGGTTCGGTACCGCCACAATGGACCTCTTCAAGACAACGTCGGGCAAGACACAAATCGGCACCTTCTCCGGCGGCGCCGAAGGCATCCGGATCATCGTATGAGCAAGCTCCTCGCGCTGGAAAGCCAGTCGGGCAGGCCTGTCGTCAAGGGCATGACGGATGCCTCCTATAATCCTGTGACAACGCCGAATTCCGATACGGGGAAATTCTTCTTCAACTCGGACAATCAAAAAGTCGGCTACATAAAGGACATCTTTGTCGTCGAGCCGGACTTCGCCTCGTACCCTCCCACCGGAAGCCCCATCAATCCGACCAAATATTACTACCCACCAGGATCGAACAAGAACAATTGCCAGATACTGATCCAGAGCTTCAACTCAGGCGGCCAGAACTACCAACGGTGGAATTTCTTTCAGGAGTATTTCACCGCCGTATACGGCTATTCCTATTTCCCGCTTGTCGAGATGCGACCAACCATCAATTTTTCGACAAACCAGTTTCGGGGGCCTAACGTCAATCTGACGGGCGGATCGGTTTCGAACGGTCAGATACAGTCCCTTTCCAGCTATGACTGCGAGACCAACAGGGTGATCGACACCGGATCGAATGGCGGCCCGTCCGGTCGCAACCGTCCGGCCGTGTTTGCCTTCGTCTCGACATCCGGCGGCAATCCAGCGGTCAAGCGCGCGCTGGCGACTGTCTTCGACCTGCCGATGCACGATGAGGCCATCCCGAACAATGCTTCGTCTCCAGTTGCCGGCGATGTCATCGTAGACATCGTTTCGCCCGGCAGGTGCAGAGTGGCATTGCCCGGTCGCACCGTCGCGGATCCTGATCCGAACAATTACATCCTGCACGAGGACAGGATACCCGCGAAGGTCCTGGCGACAGGAACGATAACCGTTGCCGCCTTCGCTACCGTGGTGATCAACACGCGATTGCCGACGACCGAGCTCACCTACATGGACTATTTGGTCAAGAAGTCGACGGAGGCGACGTATTGGGCACCGCCCTTCATCGACAACATAAACGCGCACGCCAACGATTTTTCATACACGGTGTCCGGATCGACCGTGACGGTGGTCAGCAACTGCGACACGTCGATGGACATCTTCTATGTCATCTATGCCGATTCCGGTGAGGCGCCGACGACAGGTGGCAGTGAAATCTTCATTGGCGGCAATGACGGCATAGGCGATTATATCCAGATCAAGCGACCGGGTTCTTCCGACCTTGCGCCGAACCTGAACGATATCATGCTCGATACGCGCCTGACCTATCTGCCAATCCTGGCCGAGGGTTTCTTGAACTGGACAAGCGACTTTCCGACGGTGCTTTCCGGGAGCGATCTGTTCAAGGGGGTTCGCAAGGCGACGATCACCGTTCCGAATCCGGATGGCCTTCTGCTTTTTCCCAAGATCGGAGCCATCTACAATCCGCCTGGAGTGCTGTCGGCTTATGACGAGCCGTCAGCGCTCTGGGGCCAACATCGCGTTTTCACGAACAACGGGACATGGCAGGGACGAACGTCCGGCTATTCGACCTGGGCCAACCCCACGTCGCCAACCAGCGTCGATCTGTACGCCTCCGGCAATAACCCGTGGACCATCCAGCCCAGCGCTTCATTCTGGAGCTCCCAGCTGAAGGGCGCGCGCTACTACATCTTCGGCGTGCCGCCGAGCCACTAGGAAACCACCATGACATCGATATACAGCACCGGCACCGTCACGGTGACGAACGGCAGTGCCGCGGTTGTCGGCACCGGGACCGCATGGGCTGTCTCCCTGGTCACGGGCGGCACGCTCAACATCGAGGCGCCTGGCAACCCGATGCCGATCGCCGCGGTGGCTGATGACACGCACCTGACCGGGGCGGTGAAATGGACCGGGGCGAGCGGCACGTATTCCTACGCCATCGTCCGCGAGGATTCCGATGCTGCCAATGTCGTCGACCTCTATGACAAGCTGACGCGCGTCCTCATCACCCTGTCGCTGGCCGGCATCCATCCGAACAATTCAGGCTCGTTGGCAAAGCGCAACGCGCTCACGCTGACCGCCGATGACGACAATTACCTGTTCCTGCGCGCCGAGCTCGGCGTGGCCTTTGCCTTCTACCGCTGGGACGGGCCGACGCTGGCATGGGTGGGGCCTTTTACGGTAGCGAATGCCGTTGCGAGTGGTGGTGTGTCGTCGTTGGTGGGGGGCACAGGTATTGCTGTCGACGCGACTAATCCGGCTGTGCCGGTGGTGTCTGCGGTACGGCCTGGAACGGCCAAAACAACGCCAGTTGACGCCGATGAGGTGTCTCTGTTCGACAGCGCCGCATCTTTCGGCCTCAAAAATCTGACCTGGGCCAATCTGAAGGCCACGGTTCGCTCCTATTTGCTGGGCACGGCGAGCACATGGTCGGCAGTCCAGACGTTCACGGGCGGCGTCTTCGGCGGCTCTGGTGCTTCCTCTGGACTGTCCCTTGTGTCGACATCAGGTGTCGGAACTGCCGACTTCATCGACTTCTTGGTCGGCAACAACGGCTCGATCAGGGCTGGTCGGTTCGACACCTCGGGCAATTTTCTTCAAGGGTCCACAACCGCCTATACATACGCCCAAGAGGCTGGCGTTGGCGGAACGTTGCCAGCCTTGCAGTTGCATTCTGGCGGTACTGTTGGGTTGGGGATGACCCGGTGGGCGGCCAACGCGGTCGGAGGTCGGGCAATATTCGCGAAAAGCCGTGGTGGAGGCGTTGGAACGCGCGGAATCGTCAGCAATGCGGACAGCCTCGGCGCTTTCATCTTCAACGGTGATGACGGCACGAACTTTCAGGCCGCTTGTTTCTTCGGCGGCTACGTCGACGGCACGCCCGGCGCTGGCGTCATGCCAGGTCGTATCGTGTTCGGTACGACGCCAGCCGGAAGTTCAGTGCCCGTCGAACGCTTGCGTATCGACAGCGCGGGGATGCATACCATCAGCGGTTCGTTGTCTCGCGCCGCTCCTGTCACCAAGACGGCCGATTTCACGGTTGCGGCCACAGAAAATCATCTGATCAACAACAAGAGCGGCAGCACGTGCACCGTCACGCTGCCCGCTGCCTCGTCGTTCTCCGGTCGCGAAATCTCTATCAAGAACATGCAGGCGCAGACTGTAGTTTCAGCATCCTCAAATGTCGTCCCTCGCGCTTCGACGTCGGCTGGCACCGCCATTCTGGCATCCGGTGCCGGCAACTGGGCGACCCTCGTCAGCGACGGGACAAACTGGATCATCATGGCAGGGAGCTAAAAGCATGCAACTCAATCAACAGATCATAGACGTCCTGACGACGCTCGGCGCCACCGAAACGGAAATGGCGTCCATCACCGCGTTTTATGCTGACCAGCTTATCGCGGCGCAGGCGGCGGTCGACCAACTGGAGGCCAATATCACAAGCCTCCAAACCCAGTTGGCTGAAGCTCAGGAGAGGGCGGGGACAATCACCGCTGCCATCGGCAAGTTTGTTGTGGCTGAGTCCTAATTCGGCTTCCTCAACGCATTCAACACCATATCGGCATCGTTCGCGTCCCCGCTGGACGACACCTGCCACAGGCCATCCACCAGCCTGACATGCCCACCATCATAGGTGTGGATATCGCCAGCCTTGGCGGCGATCTCATCGCGTAGGCCTGGCCGCAGTTCGGCCCACGGCTTCGGCAGATTTACCCAGTCTCGTTTCATCGGCCCGCTCCCCGGCGCCGACCATAGCCAAAATCCGCAATCGAACAACCTGCCCGCGATCCGGGCGGAAAGGACTTTGCCATGCTGATCACCGCCGCGCAGCTGAAGCGCATCGCCAAGGGTGCGCCCGACAATGACAATGTGCAGTCGATCGTGATTGCCATGAACCAGTATGGCCAGCGGTTCGGCCTCGACCTGCCGCATCGCGCCGTGCATCTGATTGCCCAGGAGGCGCACGAATCCGGCGGTTTCCACTATGACCGGGAGATCGCCAGCGGCGCCGCCTATGAAGGCCGCAGGGATCTGGGCAATATCCAGAAGGGCGACGGCAAGCGCTTCAAGGGTCGCACCGGCATCCAGATCACCGGCCGGGCCAACTATCGCCGGTTTACCGCCTGGGTGCGCAAATTCATTCCCGACGCTCCCGACTTTGAAGCCAAGCCAGACCTGGTCAACACCGATCCCTACGAGGGGCTGGTGCCGATCTGGTATTGGGACGCCGGCAGCCCCACTGGCAAATCGCTGAACGTCTACGCCGACCAGAACAACATCGAGATGATCACCCGCAAGGTCAATGGCGGCCTCAACGGCTACGATGACCGCCTCGACTATTACGATCGCGCCGCCCTGGTCGTGCTGGGCTATCCGCTCGGTGCCTACAAGGCCTTCCAGGCGGCGGCGAAGCGCAAGGGCTGGTACACCGACGCCAAGGTCGACGGCGCGCCTGGCCCGAAGACGCGCGCTGCCTTGCATCTGGCGCTGGTGCACATGACCGATCCGGATATCCAGCCCGTCACGCAATCCGCCCCGGTGGTCGAAACCAAGAAAGTCGAGACCAAGGTCGAAGTGCCGGTCGAGACGCCCGTGCCGGTTGCCGTCGGCGGCGAAGCTCTGGACAAGCCGTTCTATCAGGATCCGCAGTTCCAAAAGGATGCCGCACTCGGCGGCGCCGCGCCGACGCTTACGGCCCTCGGCGGGGCCGACTGGAAGGTCGTGGCGATCGTCGCCGCCGTCCTGGTCCTTGGCATCGTCGGCTATGGCCTGATCCGCCGCGCCAAGCAGGCCAAGCTGCAGTCGAGCATCGCCGCGGTGAACACCCAGGCGGCTGAAATCCGGAGCGCGATCTGATGGGCGCGCTCGCCGCTGCCGGCGAGATCCTGTCGCTCGCCCTGAAGAACTGGAAACTGGTCGTGCTTGCCGCGCTCATCGCCGCGGTGCCGGCCGGCTATCTGCTCGGGCACCGGAAGGGAGATGCACAGGGTTACAGCCGCCGCGTCGCCGAAGTCGCGGCGGCCGATGTCAAAGCCGAACTGGAAAGGAAAGGCGACAATGCGAAGCTCTCTGGTATGTCTGACTATGATTTGTGCGTTTCTGGCCTGCGCGGGAGTGGCATGCCAGTCGACGCCTGCGAGCAGCTGCGCGGGCTTCCTGAAAGCCAGCCTTAGCCCGGCCGGGACCGTGGCGCTGATCGGCGCCGACCGGCCAGGCTACGAACGCGTGCTCGGCAATGACCGCAACGGCCAGCGCCGGAAGTGCTGGAAATGATCATCCTGCGAATAGCCGGCGGCATCCGCCAGCATTTCGGGATGCGTGTCACGGAATGGATCATGACCGGCGCGTTGTTCGGCTGGTCCGCCGTGCTGGCCGGCGATCCCTCGACCTTCTCGACGGCACGCGCGTTCGCGGTGATCGCCAGCTACGGCGATGAGGCGATGTGGGCGAACATTTGCCTGTTCGCTGGCCTGCTGCGCCTTGGCGCGCTGACGGTCAACGGCACCTTCCGGCAATTCCGGTTCTCGCCCCATCTGCGGGCGGGGGCTTCGATCGCGTCTTGCGTGTTCTGGGGGCAGATCGCCCTCGGCGTCCTGATTGCCTGGCTGACCCTTGGCGGCGGCGGCACCGGCGTGATCGCCTATTCCACCTTCATGGCGATCGAGATGTGGAACCTCTTTCGAGCATGGGCTGATGTCGGTGCTGGCCATCGGAGGCTTTGATGATCTTCGGCATACCGGCGGAGCAGCTCGTGCCCGTCGCCAACTTCATCGGCCTTGGCTTTTTGGGGCTGCTCGCAATCTTCGGACTGAAATATGGCGGGAAGACCGCGACACCGGCAGAGCGTCAGGTCGAGGTCGCCGGCGCGCTGGTCGACAACACAGCCGTCAAGGCGCTCGCCGCAGCCATCGAGGGCCACACCCTGGAATCGATTGCCCATCGCGCCGATGCGGAAAAGCAGCGGCAGGTCGGCTATCGGATCATCGAGGTCGCCAATCGCGCCGTCGATGAGATTGCCGAGCTGCGGCGAGAAATCGGCGATCTGGCCAAGGAAGTCGCCCGCCGCAAGTAATCCGCGCCCGGCGGTTCCGGGTAAACCCCTGAAAATTGGAGACGATCATGACCACCATGCGCGCAAAGGTGCGTATCACCGGCATCAAGAAATATCCGAACGACGAGGATCCGACGCAGGAAGCCCTGACGTTCAACTTCCCGGCCAAGGACGGAGCCTATCCCGCTGACGGCAGCGACGAAGACCAGCAATTCGCCAGGTTCTCGCCGGCGGGCGCGCTGTCGCTGACCATCGCAAATCCGGCGTTGCTGGGCAAATTCGCGGTCGGCGACACGTTCTATCTGGTCTTCCAGCCGGTCGGCTGACCCGAAAAGAAATGAGCTGTGGAGCCCGCCCTGGTTCGCCCGGGGCGGGCTTTTTGCGTTTTGGCCTACGCTTTGATACTCGGCGCCGGCGGCTTGACCGCTGTTTGCAGTTGCAGCCGCTCGACCGTGGCCACGATCGCGGCGGCCAGCGCCTCGGCTTCGTCCATAAGGCTTGGGCCATGGATGCCATTGACGGCTTCTTCACTGGGCAACACGCCTGGCGGGCAATGCTCTTCCACCGTGGCTCTGATCAGCCGTAGCGCAGCGCGTCCCTCGTGATCGTTCTTCATGACGCAACGAACACGGCGGCGCGGTAAAAGTTCCGGAACCATTTTAGCGCAGGCTTATTGAATCGCGGTTTTGCGAGTCTGTGCATGCGTCTGAAATTCATTGAGCCTCTGCTGCCGACCCTTGTCGACAAGCCTCCCGAGGGCGGCGAATGGATTCACGAGATCAAGTTCGACGGCTACCGCTCGCAGATCATCATCGACCATGACGTGCGCATCTTCACCCGCAATGGCCACAACTGGACGATGAAGTATCGCAACCTGGTTGGCGCCGCGAAACGACTCGAGGTGGAAAGCGCCATCATCGACGGCGAGATCGTCGTGCTGAACCAAGCCGGGCTGTCGGACTATGCAGCGTTGCGCAAGGCTATCACGCGGCGGGAGCAGGACCTCTATTTCGTTGCATTCGACCTGTTGCACCTCAATGGCCATGATCTCCGCGACATGGCGCTGGAGGACCGCCGCGAGATCCTGGAAGGCATCATAGAGCAGGACGATCATATCCAGTTCAGTCAGGCCATGCCGGGCGAGGCAAGCGCCATCTTCCATCTGATCGACGAAGCCGGCATCGAGGGTATGGTGTCAAAGCGGCGCGACAGCAAATATCGCAGCGGTAGGTCGACCAACTGGCTGAAGATCAAGAGTTATGCGGTCGAGGAATACGATCTGCTCGGCGTCGAGCGCGAGATGGGCAAGCCTGCCTTCGCGCTGATGGCCGACCGGAAGACTGGAAAGTATGTCGGATCGGCCTTCATCAATTCCAGCCGCGCCATCCGCGAACGGCTGTGGAAGCGCGTCCAGGAGCACGCCGGGCCTCCGCCCAAGGGGATGAAGCGGCCGGCGACGCAATGGGTCAAGCCGGGCATTATCGGTCGGGTGAAGCACTTGCGGGGTGAGGAAGACTTGCGGCACGCTTCGTTGCAGGATTTCCGGGAGGAAGATTGATGGCCGTGGCAAAGAAGGACCAGGAGCGCGGCCATAACCCTGATCGGGTAGTGTCTCCTACAGATACCGCTCGCCGTCACTTCGGTGCTCTAAACAGAACCAGTGCGGGTCCTGTCGCGGCCGGGCAAAGCCGAAGCCCGCATGCTTTGTGCATCCGGCGTGCTCGCACATGTGGCCCAGCACTCGGGCGCGGTCTCGCGGCGCCGGCGTCATGCCGTCGACAAGCTTGATGGGTTCGTCGCTCATGCGGCATAGATTCCATAAGACCGCTTGACGGGCAAGGAATTTGTTCCTTTTCTGTTCTCATGGCGCACGATCCGATCGACACGCTGGGCAAGGCGACCCGGCACAACATGCTGGTGAAGGCAGAATGCAGCTGCGGCAACGTCCGCTATATCAGGTCTGCCGATCTCATGATGGTCTATGGCGGAGGCGTCGATCCACTGAAGTTGAAGTTCGACTGCAGCCGCTGCAAGCCCGATATAAAAATCACGCTGCTCGAGGTGCATCCCGAACACCTGCCCAAGCGACTGATGGTTCATAAACCGATGAAGGTCGACGGCAAGATCACCTGGTACACGGAACGGTTTCGTGGGTAGTGATCGCCTCACAGTCCGATCCGCCTACCAGCGCGGCTGGCAGGTCGTCGACGTCAGCACCATCGTAGCCACCTTTGAAACCAAAGAAGATGCTTTTCGCAGTCTGGTCGATCGCAGCGCCCGCGTGCGTCTGGCGTGGGGGCGAACCACCATCGGCGGCCGGTCGACCCCGTGCGATTTTTCGGCAGAGTTTCAGCGACAATGCCGGGCGCATCATGAAGGAATTCCATGGCCCGTCCGCTGGGCGATGGTCCTGGTTTAGCGGCTCCTCGAGCGGGAGCGTCGAGACAAAGGACGAAGCTGTGTTTGCAGTCGAGCGCGCCTACACGCGCAGGGTCGCCGGGGCGGATTTGCCGAAGTGAGGGCATAGACCGTTTTACAATCGCGCCGTAACCCATTGATTTTCAATAAGCGGGTTTCGCACGTTTTTACATGCAAGTGGCTGGAATCTGGTATAAATACCTAGCTTCCCAAGCTGAACGCGCGGGTTCGATTCCCGCTACCCGCTCCAGGCTTTCGGCGCACCACCCAGACAACAGACGGATAAGGCGGCACTTTTCAGAGCTGCCGCCCAAACAAAGGACGACACCTGTGAGCGAACCAACCGTGGCCGAGGCGACCGAAAATATCTATGCTTCGCTACGGGCGGACAATGCCGACATCGACTCGCATATCGCGACACTCAAGGCAGCGCTGACACGAGAGGGCGCAAAAGAGGCTGTGTTCGATCCGACCAAGTTGGCGCAGAACAACCGATCTGGCCGCAAATTGATGCAGGCCTATTTTCGGCAGCGCGGCGTGAGCGTGAGGTTTTCGGACCAGTAGGCGCGCGGGCGATCCCGAGCGCGCCGGACAGCGTTTGCCAATTGGAGTCGGTTGCCTGGCGGAATAATAACAACCGACCGCCAGCCCGAACGCCGCGCGGCATCACGGTCTCCTCGGCCATCCGTGCGAGCCAAACCGCAACGATCAATCGCGGTGTTCGGGCATGGCCTTCAGCTGGTCCTTCGTCCATGACGTGACGGCATGGACATCTCCATCCTCATCGCGCATGAAGTCGAGTTCATTCAATGCGACCGCAACGGGCTTTGCCCCGATGCCAAGAAACCCACCGACATCGATGACAATTTGCGTGCCATGGACATGGTCAACGGAGCCGATCTTTTCGTCGGCCGGGCCATAAATGGTAGCACCCTCAAGAATGTCGGGGGTCAGTTCCGAGTCAGCAAGGCGGGTATGATTCGAGTGGTCCATGATCTGCTTCTCCGCTTGGGTTGAAATGATCTAACCAGCGAAAAGAGGAACGGTTCCAGCGGTCCCAGGCGGACTACCGCTTGTGTCTGCGCCGAAAAGCCTTGGCGCCCTTGCTGAGCGCCTTGGCGGCCTCGCCGGCGTCCTGCCAACCCTTCAGCTTGATGGTCTTGCCCGTGCTCAGCACCGAGGACAGGAAGAACTGTTCGATCTCCTTGCGCAAGTCTTGCGGCACATGGTCAGCGGCCACGGGCCGGTCGGGAGCGTCCTCCTTGCGTGGGCAGAAGATATAGCGGTCGTTTCGGATTACGTTCTTCCATCGCCGAGAGATAGACGACGTCATTGGCTCCGCGCGCTCCCTTTCGGGCCTTCGCCACGACGACAGCCTTCGGTTCTAAAGTCGCCAGGGACATGCGTTGCTCACGCAAACGTGCCGTCTTTGCTTCCCGGGCTTGCCGCTCGGCATCAATCACCAGCTTGCTGGCGCGGTCCGCTCTCTCAATCCTCTCGCGATCAATCCTTCGTTTCAAGAAAGCCTCCTCTGGTCTGACGGCCAAAAAAGCGCGGACTTGAGAAATTGTTCCCGAAAAATAAAATCGCCTTTCGGTGTCATTTGTTATTGCGGCGTTGCAGCTCGAAATGCGGCCTGCACGCCTTGGATACGAGGACCGAAAATGGCTGTTTTGCACGCGCGCGGTGTCGAGCTGGTCTGTGAGCTGTTGAGCGCTGCCGATCACCTGGAGAAGATAAAACCGGAGGACGTCAGGGAGTTGTTGCGCGAAAGCGCCACGGTCCTCGGCGACCTGCTGAAACGCGACAAGCCGGCGCCTCCGCCGAAATAAAAAGCCGCGGACCGGAGCCGGCGGGCTTTTCATGACAGGCGCTTCCAGAGTGTGCCTGTCCGGCACGATCGGTACGGGAATGGCCAAGCTTAAGCCTGACCGATGCGCATCTGCTTCTTGAGCAGAAACCGGGCAAGGTTGTTGATATTTCGCGGCGCCACCTTCTTGGGAAGATGGGCAAGCAGACCCTTGGACTTGGCGTCGCTCTGGAACCGCTCAGCCCACTCTTCGGTGCGGCTGTCCCGCTGCAACCGCAAATTCGTCCTGAACTCGCAGTTCGGCACTTCAATCGACAACTGCCGGGCCACCGACGCGACATAGGGACGAGGGTCGTCCAACAGATCTTCATAAAACAAATGGTCGTAAGGCAGGTCGGCCATGCGCAGATAAGCCTCCCAGAAAGCATAGCTCTGCCCGATCATGAAATAGGCCTGGCAGATTCCGGCGAAGTCGTATTGCGGAACCCGATCCGCGCCGCCCATCGTGCTTCTCCAACGACCGGACGCCTTCGCCCGGCAATAGGAGATCGCTTGGCGAAGGCGGTCCCGCCGCTCCAGAAGGACCACACCCATGGCATGGCGCCGGACGCATTCGGCAAGGAAGTCGGCTTCATATTTCGCTTGCGACCAGTGAAGGTGGCGTGGAAACAGCTTGACGGCGAACCTGCCATTTTCGGTCCCGCCACGGTCGATGACGGCGGAGAGGAGTTCGTCGAAGGATTTCGGCCTGAGGCCCAACGTGTCCGTATCGAGCCATTCGGCCGACCGTCCCAGTGTTCCCGTACTGTTTGCCAGACTGCCGAGCCATTCGGAGCCACTGCGGGCTTCTGTCAGTATCGCCACGCCCCTCATGCGTGCGGATTACCTCTGGCCTGTGGACCTGTGATCACAATTGCAGAATAAGATTCTTTTCGATGGCCGTCTGGCATGGTCACAATCCCCACTAAACAGCGCCCCAACGGGTAACGGCTGATATGGTTCCGCCGATTCTCAGATTAAGCTAAAATACGAGTTAGATTAAGCTAAAATACGTGCCTGGGTCCGTAACAGTTGGTTGATCGGTGCCTGGGGCACCGATCTGCAAAACGCATACATTGGCCCTGTACATTTTGTACATCGTGACGACACCGGCCACGCTGTCGGTGGCCGGCTTGCGTCAGCGAGAGTCCGATTGCTACCAGAGCCATACCCGCTCGCGCCAGCAGCGGACGTGGCGACGACCATGACGCCAGTAACTGCGGCACACCCGTCTCCAGCCGCGACGCCTTCCGCCATGCCGGCGACGATAGCGGTAATGCCCGCGACGATGGGAGACCTGTTCCAGTCCGACCCCGTCATCGCCTTCGAAGACAGCCGGATCCGGCTTGTCCAGTTCATCGAGAATTCCGTTGCCTTGGGGAATACCGGCGACCGCCCGGCCGGTCCCGGCCACGCTCGCAAGCGCCACGGCCCCCGCGACGCCCAGCATTCCAGTGAGAAACAACCGACGTTCCATCAAAAACCTCCAGAGTTGTTGACTATCGGCACCTCGTTCCCTCGCCCAAAACGGGGCTCCAGCGATATGTCGATCGGATTGAACGCGCGACTGCACTTCTTGTTCCATCACCCCACTTCGCGCAGGATGAAATCGTGCAGCATCTTGGCGGCCGGCGACAGCACGCGACGCCGGCGCCCTCAGAATGTCACGCCGAGATCGACCTTGGCACCCTGGTCAACGCCGCCGCCGAACTGGCCGGTATAGGACAGGCCGAGCTTGGCGTTGGGGGCGAGCAGCAGGTCGAGACCGGCCTCGATGAGCGCGCTGTCCCTGCCGATCGGCACGCCAGCGATGGTGAAGCGATCGCCGCCAGCGAAAGTGACGGTCGACAGCGGCTTGATATCGCCGAAGGCATGACGCCAGCCGAGCATGCCGCGCGCGGTGGCGTTGACGCCGCCAAGCGCGAATTCGGTGGAACCGCGCAAGCCGAGCGTGGTGAAGGTGGCATCGGTGGTCGAACCGGCGCTGGCCAGCGCCGCTGGGCCACCTTTTTCGGTAAACCCGTTTGTGTGCACGCTGACATAAGCAAGATTGGCGAAAGGCTCGAACTTGAATTGTCCGGCATCGGCCTTGTAGGCGAACTCCCCGAAGATTTGCGCGGTGCCAGCATCATAGTCGGCCGAGAGCGCGTCGGCAAAAGCGTCGAAGGCTACCGAGCGCCTAGTCGATATGCTGCTCCAGCTGTAGGCGGCGCCGGTGCGGAAAGCGATGGCGCGCCAATTGGTACCGCCATAGAGACCGAGATGATAGTTGTCGCTCTTACCGGTCGAATTGCGATCGTCGGCACCGAAGCTCGAATGGCTGTAGCCGCCGAGCAGACCGACACGCCAGCCGCCGACCGACGTATCGGCGCCGGCCAGCAGGCCGCCAGTCGAGCGATCAAGGGCGGCGGCGTTGCCATCGGAATCCGTGCTGCCCCAAGACCCAAAAGCCTGACCCCAGACGGCGAAACGATCGGTGTCGGCGGCGACCATTTCGGGACCTCCCTCGCCATAGGCCATGATCGGCAGGGCGGCCATGCTGCCGTCGCCGAAGGCAGCAGAGATGCGGCTAGTAGCGGCATCACGGACGAAATGGCCATCTCCCAGCAGCATGCCCTTGGCCGAGGCATGAATCTCGCCCGACAATTGGTCGAGGGCATCTCCAGCGGCAGCCGTGGCGGGTAGCCGCAGGATGGCATCGTAGAGCGGATTGCCGCTGCCCAGGCTCTCGGCGCCGCCGCCGGTGGCCATCTGGTTGGGGGCCTGGCCAACCGAAGCAAAGCTGATGTTATTGCGGTGCAGCCTTAGATAGACGTTATCCGCGTCGTAGCTGAGCGAAGGATCGAGGAAGGCGAAATTGCTGGTCACATTGGCGAAGGTACCGCTGACGCCGCCGGTCGCCGACAGGATCGTGTAGTCGGTCTGAGGTCCATAACTGCCCGCGCCAGCCAGCACGCTGACCGTCCCGCCGTTGATCGTGGCCGGCCCGGTCACGTCGAGATGGGAGGCTTGTCCGGCCGCATTCGCGGCGACCTGATAGGTCGAGCCGGTGTTGAAGGTGACGGCGCCCACCACCGTCATCGTGCCGATGCCCCCGCCAGAGCCAGATGCGCCCGTGCCGGCGAAGAGGCGGCCGGAGACCGTGACCGTGCCGGTGATCGCGCCGGTGCCGCCCAGGGCAGCACCCGATGCGACCGAGACCTGGGCACTGCCCAATGTCCCGTTGATGAGAAGCGTTCCACCGGTGACGTTGGTATTTCCGGTATAGGTATTGCTGCCGCTCAAGGTGAGCGTGCCCGTGCCTGATTTTGTCAGCCCGACGACCGTGGGTACAAGAATCGCCGGGAGGGTGCTGCTGCCTGGACTGACAAGCTGGATGCCATTCCTAATGGCGCCGCTAAAGGTGGTGTCAGTGGCCTGATCCACGGTGAGCAGGCTGGGAGCCCCCATCGTGACCGTGCTGGTGATATCGCCTGCACCCGACAGCGAACCGACCGTCTGCGACGTGATGCCGAGATCGAGAGTGGCGCCGCTTGCGACGAAAAGCGATCCGGTTGGAGCGCCGAGCGTGCCGCCATCTCCAAGGAACAGCCTCCCCACCTCGATGTTGGTGCCGCCTTCGTATGTGTTGGCCCCGATCACGTACAGTTCGCCCGCGCCCTGTTTGGTCAGCGCCCCGACGCCGCCCAGCGGGGAGGTGATCTCCACCTGATAGCCGTTGGTATCGATAAATGCGCCGCCGGCCTTGATCGTTACATCGTCGGCAGCAAAATGGCCGAGCAGATCGGCGTCGGCAGCCGTGGCTCGTAAAATGCCGCCATCGAAATTGACTGTCGCGCCATCGAGGCCTTTCCCGATGCCACTGGTTTCCAATACCCCGCGTGCCCCGGCCGTGCCGTTCAGATTCAGCGTGCCACGGGCGGAGCTTGTGCGCACCATATCGAGCGTGCCGACGCTGACCCTGCCACCATCCGCAATGGTGAGTGTGCCCGCGCCCCGATAGCCGAGGTACAGATAATCCGTCGTCCACACGGACCCACCGCCGGAGACGAGAACCGTTCCATCGCTGCCCGCCGCGTCACCCACATAACTGGTTTCGTTCGCAACCTCACCGCCATTTGCGATCGCCAACGTGCCGCCATTGACGGTGTTGAAGGCAAACGTGCTGTTCCCGGTCAGGGTCAGCGTGCCCACGCCATTCTTGAGCAGCCAAACGGTGCCAGTGCCGGTGGCCGTCATGTATCCGTCGGTGATCGCACCGCCATAGCTTGTGTTGCCGGCCTGATCGACTGTGAGCGAGCTTTGCATGCCGCCTGAAACGGAACTGGTAATGCTGCCGGCCCCGGACAGCGCGCCGACGATCTGGTTGGTGCCGGCAATATCGAGCGCGCCGCCGCTGGCGATGGCAAGCGCGCCCGTCGTCGCGCCGAGCGTGCCGGCACCGTCGAGCTTCAGCGTACCGGCCGAGACGGTCGTGCCGCCGGTGTAGGTGTTTGCTCCCGAGAGAATGAGCGTGCCGAGGTCGGTCTTGTCGATGCCGCCGCTGCCGGTGAGCGCGGACAAAATGGTCGCGGACATACCCGCGCCGCCTGCGGTGCCGTCGCCCACGCGGATCGGAACACTGGATCCGGTGAGATTGAGCGCATCGCCTGATATTTGATAGCCATCGACGAAGAACTGCATCCCGCCGTCCAAATCCAGCGCGCCACCACCGGCGCTGACCGTGACCACGCCCGGTGTGCCCTGGAAGATCATCATGGCCGACGGATCGTAGACGCCGCTCGCGCTGCCGCCCGCGTTCGTCCAGTTGGTTCCGGCGGCGCTCCAGGTGCCTGTGCCGCCGTTGACCATATTGTTGGCCGTGGTCTGCGCGCCGTTCCAGAAACTGTAGGAGCCGGGCGCTACCGCCCCGACCAGCAGGTTGACCTGGTTAGCCACTGAAGTCTGCACGGCCAGATCGCCGCCAGCATAACCGTTTGGCGTCGCGCCAACGGTTATCCCGTTGTCGGTCAGCGCCCCGCCGTAATCGAACAGGCGATAGAGACCATCGCCGAAACCGCCGGCGTCACTCACATCGAGCGTGCCGGCGAGCGTCAGGTTGCCGGCGACGTTGAACAGGCGCGTGTTGCCCGGTGCGCCGAGCGAGACATCCAAGACCGAGCCGGCGTCCAGCGCCAGCGACCCCATCGACAGGGTCTGACCGGCGCGGCCCAGCAGGATGCCGCCGGATGCCACTGAAACATCGCCAGCGATCGATCCGGCGCCGCCGAGGCTGCCTCCCGATGCAATCGCAACCGTGGAAGTTCCCAACACAATGGGTCCCCACATGACATTGCCCAGGGATCCATCGACGAGCAGCGTGCCGCCCGTCACATTGGTGGTGCCGGTGTAGGTGTTGTTGCCGCTCAGGGTGAGCGTGCCGGTGCCGGACTTGGTCAGTCCGGTCATGGTGGTTACGCCATTGATTTCGTCGAAGTAATCCGCGATGGCGCCACTGAAAGTGGTGTCGGTGGCTTGATCGACGGTGAGCACGCCCGGGTTGAAGTCCGAACGGGTGACGGTACCCGCACCAGACAGCGAGCCGACCGTCAAAGCCGTGGTATCAAAAAGCAGCGTGGCACCGCTGGCGATGTCGAGCTTTCCCGTAGGCGCACCGAGCGTGCCGTTGCCCTTTAGTTCCAGGGTACCCGCTTCGATCCGCGTCCCGCCGCTATAGGTGTTGGAACCCGAAAGTGTCAGCGTGCTCAACCCCCGCTTGACCAGCGCGAGCGTGCCGCCACCAGCCCCGTCGGCGATCACGCCACCGAAAGAAGAATCTCCAAGGGCCGAACCATCGATCGTCAGCGCGGCATCCGCCGCGCCGCCGTTTACGATCTGCCCGCTGGGGATGTAATTCGTGATCCGACCGACGGTCGTGCTGAAGCCGTTGAGGTTGAGGAGACCTCCCGCGCTCACTGCCTGACTGCCGAATTCCAGGTCGGTATTCACGGTCGTCGCGTTGGCGGCCCATATGTTGACGACGCCGTCTCCCCCGAGCCTCAACCGACCGCCATTGATGGCGCCGGTGGCCATTGCGTTCACGGTGCCATTGAGGACCAGCGTGCCACCGGTAATGGCGTTGGCGACGTTCGCATTCACGACGGCGTCGAAGGTCGGCAATTGCACGAGGCCGCCACTGACGGCGCCGGCCGCGTTCGCATTGAGGACGGCGCCATTGCGGAAGGTCGCGGCAACAGTGCCGCTGAATGTGTTGGCTGCGTCTGCATCCACTTGGCAACCATTGGTAAGGCCGCCGTTGAAATCCGGGGACCCGCTGGTGTACGGCCCGCCTCCCGGGTCACAAGGCTGTTGAGCTTGGACCGTCGAAGGCGCGCAGGCGATGGCGAGGAGCGCGAGGGTCGAGGTCGTGACCGACAGCCTGCGGAGCGAAATGGTCCTCGAACGATTGCCGCGCCCTGCCGCCATTGCCGTGCTCCCTCACGGCAGCCGCCCGCGCGCCGGCGCTAGGGGAGCGCGGGCATGCACCCTCCCCCGCGCCGCCACTGGCGGCACCGCGATTTCATTGATTTGGTCCCGATCCCGAACGGGAGTCGTTGATGATCTTTTCCGCCGGGGCGGCGGACACATCAATCCCGCGTTCGAGGGGGTACCGGCAAAATATCATGGCAAATTAGGCATTTCGCGCTGAATACCTTGACCCAGCGATCAGGCCTTTCGTGCCGCGGCGTGAGTCGGAATGGCCAAGGTCAGTTGCGTGCCGCGCCCAGGCGCGCTTTCGATTGCTATCCGTCCGCCCATCTGGTCAGCCCGACGACGTATGTTCGCAAGGCCCCGTCCTTCGCCGGCAGCGCCTGAGGCTCTCTCAGGCTCGAAGCCTGTGCCATCGTCCGACAGTATGACGAGAATGGCGCCATCGTCGCCGGGGTTCATCGCGAGTTCGATCCTTGTGGCGGAAGCATGGCGCAAGCTGTTGGCGATACCCTCCTGCAACAGCCGATAGAGGCTAAGCAGCCGCCGCGCGTCGAGGCTCGGCGCCGGAATCGGGAGCGTGCAGCGATAGTCCAGGGTGATGCCGGATCGGGCAAGACGGCCTGCCATGCGCTCCTGGAACATCGCCAGTGCCTCGTCGATCGGTTCGTTGCCCGCGTCGATCGCACTGGCCATGTTGCGCAGGTCATCGACCGAAGACTGCAGTCCCTGCTCGATTTCCCGTGAGGTCAGTCGATTCTCGCGGACATCGAGGAGAAGGTGCGTCAGCACACCGCCGACTCCATCGTGCATGTCGCGCAGCAGACGCTGACGCTCGGCGTCGATCGCGATCAACCGTTCCTGATGGCGCAACAATCGCGAGGAGCGCAGCAGGCTCGCATCCTGCTCCAGCACCTGACGTTCCAGATCGCTACGCGCCTCCTCTGCCTCCTGATTGAGCCTGTGCCCCTGCAGCGCGATCTCGAACAGGATGCCGAACATCGTCAATGGCGGTGCGAGGACCGACGCCTGCAACGCGAAACCGGTGGGCGGCGGCAGGAGAAACAGGTCGAAACCAATCGAGGCAAGAGCGACAAGCAATATCGCCAGAACCCGGATCGCCGGCCCCGGAGCTGTCCGTCCCATCCGCAGCAAGGCCAAAACGCCATATCCCGACAGCAGGGTCAGCGCCACCGCATCGAGCCAGGGCACAATTGTCGCAAAGCCGACGCCTGCGATCATGGTCCCAAGCAATATGACGAAGGCGACGCCAAAGCAGCCGCAGGCTGCCCACGCCTCGCGCGAGCGCCAGTCGGCAAAGGCGTTTACGGCAAGCGCTGCTAACGTCAACATGAGATATTCCACGCCGTAGCGCAGTAACAGAAACCAGACATAGGGCAGGCTCTCCGCCCCGAAGGTGGTGAGCCAGGCGTCGATGCCAACCGATATGAGCAGCAGGCCAGTGACGCACTGGAGCCGCGAAAACCCGTTGACCGGCAACAGGACGAGCAGCGCTGCGCCCATCATCAGTTCCGTCACAACGACCAGCCATACCATGTCGAAACGCTGGAACTTCTCCCGACCGGCCGCCTCATCCATACGGTCGAAAGGTCCTGCATAGGCTGTCGCGGCCTCCGGACAAGGATTTCCCCAGCAGGTGAGCGACCACTCATTGCCCGCCGACGTCTCCGCGCGCGACAACAGGCTCGCCTGCGCCGGCTGCAGGACCACGGGCTGCCAGCCCGGGATACGCAGCATGGCCGGCCCTGAAAGCCCGGCAGCATAGGCGCCCACCTCGGCCGGCTCGGACGCCAGCAGCGCCCGCGCCGCTGGCAACCGATATTCCTCTAGTGTGCCCACGGGCTGCAAACCGGCGATGATGAGCGCATAAGCGCACCAGAACAGCAGTTGCGCGCCGAGAATGATTGCCAGCGCGCGGCGCAATCCCGTCAGCCGGGGCATGATGGTCACAGGCGTAGCAACCCGCTGCGAAAGGCGCGTACCATGGCCTCGCCCCGATTGCTCACCCTGAGCTTCCTGTAGATCGATTTCACATGATCGCCGATCGTGTACGGCGATATTTCCAGTTCGGCCGCCGCCTGCCGGTTGCTGTACCCGCGCGCCAGAAGCTGGAGCAGTTCGATTTCGCGCGGTGACAGCGGCGGATCGGCATCATCCGATTTCGAATCTTCCCGTTGCCGGCGCAGATGACGCAGCACATAAGCGGCGATGCTGGGCGACAATGGCGCACCACCGGTCAACGCATCGGCGGCCTGCTGGCCGATGTCGAGACTGTCGATATCTTTCAGCAGATAGCCGTCCGCTCCCGCCAGCACGGCCGCCAGCACCGTATCCTGATCGCCCAGCACCGAGAGGACGAGTATTTTCGGCTCAAGACCGCCTCGTGCACGGATTTCCTCGATCAATTCGATCCCGCTTCCATCGGGAAGGCCAAGATCGAGAATAAACAAGTCCACCTTCTCCTCGAGCAGAGCACGCGCACCGGCCAGCGTGCCCGCGATGCCCGCCAACGACAAGCCGTCATGCGCCGCCACGCCGCGTCCGACATGAGCGGCGACGAGCGGATCATCCTCGACAACGACGACGTTCGCTTTCACGTCCCCCTACCCGCCTGTCCTGCAATGGATCTGCCGGGCCATTGTAAACCGATCAATACGCCAGATGGCAACCTCTTCACCCGCCGACAATCATGTGGCCACGCATCAACCGACCTCCCGCAGGATGAAATCGTGCAGCATCTTGGCGGCCGGCGACAGCACGCGATTCCTGACCGTGATCAGGCTGTAGGGCCTGACCTCGATGTCGAATTCGGTCTGGACGACGTCGATGGCGCCGGCGAGCCCGTCGGGATTCTGGATGAATTTCGCCACCTGCACCGAAACCGGTGCGATGGCGTCGGATTGCGCGACCATGACCAGCGTGAGCAGCAGCGAACTGGTGTTGAGGATCCGGTCCGGCAGGGCGATGTTGCGGTTCAGGAAATTGCTCTCCATCGCCTGGCGCAAGGGCGAACCGCCTGACTGGAAAACCCAGTCATAGGCGGCGGTGTCTTCCAGCCGCACCACGCCGCCGCTGGTGAGCGGGTGGCCACGGCGCACGATCAGGCAAGCTTTCTCGACGCCGATGACACGCGATTCGAACAGCCGCGGATTGAGGTCGTCGGGGATGCGGGCGATGATGAAATCATGGCGCGTGGCAATCAGTTCGCGCGCCAGCACATTCGAGGTCTCGACCTGCATGGTGATCTCGATGCGCGGGTAGATGCGGCGGATTTCGCGGATCGCCGGTACCGCCAGTTCGATCGCGGGCGCCGTCACGGCACCCAGGAACACCGACCCGCCCTTGCCCGCCTTGAGTTCGGAAATCTCGCGGTCGACCTCGCGCATCTCCAGCAGGATCGAGCGCGCACGCCTGGCCAGCGCCTTGCCGTAGGGTGTCAGCGTGATGCCGCGCGGCAGCCTTTCGCACAGCTTGACCTCGAGCACCGCCTCCATCTCGGCGATCATGCGCGAGGCCGCCGGCTGCGAGATGTTCATGACCTGCGCCGCCGCGCTCACCCGGCCGTGATCGTCGAGAGCGACGATCATGCGCATGTGACGCAGGCTGAGACCGCTGCGCAGCAGGGTTTCGCCGTCACCCGGTACGTCGCTGTAAACGTTTGAAACCGCAACCGGATTCGGTAACGTCGCCATGGTTTTCCCTTACCTCCGCTCGCGGCCCGTCGGCATTTGCCAGCGACCCGTCACGCGTCATAACATATACCACTTGCGGTATAGCAATCATCAAAGATCGCATTTGACAGTTATGGCAAAAGGGCGGCAACGTCAGCGCGTTCCGAGACGCAACAGTCGCCGACGATAAAAATCGTATCGATTGAAATCAGTGCCTCGGGGCCATGGGAGGATACCGGAGATCGATATGACGGCAGCAGTGCCTTGGCGCTTCTGCACGATTGCGCGGCCCGCGACCCCCGGGGTGCCGCGTCCATCAACCAGGGAGAGTTAAGTGAAAATCATCAAGACACTGGCCGCAGTCGCGGCGCTTGGCATCGCTGCCATGACCTACTCGGCGCACGCAGCCGACAAGGGTCTTGTCGGCGTGCTGATGCCGACCAAGACCTCGCAGCGCTGGATCAATGACGGCGATGCCGTGAAGTCCCAGCTCGAGGCTCTCGGCTACACCGTTGACCTGCAGTATGCGCAGGACGACATCCCCAACCAGCTCAGCCAGCTGGAAAACGAAATCACCAAGGGCCCGAAGGCGCTGATCATCGCCTCGATCGACGGCACCACCCTGTCGGATGCGCTGCAGAAGGCCGCTGACGCCGGCGTCGTCGTCGTCGCCTATGACCGCCTGATCAAGAAGACCGCCAATGTCGACTATTACACCACCTTCGACAATTTCGGCGTTGGCGTGATCCAGGCGAATTCGCTGGTCAAGGGCCTCAAGGAGCGCTTCCCCAACACCAAGCCCTGGAATGTCGAACTGTTCGGCGGCTCGCCCGACGACAACAACGCCTTCTTCTTCTACAACGGCGCGATTTCCGTCCTGCAGCCGTTGATCGACGACGGCTCGATCAAGATCAAGTCCGGCCAGACCGGCATGGACAAGGTCGGCACGCTGCGCTGGCTGGCGGCAACCGCCCAGGCACGCATGGATAACCTCCTGTCGGCCAACTATTCGGACGGCAGCCGCGTCGATGGCGTCCTGTCGCCCTATGACGGCCTGTCGCGCGGCATCACCGCCTCGCTGCGCGCCGTTGGTTACGGCACGGAAGCACAGCCCTGGCCGATCGTGACCGGTCAGGACGCCGAGACCGCCTCGGTCAAGCTGATCATCACGGGCGAACAGTACTCGACCGTGTTCAAGGACACCCGCGACCTGGCCAAGGCCACCGTCGAACTCGTCGACAAGGTGCTCTCGGGCGGCAAGCCTGACGGCCTCGACACCAAGACCTACAACAACGACGTCAAGGTCGTCCCCTCGATCCTGCTGACGCCGCATGAGGTCGACAAGTCGAACTACCAGAAGCTGGTCGTCGACTCGGGCTACATCAAGGCCGAAGACCTGAAGTAATTTCGGTTGTAAAGTCAGGGGTCCTGCGCAACGCAGGGCCCCTTTTCGTTCACAAGCGACCCCGGTATTGTTTCTGCCGGCCTCGGAGGAGCTTGCGCCAATGACCTCGACGATTTTGGAGATGCGCGACATCACCAAGACGTTCCCCGGCGTGAAGGCGCTGTCGAACGTCAACCTGCGTGTCGAGGAAGGCGAGATTCACGCCGTGGTCGGCGAGAACGGCGCCGGCAAGTCGACGCTGATGAAGGTGCTGTCGGGCGTCTATCCCGCGGGGACCTACGACGGTCAGATCATCTTTCAAGGTCAGGAATGCCAGTTCAAAGGCATCCATGACAGCGAACACAAGGGCATCGTCATCATCCACCAGGAACTCGCGCTGGTACCGATGCTGTCGATTGCCGAAAACATCTTCCTCGGCAACGAACACGCCAGATACGGTGTGATCGACTGGGATGCCAACGAGAAGCGCACCAGCGCCCTGTTGAAGAAGGTGGGCCTCAAGGAGGACCCCAAGACGCTGATTACCAATATCGGCGTCGGCAAGCAGCAGCTGGTCGAGATCGCCAAGGCGCTGAGCAAGGATGTCAAGCTGCTGATCCTCGACGAGCCGACGGCGTCGCTCAGCGAAAAGGACAGCCAGGCACTGCTCGACCTTTTGCTCGAATTCAAGCGGCAAGGCATGACCTCCATCCTGATCTCGCACAAACTCAACGAGATCAACCGGGTCGCCGACAAGGTCACCGTCATCCGTGACGGGCGCACCATCGAGACGCTGGCCAAGAAAGACATTTCGGAAGACCGCATCATCACCTCGATGGTCGGCCGTTCGCTCGACGACCGCTATCCGCCGCGCGAACCCAAGATCGGCGAGGTCGTGTTCGAAGTGAAGAACTGGTCGGTCTATCACCCGCTCCATGCCGAACGGCAGGTGATCAAGGGCATCGACATCAACGTGCGCAAGGGCGAGGTGGTCGGCATTGCCGGGCTGATGGGCGCTGGCCGCACCGAATTCGCCATGAGCCTGTTTGGCCGCTCCTATGGCCGCCGCATCACCGGCGAGGTGCTGCTCAAGGGCAAGCAGATCGATGTCTCGTCGGTGAGCAGGGCGGTCGAACACGGCATCGCCTACGTCACCGAGGACCGCAAGACCTACGGTCTCAACCTCATCGACCATATCAAGCACAACATAACACTCGCCAATCTCGGCGGCGTGTCGCGCCACAACGTCATCGATGATCTGCGCGAGCTCGCCATCGCCAACGACTATCGCAAGAAAACGAACATCCGTGCATCGAGCGTCTATCAGATGACCGGCAATCTTTCGGGCGGCAACCAGCAGAAGGTGGTGCTGTCGAAGTGGCTGTTCGCCGACCCGGACGTGCTGATCCTCGACGAGCCGACACGCGGCATCGATGTCGGCGCCAAGTACGAAATCTACACGATCATCGCGCGCCTTGCCTCGGAAGGTAAGGCGATCGTGGTCATCTCGTCGGAGATGCCGGAATTGCTTGGCATCACCGACCGCATCTACGTCATGAACGAAGGTCGCATCGTGGGCGAAATGCCCGCGGCGGACGCAAGCCAGGAAAAAATAATGCGCGCCATCGTTCGGGGAGAAGGAAAAGCAGCATGAGCACCGAAAGCGCCCCCGCCCCGCAAGGCAACGTCACTGACGAACAGCGTCCACGCATCGCCGTCTCGGCGCTGACGGCGAACCTGCGCGAATACGGTCTGATCATCGCGCTGATTGTCATCATGCTGTTCTTCCAGTTCACCACGTCGGGAACGCTGTTCAAGCCGGTGAACCTCAGCAATCTGGTGCAACAGAACTCCTTCATCATCGTGATGGCGCTGGGCATGCTGCTGGTGATCGTTTCCGGCTATATCGACCTCAGTGTCGGATCGGTCGCGGGCTTCATCGGCGCGCTGGCGGCAAACATGATGGTGATCTGGCAGCTCGGACCGCTCAGCAATCCGCTGGTGGTTTCGATCGTCTGCCTGATCGTGGGCGGCCTTATCGGCGCGGCGCAAGGCTACTGGATCGCCTATCACCGGATACCAAGCTTCATCGTGACGCTGGCTGGCATGCTGATCTTCCGCGGCATCTGCCAGGCGCTGCTGGGCGGCGGATCCTCGGTGGGCCCCCTTCCGGACGGCTTCAAGGCACTGAGCTCCGGCTTCATCCCGGACGTGATCGGCCCGCTGACGCTGATCCCGCCGACGGTGAACGCCGCCGGCAAGACAATCATGGGCAGCGGCCTGACGCTGCATATGACGACGGTCGTGCTGGGCGTGATCGCCGTGCTGGCCTATGCCTATTTCGGGCTGCGCACCCGGCGCAAGCGCGAGCGCCATGGCTATGAAGCCGAACCCTTCCCCCTGTTCGTCGTCAAGACGCTGGTCGCCAGCGCGCTGGCGCTGTTCCTGGTCTATGAGTTCGCCAGCTACAGGGGGCTGCCGGTGGTGCTCCTCGTCATGGGCGTGCTGATCTCGCTGTTCGTCTTCGTCACCAAGCGTATGACCATCGGCCGCCGCATCTACGCAATGGGCGGCAACGCCAAGGCGGCGCAGCTGTCGGGCATCAACACCGAGCGGCTGACGCTCTACGTGTTTATCAACATGGGCGTGCTGTCGGCGCTCGGCGGCCTGATCATCGCGGCCCGCCTCGGCCAGGCCGTGCCGGCGGCGGGTCTGGGCTCAGAGCTCGATGTCATCGCCGCAGTCTTCATCGGCGGCGCCTCGGCGATGGGCGGCGTCGGCCAGGTCATCGGCGCGGTGGTCGGCGGCTTCATCATGGGCGTGATGAACAACGGCATGTCGATCATGGGCGTCAACGTCGACTGGCAGCAGGTGGTCAAGGGCCTGGTGCTGCTCGGCGCCGTGATCTTTGACGTCTACAACAAGAACAAGGCCTGACAGGAGCAATTCCAGGAAAAGCGCATCACGGTTTTCCCACAGGAATTGCACAGAAACAAAATACCGGGAGCGGCTCGGTTCCTCAAAGCTGAACCGCTCCCGCGAGGCAACAAGGAAGGCATACGGGTCTAGATCGCGATGGCGCCGGCAAATAGTCGGCATCAAGAAGTCCCCCAGGGGATCAAGCCCGCGAGCGCAATCCGGACGAAAAATTTCACCCGTGGCGCGGCGAGGTCCGAGCCGCGCAGGTCAAGGTTTGTCAAAAGGCAACCGGACCAAGGCAAATAAGAGAGGATTGATCATGCTGATCTCGCAGATTCTCGACGACGCCGAGACCATTCGTGTCGTGGCCCGCAGCGGCGGCAAGACCCGGATAATCAACGGCGCCCGCAGCGTCTATTCGCTGGCGATGGAAGCTGCCCGCACAGGCGTCGGCCTTGCCACCCTGATCGAGCGCAAGGGGCTTGGCGAGACGATCGATCTCGACGCCGCCTACAAGAAGGGGCGGCTGTTGTCGCCGATCAACCATCCCGATCCGGCTCACCTGCATCTCACCGGCACGGGCTTGACGCATCTCGGCTCGGCGGCGACGCGCGATTCCATGCACAAGAAGCTGAGCACCGATGGCGAGGAGCAGCTCACCGATTCCATGAAGATGTTCCGCATGGGCCTGGAGGGCGGCAAGCCCGCCAAAGGCCAGGTCGGCGTGCAGCCGGAATGGTTCTACAAGGGCAACGGCACCATGGCCGTGGCCCCAGGTGCGGCACTCCTGTCACCGGCCTTCGCCAAGGACGCCGGCGAGGAACCCGAGGTCGCCGGCATCTACGTCATCGGCGACGACGGCGCGCCCTTCCGTGTCGGCTTCACGCTGTCGAACGAATTTTCCGACCACGTGACCGAGCGCGTCAACTATCTCTTCCTCGCCCATTCCAAGCTGCGCAATGCCTCGTTCGGGCCGGAGATCCTGATCGGCGACCTGCCTTCCGACATCCGCGGCACATCGCGCATCGTACGCGACGGCAAGATGCTGTGGGAAAAACCGTTCCTGTCGGGCGAAGCGAACATGTCGCACACCATCGCCAATCTCGAACATCACCATTTCAAATATTCGGCGTTCCGCCAGCCGGGCGACGTGCATGTGCATATGTTCGGTACCGCGACACTGTCCTTCGCCGACGGGGTCAAGACCGAGGCCGGCGATGTGTTCGAGATCGAGGCGGGGGATTTCGGCCTGCCGCTGCGCAATCCGCTGGAGATCGAAAAGCCGGTGAAGGTGGTTGTAAAGGCGCTGTGAGTGGTGATCTCCCCCCTCGTGGGGGAGATTGGCAGTGTCACCGCGCGGCGCGAAAGTGCTTGGACAGCTTCAGGCCTTGCGCCTGGTAGTTGGAGCCCAGATCGGTGCCGTAGAGCGCCTGCGGGCGCTTCAGCATGTGCTCGTAGACCAGCCGGCCGACGATCTGGCCATGGTCGAGGATGAACGGCACTTCATGGCTGCGCACCTCCAGCACGGCCCGGCTGCCGGTGCCGCCGGCTGCCGAATGGCCGAAGCCCGGGTCGAAGAAGCCGGCATAGTGGACGCGGAATTCGCCGACCAGAGGGTCGAACGGCGTCATCTCGGCGGCATAGAGCGGCGGCACGTGGACCGCTTCCTGGCTGACGAGGATGTAGAATTCGTCGGGGTCGAGCACCAGTTCGCCCGCGCCGCTCTTGTGGATCGGCTCCCAGAAATCGACGACATCCTGCGCCGCGCGCTTGTCGACGTCGACGAGACCGGTGTGATGCTTGCCGCGGTAGCCGACCAGCCCGTCACTGTCGCCATTGAGATCGATCGACAGCGCGATGCCGCCGCCGGAAATGTTAGGCGGCTCGGTGGCGACCAGCATTTGCGCGCGGTGGAGTTCGTGCAGCTCGGCCTCCGAGAGCAGCGCATTGCCGGTGCGGAAGCGGATCTGCGACAGGCGTGAGCCGGTGCGCACCACGATCGGGAAGGTGCGTGGGCTGACCTCCAGATAGAGCGGACCATTGTAGCCGGCGGCGATCTTGTCGAACTCGTGGCCTCGGTCGGTCATGACACGGGTGAAGATGTCGAGCCGCCCGGTCGAGCTCTTCGGATTGGCCGAGGCGGAAATCTCCGCCGGCAATGCCAGGCTTTCAAGCAGAGGCACGATGTAGACGCAGCCGGTTTCCAGCACCGCGCCGTCGGCAAGATTGATCTCGTGCAGCTTCAGCCGGTCGAGCTTCTCCGAAACCTTGTGATTGGGGCCGGGCAGGAAGGAGGCCCGCACCCGCCATGCCCTGTCGCCGAGTCTCAGATCGAGACTGGCCGGCTGGATCTGGTCGGCATCGAGGGCACGCGGCGACTTCAGCGCGCCGGACTGGAACAGCGCCGAAATGTCCTGATCGGGAAGAATGCCCGTCTCTCGCAAGGCTTCGCTCCTAGAGGGCAGGCTTTGTCGAACCCGCTTGGTACAAACCTCTTAATGAAGCCGGCAATTGACGCAAGCGTGGGACGGGTCTAAAGGGTCGTTATCCCGTGGTGATTTGGCCGGTCGGCTTGCAGCCACGTTAAACAAGTCGCTAAAGGACCGTCGGGCCGCAAGGCCGTATGGACCGGTTGCGACTTTCGCGGCCGGTTTTTTTGTGTCTGGAACAAAAGCGATGAGCACCAAGAAGCGCAACTGGAAGCCTCAGACAGCCCTCGTGCATGGCGGAACCCTGCGTTCCGGCTTCGGCGAAACCTCCGAGGCGATGTATCTGACGCAGGGCTATGTCTACAAAACGGCGCAGGCGGCCGAAGCCCGGTTCAAGGGCGAGGAACCAGGTTTCATCTATTCGCGCTACGCCAATCCGACCGTCGACATGTTCGAAAAGCGCATGTGCGCGCTCGAAGGCGCGGAGGATGCGCGCGCCACGGCGTCGGGCATGGCCGCGGTGACGGCGGCCCTTCTGTGCAGCGTCAAGGCCGGTGACCATATCGTGGCGGCGCGCGCGCTGTTCGGCTCCTGCCGCTGGGTGGTCGAGACGCTGGCGCCGCGCTACGGCATCGAGGCCACGCTGGTCGACGGCACCGACATCGCCAATTGGGAAAAGGCGGTCAGGCCCAACACCAAGCTGTTCTTCCTGGAAAGCCCGACCAATCCGACACTGGAAGTGGTCGACATATCAGCCGTCGCCGCGCTTGCCAATTCAATCGGCGCGCGGCTTGTCGTCGACAATGTCTTCGCCACGCCTTTGCAGCAGAAGCCGTTGCAGCTTGGCGCGCATATCGTCGTCTATTCGGCGACCAAGCACATCGACGGCCAGGGCCGCTGCCTCGGCGGCGTGATCCTGTCGGACAAGAAGTGGATCGACGAGAACCTGCACGACTATTTCCGCCACACCGGCCCCAGCCTGTCGCCCTTCAATGCCTGGACGTTGCTGAAGGGCCTGGAGACGCTGCCGCTGCGCGTGCGCCAGCAGACGGAGAGCGCCGGCAGGATCGCCGATTTTCTCGCCGAACAGCCGCAGATTGCTCGTGTCATCTATCCCGGCCGCGCCGACCACCCGCAGGCCGATATCGTCAAGAAGCAGATGTCGGGCGGCTCGACGCTGATCTGCCTCGATGTCAAGGGCGGCAAGCAGGCAGCCTTCGCCCTGCAGAATGCACTCGACATCGTGCTGATCTCGAACAACCTTGGCGACGCCAAGAGCCTGATCACCCATCCGGCGACGACGACGCACAAGAATTTAAGCGACGAGGCCCGCGCCGAACTCGGCATCGGGCCTGGTACGCTGAGATTGTCTGCTGGCCTGGAAGACACCGACGACCTTCTGGAAGACATCGCACAGGCGTTGAAAGCCGCCAAATAGCAGGCCGTCCAGGCAGCGTCGCCTGCGGCGGATTCAGGCTCGCGACGGCGCCTCTTCAAGTTCGGCGGCCTTGGTGCCGATGGTCATCGCATTGCCGCGCCAGTCGACGGCGCCGCCGAGCCAGCCGCGTGCCCACATCGCCGGCAGGATCAGGTCACGCACCACGATCGCCGCGACCATGCGCGGCGACAGGTACCAGCCCTTGGACCAGGCCAGTGCACATTCCGGGAAGTAGAAGGCCGCCAGCACGGCGACGGCCGTCAGCGGCAGGCTGAAGCCGGCGCTTGCCGCCGCAACCAGCGCAAGCACCAGCGGCACCACCGCGCCGGTCAGGATTTCAGGTGCGAAGAACAGCGGAAAGGTGACGCGGCGCAGGCGCGCCCAGCGGGCCTGGCGCGACCAGATCTCGCCAAGCGTGCGCCGGCCAAGCGGCTGTTCGAAGGGCGAGGCGACGAGATTGACGCGCAGGCCGAGCCCATTGACCAGCTTGGTCGCGGCGGCGTCCTCGGCGATTTCGGCGGCCAGCGCGCGGATGCCGCCATTGGCATCCAGCATCGGCTTGTTCCAAAGCATGCTCTTGCCCTGGGCAAAGCCAAGGCCGAGCGCCTCACCGGCATACTGCCAGCGGGCCTGCAGGGTGTTGAGGAAGGCGCATTCGACCTCGGCCCAGAAGCCATCCGGCCGCGAGCCGATCGGCGTCGAGCAGACAAGGCCCGTGTTTGGCCGCCACGCCGCCATCAGATGCTGGATGTAATCCCCGGGCATCAGCACGTTGGAATCAGCCAGGATGACCCATTTGTGCCGCGCGGCTTCCCAACCCTTGACGCAATTGTTGAGCTTGGGATTGGCGCTGACGCGATCGTCACCGATCAACAGCCGGGCCGGCAGCTTGGGGAAACGGGCAATGGCTTGTCTGATCAACCCGACCACCGGATCATCGGCATGGGCAACGCAGAAGATCAACTCGTAGCGCGGCCAGTCGAGCGAGAAGGCGCGCTCCAGCGTCTCGTGCGTGAACGGCTCGACGCCACGCGACGGCACGACAATCGACACCGGCTGCGATTTGCCGGCTGGCGGCGAGATCGTAGTGCGCCGTTTCAGCTGTGAGGCCGCCAGCGCGATGCTGGCAGCGTTTGAAAGGATAAGAGCAGTCGAAAGCGAGGCGGCTATGATAGTGAGTTCCATCGAGATCTGGGCGCTCCAGAAGAGACGGGCCGCGGTGTGGCCGCTTTCAACAGTTCGACAGAGCGCCGAGTCGCTCGGTTCGCGCACACCACCATTGTCATGTGTCACTTAAATGACATTCTTTGCCGGCACCTGCCTTTCGAGGACGAGCGCGACAAGACGCGCACGTTGACCTCCTCGCCTGGAGGGCCGAAAGTTTTGTTTGTTTGAGCATGATCTTTGGACAGGCGGAAACCGTTTGGCCGGGAAAACCGGTCCACTTTTCGGGATCATGCTCGATATCGTTTTGGAGCCGCTTATGTACCGCGCAGTCACGCGCAACATCGAAGTGCAGGTCAGGCCGTTCTATCTCGAGGACCGTTCGGATCCTTCCGAGAACCGCTATGTCTGGGGTTACCAGATAACGATCGACAATCAGTCGGACGAATTCGTGCAGCTTCTGTCGCGCTATTGGCACATCACCGACGGCGCCGGCCGGGTCGAGGAAGTGCGAGGCCCCGGCGTTGTCGGCGACCAGCCCGAACTCAATCCCGGCGACAGCTATCAATACACGTCGGGCTGCCCGCTCTCGACGCCGTCAGGGATCATGGTCGGGCGCTATACGATGCGCAACAAGCGCGGCGAGACATTCGACATCGCCATCCCGGCCTTTTCGCTGGATCTGCCGGGAACGAGACGGACGGTGAATTGAGCGTCTTTCTCCCCGTCACTACACGGGGAGAAATGCCCGGCACGCAATGAGGGGCGGCGCCGAACTGATGAGATTATCTTTCACGCACGTGACGGGTCTACGCGCGGCCACTTGCCAAAGTTAGCGCTGCCCCTCATCCGCCTGCCGGCACCTTCTCCCCGATAGTGACGGGAAGAAGGAAGCTCCCTTTACTGCGCCGCGAATTCCGCCGGGTCGAAGTCATATTGCTTCGAGCAGAATTCGCAGGCGACGTGGATGCCGCCGTCCTCGGTCGAGTCCTTGATCTCCTGCGCGGAGAAGCCCTCGAGGATGCCGCGGATCTTGTCGCGCGAGCACGAGCACTGGTCGGCGACGGGGACGCCGCCGAAGACGCGCACGCCATGCTCATGGAATAGGCGATAGAGCAGCCGCTCGGCGCCGATCGTCGGATCGATCAGCTCTGTCGGTTCGATGGTACCGAGCAGCGCCAGCAATTCCTGCCAGGAATTGTCGGCCGGATCGTGGATCTCGTCACGCGGATCGCCATCGCCGCCGGGCAGGTCCGGAACGCGCATGCGCTCGGGGGACTGCGGCAGGAACTGCGCCAGGATGCCACCGGCACGCCACTGTTCGCGCGCGCCACCAGGGCCCGGCGTCAAAAGCTTGGCGACAGAGAGCCTGATATCCGTCGGAATCTGCTCCGACTGGCGGAAGTAGGTGCGCGCCGCGTCCTCCAGCGTCTCGCCGTCGAGTTGCACGATGCCCTGATAACGCTGCGTGTGGGCACCCTGGTCGATGGTCAGCGCCAGCACGCCGCTGCCGAGCAGCGTCTGCTGGGACGTCTCGCCCGCCGCGACGAGGGCCTCGAGCCTATCGGCATCGAAGCGCGCATAGGCGCGCAGCGCCGAAGGCGTCGTGAAATCCGCCACCAGCATGTCGACCGGCCCGTCGGTACGGGTCTGCAGGATGAACTTGCCCTCGAATTTGAGCGAGGTGCCGAGCAGCACCGTCAGCACGCAGGCTTCCGCCAGCAGGCGGGCGACCGGCTCGGGATAGTCGTGGCGGCTGAGGATGGCGTCGAGCATCGGCCCGAGCTGGACCGTGCGACCGCGCACGTCGAGCGGACCGACCTCGAAAGGCACGACATGGTCGTCGCCGGCATAGCCGAACTCGCCGAGTTTGGGGTGATGTTCAGTCACTTGATGCGTTTCCAACATGACAAAGCTCCAGGGCGCGGCCATGCCGCCCCCTGGGGTGCATGCGTCCAAACGCGCTTGATTTGCGTGATGCGGCGCAGATAGGCATCGCGCCCCCGCAGATCAAGCGCCCAGACACTTCATCTCAAGCACCAAGACACCAGGCGAGCACCGCCTTCTGGGCGTGGAGCCGGTTCTCGGCCTCGTCGAAGACCACCGAATGGGGTCCATCGATGACCTCGTCGGTCACTTCCTCGCCGCGATGCGCCGGCAGGCAGTGCATGAACAGCGCGTCCTGCTTGGCATGCGCCATCAGCTTGGCATTGACCTGATAAGGAGAGAAGACGTTGTGGCCGCGGGCGCGATGCTCCTGGCCCATCGACACCCAGCAGTCGGTGACGACGCAATCGGCCTGGTCGACGGCTTCCTCGGGCGAGCGGGTGAAATGCAGCTTGCCGCCATGCGCCTTGGACCAGTCGACATGCTTCTGCGCCGGCTCGCTGCCTTCGGGAACGGCGACGTTGAGGTTGAAGCGGAACCGCGCAGACGCTTCGAGCAGCGAATGCAGCACATTGTTGCCGTCTCCGGTCCAGGCGATGGTCTTGCCGGCAACCGGACCGCGATGCTCCTCGAAGGTCATGATGTCGGCCATCAGCTGGCAGGGGTGGGTGTCGTCGGTCAGCCCGTTGATCACCGGCACGGTTGCGTTCTCGGTCAGTTCCAGCAACCGCTCATGCGAGGTGGTGCGGATCATGATCGCGTCGACATAGCGCGACAGCACCTTGGCGGTGTCGGCGATGGTTTCTGAGCGGCCGAGCTGCATTTCGGTACCGGTCAGCATGATGGTCTCGCCGCCAAGCTGGCGCATGCCTACGTCGAAGGAAACGCGTGTGCGGGTCGACGGCTTGTCGAAGATCATCGCCAGCACCTTGCCTTCGAGCGGCTTGGTCCGCTCGCCGGCCTTCAGGCGCGCCTTTCGCACCACCGCGTCGTCCAGCATGAAGCGCAGGTCGCCCTCGGAAACGGTGGAAAGATCGGTAAAATGGCGAACTGACATCAGCAATATTCCGGAATTACTTCGCGGCGGCCACGGCAATGGCGTCCGCCAGGCCCTTGGCACCAGCGCGGATGCGGTTGAGCGCTTCGTGGATCTCGGCGTCGGTGACGGTGAGCGGCGGCAGCAGGCGGATGACGTTGTCACCGGCCGGAACCGCCAGCAAATGCTGGTCGCGCAGCGCCATGTTCACCTTGGTGTTGGGCATGGCGCATTTGAGGCCAAGCATCAGGCCGGTGCCCCTGATGCCTTCGATGACATCGGGAAACTCGTCCGCGATCGCCGCCAGGCCTTGCTTCAGCAGCAATGCCTTGCGCTGGACATCCTCGAGGAAGCCGTCTTCGAGCACCACGTCGAGAACCGCATTGCCGACAGCCATGGCCAGCGGATTTCCGCCGAATGTGGTGCCGTGCACGCCCGACGTCATGCCGACCACGGCCTCGTCGGTGGCCAGGCACGCGCCCATCGGGAAGCCGCCGCCAATGCCCTTGGCGATCGCCATGATGTCGGGCGTCACGCCCGTCCATTCATGCGCGAACAGCTTGCCGGTGCGGCCGATGCCGCACTGGACCTCGTCGAAGATCAAGAGCAGGCCGTGCTGGTCGCAGAGCTGGCGCAGCCGTTTCAACGATTGAGTCGGCACCGGGCGGATACCGCCCTCGCCCTGCACCGGTTCGATGAGGATCGCCGCGGTTTCCGGCGTGATCGCCTTCTCGGCGGCATCGATGTCGTCGAAGCCGACCTGGTCGAAGCCTTCGACCTTGGGTCCGAAGCCTTCGAGGTATTTGTACTGGCCACCGGCCGCGATGGTCGCCAGCGTGCGGCCATGGAAGGCGCCTTCGAAGGTGATGACGCGGAAGCGCTCGGGATGACCCTTGACGAAGTGGTAGCGCCGCGCCGTCTTGATCGCGCATTCCAGCGCCTCGGCGCCGGAGTTGGTGAAAAACACCTTGTCGGCGAAGGTGGCATCGGCCAGGCGCTCGCCAAGCCGGCTCTGTCCCGGGATCTCATAGAGGTTGGAGACGTGCCAGAGTTTTCCCGCCTGCTCGGTCAGCGCCGCGACCAGATGCGGATGGCTGTGGCCGAGCGAATTGACCGCGATACCGCCGGCGAAATCGAGATATCGCTCTCCCTTGTCGGTAACCAGCCAAGTGCCTTCCCCGTGGTCGAAAGCCAGGGGTGCGCGCGCAAAGGTCTCGTAAAGCGCCGAACCGCTCATTATATGCGTCTCCGGTACCGGAAAATCAAAAAAGCCGCCAAAGCGGCGGCCTTGTGCGGCTTATCGTGTTTTTCGGCCATGAAGTCAACGAAAACGTCGCGTAGTGCGCGCGGCAAGCCCTCCGACGCGACGCCGGCTCATAAGCGACCGGGCAAGTTGGGGAAAACCGAAAAAACCGATTCGTGTTGCACTTGGGACTCTTGTCACCGAGTCAGCGCATAAGGTAATTGTAGTCGAGAAATAACTAGATTTCGTGCGGCGGACCTAATCACCAGATATATGTGGTGTCTGCCCCAGCAGTGGTGCTGGGTCGGGAGTGGATTCCGATTGCCGCACGCTTAGCAGGAGCGCGGTCTCATGAACTGGACTGACGAGCGGGTCGAACTTCTCAGAAAACTGTGGTCGGAGGGTCTGAGCGCAAGCCAGATTGCCGCCCAGCTTGGAGGGGTGAGCCGCAATGCCGTCATCGGCAAGGTGCACCGGCTGAAGCTGTCGGGCCGCGGTCGTGCAACGGCGACGCCGGCACGCCAGAAGAAGGCGACACAGGGCTCGACCGTCCAGAAATCGGTGGCGCGCGCCGCAACCACGACTCGCCATGTCACGACATCGATCGGTGCGACCGCCCTTCAGACGCAATTCGACGCCGAGCCGGTGGCGCGACACTATATCCGCCCGGTCGAGAATGTGGTGGTACCGATCTCACGGCATTTGCAGCTCGTCGAGCTGACCGAGCGCACCTGCAAATGGCCGAATGGCGATCCGCTGTCGGAGGACTTCAACTTCTGCGGCAACGAAGCCGCCGAAACCGGTCCCTATTGCAAATACCACGCCCGCGTGGCCTTCCAGCCGGCGGCGGAGCGCAGACGCAATCGCTGAGCGCGGAGTAGTGAGTAGTGAGTAGTGAGTTTCACTACTTACTAATTTCTACTGACTCACCTCACAGCCATCCATTCTTGCGAAACCGCCAGTAGAGAAACGCGCAGATCGCCGCGATGGTGGCCAGCACCATCGGGTAGCCATATTCCATCTTCAGTTCCGGCATGTCGGTGAAGTTCATGCCGTAGATGCCGGCGAATGCCGTTGGCACCGCCAGGATGGCCGCCCAGGAGGCAAGTTTCTTCGAGATCGCCGTTTCCTGGCTCTGACCGACCAGCAGGCTTGCCTCGAACGCGAAGGCCAGCACCTCGCGCAAACTGTCGATCTTTTCCTGGACGGTGCGGATGTGGTCGGTCACGTCGCGAAACAGCGGGTGCATGGCTGAATGGATTTGCGGCAGGTCGGCGCTGGTCAGCCGGCGGCAGACTTCCACCAGCGGCAGCGCTGCATTGCGCAGGCGCAGGAGATCGCGGCGCAGCATATAGAGCCGCTCGATGTCGGGACCGGTCATCGGCTTCAAAAGGACCTTGTCCTCGATCGCCTCGACCTCGTCCTCGATCTGCTCGAGCACGGGCATGTAGTTGTCGACGATGAAATCGAGAATGGCATACAGGACGAAATCCTCGCCCTTGGCCAGTGAATGCGGGCAGCTTTCCCAATGCTGGCGAACGGCGGCGTAGGAAGTCGACGGGCCATGCCTGACGCTGACGATATAGCCCGAGCCAACGAACAGATGCGTCTCGCCGAAGGTCACCCGTCCTTCGATCAGCTGCGCGGTGCGGGCGACGATGAACAGCGCGTCACCATATTGCTCGAGCTTGGGCCGCTGGTGCGGATGCTCGGCATCCTCGATCGCCAGCTCGTGCAGATGGAACTGTGCCTGGACGCGCAGCAGAAGGTCCCGGTCCGGTTCGAGCAGCCCGATCCAGACGACGTGTCCCGATTTCTTGGCCCAGTCGCCGGCTTCCTCGATCGGAATATCGGCAATACGCCGCCCGGCGGTGTAGACACTGGAGGCGATGATGCCTGACGTTGGCGCCGCGGGCTTGAACTCTCGGACATATTCCATCGCAGCCTCCTGAAGACAGGACCTTTATCAAGGCCTGAGAAGCTTAACGCCGCGATAGTTTAGCGCAATATGATCTAGCGTTCGAGAGGAAGAGCGTTCATTTCGCCGTCACCGTCGCGGAAAGACTTATCTTGTCGGTCTTGTCGCCTTTCGGCCGCTCGGCCGGCATCTGGTCGCCCGTGACGATGTAATAGATGGTTTCGGCGATGTTGGTGGCGTGATCGCCGATGCGCTCGATGTTTTTGGCGCAGAACAGGAGATGCGTGCAGGGCGTGATGTTGCGCGGATCCTCCATCATGTAGGTCAGCAATTCGCGAAACAGCGACGTGTACATGGCATCGATCTGGTCATCGCGATCGCGCACGAAGCCGATCTTGTCGACCGAGCGCGAGGCATAGACGTCGAGCACTTCCTTGAGCTGCGTCAGCGCCAGGTTTGCCAGGGCCTCCAGGCCGCGAAACAAGCTGGTTGGCTGGCGGCCGTCGATGACGGCGACCACGCGCTTGGCGACGTTCTTGCCGAGGTCGCCGACCCGTTCGAGATCGGCGGAAATGCGGATGGCGCCGACGATCTCGCGCAGGTCCGTCGCCATCGGCTGGCGCTTGGCGATGATGATGATCGCCTTGTCGTCGATCTCGCGCTGCCCATCATCGAGCACGGCGTCATCGCGAATGACTTTCTGGGCCAGTCCCGGATCGGCATTGACCAGAGCGGCGACCGCCTGCTCGACCATGCGCTCGGCGTGGCCGCCCATAGCGGCGATGCGCTTCGACAGATATTTCAGCTCCTCGTCATAGGCGCTCATGATGTGTACGGACTGCATGAATGAAATGCCTTCCCACGGGTTCTTTGCTTTGAGTCGTTTCCTCGAATCCCCGCTGATACGCTAGCGGGATGACAGAAAAAAGAAACGGTCCAGGGGAAAACTAGGGCGAGATCAGTGCGTCGGCAAATGAACCGAGAAGGCGGCGCCCTTGCCGACTTCGGATTTGATCGTCAGCCTGGCGTTATGGCGTGTCAGAATATGCTTGACGATCGACAGGCCGAGCCCGGTGCCTTTCTGGGTCCGGCTGGTCTCGGCATCGATGCGATAGAAGCGCTCGGTGATGCGAGGAATGTGTTCCTCGGGAATGCCGGGGCCGAAATCCCGGATCGTCACGTCGATGCCGGGTTCGGAATCGAGGTCGCCGCGCGCAATCGACACCAGGACGCGGCCGCCCGACTGCCCGTATTTGCAGGCGTTTTCCAGGAGATTCTCGAAAACCTGGAACAGCTCGTCGCGATCGCCCGGCACATTGAGAGGCCCCTTGGCGAAATCGCGCTCGATGGCAACGCTGTTTTCGCGGGCAAGCGGGGCCAGCGAATCGATGACGCTGTCGACGGTCTGGCGCAGGTCGACCTCCGTCCCGGGCTTCAGATAGGGTTTCATCTCAAGCCGAGACAATGACAGGAGGTCGTCGATCAGCCGCGCCATGCGGCCGGTCTGGTTCTGCATGATCTGCAGAAATTGCTCGCGCGCCGCCGGATCGTTGCGGGCCGGTCCGCGCAGCGTCTCGATGAAACCGGCGATCGAGGCCAGCGGAGTGCGCAATTCGTGGCTGGCATTGGCGATGAAGTCGGCACGCATGCGGTCGATCCGCCGCGTCTCGCTCTGATCCTTGAACACCAGCACATAGAGATCGGTGCGGTGCCCGACCGAGGACGCGCTGACCCGGTAGGCCCGCTCGACCGGCAGCTTCTCGGTATAGTCGACGACATCCGAGGCGAGGGCACCCGACAACACGCTGTCGAGCAGGGTCTGCATTTCCGGCGCCCGGAATTTCAGCGGCAGCGATATGCCCGGTGCGATCCCGCCAAAGGCGGCAAACGCGGCGGCGTTGGCATGGACGATGGTGGCGGCATGGTCGAAGATGATGAGCGGGTCGGCGACGGCCGCCGCCAGATATTCGCCAGACAGGCGCTGCAGGCCGATCGTCTCGATCGCGGCGGCACCCTCGGCGGACTGGCGCAGGCCCGCGGCCGGCAGCATAGCCGCCGCAAGCAACAGGAGCAGCGCTGGTATCAGCACGTAGGCGGAAATGCCCGCGAAGGCAAAGGCGATCAGAACCGCGGCGACACCGGCAGCGAGCAGCCAGCGGCTGTTCCACAGCCGGGCGGCCAGGATTTGCGCCATGCCTTTCTGCCCTGCGTCCAGATCAGTCATTCCCTCGCGCGCCCGCCCCCATGCCGTCCCAACGGTCGTGCGGCAGCGGAAACTTCCGCTGGACCGCTCCGCGCATGATCCCGTAAATCGGGAATCGATTCTCGGAAAGGATCATGCGCAAAATCAAAAGTCCTGCAGCGTCGTTTGCGCGTCCAGACGGACGCGCGGTCTGTAGTGGCTCCCAATAGCATGAGTCCGAAAGCTGGAAAGGGTTCGTCAGCATGAAAAAAGCCAAGGAAAGTTCCGCCGCGCCACCTTCGGGTCCGCTGAAGATCACGATCGACGGCAAGGAACGCGAGTTCGACATCGAGAATCCCGAGCTTCCGGACTGGGTCGAGGACAAAAAGCTGACCGCGGGCGGCTACCCCTACGACAAGAAGATGAAAAGCGACGAGTACGACGAGACGCTCGAAAAATTGCAGATCGAGCTCGTCAAGGCGCAGGCATGGCTGCAGGCGACCGGCAAGCGGGTGATGGCGCTGTTCGAGGGCCGTGACGCCGCCGGCAAGGGCGGCACGATCTTCGTGGTGCACCAGTATCTCAACCCACGCACGGCGCGCAACGTGGCGCTGACCAAGCCGACCCAGCCCGAGCTGGGACAATGGTACTACCAGCGTTATGTCGACCACTTCCCGACGTCGGGCGAGTTCGTCACTTTCGACCGCTCCTGGTACAACCGCGCCGGCGTCGAGCCGGTGATGGGCTTCTGCACGCCCGAACAGCACGAGAAGTTTCTCGACGAGACGCCCCATTTCGAACGGATGATCGTCAATGACGATATCCATTTCTTCAAATTCTGGCTGAACATCGGACGGGAAACGCAGCTCGAGCGTTTTCATGACCGTCGCTACAGTCCGCTGAAGAGCTGGAAGTTCTCGCCGATCGATGTCGCCGGCATCACCAAATGGGATGATTACACCAAGGTGCGCGACACCATGTTCGAGCGCACCCACAAGGCGTTCGCGCCATGGATCATCGTGCGGGCCAATGACAAGCGCCGCGCCCGGCTGGCAGTGATGCGGCGCATCCTGTTGTCGCTGCCCTATGAGGGGCGCGATCTCGATATAATCGGCAAGGAAGACAAGAAGATTATCGGCGAAGGGCCGTCATTCCTCGGCAAGGAAGGCTGAGTTCGCCGTGCCGCGTGGCCTCCACGCGGCACGGCATTCTTCGCGATCCTCAGGCCGCCAGCCTCGCAATGCGCTGCAGGCGCCGCAGCGTGGTGTCGTCCTGCAATGCCTGCTGGAACAGCGATATCTCCTGATCGATGCGGTCGCACAGCGCGCCGGTGTTCCCCTTGAGCAGGCCACGGGTCTGCAGCAGGGCAGCGACCGGCTTCTTGACCAGCTGCCTGGCCCGGCCGAGCGTCGCCTCCTCCACGCCGTCATGCACGATCTCGGCGACGAGGCCGAGCGCCCTTGCATCCTCGGCGTGGAGCGTGTCGCCGAGGCAGAAGAAGCGGAAGGCGCCGGCATAGCCGAGCTTCTGCGGCGCCAGGATGCTGGTCGCCGCGTCCGGCACAAGGCCGAAATCGACGAACGGCACCCGGAACGTACTTTCATTGGAGGCGATCACCATGTCGCAGTGGAACAGGATCGTGCAGCCGACGCCGACGGCATCGCCGTCGACGCAGGCGAGGATAGGCTTCGGGAACGTCGCCAGCGTGCGGAACATGTCGGTGACGGCGGCGATGAGCTTCTGATGCTTGGTGGCGTCGAGGAATTCGGAGAAGTCGCCACCGAGGCAGAAGCAGCCTGCCAGGCCACGCAGCACGACGACACGAACCTCATCATTGTCGGCGGCTTCGTGGAACGTCCTGGCAAGGCTTTCATAGGCCCTTCTGTCGAGCACCGGCCGGCCGTCATTCGACGACACGGTGACGATCAGCGTGTGGTTGCGCAGTTCTGGTTGCGGGTGCATGGCCATCTCCGATTTCATGACGCCCTCCTTTGGCCGAACATGTCGGGATATCCCCTGGCCAGAACAGGCGCATGATGATTGCGGCGCGAACGCACCACGTCCAGCGTGTGCTCGGTGAAGGAGAGCAGTGTCGCCACGACCTGCTGATTTCCGTAGGTGCGCTGGTAGCCCAGCGGTGTCGCCAGGAAATGCAGTTGCAAGGCGCGTAATACCCACATCGGCTCGAACTCGATGATCACCTTGTCGACGCCGCGCTTCAGCCCCCACTCGACGAAGCCGGCGATCAATTCGGTACCGACTGTCGAAACGCCGCGACGGCCATCGCGAAAACCGGGAGCCACCGCATAGCGGGTCAGTTCCCAGATGTTTGGGCCCGATGGCGGCGTTCCCTCGGAAAGGTCGGTCAGGACTTCGGTCAGCAGATGGGGCCGCGTGGTCGGCAACATCCTTTGATAGCCTGCGATTTCGTTGCCTCTGATGACGATCTGATGTACCGCCTCGTCGTGGTCGAACTGGTCGACCTCGAATCCGTCCGGGCGCCGCAGGTCCTCCCACCCCATTTCTTCGACAAATATCTGGTAGCGCAGCCGATGGACGGCCTCCCAAAGGTCGGGACGTTCCATCAATTCCTGAGTTGTAAGACAAAAAAGCATGCCGTCGTCTCCTGGGTTTAAGAGGAAGATACGGCCGTGCTTCAGTGAGAAAATTGCGTGATCACGTAGGCAAGAATTTCTAGGTCGGCACGGCCGACCTAACTAATGTAGCCGCGCCTTATCGCTTCGGCGACAGCCTGAACCCGATTGACGGCACCGAGTTTGCTTTTGGCGTTAAGAAGATGTTTCTCCGAGGTGTGCTCCGAGATGCCGAGGATCTGCGAAATCTCCCATTCGGACTTGCCGACAGCCGCCCATTGCAGGCATTCGCGCTCGCGCGGAGTCAACTCGATGTGGTCGATAGTCTTGGTCGCCATGGTGTGGAGTTGCATGGCGCGGCCAACGGCATAGGTGGAGACCAGCGACACCAGGCCGAACTCGTCCGCCGACAGCTGCACGGCCTCGCCACCCAGCGACACCATGACGATCTGGCCGTCGAGTGTGATCAGCGGAAAAGCCAAGCCGTCGCGCAGCTTGAAGGCGCCGGCATCGCCCATCACTTCGCCGCTGCTCTTGTCGACGCGAATGCCCTCGGCGGCTTCCCGCCACTGGAACGGCGCCTGCAGCTGCTTCATGTGGCTGACCACGGGATCGTGATCGACATAATTGCGCGACACGTAGCGCTCCAGCCATTCGACAGGCCAGTCGCACAGCAGCACATGCTGCTTTTGCTGCCCGGTCGGCGTGCCCGGCTGCGGAACGGTTCCGGCCATAAGCGCGGTCAGACCGAAATCCGACGTTATGCCCAGCAGCTTCTCGCAAACCGCCGCCGCCGTTCCGGCGTGCTGCAGTTGGTCTATATATTCCAGCGTACGATCGAATTGACCCATCGCAACATCAACCCCATGTTGCCTTATGCATTGAGACCGATGGTCCATGCCTTGTCTGCACTTTGCCACCGACCACGGATTGCAATCGCACTTTTCCGGTTGTGGTTCTCGACCCTGGTCCCCCCAACCAAGGCAGCCACCGCTGTTTGCAAACGTGTTAAATCATATCCCGAAATCGGCGCGTTGAAATCAAAAACCATTGTGCCTGTATCATTTTCGTACCAAAACCAGTGCGAAAACGAGTGCGGCGGAGTTCTATCGTGGCGTTCCAATGGCGGTTCCTGGTTCTGGCGTCGCTGCTGATCGCGGCGCTGCCGCTGGCTTCTGGGGCGCGCGCGGTGGAACCGCAGGTGCCGGTGCTGTGGGACGCCAAGGAACGGTTGCCCAAGCCGGATCTTTCGGCCCTGCCACGGCTGCGATTTCTGACGACCACGGATTTTCCACCCTTCAATTTCCTCGACGGCGCGGGAAAGCTGTCCGGTTTCCACATCGACCTGGCACGCGCCATCTGCGCCGAACTCGGCATCACCGACAAATGCCAGATCCAGGCATTGCCGTGGGCCGAGCTCGAAGGGGCGCTTGAGAAGGGCGAGGGCGAAGCCATCATCGCCGGCATCGCCGCAACGCCGCAGGCGCGCCAGACATATGCCTTCTCACGCTCCTATCTGCAGTTTCCGGCGCGTTTCATCATGCCGAAGGGCAAGGCGTTGACGGAGCCGGTCTTCGACAAATTGCACGGCAAGCGCGTCGGCGTGATCGCCGGCTCGGCGCATGAGCGCATGCTGCGCGACTATTTCAACACGGTCCAGATCGTCTCTTTCGACGGACCGGAGGCCCTCTACGCCGATCTCAAGGCAGGCAAGATCGATGCGGCCTTTGGCGACGGCATGCGCTTCGCCTTCTGGCTGGGCGGCTCGGATGCCGCGGGCTGCTGCCGCTTTGCCGGCGGCCCCTATCTGGCGCCCGAATATCTGGGCACGGGCATGGCCATCGCCACACGGGCGGACAATCCGGCCCTGGCCGCCGCGATCGACTACGCGCTGCAGGAGATTTCGATGAAAGGTACTTTCGCCGAATTCTACCTGCGCTACTTCCCGGTCAGTTTTTTCTGATCCGATCCCGGTCAGTTTTTTCTGATCCGGTCCTGGTCGGTGTTTCTGATCCGCCCGTAACGCCGTCAGGTCAGCGTGCGAAGCCGGGCCTTGGCGGCGCGGCCGATGGCGGCGACGGTCAGTGTGTCGAGATCGAGCTGCCGGCGGATCAACTGCAGCACGCGCACTTCCTCCATGCGCATTTCGAGATCGACGGCCGCCACTTCGAAGGCCGCGGCATAGGCGGTGTCGCGCAGGCGCTCCGGCAGGGCTTCGGCGACTTGGGCCAGGACACCCTCCAGGCCGTCCTTTTCATGCAGCAGCTTCTGGCAAGCCTGGGCGACGGGAACCAGCCGGTCCTGCTTGAAATCCTCGAAGACCGGCCATGAGCGGACAACGTCGCCGATCCGGGCCAGTTCGACATCGGTCATGTCCCGATCGGAGGCCGAGGTGATGACCATCAGATAGATCAGGGCTTCATGCGGGGTGGGCGACGGCATTCTTTGCTCCATGAACGGGCTCCGAAAGTAGGAACGGGCGCCAAGGGCCGCAAGGAAAAAGCGCCGCAATCGTTGACGCTCCGGCCCCGCGCGCCTAGAGACCGGTTGAAAATCGACACCGCGGCCAAACCAGCGAAATGATCTGGCCGGCGAATAATTTGGAAAACAGAACCATGGCGGGATCAAACATCCTCGATCTCAATCCCGAACTGCTGACGGCTGCCGCCGAGAGCAAAGCGTGGCCGTTCGAGGAAGCCAAAAAGATCATCGAGCGCTACAAAGGCGCCGACTTTCCCGAAACGATCCTGTTCGAGACCGGATACGGCCCGTCCGGCCTGCCGCATATCGGCACGTTCGGCGAGGTGGCGCGCACATCGATGGTACGCCACGCGTTTCGCGTCCTGACGCAAGACAAGGTCGCGACCAAGCTCTTGTGCTTCTCCGACGATATGGACGGCATGCGCAAGATACCCGACAGCGTGCCGGATCGCGCCGCGCTTGAGCCGTATCTGCATATGCCGCTGTCGTCGGTGCCCAATCCGTTCGGCGGCGACTATACGAGCTTCGCCGATCACAACAACGCGATGCTCTGCCGCTTCCTCGACACGTTCGGCTTCGACTACGAATTCGCCAGTGCGACGCAGTACTACAAGTCGGGCCGTTTCGACGCGATGCTGCTTCGCGCCGCAGAGCGCTACGACAAGATCATGGCGGTGATGCTGCCGACGCTCGGACCCGAGCGGCAGGCGACCTACAGCCCGTTCCTGCCGATTTCTCCGAAGAGCGGCCGCGTGCTTTACGTGCCGATGAAGCATGTCGATGCCAAGGCCGGCACCATCACCTTCGACGACGAAGGCACCGAGACCACGCTTTCGATCACGGGCGGCAGGGTGAAGCTGCAGTGGAAGCCGGACTTCGGCATGCGCTGGGCGGCTCTTGGCGTCGATTTCGAGATGTTCGGCAAGGACCACCAGACCAATGCCGTGGTCTACGACCGCATCTGCGACATACTGGGCGGGCGCGCGCCGGAGCATTTCGTCTATGAGCTGTTCCTGGACGAGAACGGCCAGAAGATCTCGAAGTCGAAGGGCAACGGCCTGACCATCGACGAATGGCTGACCTACGCGCCGACCGAGAGCTTGGGACTCTACATGTACCAACGGCCGCGGCAGGCCAAGAAGCTCTATTTCGACGTCATCCCGCGCGCCGTGGACGAATATTACACCTTCCTCGCCGCCTACCCACGGCAGGACTGGAAGGAGCGGCTGGGCAACCCGGTCTGGCATATGCATGACGGCAACCCGCCCGCCATCGACATGCCGGTGCCGTTCTCGCTGCTGCTCAACCTGGTCAGTGCTTCCAATGCGCAGAACAAGGATGTGCTGTGGGGCTTCATCTCACGCCACGCCGCCGGCGTGACGCCGGCCACCCATCCCGAACTCGACAGGCTGACGGGCTATGCGATCCGCTATTTCGACGACTTCGTAAAGCCGACGAAAACATTCCGCGCCGCCGACGATGTCGAGCGCGAGGCGCTGCAGGCGCTGGACGCAGCGCTTGGCACGCTGCCGGCGGACGCCAGCGGCGAAGCGATCCAGAACGCTTCGCTCAACGTGGCGCGCAAGATCGAACGCTATCAGGATCATTCCAAGCAGAGCCCGGAAGGCGGCCCAGGCGTTTCTGGCGCCTTTTTCCAGATGATCTACCAGGTGCTCATCGGGCAGGAGCGCGGCCCGCGCTTCGGATCTTTCGCCGCACTCTACGGCGTCGCCGAGACCCGCGCGCTCATTCAGCAGGCGCTGGCTGGTCAGCTGGCTTGAGGGCGCCGTCGACCTCTTCCAGGATCGAGCCCGGCGCCTGAGGCGCCGGGGCGGGCGCGGCGGGCATCGCCGATATACCGGCAAGATCCGGCGCCGGCCCGAAAATGCCCTTCTTGCCGCTTTGCGCCTTTTCGCCGGCCTCGACATAGGGCCCGCCCTTGGTGGCACGCGCCCAGCCGTTTTCGACCAGCCACTGGCCGACGTCCTGCTTGCCGATCCGGCATTCCGCCGCGATCCGGTCGCGCCCACCTTCGGGCGGCACCGTGCAAACCACCGCGCGGCCGCGCAGAAAGGCCCGGAACGCGCTGCGCGCGCGAATGCCGCACGGCCAGGATTTGCCGTCGGTGGTGCAGGCTTCATCCTGCGCGACGACATCGATGCCGGAAACCGCGACTGAATAGCCTTTTGCCTCGATAAGGCCGGCGGCCGGCGCGACCGGCTGGAACAGCTTCGTGCCGTTCCAGTCGTCGGGCATCTTCGGCTTTGGCGGCATGGCCAGCGCCAGCTTGCTCAGCGGCTCGCGCGGCTCGACCCGCTCGATTTCCCCGGCGGGCAGTTCCGGCAGCGCGACGACCTGCGGATCGATCGCCCGCGAATGCACCGCCGGCTTTGCCGGTGGCGCAGCGGCAGGCGCTGGGATGGCTGACGTAGCCGGCTCCTCCGGCCCGGCATCGGTGCCTGCCTGAGAGATCGTATCAACGCCAGGATCGATCTGGTCCACCGTAACGGTGCCTTCATTTCCTTTCAGCGTGCGGCCGCCGGCGACGACCAGGGCCGCCATCACCGGAACCATCACAACCGCCAGGGCAATATGAGGAAGCCGCACCAGCTCGGACCTACTGACTCGCCCAGACAATCCGCGCCACCCATTCGACATCGCGCATGGGGATGTCGCGGTCGGGATGATCGGGATTGAGGGAGACCAGCGCGATCGACTTGACGGTCTGGCGCTCGAGCACTTTGGCCATCACCTCGCCTGACGTGGTCTTGACGACGACGCGATCGCCCTTGCGGGTGGCCGCGCCCGGCTCGACGATGAGGACGTCACCATTGCGGTAGAGCGGCAACATGGAGTCGCCTTGCACCTGCAGCGCATAGGAGCTTTCGGTCGACTGCGCCGGCAGTTCGACCAGATCCCAGCCCTGCCCTGCCGGAAAACCGGCATCGTCGAAAAAGCCGCCGGCGCCGGCCTGGGCAAAACCAAGCAAGGGCACGGATCGCCGGTAGGCGGGCGCGGCGCCCATGCGGCCTTCGATAAGCCCGGTGAATTCGTCGAGTGAAGCCCCCGTCGCCTCGATGATCTTGGCCAGCGATTCGGTCGAAGGCCAGCGTGGTCGGCCGTCGGACGATAGGCGTTTCGATTTGTTGAAAGCAGTCGAATCGAGCCCCGCGCGCCTTGCCAAACCTGAAGCCGAAAGCGAATAGCGCTCGGCGAGAGCATCGATGGCGGCCCAGACGCGGTCGTGCGAGAGCATGTCGTGCTCTCCTTCGAAACAGGAAAAAATGCCTGTTCGTTCTAGTCCGCTACGGTCGCTTTGTCCACCAGCACCGCTCACACGGCACACATTCGTTTCTACCCTGGACATTGGGATTCCCGGGGTCAACTGGCCGCCTTGGCCAGGGCACGCAAACCCTGGTGCGACGCCATGAAAATCCGTTCCGCCTCCGTTGGCTGTCGTGGATCGACTGTGCGACCAAGAGCTGAAACAACCTCGGCAATGTCGAGGAAGCGGCGAGCCTTGCGGTCATAGACGCCGGCGGTCGTCAGGATCAAAGCGGCCGTCTCGCCATTGTCGAGGACGAAACGATGCTTGCCGATGACCTGGCTGCCTTCCCAGGTTTCGATCGACGACACCACTTCGAAGCGGCGCCACAGCCTGATCTCGCGGGCGTAGACCGCCTGCAGCCCGCCCATCATCGGTGCCCAGCCGTTCTTGCGCGCCAGCGTGATCAGTCCGGCGCGCACGAACAGATCGATGCGGCCGAGATCGGCCAGCATCATGTAGCGCGCATTGTTGAGATGGATGTTGAAATCGATGTCGGCCGGCAGGCAGCGAAAGGCCAGCCGGCCTTCACCGCCCATCACATAGGGGCCACGGCTTCGCGCCGTGGCCAGCATGCGCGCCATACGCGCCCAGACATACATTACAGCGCCGCGCGTCCTGTTGGACGCGCAAAGGACGCTGTAACACCTTCGACTCTACCCATGTGTCAGGCGGCTTGCTTCACGTCACCCTTTGCGTAGGGGTCGAAGCGTTCGTAGAAGGTCTCGCCCTTCTCGGCCATGTCGATGAGAAGCTTGGGCGCCTTGAATTCGGCGCCATACTTCTTCTGCAGTCCCTTGGCGATCTTGACGAAACGCTTGGCGCCGATGTCGTCGATATAGGACAGTGCGCCGCCGGTATAGGGCGCGAAGCCGAAGGCCAGGATCGACCCAACATCGGCCTCGCGCGGGTCTGTGACGATGCCCTCTTCCATCACCCGTGCCGCTTCCAGCGCGATGGTGACGAGCAGCCGCTGCTGCAGTTCCTCGTAATCGACTTTCTCGGGCTCGAGCTGCGGATAGAGGTCCTTCAACCCCGGCCACAGCTTCTTCTTGGCGGGCTTGGCCGGATAGTCATAGAAGCCCTTGCCGTTCTTGCGGCCGAAACGGCCATGGTCGTCGACCATGGTGTTGATCAGCGCCATCTGCTTGTGGTCGACGGCCTTGTCGCCGAGATCCCTGATGGTCTGCTTCATGATCTTCTGGGCAAGGTCGATCGCCGTCTCGTCGGTCAGCGCCAGGGGACCGACCGGCATGCCGGCGGCCTTTGCCGCATTCTCGATCATCGGCGCGGGCACGCCCTCGATCAGCATCTTGTAGGCTTCCGACATGTAGCGCAGCACGCAGCGATTGACGTAGAAGCCGCGCGTATCGTTGACGACGATCGGCGTCTTCTTGATGGCACGGACGAAATCGATCGCTGTCGCCAGCGCCTTGTCACCGGTCTTCTTGCCCAAGATGATCTCGACCAGCATCATCTTGTCGACCGGCGAGAAGAAGTGGATGCCGACGAAATTCTTCGGCCGCGCCGAATTCTTGGCCAGCGAGGTGATCGGGATGGTCGAGGTGTTGGAGGCGAAGATCGCCGACGACTTCAGCACGGCCTCCGCCTGTTCGGTGGCAGCCTTCTTGACGGCGGAATCCTCGAACACCGCCTCGACGACGAGGTCGCAACCGGCAAGGTCGGCATAGTCGGCCGTGGGCGTGATCAGCGACAGGAGCTTGTCCTTCTCCTCCGGCTTGGCGCGACCCTTCTTGACTTGATCCGAGACCAGGCTGTCGGAATGCGCCTTGCCCTTCTGAGCGGACTCGATATCGCGGTCGAGCAGCACCACCGGGATGCCGGCCTTGGCCGTGACATAGGCGATGCCGGCGCCCATGAAGCCGGCGCCGAGAATGCCGATCTTCTTGAATTTGGTTTCCGGCACGCCGGCCGGGCGGCGCGCGCCCTTGTTCAGTTCCTGCAGCGACACGAACAGCGAGCGGATCATCGCCGCCGCTTCCCTGGTCCGCATGATCTCGGTGAAATAGCGCTGCTCGATCCTGAGCGCGGTGTCGAACGGCACCAGCAGGCCTTCATAGACGCATTTCAGGATGGCGGCGGCGGCCGGGTAGTTGCCATAGGTCTCGCGACGCAGGATGGCGATGGCCGGCGGCCAGAGATTGAAGCCGGCCGGCGAATAGATCTGGCCGCCGGGCAGCTTGAAGCCCTTTTCGTCCCAGGGCTGGACGGCTTTCAGTCCGTTCCTGATCATGGCCTTTGCAGTCTCGACCAGTTTGGCCGGCTCGGCGATCTCGTGGATCAGGCCCATGGCCTTCGCCTTCTGCGGCGACAGATTCTGGCCGGAGGTCAGCATCTGCAAAGCCTGCTGCTGATCGGTCAGCCGCGGCACGCGCTGGGTCCCGCCGGCACCGGGGAAGATGCCGACCTTGACTTCCGGCAAGGCCATCCTGACCTTGTCTGAATCAGCGGCGACGCGACCGTGGCAGGCCAGCGACAATTCGAAAGCGCCGCCCATGCAGGTGCCGTTGATCGCCGATACCCAGGGCTTGCCTGATGTTTCGAGCTTGCGCCACAGGCCGCCCATGCGGCCGGCATTGTCGAACAGCAGCTTTGCCGCCTTCTCCGGATCCTTGTCTTTCTCCTTGGCAAAGACCGCCAGCATCTTCTGGAGCATGGTGAGATCGGCACCGCCGGAGAAGCTGTCCTTGCCCGAGGTGATCACCGCACCCTTGATGCCGGCATCGGCCACCACCTGGTCGATGATCTTGTCCAGTTCGCCCATCACCTCCTCGGTGAACACGTTCATCGAGCGGTCCGGCATGTTCCAGGTGACGAGCGCAATGCCGTCAGCGTCGGTGTCGAGGGTGAAATTGATGTAGCTCATTGTTCTCTCCCCGTCAGACGCGTTCGATGATCGTTGCGGTGCCCATGCCGGCGCCGATGCACAGCGTCACCAGCGCGGTGTTGAGATCGCGGCGTTCGAGTTCGTCCAGCACCGTGCCCAAGATCATCGCGCCGGTGGCGCCGAGCGGATGGCCCATGGCAATGGCGCCGCCATTGACGTTGATCTTGTCGTGCGGGATGTCGAAGGCCTGCATGTAGCGCAGCACCACCGAGGCGAAGGCCTCGTTGAGCTCGAAGAGGTCGATGTCCGACAGCTTCATCTTGGCGCGCTTCAGGAGCTTCTCGGTGACGTCGACCGGGCCGGTCAGCATCAGCACCGGCTCGGAACCGATATTGGCGAAGGTGCGGATGCGCGCGCGGGGCTTGAGGCCCATGGATTTCCCGGCCTTCTTCGAGCCGAGCAGCACGGCGGCGGCACCATCGACGATGCCGGACGAGTTGCCGGCATGGTGGACGTGGTTGACCTCTTCCACCTCGGGGTGCTTCTGCACCGCGACCGCGTCGAAGCCACCCATTTCGCCGGGTATGACGAAGGACGGGTTGAGCGATGCGAGCGACTGCATGTCGGTCGAAGGCCGCATGTGCTCGTCATGGTCGAGAATGGTCAGGCCGTTCTGGTCCTTGATCGGGATGACCGAATTCTTGAAGCGGCCGTCGGCCCAGGACTTGGCGGCGCGCTTCTGGCTCTCGACCGCATAGGCGTCGACGTCGTCGCGCGAGAAACCGTATTTGGTGGCGATCAGGTCGGCCGAGATGCCTTGCGGCACGAACCAGCCGGGCAGGCCGACCGACGGGTCCATGAACCAGGCGCCGCCGGAGGCGCCCATGCCGACGCGCGACATGGATTCGACACCACCGGCGATGACGATCTCATCGGCGCCCTGCGCGATCTTGGCGGCGCCGAAATTGATCGCGTCGAGACCCGAGGCGCAGAAGCGCGAGATCTGCATGCCAGGCGCCTTGGTGTCGTAGCCGGCCTCGAAGGCGGCGGCGCGCGGAATGACCGAACCCGCCTCGCCAACCGGATCGACGCAGCCGAAGATGATGTCGTCGACCGTACCGGTGTCGAGCCCATTGCGGTCGCGCAACGCCTCGAGCGTCTTGGCGGCAAGCCGCACCGCCGGCACTTCGTGCAGCGATCCGTCCTTCTTGCCCTTGCCGCGCGGCGTGCGCACGGCGTCATAGACATAAGCCTCAGCCATTATCTTGCTCCTTGGGTTTGCCGGTCGCCACGCTCAGAGAGAGCGTCCGATCAGCAATTTCATGATCTCGTTGGTGCCGCCGTAGATGCGCTGGACGCGAGCGTCGCGGAACATGCGGGCGATCGGATATTCATTCATGTAGCCATAGCCGCCATGCAATTGAAGGCATTCGTCGACGACTTTTCCCTGCAGGTCGGAGAGCCAGTACTTCGCCATCGAGGCCGTCACCGGGTCGAGACCGCCATTGATGTGGCGGGTGACGCAATCATTGTAGAAGACGCGGCCGATGGTCGCCTCGGTCTTGAGCTCGGCCAGCTTGAACTGGGTGTTCTGGAAGTCGATGATCGCCTTGCCGAAGGCCTTGCGTTCCTTGACGTAATCGATGGTCAACGCCAGCGCCCGCTCGATCATGGCGATGGCGCCGGTGCCGATCTGCAACCGCTCCTGCGGCAATTGCTGCATCAGCTGGATGAAGCCCTGCCCTTCCTCGTGGCCGAGCAAATTGGAGGTCGGCACGCGCACGTCGTTGAAGAACAGTTCCGACGTGTCGTTGGCCTTCAGGCCGATCTTGTCGAGGTTGCGGCCGCGCTCGAAACCCTCGACCTCGTCGGTCTCGACGACGATCAGGGAGGTGCCCTTGGCGCCCTTTTCCGGATCGGTCTTGGTGACGACGATGATGAAGTTGGCGAGCTGGCCGTTGGTGATGAAGGTCTTGGAGCCGTTGATCCTGTACTGGTTGCCGTCTTTCTGCGCCCGCGTCTTGACGCCCTGCAGGTCGGAGCCGGCGCCAGGCTCGGTCATGGCGATGGCGCCGATCAGCTCGCCGGTGGCGAGCTTCGGCAGCCACTTCTTCTTCTGCTCCTCGGAGCCGTAGTGAAGGATGTAGGGCGCGACGATCGAATTGTGCAGGCCGATGCCGAAACCGTCGACGCCGACATGGCCGATGGCCTCGATGATGGCGCTCTCATGCGCGAAGGTGCCGCCGGAGCCGCCATATTCCTCCGGCATCGAGGCACAAAGCAGGCCGGCGGCACCCGCCTTCAGCCAGCTCTCGCGGTCGACCATTTCGTTCTTCTCGAACTCGTCGTAGCGCGGCGCGATCTCCTCCGCCATGAAGCGGGTTGCCATGTCGTAGAGCATGCCGACCTCGTCCGCCGCCCAGGTGGGCTTGGGAAGGCCAAGTATTTCGGCGGGGTTGGTCATGTGGATATGGTACTCCTCCCAGAGCGCATCGTCAGAGTTGAGGTCGGCGCACGTCACGCGGGCCTCAACCGACCCTCCCCTCAAGGGAGAGGGCGACCATCTTTAGAACGCTTCCGCGGGCAGGGCCATCAGCGTGTCCGCGCCACTCGAAATACGGGCGAGATGGGCCGACGTCTCCGGCATGATCCGCTCCATGAAGAAGCGCGCCGTCACCACCTTGTTGTCATAGAAGGACTGGGTGCCGTTGGCGCCGGTCTTGCCCTGTGCCACCTTGGCCATCTGCGCCCACATGTAGCCCAGCGCGACAAGGCCGAAGAGATGCATGTAGTCGGTCGAGGCCGCACCGGCATTGTCGGGCTTGGCCATGCCGTTCTGCACCAGCCACATGGTTGCCGCCTGCAGGTCGTTGAGGCCCTTCTTCAGTCCCTTGGTGAACGGCGCCATCTTCTCGTCGGCGCGGTTTTCCTCGCAGAATTCGCCGACCTCCTTGAAGAAGGCCTGGATGGCGCGGCCGCCGTTCAGGCGGAGCTTACGGCCGACGAGGTCGAGCGCCTGGATGCCGTTGGCGCCTTCATAGATCATGGCGATGCGGGCATCGCGCACGAACTGGCTCATGCCGTGCTCTTCGATATAGCCGTGACCGCCGAACACCTGCTGGGCCATCACCGCATGGTCGAAACCCTTGTCGGTGAGCACGCCCTTGACCACCGGCGTCATCAGCCCAGTGTAATCGTCAGCGGCCTGGCGGTCCTTGTCGTCGGCGGAGCGATGCGCGATGTCGGACTTGATCGCCGTCCACAACGCCAGCGCGCGGCCAGCCTCGTTGAAGGCCTTCATGGTCATCAGCGAGCGGCGGATGTCGGGATGGACGATGATCGGGTCGGCCTTCTTGTCCGGCGCCTTGGCGCCTGACAGCGAACGGCCCTGCAAGCGGTCCTTGGCGTAGGCGACGGCGTTCTGGTAGGCAATCTCCGACAGCGACAGGCCCTGCAGGCCGACGCCGAGGCGGGCTTCGTTCATCATCGTGAACATCGCCTTGAGGCCACCATTCTCCTCGCCGAGCAGCGTGCCTTCGGCCTCGTCATAGTTCATGACGCAGGTCGAATTGCCATGGATGCCCATCTTCTCCTCGATCGAGCCGCAGGAGAGCGTGTTCTTCTCGCCCGGATTGCCCGAAGCATCGAGCTTGAGCTTCGGCACGATGAACAGCGAAATGCCCTTCACACCTTCCGGCGCGCCCTCGATGCGGGCCAGCACCAGATGGACGATGTTGTCCGACATGTCGTGCTCGCCGGCCGAGATGAAAATCTTCTGGCCTGATATCCTGTAGGTGCCATTGCCGTTCGGCACCGCCTTGGTGCGCAGCAGGCCGAGATCGGTGCCGCAATGCGGCTCGGTGAGGTTCATGGTGCCGGTCCAGGAACCCTCGACCATCCTGGGCAGCCAGGTCGCCTTCTGCTCGTCGGTGCCGTGGGTGATGATCGCGGCGATCGCGCCTTGCGTCAGGCCCGGATACATCATCAGCGCCATGTTGGCCGAGACCATGTACTCGGAGACCGCCTGGTGCACCATGTAGGGCAGCCCCTGGCCGCCGAACTCGACCGGTGCGGCCAGCCCCATCCAGCCACCCTCGCGATACTGGTCGAAGGCCTCCTTGAAGCCTTTCGGCGTCGTCACCGAGCCGTCGTCGTGACGCACACAGCCTTCCATGTCGCCGACGCGGTTGAGCGGATGCATGACATTTTCGGCGAGCTTGGCGCCCTCGGCGAGGATCGCCTCCAGAACGTCGGGCGTGGCGTCGGCAAATCCGGGAAGGTTGGAATAGCGCTGATAGCCCAGCACCTCGTTGAGTACGAACAGCGTATCCTGAACCGGAGCCCTGTATGTCGGCATGCTTCTTCTCCACCCTGCGGACCTGGTCCGAAAGCTCCCGAATTCATGTCAGGCAGCATGCGGACCCGTGTTGAAGCCGGGATAGCAAAAATTGACGTTTGCGTAAACGTCAATTTTTTCGATGCGACAAGATTGCCGCCCTAGCCAAGCTTGGTGAGCCTAGCGGCGCAACATCGTGCGGGCCAGCGGAGAGATAAGAGAGGCAGATGCACAAAGCGAAAAAGCCGCGTGGCAGAGCCACGCGGCTTGATCGTGCCGGAACCGGCAGCTTTGTCTAGCTCGCGACGCTCGCCTGCGGCGGCGTGCGCTCGGTCAACATCTGGCGCACCGCCGACATCGAGCCGGAGAGCTCGTTGATGGCGTCGTCGATCAGCGCCCGCTGCTTCTGCAGGCGGGCAAGCTGCTTCTCCGACTTGTCCAGCGCCAGCCGCAGCTGCTTGGTGTTGGAACCGGTCGGATCATAGAGGTCCATCATCTGCTTGACGTCGCGCAGCGAGAACCCGACCTTGCGGCCAAGCAGGATCAGCTTCAGCCGGGCCCTGTCGCGGCGTGTGTAGAGACGGGTCGAACCGTCGCGCTGCGGGTTGAGCAGGCCCTTGTCTTCGTAGAAACGCAGCGTGCGCAGCGTCACGCCGTATTTCTTGGCCATTTCGCCGATGCGGACGAGATCCTCACCGGCTTCGACAGATATATTATTGGTATTGGCGGCGGTCTCGCCGGCCGAGATAAGCTTCATGGTCACTGGCTTTCCCCGTCTGGTGGCGTCGCGGTCCTGGACCATGCGTCGCCTGACTGGAAGCGGGGGCGTGCTTCCGGCCGTGGTTTCGACAAACAAAATCGCAAACAGCACACTCAAATGCGCCTTTTACGTTTACGTCAATTCTATACCGATAGCCGCCTCATGACGCAAGGGGCGTTCTATGACGGTGCTTTTTGCCGCACCGCGGGCAGCGACAGCCAACTTCTTGCAACTTCTTAAGCTTGGTTAACGCGTTGTTTACCACGTTGAGGGAAATGTGGGCGCGTCGGCTACCCGTGTTTATCCTGTATCGAATTTTTCACGGTTTTTCGGAGCGCGGGTGAACCCCCGGGAAGCTTGTCTTCCACCGTGGCATGGAAGCGCGGTCGCCTTCGTTCCGGCAGGGACTTGGGGAGCTGGCCGCAAGCCGGCCAATCTGAAAGACGGACGCACCGATGAACAGCAAGCGGTCCTACCTCGATACACTCAACGCCGGCAGGCAGCGCAGGCCGCAGACCACGCTCGAGCAGCTGAACCGCTCGCTGGAGACGCTGGAGCAGCGATTGGGGCAGACCCGCGAGGAGGTGACGGCACGTCCGGCTCCGCGCCAATACGGCGCCGACCCGCGCTATCCCGCCACGGACCCCCGCTACCCCGCCGCGCAGCCAACGAGCCAGCAACGCTGGTACGAGGATCCGCAACCGGCACCACGCCCGCAGAGCCCGGCGCCAGCCCCTTCATTCGACCAGAATTACCAAGCCATCGCCCGCGACATCGACCGTGTGCGCGGCCAGGAAGACAGTGTCGCCATGGTCGGCAAGATCGCCGGCGAACTGCGCGGCATGCGCGAGGAACTGCGCCACCAGATGACGGCAGGCCTGCAGCGCGAATTCGATGCGCTGCGCAAGGATATCGACCGCGCCTTCCAGGCGAACGCCAAGCCCGGCGCGGCAGGCAAGGGCAGCGCCGAACTCGGCGTCGAGTTCGAACGGCTTTCCGGCGCCATCAAGTCGCTGTCGGAGAAGAGCGACGACAGAAGCGTCAATCTGCTGCGGCTGGAGCTCGAGCAGGTCAAGGCAGCGCTCGACACGCTGGCGCGTGAAGAGAGCGTGCAGAAGGTCGACCGCCGCTGGGACGAGTTCGACCGCCGTTGGACGGCTTTCGAAGACCGCGTTGACGCCGACCAGCGCAAACGTTCCGACGATCCCGCCCTTGCGGCGCTGACCGACCGGCTGGAGCAGATCAGCAACGCCGTCAACAACCTGCCGGAATCGCTGTCGTTGCGCTCGCTCGAGGAAAAGGTCCGTACGCTGGCCGGCGCTGTCGATCACTTCGCCAGCCAGCAGCAGGACAATCGCGGCGGTGACACGCTTGCCATGATCGACGAGCGGCTGGACGAGATCTCCCGCGCCATCGTTGCCTCGACCGTCGCGGCACAGGCCAATTCGGTCGACCACGAAGCCTTCGACCGCATCGAGAAGCGCATCGACTCGCTCGCCCGGCAGATCGAGGAAGTGGCACAGGATCGCCCAGGCGACGCGGTCATGGATCGGCTGGGCACGCTATCGAGCCGGGTCGACGAACTTGCCGGCCGCGCCAACCTTCCCGAACAGGCGATGGAACGGCTGGCCAAGCAGATCACGCTCATCGCCGACAAGATCGACCAGGCGCCGGCCATGCCCGACGCCGACTACATCTTCCAGGGGCTCGAGCAGCGCTTCGACGTGCTGTCCGGCATGATGGAACGCCGGCAGGGCGACGCCATCGAACAGGGCAACATGCTGTTTCGCGATCTCGAGCGACGCTTGGACGAGGTTGCCGACCGGCTCGACCAGCGCATCGTGCCGCAAATCGACAGCGCCGGCATCATGGAAGCCATCGACGCACGCTTCACCGCGCTCGCCACGCGCATGGAGACGCGCGTTCCCGATCCGGCCGGCGAAGCGGCGATCCGTGGTCTGGAAAGCCGGCTCGAGGACATTTCCAGCCGGCTCGACGCATCGGCGGCCCAGGTGGCCGGCATCGATCCGGCGCTGATCCGCAGCCTGGAAGCGCAGGTCGCCGGCCTGTCCGCCCATCTTTCCAGGCCGAGCACCCCGCTGCCGGAATTCGAGGACATCAGCCCGCGTCTCGACGAAATCGAGAAGGCGCTGGCCGGCACCCGTGATTCCATCCTCGGCGCGGCACGCGAAGCGGCCGAGAACGCGGTGCGTTCGCTGGCCGGGTCGAGCGCCAACACGACTGCCGTTTCCGGCCTCGCCCAGGACCTGAAGACGCTGGAAACACTGACGCGGCGTTCCGACGAGCGCAATTCGAGAACGTTTGAAGCCATCCATGACACATTGCTCAAGATCGTCGACAGGCTTGGTTCGCTGGAGACCAGCGAACCGTCCGAGGCGGTAAGCGAGCTTCTGGACACGCGATCGGACGAAGCGGTCGGCAAGCGCCGCACGCGGACCGCCAAGATGGCTGTCGAGGCACCGTCCCTGGATATCGACGAGCCGATGCCGCTGACCGGCGACATGGCCGACCTCGACGGCCGCGCCGCCGCCATATTGCGCAACGAGCACGGTGCGCGCGGCGACCTGGGCACGCGTGGCGACCTGGGTACGCGTGGCGACCTGGGTACGCGCACGCCGGCGGAGGCCGCCGCGGCTGCCGCCATCGCAGCCCTCGGGTCCGACACCATCGCCGAGAAAGACCAGCCGGCAGGCCGCAAATCGATGTTCGGCGGGCTGGCACGCGCCTTCAAGGGCAAGAAGGCGGCTGATATTCCGCCACTGGCCGGCTCGGCGCCGAGCAGCGATATCCCGAGTGTCGATCTCGACGAGCCCCTCGACCCGAAAGTGGCCAATCGCCCGCTGGAGCCCGGCTCCGGTGCGCCTGACCTCAATGCCATCATGAAGCGGGTGCGCGACGAGCGTGGTCAGCCGGCCAAGCTCAGCGAAGGCGACGCCGCGAAATCGGACTTCATCGCGGCAGCACGGCGCGCGGCCCAGGCCGCCGCGGCCGAGGCCGACGCATTGAAGCGCCAATCGACGATGAAGGGACCGGTGAAGGCACTCAGGATCGGCGACCTGCTCAAGGCGCGGCGCAAGCCGATCCTGATGGCGGCGGCCGCGATCATGCTGGCGCTTGCCGGCCTGCAGCTCGGCAAGGCGTTTTTCTCGGATCCCGCCCAGGTGGCAAACAACGACGCGGCACCGATCGTCGCCGCGAAGCCTGTGCAAACGGCGTCCGTCGACACGACGAGCCAGCCGAAGGCGGAAGCCCGGTCGACCGCAACGGACAGCGCGCCGGCCCGCGCCGTCAGGCAGGCCGAACCATCCGCGTCCGCGACCAAGGACGACATGGTGACGCAGACCGCCCTGGCGATGCCGTCAGACATGGATGCAATGGCGGATACAGCGCCGGTTGCGGCGCCCGCGGCTTCGGCCGCATCTTCCGGCCTCGGCGCTGCCGCCTCCGACGCGATGGCTCCGGCACCAGCCGCGCCCGTTGCCGTGACCCCGGATGCGACGGCGTCAGTGCCGACCGCCATCACCGGCGGCGCGCAAGCGACGGATAGCGATGCCCAACCGGCCGCGGCTGCCCCGACGGCTGCCAACGAGGCCACGTCCAAACTCACCACCGGTGCCGTTGCGCCAACGGATGCACCGGCAGCCGCGACCAAGTTCGACATTCCGGCCGATGCCGGCCCGGTCGCACTACGCGATGCCGCCGCCAATGGCGACGCCAAGGCGCTGTTCGAGATCGGCTCGCGCTACGCCGAGTCGCGCGGCGTCAAGGAAGACATGGCGGCAGCGGCCAAATGGTACGAGAAGTCGGCTGAACTCGGCTTCGCGCCGGCCGAATACCGCATCGGCAATTTCTACGAGAAGGGCATCGGCGTCGCGCGCGACATCAAGAAGTCGAAGACCTGGTACCAACTGGCCGCCGAACAGGGCAACGCCAGCGCCATGCACAATCTGGCCGTGCTGTTCGCCATGGCCGCCGATGGCGTGACCGACAATGAATCGGCCGCGCACTGGTTCCAGGAGGCAGCCGACCTCGGCGTCAAGGACAGCCAGTTCAATCTTGGCATCCTCGCCGCCAAGGGCGTCGGCATGAAGCAGAACCTCGAGGAATCCTACAAATGGTTCGCGCTCGTCGCCAAGACCGGCGACAAGGACGCGGCCGCCAAGCGCGACGAGATTGCCAACGCGCTGCGGCCCGAGCAGCTCGAGCGGGCGCGCGCCGCGACCGAATTGTGGAAGGCCAAGCCGCTCAACGCGGCATCCAATTCGGCCGACATTCCCGAGTCCTGGCAGGAAGCTACGCCGCAGACGACCGCCGGCATCGACATGAAGAAGGCGGTCAAGAACATCCAGCTCATCCTCAACAAGAACGGCTATGATGCCGGCGGCGCCGACGGCGTCATGGGCGACAAGACCAAGAACGCGATCATCGCTTTCCAGACCGACAACAAGCTGCCGGCGACCGGCGCCGTCGACGAGAAACTGGTCCGCGCGCTGCTGGCGCGCAAATAACAGAACAAGCGTCGTTTCCACGACGCTCTTGCCATACATTTGCCTGTTAACTGCTTGAGATATTTTTTGTTTCGGCGTGGCGGCGGGGTTTGACCCTGCCGCCACGTCGGCGCAAGGAAAAATTGGCTTTTCGGTGCGAGACTGCTCACAACGGCTGTATTCGCCGACAGGCAAACTGATCGAGACTGACGGGTGGGCATCTATCTCCCGATTGCGGAAATTTCCGTCAACGTCTTCGTGCTGCTGGCCATGGGCGCGGCGGTGGGCTTCCTGTCGGGCATGTTCGGCGTCGGTGGCGGGTTCCTCATCACGCCACTCCTGATTTTCTACAACATTCCCCCGGCGATCGCGGTTGCCACGGGCGCCAACCAGGTCATCGCCTCTTCCGTCTCCGGCGTCCTTTCTCACATGAAGCGAGGCACGCTCGACTTCAAGCTCGGCGGCGTGCTTCTGGCCGGCGGCATCGTCGGCTCCACCGCCGGCATCTACGTCTTCGCCTTCCTGCGCCGGCTTGGCCAGCTCGACCTGTTCATCTCGCTGCTTTATGTCGTGCTGCTCGGCACGGTCGGCGGACTGATGCTGGTCGAAAGCATCAATGCACTGCGTGCCACACGCAGCGGCGCCGCCCCGGTGCTGAAGAAATCCGGCCAGCACAACTGGATCCACCGGCTGCCGCTGAAGATGCGCTTCAGGGCGTCGAAGCTGTTCGTCAGCGTCATTCCAGTGCTTGGCCTTGGCGCCGGTATCGGCTTCCTGTCGTCGATCATGGGCGTCGGCGGCGGCTTCATCATGGTGCCGGCGCTGATCTATCTGCTCAAGGTGCCGACCAATGTCGTTATCGGCACCTCGCTGTTCCAGATCATCTTCACGTCCGCCTATACAACGCTGGTCCATGCCACCACCAACCAGACGGTCGATGTCGTGCTGGCCTTCCTGCTGATGGCGGGTGGCGTGGCCGGCGCGCAATATGGCGCCAAGGCCGGCCAGAGGCTGCGCGGCGAGCAACTCAGGGCATTGCTGGCCTTGCTGGTGCTGGCCGTGGCGATCAGGCTCGCCATCGATCTCTTCGTCACCCCGCCCAATCTCTATTCGCTGTCCAGCGTGGGCCTCAACTGATGACGGGCCCGAAAGCGTTCGCAGCCGCCATCCTCCTGTCACTGCTTGCGGCCGCTGCACCGGCGAAGGCGCAGTCGCCGCTGCCGGAAGGCATCCAGATCGGGCTCTCCACCGACAATGTCTCGATCACCGCCGGCTTTTCCGGCGCCGACCTGACCATCTTCGGCTCGCTGGAAAATCCCGACCCGCTTATAGCCCGTCAGAACCGCTACGATGTCATCGTCGTGCTCGAAGGCCCGCCGCGACCGGTGGTGGTGCGCCGCAAGGACCGGGTGCTTGGCGTGTGGGTCAATCTCGATTCCGAAACATTCGAAAACGTGCCGATGTCCTATTCGGTGGCGACGACGCGGCCGCTGCAGGACATCACCGAACCGAACAGCTACAAGCAGCTGTCGCTCGGCGCCTCCAACCTCTATATGCAGCCCGCCGACGCCGGCGACAGTCCGGCGACGATCCAGGAATTCACCGCGGCATTGCGCGAACGCAAGGCCGCGACCGGCCTCTACAGCGAAAATGTCGGCGGCGTGCAGTTCCTGTCGCAGAACCTGTTCCGCGCCACCGTCAGGCTGGCGCCGAATGTGCCGGTCGGCACCCACAAGGCGCGCGCCTTCCTGTTCAGGAGCGGCCTGTTCATCAAGGAGAGCTCGGCCCAGCTCGAAATCCGCAAGTCCGGCTTCGAGCAGTCGATCTTCCGGGTCGCCCACGACTACTCCTTCCTCTATGGCGTCTTCGCCATATCGCTGGCCATGCTGACGGGCTGGCTCGGCAGGCTCGTCTTCCGCAAGGACTGAGCATCCCAAAGGGGGTTTCCCTTTCCCGCCTCATGCTATAGACCGCACCTCCCCGCCCACCGGGCAAGCACGCACAATTCAATTCGGCAAAGTGGTTCGGTCGCCCGAAACCGCAGCGCACGCTTCTCCTGCGAGCGCCGATCCACTGCCTGGCGCCAATGACAGGAGGCCGCCTTGCGACCAGCATTCGCCGGTATCGACTTCGGCACTTCCAACTCCACTGTCGGCGTGGTCCGCAACGGGCAACCTTGCCTCGTCACGCTTGAGGACGGCCAGGTCACGCTGCCGAGTGCCGTGTTCTTCAATTTCGAGGATGGCCGCATCTTCTTTGGTCGCCAGGCGATCGCCAACTACACCGACAGCGTGGAAGGCCGGCTGATGCGTTCGCTGAAGAGTGTGCTCGGCAGCTCGCTGGCGCATGAAAAGACACGCATCAAGGCGCGCTCGATCGGCTTCATGGAGATCATCGGCCTGTTCCTCGGACATCTCAGGAAAAGGCTGGAGGAGGATGGCGGCGACCAGGTGGAAACCGTGGTGCTCGGCCGCCCGGTGCAGTTCGTCGACGACGACGCGCAAGCCGACGCCAATGCCCAGAGCGACCTGGAAAAGGCCGCGCACGCGCAGGGCTTCAAGCACATCGCCTTCCAGTTCGAGCCGATCGCGGCGGCGCTCGACTATGAGCAGAGGGTGATGCGCGAGGAGCTGGCGCTGATCATCGACATGGGCGGCGGCACGTCGGATTTCTCGGTCGTGCGCGTCTCGCCGGAGCGCGCCCGATCCCCGGACCGCAAGGACGACATCCTGGCCAGCCGGGGTGTCCATATCGGCGGTACGGATTTCGACCGGCTGCTCAGCATCGCCCATGTCATGCCGCAGCTCGGCTATCTCTCCCCGACCAAGGACGGCAAACGCAATCTGCCGGCCAGCTATTTCATCGATCTCGCGACATGGCAGCGCATCAACCTGGTCTACACCGCCAAGGCGATGACACATCTGCGCCAGATCCGCTACGAGGCCGCGCGCGCCGATCTGGTCGACCGCTTCATCCACATCGTCGAGCACCGCTACGGGCACGCGCTGGCGGCATTGGTCGAAAAGGCCAAGATCGAGCTGACCGACCGGTCATCGGCGGAAGTCGCGGTGAGGCTATCCGACGTGGAGTTCGCCGCCGAGATCACGCGCAACGGGCTGGACGCCACGATCGCCAGGGACATCGAGCGCGTTACCGCAACGGTGGCTGAGACCATCCGCGACGCGCAGGTCAGACCGTCCGACATCACGGCGGTGTTCCTGACCGGCGGCTCGACCGCGATCCCGCTGGCAAGACGGGAAATCCTGTCACTGGTGCCGCACGCTTCCGTCATCGACGGCGACATGTTCGGCTCGGTCGGGCTTGGCCTGGCTCTGGACGCCCAGCGCAAGTTCGGCGGATCAGGCTGAACTGCTCCCCGCAGGTTCGGCGCCGAGATGCGCCTTCAGCGCCATCTGGGCCAGGCTTGCCTGCCGATCGCGGTGCGTAATCATGGCGAAGTCGCGCTTGGGTAGTTCAATCGGCACGGCTCTCAGACTGCCCTCAGCCACGGCGCGTCCGACGACGAGTTCCGAAATGATGGTGGCGCCGGCACCCGCCTCCACCGCCTGGCGGACGGCTTCGTTGCTGGGCAGCACCAGGAATATCTGCAGATCGGCAAGCGAAATCCCCTCGCGCCGCGCCAGGTCCTCCAGCACCTCGCGCGTGCCCGAACCGCCCTCGCGAATGATCCAGCGCAAGCCCCTGATATCCGGACGGCCCGGCGCGATTTCGGTAATCTCTGGATGTGAGGCGGCAACCACCAGCATCAGCCGGTCGGTATCGACCTTGGCGCGGCGCAATATGTCGGACTCGGTACGCCCCTCGACCAGGCCGAGATCTGCGGTTCCATCCAGCACACTGGCCTCGACCTGCCTTGTGTTGCCGATGCTGACACTCAGCCGCACCGCCGGATAGGCCTCGTGGAAAGACGCCAGCCGGCGCGGCAGCCAGTAGCTGGCGATGGTCAGGCTGGCGGCGATCGAGAGACTGCCGGCAACCGTCTGCGAGACATGCTCCAGCACATTGCGCGCGGCGGCGGCTCGCTCCAGCACGGCCTTGGCCTCCGGCAGGAACCGGTGACCAGTCTGGGCAAGCTCGATGTTGCGGCCGACGCGGTTGAACAGATGGACGCCGTGCTGCTCTTCAAGCGCGCGAATGGCGGCCGATGCCGCCGACTGGGAAATGCCCAAAAGCTCCGCCGCCTTGGTCATGTGGCCGCGCTCGGCGACGGCGACGAAAATGCGCAACTGATCCAGGGTCATGGACGCATTAAGAACCAATATCGATCGAATTTACAAGAACAACTGATTAGACGGATCGATAGCTTTATTCTACTTTTTTGGGCGAAGTTAGAAAAAATTGGCCTACAGGTCGCAGCGAATAAAATGATCGGGCGGTTCAGATCCCTGCTTGCCCATTGGGCTCGTGGCATAAGGCGGCGGCTGGCCGGCGATCGCTATCATCCGGAAGAACACTATATGCGCGGCCCCGGGCCGAAGACGCGGGCCAAGTCCGGGGATACCGCCGGATCATGAGCCCCAGACCGCCGCGCGGCGCGAATTCGGCACCATCGCAACGCCCGCTTGCCGACACACGCGCGCCTGATGAAGGTGACGGTGTCGACACATCGCCTGGCATTTCCGACAGCATCGCCAAGACCACCTGCTACATGTGCGCCTGCCGCTGCGGCATCGACGTGCACATCAAGGACGGCAAGGTCCGCTACATCAACGGCAACAAGGACCATCCGGTCAATCGCGGCGTGATCTGCGGCAAGGGCAGTTCCGGCATCATGCAGCACTACAGCCCGGCCCGGCTGAAGAAGCCATTGCTGCGCACTGGCCCGCGCGGCTCCGGCGAGTTTCGCGAGATCGAGTGGGAAGAGGCGTTCGCGATCGCCACCGAACGGCTGTCCGCCATCCGCCGGACCGATCCGAAAAAACTCGCCTTCTTCACCGGCCGCGACCAGTCGCAATCCTTGACCGGTTGGTGGGCGAGCCAGTTCGGCACGCCGAATTTCGCCGCCCATGGTGGATTCTGTTCGGTCAACATGGCGGCAGGCGGCCTTTACTCGATCGGCGGCTCGTTCTGGGAGTTCGGCGAGCCCGACTGGGACAACACGCGATATTTCATGCTGTTCGGCGTCGCCGAGGATCATGATTCCAACCCGATCAAGATCGGCCTCGGCAAACTCAAGGCGCGCGGCGCCAAGGTGGTTTCGATCAATCCGTGCCGGACCGGCTACAATGCGATCGCCGACGACTGGATCGGCATCCGGCCCGGCACCGACGGACTGTTCGTCTTCGCGCTCATCCACGAACTGCTGAAGGCTGGCCGCGTCGATCTCGATTATTTGCTGCGCTACACCAACGCCCATATCCTCGTCGTGCAGGAGCCCGGCGTCGCCGACGACGGGCTGTTCGTCAGGGATGCCGACGGCAATCCGTTGGCCTGGGACAGGGTTGCGAATACCTCCGTCAGGGCAACCGACCCGGAGGCGAAGCCGGCGCTGACAGGCAGCTTCGAGGTCGGGGGCCGCCGCTGTACGCCGGTGTTCCAGCTGATTGCCGACCGCTATCTCCATGACAGCTATGCGCCCGATGCGGTCGCCGAGCGTTGCGGCATTGCCGCCGATACGATCCGCCGGATCGCCGCCGAACTCGCCCATGTCGCCTTCGAACAGACGATCGAACTGCCGGTGGCCTGGACCGACTGGGCCGGGCGGCGGCACGAAACGATCAAGGGTCGGCCGGTTTCGATGCATGCCATGCGCGGTATATCAGCCCATTCGAACGGTTTTCACACCTGCCGCGCCATCCACCTGCTGCAAGTGCTGCTGGGCACGGTGGACGTTCCCGGCGGCTTCCGCTTCAAGCCGCCCTACCCCAAATCGGCGCCGCCTGGCCCGAAACCCGCCGGCAAGACCGTCAAGCCGATGACCCCGCTCGACGGCATGCCGCTCGGCTTTGTCTGTGGGCCGGACGATCTGCTGGTCGATGAGGCCGGCACGCCGCTTCGCATCGACAAGGCCTATTCCTGGGACGCTCCGCTGGCGGCACACGGACTGATGCACACCGTCATCCGCAACGCCTGGACCGGCGACCCGTATCCGATCGACACGCTGATGATGTACATGTCGAACATGGCCTGGAATTCCTCGATGAACACCGTCGAGACGATTGCCATGCTGACCGACCATGACGGGGCCGGGAACTACAAGATCCCCTTCATCATCTATTCCGACGCCTATTATTCCGAGACCGTGCCGTTCGCGGATCTGGTGCTGCCCGACACCACCTATCTCGAACGCCATGACTGCATCAGCCTGCTCGACCGGCCGATCAGCCACGCCGACGGGCCGGGCGACGCCATCCGCCATCCCGTCGTCGAACCGGACCGCGACGTCAGGCCGTTCCAGTCGGTGCTGATCGAGTTGGGTGCGCGGCTGGGACTCCCCGGCTTCGTCAATAACGACGGAGCGGCCAAATATGCCGACTATGCCGACTACATCGTCAACCACGAGCGCACGCCCGGCACCGGTCCGCTGGCCGGCTGGCGCGGCAAGGACGGGACGTCAATCGGCAGGGGCGAGGCCAATCCGGACCAGTTGCAGCGCTACATCGACAATGGCGGCTTCTGGCATCACGACTTTGCCGACGACCAGCGCTACTACAAGATGGCCAACCGCTCCTATCTCGATTTCGCGGTGCAGATGGGTTTTATCCCCAAGGCCGAGCCGATCGTTTTCCAGCTCTATTCCGAGCCGTTGCAACGCTTCCGCCTCGCCGCGCGTGGCCATGGCCGTGTCCAGCCGCCGGAGGGCGAACGTCAGCGCATCGAGACCTACATGGACCCGCTGCCGTTCTGGTACATGCCCTTCGAGGAAGCGGCCGTCGACCTCGAGAAATATCCGCTGCATGCGCTGACGCAGCGGCCGATGCACATGTATCATTCCTGGGGCTCGCAAAATGCCTGGCTGCGGCAGATCACCAGCCAGAACCGGCTGTTCGTGCATCACCGGACCGGCGCCGGCCTCGGTCTCGTCGATGACGACTGGGTCTGGATCGAGAGCATCAACGGCAGGGTGAAGGGGCAGATCAAGCTGATCGACGGGGTGAACGAAAGCACGGTCTGGACCTGGAACGCGATCGGCAAGCGGCGCGGCAGCTGGGGCCTCAGGGATGATGCGGCCGAGAGCAATCGCGGCTTCCTGCTCAATCATGTCATCGGCGACCAGACCTCGGCCAACGCGCAGGGCAAGCGCTACTCCAACTCCGATCCGGTGACCGGCCAGGCCGCGTGGTTCGACCTGCGCGTGCGCATCGCCAGATGCGCTGATGAGGAAGCCGGCTTCACCGAGCCGCAATTCGAGCGATTCCACCAGCCGCCGCATTTCGAGCCCTCGTCCGACAAGCTGACTTTCGGCGCCGAATTTCGCCGGGCAAGAGTGGCCGCGGAATGACCTGCCTTCCCTCTCATACGGACAAGAAGCTCGGCCTCGTCATCGATCTCGATACCTGTGTCGGCTGCCAGGCCTGCGTCACTGCCTGCAAGGAATGGAACACCGGCGGCCACATGGCGCCGCTGACCGATATCGACCCCTATGGCGGCCATGTCGACGGGGTATGGTTCAACCGTGTGCACAGCTACGAGCACACCACCGAGATGGGCGGTCGCACGGTGAATTTTCCGCGCTCCTGCCTGCATTGCGAGACGCCGGCCTGTGTCACCGTCTGCCCGACCGGGGCCTCCTACAAGCGGGCGTCGGACGGCATCGTGCTGATCGACGAGGACAAGTGCATCGGCTGCAAATTGTGCAGCTGGGCCTGCCCCTATGGCGCGCGCGAGTTCGACACCGATGTCGGCGTCATGAAGAAATGCACGCTCTGCGTCGACCGCATCTACAACGACAATCTGGCTGAGGAAGACCGCGTGCCGGCCTGCGTCGCCGCCTGCCCGACAAGCGCGCGGCACTTCGGCGATCTCGGCGATCCCCAGTCAGCCGTCTCGCAGCTGGTGGCGGAGCGCGGCGGGGTCGACCTGATGCCTGAGTTGGGGTACCACCCGACCAACAAGTACCTGCCCCCGCGCGCGCATACGCAGCGCGCCGCATCGGTCACTGCTCCCGCGCTGGAGCCGGTGCGGGCCGAAGGCGGTTTCCTCGGCTGGGTCGACCGCATGCTTTCGAACTGACATCCATGCATCCAGCCGTCTCCGTTGTCTTCTTCACCACCGCCACGGGTGCCGGCTACGGCCTGCTCGCGCCGCTTGGCGTGCTCGGTGGGCTCCAGATCATCCCGCCCGATTTCTGGCTTGGCCTCGTCGGCCTGGCGCTGGCGCTCGGCCTGGTCGCGGCGGGACTGTTGTCCTCGACCGGTCATCTCGGCAGACCCGAGCGCGCCTGGCGGGCGTTCTCGCAGTGGCGCAGTTCCTGGCTGTCGCGCGAGGGCGTGTCGTCGGTCATCACCTTCATCCCGGCGGGACTGTTCGGCATCGGCTGGGTGTTCTTGGGCCACACCGATGGTTGGGTGGCCATTGCCGGATTGCTGGCCGCCATCGGCGCGATCGTCACCGTCTGCACCACTGGGATGATCTATGCGTCGCTGAAGCCGATTGCCCAGTGGCACAGCCGCTACACCTTGCCGGCCTATCTGATCTTCGCGACCATGACCGGCAGCGTTCTGTTGAACGCGCTGCTGCAAGGCTTCGGCGTCGGCTCAAGAGCCATGCTTGCGCTGTCGATGCTTGCCACTCTTGCCGGCTGGGGCTGGAAGCTCGCGACCTGGCGCTACAATGACCGGCTCGAGATCCCAACCACCGCCAACACCGCGACCGGTCTGGCCGGCGGGACGGTGCGGTCACTGGAATGGCCGCATACCGAGGAAAACTACCTGCTCAAGGAAATGGGCTTTCGTATCGCGCGCAAGCACAGCGCGAAGCTGCGCCGGATCACGCAGTTGCTGGCCTTCGCCCTGCCGGTCCTGCTGCTCACCGCCACCTTCGCCCTGCCCTGGCCCTTTGCGGCGGTGTCTTCAGGGCTCGCTGCAATCATCCAGTTCACCGGCATGCTGGTCGAGCGCTGGCTGTTCTTCGCCGAAGCGAAGCACACGGTCACCCTTTACTACGGACGTTGACAGTCAGCCCGGCCGCAACATCGAACCGGAAATGGCGAAGATGCGCTGGGTGCCAAGCATGTAAGCCATTAGCGTTTCCAGCCGGAACAGTCCGGCATAGGCGCGGTCGAGCACATTGAGCGAACCGGTATAAGCGCCGAAGGCCGGCATGATCATGCGGCCGCCATCGCCGGCAAAGCAACGCCTGCGCACCGAGCGGCCTTGTTGCACGATCCGCGCGCAAGGGTGGAGATGGCCTGATACCTCGCCCTCGACGCGCAGCTTGGACGGTTCATGCCGGAACAGCAGCGAGCCTATGGCCAGTTCCCGCACGGTTTCACCAGGTAGATCGGCCGGCGCTTCCGGATCATGATTACCGGCGACCCAGAACCAGTCGCGGCCTGCCATCAGCGCTTCCAGCCGCTCGCGAAAGCTTGCATGCATGCGCTCGGCGCCACCGCCATCATGGAAGCTATCGCCCAGGCTGATGACGATCGACGGCTGGTAGTCCGATATGACCGCCTGCAGCCGCAGCAAGGTCGCGCCGGTGTCATAGGGCGGGATCAGCGTGCCGCGCCTTGCCAGCGACGACCCTTTTTCCAGATGCAGGTCGGACACGGCCAGAAGCCCGAGTTCCGGAAAATAGAGCACGCCACGCGGATCGCAGACCGCACGTTCGCCGGCGATACCGACAAGGTCGGCCTCGCCAATCAGCGATGTACGCGCCAGCGAAAAGTTCATTCCTCTACCATTCCCGGCCCCATGGCCTCCTCGACCAGTGTCGCCGCATCCATCAACAGGGTTTCGTCGGCTTCGCCGTTCACCGGCATCTTGCCGATCTCGAGCATGATGGGCACGGCGAGTGGCGAAATCTGCTCCAGATTCTTATGCATGATTCGACCCTGGATGCGCGAGAGCATGTCGGCAAGTCTGCTGACATCGAGCAAACCGGCCGCCGCATCGGCGCGTGTCGCCTGAAGCAGTATATGGTCCGGTTCGTGGCTGCGCAGCACGTCGTAGATGAGGTCAGTCGACACGGTGACCTGGCGGCCGCTTTTCTCCTGACCCGGATGGCGTTTCTCGATCAGTCCCGAAATCAGCGCGCAGTTGCGGAAGGTGCGCTTGAGAAGCCAGCTGTCGGCCAGCCAGGCTTCGAGATCGTCGCCCAGCATGTCCTGGTCGAACAGTGCACCGAGCGACGGTTTTCGAGCTTTGAACATCGCGCCCATGTCACCCAGCGACCATATGGCCAGCGCATAGTCGGTGGCGACGAAGCCGAGCGGCCTGGCGCCTGCCCTGTCGAGGCGGCGGGTGAGCAACATGCCGAGCGTCTGGTGGGCCAGCCTGCCCTCGAAGGGATAGGCGACCAGATAATGGCGGTTGCCGCGCGGAAAGGTCTCGATCAGCAGATCATCGCGTTTGGGCAGCACCGACTTGTCGGCCTGGAATCGCAGCCAGTCGGCCACCTGCTCGGGCAGCTTCTTCCAGCGCTGCGGATCGTCCAGCATGATGCGGACCTGTTCGGCGAGATAGGTCGAAAGCGGAAACTTGCCACCTCCATAGTAGGGCACCTTGGCATCGCTGCCGGGCGCGTTCGACACGAAGCATTCGTTCTCGCGAATGCCTTCGAAGCGCAGCACCTTGCCGGCGAACATGAAGGTGTCGCCATGCGTCAGCGTTTCGAGGAAGGCCTCCTCGATCTTGCCGAGGACGCTGCCGCCGCGCGTAGCCGAGCCTTTGCTGCCAGCCTTGACGTAGCGCACGTTGAGCGCCGGCACTTCGATGATGGTGCCGACATTGAGCCTGTATTGCTGGGCAACGCGCGGGTTGGAAACCCGCCATAGGCCATCCTTGTTCAGGCGTATCCGGGCGTAACGCTCATAGTTCTTCAGCGCGTAGCCGCCGGTGGCGACGAAATCGATGACGCGGTCGAAGGTCGGCCGATCGAGGCTGGCATAGGGTGCCGCCATTCGCACTTCCTCGAACAGATCATCGGCGCGGAAGGGTGCGCCGCAGGCGCAGCCGAGCACATGTTGGGCCAGCACATCGAGGCCGCCATCGACCAGCGGCGGTGTATCCTGCGCACCGAGATAGTTGGCGTCGAGCGCGGCCCGGCATTCCAGCACCTCGAAGCGATTGGCCGGAATGAGGATCGCCTTTGACGGTTCGTCCATGCGGTGGTTGGCGCGGCCGATGCGCTGCGCCAGCCGGCTCGCCCCCTTCGGCGCGCCGACATGCACGACCAGATCGACATCACCCCAGTCGATGCCGAGATCGAGCGTCGAGGTGGCGACGATGGCACGCAGCGCGTTCTCGCCCATCGCCTTCTCCACGCGCCGGCGCTGGGCGACATCGAGTGAGCCGTGATGAAGCGCGATCGGCAAGGTGTCCTCGTTGACACGCCACAATTCCTGGAACAGCAGTTCCGCCTGGCTGCGGGTGTTGACGAACAGCAGCGTGGTCTTGTGGCGCTTGATCTCGCGATAAATCTCCGGCGTGGCGTAGCGGGCCGAATGCCCTGCCCACGGCACGCGCTCTTCGGAATCGAGGATGGAGATCTCAGGTTTCGCGCCACCCGTGACGACGATCAATTCGGACATGTCGCCGGGTGGATTCTGGCTGACCAGCCAGCGTCGCAGTTCGTCCGGTTCGGCCACCGTCGCCGACAGGCCGATTGTCTGCAGCCCGGGCACAAAGCTGCGCAGCCGCGCCAGGCCGAGCGCCAGCAGATGGCCGCGTTTCGACGTCACCAGCGAATGCAATTCGTCGAGCACGACATAGCGCAGGTCCTCGAAGAAGCGCCTGGCATCGCCGGCCGCGATCAGCAATGCGAGTTGCTCGGGCGTGGTCAGCAGAATGTCAGGCGGCACCAGCTTCTGCCGCTGGCGCTTGTGCGACGGCGTGTCGCCGGTGCGTGTCTCGATGCTGATCGGCAACCCGATCTCCTCGACCGGCTTGCCGAGATTGCGCTCGATGTCGACGGCCAGCGCCTTGAGCGGCGAGATGTAGAGCGTGTGTATGCCGCGATGCGCCTGCCCCGGCTTTCGCCTTGGCCTGACGGCCAGTTCGGTCAGCGAGGGCAGGAAGCCGGCCAGCGTCTTGCCAGCCCCGGTCGGCGCGATCAGCAGCACCGATTGCCCGCTTTGAGCCTTCGCCAACAATTCGATCTGATGGGCGCGCGGCGACCAGCCCTTCTCTGCGAACCATCTGAGGAATGGCTCGGGCAGGGCCACAGTGGCATTCTGTTCGGCAAGGCGCGGCTCAACTGTCACGCGCCAGAGGTAGCGCGGCCACGGGCAATCGCCAAGGGAAATCGGAACAAAAGGGGATCGCATCAACTCTTCCTTCCCCCCTTGTGGGGTAAGGTGGATCGGCGCGGAGCGCCGAGACGGATGAGGGGTGTTCCAGGGATCGCCAACGTCTCACTCCGCTGGAACACCCCTCATCCGTCGCCTTCGGCGACACCTTCTCCCACAAGGGGAGAAGGAAGAACCCGCACTAAGGCCGCCGAAACCCCGTCGGGCCGCCATAGAGATAACCGATGCGAGCGATGGCATCCTTGAGCCCTTCGCGCGAGACCAGCATGGTGTGGCCATTGGCATGGATCATGGTCTCGGCATCGGTCATGAGCGCGACATGACCTTTCCAGAAGACGAGGTCGCCCCGCCGCAATCCGGCATGGTCCGGCCCCGGATCGAGCGGCTCGCCGATGCTTGCCGCCTGCATGTCGGAATCGCGCAGCACGTCCCGGCCGGCCATGCGCATCGCCAGTTGCACGAGGCCCGAACAATCAATGCCGAAGCCGGACGCGCCACCCCAAAGATACGGTGTCCCAAGAAAGGTCTCGGCCACCGCGACATAGTCGGCCGCAACTTCGCCGATTGGCCGCAAATGGCCCGCGATGATCGCCTCGCCAGAGGGCAGGACGGCATAATGCGTGCCGCGCGTTTCGGCGCTCCCCGCCACGGTCACCGTCGATCCCATTGATAGTCGTCCCGCGATCGGAAAGCGCAGATCCGCACCGGGGTAGAGGAAGGTGCGGGGCACCGAGACGATATGGGTGGGCGCGTGGTCCCGTCCGCCCAGCATGGTTGCGTCGACGTAGCCGACATAGCCATCGCGTTCGGCCTGGATCCAGGCCCAGCCTTCGGCATCCTCGAAAACCAGCACATCGTCGCCAAACAGGGCTTGTGTGTTGATGCCCGCATCCGCCCTAGGCGCCTTGCGGATATCGGCCACCGAGGCCGAAATCCGCGCCGGCCGGCCGGCGACGAAGCGATCGGCGGCGACCTCGCCCTTCAGCCTTGCGTCGGCGAGGTCGGAACGGAAAGCATGAAGGCGGGCATCCCTGGCGGTCAAATCGGCAATCCGGCAAATGGCTAGTGGTCAGATGGGCAGTTCATGCGCCCTGGCAATGATACCATCGCCAAAGCGCTCGACAAAGAGCGCGCCCTCGACCGTTCGCTTGATCAGGACATTGCGCTTGTCGAGTTCGTCGCGATGGCGCGAGACCAGCTTCAGCGCGCCCATCGTGTCGAGCGCGCGCGTGATGACCGGCTTGGTGACGTTGAGGCGAGCAGCGAGCCCACGCACCGTGTGCGGCGGCGGATCGAGATAGATTGTGAACAGGATCGCCGTCTGGCGCATGGTCAGGTCGGGTTCGTCGTCGCGCACCTGCGACAGCATCACTTGCTGCCACAGTCGCAAGGCCTGGCTCGGGCGCATCGCAATCGACATCGCACAAGCATGACGCCAAATTGTTTCGGTTCCGTTTCAGTTTCGGCAATTTGCCGGCTCTGTTGACCGGCTCAGCCGAAACGATTGGAAATGATCCGCTCCAATGCCCGAATGCCTTGCGCCTCGCCGCCGGCGGGGCCGTGCGGACGGTCGGCGGGGTTCCAGGCGAAGATGTCGAAATGCGCCCAGCTCGCGGTCTTCTCGACAAAGCGCTTGAGGAACAGGGCAGCGGTGATCGAGCCGGCAAACCCGTCCGTGGTGACATTGTTGATGTCGGCGATCTTCGATGACAGTTTCGCATCGTAAGGCCGCCACAGCGGCATGCGCCACAGTGGATCCTCGACCGCGGCGGAAGCCGCGGCCAGATCCGAGGCCAGCGCCTCGTCACCGGTGTAGAAGGGCGGCAAATCGGGGCCAAGCGCGACACGGGCGGCTCCCGTCAGCGTCGCCATGTCGACCAGGAGCTGCGGCTCTTCGTCGTCGGCCAGCGCCAGCGCGTCGCCCAGCACGAGCCTCCCCTCGGCGTCCGTGTTGCCGATCTCGACCGTGATGCCCTTGCGGCTTGCCAGCACGTCGCCCGGTCGGAAAGCATTGCCGGCGATCGAATTCTCGACCGCGGGGATCAGCACCCGCAACCGCACGTTCAATCCGGCAGCCATGATCATGGAGGCCAGGCCAAGCACGTTGGCCGCGCCGCCCATGTCCTTCTTCATCAGCAGCATGCCGGATGACGGCTTGATGTCGAGGCCGCCAGTGTCGAAACAGACGCCCTTGCCGACCAGCGTCACCTTCGGCGCAGCCTTCGATCCCCATGTCATGTCGATCAGGCGCGGCGCGCCGGTCGAGGCACGGCCGACGGCATGGATCATCGGGAAATTCTGGGCGAGCAGGTCGTCACCCTTGATGACAAAGACTTCGGCTTTATGAACCCCGGCCAAGGTCCGCACCGCCATCTCCAGATCCTCCGGTCCCATGTCGCTGGTCGGCGTGTTGACCAGGTCGCGTGTCAGGAAGACGCCATCGGCGATGCGGCGAACACGCCCTGCATCGGCACCGGCCGGCAGATCGAAGCGCAGCGCCTTGCCTGACTTCTTGCCGTAGCGGGTAAAGACATAGCCGCCGAGCGCCAGCGCGATTGCCGCGAGCTCCGGCTCGGCCGGCGTCGCGGCGAAATGCCAGTCGCCTTCCGGCAGGTTTTTGGACAATACACCGAGTGCCAGCGCGCCCTCGCCGTCTCCAATGCCGAACAAGGCCCCGGCAAGCGCGCCGTTTTGGCCGGGCACGGCCAGCGTCCTGCCTGCCTCGCCGGAAAAGCCGTTGGCCCTGGCCCAGGCGATCGTGGACGGCGCAAGGCCCGCGGCTTCCAGACCGTCCCTAGCCACCAGGTGCACCGGCAACGCGCCGTCCAATTTCTTCTCGACGAGCTCGACAGGCATTCGATGTTCTCCATGCCGAACCCAAACCGAGTCGGCGTTTCTTAACTCTCCGTTAGGGTTAACAGAATATTTCTGCGGGAGGGAAGATGGCCTCGCAATGGCCGCGCGCATGAAATGGAGGCTTGGGTAGCGATGCCGACCGACCGCACAGTGAATGCCAGGGGAAAACGGCTCGTCACCACGGCCCTCATGCTGGCGCTCGCGGCGGGCGTCGCCGGCTGTGGAACCGACAAGCTCACCACCGGCTCGATCGGCCGCACCGGCGGCAAGCCGCTGGAGACCATGTCGGCGGGAGAACTTCACAGCGCCACGGCCGCCCTTGGCCAGTCCTACGCCAGGAACCCCAACGACAAGCGAATCGCGACAAACTTCGCGGCCGCGTTACAGATGGACGGCGATGCCGACCAGTCGCTTGCCGTGATGCGCAAGCTGGCGATCGCCTACCCCAAGGACCGCGACGTGCTCGCCGCCTATGGCAAGGCGCTGGCTGCCAATGGCCAGTTAGAGGCAGCGCTTGACGCCGTGCGCCGCGCGCAGACGCCGGAATATCCTGACTGGAGGCTGGTGTCGGCGGAAGCGGCCATCCTTGACCAGATCGGCCAGAAAGACGATGCGCGCCAGCTCTACCGCAAGGCCCTCGAACTCAAGCCGAACGAGCCCTCGGTTCTCTCCAATCTCGGCATGTCCTACGTACTGGAAGGGGATCTGCGCACCGCCGAGACCTATATGCGCTCGGCCGCCCAGCAGCCTGGCGCCGACAGCCGTGTGCGCCAGAACCTGGCGTTGGTCGTCGGCCTGCAGGGCCGTTTCGACGAAGCCGAGAAAATCGCCTCGCAGGAGCTCTCGCCCGAGCAGGCACAGGCCAATGTCGCCTACCTCAGGCAGATGCTGGCCCAGCAGAATGCCTGGACCCAGCTCAAGGATCAGGACAAGGCGAAGCCGGCAACCAACTGACGGCGATCTCGCCAACAAACGTTGAAAGCCGCGCTGCATGCAGCGCGGCTTTTGTCTTTGGGCGAGGATTTGCCGTGGCCTTTACTGGCTGGTCGACGCTGGCGCCCCGGAATGATCGCCGAAGATGCCGCGCTGGCTGACCTGGATGCCGGCGGGGCCCAGGATGATGGCGAAAAGCACCGGCAGGAAGAACAGGATCATCGGCACGGTGAGCTTGGGCGGCAAGGCGGCGGCCTTCTTCTCGGCGGCGTTCATGCGCATGTCGCGGCTTTCGGCGGCAAGCACGCGCAACGCGTGCGCCACGGGCGTGCCGTAGCGTTCGGCCTGGACGAGCGCCTGCGACACCGATTTGACCGATTCCAGGCCGGTGCGGCTGGCAAGATTCTCATAGGCCTGCTTGCGTTCCTGCAGATAGGAGAGCTCGGCGTTGGTGAGGATGAACTCTTCCGCCAGAGCCACCGACTGCGCGCCGATCTCGTCGGCAACCTTGCGCAACGCAGCTTCCACCGACATGCCCGACTCCACGCAGATCAGCATCAGGTCGAGCGCATCAGGCCACGCCATCTGGATCGACTGCTTGCGCTTGGTGGCGCGGTTGTTGACATAAACGACCGGTGCGTAGAAGCCGCCATAGGCAACGAGGACGCAGACGAACAGCCGCACGACCAATGGTTTGTCCGGCAAGCCTCCAAGCACGAATATGTAGACCAGGGCCAGCGCGAAGCCGACAAAAGGCAAGACGAGACGGAAGAAGAGAAATCGCGTCAGCGGGTTCTGCCCGCGAAAGCCGGCCACCTTGAGTTTCTGCAAGGTGTTCTCGTCGGCCAGCGCGCGCCGCAGGTCTAGCCGGTCGACAATGTTGCGCATGCCGATCGACTGTTGTTCACGCAGGCCTTTGCGGCGGCGATCGGCCTCGGTGGCAAGCCGCGCGCGCTGCTTGGCGCGAAGCTCATCGCGCTCGAGCGCGACCGTCTTCATGCGCGCCTTGAGTTGGTTGCCGCCAAGGGCCGGCAGCAGTGTAAAGACGGTCGCGAACACGGCGATGGCGACCAGCACCGCGATCAGAAACGCCGGATCCGTCAGTGACTTGATGACTTGTTCACTCATGCCGCGGCCCTAGACATCAAAGTTCATCATCTTGCGCATCACGAAGATGCCAATCGACATCCAGACGGCGGAAACGCCGAGGATCAGATTGCCAACACTGGTGTTGAACAGCGGCATCAGGTAGAGCGGGCTCGAAAGGTAGACCAGGAAGGCGACGATGAAGGGCAGCGCGCCGATGATGGCGGCTGATGCCTTCGCCTCCATGGACAGCGCCTGGACCTTGGCTTTCATCTTCTTGCGATCACGAAGCACGCGCGAAAGGTTGCCCAGTGCCTCGGACAGATTGCCGCCCGCCTGCGACTGGATCTGGATGACGATGCCGAAGAAACTCGCCTCGGTGCATGGCATGGTTTCGGGCATCCGCAAGGTCGCATCGGGGATCGACAGGCCCATCTGCTGCGAATCGACGATGCGGCGAAACTCGGTCTTCACCGGCTCGGGGGATTCGTTGGCGATCAGGCGCACGGCATCATTCAGCGGTAGGCCGGACTTGACCGCGCGCACGATGATGTCGAGGGCGTTTGGAAATTCGTTGAGGAATGCCTTGACGCGCCGGGCGCGGCGAAACGAGACGAACCAGCGCGGCAGGCCGAGCGCGCCGGCCAGCAGCACGCCTGGCAGGGCAAACATCGGCGCCCCGGCCATGAATGCGACCACGGTCAGCGCGAGGCCGCATATGGCGGAATAAATGTAGAAGCGCTCGATCGAAACCTTCATCCCGGCCTGCCGGATTTGCGCCTTCAGCGGCGGCTTCTTGACGGCGGTGTCCTTGGCTTTCTGCTTCTCGTCGAGCTCCTTCAGCGAATCCTGCACCGATTTACGGCGCTTGGCCGCGTCCGCCGCGCGGTCGCGAGTGGCCTTGACGATGGAACGGTCCGTCTCGGCGGACTTGATCGTTTCAAGCCGCTTGCCGGCCTGTTTCTCGTTGCTGATCTGGTTGAACAGGAATGCATAGGCGACCGCGCCGGCGCTGAAGCCGGCGAGCACGACAAACGCCAATACGGTGCCGTCAATTCCAAACATCGAGCAGAGCCCTCAACGCTACGTCAGTCAGCGCGTTTCTCCATCGCCTCGAGCGCAACGGCGAGGCGCTGCTCCTCGCCGTAATAACGGGCACGGTCCCAGAAATGCGGGCGGCCGATGCCGGTCGAGACGTGCTCGCCCAGAAGCTTGCCGTTGGCGTCCTCGCCCTTGATGTTGTAGAGGACGATATCCTGCGTGATGATGACGTCACCTTCCATCCCGATGACCTCGGTGATGTGGGTGATGCGGCGCGATCCGTCGCGCAGACGTGCCGCCTGGATGATCACGTCGATGGAGCCGACGACGATTTCGCGCACGGTTTTCTGCGGCAGCGAATAACCACCCATGGCGATCATGGATTCGATACGGTTCAGGCATTCGCGCGGACTGTTCGAGTGGATCGTTCCCATCGAGCCGTCATGGCCGGTGTTCATCGCCTGCAGAAGATCGAACACTTCGGGTCCGCGCACCTCGCCGACGATGATGCGTTCGGGCCGCATGCGCAGGCAGTTCTTGACCAGATCGCGCATCGTCACTTCGCCTTCGCCTTCGAGGTTGGGCGGGCGGGTTTCCAGGCGCACGACATGCGGCTGCTGCAGCTGCAGTTCGGCCGAGTCCTCGCAGGTGATGACGCGCTCCTCGCGGTCGATATAATTGGTCAGGCAATTGAGCAGTGTCGTCTTGCCCGAGCCGGTGCCGCCGGAGATGACGATGTTGCAGCGGACGCGGCTGATGATCTTGAGGACCTCGGCTCCCTGCGGAGAAATGGCGCCAAACTTGACCAGCTGATCGAGCGTCAGCTTGTCCTTCTTGAATTTTCGGATGGTAAGTGCCGCTCCATCGATGGAGAGCGGAGGCGCGATGACGTTGACACGGGAGCCGTCGGGAAGGCGTGCGTCGCAGATCGGGCTGGATTCATCGACACGGCGGCCGACCTGGCTGACAATGCGCTGGCAGATGTTGAGAAGCTGCTGGTTGTCGCGAAAGCGAATGCTAGTCTGTTCGACCTTGCCGTTGACTTCGATATAGACGTTCTTGGACCCGTTGACCATGATGTCGGCGATGTCGTCGCGGGCAAGCAATGGCTCGAGCGGTCCATAGCCAAGCACATCGTTGCAGATGTCATCGAGCAGCTCCTCCTGTTCGGCAATCGACATCGCGAAGTTCTTGATCGCGATGATGTCGTTGACGATGTCGCGGATTTCCTCGCGCGCGCTTTCGGGTTCGAGCTTGGCGAGCTGCGAAAGGTCGATCGTGTCGATGAGCGCCGAAAAAACCTGGCTCTTGGTGTCGTAGTAGGTCTCGCTCTTTTCGCGGCCCCGCCTCGCCTCCGGCGCGATGGGCGGCGCCTCTACCGCGCGCCGAGCCGGTGGTGCGACAGACGCGCTTGGCGGCGGTGCCGCGGCCCGGCCAAGAACCGCCGTATCCGTCGAACCCGCAGCCGGCGGCGCGGCCGGCGCCGGTGCTGGTTGGCGGAATTCCGGTGTGAACCGGTTGCCGTCGTCGTTGCCTCTTTTACCGAACATGATCGACTACCGGTTCCAAAGCATCACTTCTTGTTGCGCGAGAGCTTGCCGAGCAGGCTGCCCAGGCCAGCCTTCTTTTTCGTCCGGATTTCGCTTCGCCCGGTGAGCACATGGGCAATCTCATTGATGGTCGCGACAATCTGGTTCTTGGCATCCATTTCGCCCAGCATACGCCCGTTGTTGGCGGCATTGCCGAACAGCAAAGGATCGAAGCCGATGACCGCCATCGGCGTCAGGCTGAGCGGCTCGGCGAAATCGGACGGCGAAATTTCCGGCCGCTTGGGCACGCCGGCCTGGTTGATGATGAGCTTCGGCGGCGGGTCGTTGGGGCGCAGCCGCTTGAGCATGTCGATCAGGTTCTTGGTGTTGCGCAGATTGGCCAGCTCCGGCGTCGCCGTGATGACGATCTCGTCGGCCTTGACCAGCGTGTTCTTGGCCCAGCCCGTCCAGACATGGGGAACGTCCAGCACCAGGAGCGGTACGCTGCGCTGCGCTGTATCGACAAGCTGCGCGAAGGCATCGGGATCGAAGTCGTAGACGCGTTCCAGCGTCGAGGGCGCCGCGAGCAGCGACAAATGCTCCGCGCACTGGGTCAGCAGCCGGTCGAGATAGACTTCGTCGATGCGTTCGGGCGAAAACACCGCTTCGGCGATGCCCTGTGCCGGGTCCTGGTCGAAATTGATGTTGGCCGTGCCGAAGGCGAGGTCGAGGTCGGCAACGACGACCTCGGACTTGAACAGGGAGGACATTGCCCAGGCTACATTGTGGGCGATGGTGGAAGAGCCGACGCCGCCCTTGGCGCCGACAAAGGCCACCGAACGGCCGAGCGGTTCGGCCTCAGGGTCGACGAAAATCGACGACACGACACTGACGATGTCGGCCATCGACACCGGAGCGATGACATATTCGGAGATGCCGGAGCGGATCAGTTCGCGATAGAGACCGACGTCGTTGTAATGGCCGATAACCACCACTTTCGAGGATGGATCGCAGTGTTCCGAGAGCTGGGCGAGCTGCTCCAGCAATTGCTTGGGTTCGCTGCGCGACTCCAGCAGGATCAGGTTCGGCGTTGGTGCCGACTGATAGAATTCGATGGCCGTGGGAACGCCGCCCATATGGACCTTCAGATGCGCCTTGGTCATGCGGCGGTCCTCGCCGGCGCGCTCGACCGGATTGGCAACGCCCTCGGTCTCGCAGAATGCCTGGATCGAGATGCGGGGGACCGGCCGCAACGCCTGCATCGCGGCGATGTCCTGCGGTGAGGTGTCACCGCCGTCCACGGTGGCGTCATAGGCAAGGTTGCTCATGGTCATGCTCTTTCCGTGGCCTGTTCTTTCCGTGTCTTCTCTTTCCCAAGGGCGGCTTAGTAGGTCACTTCCGAATTGCCGAGGAATTCATTCGAAATGCCCCTGTTGCGGTAGACATCGATCACCGCGCCGCGGTTTTCCGCGTCGATGGTGCTCTGCTTGCGCGGCCCGAGCAGATCGGCCGGGTTGGCCATCTGGGCGGCGAGATTGTTCTGATAGGAGCAGCCGAAGTCGGCATAGTGCTTGTTCTCCGATGTCTCGACCAGATTGTCGGGCCAGCGTCCGCATTTGTCGGTCTGGGCTCTCACCGCGATATAGGAGACGCGAACCGGTGCCGATGCCTCGCTCGATCCAACCTGATAGGAAACCACGACGATCCGGTTGCGCTTGACGCCGCTGGCGACCGCCAGCCGGGCGAAATCGCGGCCCGCCGCCGACGCGGCGACCTGATTGGCCGATCCGCTGGGGATCTGGATCGTCAATGTCGGAGCGGCACTCTTGTCATAGCCGTCGAGGAAACCGAGCAGCGTGTCGCGCTGCGAACCGGTCATGCCACGGTCGCCGGCGCCGACAGGAAGATCGATCTTCTGGTTCTTTTCGGCGATCACGATCGGATGATTGGTGCGATAGTCGTCCGGAATGGCTCCGACGGTGATGCTGTCGCGCTGGGCGCAGCCGGCCAGCAAGGCCGTTACCGCCACCGCCAGGATCGGGAGCGCCCGCAGGCTGGTCCGCGAACGGCCGGTGCGCATCGTCGTGGCGATGCTCCTTGTGTTCAACGCTGACTGAGACATGTCCGCTTCCCCATTCACTTGTAGATGAAGCCGACAACGCCGTGGTACCGGCCGTTGGGCTTGTCGGTCTGCATGGTGCCGTAGACGCGATTGACCTTGCCAAGGAACATGGCGGCACCATCGCTGGCAGGGTTGAAATTGTCGTCCGGCTTGGCGAGATCGTTGCGTGCCACCGGCTTCGCCAGATAGGGCGTGATGATGATCACCAGCTCGGTCTCATTGCGCACGAAATCTCTGCTGCGGAAAAGCGCGCCGAGCACGGGGATCTTCGTCAATCCAGGCAAGCCGTTGACGGCCTGCCTGACATCGTCGCGAACCAGGCCGGCGATCATCATGGAGCCACCCGAGGGCAGTTCAACCGTCGTATCGGCAAGGCGCTTGCGCAGTGACAGTGCGTTCATGCCGATACTCTTATTGTCCGTGGAGGCCGACACGGACCCCTCGGTTGTCGGTTCGGAAACCGAGGTTCTGACTTTCAGGCTTATGCGACCGGGCGACAGAACCACCGGCTGGAATTCCAGGCCGATGCCGTACTCGATCTTGTCGACCGTATAGGTCTTCAGACCGGTCTGGTTGTCACTGGATACGTTCTGGGAGACGCTGCTCACCATGTTGTATTCGCCACCGACCTTGAAGGTCGCCTTCTCGCCGGATACGGCGGTCAAGGTTGGCTCGGCCAAGGTCTTCATGACCCCGGATTGCTCCATTGCGTTGATATAGGACTGCAGCCCCGACGCACTGATACTGAGGCCCGCGTTCGACAGCGGCTTGCCGAGACCCGCGAAAGGGTCACTGAGCGCGCCGTAGCTGATGCCGTTGCTGCCGCCACTGCCGACCATGTTGACGCCGAGCTGTTTCATCACGGACCGGCTGACTTCAGCGACGGTCACTTTCAGCGTGACCTGGTCGTCACCGATGATCTGCAGGAGATTGACGATCTTCGAGACGCGTCGTTCCTGATCTGGGTTGTTGATGTCGACACCGCTCTGGGCCGAGCCGCCGGCAGCGGTCTGCGAATATTGACCCGTCGTCGCTTCACCGCCCGAGACGAAGATCGTCGCCAGGTCGACCGCTCGCTTCGCATCCAGCGGCGTATCGACCGTTCCAGTCAGGACGACGTTGTCGTTCAGCAGTTCCACCTTGATGGCCGAGGTTGGAAGGAAGCGCTTGATGTAGCCCTCCAGGCCGGCAACGTCGCGTTCGACGGCCAGATCCAGGCTGGCGATCTGTTCGCCGTTCGGACCGAAGACGAAGATGTTGGTCTCGCCGACCGACTTGCCGAACAGGTAGATACGCCTTGCGGTGCGGGTCACCGCATCGGCGACGCTCGGGTTGGCGACAAGAATGTCGTAGGCATCGCTCGGCAAGTCTATGACCACCGATTTGTTGAGGCCCAGCTTGACGCGCTGCGTGGCTGTCGTAGCCGTCACCTGCGTACTCTTCGCCTCGACAACGCCCTGCACATTCGTTCCGACGAGCAGCAGGCCGAATGCCGCGGCTGCGATTGCCGGCAGTTTACCGCTTAGCCTCATTTCCTTGCCCCTACTTCGGAAACTTCACCCGACTTGATCAATCTCACCGTTCCCTTGCGGCCATTGCCGGAAACGAGATAGTCGGCCTCGTCCACATTCTTTTCCTGGGTGTCCGTGATCGCCCGCAGCGCCAGCGTCAGGCGATCGGCCATCTGCTGGGCAACGGTGATGATCTCCGCCTGTTTGGGCGTGAGCTCCAGCGTGGCGGTCTGGCCGACCCTGGTCTTCTTGCCCTCCTCATCCTCCTGGATGGTCTGGTCGATTGCCAGGACGCGGATGTTCTTGAGGATGGTTTCAGTGTTGAAACCGGTGCTGCCGCTGTTCGCATCGGCCCTTCGCGTCATGATGACGTCGACAAAATCGTTTGGAAGGATGAAGCCGCCTGCCGACGTATCGGCCGATATGGTGGTGGCGACCGCCCGCATCCCGGAAGGCAGGATGGACGACATGAAGCTCTGCCCCTCGCCGATCAGCTTGGAACGCCGCACGGGCTCACCCGCGTACATCGGCACACGGGCAATCGACCCCTTCAATTTGTCCAGGGCGTCGGGAGCGGTTGCCTTGGTGATGAAATTCGCGTTGACGCCGTCGGCCGGCCAGGATTGCCAGGAGATGTTGTTCTGAAGCGCGTTGCCCATAGCGACATCTCCAGAGAGCACAAGCACGTCCTGCAGGGGTACGGCAGGAGCCTGGGGACCCGAATCGACGACGATCTGGGGCGGCGGCGCGGCGACCATGTTTTTTGCGACATAGCCAGCGCCACCTGCCGCAGCCACCGCCACGCTCAGAATAATCAGTCGGGATGCTGGCATCTGTCCGAACCCTCGCCCTTGGCAAACCACCTAGCCAAGCCGGACTTTGCAGCGGCAATCGTCAAAACAAGGTTAATGCAATGCTTACGATCGTGATTAATTTAAAGTTTACATAAATTAGCTGGATCGCCCCGCCACGGATGCAAAAGAGGGCCCTGGCCCTCCGGAGCTTTCCAAAGCCGGTCGGGCAACCCGATCAAGGTGACGGAATTCAGATCGCGTTCAGCTCGCCAGCCTTGCCAGCGCCCACACCATCAAGGGCGAATCCGGATAGGTCAGCAGTCCGCCCAGACCGAGCGCGATCCCATAGGGCACCCCGGTCGTATCATCCGCGAAATGACGCAGGAATGGATTGCGTCCGGTAATCACCGCCAGCGGCGACTTCCGATAGACGAGAATGGCAAGCGTCAGCAGGCCGCCGATCATTGTCGAGACAACAAGGTATTCGACGAGATGGATGTTCAACCCCATCCACACGGCCGTGGCGGCGAGCAGTTTGGCATCGCCTCCACCCATGCCACCCATTGCGAACAGGCCGAACGTCACGGCAAGGACCAGGGCGCCGGCGGCGAAATGCCAACCGTAGGCTGCCCATTCCATACCTGTCAGCGGCGCAACCAGCGCAAAGACGACGACAAGCAGCACTGACACGCGATTGGCAATTGTCATCGACAGCATGTCGGAGATCGCGGCAAACAGCATGCAGAACGGAAAGACGACGAAGATCAGGGCTTCAAGCATCGGCGCTCATGCCTATTGTCAGAATTCCAAGGGGCTCAATCTAGGCTCGTTCGATTAACGATTGATGAGGCCCGAAACGAAAAGATGGCTGGTATCGGCAGCGACGTGGACGAACAGAATAAAACAGGGGCCGCCATGTGGCGGCCCCTGTCTGGAACGCTATCGGAGCGTTCAACAATAAGCAGATCAGCTGCCGCTGCTGTTCAGGGTGCTTCCGATGGAAGTGAACTTGGCGTTGATCGCATTGCCGAGTGCGCCGGCGCCGGTGATGATGGCGAGCGCGATGAGAGCGGCGATCAGACCATATTCGATAGCGGTCGCGCCGGATTCGTCCTTCACGAAACGTGCAAAAAGATTAGACATTCGAGAGCTCCTACTCCACGTGTTACAGCACTTCCGTCAACTTCTGTGGTGGTTGATCGGATGCTTGCCAATCTAGGGAGAAGCTCTTTCGATCGGCTTAATAAACAGCCTTACCGATTCCTTTCCCGGCTCGAACGGAGTGCTTGGTTAACTCCATGCTAAGCGCCGGCTAAAGTACCGTTCCCCAGGCCAACGCCGCAAAGGGCAAGGGCTTAAGGAATCTTGCGACCCAGGGCGGATCTGACCATGCGGGCAGCCGTGCCGATCGCCATATCCGGCACCAGCAAGCCGGCTTAACCGTTGGTTCACCAATCTCGTTCATGTTCCGTTGAACAGTTTGCTTGCTTGGAGCGCCTCGATGGCCGTGCAGAGATCCTCAATCCTGATTGCCGTGCTTCTTGCCGCCACGAGCCTGGTCACGCCAGCCAGAGCCGGCGCCGATATAGAAGTCACCATGAATCAGGCCAAGATCGTGAAGCTGTCGCGCCCCGCCGACACAATCGTCGTCGGCAATCCGGCAATCGCCGATGCCTCCGTCCAGGATGCCTCGACGATCGTGCTCACCGGCAAGGGTTTCGGTGTCACCAATCTCGTCGTTCTCGACCAGGACGGCAGCCCGATCGTCGACGCCCAGGTTACCGTCGTGCGGCAGGCAGCCTCGTCGGTTCGCATCTATCGGCGTGCCGAGGTCCAAACCATGTCTTGCACGCCTTATTGCGAGAGCTCCTACAAGAGCGAGGCCGAAAAATCCTCCGAAGCCGAAATGAACGTCAGCAGATAGGCTGCACGGCCCCGGCGGTCGTCCAGGTTACCGGCCAGTTAAGACGCTAGCGCCGACTTTAACGATCATTCAAACCGGACCTCAATTGGTTTGCGCTAATACACCTGTCAGGACCGTCCAGGGATGGCAGGAACAGGGCATGGGCAACGAATTCGGCTCGACAGGTCAGCACAAGGTGGAGCGCGCCAGGTCTTTCAGGCGCTTCGTACGCGACCGGCGTGGCAGCACGGCGCTGGAATTCGCGCTGCTCGCATTGCCGTTCGCCCTCCTTGTGTTCGCCATCCTTGAAAGTTGCATCTCTTTTGCCGGCCAGGAGGTGATGGCCAACATCACCGACGATGTCGCGCGCCAGTTGCGCACGGGGCAGTTGAAGCCGGCCGATGTCGCGGGAACCAAATTGACGACCCTGATCTGCGGCAGACTGCAGATCATCGTCTCCACGGATTGCCCCGACCAGTTGCTCGTCGACCTCCGCCAATATTCGACTTTCGCCGACGCGGCCCTGGCGAGCTTCAAGATCGCTGGCGGCAAAGTCGTTTTGATGCAAGGCACCACCCAGCAGGATTTCGCGAACTCGCCAGGTCCGGCGGAATCGAGAAACATGCTGCGGGTCTTCTACGCATGGCCTGTGGTGACCGATCTGATGGCCAAGTCGATGGCCAATCTGAGCGGTGGCAGGACGCTGCATTTTGCGTCGATCACCTGGCAGAACGAACCGTTCGACAATTGAGTTCGAAGACGCCAACAAGAAAAAAGGCAATGCCATGATGCGTGCGGGGGCACATCTGAGATTTGCGGGAGCCTGGGGAAAGCTGGTTCGATTCTCGTCCAATCGCAAGGGCGTGGCGGCGGTCGAATTCGCCCTTATCGTGCCTATCCTGCTGGTCATGTACTTCATGACCATGGAGGCTTCGCAGGCCATCGAGACCAGCAAGAAGGTCAGCCGCATCGGCAGCATGGTTGCCGACCTCGTCACGCAGCAGCCGACCATCGTCAAGGCGGATCTCGACGCCATCATGCAAATCGGCACCTCGACCATCCAGCCCTACAACCGCTCGACGCCGAACATCACCATCACCGCGATACAGGTCACCACCGATACGCCACCCAAGGTGAACGTGGTGTGGTCGCGCAAGGTGCTCAATGGCGTCAATAGCGTCGGCGCCACCGCAGGCACGGCCACTACGGTTCCGGCAACGCTCAAGGTCGCCGGTACCTTCCTCATCCGCGTCGAGAGCAACCTCGCCTATTCGCCAATTATCAACTGGCAGCCGGACACCCAACAAAAGCTTGGACTGACCCAATCCCTGACCACGACGATCCCGATGGGCGAGACCTACTATCTGCGCCCGCGCAGGAGCCTGACGATCCCCTGCAGCGATTGCTGAAGACTTCTACTGCTGCCCACCATCAGCCGACACCAGGCGCACGATGGCCTCCGCCGTCGCATAGTCCTTTGGGGCAACGGTCAAAAAGCCGCCGGAGTGTTTCGATTCCAGAAGATCGTAGACATCCGGCGTCGTCGATTTGAGGTTGGTGAGGAAGACGGTCAGCCGGCGCTTGGCTTCCGGGTCGAGATCGCTGCGTACGGCATGGGGACCGTATCTCAGCAAGCCCGACGTCCACACGACTTGAAATGCCGACGGCGCAAGGCCGGCCTCTTCCAACCTTGCCTGCGTGCCGTCAGACAACAATGGCTGGCCGTCGGCCGTCGCCGTCACCCAACCGAACAAAGCGTCAGCCTGGCCATCGAAGAGCATTTTTTCCGCCGCGGACGCCGAATCGGCATGGACCAGAAACGGTGAATCTTCAGCGACCTTGACGTGTTCGGCAGCCAGCCCCGCCAGCGGCAAAAGCGAACCTCCGACGCTGTCCGGCGGCGGCATGGCGATCCGGTGCGTCTCCATCGCCGCCAGGTCGGGCAGTTTGCCGTCCCTGGTCAGCAGCACGGAGCGGATGCCGGCCGCGCCGTCGGAATCGACCGGAGCCACAAGCGGCTCGATGCATCCACAACGCTGCAGCGCCGTCGCGTAGGCCGTCGCCGAATAGATGGCATATTCGATCCGGGCATTGGCCTGCGCCTCGATCAGTGCCGCATAATCGTGCGCCACGACGAACTCCACCTTCATGCCAAGCGCATTGGTAAAGGATTGCGTCAACAGCGCCAGCCCCGGAACGGTGTTGCCGGCGCCAGGCTCGGCGACGATACCGATGCGAAACGTGCCGATATCATCGCGCCAGTCGGCCCGCGCCGGACCACACCAAAGCGCCCCGTGCACGGCTACAAGGGCAGCGCATGCCTTCCGCATGGCATTCATGACAAGACCGTCCTGCGTTTTCTTCGATCCATATCCACTGCCCGCTGCGCGCGACACTTTACATTCTGGATTGAGCTTGTCGTTGCCCCAAAACCGCTGCGCACTTTTGGGCGACATGGACTCTTAGGTTTGTTCATGTCGTTACCCCAAAACCGCAACGCACTTTTGGGCGACATTCACTCTGAGTCTGTTCATGTCGTTACCCCAAAACCGCAACGCACTTTTGGGCGACATTCACTCTGAGTCTGTTCATGTCGTTGCCCCAAAACCGCTGCGCACTTTTGGGCGACATTCACTGGACTATCGCGCCAAGCCGTTGCCGTTTGGTTTCCGAATTGCCAATGCCGCCGTGGAACCCTATGTCTGGGCGTCAAAACTGGCGATAATGACCCGATGGCGCGTGCTTTCCTCTTTGTCCTGGATTCTTTCGGCATCGGTGGCGCGGCCGATGCCGAACGCTATGGCGACGCCGGCGCCAACACGCTCGCGCATATCGCTGAAGCTTGCGCCGAAGGGCGCGCGGATCGCGAGCGGCTTCGACAAGGGCCGCTGTTTGTCCCCCACATGGCATCGCTCGGACTTGGCAAGGCAGCCGAGACGGCGACAGGACTGGCTTTCGCCCATTTCGGGACGGATCTGCTCGCCAATGCCTTCCATGGCGCGGCGCAGGAAGTTTCGAGCGGCAAGGACACCCCGTCCGGCCACTGGGAGATCGCGGGCCTGCCGGTGCGTTTCGACTGGGGTTATTTCCCGAATACGGTCCCAGCCTTTCCGGCTGATCTGACCGCTGCGATGATCCGCGAGGGCGAGGTTTCAGGGATCCTCGGCAACTGCCATGCGCCGGGCACCGAAATCATCGAACGGTTCGGCGAGGAGCACATCCGCACCGGCAAGCCGATCTGCTACACCTCCGTCGACTCGGTCCTGCAGATCGCCGCGCATGAAGTCCATTTCGGGTTGGAGCGGCTTTATGAATTCTGTCAGGTCGTGCGCCGTCTGGTTGATCCGCTCAGAATCGGGCGCGTGATCGCACGGCCGTTCGTCGGTGAAACCGCCGCGACCTTCGAACGGACGTACAATCGCCACGACTATGCCGTGCCGCCACCGGAGCCGACCTTGCTCGACCGGCTGACCGCGCGGGGGAGTCGCGTCATCGCCGTCGGCAAGATCGGCGACATCTTCGCGCATCGCGGGATTTCAGAGGTGCGCAAGGCCGCCGGCAACATGGCCATGTTCGACAAGGCGCTCGGCGCGATGGACGATGCCGGCGATGGCGATCTCGTTTTTGCCAATTTCGTCGATTTCGACACAGAATTCGGTCATCGCCGCGATGTCGCCGGCTATGCCGCCGCGCTCGAGGCCTTCGACCGGCGGCTGCCGGAAGCACTCGCAAGGCTGCGGCAGGGCGACCTTCTCATCCTGACGGCCGACCACGGCAATGATCCGACCTGGCGTGGGACCGATCATACGCGTGAACGTATACCGGTGATCGGCACGGGACCCGGTTTGAGGGGGGGCGACATCGGACTGAGAACAACATTCGCCGATATCGGCGAGACCGTCGCCGAACACCTCGGGCTGACGCCCGGCCGCCACGGCACCTCTTTCCATGCGATGATTGGCGGCCATGCCTGAATTGCCCGAAGTCGAAACGGTCCGGCGCGGCCTGCAGCCTGTCCTGGAAGGTGCCCGTCTGACCCGGGTCGAGGCGCGACGGCCGGATCTGCGGTTTCCCTTTCCCGAACGGTTTTCGGAACGACTGACCGGCAGGACGATCACGGCGCTTGGCCGCCGCGCCAAATATCTGACCATGCACGTGCAGGACGGCCCGCTGCTGATCTGCCATCTCGGCATGTCGGGCTCCTTTCGTATCGAGACAGACGATGACAGCGACACACCAGGCGTGTTCCACCACGAACGCTCGAAAAGCACGGTGCACGACCATGTCGTGTTCCATGTGGTCTCCGCCGCCGGTGCGCTGTCGCGCGTAATCTTCAACGACCCGCGCCGCTTCGGTTTCATGCTGTTTGCGGAAGGATCGCCGGAGACGCATCCGATGCTGGCCGGGCTGGGGGTCGAGCCCACGGGCAATACGCTGGACGGAGTGCTGCTCGCCTCGTTGCTGAAAGGCCGCAGATCGCCGCTCAAGGCAGCACTTCTCGACCAGAGGCTGATCGCGGGACTTGGCAATATCTATGTCTCGGAGGCGCTTTGGCGTGCCGGCCTGTCGCCCTTGCGCGAGGCGGGCACCATCGCCAAGCCGGGCAAGAAGGCCAGGGAACAGAGCGAACGCCTGGCCGAGGCGATCCGCTCGGTCATATCCGATGCCATCGCCGCCGGAGGGTCGTCGCTGCGCGACTACGTGCACACCGACGGATCGCTGGGCTACTTCCAGCACTCCTTCGCCGTCTACGACCGCGAGGGGCAGCCCTGCCCGAAACCCGGCTGCGGCGGTCACATCGAGCGTATCGTGCAGAGCGGACGCTCGACCTTCTATTGCCGGACGTGCCAGAGCTGAGTTAGTGAACAGTTTTCCCGGGAGGCGCATGGCGCTTTCGCTTGGGAATTGCGTCAAAACAAAGAGATAGACCGGATCGCGAGGAGAAGCAGCCATGGCCTATGAAACGATCATCACCGAGACGCGCGGCAAGGTCGGACTGATCACGCTGAACCGGCCAAAGGCGCTCAATGCGCTGAATTCCCAGATCCTCGCCGAACTCGTCTCAGCCGTGAACGGTTTCGGCGCCGACCCCGGCATTGGCGCCATGGTTGTTACCGGCTCCGACAAGGCCTTTGCCGCCGGGGCCGACATCAAGGAGATGCAGGCGATCTCCTATGTGGACGCCTACAGCCAGGACTTCTTCGTCGGATGGGAAGAGTTCACGCGGGCGCGCAAGCCGATCATTGCGGCGGTGGCCGGCTATGCCCTGGGTGGCGGGTGCGAACTGGCGATGATGTGCGATTTCATCATTGCCGCCGACACGGCAAAATTCGGCCAGCCCGAAATCACGCTCGGCGTCATTCCCGGCATGGGCGGGTCGCAACGCCTGACCCGGTTCGTCGGCAAGTCGAAGGCGATGGATATGTGCCTGACCGGACGGATGATGGATGCAGCGGAAGCCGAGCGCTCAGGCCTGGTGTCGCGGGTCGTGCCTGCCGGCGAACTCCTCGAGGAGGCGATCAAGGCGGCGGCCAAGATCGCCGATTTCTCGCTGCCGTCGGTGATGATGGCCAAGGAAGCCGTCAACCGCTCCTACGAGACGACGCTGGCGGAGGGATTGCGGTTCGAACGCCGTCTGTTCCATTCGCTTTTCGCGCTCGAAGACCAGAAGGAAGGCATGGCGGCTTTCGCCGAAAAGCGGAAGCCGAATTTCACCAATCGGTAAAGCGTTGCCGGCCGACGATCGAAACCCTGGGGCGGCGACCAAAAAGAACGCCGGGCAGCGTTGACGCGCCGGAAAAGCTGAACTATAAGCCGCACCAACCGAGGCGGCCCCGTGGCTGCCCGTTTGTTTTTTGCGCCCTGCGGCATGCCGCGTGCGCCGACCAGATCAGAAGAGAGGCATCATGGCCAACACATCCTCGGCCAAAAAGGCAACGCGCAAGATCGTCCGCCGCGCAGCGATCAACAAGAACCGCCGCTCGCGCGTGCGCACCTATGTCCGCCAGGTCGAGGAAGCACTCGCTTCCGGCGACAAGGCCGCCGCACAGGCCGCCTTCAAGGCCGCCGAGCCGGAATTGATGCGCGCCGCGACCAAGGGCGTCATCCACAAGAACACAGCGTCCCGCAAGGTGTCGCGCTTGGCCCAGCGCCTCAAGGTGTTGTCTGCCTGACATCGCCTTTTCAGACTGATCTTCTGTAAAACCCGGCCGATCACGCCGGGTTTTTTCGTTTGCCGGCAAGCACTTAAAAAGAATACTCGGAAACGGTGGTCAAAGCGGATTCCAAGCTTCGAAATGCTTTGCCGGCACATGCATGTCCGCTGATGGTTGGCACGCTTGAAAAGCATCCGCTTAAGAATTCTTAATTCTCATAAATAAGCATTATTTTTCAAATAGTTACCTGCGGTCGTCCACAGCTTGTCCACAGCACCCCGGGGAGGTGGGAGGACAACTGGCTGTCAAGCAAATTATTTCAGAATATTTCGCGCCGGCCCGTCTTTTTCATATTCGCCGGAAAAGGGTTTGAATCACAATGGCTTTGTCAAAATACACCGCCGTGGCATGGCGCTCCGACGCGCCCGAGGTAACCAGATTCCTTAAAAATCCGTTAGACGTGGCCTTGCCCTATCCACAGCGATTTCGGTAATGTCGATCCATCGAAAGGGACGGGCCTCTGGGCCCTTAACCCAGCCTGACGCGGCCAGCTTAAATTGGCGGGATTTGCGACGCGGATCAAGTCCGCGGATGGGTTTGGTTTGCTCTTTTTCGATACGGTAGGGGACTGGCGTAACTAGACATGGCAGGTCGACGGCGCGCCGGCGTTTTCGCCGGACGGTGTTGTATTGCCCTGAGATACCCAACGCGGACTGGCTTCCATGGGCCGGCACCGGTTCCCTCAGACAATGGGCGATGTTCACTGCCAGCGGCGGCAGCGGACGTCGTAGCAAAGCGCAGTCGCTGGAAGAAGGATGCAGGAGGCGCATCCCCGGCGGAAAAACAGGTACAAAAACAAGGAACTCGATCATGCAGAGCGGCATCGAAAGGGAGCTTACGGGCGACCTCCCATTTCCTGGAACTTTGATCGGAGCAAACGAGATGGCGGTCTCCAGCGATGCGGAACAGAAGTTCGACCGGGTCAAGACCCAGTTGAAGGCGCGCCTGGGGGCTGAAGTCTATTCGAGCTGGTTCGGCCGGATGAAGGTCGCGGAGGCATCCAAGGGCATTGTCCGCATCTCGGTGCCCACCGCGTTCCTGCGCTCGTGGATCAACGGCCACTATCTCGACCTCATCTCCGAGCTGTGGAAGCAGGAGGATGCCGATCTCCTCAAGATCGAGATCGTGGTGCGCACGGCCACCCGCCAGGGACGCAGCCATGCGGAACCGGAATTGGCCCCGGCACGCAAGATGACACGGCAGACGCAAACGGCATTGGCCGCCGGCACCGTGAGCCCCGGCAGGGTGGAACGCCCGCCGGTGCCGCGTCCGGGCGCCGCGACAGAGAGCGAGTTCCGCCACAATGTGCTGGGATCCCCGCTCGACCCGCGCTACACGTTCGGTTCCTTCATCGAAGGCCCGTCGAACCGGGTGGCTTTCGCCGCCGCCAAGGCCGTGGCGGAATCGCAGTCGAGCGCAGTGCGCTTCAATCCGCTTTTCCTGCACGCGACTGTCGGGCTCGGCAAGACCCATCTGCTGCAGGCCATCGCGGCGGAATCGCTGAAGCAGAATCCCAAGTCGCGCGTCGTCTATCTCACCGCCGAATATTTCATGTGGCGCTTCGCCACGGCGATCCGCGACAACAATGCGCTGACGCTCAAGGAACAGCTGCGCGACATCGACCTGTTGATCATCGACGACATGCAGTTCCTGCAGGGCAAGTCGATCCAGCATGAATTCTGCCATTTGATCAACATGCTGCTCGACAGCGCCAAGCAAGTCGTTGTCGCCGCCGACCGGCCGCCGTCGGAGCTGGAATCGCTCGAGCCGCGAGTCCGCTCGCGCCTCAATGGCGGCGTCGCGCTCGAAATGTCGGCGCCTGACTTCGCCATGCGCCTCGGCATGCTCAAGCTGCGCCTGGCCACGGCCCGGGTTGACGACGCGTCGCTCGACATTTCAGACGAAATCCTCAATCACGTCGCCCGCACCGTGACCGGCAGCGGACGCGAACTGGAAGGCGCGTTCAATCAGCTGCTGTTCCGCCAGTCGTTCGAGCCGCAGATCACCATCGACCGCATCGACGAGATCCTCGGCCATATCTATCGCACCGGCGAGCCGAAGCGGGTTCGCATCGAGGACATCCAGCGCATCGTGGCGCGCCACTACAATGTCTCGAAGACGGAGTTGCTGTCCAACCGGCGCACGCGCACCATCGTCAAGCCGCGGCAGGTCGCCATGTACCTGTCGAAGGTGATGACGCCGCGCTCGCTGCCCGAAATCGGACGGCGCTTTGGCGGCCGTGACCACACCACGGTGCTGCACGCCGTGCGCAAGATCGAGGACCTGTCCGGCAACGACAACACGCTGGCGCAGGAACTCGAGCTGCTGCGGCGGCTGATCAACGACCAGGCCTGAACGGACCGGGACAGGCAAGCCAGAACCGCGCCGGAATTCAATGGCTTGCCTGCTCCGTGGTCGCGATTAAATTGGCTCGCGGCACTGGCTGGTGGCGATCCGGATTCCGGATTCAGCACCCTGCCCGGCGGTCTTCGCGGCCTTTATCCCCAGAAAGCCCGCGCAGCCGCCCGGAACCGGCGGCGCGGGCTTGCGTTTGCTGGCTTTTTCCTGTCAGTTTACGCAGATTCTGAGCCTGTTCAGACCTTTCGCGGGGCGCCGCCAGCCGGAGACCCGCTCATCCTTTCAAGCGAGCCTGTTTCGTCATGCGTGTTATCCTGGAACGGTCAAATCTCCTGAAGTCGCTCAACCACGTCCATCGCGTGGTCGAACGGCGCAACACGATACCGATCCTGTCCAATGTGCTGCTCAGCGCCGAGGGCGCCAGCCTCGAAATGAAGGCGACCGACCTCGATCTGGAGGTGACGGAAGCGACGCCCGCCAAGGTCGAGCGCGGCGGCGCGACGACGGTTCCGGCGCACCTGCTCTACGACATCGTGCGCAAACTCTCGGACGGCGCCGAGGTGATGCTGAAGACGGATGAAGACGGCAACGCCATGACGGTGACGTCGGGCCGATCGAGCTTCCGCCTGCAATGCCTGCCGCAATCCGATTTCCCCGAGCTCTCCGCCGGATCCTTCTCGCATATCTTCCGGCTCGACTCGGTTGCCCTGAAGGGGCTGATCGAGAAGACGCAATTCGCCATTTCCACCGAGGAAACGCGCTACTATCTCAACGGCATCTACCTGCACACGCATGAAGTCGGCGGCAAGCTGAAGCTGCGCTCGGTGGCCACCGACGGCCACCGTCTGGCGCGCGCCGAAATCGATGCGCCGGCGGGCTCCGAGGGCATGCCGGGCATCATCATTCCGCGCAAGACGGTGAGCGAGCTGCAGAAGCTGGTCGACGACCCGGATGTCGCCGTGACGACCGAACTGTCCGACACCAAGATCCGCTTCACCATCGGCAGCGTGGTGCTGACCTCGAAGCTGATCGACGGCACCTTCCCCGATTATCAGCGGGTGATTCCAACCGGCAATGACAAGAAGCTGATCCTCGACCGCCAGAGTTTTGCCGCCGCGGTCGACCGCGTCTCGACCATCTCCTCCGAACGCGGCCGCGCGGTGAAGCTTTCGATCAGCGAAGGCCAGGTGACACTTGCGGTCAACAACCCGGATTCAGGCAGTGCCACCGAGGAACTGGCCGCCGACTATTCGTCCGACCCGATCGAGATCGGCTTCAACGCCAAATATCTGCTCGATGTCGCCGCGCAGCTGACCGGCACGGAAGCCAAATTCATGCTGGCCGATGCCGGTTCGCCGACACTGATCCACGACATGGCCGACGAGACCGCGCTTTACGTGCTGATGCCGATGCGGGTATAGCCGGCGCTTCATCATCGGTCCGGTTCTGCGGCGGGACCCGCAGCGACAACAATGGCGACTTCTACAGGCGGATAGCGGTTGCCGGCACAAACTCATATAAGTAAGCTTACACTTACTAATTTTCGCAACTATGCGGCGCTGACGATCGATCTCGCCCCTGGGCCCGTGGTCTTTTCCGGCGACAACGGCGCCGGCAAGACCAACCTCCTTGAAGCGATTTCCTTTTTAACGCCTGGGCGCGGCCTGCGCCGTGCGCCCTATGCCGATGTCGCACGCGAGGGCGGCGATGGCGGCTTTGCGCTGCACGCCCGTCTCGACGGGCCTGACGGCCAGGTCGAGATCGGCACGGGCATTTCCGGCGGTGAGGGCGAAGGCGGCAGGCGGGTTCGCATCAACGGCGCGACCGCGAGATCGGCCGAAGACATGCTGGAATGGCTGCGAGTGGTGTGGCTGACGCCGGCCATGGACGCGCTGTTCACCGGACCGGCCGCGGATCGCCGACGCTTTCTTGACCGGCTGGTGCTGGCAATCGATCCCGGCCATGGGCAGCGGGCGCTCGACTACGAAAAGGCGATGCGCGGCCGTAACCGATTGCTGACGGATGGGTCTCGGGACGACCGCTGGTTCGAAGCGATCGAGATACAGATGGCCGAAACCGGCGTCGCCATTGCGGCGGCGCGCGCCGAACTGGTGCGCCTGCTCGCCGCCATGATCGACAGGCTGCCCGACACCGGACCGTTCCCGCAGGCCGACATCAGCCTCTCCGGCGATCTGGAAACCGAAGTTTCCGCCGCGCCGGCAGTCGATGTCGAGGAACGGTTCCGACGGGCGCTCGCCGACGGCCGCGATCGTGACCGCGCCGCCGGACGAACGCTCGAAGGGCCGCACCGTTCCGATCTCCTGGTGAGACACAGGCCCAAGGCGATGCCGGCCGAACTCTGTTCCACCGGCGAGCAGAAGGCACTGCTGGTCGGCATCGTCTTGTCACATGCCCGGCTGACCGGCGAGATGTCGGGCCTGACGCCGATCCTGCTGCTCGACGAGATTGCCGCTCATCTCGACGGCGGGCGGCGGGCGGCGCTGTTTTCGATCCTCGAGGAGTTGAACTGCCAGGCCTTCATGACGGGTACCGATGCCGCGCTGTTTTCCAGCCTGCAGGGCCGCGCGCAGTTCCTGACCGTCGACCACGGCACGGTTGGGCCAACCGAAGGCTCCTGACAAGGTTTTTCAGCCGCTATATGGTCCTGACATGACCACCGCGCTCACCTCCGACGAAATCGAACGCTATGCCCGCCACATCGTGCTGCCCGAGGTCGGCGGCCCGGGCCAGCAGAGGCTCAAGCAAGCACGGGTTCTGGTGATCGGCGCCGGCGGGCTGGGCGCGCCGGTGCTCGAATATCTCGCGGCCGCCGGCGTCGGCACGCTCGGCATCATCGACGACGACACCGTGTCGCTGTCCAATCTGCAACGCCAGGTCATCCATGGCACCGATACGGTCGGCATGCTGAAAACCGAGAGCGCAAAGGCGGCGATCGCCCGTATCAATCCCAACACCGCGGTCGAGACCCACACAGTCCGGCTGAGCGCGGAGAACGCCCCTGCCCTTGTCGCCCGCTATGACATCGTGGTCGACGGTTCCGACAATTTCGAGACCCGTTATACGGTGGCCGATGCTTGCGCGGGCGCGCGCAAACCGCTGGTGCATGCCGCTGTCGGTCGCTTCGACGGCTCGGTGACGGTGCTGAAGCCCTTCGAGAACGGCAAGGATGGCAAGCCGAACCCGGGCTATCGCGATCTCTTTCCGGAAGCTCCACCGCCGGGCCTCGTGCCGTCCTGCGCCGAGGCCGGGGTGCTTGGCGCGCTGACCGGCGTCGTCGGAACGCTGCAGGCGATGGAGGCGATCAAGCTGATAACCGGTATCGGCGAGCCGCTGGTCGGCAGGCTGTTGCTCTATGATGCGCTGGCCGCACGCTTCGAAACGATCCGCTACGCCAGGCGCTGACCTTGACGCAAACGATGCCGCTTTCCATCGACCGCATTTCGATCGGCTTCAACCGCTGGGACGAGGTGCTTGCCCTGATCATGCGTGCCTTCGCCTTCATGGATGGCGTTATCGACCCGCCATCCTCCGCTCATCTGCTCACCGTAGACACACTGCGCGACAAGGCCGGGCGGGAGACCGGTTTGGTGGCCTTCGACGGCGCCAGGATCGTCGGCTGCGTCTTTGCTCTTGAAAGGGCAGATGATTTCTACGTCGGCAAGCTCGCCGTCGACCCGGACTGCCAGGGGCAAGGCATTGGCCGGCGGCTGATGCGGGCGGTCGAACTGCTCGCGCTCGACCACGGCAAGGTGGCACTGGAGTTGCAGACACGGATAGAACTCACTGCCAACCATGCCGCCTTTGCCCGCCTCGGCTTCCACGAGACCGAACGGACGGCGCATGACGGCTACACCAGGCCGACCTCGATCACCATGCGCAAGGACCTTTCGTAAGTTTTGGCTTTCGCTTGAATACGGCGAGCCGATCAGGTCCTGAGCGGCAGCACGCGGTCCGGCGGGCGGTGGCCATCGACGAATGCCCGGATATTGATGATGACCTTCTCGCCCATGTCGATGCGGCCTTCGAGCGTCGCCGAGCCCATATGCGGGAGAAGCACGACCTTGTTCCTGGCGGCGAGCTTGAGCAGCTTGGCATTGAGCGCCGGCTCGTGCTCGTAGACGTCGAGGCCGGCGCCGGCGATCTTGCCGTCCTGGATCAGCTTGACCAGCGCTTCCTCGTCGATGATGTCGCCGCGCGCGGTGTTCACGACATAGGCCGTGGGCTGCAGCAGAGCCAGGCGCCGTGCCGACAGAAGATGGAAAGTCGCCGGCGTCGACGGACAATTGACCGAGATGATGTCCATGCGGGCCAGCATCTGGTCGAGGCTTTCCCAATAGGTCGCCTCAAGCCCGTCCTCGACAGCCGGCAGGACACGATGGCGGTTGTGGTAGTGGATGGAGAGGCCGAAGGCCTTGGCGCGCCGAGCGACGGCCGTGCCGATACGCCCCATGCCGACAATACCGAGGCGCTTGCCCCAGATACGCCGGCCAAGCATCCAGGTCGGCGACCAGCCCGCCCATTTCTTGTCGCCGGTGAGCACATTGGCGCCTTCCGCGAGCCGTCGCGGCACCGCCAGCATCAGCGCCATGGTCATGTCGGCGGTGTCTTCGGTGAGCACATTCGGCGTGTTGGTGACGGTGATGCCCTTCTTGGCCGCCGCCGCCACGTCGATCTTGTCGACGCCGTTGCCGAAATTGGCGATGAGCTTGAGGTTGTCGCCGGCCTGGGCGATCAGCGCCGCGTCAATCTGGTCGGTCACCGTCGGCACCAGCACGTCGGCCTCCTTGACGGCGGCAACCAGTTCCGGCTGCGTCATCGGCCTGTCCTCGACATTCAGCCTCGCGTCGAACAGCTCGCGCATGCGGGTCTCGACCGGGTCGGGGAGCTTTCGCGTGATGACCACGAGAGGCTTCTTTTTGCCTGGCATTGTTTCCCTCGTTGAGACCTCTTTAACCAAGACCGGCGAAACTGAAAGCCGGTCGCGGTAGCCGATTTACCCATGTAACAAGCGGTGCCGCCGAAGACAAAGAAAAAGGGGCGCCGAGGTCACCGGGCCAGCGCCGAAAGGAACGAAAGTGTCTGGTTTCGCGTCGCTTCGCCTGACCCTCAGCGCAGCATTTCTCGGCGCTCTCCTCTATTCCCCGCTCGCCGCGGCGCAGAGCGCGGCCGCACCAGCCCAGAGCGCCGTCACGCTCGGGCCTAGCGGCCTGCCATTGCCGCGATTCGTCAGCCTGAAATCCGGACGCGTCAACTCGCGCGTCGGCCCCGGCGCCAATTATTCGGTCGACTGGATGTATATGAAGGCAGGGCTGCCGATGGAGATCATCCAGGAGTTCGATACGTGGCGCCGCGTGCGCGATGCCGACGGTTCGGAAGGCTGGATCAACCAGTCGCTGCTGTCAGGCCGGCGTACCGCGATCATCGCGCCCTGGCAGCGCGGCAAGGGCGCCCAGATCAATCTTCTGCGCAGCCCCGACAAGGATGCCAGCGTGGTGGCGATCGTCGAGCCGGGCGTCATGGGCACGATCAAGTCCTGCGACGGCCAATGGTGCGAAATGACGCTCGACGGCCATACTGGCTGGCTCGCCCAGGCGGCAGTCTGGGGCGCCTATCCCGGCGAGCGGGTCAAGGACTGAGGTCGTTCCGTCCGTGGCCGATACGGCCGAGATGGGTATCCTGAAAACCGGTTGACAGTTTCAGGCCATGGCCCGATGCGCGGTCGATGGCGAAGTGGGCGGTCCAGAGGGCCGCCACGACAGCCGATTCGAGCCGGATTGTCAGATTGTTCCGGTCTTGCCGGTCATTCCTGGCGCTTGGGGCGCAATCTCACCACGATATCGACATTGGCGATTTCCATGCCCTCGGGCGGGTCCGGCAGGTTGGTGACCGTCACCGGGCCGCTTGCAATGTCGAAAATCCGGTTCTCGCCTTCGACGTAGAAATGGTGGTGGTCCGAGGTGTTGGTGTCGAAATAGGTCTTGGCGCCCTCGACGGCCAGGATGCGCAGCAGTCCCGCCTGGGTGAATTGGTGGAGCGCGTTGTAGACCGTGGCCAGCGACACCGGCACACCGGCGGCCAGCGCTTCCTCGTGCAATTCCTCGGCCGACAAATGGCGGTCGCCCTTGGCAAAAAGCAGGTCGGCCAGCGCAATACGCTGGCGCGTCGGCCTCAGGCCGGCTTCACGCACCCGCTTGTCCACAGCGACATTTTCCTTCCGGCAGCCCCGGTCCATCTGGTCTTCCAAGCTTGCAGTCCCGCTTCAAGACACGCCCAGAATGGCAAAAAAATGAACGTCTGCCGAAACCGGACCCCTGTCGACATATATTCTGTCGTCCGAATGCGATCAATAGCGCGCATTGACCCGGGCAGACTGGCGGGTTAAGCGCAAGCGCCGGTTTCCGGCCTGAAACAGATTGTGTTAGGACACCAACGACAAGGGCGCGCTACCGCCCGGACGATATGGGGACGAGATTGATGGCGGGTAAATCCAGCTACGACTACGAAGAATTGCTGGCCTGCGCCCGCGGCGAACTGTTCGGAGAGGGCAATGCCCAGCTGCCCTACCCGCCCATGCTGATGTTCGACCGCATCACCGAAATCAGCGAGACGGGCGGCGCCTTCGACAAGGGCTTCATCCGCGCCGAGTTCGACATCAAGCCGGACCTGTGGTTCTTTGCCTGCCATTTCATCGGCAATCCGATCATGCCGGGATGCCTCGGCCTCGACGCCTTGTGGCAGTTGACCGGCTTCTATCTCGGCTGGCTCGGCGAACCGGGCAAGGGAATGGCGCTGTCGACCGGTGAGGTCAAGTTCAAGGGCATGGTCACCCCATCGGTCAAAAAGGTCGAGTATGGCGTGGATTTCAAGCGCGTGATGCGTGGCCGACTGGTGCTCGGCATCGCCGATGGCTGGATGAAGGCGGATGGCGAGCCCATATATGCGGCTACCGACCTGAAGGTCGGTCTGTCCAAGCAGTCGGCGGTCGCTTGACCGCAGTCCTGGCCGACCAACTGGCCAGCATCCCTGGAAGGAGTTGCGAATGAGACGTGTCGTAGTCACAGGCCTCGGCATCGTGTCGTCGATCGGCAATAATGCCAATGAGGTGCAGACCTCGCTGCATGACGCCAGATCCGGCATCAGCTTTTCCGATTCCTTCGCCGAACATGGCTTTCGCTGCCAGGTCTGGGGCGCGCCTACACTCGACCCGTCCGCCATGATCGATCGTCGCGCGATGCGCTTCCTGTCACAGGGCGCGGCCTGGAACCACGTCGCCATGGATCAGGCGATCGCGGATGCGGCCTTGAGCGAAAGCGACGTCACCAACGAGCGCACCGGCATCGTCATGGGCTCGGGCGGCCCCTCCACCCGCACCATTGTCGAGGCGGCCGAAACCACGCTCAAGAACGGCAGCCCCAAGCGCATCGGTCCGTTCGCGGTGCCAAAGGCGATGTCGTCGACCGCGTCGGCTACGCTGGCCACATGGTTCAAGATCCACGGCGTCAACTATTCGATCTCATCGGCCTGCTCGACCTCGGCGCATTGCATCGGCAATGGCTACGAACTGATCCAGTGGGGCAAGCAGGATATCGTCTTTGCCGGCGGCCACGAGGATCTCGACTGGACGATGTCGGACCTGTTCGACGCCATGGGCGCCATGTCGTCGAAGTTCAACGACAGGGCATCGGCCGCTTCCCGCGCGTATGACGTCAATCGCGACGGCTTCGTCATCGCCGGCGGCGCCGGCGTGCTGGTGCTGGAAGAGCTGGAACATGCCAAGGCGCGCGGCGCCAAGATCTATGCCGAAATCGTCGGCTACGGCGCGACCTCGGACGGCCACGACATGGTCGCGCCTTCCGGCGAAGGCGCGGTCCGCTGCATGCGCCAGGCGCTGGCGACGGTTTCCACGCCGATCGATTACATCAACACCCACGGCACCTCGACGCCGGTGGGCGATTCCAAGGAAATGGGCGCCATCCGCGAGGTGTTCGGCGAGAAGATGCCGTTCATCACCTCGACGAAATCGCTGACCGGCCATTCGCTGGGCGCGGCCGGCGTGCAGGAATCCATCTATTCGATCCTGATGATGCAAGGCGGCTTTATCGGCGAGAGCGCCCATATCGAAACGCTCGATCCTGAATTCGAGGGCATGCCGATCGTGCGAAAGCGCATCGACAACGCCAAGATCGACACCGTCCTGTCAAATTCCTTCGGTTTCGGCGGCACCAACGCGACGCTCGTTTTCCAGCGCTATTCCGCATAAGGCCAGCGTTTTTCTAAAAGGATTGCCTGACATGGACGGACTGATGAAGGGCAAGCGCGGGCTTGTCATGGGTGTCGCCAACGACCATTCGATCGCCTGGGGCATCGCCCAGAAATTGTCAGAGCATGGGGCGGAGCTCGCCTTCACCTACCAGGGCGAGGCCTTTGGCCGCCGGGTCAAGCCGCTCGCCGACAGGCTGGGCGCGTCGCTGGTCGTTCCCTGCGATGTCGAGGACAGCGCTTCGGTCACCGCCACGTTCGAGACGCTTGGCAATGCCTGGGGTGGGCTGGATTTCGTCGTCCATGCCATCGGCTTTTCCGACAAGAACGAGTTGAAGGGCCTTTACGCCGACACCAGCCGCGACAACTTCGTCCGCACCATGGTGATCTCCTGCTACTCCTTCACCGAAGTCGCCCGCAATGCCGCGCCCCTGATGACGCAGGGCGGCTCGATGATCACGCTGACCTATGCCGGTTCGGTCCGCGTCATGCCGAACTACAATGTCATGGGCGTCGCCAAGGCCGGCCTCGAGGCCAGCGTGCGTTACCTCGCCAATGACTATGGTCCGCGCGGCATCCGGGTGAACGGCATCTCGGCGGGACCGGTGCGCACGCTGGCCGGCGCCGGCATTTCGGACGCCCGCCACATGTTCTCCTACCAGCAACGCAACTCGCCGCTGCGCCGTACCGTCACCATCGACGAGGTCGGCGGCTCGGCGCTTTATTTGCTGTCCGACCTGGCTTCCGGCGTCACCGGCGAAATCCACTATGTCGATTCCGGCTATCACATCGTCTCGATGCCGACGCTCGATGAGTTGAAGCAGACGGATGGCTAACGAGCCCTGAAACGGGTCAAGGCGACACGTTTCGGGCAATATGGATGGAGCCGTTTCGCGCAAATGGTCCTTTTTCCAGTAAAGAAATAATCCTCTCCAGTAAAATTGGATGCATTCGCGGAAACTCATTTTAAGAGGATTTCCGCTATAGAGGCCCGCAATCTGGGGACCTTTGAATGCCTGCCGTCAGCAACCCGAAGCGAACACCGGTGTTCCGACTGCTCACGATAGCAAGTTCGGGGATTGGCAGTTTCGTCCTCGGCATCTGGGGTCTGAAGCACGGTCTCGGCGCCGAGTTTGCCGGCATATCGGTGGACATGATGGTCGCGATCATGGCTGCGCTTTGCGCACTCGCGGCATCGGTTGCGGCAATGTCCTTCTTCGCCGGCGTCGATGAATCGGCGGATTTCGTTTTCAACGAAACCCATTTCGACAAGCTGACGGGACTTCTGGCGCGACCGGCGATGGTCGGCAAGATCGCCGAGGCCGCATGCGTGACAAGCCGGACCGGTGAACCGGTGTTCCTGATCGACATCGACATCGACCGGTTCAAGCAAATCAACGACGCGATTGGCTATAGCCAGGGCGACGAGCTGATCCGCGCCTTCACCAAGCGGCTGCAAGACAGCGTTCCCGCACGCGCCCTGATCGGGCGCATCGGTGCCGGGGAGTTCGCGGTATTGCTGCCGGATCACCAGATCCCAGGGACGATGGAGGGCATGATCGAGCGGCTCATCGACGAGATGATGGAGCCCTATGAACTCAGCAGCCATCAGCAATCGGTGAGCCTGTCCGTGGGCATCGTGGCGATGCCCAAGGATGGCGTCGATCCGGTCCTTATCCTGCGCCGGTCCAACCTGGCGCTGCAGCATGCGCGCGCCAGCGGCGTTGGCAACTGGTCGGTATTCGACAGCGAGATGGGACGAGTCGCCGACTATCGCCAATGGGTGGAATCCGAGCTGCACACGGCTTTCGAACGTGGCGATTTCGACCTCCATTATCAGCCACAGCTCGACCTGCCGAGCGGCCGCATCGTCGGCTATGAAGCGTTGATCCGCTGGAACCATCCTGAGCGAGGCATGATCCCGCCCATGGAGTTCATCCAGATCGCCGAGGAAACCGGGATGATCAACCCGATCGGCGAATGGGTGCTGCGCAAAGCCTGCAACGACGCCCGGCATTTGCCAGACGACTGTTTCGTCGCCGTCAACATTTCGCCGGTCCAGTTCATGACCAAGGATTTCGTCGGCATCGTGCGCGACACGATGCGGGCCACCGGCATAAAGCCGTCGCGGCTGGAGCTGGAAGTCACAGAGACAGCGATGATGCAGGATCGCGATCGCGCTGCCGCCATCCTGAAAGAGCTTGCCGAAATGGGCATCTCCGTTGCCGTCGATGATTTCGGCACCGGCTACTCGAACCTCAGCTATCTCATCGATTTCTCGTTCGGCAAGCTGAAGATCGACCGCTCCTTCGTCAGCCGCATCGATACCGATTCCAGCTCCGGCGCCGTCGTCTCGACCATTGTCGGACTTTCGCGCGCGCTTGGCGTCAGCATCATTGCCGAAGGCGTCGAGACCGAGAGCCAGGCCACGCTGCTGCGGGCAGCCGGCTGCGAGGTGGTGCAAGGTTACCTGTTCGGCCGGCCGGCGCCGCTCAAGATCGGCCTTGGTGGCGGGCAAGCCGCGGAAGAGGTCCGACGCGTCGCCAACCTGCACTGACCGCGATACGCATCGTTTCAGCGACGCGCGACAAACACCTTGAACATGCCGTCGCGGGCAAGCTCCGCATGGCTGGCAAAGGCGGCCGACAGCACGGGCTCGTAGGGAAGCTGGCGGTTGGCGACCATGACCAGCCTGCCACCGGGCTTGAGCGCCTTGGCTGCCGCGCGGATCATGCCGGCGCCGATCTCCGGCTCCGCCGCACGGCTGCGATGAAAGGGCGGGTTCATGGCGATGACGTCGTAACGGCGCTCGACAGGCTCGGCGAGCAGATCCGTCCAGAAAAAGCCTTGCGCCGCTGTGTCGACGAGGTTTCCCTTGGCAGCCTCCAGCGCATCGAAATCCGCCTCATAAAGATCGAGCCCCGACAAGCCGGGCAAGCGGGCAGCCATCTCGGCCGCCACATAGCCCCAGCCGGCGCAAAGATCGGCACCACTGCCGCGCAGATCGCCGGGCAAATTGTCGACCAGCAGTTTCGAACCCGCATCGACGCGATCGAAGGAAAACATGCCGGGTGCGGTGCGGAACCGATCCTCGACCAGCAAGGCGGGGTTGGCGGCACGAAATGCCGCGGCAGCCCGCATATCCGCCGGACGACGCAGCCAGAAGGCAATGCCGTGATATTTCGGCATATGCCCGTCGAGCGGCACGAGCTCGTCGACGCGCTTGCGCAGGCTGGCAATGCCGTCGTCCTTGCCGCCAGCGATGACGACCAGTCCGCCCGGCACCACGCGCTCGAGAGCCTCGGCGATACGCAGTTCATTCTGGCCGCGATGGCGGCCGGCGAGCACAAGGGCGGCATCAAAACCGTCACCCACCGGTTGCGGCGTGACCGTGAAACCCGCCGCCTGCAACGCGCGGAAATGCGGCCGGAAGCCCTGTACGAGATGCAGCGAGGCCTCGAAGCCCGGTGGTGAGCGCAGGCCGGGCTCGGCGCCGAGGAAGAGGATGCGCTCGCCCTTTCCCGGCATGGCAAGAGCCTCGGCCTCGAACGGATGGAAAAGCGTCTTCAGCGCTTCAGCGGACATTCCCTCTACCTTCCAAACGAAAACGGGCGCGACATCAGCCGCGCCCGTTTCGATTTCCGTGTCAGACCAATCAGGCGGCGTCTTCTTCGCCTTCGGCCTTCTTCTCGCGCACGACTTCCTTGCCGGTGGCCTGGTCTACGACCTTCATCGAGAGGCGGACCTTGCCGCGCTCGTCGAAGCCCATCAGCTTGACCCAGACCTTGTCGCCTTCCTTGACGACATCCGAGGTCTTGGCAACGCGCTCATTGGCGAGCTGCGAGATGTGGACGAGACCATCGCGGGGACCAAAGAAATTGACGAAAGCGCCGAAGTCGGCGGTCTTGACGACCGTGCCTTCGTAGATCTCGCCGACTTCCGGCTCGGCGACGATGGTGTGGATCCACTTCTTCGCCGCCTCGATCTCCTTGGCGTTGGAGGAAGCGATCTTGACCGTGCCGTCGTCCTCGATGTTGATCTTGGCGCCGGTCTTCTCGACGATCTCGCGGATGACCTTGCCGCCCGAACCGATGACGTCGCGGATCTTGTCGGTCGGAATGTGCATGACCTCGATGCGCGGCGCGAACTCGCCGAGTTCGGCGCGGGCGCCGGTCAGGGCATGCGCCATTTCGCCGAGGATATGCTGGCGGCCATCCTTGGCCTGGTCCAGCGCGATCTTCATGATCTCCTCGGTGATGCCCTCGATCTTGATGTCCATCTGCAGCGAGGTGATGCCATTGGCGGTGCCGGCGACCTTGAAGTCCATGTCGCCGAGGTGATCTTCGTCACCCAGAATGTCGGACAGAACCGCGAAGCGCTCGCCTTCCTTGATCAGGCCCATGGCGATACCGGCAACGGGCTTGGCCAGCGGCACGCCGGCATCCATCAGCGCCAGCGAGGTGCCGCAGACGGTGGCCATCGACGACGAGCCGTTGGACTCGGTGATCTCAGAGACGACGCGCAGCGTGTAGGGGAACTGGTCAGCGCTCGGCAGCATCGGCCGGATGGCGCGCCAGGCGAGCTTGCCGTGGCCGATTTCGCGGCGGCCCGGCGAACCCATGCGGCCGGTCTCGCCGACGGAATAGGGAGGGAAGTTGTAGTGAAGGAGGAACTTCTCCTTGTACATGCCGGTCAGCGAATCGACATACTGCTCGTCTTCGCCGGTGCCGAGCGTGGCAACGACCAGCGCCTGGGTCTCGCCGCGGGTGAACAGCGCCGAACCATGGGTGCGCGGCAGCACGCCGACTTCGGAAACGATCTTGCGGACCGTCTTCAGGTCGCGGCCATCGATGCGCGAGCCGGTGTCGAGGATGTTCCAGCGCACGACCTTGGCCTGGAGTTCCTTGAACACGGAACCGATCTGCTCGGAGGTGTATTTGGGGTCTTCGCCTTCGGCCGGAGCGAACGCGGCCTTGACCTTGGCCTTGACGGCGTCGACGGCGGCATAGCGCTTCTGCTTGTCGGTGATCTTGTAGGCTTCACGAAGCTCGTCGCCGACGATGTTCAGCATTTCGCCTTCGAGCGCGGAATAGTCGGGCGCGGTGAAGTCGCGTGGCTCCTTGGCGGCAACTTCGGCCAACTTGATGATGGCGTCGATAACCGGCTGGAAGCCCTTGTGGCCGAACATGACAGCGCCGAGCATCAGCTCTTCGCCAAGTTCCTTGGCTTCCGACTCAACCATCAGCACGGCGTCGGCGGTGCCGGCGACGACGAGGTCGAGCTTGGATTCCTGCATCTCGTCGATGTGCGGGTTGAGAACGTATTCGCCGTTGATGTAGCCGACGCGCGCGCCGCCGACCGGACCCATGAAGGGAACGCCCGACAGGGTCAGAGCGGCCGAGGTGGCAACGATCGACAGGATGTCCGGATCGTTCTCGAGGTCATGCTGGACGACCGTGACGACGATCTGGGTGTCGTTCTTGTAGCCGTCGGCGAAGAGCGGACGGATCGGGCGGTCGATGAGGCGCGAAACCAGCGTTTCCTTTTCGCTCGGACGGCCTTCACGCTTGAAGTAGCCGCCCGGGATCTTGCCGGCGGCGTAGGTCTTTTCCTGGTAGTTGACGGTCAGCGGAAAGAAATCCAGGCCGGGCTTGGGCTCCTTCATTGAAACGACGGTGGCCAGAACCTTGGTCTCGCCGTAGGTGGCGAGCACGGCGCCGTCAGCCTGGCGCGCGATCTTGCCGGTTTCGAGGATGAGCGGGCGACCGCCCCATTCGATTTCCACTTTGTGTTGATTGAACATGTCTTGTCCTTTGTATGAGGAAAGGCCGCGCCGTTTCAGCGTGCGCGGGTGCCCTTTCCTCTGGCTTCCTTTCTCGGGCAGCCACGGGCAAGACAACGGGAGGCTCGGGTTTCATCGGCGCGGTGGCCTTTTACGAGCGTCCTGCAATCCTGCCCCATGACCGTCCATGGGTGGCTTCGAGTGGCCCTCTGCGCGCTCGAAGCCGGATATGGCCAATCGATCAACTGGCCTGCGCACAACCCCGAAGCCCACGGCTTACGGAACGCGTCATGCGCAAATTCAACTTTTGGAGCGTCCGTCCGGCATCCGGAAGGGTGCGCGGCGCTCCAGTCCTGCATTCGAGATCGGGTTGGCCCGAGGCTCGAATGCGCGACCGGCGGACTCCTTGAAGGAGCCCGCCGGTCAATTCGTCAACGGCGCAGACCGAGCTTCTCGATCAGTGTCTGGTAGCGCGCGTCGTCCTTGCGCTTGAGATAATCAAGCAGGCTGCGGCGCTGGGACACGAGAGCGAGCAGACCACGGCGGGAATGGTTATCCTTCTTGTGGTCCTTGAAATGGTCGGTCAGGTTCTTGATGCGCTCGGAAAGGATGGCCACCTGGACTTCCGGAGACCCGGTATCGCCCTTGGCGGTAGCGAATTCGCCCATCAATTCCTTCTTGCGCTCGGCAGTAATCGACATCGTGTTTTTCCTTATCTGTTTGAGGAAACGGGTCGCCCTCAGCCGGGATGTCGTCCAGCAGGGGCCGGTGCAAGCAAAGCGTCGTCGCGCTATGCTGCGGCGCATATAGTGCAATTCCCGGCAAAACACCAGCCCAATTCACCAAGCCGGCTTTTCAGCCCCAAATGGCAAGTTTTGCCGCAGTCAAAGCCATTTCTTCCATTTGAAGAACGCAATCAGGCTGACCGCGATAACAGCCATGAACAGGAGCGCCTCCGGATAACCGTAATAGGCCTTCAACTCCGGCATGTTCCAGGGCGAGCTCTCGGGATCGAAATTCATGCCCCATACACCGACCAGGAAGGTGAGAGGCATGAAGATGACCGAAACGATGGTGAGATAGCTGATGACGTCGTTGGTGCGCGCCTGGCTCAGCGACAGATGCATCTCGATCAGGCCGGTCAGCATGTCGCGCTGAGTCTCGACGAGTTCGATCAGCCTGAGCGAATGGTCGAGCGTGTCATTGAGGAAGACCTTGGTCTCGGCTCTGACATAGGGCACTTCGTTGCGGATCAGCGTCGCCAACGCATCGCGCATCGGCCACAGCACGCCCTTCAGCACATTGGCGTCGCGCCGCAATTCGTGCAGCTGCCGCATCTGATGCTTGTGCGGCGAATGCAGCATCTCATCCTCGATGCTGTCGACCAGGTCGCCGGCTCCCTCGATCGGCGGAAAATAGCTGTCGACGATAGCGTCGATAAGCGCGTAGGCCAGATAGTCGGCGCCGCGGGTCCGCAACCGGTTGGGCGCCGAACTCTCGATGCGCTTGCGCACCGGGTCGAACGGATCGCCCTCGCGCTCCTGGAAGGTGACGACGAAGTTCTCGCCGACGAAGAGAGCGATCTGTTCGTAGCGATGCGAGGTGACATCGTCGATCATGCGCACGACGACGAAGGCATGATCCTCGAAGAAGTCGACCTTCGGCCGCTGGCCGGTGTTGACGACATCCTCCAGCGCCAGCGGATGCAGGCTGAAGATGCGACCGATCTCCTCGATCAGCCCGATGTTGGCGAGGCCGGTGCAGTCGAGCCAGATCACCGGCCATTTCTGGCAATTGGCCTCGACGTCGGCGATGCTGGCATTGTCGATGGTCTTGAACTTCTGCGGCGAGATCAAGGTCAGTCGCAATTCGGAGTGCCGCGCCGCCGGATCGGCGATCAGCGTACCCGGCGAGGCGCCGACCGGCGGCCGCCTTATCCTCACCGGCGCCCGCTTTTTCACCGCCTCGGCCTTTGCCATGTGCCCCTCGAGCGTAGAGTCGACGTGAAGTTAGAACCTTGTTCTCGCAATTTCGAACAGAAAACCGTTTTCGCACTTTTCCTAGAATTGCGTCAGCCTTCAGCCGGCAAAGACCCGCTTGGGCTTGAACATGCCCTGCTCGATCGCGCCGATGGCGACCAGCTTGCCGCGCGCCGTGGCGCAGGCCTCTTCGGCCTCCACCGGCGCATCGCGGCCGCGAATGATGACGGGATTGCCGAGACGGATCTTGGTTGCCGCATCATCGCTGATGGCGATCTGCGGCAAGCAGTCGAGAGCCGCCGATGTGTCGACAAGAAGCGCATCAATGGCATCGAAGTTTACGGGGATCTCTATCGGCTCAGCGCCGTCGGCCGGCTCCGGTTTGTCCTCACCTTGTGCTCCGAAGCGGGCCGCCTCGAGCTCGGCGATGGTGACGAAATCCTCTTGCGTGAACGGCTCGACCTCGACCCGGCGCAGATCGGAAATATGGCCGAAGCAGCCGAGGTCGCGGCCCATGTCACGAGCCAGCGAGCGCACATAGGTGCCCTTGCCGCATTCGACCTCGAAAACCGTGTGATCAGTGTGGTGCTCGATGATGTCCAAACGACCGATCTCGATCTCGCGCGGGGGGATGTCGACCGTCTCGCCTTCGCGGGCAAGGTCATAGGCGCGTTCGCCTGATATCTTGATGGCCGAGAATTGCGGCGGCGTCTGCATGATGACGCCGGTGTATTTCGCCAGCAGCGCCTGGACCTCGGCTTCCGCCGGACGCAGGTCGGAACTCTTCGTCACCGGCCCTTCGAGATCGTCGGTGGAGCGCTCATCGCCCCAGGCAACGGTGAAGCGATAGATCTTGGCGCCGTCCTGCACATAAGGCACGGTCTTGGTGGCTTCGCCGAGCGCGATCGGCAGCATGCCGGAAGCCAGCGGGTCGAGCGTACCGGCATGGCCGGCCTTTTCCGCCTGGAACAGCCACTTGATCTTGGAGACAGCCTCGGTCGAGCCCATGCCGACCGGCTTGTCGAGCACCACCCAGCCGGAGACCGGCCGGCCCTTCTTCTTGCCGCGGCGCGCCATTATTCGCTGTCCTTGTCTTCGTCTTTGTCTTGGCCGTCCGCATCGAGATCGCGCGCCACTTCGGGCGACTTCAACAGGTCGTTGATCCTGGCGAAATTGTCGAAGGAGGTGTCCAGCCGGAAGCGGAACTCCGGCATGTACTTCATCTGCCTGAGCGCGCCGGAGACACGGCCACGGACGAATTTCGCATGCTTGTTGAGCGCCTCGATGACGGCGCCGGCATCCTTGGCGCCGAGCGGAGAAACAAAGGCGGTGGCGATCTTCAGATCGGGCGACATGCGCACTTCCGAGACCGAGACGACCGAGTTTTCAATCAACGGGTCGAGGATCTCGCCGCGCTGCAGGGTTTCGGACAGGGCGTGGCGAACCTGTTCGCCGACGCGAAGCATGCGCTGGGACGGGCCGGATGTGGTGGAACGGGGCATTTTTCTCAATCCTGAAAGCGTGAGGCGCGGGATAGGACCGTGCCGCATGTCTCAAACGGGTCATTCTCAAAAGGCCTGGGGCGGCGGTCTTTCGACCACCGCCCGTTACCGACAAGTCACGCGAACTCAGAGTGTCCGGGTCACCATCTCGACGCGGAAGCACTCGATGATGTCGCCGACGCGCATGTCCTCGTAGTTCTGGAAGGCCATGCCGCACTCCTGGCCGCCGGGGACTTCCGAAACCTCGTCCTTGAAGCGCTTCAGCGTCTTCAGCGTGCCTTCGTGGATGACGACGTTGTCGCGTATCAGGCGTACGCCCGCGCCACGCTCGACCTTGCCTTCGGTGACACGGCAGCCGGCGATCTTGCCGACCTTGGTGATGTCGAAGATCTCGAGGATCTCGGCATTGCCGATGAAGGTCTCGCGACGCTCCGGCGACAGCAGGCCCGACAGAGCCGCCTTCACATCATCCACGAGGTTGTAGATGATCGAGTAATAGCGGATCTCGATGCCCGCGGCCGCGGCCGCGGCGCGCGCCTGCACGTTGGCGCGAACGTTGAAGCCGATGATCGCCGCACCAGACGTTTCCGCCAGCGAGACGTCGCTTTCGGTGATGGCGCCGGCGCCGGCATGGACGATACGCGCACGCACCTCGTCGGTGCCGAGCTTGTCCAGTGCTGCGTTGATCGCCTCGATCGAACCCTGAACGTCGCCCTTGATGACCAGCGGGAATTCCTTCAGCCCGCTCGTCTGCAACTGCGACATCATCTGTTCGAGCGAGCCACGCTGACCGGCATGCCTGGCCACCGCCTTCTCGCGCGCCAGGCGCTGGCGATACTCGGTGATCTCGCGGGCGCGGGCCTCGTTGTTGACGACCGCGAAGCGATCGCCAGCCTGTGGCGTGCCCTGAAGGCCGAGCACCTCGACCGGCATTGCCGGCGGCGCTTCCTTGATCTGCTCGCCGCGGTCGTTGACCAGAGCGCGCACCCGGCCCCACTCGTTGCCGGCGACGAGGATGTCGCCCGGCATCAGCGTGCCGGTCTGCACCAGCACGGTGGCGACGGGACCACGGCCCTTGTCGAGCTGCGCCTCGATGACGACGCCCTCGGCGGTACGGTCCGGATTGGCCTTCAGATCGAGGATTTCGGCCTGCAGCAGGATCGCCTCGAGCAGCTTGTCGAGATTGGTGCCCTTGGTCGCCGACACTTCGACGTCCAGCACTTCACCGCCCATGGATTCGACGAAAACCTCATGGCGCAGCAGTTCCGAGCGCACCTTCTGCGGATCGGCGTCATGCTTGTCGATCTTGTTGATCGCCACGATGATCGGAACGCCGGCCGCCTTGGCATGGCTGATCGATTCGATCGTCTGCGGCATCACGCTGTCGTCGGCAGCCACCACCAGGATGGCAATGTCGGTGGCCTGGGCGCCGCGGGCACGCATCGCCGTGAAGGCGGCGTGGCCGGGCGTGTCGATGAAGGTGATCTTCTGACCATTCTTCTCGACCTGATAGGCACCGATATGCTGGGTGATGCCGCCGGCCTCGCCGGAGACGACATTGGCATTGCGGATCGCGTCGAGCAGCGACGTCTTGCCGTGGTCGACGTGGCCCATGATGGTCACCACCGGCGGACGCGAGACCAGATCTTCGGCATTGTCGGCGATGTTGAACAGGCCTTCCTCGATGTCGGACTCGGCGACGCGGCGGACCGTGTGACCGAATTCGGTGGCGACCAGCTCGGCCGTGTCGGCGTCGATGACGTCGCCCGGCTTCAGGATCTGGCCCTGCTTCATGAAGAACTTGACCACATCGACCGCACGTTCGGACATGCGCTGCGCCAGTTCCTGGATGGTGATGGTTTCGGGCAGGATCACTTCGCGCATGACTTTCTCGCGCGGCTCATTGTGCATCGCGCGCTTGAACTTCTCCTGGCGGCGACGCATCGACGACAGCGAACGAGCCCGCGCATCCTCGTCGGAAAGCGCGGAATTCAGTGTCAGCTTGCCACGGCGACGATCTTCCTCGCCCTTGGTCGGCTTGGCCGGACGCGCCACTTCGGGCGTGACCAGGCGACGTACCGGCGCACCGGCGCCCGTCCGCTTCGGCTTGACCTCTTCCTCTTCGTCTACGGTTGCCAGTTCCGCGGCCTGCGGCGCACGGCGGCGTGCCTCTTCCTCGGCGCGACGGCGCGATTCGGCCTCGGTCTGCAACCGCGCCTCTTCCTCGGCCTGGCGGCGCGCGGATTCCTCGCGTTCGCGCTTGCGGCGCTCTTCATCCTCGGCGCGGCGCTTGGCGTCCTCGGCGGCGCGCTGACGGTCCTCGACCTCGCGCACCTTCGATCCTTCGAGCGCCCTGCGGCGCGCTTCCATTTCACTGCGCGACAGTTCGTTCAGCACCATGCCGCTGCGTTCGACCGGAGGCCGCGGGGGGGGCGGAGGCGGAGGCGCCTTGGGCGCTTCCTGCACGACAGGTGCCGCGACGACGACCGGCGGCTTCGGCGTGAAGACAGGCACAGGCGCGGCAGCAACCGGCTCCGGCTTGTCGCCGGGCAGGGAGAACTTGCGCTTCTTGGTCTCGACCACGACCGACTTGGTCCGGCCATGCGAGAAGTTCTGGCGCACGGTGCCCTGTTCCATGCCGGGGCGCTTCAGCGTCAAGGTCTTCTTCGGTGTAACACTCAACGTCTTGTCGTCGCCCGATTTCGTATCGCTCATTCCATATCCTCTGCGGGCTCATCTTCGTCAGCAACGGCCGCAAGCATTGCCAGATCGTCCGGGGTACCGCCCCGATATCGGTCGAGCGCAACCATGCGCTTCTGGACCGCCTTACCCGCGTCTCCCGCGAGGACGGCAGCATGTATCACATTTGTACCCCCCAATGCCAAGCTCAACTCGGCCTCGGAGAAAAGTTTGTAGGCAAGGGTGGAAGGGCCGCCGAGATGGACAGTCGCCCGTCGCGCCTGGCTGATCTTGCGCACGCCATCGTCCGATGCTTCGGTCGCGTGGAGAACGAAAAGCGCCAGCCCGCTGCGCACGGCACTCTCGACCTTGGTAGCACCGAGAGCGATCGCGCCTGCCTTGCGGGCGAGACCCAGCATGCCCAGCGCGGATCTGGAGAGCAGTCCGTCGACCATGCCGCCAAGATCCGGCGGCACAACCACCTGTGCCTTGAAGGCGCGGGCAAAAAGGTTCTTGGCCGCCGCCTTGTCGATATGTAGGCGGTCGGCGCTTACCCAGCAACCGCGGCCGGGCAGATTTCTCTTGAGATCGGGAACGACGGCCGAATCCGGGCCGACGACGAACCGGATCAGATCATCCGGTTCGGCCTGCTTGCGGGTGACGATGCAGGTGCGATCGTTCATCTCGTCCTGGGGCGGGTTCTGTGCGATGCGGTTTCACCTCACGCACCAACGGCTTCGTCAGCCGATGCTTCTTCGGCTGCAAGCTCGTCTTCGGTGATCCAGCCGGCCTTGAGGCGGGCATTGAGCACCATCTGCTCGGCATCGGCACGCGAAACACCGTGATTGGCCAGCACGCCCGGATAGACTTTTGTCTCGCCGTCCTTGCGTTCCTTCCAGCCGGTCAGGTCATCGGCGGCATAGCCGGCGAAATCCTCGATCGTCTTCACGCCGTCCTCGCCGAGCGTCACCATCATGGCGGTGGTGATGCCGGGGATTTCGCGCAGTTCGTCCGAGACACCCAGCGCCTTGCGCTTCTCGTCATGCTCGGCCTCGATCTTTTCGAGATATTCGCGGGCACGGGTCTGGATTTCCGAAGCGGTATCTTCGTCGAAGCCGTCGATCGAGGCGATCTCGCCAGAGTCGACATAGGCGACTTCCTCGACGCTGGTGAAGCCTTCGGAGGCCAGCACCTGGCCGACCATCTCGTCGACATCGAGGGCTTCCATGAACAGCGCCGAGCGCTCGACGAATTCCTTCTGGCGGCGCTCGGATTCCTCGGCCTCGGTCAGGATGTCGATGTCCCAGCCGGTGAGCTGCGAGGCGAGACGCACGTTCTGGCCGCGGCGGCCGATGGCCAGCGACAGCTGATCGTCGGGAACCACCACTTCGATGCGCTCGGCGTCCTCGTCGAGCACGACCTTGGCGACTTCCGCCGGCTGCAGCGCATTGACGATGAAGGAGGCGGCCGAGGGCGACCACGGAATGATGTCGATCTTCTCGCCCTGCAGTTCGCCGACGACGGCCTGGACACGGCTGCCGCGCATACCGACGCAGGCGCCGACCGGATCGATCGAGCTGTCACGCGAGATGACGGCGATCTTGGCGCGAGAGCCCGGGTCGCGAGCGACCGACTTGATCTCGATGATGCCGTCATAGATTTCCGGCACTTCCATGGTGAAGAGCTTGGCCATGAACTGCGGATGCGTGCGCGACAGGAAGATCTGCGGGCCGCGCTGCTCGCGGCGCACATCGTAGACATAGGCGCGAACGCGGTCGCCATACTTGTAGTTTTCGCGCGGGATCAGTTCGTCACGGCGGATGATGGCTTCGCCACGGCCGAGATCGACGATGACATTGCCATACTCGACGCGCTTGACGGTGCCGTTGACGATCTCGCCGATGCGGTCCTTGTATTCGTCGTACTGACGGTCACGCTCGGCCTCGCGCACCTTCTGCACGATGACCTGCTTGGCCGACTGGGCGGCGATGCGGCCGAAATCCATCGGCGGCAGCTGTTCGGCGATGAAGTCGCCGAGCTGGGCGTCGGGATTGCGCTCGCGGGCCGAGGAAATCGCGATCTGCGTGGCATAGTCGTCGACCTTTTCGACCACTTCCATCAGCCGCTGCAGCTTCATCTCGCCGGTGTTCGGGTTGATGTCGGCGCGGATGTTGGTCTCCTGGCCGTAACGCGAACGCGCCGCCTTCTGGATCGCATCGGCCATGGCGGCGATAACGATCGACTTGTCGATCGACTTTTCACGCGCGACCGCGTCGGCAATCTGCAGCAGTTCAAGTCTGTTGGCGCTTACAACCATCTTATTTCTCCCGAGCTTGTTGCCGAGCTTTTACGCCCGGCCGCTCAATCATAGTTCCTGTTAGATTTCATCTTCCGCGCCGCCTTCAACACCCTCGGGTGCGTCATCAGGCTCACCGCGGCGTTTCTTGGCTTCCTTGCGTTCGCGGTTGTCCTTCGACAACGCCTCACGGATGAGGTCGTCGGTAAGGATCAGCCGCACATCGGCGATCGCGTCATAGGGAACGCGCACCGTCGGCTCCTCGCCATAGGCTGCCTTGTCGCGCTCGATCAGCACATCGTTCTCGCCGGCCTCGGCGATCTTGCCCTTGAAGCGCTTGCGATCCGCGACGATGACCGACGTTTCCATCTTCACCAGATGACCGGTCCAGGTGACGAAATCCGATTTGCGCACCAACGGCCGGTCGATACCGGGCGAAGAGACTTCGAGATGATACGCCTTTTCGATCGGATCATCGACATCGAGCGCCGGCGACACCGCGCGGCTGACCTCTTCGCAATCCTCGACGGTCATGGTGCCGTCCTCGCGCTCGGCCATGATCTGCAGCGTCAGCCCGTTCTGGCCGGACAGATGCACGCGCACGAGGCGAAAGCCGATGCCGCGCAGCACCGGTTGGACGATCAGCGCAATGCGCGCATCGATGCCGCTTTCGCGGATGATGCGGTCGTCACCTTCGCTTACCGTTGCAGTCATCAATTACCTGTCGTTCGTTTCGAACCTATCGGCAGGTAATAAAAAAGAGCGGGACCGGGTGGACCCACTCTTCGTCATACCGACCAAGAATTTGAGGCTGATATAAACGAACACGGCCCGTATTTCAAGCCCGCCGTGGCAAACCGACGAGGTATCACGCCGCCGCGCCAGCGTTGCGTCAGACGCATGGCCTCCATGCAGCCGCCCCTCTGTGAGCTTTGATGCCGCATCCCCATTTGCAGTGCATCACAAAAAATTAAAGAGATTTCGCAGACGCGAAAGGGCACGACCATGAGCAACCGTAAGATTTTTTCCGCCATAGGCGATCTGTTCACGACGTTTGGCAGCGCGGTGGCCGCATCGCGCGCCGTGGAAGCCGGCCGCAAGCCGCGCGCTGACGACCTGCGCAAGCTTGGCATGGATCCGGCTGTCTTCAACCGGATCGGTCGTTTCTGAAAATCCGGCGGGATGCGCCGTGATACTTATTTCCTGATAAAAGTCAGATAGGCCGGCGGCCGGCCCTCGCGAATGGCCTTCGCCTCGTAACGCGTGCCTGGCCAACCATCGTAAGGGCGATGCCAATCCGCCGCTTCCGCTGCCTGCCATGCGAAGGCGCCATGCGTCCGGCAATGAAGCAAGGTCCAGTTGACATACGTATCGATGTCTGACGCGAAGCGGAATTTTGAACCCGGTTTCAGGACGCGGGCGAAACGGTCAAGGTTGACCGGGCTGACGAAACGCCGCTTCCAATGCTTCTTCTTCGGCCAGGGATCGGGATAGAGAAGGTCTATGCCATCGAGCGAGGCCGGGGGTAACCAGTCGAGCAGCCGGGTGGCATCGTCGTCGTAAACCCTGAGATTGGCCAGCGGCCTCGCCCGCACCGCCATCATCATCTTGGCCATGCCGTTGACGAAGGGCTCCACACCGATGAAGCCGACCGTCGGCGTCTCGATTGCGCGATGCAGAAGATGCTCGCCGCCGCCAAAGCCGATTTCGAGCCGGACCGCCGAAATGTCAGCCTCAAACAGAGTGCGCAGATCCGACGGCGCTTCGGCCGTCAGGTCGAGCCGGTAGGCGCCAAGCCCGCTTTCCAAGGCCGCCGCCTGCTGCGGGCGAACGGGCTTGCCGCGTCGGCGACCGAAGAAGGCTTCGGTCGCGCGGCTTGGCCTGTTTTCAGGGCTCATCTGGTTGGCGCAGGGTCTGTCGCAGCTCAGGCCGCGACAGCATCCTTGAGCGCCTTGGCGAGATCGGTCTTCTCCCAGGAGAAAGACCCGTCGCGGCCGGCCTTGCGGCCGAAATGACCGTAAGACGACGTCTTGGCGTAGATCGGCTTGTTGAGGTCGAGATGCCGGCGGATGCCGGATGGCGACAGGTCCATCACGCTGCGCAGCGCTTCCTCGAGCTTTGCCTCGTCGACCTTGCCGGTGCCGTGCAGGTCGACATAGACCGACAGCGGCTGGGCGACGCCGATGGCGTAGGAGAGCTGGATGGTGCAGCGGTCGGCAAGCTTCGCCGCCACGACATTCTTGGCCAGGTAGCGCGCCGCATAGGCGGCCGAACGGTCGACCTTGGTGGTATCCTTGCCAGAGAAGGCGCCGCCGCCATGCGGTGCCGCACCGCCATAGGTGTCGACGATGATCTTGCGGCCGGTGAGGCCGGCATCACCGTCCGGGCCGCCGATGACGAACTTGCCGGTCGGGTTGATGTACCACATGCAATCGTCGGCAATCTTGAGATCACCAAGCGCCTCGCGGATATAGGGTTCGACGACCTTGCGGACTTTCTTGGAATCCCAGGTCGCGTCGAGATGCTGTGTCGACAGCACGATCTGCGTTGCCTCGGCGGCCTTGCCGTCAATGTAGCGGACGGTAACCTGGCTCTTGGCGTCCGGTCCGAGCTTGCCGGCCTCGCCGTTGTTTTCGTGGCGGGCGGCGGCCAGCAGTTCGAGGATCTTGTGGCTGTAGTAGATCGGCGCCGGCATCAGGTCCGGCGTCTCGCGGCAGGCATAGCCGAACATGATGCCCTGGTCGCCGGCACCTTCCTCGCCCTGGCGGTCGGCGGCGTTGTCGACGCCCTGGCCGATGTCCGGCGACTGGCCGTGCAGGAGAACCTCGATCTTCGCTGTCTTCCAGTGGAAGCCGGCCTGCTCGTAGCCGATCTCGCGGATCGCCTTGCGGGCGACGGATTTGAACTTCGCCGGATTCACGACCGGGTGACCCGCCGCGTCCTTGAGGATATTGCCGGCCTTGTCCTTCTTCAGCAGCGTCTCGGGGACGCGCACTTCGCCGGCGATGACGACACGGTTGGTGGTCGCCAGCGTCTCGCAGGCGACACGCACTTTCCATGGGTCCATGCCGGTCTTCTTGGCTTCACGGTAAACCAGATCGACAATTTCGTCGGAGATCCGGTCACAGACCTTGTCGGGATGACCCTCGGCAACGGACTCCGAGGTAAAGAAGTAATTCTGCCGCGTCACGGGTGTCCCCTCTTGAAAAACGATCGGCAGGCTGCCGATTTTGGCGCGCCACGTGTTAGCGGGGCAAAGCGCCGCTCGTCAAGCGTTGCCGCCGTTCTGGCACGACTGTCGATATCAATATCTTGTGCCACCGGCGGCGGATGCCGCCGGTGGCAGGCGCATTGAGCGTCAGTCGAGGTCGTCCGCGGCGAGCGACTTCACCAGATCGATGATCCTGCGCCGTACCTTGACGTCGGCGATCTTGACGAAGGCCCGGTTGAGCTGAAGGCCTTCGGGACTGCCGCAGAATTCCACGGCGAAAGCCATCGACGCATCCTCGGCAAAGCCACGATTGGCCGCGGACTCCTGACCCGGCGCATCCTCGAAAAAGAAGGCGACGGGCACGCCGAGTATGGAGGCAATCGCCTGCAGGCGGCTGGCGCCGACGCGGTTGGTGCCCTTTTCATATTTCTGGATCTGCTGAAATGTGATGCCGAGATTCTCGCCCAGCTTTTCCTGGCTCATTCCGAGCATGTTGCGCCGGAGCCGGACGCGACTTCCAACGTGGATGTCGATGGGATTCGGTTTTTTCTTGTTTTCTTCTGTCATTTTTTCCTCGCCGAATTTTTTCGGCTTTGTGATTTTTTCCCACCCAAACAAAGCCGGGGGCGACTGCCCCAACAGAACGATCCACCGGCTTTGAGAAATTTTCAGGCAGTACAGTATGAGTTTCTAATGTGTCGACTGTCAATTCACCCGTAGCCTTTGCCTTACGTTCAACAGCGCCCCCACCACCGCAAACAGCAACATGATCAGCATTCCGTTAATGCGCCGCTGGCCCGGGGAAACGACCGTCTGTCCGGAAATCGGCACCTTCACATCGATGGCGCCGCGCGCGTCGATCGCCAGCGCATCGACGATGCGTCCGTGTGGATCGACGACGGCCGAAATGCCGTTGTTGGCAGCACGCAGCAAGGGCAATCCGTTCTCCACCGCGCGAATCTGGGCTTGTCTGAAGTGCTGATACGGTCCCGGCGTGTCCCCAAACCAGGCATCGTTGGTGACGTTCACAATAAGCTGCGCTGACGTAGCGTCAACTGCCACAAGATCCGGAAAGATCACCTCATAACAAATAAATGGCAGGGCTCGGATGCCGCCAGGCAGCGTGATGGCGTGCCGCTCGTTACCGGCTGCGAACGTCACCGGCCCGGCAACAAGCTGGGCGATGCCGAAACGGTTGAGCAGATCGGCGAAAGGCAGGTATTCGCCGAACGGCACCAGATGGACCTTATCGACGGCATCAGTGATTTCGCCCTTGTCGTCGATCGCCACCACGGAATTGTAATAACGGCTGTCGGCAGCCGCGGAGCCGCCTTCCTCGCGGACGACGCCGGCGATCAGCATCTGGCCATCGGCCAGCATGTCGCCCAGCGCCGTCAGCGCATCCGGACGCTCGGTGAAGAGGAATGGCACCGAGGTTTCCGGCCAAAGAATCAGTTGTGGCTTACCATGACCGGGGTCCGGCGCCTTGGCGGACAGGCCCAGCAAGGTGGCGAAGATACGGTCGCGCACCGAGGCGTCCCATTTTTCCGACAGGTCGACGGCAGGCTGGACGATGCGGACATCAAGGCTGCGCTGCGCCGGCTTTTCAGGAGCTGCAAGCCTGACATAGCCGAACCCGACATGGGCCACCGCAAGCAGGACGAACAGCGCCGCGCCCAGGCGAAGATGCCGGCGCGCCGCCAGCAGCGCGGGTAGCGAAAAAAGGAACACCGCAAGCGCATTCATACCGATCATGCCGGTCACCGAGACGCTCTGCATCAGCAGAGGCACGGGCATTGCCGCGTAACCGATCGCATTCCAGGGAAAACCGGTGAACAGGAAGCCGCGCAGCCACTCCGTCAGCCCGAAGCCGAAGGCCAGGGCGGCAATGCGGCCGATATCGCTGCTCCACAGCAGCCGGGCAACCATCGTTGCGAAGCCATAGAAAAAGGCGAGCGCGAAGGGAATACCGACCACGGCGAAGGGAAGCGCCCAGGCAAAATCATCGGCCTCGACCAGCAACGCCGAGCCTATCCACCAGAGACCGGCGAGGAAATAGCCGAAACCAAACCACCAGCCTACGGCGAAAGCCGGCCGCAGGCGCCGGAACAGGCTGCCGGAGGCTTCGCCGGTCGCGCCATCAAGCAGCCAGACCAGCACCGGAAACGAGATGAAGCAGGCTGCGAAGAAATCATAGGGCGCCTGCCCAAGCACCGTCAGCGCTCCGGCAAGAAAGGCCACGAGCGCGCGCCGCCAACCCCAAAGCAGAATTATCCGGCCGGCAAGGCGCTCCATGCATACTTCCGAGTCGCGCGAATCAGGACGCAAGATTTATCAGGCCGCGGCCTGTGCTCCAAACGGCCGATCAGCCGGGATGCCTCGACCGCCGCTCTAAAGCGGTCTTTGTTCTTATGCATGTCGTTCCCCCAAAATCGAGGTCACCTCTGGGCGACGCCCCTTAACGGTGCCAACCGTCGATGCGCAGGCCACTCAGCCGCTCGGCTTCTTCGCGGGAAACGGAACGGATGGGCTGGGTGAAGGTCCAGACATGCCCCTCGGGATCGCAGGCCCGATACTGGCGTTCGCCGTAGAACTGATCGGTCGGCTCCTGGATTATTTCGGCGCCGGCCGCGCGCGCCTGCTCGCAATGCGCATCCAGCCCGCCCACGAGCCTGACGTAGACCGACTGCGTGTTCTTGCCCGACACCGAAGCAGGGCTGGCGACATAATCGCTCCATTCGGAATCGACGATAATGTAGCAATCGCCGAAGCGCATCTCTGAGTGGACGAGCTTTCCCGCGGCATCGGTCACCACCATGCTGGGCTCGAAGCCGAAAGCCGCTTCGAGCCATGCCAGCGCTGCGCGAGGATCCCTGTAGAAGACGCAGGAACCCAGACTTGCGTGCCTGAACGGGTCGTCGATCGTCATTGAAGAGCCGAACCGTTCAGGCTTGTTCGGTGCGCGCCGTGGCCCGCCGGCGGCGCTCGCCCTTCTGGCTCTGCACGATGCGCACGCGCTTGACGCGGCGCGGATCCGCATCGAGCACATGGAACTCGAAGCCCGGAATGGCCTGTACCACCTCGCCACGCGTCGGCACGCGGCCGAGCGTGTTGAAGATCATGCCGCCAATGGTGTCGACATACTCGCCATGCTCGCCGGCGGCGAAGTCCTCGCCGATCATCTTGGCGACGTCGTCGATCTCGGCCTTGCCGTCGACGATGAACACGCCGTCACCGGCCTGGGTGATCATCGGCTCGTCATCGTCATGCTCGTCCTCGATGTCGCCGACGACCATCTCGACAATGTCCTCGAGCGACACAAGTCCGTCGGTGCCGCCATATTCATCGATGACCAGCGCCATCTGCGTGCGCGTCGTCTGCATGCGGCCCATCAGGTCGGAAGCAAGCATCGATGGCGGCACGAACAGAACCTGGCGGATCAGGTTGAGCTCGCCGATGGTGCGCGCGAGATCTACCTGGGCAAGATCGAGCTGCGTGGTGGCAGGCGTCTTCCTGGTCGTGCGGCCCTTCTTGACGCGCGCGAGCTTGGTGATGTGAGCCAGCACGTCGCGGATATGGACCATGCCGCGCGGGTCGTCGAGCGTCTCGGAATAGACCGGCATGCGGGAATGGCCGGATTGTTCGAAGGTGCCCAGTAGGTCGCCGAGCGTCGTGGCGATCTCGACCGCCTCGATGTCGGCGCGCGGCACCATGACGTCCTCGACGCGTACCTCGCGCAGGCGCAGGATGTTGTTGAGCATGGCGCGCTCGCCAGGCGAAAAGGATTCCGCATCGCTAGCCGTCTCGGCCAGCGCGCCGGCGATTTCCTCACGCAGGCTGGTGCCGTTGCGTTGCCGAAACAGGCCCAAAACACGGTCGAACAGGGAAGGTCCGGCAGGCGAAGGCTCGCTGGCAGCGCTGCCGGTTACGGTACTCGGACTTGATCCCTCTTCCGACGTGTCGGAAGCCTTGGGCGCACTGCCGGCGTCGGGGCGGGCGGCAGTTTCTGGTTTGTCGTTCATCGTCGTCCGGTCAATTGTCAGATGTAGTTACGCGTAGGGATCGGGAATGGCAAGCCTTGCAAGCGCCACGCGTTCGATGGCTTCCATCTCCTCGGCCTCGGCGTCGGTCTCGTGATCATAGCCCAGCAAATGCAGCAGGCCATGGATGACGAGATGGGTGATATGGTTCTCCAGGGGCTTGTCTTCCAGTGCCGCCTCGCGCGCCACTGTCTCGGCGGCAAGCACGATATCGCCCAGCATGGGCGGCAGCGGGCCGCCGGGCACGGGCGGAAAAGCCGGGAAAGACAGGACGTTGGTGGGTTTGTCCTTGCCGCGCCAACCGGCATTGAGCGTACGGATATGGGCGTCGTCGGAAAAAACGACGCTGAGCTCGGAACGGCCGGCCACGGCGGTCTCGGCGAAAGCAGCATCAACCGCTCGATCGACCAGCCGCGTCAGGCTTGCCTCATCGGGCCAGTCGCCCGCTTCGACCGATATATCGATGTCGACGGGCACCGAAAGGCTCCCGTCGCCGGATAAATTGTCCTCAGGCATGAAGCCGCATCGCTGAAATCAATTCTCCGCGCCGAGGCCGCGCGCCAGCTTGGCATCCCGGTCATAGGCCCTGACGATCTCCGCCACCAGCGGATGGCGAACGACGTCGACATCGTTGAAGCGCACGGTTACCGCGCCGGCCACACCGTCGAGGACACGCAAGGCCTCGACCAGCCCCGATTTGGTGCTCGGAGGAAGGTCGATCTGGGTCGGATCGCCGGTGACAATCATGCGCGAGTTCTCGCCAAGACGCGTCAGGAACATCTTCATCTGCATCGGCGTGGTGTTCTGTGCCTCGTCGAGAATAACAGCGGCATGCGCCAACGTGCGGCCGCGCATGAAGGCGAGCGGCGCGATTTCGATGACTTCAGCGGCAATGGCGCGCTCGACCTTGTCGGCCGGCATCATGTCGTAGAGCGCATCGTAGAGCGGCCGCAGATAAGGATCGACCTTCTCCTTCATGTCGCCGGGCAGGAAGCCCAGCCGCTCGCCGGCCTCGACGGCCGGCCGCGACAGAATGATGCGCTCGACCATGCCGCGCTCGAGCAGCATCGCCGCATGCGCCACCGCCAGATAGGTCTTGCCGGTGCCGGCAGGACCGATGCCGAATACCAGTTCAGACCGCTCGAGCGCCCGCATATAGGCGTCCTGGTTCAGCGAGCGCGCATAGATGGTCTTCTTGCGGGTGGCGATCTGGGCGGCGGAGACCTTGCCCTTGCGCTCCAGCGTCGGCAGCGTGAGCTGATCGTCGGCGGCGACCGCCATGCGCACGGCACCGTCGACATCGGACTGGCCGATATCGACGCCTTTCTGCAGAATCCCGTAGAGATTGTCCAAGGCACGGCGCGCCTGCTCGGCGGCAGAAGCGGACCCCTTGATGGTCAGCTGGTTGCCGCGCGAGCGTATATCCACGCCGAGCTTCTGCTCGAGCCGGGCGAGGTTCTCGTCGAACTGACCGTAAAGGGCGCTGGCAAGCTTGTTGTTGTCGAAAGTCAGAACGATGTGCGCCATGTCAGAAGCCCCAGATGCCGGTACCGGGGGCAGGTTCTTCAGCTCTGCTGCGCTCAACCGTCTCTCCTCATCTGCCGAGACCATCAGGCCAATTCGGCGAACAGGCTGTTGTAGCCCGTCTTCGTGATTCGCACCTGGATAATGTCACCGATTTCGCCGGCCTTTTCATCAACAATAACGGGCTGCAGCCAAGGTGAGCGGCCGACCTTCTGACCAGCCTGGCGGCCGGGCTTCTCGATCAGCGTGTCGATGGTGCTGCCAACAAGGCTCAAGCCGAAATCCTGCTGTTGTTTCAGGAGCAGTGCCTGGAGGCGCTGCAAGCGCTCGTCCTTGATGGTTTCGGGCACATGATCAGGCATGTCGGCGCCCGGCGTGCCCGGACGCGGCGAATATTTGAACGAGAAGGCCGAAGCGTAGTTCACCTGGCGCACCAGTTCCATGGTCGCCTCGAAATCGGCTTCCGTCTCGCCGGGGAAGCCGACGATGAAGTCACCGGACAACGCGATATCGGGGCGCGCGGCGCGGATGCGGTCGAGCAACGCCAGATAATCCCTGGCCGTGTGCCTGCGATTCATCGATTTCAGGATGCGGTCGGAGCCCGATTGCACCGGCAGATGCAGATAGGGCATCAGCGACGGCAGGTCGCGGTGGGCCGCGATCAGTTCGTCGTCCATGTCGCGCGGATGGCTGGTGGTGTAGCGCAGCCGGGCCAGGCCGGGGATCTCAGCCAGCCGGAACAGCAGCCGGCCAAGGCCCCACTCCTCGCCGTTCCCGCCCTGGCCGTGCCAGGCATTGACGTTCTGGCCAAGCAGCGTCACCTCGCGCACGCCGGCTTCGGCCAGGCGCTCGGCTTCAGCAACGATCTGCGCCACCGGCCGCGAGACTTCCGAGCCCCTGGTATAGGGTACGACGCAGAAGGTGCAGAACTTGTCGCAGCCTTCCTGCACCGTGAGGAAGGCGGTGACGCCGCGCTTGATCACCTCGGCGCGCTTGGGCTGCGGCAGGTGTTCGAACTTGTCCTCGATGGCGTAGTCGGTCTCGACGATCTTCTCGCCGCCGCGCACTCTCGCCAGCACGTCGGGCAGCCGGTGATAGGTCTGCGGCCCGATGACCAGGTCGACGGCCGGCGAACGCCTGATGATCTCCGCACCCTCGGCCTGCGCCACGCAGCCGGCGACGCCGATCAGCAGTTCTCGGCCGGCAATGGCGCGCTCCGCCTTCATGTCGCGGATGCGGCCGAGTTCGGAATAAACCTTTTCGGCCGCCTTCTCCCTGATATGGCAGGTGTTGAGCAGCACCAGATCGGCCTCGCCGATGGCATCGGTCGCGGTATAGCCGTCGGCGGCCAGCGCGTCGGTCATGCGCTGGGAGTCATAGACGTTCATCTGGCAGCCATAGGTCTTGACGAAGACCTTCTTCGCTGCCGTGGCGCGCACTGCCTGCTGTCCGGCCACGGTGCCGATGTCGTCGCTTTCAATCGTGTTCAAGTCCATCCGGCGGCTTCTAACGCCTTTCCGTGACAAAAAACAGACGATTCTCGGTGTGCGCCGCCAAGGCGCATGTCGGGGCTAGCGGCTCGGGCGCGGATCGGCGAGTGCCGCCTGCATCATCCCGCGCACCTGGCTTTCCATCAGCTTCGACGTTTCCTTGCGGTTCGAACCCTTCGCAAAGGCGATCGGTTCGCCGAAATGCACTTCGACGTCGAGCGCGCCTTCCGCCATCAGCACCTTGAGATGCGGCATCAGATCCTCGTCCCCGATCCAGGCCGCGATCGGCCGGTGCCGACGGCCGAGCGGCACGCCATGCAGGCGCGTATAGGCGATCGCCACCGGCTGAATAAACACCTGCTCGGCCGCTCCCTCCGAAATCGCCATCGAGGCGGCGCCGAACAGCGTGCTCTTGAACGGCAGGACGACGTTGCCGTCACCGGTCGACCCCTCGGCGAACAGCACCATGGCGTCGCCCTTGGCCATGCGGCTGGCGATCTCGCTTGCCTGGTCGCCGGAGGAACGCTTGCGCTCGCGCTCGATGAAGACGGTGCGCTGCAGCTTGGACAGCATGCCGATCAGCGGCCAGCCTTCCATATCGGCCCTGGCGATGAACTTCACATCGGCAAAAGAGCCCAGCACCATGATGTCGGTCCAGGAGATGTGGTTCGAGGCAACCAGCAACGGGCGCTTGGCCGACAGCGCCCCTTTGACATGGACGCGCATGCCAAGCGCCCTGAGCACAAGCCTGTGCCAGATCTTGAGGATGAAGGTTTCCGGCCACCAGTCGGTCTTCATCGACAGGATTTGCAGCGGCACCAGGACCAGCGAACCGGCGACGACAAGGCCCAGGGCCAGGAAAATCCTGATTTTTCCGATCATGCTGTCCTGGTCCTGCCATTACAGCGCCGCGCGTTCTCTCGGATGCGCAAAGGACGCCGTAATGCTTTAATCTCGGCGCATGATCCTTTCCGAAAATCGGAACCGATTTTCGGGGTCATGCGGCGTCTGGCTAGCGAAGATCGCGGCGCATGACAAGCGCACCGGTCGGCCCGCGATCGGGCGACCTGTAATAGTCCGGGCGCTTGCCGACTTCGCGGAAGCCCAGCCGACGGTAGAGGGCGATCGCGGCGACGTTGGTCTCGTCGACCTCCAGGAACAGCGCTTCGGCGCGTTGCACATGCAGTTCGCGCAGCACAGCGTCCATCAACTGCCAGCCCAGTCCCTGGCGGCGATGAGATCGCGCCACCGCGACAGTCAGGATCTCGCCCTCGCCGGCGGCCAGCCGGGCCAGCACGAAACCGACAGGCGGCTTGGCGCCCTGCCCGGTTTCGCGCGCGGCGTAGCCGAACACGGTGTCCTGCTCGAGCAAAGCGGCGAACTCGCCATCGGTCCACGGACGGACGAAATCCTCGCGATGCAGCAACGAGACCGCGGGGCTGTCGGTGATCCTGAGCGGCTCGAGCGCATAGTCCCGGCGCCGTGGCTGTAAGAAAGGTATGCGCATTAATTCTGTTGCCTTGAAAGAATAAATCCGGCTTGCGGCTTTGCATCGGCGCCGCGCAGGTAAAGTGGTTTCGGCCTTTCACCCTCGCCTTTGGCGGCGGCAAGGCGGGCGTATGTGACAATGTCGGCGGTGGCCGTCCGAGGCCCGATGTCGGAAACCCGACCCGCCGATGCGGCGATCTGCACCGCCGCGGTGCCGGCAAGCACCGCAAGATTCTCCATCGCCAGAGCTGTGGCTTCCGGCAATTTGGTCACCGCTGGACCGTAAGTCAAAACTGACATTTTATCGTAGAGCGCGGCATGGATTTCCTCGCGGCCGGCATCGAGCGCCGCCAGCACGGCGCGGCCGGGAAATGCCGCTGCCGCCTCGGCGGCCAGTGCCTCGAGCGTCGTCACCCCGATCGCCGGTATTTTCAACGCCAGCGCCAGGCCGCGCGCGGTCGATACGCCGACGCGCAGGCCGGTGAAGGACCCTGGGCCGACAGAGACGGCAATGGCGCCAAGGCCGGGATAGTCGGTCGCGCCCGCCTTCAGCGCCTCGGCGATGACGGCCATCAGGTGCTCGGCATGGCCCTTGCCGAGATCGAGCACCGCGCGGCCAAGCTCCCGCCCGGCCGCCGCGTCGTAGACGCAGGCGGCGCAGAGGCTGGCGGCACAGTCGATGGCAAGCACTTTCATGAAACGAAACAACCGGTTCCGAAAAACAACTTCCCTGTGCCCGCCAAGGGGCGCCACCGCAAGCATAATTTGTTAAGCGGCTTCGCTTCGCCGCCTCGACGTCAAACCTGCTCGATGCGCAGCATGTGGTTGTCCCAGACATAGTCCGGTTCCGACCGTGTCGCGCCGCTGCCCTCGATGATCTCGCCGGCGCCGGTGGTTGCCATGAAGCCAGCTCCGTCCGGCGCCAGGCCACAGACCTCGACCAGCGCACTGGTCGAGACCACCCTGCCGCTCACCACGTCGACCACGGCAAGCGAATTGCCTTCCGGTGACGAGACGGCGACGGTGCCCGCCAAGGGATTGGCGGCGACCGAGCCTATATAGTTGCGGAAGCCGGACAGCACGTCCGGCGACATGTCGAGCAGTTGCAAATCCTTGCCGCGCGCGGCGCGGCCGACCAGCAGCGGACGGTCGGTGCCCGGCCCCCTATACTGACAGCCGAACCAGACGGTGCCGGCCTGGTCGGTGTCCATGTGGCGGATCGACAGTTGGTGCAGGGAAGCCGCCAATTCATGCTTCTCGATCAGGTCGCCCGTGACACGGTCGATCAGCACGTAGGACGGCTTCATGGTGGCGATGTTGAGTTCCGCGCGGCCATAGTCGGGATGGGTCTCGATGCCGCCATTGGCGACCGCGATCGTCCGGCCATCGCCCAGCAGCAGAAGCTCGTGCGGACCCATGCCGTAAGTCGGGAATTCACCGATGCGGCTGAACTTCGCCCGCGCATCGTAGATGCCGACGACGCCGGCAGCGTTGTCGAAGTCGTTCTCGGTGGCATAGAGCAGGGCGCCGTCGGGCGAGAACACCCCATGGCCGAAGAAATGCCGGCCGGTGATGCTGGCGATGGTCAACGGGGCGTCGCGGCCGGTATGATCGAACACCACGGCGAAGGTGCCGGGCTGGCGGGCAAAGACCACTGAGCGCTTCGATACGGGATCGAAGGTGACGTCATGGCCGCGATCGGGCAGATCGATCGCATGCAGCACCTTGCCCGCCTCGGACAGGACGGCGGCGCCAAAACTGCCGTCGCGCTTGACGAAGGCGGTGGCGAAGACGGCGTCGGCAGCAAGTGTCCTTGCCCAGGCGGACGGTGCCATCGCAGCGGCAAAGCCGATGCCCGCGGCTCTCAGGAAATCCCGACGATCGATCAGCGGCGTTTTCAAGGATCAATCTCCATCGAGCGACGAAAAGCCTGCGGTCAGGCCGAATTCGGCGGTCAGCCGGGTGCCGATCAGAGTCGACAGGCTCGAGGTTATCAGGGCGAAATGCTCGAGTTTCTCGCGCAGAGCCGGGTCCGCGAGCGCCTTGTCGATCGGACCCGGGACGGACTTCGCGGTGGCGACACCGTTGACCAGCTGGATATGGATCGACTCGGCCATCCAGCGCGCATCGGGCGGCAGCGCATCGCCAAGTTTGGAGGCCTGGAACAGCGCATCGATGCCGGCGAGATTTCCCGCCAGCGAATTGGTGGTGTTTTGCGAACGCCAGTAGATCGCCTGCTTGGGCTTGTCCGCCTCGGGCTTGCCGCCAAGGAAACCTTTCAGGCGGACATCCCGGACCATCTCCAACTCGTTGATGAAAACGCCGACCAGTTCGGTCACCGCTTCGTTGCCGTCGCGGTAAAGCGCGTTCTGCGGCCCGGGATTGGCCCAGAGTGCGGCAAAACCGTCCGGCTTGTTCCAGGCTGCGCTGACCTCGCCAGCCATGGTTTGGATATTGCCGGCAACCGCCGCGCCATAGGCGCAGCGATAGGGATCATCCTTACCCGTCAGTGCATCGGCGCCGTCGCCGAAAAGCACGAATTCCAGCGCGCCGAGCCCCTGCATGGCGACGCTCTTGCCGGCAAGCTGTGCCGGATCGGCGGCTGCCGGATCCTTGTCCGACAAGGCCGCCTGCACCTGTTTGAGACCGATGCTCTTGCGGTCCGGCCAGAACAGCATGCGCTCCAGACGGTTGTTCTCCTTGATCGGTCCAAAACCGATGATCTCGGCCGATGACCAGGCATGGACCGTGGTGGAAAACTCGGTGCGCGCCGTGTCGAGTTCGCCTCGCGAAGGCGCCTCGCAGAGCTTGTGCATCGCTTTCGTCAAGGTTTCGGCATGCTGGTGCAAATCGGCATAGGCCGGGCGGACGAAGCCGTCGATCGCCCGCTGGACGATGTCGGAGGCTTTCACCGCCGCCGATGCGGGGAAGGCACCCAGCAGGGCCAGCGGAAGAGCGAGAACCAGGGCGGAACGCTTCAGCATCAGAGTGACTCCAGGAATTTGATCAGTGCATCGCGCTCGGCCACATCGGTGGCGGCAAAGCGGTCGCGCGCCTTCTGCGCCTCGCCACCATGCCACAGGATCGCCTCGGTCAGGCTGCGCGCGCGTCCATCGTGCAGAAAGAAGGAATTGCCGTTGACGGTTTCGGTGAGGCCGATGCCCCACAGCGGCGGGGTGCGCCACTCGCTGCCCGTCGCGTCGCCTACCGGCTGGCCGTCAGCCAGGCCGGGACCCATGTCGTGCAGCAGGAAGTCGGAATAGGGCCAGATCAGCTGGAAGGCCTGCGCCTTGTCGGGCGCATCGCGACGAGTGACGAATTTCGGCGTGTGGCAGGAAACGCAGCCCATCTCGTAGAAGACCTTCTTGCCGGCGAGCACATCAGGCGCAGCGAGATCGCGGCGTGCCGGCACGGCCAGGTTCTGCGAATAGAAGGTGACGAGATCCATCACCGGCGTCGGCGCCTCGACCGGACCGAGGCGCGCCTGCACGCCATTCGGCATTGCGAGGCATTCCGACTGCGCGGCGGTGCAATCTCCCCAATGTCTTGGTTCTTCCGGCGTCGAGATGCCGATATCGCCGGCAAAGGCATCCGCGGCCTGCTGCCGGATCGATGCGGTCTGCGCCTTCCAGCCGAAACGGCCAAGCGTCAACTCGCCGCTCAGACCGTCGAGCACGATGTTGGGCCTGCCGGAAATGCCGTCATTGTCGCGGTCGTCCGGATCGGCGTGGGCCAGAATATCCGCCGGCGCGATCTGCTCGATCAAGCCAAGGCCGATCATCGGCGGCGTCAGGCGCGGCGACAGCGTGGTATGCGGATCGAGCGGCCCATAGGCGAGATCAGTGACGGAATAGTTGGGCTTGCGCAGGGAAACCACGTTGCCATCCGTCAGCTCCACCTTACGTTCCTGATAGTCGACGCGCATCCGGCCTTCGCCGCGCAGGCCGGGCACCGCCAGCTCCTGCAACTGCGTGCCGTAGACCGGGTCGGGAAAATTGAGCAGTTGGCGGTTGGCGATCGCCGCTTTTTCCTCGGCGCTGCGGGCGTCCCGCGCCAGGCGCAGGAACATCGAGGTGGTGCCGGTATCGCCTTGCGGCGGACGGCCGCGGCCGTCCTTCAGATGGCAGTTCTGGCAGGCCCGCTCGTTGAACAGCGGACCAAGCCCGTCCGACGCCTGCGTCGAGGATGGCGAAGAGACCCAGTTCTTGCGGAACAAGGCGTTGCCGAGCTTGAAAGTGCCCTCTTCCTCGAAGGTGATGTTGGCCGAGGATTGCGAGAAGGCGTCGCGGCTGACGTCCTTCTCGGACGTGCCGGCGCCACCTTGCATCAGCTCGAACGGCTCGGGTTTGGAGAAATCCGTGGTCGGCCTGGTGACGGCGGTGACACGCGCCTGATCCCGGGCATTGAGGTCGCCGCGCGTGGTGGCAAGGCTGGCTGGCTGAAGGTCACCCGCGATCGCGGACGATGTCAGCGCCAGGACAAGAATTGTACAGCGCCGACCAGCCGGTCCGGCTGGCCTTTTCAGGAGGAGCGGCGAGCCGGCGGCCCGCCGCGAGCGGCGCAGGAATTCTAGGGGGCGCCGCATTCCCGCATGCCTTTACTCCGCCTCGTTGGCCGAGTCGGCGTTGAGCTGGCCGTACTTCTCCTCGCCGATCGAGGCGAGCAGGTCGAGCTGCGTCTCTAGAAAGTCTATGTGACCTTCCTCGTCGGCCAGCAGATCCTCGAACAGTTTCATCGTCACGTAATCGCCCACCTCGTGGCAGATCTCGCGCGAACGCTTGTAGGCAGTGCGCGCGTCATATTCGCCGGCAAGGTCGGATTCGAGCACTTCCTTGACGTTCTGCCCGATGCGCAGCGGCGCCACGGACTGCAGGTTCGGATGGCCTTCAAGGAAGATGATGCGCGCGATGAGCTTGTCGGCGTGGTGCATCTCCTCGATCGATTCCGCCCGCTCCTTCTTTGCCAGCTTGGTGTATCCCCAATCCTCCAGCAGACGGAAATGCAGCCAATATTGGTTGACGGCTCCAAGCTCCAGAAAAAGAGCCTCGTTAAGCCGCTCGATGATCTGACTTTCGCCCTTCATGGGTTCTGCTCCCGTATTGGATGCGCAGGCCTCTGACGCGATCCAGATGTGAAACGACATCCACGCCGCTCGCCTCCGAGCGGGCATGGTAATTTTCGGTGACCCGAATGATCGTTTCCACCACATTTGGGAAGCAGCCGCAACAGCGACCGCGCTTTTGCATCGAGTGATAGATCTTTGCCGGCACGATAAGTTGCCAAGGGTCCTGGTCCAGCAGCCCGATGATCGTCTGCTCGATCTCTCTCTCCGTGATGATGTTGCAATGGCAGATCAGCATTTATAGTGCTCGGATGGCTGACGGCGCCTTCCGCGCCGTGTGGCTTGATTGGTCCTGGAGCCCATTCCGGAGCCAATTGTCAGGCTCCGGAACCGCGCACCAGGTTCGGTCTTACTTGAACACCTTGTCGGGCGCGTCGAGGCTGTCGGAGCCTTCGAAGGCGATGGCGTTGAGTTTCAGCGAGCCAACGGCACGTTCGATCGACTTGGTCTGGTCGACCAACGCGTCGATCGCCGCCTGCACGGTGGCGTTGCCTTCCTTGTTTCCTTCAGCGATCTGCTGGTCATAGGCCTCACCGGCCTCGGCCCGCGCCTTGATCGCCTCCATCTTGGCGACGGTGACATCGAGCTTGTCGGACAGCTCCTTGTCGATCGCCGGATCGGCTGCCTTGACCATGTCATGCACCGAAGGCCCCGAAACGAGGGTGCCGTCGAGCCTGGTATAGCTGGCGAGGTAGGCGGCACGGATGCCGATCGCGTCATAGAGATGCGAGTTGTAGGTGTTGTCGGAGAAGCAGTCATGCTCCTCTTCCGGGTCGTGCAGCAACAGGCCGAGCTTCATGCGCTCGCCGGCCAGTTCACCATAGGACAGCGAGCCCATGCCGGTGAAGATGACCGAGATCGCGGTGTTCGGCTCGCCATCGACCAGGTTCTTGCGCGCCGCGCCGTCTTCCTTCCAGTTGCCGACCATCTCCTGCAGGTCCGAAACCAGAAGCGTGCTGGCCGACTTCAGATATTCTGCACGGCGGTCGCAATTGCCGCCGGTGCAGTTCTTGAGGTCGTAGTCGGTGTAGGGGCGCTCGCCGGCGCCCGGGCCGGTGCCGTGCAGATCCTGGCCCCAGAGCAGGAATTCGATGGCGTGATAGCCGGTGGCGACATTAGCCTCGATGCCGCCGGCCTCCTGCAGCGTGCCGGACAGGAATTCCGGCGAAAGCTTGGAGGCATCGACCTTCTTGCCGTTGATCTCGATTTCCTTGTTGGCGATGACATTGGCGGTATAGAGCGAATTCGCATCCGATTCGGTGCCGTAGCTCTTGGCGACATAGTCGATCAGGCCTTCGTCCAGCGGCCAGGAATTCACCTTGCCTTCCCAATCGTCGACGAGCTTGTTGCCGAAGCGGTAGACCTCGGTCTGCTGGTAAGGCACGCGCGATGCTTTCCAGGCGTCGCGAGCGGCCTTGAGCGTGTCCGCGGACGGATTGGCAAGCAGCGCGTCGACCGCCTTGTCGAGGGCCTGGGCCGCGGTCAGCGAATCCTCATATTTGGCAAGCGCGATGTCGGAATAGGTCTTGATGACCGCTTTCGCATCGGTTTCCGCCTTGGCCGGCAGCACAAACACCGCCGCCGTCAGCAGTGCCGTGGCGCCAATCGCCGCAAGCCTGCCGCCATATCGTGCTGTCATTATCGCTCTCCAGTTTTTTGGAAATTGTATAAACGGCGCGTGCGGCGGCCGGCGCCAGGCCATGTTGATGCCATGGGGCGCAAGACTTGCCACGCGATCGCGCGGTTCAGGGAAGAAAGACACCAAAATGCCTCCAATCGAACGGGTTCAAGGCCCAGACATCAAAGGGATGCGCTAACGCGCAGGCTTCCATAAAGCTTCGACGCCCATGGAAGTCAATGAAAATCGTCTGGAAAAGCCAATTGAAACAATAGTTTAGAATTATTCTAAACTACGAAGGTCAACTTTATGTCTCGACTGTACCGGCTTTGCCGCCGAACTGTACGATTGACAGCCGTCATCCCGGGTGCGACCCGCAAACGCTCACTTGCGGCGGCGCCAGACAATTGCCACTTGGCGAGACGCCCTAGGATCGAATCGGGATCGGAATGCGATGAAGAACGGTGTGGTCATTGTCGGTGCGGGTCACGCGGGCGTGCAGGCGGCCGCCAGTCTGCGCGAGGACGGCTATGACGGGCCGGTGATCCTCGTCGGCGACGAGAAGGAGTTGCCTTACCACAAGCCGCCGCTGTCGAAGACCTTCATCAAGGATGCCGAGGCCAAGCCGCAACCCTTGCGGGGTGAGGCCTTTTATACCGGCAACGCGATCGACTACCGGCCGGGCATCCGGATCGAGCGTATCGATGCCAGCCGCCACAGCCTGGAGATATCAGGCGGCGGCGAACTTGCCTTCGACCATCTGATCCTGGCGACCGGGTCGCGCCCACGCGTCCTGCCGCTGCCAGGCTCGGACCTGTCCGGTGTCTTGTCGTTGCGCTCGCTGGCCGACGCACGGCTGATCCGGGAGCTCAGCGCAAACAGCGAGGATGTCGTCATCCTCGGCGGCGGTTTTATCGGACTGGAGATCGCCGCGACGCTGCGCGCGGCCGGCCGCACGGTGACCGTGGTGGAAGCGGTCGACCGGCTGCTTGGCCGCGCGGTGGCGCCCGTGGTGGCCAACCATGTCCGCCAGCGGCTGGAGGCGAGCGGCGTGCGCATCATGACCGGTACCTCGATTTCAAGGCTCGAAGGCGAAAACGGCCATGTCGTGGCCGCGATCACCTCGTCGGGCGAAAGGCTGCCGGCGCGCATGGTCATCGTCGGCATCGGCGCCGTGCCCAATGTCGAGCTGGCACAGGACGCCGGCCTTGCCATCGCCAACGGCATCCGCGTCGACCACCAGATGCGCAGTTCGGTGCCGGAAATCCTGGCCATCGGCGACGCCGCCTCCTACCGGCACTGGTTCACCGGTGGCGACGTGCGGCTGGAATCGGTGCAGAACGCCACCGACCAGGCGCGGCTCGCGGCCCGCACGATCACCGGTCACGCGGACGCCTATTCGGCGGTGCCATGGTTCTGGTCCGATATTGGCGACATGAAGCTGCAGATGGTCGGGCTGACCGCCGGCGGCGACAGCCACGTCGTGCTGGGCGACCTGCCCGACAACAAGTTTTCCATCTATCACTATGCCGGCGACCGGCTGCTCGGCATCGAATCCGTCAACCGCCCCGGCGACCACATGCTTGGCCGCAAGATGCTCGGTGCCGGCTTCTCGCCGACGCCGCAGACAGTGGCGGCGGGGCCGGATGGGCTGAAGGCGGCGCTGGCCGAGTTTCAAAATATAGAACCAGCCAAGGCGAGAGCATAGGGTTGCCAATTTTTGCCATACCCCATAAAATGCCTGCATGAGCACCATGAACATCTCACTGCCCGACAGCTTGAAGCATTTTGTCGATCAGCAGGTGACTGATCGCGGCTATGGCACGAGCAGCGAGTATGTGCGTGAATTGATCCGCCACGATCAGGATCGTCAACTTCTGCGTGGTTTGCTCCTTGAGGGCGCATCATCGGCGCCGGGAGCTCCCGTTGATGATGACTATTTTGCCGCGCTGCGAAAACGGGCGCAGGGCCAGTAATTTACGTGGCCACAAAGGCAGTTATTCCTCGAAACCTTGCTCTGCGGGATATCGAGGACGCTGTTGATTACTATGCGCGCGAAGTTGGTTCGCATATGGCATTGGGCTACGTCGGGGAGCTTCAAAACGCCTACAAGTTGATAGCGAGCTATCCGGCATCTGGCTCTCTTAGGTTTGCCTACGAAATTGGACTGCCTGGTCTGCGAAGCGTGCAACTCAAGCGCTATCCGTATCTGATCTTCTATCTTGAGCAGCCCGACCATATCGATGTGTGGCGGGTGCTGCATGCCAAGCGGGACATTCCCGCCTGGCTACAGAATCCAAGCTCCTGACAATAGGGCTTGAAGAGAAGTGGCGCTGCGTTTCAGGCAGCGCAGACTTCGCGGATCGAGCTTTCCAGGATGTCGAGCGCCTCGTTCATGACCTCGTCCTGGATGGTGATCGGTGCCAGGAAACGGATGACGTTGCCGTAGACGCCGCAGGTCAGCAGGATCAGGCCTTTGTCGAGTGCCTTCAGCCGGATGGCGTTGGCGATCTCGGCCGAGGGCAGGCCCTTCTTGACGTCGTTGAACTCGACCGCGTTCATGAAGCCGAGGCCCCTGATATCGACGATCTCGGGCACGTCGTCGCGGATCGACTGCAGGCGCTGCTTCAGCCGCGCGCCAAGCGTGTTGGCGCGGTCGCACAGCTTTTCGTCCTCGATCACGTCAAGCACGGCGTGTGCCGCGGCGACGCCGATCGGGCTGCCGCCATAGGTGCCGCCGAGGCCGCCCGGGCCAGGCGCGTCCATGATCTCGGCGCGGCCGGTCACCGCCGACAGCGGGAAGCCGCCGGCAAGACTCTTGGCCATGGTGGTGATGTCGGCCGCGACCTCATGATGATCCATCGCAAACATCTTGCCGGTGCGGGCGAAGCCCGTCTGCACCTCGTCGGCGATCAGCAGCATGCCGTGCTGGTCGCAGAGCTTGCGCAGCGCGGTCAGGAGTTCGCGCGGCGCGTCGTAGAAGCCGCCCTCACCCTGGACAGGCTCGATGATGATCGCGGCGACGCGGGCCGGATCGACATCGGCCTTGAACAGCTTGTCGAGCGCGGCAAGCGAATCGGCGACCGAGACACCATGCAGCGCCACGGGGAACGGCACGTGGTAGACGTCGCCCGGCATGGCGCCGAAGCCGACCTTGTAGGGAACAACCTTGCCGGTCAGCGCCATGCCCATGAAGGTGCGGCCGTGGAAGCCGCCGCCAAAGGCGATGACGGCCTGGCGGCCGGTGGCGTTGCGGGCGATCTTGATGGCATTTTCGACCGCCTCGGCGCCGGTGGTGACGAAAATGGTCTTCTTCTCGAACTTGCCGGGCAGCATGGCGTTCAGCCGCTCGGCCAGCCTGACATAGCTCTCATACGGCACGACCTGGTGGCAGGTGTGGGTGAAACGGTCGAGCTGCGCCTTGACCGCCTCGATCACCCTGGGGTGGCGGTGGCCGGTGTTGACGACGGCGATGCCGGACGAGAAGTCGATGTAGCGGCGGCCCTCGACATCCCAGATCTCCGAGTTTTCAGCCCGGTCGGCGTAGATTTGCGTGGTCATGCCGACGCCGCGCGAGATCGACTGGTTCTTGCGTTCGGAAATGGCTGAATTCTTCATGATATCCCTCATCGGGCCGGCGCCCGTCCTCGTTGATCAGATGTCTTCTGACCTTATTTCATGTTTTCCTCAAGTCGGCACCAGCGGATGGCGATTGGGCCTGCGACGAGCAGATCTCCGCCCTTAACCAGTCGGGCGATACAGGTACGAGAACGGTTTCCTTTTTCGGGGGATCGATTATCCTCCGCATATCGGCGAGGCATTGCTGTCAGCGAGTGGCCCGCGGCTGGGGGAGCCCATGAGCAGGAACGCGACATCGTCCGTCTCGCCGCCATCCGTCAAAACCTCCAGCCTTTTGTCTTTTCCCTCGGCAGTCTGCGTCTGCGCAGCCGCCCTGCTGCTGGCCGGTTGCCAGAAGCAGGAAGCGGCGGCCAAGAAACTGCCGGTCATGGTGCGCGCGGAAACGGTGGCGATGGCCGACTACGCACCGAGGACCTCGCTGACCGGGGTGATCGCGGCGCGCACGCTGAACAATCTGTCGTTTCGGGTCGGCGGCCGCGTCGCCGAGCGGTTTGTCGATGTCGGCCAGCATGTCGACCAGGGCGCGGTGCTGGCCCGCATCGATCCGCAGGAACAGGAATCCGATCTGCGCTCCGCACAAGCCGATCTCGATGCGGCGCAGGCGCAGCTGACCCAGTCCGCCGCCGCCTTCCAGCGGCAGAAGACGCTGCTTGCCCAGGGCTTCACCACCAGGCGCGACTATGACGCCGCCGACCAGGCGATGAAGGTGGCGCAAGGCAGTGTCGATGCCGCGCAGAGCGCATTCGCCAATGCCCAGCAAAACCTGTCCTTCACCGAGCTCAAGGCGGGCGCCCCCGGCGTCATCACCGCCCGCCAGGTCGAAACCGGCCAGGTGGTGCAAGCGGCGCAAACCGTCTTTACCGTCGCCGAGGACGGTGACCGTGACGCCGTGTTCAACGTGCAGGAGACGCTGGTCGCCAGGACGCCGGCCTCGCCGGCGGTGACGATCACGCTGCTGGCCGATCCGCAGGTCCGGGCAACTGGCAAGGTGCGCGAAATCTCGCCGGTGGTGGACCAGGCCTCCGGTTCGATCCGGGTCAGGGTCGGCATTGCCGACACGCCCGCCGGCATGCCGCTGGGGGCGGCCGTGATCGGCTCGGTCGGCGCCAAACCGACGAAGGCGATCCTGTTGCCCTGGCAGGCCCTGACGTCCAGCGCCGGCAGGCCGGCCGTCTGGATTGTCGACCCAGCGACCAAGGCAGTGTCGACGACGCCGATCGAGGTGCTGGCCTTCGATTCGGGCACGGTCGTCGTCGCCAGCGGTCTCAACGAAGGCCAGAGTGTCGTTACCGCGGGCGGGCAGTTACTCAGTCCCGGCCAGACGGTGGAGATATCGGGGGCGGGCCAATGAACCGGCTGCCACGAATCTTGCTTGGCCTGTTCGCGCTTGGCGCGCTTGGCGCCTGCTCGAAATCCGAAGAAAAGCCGACGGAAATCATCCGGCCAGTGCTTTCGGTGGTGGTCGAGCCGCGCACGACCGAGACCTTCGGCTTCGCCGGCTCGGTCGAGCCGCAGGTTAGCGCCGACCTTGCCTTCCGCCTGCTTGGCCGGGTCGTCTCCCGCGACGTCAAGGTCGGCGACATCGTCACCAAGGGCACGACGATCGCCGCGCTCGACCCGACCGCGCTGGAACTGGCGGTGCAGGCGGCCAAGGCAGAGCTCTCCAATGCCGAGGCACAGTTCGCCAACGCCGCGGCGAGCGAGGAGCGCCAGCGCCAGCTGCTGGCGTCGGCCAACGCGTCGCAGGCCGTCTTCGATGCCGCGCAGCAGGCGCGCAAGGCCGCGGAAGCCAGCGTCGAGCGGGCCAGGGCTTCGCTGGCCAAATCGCAGGAACAGCTTGGCTATGCCAGGCTGTTCTCCGACTTCGACGGCGTCGTCACCGCGGTCGGCGCCGAGGTCGGGCAAACGGTCTCGGCGGGCCAGACAGTCGTCACCGTGGCGCGCTCCGACCTGCGCGAAGCGGTGGTCGACATTCCCGACCAGCTGATCGGCGATCTCACCGCCGGCACGCCGTTCCAGGTCATCCTGCAATCGCTGCCGACGATCCAGACCGAGGCCAAGCTGCGCGAGATCGCGCCACAGGCGGAGGGCTCGACGCGCACCCGGCGCGTGCGGCTGACGCTCACCGATCCGCCGCAGGCCTTCAGGCTCGGCTCGACGGTAACGGCAACCCGCGTGACCAAGGTGGCGCCGACGATCGAACTGCCCATGTCGGCGTTGCTCGAAAAGAACGGTTCCGACAAAGTGTGGATCGTCGATCCGCAGACGTCGAGCGTGAGTACGCGCGACATCAAGATCGCTTCCAGGAATGGCGGCACCTTCACTGTGGCCGAGGGACTTGAGGCCGGCATGCGCGTGGTCACCGCCGGTGTCCATAGCCTGAGCCAAGGCCAGAAGGTTAGAGTGCCGGAGGGCGGCGTCTGATGAAGGGCTTCAATCTCTCCGACTGGGCGCTCAGCCACCGCTCCATGGTCTGGTATTTCATGCTGGTCTTCGTGGTGGCCGGCATATTCTCCTACCTCAATCTCGGCCGTGAGGAAGACCCCAACTTCACCATCAAGACGATGATCATCCAGGCCAACTGGCCGGGCGCGTCGGTCAAGGAGACGGTGCAGCAGGTGACCGACCGCATCGAGAAGAAGCTCGAGGAGCTCGACAGCCTCGACTTCACCAGATCCGTCACCACCGCCGGCCAGACCGTCATATTCGTCAACCTGAAGGACACCACCAGGGCGCGCGATGTCGTGCCGAACTGGCTTCAGGTGCGCAACATGGTCAACGATATCAAGGCGCAGTTTCCGCAAGGCGTGCAGGGGCCGTTCTTCAACGACCGCTTCGGCGATGTCTATGGCAACATCTACGCCTTCACATCGGACGGGCTGACACCGCGCCAGTTGCGCGACTATGTCGAGGACGTCCGCACGAGAATCCTGACCGTGCCCAATGCAGGCAAGGTCGATCTCGTGGGGGCGCAGGACGAAGCCATATATCTGGAATTCTCGACGCGCCAGATCGCGGCCCTTGGCCTTAACCAGCAGGCAATCGTCGCCAGCCTGCAGGCGCAGAACGCGATAACGCCGTCCGGCGTCATCCAGTCCGGACCGGAGCGCATCAGCGTGCGCGTCGGCGGCCAGTTCACGTCCGAAGAGAGCCTGCGTGCCATCAATCTGCGCGTCAACGACCGCTTCTTCCGGCTGAGCGACGTGGCGACGATCACACGTGGCTATGTCGATCCGCCGACGGCGCTGTTCCGTTTCAACGGCCAGGACGCCATCGCGCTCGCCATCGGCATGAAGCCCAACGCCAATCTGCTCGAATTCGGCGCGGCGCTGCACAGAGAGATGGACAAGGTGCTGGCCGACCTGCCGGTCGGCGTCGGCGTGCATCTGGTCGCGGACCAGCCGGTGATCGTCGAGGAGGCGGTCTCGGGCTTCACCCGCGCGCTGTTCGAGGCGGTGGCCATCGTGCTTGCTGTCTCGTTCATCAGCCTTGGCATGCGCGCCGGCTTCGTCGTGGCGCTGTCGATTCCGCTGGTGTTGGCCATCACCTTCACGGTCATGGAGTATCTCGGCATTTCGTTGCAGCGCATTTCGCTGGGCGCGCTGATCATCGCGCTCGGGCTTCTGGTCGACGACGCCATGATCGCGGTCGAGATGATGGTGGCGCGGCTGGAGGTTGGCGACAACCTGCGCAAGGCGGCGACCTATGTCTACACGTCGACCGCTTTCCCAATGCTGACCGGCACGCTGGTGACAGTCGCCGGCTTCATCCCGATCGGTCTCAACTCAAGTGCCGCCGGCGAATACACCTTCACCCTGTTCGTCGTCATCGCCGTGTCGTTGCTGGTGTCATGGATCGTGGCGGTGCTGTTCGCGCCGCTGCTGGGAGTAACCATCCTGCCGGCGACGATGAAGACCAAGCATCACGACCAGCCTGGCCGATTCACCTCGCTGTTCCGGCGGGTGCTGGTGTTTTCGGTGCGCCGGCACTGGCTGACCATCATCGTCACGGTGCTGTTGTTCGCGGCCTCGATCGCCGGCTTCGGCCTCGTCCAGCAACAGTTCTTCCCGCCGTCGGACCGGCCGGAGCTGATCGTCGACTGGAACCTGCCACAGAACTCGTCGATCGCCGAGACGCGCGACCAGATGGAGCGGTTCGAGCAGCGGGCGCTGGTCGGCAATCCCGACATCGATCATTTCTCGTCCTATATCGGCCAGGGCGCGGTGCGCTTCGTGCTGGCCTATGACGTGCAGCCGGCCAACCCCTATTTCGGCCAGACCGTGATCGTCACCAAGAGCCTCGAGGCGCGCAACCGGGTCAAGCCGGCGCTGGAGAAGCTGCTGCGCGAGGAGTTTGTCGGCACCGACGCATTCGTCAAACTGCTCGAACTCGGACCGCCTGTCGGCCGTCCGGTGCAGTATCGCGTCGGCGGTCCCGACATCCAGACGGTGCGCGAGTTGGCGCAGCAATTCGCCGGCCTCATCTCGGCCAATCCGAAGCTCGCAGCACCCACCTTCGACTGGAACGAGCCGCAGCGCGTGCTGAGGGTCGACGTGCTGCAGGACAAGGCACGCCAGCTCGGCATCACCTCGTCCGACATCGCCAGTGCGCTCAACAGCACGGTCGGCGGCGCCACCATCACCCAGGTGCGCGACGCCACCTATCTGATCAATGTCGTGGCGCGCTCACGCGATGCCGAACGCGGCTCGATCGGGACGCTGCAGAACATGCAGCTGCCGACCAGCAGCGGCGAAGCCATCCCGCTCGCGGCGGTGGCCAATTTCAGTTACGATCTCGAGCAGCCGACAGTGTGGCGGCGTGACCGCATTCCGACGATCACCGTGCGCGCCGGCATGGTGGGCGACACGCTGCCGGCCACCGTGGTCAACGAGTTGAAGCCGTCGGTGGATGCCTTCATCGCCAAGCTGCCGCCGGGCTATTCGGTCGAAACCGCCGGCTCGGTCGAGGAAAGCGCCAAAAGCCAGGGGCCGATCGCGGCCGTGGTGCCGCTGATGCTGTTCATCATGGCGACCATCCTGATGGTGCAGTTGCAGAGCTTCCAGCGTCTGTTCCTGGTCGTGGCGGTGGCGCCGCTCGGGCTGATCGGCGTGGTGGCCGCCCTGGTGCCGAGCGGCGCGCCGCTCGGCTTCGTCGCCATCCTCGGCGTGCTGGCGCTGATCGGCATCCTGATCCGCAACTCGGTCATCCTGATCGTGCAGATCGAGGACCTCGTCCGAGAGGGTAAGGACCGATGGACGGCCGTCATCGAGGCGACCGAACACCGCATGCGGCCGATCGCGCTGACGGCGGCCGCCGCCAGCCTGGCGCTGATCCCGATCGCGCGCGAAGTGTTCTGGGGCCCGATGGCCTACGCGATGATGGGCGGCATCATCGCGGGTACGGCGATCACGCTGCTGTTCCTGCCGGCGCTTTATGTGACGTGGTTCCGGATCAAGGAGCCCAAGCAGGAGCAGGACGGTGCGCAAGGCGAAGCACTGCCGGAGGGCGGGGCGGCATAAACGGAAGTGCGTTCATTCGATACAAAATTGACAGCCGACGGGACAGCGCCCCCCTCTGGCCTGCCGGCCATCTCCCCCACGGGTGGGGAGATCGGCTGTCTCGGCGCCGCGACCATTCTACAACACTGGAGATTGGCGAAAGCCGCGATGACTGCCAATCTCCCCACCCGTGGGGGAGATGGCCGGCAGGCCAGAGGGGGGCGCGACAGAACTCGACGTAGAAAACCCAGTTACGCCCGCACAAACCCGTCGCTGGCTCGCAGCAGGTTGCGCGTATAATCCTCGGTCACGCGGTGCGCGACAAGTTGGGCGGCAGTCAGATTCTCGACCGCCTCACCGCTCTGCATCACCATCAGCCGCTCGCACATATGGGTGATGATGGCGAGGTCGTGGCTGACCATCAGGAAGGTCAGCTTGCGCCGCCGGCGGACCTCTTCCAACAGGTTCAGCACTTCCGCCTGCACCGAGGCATCGAGTGCCGAGGTCGGCTCGTCGAGCAGCAGGATGGACGGCTCGAGGATCAGCGCACGCGCGATCGCCACCCGCTGGCGCTGGCCGCCCGACAATTGATGCGCGTAGCGGAAGCGGAAGCCGTTGCCGAGACCGACCTCATCAAGCGCACGCTCGATGCGCTTTTCACCATCGGCAAAGCCGTGGATGGCAAGCGGTTCCTGCAGCAGGCGGTCGACGGTCTGGCGCGGATGCAGCGAGCCATAGGGATCCTGGAAGACCATCTGCACTTCGCGGTAAAACGCCTTGTCGCGACGCGTGCCGAGCTTCTTGCCATTGACGGTGATGCTGCCCGAAGCGACCGGCGCGAGGCCGGCGATGGCCCTGAGCAGCGTCGATTTGCCGGAGCCGCTCTCGCCGACCAGGCCGAAGGATTCGCCTGACCTGACTTCGAGGCTGACGCCTTTCAGCGCGCGAAACCGGTCGAAGATCACTTCCAGCCCGTCGGCGGTGATCGCAGAAGTCATGCCGCCCACTCCGGCTTGCGGTCGAGCACCGGCAGCGGGTGGCGTTCGAAGCCTATCCTGGGCATGCAGTTGAGCAGGCCGCGCGTGTAGGGATGCTGGGCCTGGCCCAGTTCGGAGGCCTTGAGCTGCTCGACCACCTTGCCGGCATACATGACGATGACGCGGTCGCAGAAGGACGAGACCAGGCGCAGATCATGCGAAATGAAGATCAGCCCCATGCCGCGATCGCTGACCAATTTATCGAGGATGCCGAGCACGTCGAGCTGCACAGTGACGTCGAGCGCCGAGGTCGGTTCGTCGGCGATCATCATTTCCGGTCCGGCGATCAGCATCATGGCGATCATGGCGCGCTGGCCCATGCCCCCGGACACTTCGTGCGGATGCAGGTCGAAAACGCGTTTGGGATCGCGGATCTGCACCGCCTCCAGCATGGCCAGCGCCCGCTCGCGCGCTTCGGCCTTGGAGACCTTTTCGTGCGTGCGCAAGGTCTCGACGATCTGGCGACCGATGCTCATCACCGGGTCGAGCGAATATTTCGGATCCTGCAGGATCATGGCGATGCGGTTGCCGCGCAGTGCCCGGCGTTGGCGCGCCGAAATGCCGAGCAGGTCGATGCCGTCGAAGGCCAGTTTTCTGGCCGATATCCGAGCTTGCGGCGGCGTCAGGCCCATGATGGCGCGGCCGGTCTGCGATTTTCCGGAGCCGGACTCGCCGACGATGCCGAGCCGTTCGCGGCCAAGCGAGAAGGAGACGCCGCGCACCGCTTCGATCAACCCAGTGCGGGTTGGGAAGGTGACACGCAGGTCCTCGACGTCGAGAAGCGCGCTCATTGGTCACCACTGCGGGGATCGAGCGCGTCGCGCAGGCCGTCGCCGAGCAGGTTGAAGCCGAGGCTGACGATGAGGATGGCGAAGCCGGGCGCACCGGCCACCCACCATTGATCGAGAATGAAGCGGCGGCCGGACGCGATCATGGTGCCCCATTCGGGCAGCGGCGGCTGCGCGCCGAGACCGAGGAAGCCGAGGCCGGCGGCGGTCAGGATGATGCCGGCCATGTCGAGCGTCACGCGGACGATCAGCGAGGAGATGCAGAGTGGCATGATGTGGCGCAGCACGATGCGGAAGGGCGAAGCGCCCATCAATTGCACCGCCTTGATGTAATCGGAATTGCGCACCGTCAGCGTTTCCGCGCGGGCAATTCGAGCGTAAGGCGGCCAGGAGGTGATGGCTATCGCCAGCACCGCGTTTTCAATGCCGGGGCCGAGGGCGGCAACGAAGGCCAGCGCCAGAACCAGCTTCGGAAAGGCGAGGAAGATATCGGTGATGCGCATCAGGATGGCATCGGTCCAGCCACCGGCGTAACCGGCAACGGTGCCGACCAGCAGACCGATGGGGGCGGCGATGATGGCGACCAGTATGACGACATAGAGCGTCCAGCGCGAGCCGTAGAGGATGCGCGAATAGATGTCGCGGCCGAGGTCGTCGGTGCCGAACCAGTGCTCGGCGCTGGGCGCCAGCAGCCGCGAATTCTTCAAGTCGCCGAAAGTCGGTGAATAGGGCGCCAGCACGCCGGCAAGCGCGGCGATGACCAGCAAGGCGATGATGATTAGCAGGCCGACAAAGGCCAGCCGGTTGGCGGAAAAGCGCCGCCACGCGACATAGGCGCGGCCGAGTCTTGCCTGCATGCGCGAGGCCGGCCGCTCGCTGAGCAACCAGTCGCGTCGGCTCTGGATGGTGTCTGTGCTCATCTTACCTTCGTCCTCGGATCGAGCACACGGTAGAGAAGATCGGACAAAAGGTTGATGCCGATGAACACCGAACCGATGACGATGGTGCCGCCGAGCACGGCGTTCATGTCGGCGTTCTGCAGCGAGTTGGTGATGTAGAGGCCGATGCCTGGCCAGGAAAAGACGGTCTCCGTCAGCACCGAACCTTCGAGCAGACCGGCATAGGAGAGCGCGATCACCGTCACCATCGGCACGGCGGCGTTGCGCAGCGCGTGGCCCCAGATGATGCGGGTTTCCGACAGGCCCTTGGCGCGCGCCGCGACGATGTATTCCTGCGCCAGTTCGTTGAGCATGAACGAGCGCGTCATGCGGCTGATATAGGCGAGCGAGAAATAGCCGAGCAGCGAGGCCGGCAGGATGATGTGGCGGAAGGCATCCCGGAAGACATCCCACTGACCCTGCATCGCCGAATCGAGGAGGTAGAAACCGGTGATCGGCGTGAAGGTGTATTCGTAGACGACGTCGAGCCGGGCCGGAAAAGCCACCCATTGCAGCTTGGCGTAGAACAGCACCAGGCCGAGCAGGCCGAGCCAGAAGATCGGCACGGAATAACCGATCAGGCCAATCACACGCACGACCTGGTCGATGATGCTGCCGCGCTTCACCGCAGCCAGCACGCCCAACGGTACGCCGAACAGCGCGCCGATCAGTGTCCCGAGCGTCGCCAGTTCCGTCGTTGCCGGAAGCGCGCGGCGGATGTCGGTCATGACCGGATTGGTGGTCAGCACCGAAGTGCCGAAATCACCACTCAGGGCATTTTTCACATAGATGTAGAACTGCTCGATCAGCGGCAGGTCGAGGCCCATCTCGCGACGCGTGCGCTCGACGACATTGGCCGGCGCCCGGTCCCCGAGCACTGCCAGCACCGGGTCGATCGGGATGACACGGCCAATGAAGAAGGTGACTGCGAGAAGACCAAGATAGGTCGTCACCGCGATGACCAGGAAACGGCCGAGCGATGATGCAAGGGCGACGGCGCGGGCACCACCGCGCCCGCCTCCGTTTTCAACCGCGCTCATGCGGCGCGTCCGCGGGCGCTATTCTTTCGAGACCGGCCCGACGAAATTGGTGTCGAAGCTCGGGCCAAGCGCGAAGCCCTTGAGGTTCTTGCGCACACCGGCGACTTCCAGCTGTTGATGGATGACGACGAACGGGCTGGTGTCGAGGATCTTCTTCTCGAGGTCCTTGTACATGTCGGCGCGCTTGCCCGAATCCTTTTCCAGCAGCGCTGCTTCCGTCTGCTTGGTCAGGTCCGGAATGTCCCAGGCATTGCGCCATGCGAGCGTCTTGGATTTGCCTGCATCCGAATTGTCCGGATTCGAGGCAAAGGTCTGGGCGTTAGAGTTCGGATCGAAATAGTCCTGGCCCCATTGGCCGATATAGATGTCGTGATTGCGAGCGCGATACTTGGTCAGCGTCTGCTTGCCGTCGCCCGGGATGATCTCCAGCTTGATGCCGGCTTGTCCGAGCGTCTGCTGGATCGATTCCGCCATGCCGGTCGTCGGCTGACCGGTGCGCACGTCCATGGTTACGCTGAAGCCGTCGGGCAGGCCTGCCTTGGCCAGCAACTCCTTGGCCTTGGCGACGTCGAGCTTGAACGGGTTCTCGTCCAGTTCGCCAAGCACGCCCTTAGGCAGGAAGGTCTGGTGGATCTCGCCGATCCCCTTGAGGATGGTCGAGCTCAGCGCATCATAATCGACCAGATATTTGAAGGCCTGGCGCACTTCGGGCTTGGCCAGGTTCGGATTCTTCTGGTTCAGGCTGATGTAATAAACCGTGCCCTTCGGCGCGCTGGTCGAGGTGAGGTCGGCGTTCTTGGCGATGGCGTCGAGATCGTTCGGCTCGAGGTTGCGGGCGACGTCGATGTCGCCGGCTTCCAGCGCCAGGCGCTGGGCCGAGCTTTCCTTCATGTTGCGATAGATGACGCGGGCAAGCTTGGCCTTCTCGCCATGATAATTGTCGTTGCGCTCCATGACGACGGCTTCGTTGGCGCGCCATTCACGCAGCTTGTAGGCGCCGGAGCCGGCATATCCGGTCTTCAGCCAGGCATTGCCGAAATCATTGTCCCATTTGTAGTCGGCGCTCGGCGTCACTGCCGCGACATGCTCCTTGACCAGCTTGGCGTCGACCACCGAAGCGACGGTGGCCGAGAGACAGTTCAGCACGAAGCTCGGCGCATAGGCCTTGTCGACGGTGAACTGGAAGGTGGTGTCGTCGATTGCCTTGGCCTTTTCGGTGACGTTGTCGCCGCTGATGCCGAACTGGTCGATGATGAAGGCCGGGCTCTTGTCCAGCTTGACGGCGCGCTCGAAGGAATAGGCGACGTCAGCCGCGGTGATCGGATTGCCCGAGGCGAATTTGAGGCCCGGCTTGAGCTTGAACGTGTAGGTCAGACCATCATCGGAGACGGTCCAGCTTTCAGCGAGATCGGGCTTGACCTTGGAGGTGTCGCTGAGGTCGAGGCGGACCAGCAGGTCGTAGGTGTTGCCGGTGACTTCGGCGGTCGACAGTTCGAACGCCTCGCCCGGATCCATGGAGATGATGTCGTCGATCGCAAAACCTTCGACCAGCGTGTCGGCGGGCGTGACCGCGCCAGCCGGCGCTCCGGCCAGAAGCAGTGCCGACATGGCCGCGCCCGCGAGCAAGATGCGGGATCGTAGAGCAAGCTTTTCCATCATCATGGTGATTGTTCCCTTTTTTGTTGTTAACCTGAGTTCCCGGCTCAGGATTGAGGTCTTCTTTTCAAGGCCTATGATGGCCCCTTGTCCACTTACCGTCGTGGTTTTTGTCCATTTGGTCAACACCATATCCGGCGGCTCCGTGGCCGGCAACGAGCATTTATACGACGGCTCATTGAAGCAGGATGGCGGGTGGCGCGTCGACGCATAGGCCGGCCAATCGAGGCCGCCGATCGAGAATAATCTGCTAATTTCGGCGCTATTTCAGTGCGGCGACCAGGGCCGCATCGGGAAAGCAGGTTGCGGCCTGGCCGTTCTTGGCCTGCCACTTGCCGATCGAGCGGCGGGTCTTGAAGCCGGGCAGGCCATCGGCGCTGCCGACATCATAGCCCTTGGCCTCCAGCGACCGCTGCAGGGCGGCAATATCGGAACGGTGGAGATCGCCAACGGGACCCCAGCTGCCGGAAAAATTCTGATCGCCATGCGCGATGCGGTCGGCACCATGGCCGATGAACAGCGCGTAGAGGTCGCTGGTGTTGTATTCCTTCAGCACGTAGAAATTGGGCGTGGCGATGAAAGCCGGTCCGCTGCGGCCAGCCGGCATCAGCAGGAAGCCCTCCGCCTTAAGCTCGCTCGCCGGAAACGGCTTGCCGCCGACGCGCTTGATGCCCATACCAGCCCACTCAGATATCTTCTTGCCCTGATCGGGACCTTCCAGCGAGCAGGAGACGCTCTCGGGCACGGTCACCTCGAACCCCCAGCCACGTCCCCTCACCCAGCCATAATGGACAAGATAGTTGGCGATCGAGGCGAGCACGTCGGGCGTCGAGTTCCAGATGTCGACGCGGCCGTCGCCATCGAAATCCACGGCATGCTTGAGAAAGGAGGTCGGCATGAATTGCGGCTGGCCGAGCGCACCGGCCCAGGACGATTTCATCGAGCCGACCGGGGCCAGCCCACGCTCGACGATTTCCAGTGCGGCCAGCAATTCGGTGCGGAAGAAATCCTTCTTGGTCGACATGAACGCCTTGGTGCCCAGCACCTCGAAGGCGTCGTAGGGCATCTTCGCCGCGCCGAAACCGGTCTCGCGGCCCCAGATCGCCAGAACGATCTCGCCGGGCACGCCGTAGCGTTTTTCGATCGCGGCAAGGGTCTTGGCGTTGGCCGCCTCGCGCGTGCGTCCGCCCGACGTCACGGCGCGAACCGTCTTTTCGGCAAAATAGGCACCGGGCGAGCCGAACTCGGCCTGATGCTGCTTCTGCGGCGTCTTCGGCTTCTCGCCGGGCATGACAAGGTCGGGCAGCTTCAAATTGGGGTTTATGCCATCGAAGGCGGCATCGAAGGTCTTCTTGGAAATGCCTTTGGCCTTGGCTTCGGGCCAGAGATCGTTCTGCAGCCACGCGCGGAACTGGTCGTCGATCTTGGCGGCCGAGACCGGGGTGACGAGGAAGACACCGAGGAGCATAGCGACAAGGGCGAAGGTGATCGTACGAAGGAATGCAGTCATTTCAGCAAACATCCCCGCCAATTGCGTCAAAACGCCGTCCGCGAGCGCAGCGCAGCGGCGAGCGTGCCCTCGTCGAGATAGTCGAGTTCACCGCCGACCGGCACGCCATGCGCCAGCCTTGTCACCTTGAGGTCGAAGCCGGACAATTGGTCGGTGAGGTAATGCGCGGTGGTCTGGCCCTCGACCGTTGCGTTGACGGCGAGGATGATTTCCTTGACCTCGCCGCCGGCAACGCGGTCGATCAGCGAGCGGATGTTGAGCTGATCAGGGCCGACGCCGTCGAGCGGCGACAGCGTGCCGCCGAGCACATGGTAGCGTACGTTCATTGCCGCCGCGCGTTCGAGCGCCCAGAGATCCGAGACGTCCTCTACGACGATGAGGGTGGCGGCATCGCGGCGCGGATCGGTGCAGATCATGCAAGGATCCGACGTATCGACATTGCCGCAGGTGGAGCAGATGCGAACCTTGTCGGCAGCCTCGCCCATGGCGGCGGCGAGCGGCGACAAAAGCTGCTCCTTCTTCTTGATCAGATGCAGTGCCGCACGCCTGGCCGAACGGGGACCAAGCCCCGGGACCTTGGCCAGGAGCTGGATCAGACGTTCGATCTCGGGACCGGCGATTCGCTTGGACATCGCTCTGATCTAGGATTTTTCAGAGCGCTTTGGAACATCCCGTGTCAGCGCATGGTCTGCCATGCTGCCACGCGAAGCCGGGGCGATGCGAATCAGTTGACCTCGAGCGGTCGACTCTGGCTGGCGATCATCGCACCGATGGCGTCGGTGTTCTCCGGCGTCGATTGGAATCCCATCGCCGCCTCTTGCGGCTCACCTTGAACCGAGGAGATGACCCTCGTGTTCAAGGTTCCGCCGAAACGGGCGGCATCCGGTTCTTCCATCGGCTCCTGCATGGCGACCATCGTCTGCTTCGTGGTCACGCGCGCCGACTTCGCCGTGGCCACCGCGGCCGCGGTCACATAGGTCTCTTGAGCCGGGGCGGTCCTGGTTTTGGGCTGCCGGGCCGGTTCCGCTGCGGCGGTCATATAGACCTGCTGCGCCGGAGCGACGCGGGACGCTTTGGCCGGGCGCGCCGGCTCGGCCGAGGCAACCATCGTCACCGGCGCGGCCGGCTTCACGATTTCGGACCCAGCCGAGGCAATCGCCACGGTCGGCTCATCGGGCAGCGGCTGCCAGTTACGGCCGCGCTTCTCATAGAAGGCATTGCCGCCGGCGACCATGGTGTAATGCATGTTCTTGTAGGGGAAGCGCAGACCCGCCGTGTGGAAATACATGGTGTTCTTGAGCTTGGCCTTGCGCTCGCCCTTGAGCACGGCGTTGGCCGCTTCCTCGACATCGGGCATGGCGCGCGAATTCATCGGCCTCGTCATGACGCCCGGCGCGAACTGCCCAGGTTCACCCACCACGTCACAGATGGTGCTGCCGTGGTTGCCGGAACGCAACCGGTTCATCACCACGGTGCCGACGGCGATCATGCCGTCACGGCTCGAGCGGTTGGATTCGAAGAACATCGCCCTTTCCAGGCACTCCCTGTCCTTTGGCGAGTGGCTGGAGGCGCGCGAGGTCAGGAAACTCGGCGTGATGGCATCGGTGAGGCCGGCGACGGACATGCCGTGCGAGGTTGTCTGGCTGCACGCAGCCAAAAACAGGGGAGACGTAATGACGCCGAGCAACAGCGGCGTCTTCCATCGCGTGACGATCAACAGGTTACCCTCTCACTTCGATGCCCGCCCCCAGGCTGCGGCAAGAATGAGACACTTTCGGGCAAAATGATGGCCAAAACGTTATTAACAACGTACTGTTGCCGAAAAGGCACAATTTCGAGGCTTTCCAGATAGATCGAGCCATCATTTCACAAAAGCGATGACCGCTATCCCTTCGTTTCGCCGCAATTGTCGAGGGAAAACCGCGGCACGCTTTTCCGGGGAATCGCTACCGCCCCGCCGCAATCGCGGTCGGCCGACCAGGCTCAAGCTCCTCGACTTTCTCCGAAAACAGGCCGCGCCTGAGGAACAACGCCCGCGCGTCCCTGGCCGTCGGCGCGATCTTTCCCGGCCAGTCGCTATCGATGAATTCGGCCTTGGTGAAATCGGGATTCGTTTCGGAAGCGGCTTCGAGGAATTCGGCGATTTCCAGCACGATCGCGCGCTCCTCTTTCGAAAGCGCCGAGGTGCCGGCCTCGATCGACGGGCGATGCACGAAATCCTCGAACAAGTGGAAATAGCCCTTGATGCCGACGATATCGACGCCGTCATCGCAATCCGCGAGGATTTCCAGGATCTCATAGATCCTGTTGCGGATACGCTGCTCGATCAGTCTTTCGGACGGCTCTTCGGTCATGGGCGCATCGCCGCTGGGCTCAACTTTCGTGCATCCCGTTGCCCCAAAACCGCTGCACGGTTTTGGGCATCATGCATCAGAATGGCAGTTTCATTCCCGGCGGGATCGGTAGGCCAGCGGTCAGCGCCTTGGTCTTTTCCTGCATGATCTGCTCGACCTTGGCCTTGGCGTCATTGTGGGCGGCAAGAATCAGGTCCTCGAGGATCTCGACATCGTCCTCCTTGAACAGAGACGGGTCGATCTTCAGCGACTTCATGTCGAACTTTCCGCTCAGCGTGACGCTGACCAGGCCGCCGCCGGCCTGGCCGACGGATTCGACCGTGGCGATCTCATCCTGCATGGCCTGAAACTTGGCCTGCATTTCCTTCGCCTTGCCCATGAGGCCGAGAAGATCTTTCATGGTCCGATCCTTGTCTTGGTTTATCAGGTCTCGTCGTCATCCGCCGGCGGCTCGACCGGCACTTCCGCCTCGGTCTCGTCTGCCTCCGGCGCATCGGGAATGCGCACGTCGATGATCTTGGCACCGGGAAAACGCGCCAGTATGGCGGCCACGGCCGGATCGCTCTTGGCATCGAGGAAGGCGTTTTCGCGCTTCGTCGATTCCATTTCAGCCAGAGTCTGGCCGCCCTCTTCCTTGGATAGCGAGACAAGCCAGTTGCGGCCGGTCCAGGCGCGCAGTTTCGTTGTCAGATCGTTGAGCAGCAGCTTGGGCGCATCTTCGGTCAGGCTGACGTCGATGCGGCCGGGTTCGATGCGCACGGGACGAATGCAGCGCTTGACCAGCACCTTGAAGGCGATGTCGCGTTGTGCGTCGGCGAGGGCAACGATGTCGGCCAGCGATTTCAGGGGTACCGGCGGCGTCTCCGGCGCCGGCTGGGGAGGGGCAACGAAAGCCACCGGCGCGGGTGTGGCCTCGACCAGCCGCATGGTCTGCGCGCCACCCTGTCCGGATGGCATGCGCGTTTGCGCAACCGCGCTGGCACCACCGCCATTGCCAGGGCCAGCGGGCGCCCCGTTTGGACGCGATGCGCCATTTTGAACCGGTCCCGCGCCCTCGAGCGATCTCAGCGCCTCGTCGAGCGTCGGCAGGTCGGCGGCATGCGCCAGCCGGATCAACACCATTTCGGCGGCGCTCACCGGCCGGTTCGAGGATTGCACCTCGGGAATGCCCTTGAGCAGCATCTGCCAGGTTCGCGACAGCACCTTGACGGACAGCGTCCTGGCAAAATCGGCCCCGCGCTGGCGCTCGTCCTGCGACAGCGAAGCATCATCCATGGCGGTCGGTACGAAACGCAGCCGGGTGACAAGGTGGTTGAATTCGGCAAGATCGGTCAGTACGGCGGCCGGATCGGCGCCGGTGTCGTATTGAGCGCGGAATTCGGCGAGCGCCGCCGCCACATCGCCCTTCATCACATGTTCGAACAGGTCGACGATGCGGGCGCGGTCGGCCAGGCCCAGCATGCCCCGGACGGCCTCGGCGCTGACGGAGCCGGCGCCATGGGCGATCGCCTGGTCGAGGATGGAGAGCGAATCGCGAGCCGAGCCTTCCGCGGCGCGCGCGATCATCGCCAGCGCGTCGTCGTCGACCGAAATGCCTTCCTTGGCGGCGATCGAAGAGAGATGCGCGACCAGCGATCCGGCATCGATGCGCCTCAGGTCAAAACGCTGGCAGCGCGACAGGACGGTGATCGGAACCTTGCGGATTTCGGTGGTGGCGAAGATGAATTTAACGTGCGGCGGCGGCTCTTCCAGCGTTTTCAGCAGGCCGTTGAAGGCCTGCGTCGACAGCATGTGCACTTCGTCGATGATGTAGACCTTGTAACGGGCCGAGACCGGCGCATAGCGCACACGCTCGATGATGTCCCTGATGTCGTCGATGCCGGTATGCGAGGCGGCGTCCATCTCGATGACGTCGACATGGCGGCCTTCCATGATCGCCTGGCAATGCTCGCCGAGGACGGCAAGGTCGACCGAAGGCTGGTCCACGGTTGATGTCTTGTAGTTCAGTGCCCGCGCCAGGATGCGCGCCGTGGTGGTCTTGCCGACGCCGCGCACGCCGGTCAGCATCCAGGCTTGGGCAATCCGGCCGGTGGCAAAGGCGTTGGTGAGGGTGCGCACCATCGGCTCCTGGCCGACCAGCTCGGAAAAATTCGACGGACGGTATTTGCGCGCCAGCACGCGATAGGCAGCGGCCTTTCCATTCTCCGGGCCTTTTGGCTCCAGGCTTTTTGGCCCCGAATTTCCGGCTTCGCTCATTCGCCCGTTAAGCTCCAAAAGGCCGCGCCCAAAGGCGCCGATTCCTGCGCATAGTCTCGCCCGCGCTGCAATGCGTCGTCAATGTCGCGAGGAGGGCCGATGAGGTGGGAGGCTGGAACAATGACCCGTTCCGGGCTCGTTAGGGCTGCTTCCTTCCGGACCTGACCCGGTTGGCGAGTGGATCGTCCACCACCAACCTCCCGCTGTCCATATCGGCAATTGCGCGATGAAATGCAAGTGCACACGCGATTTGGCGCACCAAACCGTCAGAGGAACAATGATTCGCTTGCAGCCCTCTTGCCGCCGCTCTAGCGTCATGGGTTCGAGGAAACCAAGAAAAGCAAGGGAAACGCCGATGCTGCCTGGCCTGAAGGCCGGATTCACGCTGGATGCCCGGCTGGAGGCGGACAGCGAGCAGTTGATGTGGCTTGGGCTGTGCGAATTGCGGGTAATGAACGATCGCCGCTGGCCATGGCTGCTTTTGGTACCGCAGCGGCCGGGCGCGGAGGAAATCCACGACATGACGCCGCTCGACCAGGCCATGCTGACCTTCGAGACCAACATGGTGGCGCAGGCGCTCAAGAAAGTGAGCGGTTGCACCAAGATCAACACCGGCGCGCTCGGCAACATCGTGCGCCAATTGCATATCCATATCATCGCCCGGTCCGAAGGCGATCCCGGCTGGCCGGGCCCGGTGTGGGGGCACGGCCTGCGCGAGCCCTATGAGCGCTCCGACCTGCGCCGGTTTGCCGAAACGATAAGGGCGGCGCTATAAGCTCCCCTGTGTTCATTCCAAAACATGTCCATCCCAAAGAACCAGAGTCCGCATGAGCTTCAGCCTGTTTGACGCGCCGCTGCGCGAGCCGAGCCAGTTTGTCGGCTTTGCCGGCAACACCATCGACCGGCAATCCGAGAACCGCGCCGACGATTCGGTCGACAAGGCGCTGGCCGATCCAACGACGCGGCTGCTGTTGATGAATGGCGGCCGGCTCTATCTGAAATTGGGGAATGGCAGCGGCCTCGATCCCTGGTTCGGCGTCTCCGAGAGCCAGTCTTTCAAACCTTCCTTCGACCAAAGCGTCCTGCTCGGCTTTTCCGACCAAGGACCGGTGCTTGCGGTGGTGGCGGGCGTTGACCCCGAACAGCTGCCCGAGACCGTCAAGGCGATCGACTACAGGTCGGTCTACATGCAAGGGCTGATCGACGAAGCGGCCGCCGGCGCGATGGCGCAAGGGGCCGCTTTGCTCGCCTGGCACGCCAGCCACCGTTTCTGCAGCAAATGCGGCACGCAGTCGGAAATGCGGGCCGGTGGCTACAAGCGCCATTGCCCGAATTGCGGCACCGAGCATTTTCCGCGCACCGACCCAGTGGCGATCATGCTGACGGCAACGCGCGAGAAATGCTTGCTTGGGCGCGGCCGGCACTTCGCGCCGGGCATGTATTCGGCGCTCGCCGGCTTCATCGAGCCGGGCGAGACGATCGAGGCAGCGGTACGCCGCGAGACGCTGGAGGAAGCCGGCATCCGGCTCGGCCGCGTCGTCTACCACGCCAGCCAGCCCTGGCCGTTCCCTTACTCACTGATGATCGGCTGCTTCGGCGAGCCGCTCAATGACGACATCCAGGCCGACCTCAACGAACTGGAGGACTGCCGCTGGTTTGGCCGCGACGAAGTGCGCCTGATGCTGACCAGGGAGCATGCCGATAATCTGGTCACGCCGCCGAAAGGGGCGATCGCGCATCACCTTATCCGCGCCTGGGTCGACAGCGAATAGGCGATATTGAAATTCATTGCAGGAGAGACAAATGATCCGCCACACCGTCGTCTTCACGCTGAAGCACGCGCCGCATTCGCTGGAGGAAAAGCGCTTCCTCGTCGATGCCAAGAAAATCCTCACCGCGATCCGGGGCGTCACGCATTTCGAGCAATTGCGGCAGATCAGCCCCAAGAACGACTATCAGTTCGGCTTCTCGATGGAGTTCGCCGACCAGGCCGCCTACACCAGATACAACGACCATCCCGACCATGTCGCCTTCGTGCGCGACCGCTGGGTGCCGGAGGTCGAGAAATTTCTCGAGATCGACTATGTGCCGCTGGGCTTTGGCTGAGATGATCGGCACCAACGTCTGAGATTGGCGCGGCCCTTCATGACATCGTCATGAACGCCTCCGCCAATCTCGAACGTGCTGTCGCGCATTGAAATGCCGGTCAGTTGACGGCGCAATGGCTGGCTAATCCGCCACCTTCCATTGCTCGCGCGACTGGCTGGCCGGATAGACGCCCAGGATGCGCACCTCGCGGGAGAAGAAGCGAAGCTCGTCCAGCGCCAGCTTGACCAGCGGATCGTCGGGATGGCCCTCGATGTCGGCGTAGAACAGCGTCGCCGTGAAAGCGCCGAGCTGGTAGCTCTCCAGCTTGGTCATGTTGATGCCGTTGGTGGCGAAGCCGCCCATCGCCTTGTAGAGCGCGGCCGGCACGTTACGGACGCGGAAGATGAAGGTCGTCATCATCTTGGTGTCGGCCGTCGGCCGTTCGGCCCATTGCTTGCTCTTGGTCAGGACGACGAAGCGCGTGACGTTGGAATCGGTGTCCTCGACGTTCTCCTCGATGATGTCGAGCCCATAGAGCGTCGCCGCCAGCGCCGGCGACAGGGCGGCCATTGTGCGGTCCTTGACCTCGGAGATCATCTTGGCGGCGCCCGCCGTATCGCCCGCGACGACCGCCTTCCAGCCGTTCTTGCGGATGTATTTGCGGCACTGGCCAAGCGCATGGATGTGGCTGTGAACCGTCTTGATTTCTTCCCGCTTGACGCCGGGCAGCACCATCAGCTGGAAATGGATCGGCAGGAAATACTCGCCGACGATGTGCATCCTCGATTCCGGCAAGAGATGGTGGATGTCGGCGACGCGTCCGGCGATGGTGTTCTCGATCGGGATCATGGCGAGATCGGCCTTGCCGGTCTCGACCGCGTTGAACGCATCCTCGAAAGTCGGGCACGGCAACGGCTCCATCGAGGGATAGACGTTGCGGCAGGCGGTATCGGAATTGGCACCCGGCTCGCCCTGGAAGGATATTCTGTTGGTTTTTTCAGGCATGGCGAAGGAATTTCTCAGTTTGAAAGGATGGTTCGGGCGCGCTCAAGGTCTTCCGGCGTGTCGACGCCTAGCGGCAGCGACCGGACGATCTCGGCATCGATGCGCATGCCGGCTTCCAGCGCCCGCAGCTGCTCCAGCCGCTCGCGGCGTTCCAGCGGCGACGGCTTCAGCGCGACGAAGCGCTCGAGTGCCGCGCGGCGATAGGCGTAGAGGCCGACATGGTGATAGAGCGGCCCCTCGCCCCAAGGTGCCGTGGCGCGGGTGAAATAGAGCGCCCTCAGCCTGGCGGCGGACAGCGGCGAGCCCACGATCTTGACGACATTGGAATTGGTCTTTTCCTCCTCGCGGACGATCTCGACACCGAGTGTGGCGATATCCACCGCCGCGTCCTCGAATGGCCTGAGCGAGGCGGCGATGATGCCGGGATCGATGGTCGGCAGGTCGCCCTGCACATTGACGATCGTTTGGACCTCATGTCCAGGATCGAGCGCGACCAGCGCCTCATGGATGCGGTCGGAGCCGGACTCGTGGTCGATGCGCGTCATCACCGCCTCGAACCCATGCGCGCGCACCGCTTCGGCCACGCTTTGCGTGTCGGTCGCCACCACCACCCGGCCGAGGCCGGCTTCGGCCGCACGGCGGGCGACATGGACGATCATCGGCACGCCGGCGATGTCGGCCAGAGGTTTGCCCGGCAGGCGGGTGGAGGCCATGCGGGCCGGTATCAGGATCAAGGTGGACATCGCTGTGGCAAGGCGTTCGAAAAGAGGAGGGGAAAAGTGGCAAAAGGTCTCACTGGCAGCGCCCTTATAGGTGTTGCAACGCCGGAGCAAAAGACCTAGTTTCCGCCCGATTTGACCGGCTCTGGAGGGCAGGTCTCGATACCGACGGACGGAGTGGACGGTTCGGTCCGCCGGAAAAGGGAGCAAGGGGCGTATGGATTCCAACGAAGTCAATAAACTGCTCGCCGGATTGCTCGGAACCGTTTTCGTCGTTTTCTCGGTCGGGCTGGTGTCGGACGCACTGTTTGCCTCGCCGGCCCCGGAAAAGCCCGGCTTCGCCATCGAGGCGGCTGAGCCCGCCGAAGGCGGCCCGGCCGCGCCGGCTGCCGCGGCCAAGCCGATCGCCGACCTGCTGCAGACCGCCAATGCCGAGGCGGGCGCTGCCGTCTTCAAGAAGTGCCAGGCCTGCCATTCCGGCGAAAAGGGCGGCCCCAACAAGGTGGGCCCCGATCTGTGGGATCTTATCGACCGCCCCGTCGCCGAACATGAAGGCTTCGCCTATTCGGCCGGCATGAAGGAATTCTCCAAGGGCGGTACCGAGAAGTGGACCTACGACAACATCAACCACTTCATCACCTCGCCGAAGAAATTCGTGAAGGGCACCGCCATGGGCTTCGCCGGCCTGCCCAAGGACGAGGACCGCGCCAACGTCATCGCGTATCTGCGCACGCTGTCGGACAATCCCAAGCCGCTGCCGGCACCTGGTGCCGCCGCGGACGCCAGCGCGCCCGCCAAGCCGGCCGATGCAGCCGCCCCGGCGAAGCCGGCTGAAGGCGCCGCACCGGCCAAGCCTGCCGCTCCAGCTCCAGCGCCAGCACCCGCCCAGTGAACAATTTGTAATCTCCACGACCTTGAAAAAGCCGGGTTCAGCCCGGCTTTTTTATTGGGAAAATCCAGGGTGCGGCGACAAAGCCGGCGCATTGCGGTTTTCACCAGCGCCAAATCATCTAGGATCGCGTCCGGATGATCTGGCACGCATCGCGAAGAGGATAGTGCATGACGGTTGGCCGAACGCTTCTCAAGTCGCTGCTGGCGGCGGCCCTGCTGGCGGCGGGGTTGCAGACAACCCTGGCCGACGAGTGGCGGACCACCTCATCGCTGATCGGCCAATCCAAATACGGCGACAACTTCCAGCATTACGACTACGTCAACCCGAACGCGCCGAAAGGCGGTACGCTGAATTCGGTGCTGCTCGGCACCTATGACAGCTTCAACCCCTATATCGTCCAGGGATCGCCGGCGGCGGGTTTGGCCGGCTTCGGCGGCGGCCTGCTCTACGACACGCTGATGGAGCAGGCGACGGACGAGGGCAGCACCAGCCACCCGCTGATCGCCGATGCCTATAAATATCCCGACGACTATTCCTCGGCCACGTACCGGCTTGACCCGCGCGCGAAGTGGCATGACGGCCAGCCGATCACGGTCGACGACGTGATCTGGTCGTTCCAGGTGCTGAAGGCCAACAGCCCGCAATACAACCGGTATTTCGAGAATGTCACCGACGCGGTGGCGATCTCCGATCGCGAGGTCGAGTTCCATTTCAACCAGAAGGGCAATCGTGAACTGCCGAAGATCATTGGCGACCTCGTCGTTCTGCCGAAGCATTGGTGGGAAGGTACCGACGCCAATGGCAAGAAGCGCGACATAACCAAGGGAACGCTGGAACCGCCGCTGGGCTCGGCCGCATACAAGATCGCCAGCTTCAAGCCGGGCTCCGAAATCGTCTGGCAGCGCGTGCCGGACTATTGGGCGGCCAAGCTGCCGGTGAAGATCGGCCGCGAGAATTTCGACACGCGCCGATACACCTACATCCTCGACGACAATGCCGCCTGGCTGGCCTTCACCAAGGGCGGACTGGAAGACATCAACCGCGAATACAGCTCCCGCAAATGGGCGACGGCCTATAATTTCCCGGCCCTCCAGGCCGGCGACGTCATCAAGAAGGACTTCCAGACCCAGTCGCCACAACCGATGCAGGGCTTTGTCCTCAACCAGCGCAGGCCGCTGTTCCAGGACCGGCTGGTCCGCGAGGCACTGACCATACCGTTCGATTTCGAGAGCATGAACCGCACCTTGTTCTTCGGCTTCAACACCCGCACGTCGAGCTATTTCCAGGGCACCGAGCTGGCATCCAGCGGGTTGCCGCAGGGCAAGGAACTGGAAATCCTGGAAAAATACCGTGACAAGCTGCCGCCCGAACTCTTCACCCAGGAATTCAAGCTGCCCGTCTACGATTCGCCGCAAGCGGAGCGAAAGTACCTGAAGCAGGCTGTCGATCTCTTCGCCAAGGCCGGATGGGTCATAAAGGGCGGCAAGATGGTCAACGCCAAGACAGGCGCGCCGTTCAAATTCGAGATCCTCGGCTGGAACGACACCGACCAGGTAATCGCCAGCCCCTACATTGCCAATCTGCGCAAGATCGGCGTCGACGCCTCGTTGCGCATCATCGACCAGACGCAGTACATCAACCGCGTCAACAACTTCGATTTCGACGTTGTCACGGGCCTGTTCGGCCAGTCGGATTCGCCCGGCAACGAGCAGCGCGATTTCTGGAGTTCGAAGGCCGCCGACGCACCTGGTTCGCGCAATCTGATGGGCATCAAGGATCCGACCGTCGATGCGCTGGTCGACCGCATCATCTTTGCCACGGATCGCGATGATCTCGTTGCCGCAACCCATGCGCTCGACCGCGTGCTGCTTTGGAACTTCTACGTCGTGCCGCAGTATCACAGGTCGGCGGTCTGGCTGGCCTATTGGGACAAGTTCAAATTCCCCGACAAGCAGCCTGCCTATGTCGGTGTCGATATCGATTCCTGGTGGATCGACGTCGACAAGGAAAAGGCGCTGGCCGCCAAGTACAAAGGCGGCAATTGATGGAGCGGCAATCGATGACCGCCCTGCCCCGCCGTGATTTTCTCGCGCTTGGCGCGGCGGCGGCCGCCGCCGCCCTGTTGCCCGCAAAAGCTTTCGCCGACATTGCGACCGGCACCAAGCTGCATGGATTGTCCGCCTTTGGCGACCTCAAATACGGACCGGATTTCACCCATTTCGACTATGTGAATGTCGACGCACAAGCCGGCGGAGTTTTCAATTTCTCGCCGCCGAACTGGGGCTACAACCAGGACACACAAACCTTCAACACGATGAATTCCTTCGCCGACAAGGGCGATGCGCCGCCGCGCATGGAGATGTGCTTGGACGGGCTGATGGTGCGCGCACTCGACGAGCCCGACGCCGTCTACGGCCAGATCGCCGACGGCGTGACACTGTCGGAAGACCGCAACTCCTTCACCTTCTCGCTTCGCCCCAAGGCGCGCTTCCACGACGGTACGCCGCTGACCGCTCAGGACGCCGCCTTCACCTTCAAGCTTTACAAGGACAAGGGCCATCCCGACCTGTCGTTGTCGCTGACGCATATGGTCGATGCCGTTGCTGTCGACGACCGCACGCTGCGGCTCACCTTCTCCGGCAAGCAATCGGCCCGCACCGTGCTCAACGTTGTGGAATTCCCCATCCTGTCGAAGGCCTTCTATACGGCCAACCCGTTCGACTCTTCGCAGTTGAACCCGCCGCTCGGCTCCGGTGCCTACAAGGTCGGCCGGTTCTCGGCCGGCGCATGGATCGAATATGATCGGGTTGCGGACTATTGGGGCCGTGATCTGCCGGTCAATCGCGGCCAGAACAATTTCGACCGTATCCGCATCGAATTCTACCAGAACCGCACCGCCGGCTTCGAAGCCTTCAAGAAGGGCGAAATCACCTACCGCGAGGAATTCACCTCGCGCGTCTGGGCGACCGCCTACGACTTCCCCGCGCTGACAGCCGGCAAGGTGGTCAAGCACGAATTCCCGGCCGAGAAGCGGCCGACCATGCAGGGAACGGCCGTCAACCAGCGGCGCGAACAGTTTCGCGACGCTCGCGTGCGCCAGGCGATCGCGCTCTGCTTCGATTTCGAATGGACGCGGCGCAACTTCTTCTACGGCTCCTACGAGCGCTCGCAATCCTGCTTCGAGAAGTCGGATTTTCGCGCTGAAGGTGTGCCATCAACACAAGAGCTGGCGCTGCTGGAGCCGCTGCGAAGCCAGGTGCCGGCTGAGGTCTTCGGCCAGGCCGTGGCCCAGCCGGCATCCGACGGTTCCGGTCGCGACCGCAAGCTGCTTGGTCAGGCGGCAAAGCTTCTGGCCGCAGCCGGCTGGAAACGATCGGGTGATTTCGTCGTCAACGGCAAGGGCGGCCGGCTTTCGGCCGAATTCATGGTCGACGACGACACTTTCGTGCAGGTCTATTCGCCCTGGGTCGCCAACATGAAGGCGATCGGCATCGATGCCACGATCCGGCTGGTGGATTCTGCCCAATACCAGGCCAGGCAGGCGACCTTCGATTTCGATCTGCTGTCAGCCGCTTTCTCGTTCAGCGCGACACCGACGCGCGACGATCTCGAAGGCTTCTTCCATTCCAGGACGGCCAACCTCTCCGGTTCGCGCAATCTGCCGGGCACCTCAGACCCCGCGATCGATGCGCTGATCGGCACGGTGGGCGCGGCAAAAGACCGTGAAAGCCTGACGGTCGCGATGCGAGCGCTCGACCGGGTCTTGCGCGCGCGGTGCGATTGGATTCCTAGTTGGTTCCTGGCGAATCACCGAAGCGCCTATTGGGACATGTTCGGCTTTCCCGAGCAAAAGCCCGATTTCGGCTTTCCGGTCGAGGCGCTGTGGTGGTTCGATAAGGGCAAGGCGGCAAAAATTGGCAAAGGCTGAGATATCGGTCCGCAGAGGGCAGGAAGCCTGATGGGCGCCTATATACTGCGCCGCATCCTTTTGATGATCCCGACCCTGTTCGGCATCATGGCGATCTCCTTCGCCGTCATCCAGTTCGCGCCGGGCGGCCCGGTCGAGCAGGTCATCGCCAAGCTGACTAATCAGGGCGGCAGCGATCGCCTCGGCGGTGGCGGCGGCGATGCGGGCGGCTCCAACTTCGACGCCGCCGGCGACGTCAGCTCGAAATATCGCGGTGCGCAGGGGCTCGATCCGGAATTCATCAAGAAGCTGGAGAAACAGTTCGGCTTCGACAAGCCGCCGCTCGAGCGCTTCGGCATGATGCTGTGGAACTATGCCCGCTTCGATTTCGGCAACAGCTATTTCCGCGACATCTCGGTGCTCGACCTGATCCTGGAAAAGATGCCGGTATCGATCTCGATCGGGCTCTGGATCACGCTCCTGTCCTATCTGATTTCCATCCCGCTCGGCATCCGCAAGGCGGTGAAGGATGGCTCGCCTTTCGACGTCTGGACCAGCGGCGTCGTCATCGTCGGCTATGCCATTCCCGGCTTCCTGTTCGGCATCATGCTGATGGTGCTGTTCGCCGGCGGCTCGTTCTGGGACTGGTTCCCGTTGCGCGGTATCGTCTCGGACAATTGGGACCAGTTGTCCTGGCCGGCCAAGATCGCCGACTACATCTGGCACATGACCTTGCCGCTGACGGCGCTGGTGCTGTCGGCCTTCGCCACCACCACGCTGCTGACGAAGAACTCGTTCCTGGAGGAGATCCGCAAGCAGTATGTGGTGACGGCGCGCGCCAAGGGCCTGTCCGAACGACAGGTGCTCTACGGCCACGTCTTCCGCAACGCCATGCTGATCGTCATCGCCGGCTTCCCCGGCGCCTTCATCTCGGCCTTCTTCACCGGTTCGCTGCTGATCGAGAACATCTTCTCGCTCGATGGCCTCGGCCTGCTTGGCTTCCGGTCGGTGGTCGAGCGCGACTATCCCGTGGTGTTCGCCAATCTCTACATCTTCTCGCTTCTCGGCCTGTTCGTCGGATTGTTGTCCGACCTCATGTACACTTGGGTCGATCCGCGCATCGATTTCGAGCGGAGAGACATCTGATGTCGGAGGCAAGCGTGACCGCCGGAGTGGTGCCGGAGCGGATGCCACGGCCATTCCTGTCGCCGCTCAACAAGCGCCGCCTGCAGAATTTCAAGGCCAACCGGCGCGGCTACTGGTCGTTGTGGATTTTCCTCGTCCTGTTCGTGCTGTCGCTGTTTGCCGAATTCATCGCCAACGACAAGCCGATCATCGCTTCCTACAAGGGCGAGATCCTGTTTCCCGTGCTGGTCGCCTACCCCGAGGAGAAGTTCGGCGGCTTCTATGCCGTCACCGATTATCGCGACCCGGTGATCCAGGACGAGATCAACGCCAATGGCTGGATGATCTGGCCGCCGATCCGCTATTCCTACCAGACCGTCAACAATGCCATCCCGGAGGCCGCACCCGCCAGGCCGTCCTGGCAGTATGACGCCGCCAAGCGCTGCAACCAGTATCCGCAAGGGGCTGCCGACCCGGCCTGCATCGTCGGCAACTGGAACTGGCTCGGCACGGACGACCAGGCGCGCGACGTCCTGGCGCGGGTCATCTACGGTTTCCGCATCTCGGTGCTGTTCGGCCTGATCCTGACCGTCGGATCGGCCGTGATCGGCGTCGGCGCCGGCGCGCTGCAGGGCTATTTCGGCGGCTGGACGGACCTGCTGTTCCAGCGCTTCATCGAAATCTGGTCGGCGATCCCGGTGCTCTATCTGTTGCTGATCGTCGCCGCCATCCTGCCGCCGGGCTTCTTCATCCTGCTCGGGCTGATGCTGTTGTTCTCCTGGGTGGCGCTGGTCGGCGTGGTGCGGGCCGAGTTCCTGCGCGCCCGCAACTTCGAATATGTCAACGCCGCCCGCGCCCTCGGCGTGCCCAACCGCACCATCATGTTCCGGCATTTGTTGCCCAACGCCATGGTGGCGACATTGACCTTCCTGCCCTTCCTGCTCTCGGGCTCGATCTCGACGCTGACCTCGCTCGACTATCTCGGCTTCGGCCTGCCGCCGGGGTCCGCCTCGCTCGGCGAGCTGCTCAAGCAGGCGCAGCGCAACCTCAATGCGCCGTGGCTCGGCATTTCCGGCTTCGTCGTCATCTCGCTGATGCTGTCGCTGCTCGTCTTTGTCGGCGAGGCAACGCGCGACGCCTTCGATCCGCGCAAGACGTTCAAATGAGCGAAGCGCCCCTGCTCAGCGTACAGGACCTCAGCGTCGCCTTCAGCCAGGGCGGCGGCCAGTCTGTCGCCGTCGACCACATCTCCTTCGACATCGCGAAGGGCGAGACAGTTGCGCTGGTCGGGGAATCCGGCTCCGGCAAGTCGGTGTCGGCGCTGTCCGTGCTGAAGCTCCTGCCCTATCCCAGCGCCAGCCACCCGTCGGGAAAAATCCTGTTCCAGGGCGCCGACCTGCTGGCGATGAGCGAGAAGCAGCTGCGCCAGGTGCGCGGCAACAAGATCACCATGATCTTCCAGGAGCCGATGACCTCGCTCAATCCGCTGCACACGATCGAGCAGCAGATCGTCGAGATCCTGAAGCTGCATCAGGGCATGGCCGATCGCCCCGCCAAGGCGCGCACGCTTGCTTTGCTCAACGAGGTCGGTATCCGCGACCCGCAGAAGCGCCTTGACGCCTATCCGCACCAGTTGTCCGGCGGACAGCGCCAGCGCGTGATGATCGCCATGGCGCTGGCCAACGAGCCGGAACTCCTGATCGCCGACGAGCCGACGACGGCGCTCGACGTCACCGTGCAGGCGCAGATCCTCGAACTGCTGGCCGGCCTTAAAAGCCGTAAGGGCATGTCGATGCTGTTCATCACCCACGACCTCGGCATCGTGCGCAAGATCGCCGACCGGGTCTGCGTGATGACCAAGGGCAAGATCGTCGAGACCGGTCCGACCAAAGAGATCTTCGCCAACCCGCAGCACCCCTATACGCGCCACCTTCTGGCGGCCGAGCCGAAAGGCAAGCCACCGGCGGCCAATGCCGACGCCAAGCCGGTGATGACCGGCAAGGACATCAAGGTCTGGTTCCCGATCAAGCAAGGCTTCTTCCGCAACACCGTCGACCATGTGAAGGCTGTCGACGGCATCGATGTCACCGTGCGCGCCGGCCAGACGCTGGGCGTGGTCGGCGAATCCGGTTCGGGCAAGACCACACTCGGCCTGGCGCTGGCGCGGATGATCTCGTCGACTGGGACCATCCAGTTCAACGGGCGCGACATCAACCAGCTCACCTTCAATGCCATGCGGCCGCTCAGGCGCGAATTGCAGATCGTGTTCCAGGATCCGTTCGGTTCGCTCAGCCCGCGCATGTCGATCGCCGAGATCATCGAGGAAGGGCTCAAGATCCACGAGCCGAAGCTGTCGCCCGATGAACGCGACGACAAGGTTGCGGACGTGCTGAAGGAGGTCGGCCTCGATCCGGCGACCCGCAACCGCTATCCGCACGAATTTTCCGGCGGCCAGCGCCAGCGTGTCGCCATCGCGCGCGCCATGGTGCTCAACCCGCGCTTCGTCATGCTGGACGAGCCGACATCGGCGCTCGACATGAGCGTACAGGCGCAGGTCGTCGATCTCTTGCGCAATCTGCAGGCCAAGCACGACCTCGCCTATCTCTTCATCAGCCACGACCTCAAGGTCATCCGGGCGCTTGCCAACGATGTCATTGTCATGCGCAATGGTCAGATCGTCGAAGCCGGCCCTTCCCGGCAGATTTTTGAAAATCCGCAAACCGACTATACTCGGGCGCTGATTTCGGCGGCCTTCAAGATAGAGACGGCGCCGGTCGGCATCGTCAGCCAGTGATTAGAGGGACTAAACGAACAACAATGGAAAAAGGCCGCATCCTGCTTGCCGTCACCGGCTTTCACCCGCAGCGCTGGCGCGAGCTGTTATCGGCCGAGCGCGAGGTGGTCCTGGAGCCGGACGGCGCCAAGGATCCATCGATCACCTATGCGGTGGTGTGGAAGCAGAAGCCGAACCTGTTGTCGTCGCTGCCCAATCTGCGCGCCATCTTCTCGATCGGCGCCGGCGTCGACCATATTTTCGCCGATCCCGGCCTGCCTGATGTGCCGATCGTCAAGGTCGTCGCCGACAATCTCACGCAGTACATGACGGAATATGTCGTCTGGCGGGTGCTTGATCACCATCGCCATGGCCTGCTCTACCGGTCGCAGCAGCCGAAGAAGATCTGGCGCGAGCCGCAGCAGAGGCCGGCCGGCGACATTTCCGTTGGCATTATGGGGCTCGGCAATCTCGGCCGCGCCGCGGCCTCGGTGCTTCTTTCGCTCGGCTTCGCCGTCAATGGCTGGTCGCGCAACGACCGGCCGATGCAAGGGGTTGCGACCTATTCCGGCGAGGCCGGCTTGATCCCGTTTCTCAAGGCAACCGACATACTCGTCGTGCTCCTGCCGCTGACACCGGACACGCAGGGCATCATCAATTATGGCGTGCTGAAGGAACTGCGCAAACGCAACGGCCTTGGCGGCTCGGTGCTGATCAACGCCGGACGCGGCCGCCTGCAAAAGGACGCCGACATCGTGCGGGCGCTGGACGACGGCACGTTGAAGGAGGCGAGCCTCGATGTGTTCGAGGTCGAGCCGCTGCCGAAGACCAGCCCGCTATGGAGCCATCCGAAGGTGTTCGTGACGCCGCACGCCGCGGCGACCTCCGATCCGATGCACCTGGCGCCGATCATGCTGCGCCAGATGGATGCCTTCGAGCGCGGCGAGCCGTTGCAGAACCTGGTCGATCGCAAGGTGGGTTACTGATCGCGTCAGCGCTCCTGCGCCATGCTTTCCAGCTTCTTCGAATGCTGAACCCCTGCCAGGTCCATCACATGCTCCTTGCGGGCACGCTGAAGGTCCAATGGTGACTTGCCTTCGATCATCCGGGCAATGTCTTCCACAATCAGGTGGCCCATCAGTTGCCGGCCGCCGCTTACCGCCGCGGCACGGTGGGGCGACAGAATGACGTTGGGCATGCCGCGCAGGGCATGATCCCTGGCCAGCGGCTCCGACGGGAACACATCGATTGCAGCGCGGATGCGCTTTGTCCGCACCGCCTCGACCAAGGCATCGAAATCGATGAGATGTGCACGGCTGACAAGGACGAGCAACGCGTTCGGCTGCAGCCTGGCGATGGTGGCCGCGTCCACAAGGCCCTTGTTGGTCCTGGTCGGCGCCGCCGTCACGAAGAGCACGCGGCAGCTGCTCGCGACTTCCGCTAGGGAAGCGAGCCTGACGCCATGCTGCCTGGCCACCGACGGATCAAGCCAGGGGTCGTAAGCGGATATCCTCGGCGAGAACGGCGCCAGGAGCCGGCTGCACTCCTTGGCAATGGCGCCGAAGCCAACAAATCCTATCGTCTGTTCGAACAAGGTGAAATCGGTCGCCGGATTGTCGTTGAGCCAATGTTCACCGCCGGTACGGAACAGTTCATGTTCTTCCACGAGGCCACGCGCGCCCGACAACGCCATGGCCACCGCCATTTCGGCGACCGAGCCGCGCATGCCTGGACCGGTTGCCAGCACCTCGATGCCGCGGTCGAAGCAGGCAGCGTAGTCGATAGTGTCGGGAAAGGCGCCGTAGAGCTCGATCACCGCCTTGAGTTTGGCCGCGCGCTTGATCTGGGCGGCATCGAGCGTCGGCAAGGCCGAGAGATAGAAGGTCATGCCGGCCAGATTTTCATCCAGTACATGATCGGGCATGGGCTCGTTCTTCGCCCAAACCAGATCGCAAAGCTCGCCAAGTCGCCTCAGGTCAGCCTGCGTGAACAGTTCATCAAGCTGTCGCCATTGTGGGTCAAGGACCGCAACGGGTTTGTTCATATCGACATCCTCTCTTGGAATTGAAGCTGTTGACGCGGTGCTCCCGCGGCATCACGCGTTCGTTGCCTTCGCCTGCCGGCTGCTCACGACTTTGCCCCGGTGATCAAGGCGACCAGTTCCTCGCCCGAGGTCTCGCTCGTGCGGCGATGACCGACGACGTGACCGTTGCGCATGATCCATATTTCGTTCGAGAGGCGCATCACCTGATCGAAATTGTGACTGATCAGAAGGAAGGTCCTGCCTTGTTGCCGCAAGCGGTCGATCAGGCCTTCGACTTCAAGACGTTCCCGCACGCCAAGGGCCGCCGTCGGCTCATCCATGATGGTGAGCTTGGCGTTCCAACCCACCGCGCGGCTGATGGCCACCGCTTGCCGCTGGCCGCCGGACAGCTGACGCACGCGCGCATTGATCGACGGTATGTTGATCTGCAGGCCGGCCAGCATGGTGCGCGCCTGGGCGGCCATGGCCCGCTTGCGGGTGATGCTCAACGGACCACCCCAGGTAAGCTCGCGGCCGAGGAAAAGGTTCTGCCAGATCGTCAGGTCATCGACGAGCGCGAGATCCTGGAACAGTGTCTCGACACCGATGCGCCTTGCGTCGTCAGGGCTGCGCAGCGTCGCCGGTCGGCCATCGAAAAATATCTCGCCGGACGTTGGTTGATGCACGCCGGTCAGTATCTTGACCAGGGTGGATTTGCCCGCGCCATTGTCGCCGACGATGGCTGCGACCTTGCCTTCCTCGACGGAGATGCTGACGCCATCGAGGGCGACGACCGAGCCGAAATGCTTGTGGACATTGCGCACCTCCAACATCTTGCGCCCGACGGGGGTGCCGACCGCGCCATCATTCGAAGCAGGAGCGATCGTCATTTTTGAAACCGGTAAGCGATGGCGAAAAGGATGACGACCATGCCCGTGACGATCGGCTGGTAGAAAACGCCGACGCCAAGCAGCGTCATCAGATTCAGAAGGGCGGTCAGGACCAGGGCGCCCACTACCGGGCCAATGATCGTGCCACGGCCGCCAAAGAGGCTCGTTCCGCCTAGCACCGATGCGGCTATCGAGTTCAGCAAGTAGGAACTGCCGGTGGCGGGTTCGGCGGATCCGATGCGCGCGGTGAGCATGACGCCGGCGATGCCGGCGAGCAAGCCGCTGATGGCAAAGGCCGCTATCTTGATCCTCGCGACCTTGAGGCCGAGGTTGCGGCTGCCTTCATGGTTGCCGCCGATGGCGAACAGGTGCGTGCCCAATTGTGTGTGGAACAGGAGCAGGTGGGCAATGACGGCAACCACGGCCGCGAGCAGCGTTATGTTGGGGATTGGCCCGAAGCTGCCGCTGGCCAGTTGCGTAAGCAAGGGTGAAATGACGCCGACCGGTCGGCCGTTCGACAGCACCAGCGCACAACCTGATGCAATGCTGAGCATTCCCAAGGTCGCTATGAAATCGCTGATCTTGCCCTTCGAAATGACGATGCCGCTGATGATGCCGAACATCATGGCTGTAACAACGGCCATCACGATGCCGATCGGCACACCCCATTTCTGGGTGACGGAGATGCCGATCATCACGCAGGATATCTGCACCAGCGACCCGACCGAAAGGTCGATGCCCGCCGTGATGATGACGAAAGTCTGACCGATCGCCACCACAACGAGGATCGAGCAGGCGACAAGAATCGAAGTGATGTTTCCGGCCGTCAGGAACAGTGGCGAAGCCAGCGCTCCGACCGCCATGAGCACCAGGAGCGCCAGGACGATCGCCCAGTCCAGCACACCGCTCGACCTGACCGTCCGTGCGATGCGGCCGGCCGACGCCCGGACGGCCGTTCCTGTCTCTGCTTGCAAGCTCACGCGCCAGGCCCTGCTATTTGATCAGCTTGGCAATCGGGCTGTGATATTCGAACCAGGGCTGCGGCGACGACGTCTTGGCCGCGGCGATATTCTCGGAGGTGATCAGGGCCTGTGGCGCGACCGTGGTCGCGTCGACTGTGGCACCCTGTGACGCCGCAAGGCAGGCTTCGACCTCGATCTGGCCCATCAGGTAGGGGAACTGCGCGGCGGTGCCGGTCATCTGTCCGGCCTCGATGGAATTGAGCGCGTCGTCGATGGCATCCGTGCCGAACACGAGGACCTTGCCGGCCAGGCCAGCGTTGTTGACCGCCTGCTGGACGCCCAGCGCCATGCCGTCGTTGGCGGCGTAAAAACCTTTCAGGTCGGGGTGAGCGCGCAGGATCGCATCGGCGGCGTTCAGAGCCTTCTCGCGATCCCAATCGGCCGCCTGTTCCTGAACGATTTCGAGGCCGCCGGCGCCGGAGCGAAACCCTTCGAGTCTCTGGATGCTGGCCGGATGGCCCGCGAGGCCGCCGATCAGAGCAACCTTTCCCGTCCCGCCGAGGCGTTTTACCATTTCCTCCGCCACGGCCTTGCCCGCATCGGTATGGCGCACGGTGACATAGGTTGTCAGCTTGACGCCGGCGGCGGCGAGCGCGTCGTTTTCGAATGCGTCCCCCGCGACGATCGGGATGTTCTTCTTGGCCGCGGTCACCAGTGGCTGAATGAGATTGCTGTTGCTGATCGGCGCGACGATGAAGCAATTGAAATCCTGTCCGACCATTGTCTGGACCATGTTGGTCTGTTCGTCGATGGCCGACTCATCCGTGCCGGCCTGAACCGTGACCGTTGCGCCGATCTCCTTTGCCTTCGCCTCGATGCCTTGTTGCGTGGCCAGCCAATAGGGATTGGCGAGTGTCTTCAGCACCACGGCGATCTTCAGGTTCTTCCCCGGCAGGTCGGCGGCCCATGGCTGACCGACAAGGACCAGAGACAGGATCGATCCTGCAAGCAGACTTTGCATCGAGACTTTAACGCGCATGCCTTATTCCTCCCATTGTGCGGTTCGCCAGGCTGGCTCCATCCGGACCAGCGCAGAAGCGTGAAATTGTGCGCTTCTTGAGCGGCGCACATCTTTCCGAAGCTCAGGATAGAGGCTGCCCGGTCATCAACAATCAGCAGCTCCATCAGATCGCATCAAACGGCGGCGAACCGTCACTGTCATGCGAAGGAACGAAGTGTATCAAGCCCCGCTTGCGGGGGAGAAACACGTAAGGGACCGCACGGGTGGCGGCTCTCCGATACGGTGTGTCGGGATCGTCAGCCCGGCAGAGCGAACTTCTTCTTCTGATTGTCCGGCTTGCCGCAGTCACGGCGGTCGATGGACCGGTTCATGGCGTCGATCTCGCCAGTCGCCTTGTCGCTGTCGCGCTGGGCCTTGGTGCGCATGTCGGGCGTGAACGGACCGAAACCCATCGCGGGATTGGAGAAGGTCGGCTTCACGGTCGTCGCAAGATTGTACTGCTGTGCCAATCCATTGCGCTGCGCCAGCAACTGATCGCACGGCACGGTGTCGTATTGCAGGGAGGATTCTATGTTGGCGTCCTGCCGCTCGGACATCGAATTGCCGACACAGCCGGCCGTTGCCAGGCAAGAGGCCAAGATCATCATGTTCCAGCGCATCCGATATGCTCCTCCTGATATCCCGCCCCTGACGCGACCAGATCGCAAATATCAGTCGCGCACGCAAATCGGACTTTTTCGCAGCAGCGCGGAGCGGTGACGGGATTCACCGCGCAATGATCATGCACGCTTCAAGTGGCGTGAGCCTTCAGGGCCAAGACGACCCAGCCTTTGACGGGCTCGCGGCGATCCTGCCGGATGGTCGTCGGCTCCAGCGCCAGGATTGAAAGCCCGTTGGCCTCGACTGTCCGCCTGACATAGCTGTCGGAATGGGCGTAGCGCCGCGAGGGCTGCAGCGCGAAGTCGCCGCTTGCGAGGCTCTCGACAGAGAAAGCAAACAGGCCGCCGCCGGCGAGCACACCGGCGACCCTCCCGATCAGGCCTTCGAGTGCGCCGACATAGATCAGGACGTCGGCCGATGTCACCAGATCGGGGTTTTCGCCTGAGTGGGAGAAGCCCTGCAGATCAGCCTTTGTCAGCGTGTCATAGATGCCTTTCGTCCGCGCCTTCTTCAGCATCCTGGCCGAGATGTCGATCCCCTCCAGCCGGTCGACGATCGGCCTCAGCCTCTCGCCCATCAGCCCGGTGCCGCAGCCCAGGTCGAGCGCCAGACGGAAGCGGCCCGATCTTGCCTTGCGAATCATCCGTTCGAGGGCTTCGGGCAACCGGTAGTCGAGCTTGCCGACCAGCATCTCTTCGAATGTCTCGGCGTAGTGGTCGAACAGCGTTTCGACAAAGGCGCTGGGCGGCGCGCTGGAAACCGGTCCTTTGCCGATCAGTTGCAATTTGAGGGCCGCGCCCTGGCGATCGGCTGGATCCAGGTTCAGCACCATCACCCAGGCCTGCGCCGCCAGGTCGAGCCTGCCTGATGCCTCCTGCATCTCGCCAAGGCGAAACCAGCCCATTGCCCATTGCGGCGCCAATTCCAATGCGCCGAGCAGGAGCTCGGCCGCCGCCACGTGGTCGCCGGAGGCAAAGAGCATCTCGGCATAGTCGGCACGGCGATCGGCGTTCAAATCGCCCGATGAGGTCTGCAACGGCTTCATGATAGCGGGTTCCGCCGGCGGGGGCAGCCGGGCCGCCATCTCTGTAATGCAAAGGGTGCGGAAGCTGAACCGAATTGAGCGTTCTTTGCCAGGAGAGTCAGCAGTCTCCGACGACAGGCTTCCCGCAGCGGAATTATATCCTATCTTGCAGACCATGCGCGCCAGCGACCTGCTTCATCCCCGGCCAGAAGGCCTTTACTGCCCGCCGGGCGATTTCTTCATCGATCCGGTGCGGCCGGTGGACCGGGCGCTGATCACCCACGGTCATTCCGACCATGCGCGTTCCGGCCACCGCTCGGTGCTGGCGACGCAGCAGACGCTCGACATCATGGGGCTGCGCTATGGCGAGGGCTTCGCCGGCACGACGCAACCGGCACGGCTCGGCGAGACGATCGTCCTCAATGGCGTCAGCGTCAGCTTCCATCCGGCCGGCCATGTGCTGGGCTCGGCGCAGATATCGGTCGAACATCAGGGCATGCGTATCGTCGCCTCCGGCGACTACAAACGGCGAAAGGATGCGACCTGCGTGCCGTTCCAGCCAATCGGCTGCGACGTTTTCATCACCGAGGCGACCTTCGGCCTGCCGGTGTTTCGCCACCCGCCCGACACGGAAGAGATCGCCCGCCTGCTGAAATCGGCGGCGCAGTTTCCCGAACGCTCGCATCTGGTCGGCGCCTATGCGCTGGGAAAGGCGCAGCGGGTGATGCGGCTGTTGCGCGACGCCGGCTACGACAGGCCGCTCTATATCCATGGCGCACTGACCAGGCTCAGCGAGTACTATCAAAGCCAGGGCATCGACCTCGGCATACTCGAACCGGCGACGGTGGAAGGCGGCAAAGGGGATTTCGCCGGCGCCATCGTGGTCGGCCCGCCATCGGCCTTCGCCGACCGCTGGGCGCGGCGGTTCCCCGATCCGATCTCATGCTTCGCGTCCGGCTGGATGCGCATCCGCCAGCGCGCCAAGCAGGGCGGTGTCGAACTGCCGCTGATCATCTCGGACCATGCCGACTGGGACGAGCTCACAGCGACCATAAAGGAGACCGGCGCCGAGGAAATCTGGGTCACGCATGGCCGTGAGGAAGCACTGGTGCGCTGGTGCGAACTCGAAGGCATTGCCGCCCGGCCACTGCATCTGGTGGGCTATGAGGACGAGGGCGATTGAGGGCATGAACCGCTTCGCCGAACTCCTCGACCGCCTGGTGCTGACGCCGTCGCGCAATGGCAAGCTGACGCTGCTGGTCGACTACTTCCGCAGCGTCGAGGACCCGGATCGCGGCCTGGCGCTGGCCGCCATCACCGGCGACCTCAACATCGCCGCGGTCAAGCCGGCGATGCTGCGCACCCTTGTCACCGAACGCATGGACCCGGTGCTGTTCGGCTATTCCTACGACTATGTCGGCGATCTGGCCGAGACGGTGTCGCTGGTCTGGCCGCAAACGCCGGGACATATCCCGAACCGTGAGCCGACGCTCGGCGAGGTCGTGGCGAGGTTGCAGGCGGCAAGCCGCTCCGACGGACCGAAGGTGCTGGCCGGGCTGCTCGACAGCGCCGGCATTTCGGCGCGCTTCGCCATCATCAAGCTGGTCACCGGCGGCCTGCGCATCGGTGTGTCGGCGCGGCTCGCAAAGCAGGCGCTGGCGGATTTCGGCAAGGTCGACGTCGCCGAAATCGAGGAACTCTGGCACGGGCTGTCGCCGCCCTATACAGCGCTGTTCGCGTGGCTGGAGGGCAAGGCTGAAAAACCCCGCAACACGGCGATGGCGCTGTTCAGGCCGGTGATGCTGTCGAACCCGGTCGGCGACGGCGACCTGGAAAAGCTCGATCCGGCGGACTATGCGGCCGAATGGAAATGGGATGGCATCCGCGTCCAGGCAGTGGCGGAAGGCGGCATCCGCCGGCTCTACTCGCGCACCGGCGACGATGTCTCCGGCGCCTTTCCCGATCTTGCCGACGCACTGGATTTTTCCGCGACGCTGGATGGCGAGTTGCTGGTTGGCGATCCCCGACAGGCGACGGGAACGTTCTCGGATTTGCAGCAGAGGCTGAACCGCAAGACGGTGACACCAAAGATGCAGCAGCAATATCCGGCCTTCATGCGCTGCTACGATCTGCTGCAGATCGGCGCCGAGGATTTGCGCGGGCTATCCTTCCGCGAGCGGCGCGGCCGCCTCGAAGCCTTCGTCAGGACGCTCGACCCCAGCCGTTTCGACCTGTCGCCCTTCGTCGACTTCGCCGATTGGCAGGCGCTGGAGGAGATGCGCCGCGCGCCGCCGCACCCGATCATCGAAGGCGTAATGCTGAAACGCTGGGATTCGGCCTATGTCGCCGGGCGGCCGAAAGGCCCGTGGTTCAAATGGAAGCGCGATCCGCACACAGTGGATGCCGTCCTGATGTATGCCCAGCGCGGCCATGGCAAGCGCTCGAGTTTTTACTCCGACTACACGTTCGGCGTCTGGTCCGGACCCGAGGGCGAGGAGGAACTGGTGCCGGTCGGCAAGGCCTATTTCGGCTTCACCGACGAGGAGCTGAAGCAGATCGACAAATATGTCCGGGACAATACGGTCGAGCGCTTCGGTCCGGTGCGCTCGGTGCGGGCGGACCGCGACAATGGCCTGGTGCTGGAAGTCGCCTTCGAAGGGCTCAACCGCTCGACCCGGCATAAATCCGGCGTCGCCATGCGCTTTCCCCGTATTTCACGGCTGCGCTGGGACAAGCCGGCCAACGAGGCCGACCGCATCGAGACGCTGCAGGCGCTGCTCGATCGCTGAGTTCCAGCCGACTAAGGCTCGATCGAGACGCGGATCTCGTAGATGTTGACCGCCTTGCCCTGCTTGTCGAAATCGGAATTGACGGCGATGGTTCCGGCCGAACCCGGACGCTTGTTGGGGAACTGCACGTCGAACAGATATTCGTTGCGCTGCTGGCCGACCGCGTAGCGCTTGCGGCCACAGTCGCCAAGTTCGCCGAAATTGCAGTCGACGGAGATTTGCGTGTCCTTGCCGTCCTCGGCGCGGGCAATGATATCGAACACGGCATGCTTGCCGGCCAGCTTCTCCAGCACGCCTTGCCCGACATCGAAGGCGATCGCCGAACCGGAGGCACCGGACCGGATGCGCAGGAACGGACCGGTGTCGTCCTTCATCACCTCGGCCTTGGCGTCCGACGGGGCGGCGACATGCGTCGGATCGGCCGGCGAGAACACATTGATCCAGTCGCGCGACTGGTCCGCGGCACCGGGCTTTGCCGGCGCGTTGGCGCCGTCGGCCGGCGTGAAATCGTCGTCCTCCACGGTTGGCGGCGCCTCCGGCGGTGCCGTATCGAGTTGGGCGGCAGTCTTGAATACGCCGGTCTGCATGGCGAAAAACAGGCCGATGCCAATCGCCGCAAGCAGGGTCACGGTGAAGAAGATGGCGGTCAGCGGCAGGCGACGACCGCGAATGCGGCGCTCGTCGCGATCGGGCGCCACTTCCGCCGCGGCTCCCGAAGCGGCAGGAACGGACATGTCGATGGCCGGCGCGCCGGGGAGCGTGGCGTCCGGCATGATGTCGGGAACGACCGGCAGCACGCGCGAGCGCGGCGCGTCGGATGCGGGCTGCGCGGGGCCGTCGACGGCGACCGCGGGCGACGGCGTCCTGTCGCCGATCTCGATCGCGGGCGCCGCGGTGGCCGCGGGCTCGACCGCCGGGGCATCGACCTGCGGACCAGCATCCGGCACCGCCGGCAGGAACTCGGATTCGATTTCGGCGATCTTCGCTTGGATCGCCTTGCGGCGCTTGATGGCGACTTCCACGGTCACGCCGGGATTGGCCTGGAGCGCACGATCGAGCGCGGCAAAGGCCGACCGATAGACCCTCTCGCGGAACGCGCGGTCCTCGGCATTGCCCTTTTCCAAGGCGTTCCGGATCGCTTTTTCGATGGCGTCCAAGCGAGATCCCTCTGCAAATTGCACCAATCTTCCCTGATGGTTAGCCGTAGGCGACCAATCAATCAACGGGCGTGCGGCTGCATTCTGCCTCGACGGGCCGTCGAAAGTCCATCTTGGCGATGTTCCGGCAAATAAAATCGGACTATCCCGGCGATTCTTCGCGGGCAGCGACACCCCAACCCTGATTTCGACCGTGTTGGGCGCTCGTGCAGAATTGCCAAGTCGCATCTTGAATTCGTGGCCGGTTGAGTCTATCACCCAGCCCATCTTGGAGGCCTCGGCCTCCCGGGCCGCTTTAGCTCAGTTGGTAGAGCACATCATTCGTAATGATGGGGTCAGGTGTTCGAGTCACCTAAGCGGCACCAATATTCCCCAAGGGTTTGCGGGTTCCCTAGGCTAGAGCGAAAAACGCCTTGCCAACACCCTGCAACATTTTTCGGGGTCATTTGTTCGCCCTTTGTAGTGCCTCGACAAGGACTCGGCTGGACACTTCGCGGGCGCCTAGAGCGATGGCGCGCGCCCGAGTGGCCTTTGAAAGGTCGTAGTGGGGACGGCCTGGCTTGTCCTGAAACCATCGGCGGCCCCCGAGGGCTTCGGCCATGGCGTGAAGCTCAGCGAGTGAATCGGCCGCCATATGGCACATCACCATCCGGCCGAGGCGCCAGCGCGGCCGGTCGACGTAGACCACTATCTAGCCGCTTTGACGGATCGTTTGCGTTGCCGCAGCGTCCGCAAAATGAAAGAGTTGATGGCAGAGCGGACATCGAACCTTCCGCCATCGACCTTCTGCGCTACGATTTGGTGCCCGGCATGGAGAACTTTAATTTCCTTGCGTCTGGAAGCCACGAAAATATTGATGGCTTCTTCCGGCCTCGTTTCGATCGGTTGTTGCCGTTCCCAAGCGTAATCGTCCCAGATAATGGTCCCGCCATTCTTGAGTAGAGGCCACGCCAGAAGGGAATCGACGTGAACCGCGTCCCGGTCGTGGGCACCATCGATATAGATCAGGTCGTAAGATCTTTTTTGGCCCTGCAGGTCGATCAATGCCTTGCTGGAAATCGACTTCAGCTTTGTGACGCGCCCGGCATACGAGGCCGTGTTGGTATCGAAGCGCTGCTCTACTTGGGCAAATCCACCGGCCAAAGTTACGTATTCGTTCTGCTCTCCAGCGAACGGATCGATGCACGTAATCCGCGACAGATGGCAGTACTCAAGAAAAAAGATCGCGGAACGTCCTTCCCAAGATCCGATTTCCAAGATGTTGAGAGGTCGATCCCGCATACTTGCCAGGCAAGCACTCCAGACATGGAAATTATTTGACGTCCAATCGGAGGAAAATTCTTTCCCTTCGTACCACTTAGCAAAATCGACCACTGCTAACTCCTCTATTTGCGGCGATCTAGCCCGGCTCACGATCGCCAGTTATATTGACGCCGCTTCAGCGTCAATGTTGGATCTGAACCGACGTCCCTGCCGCTGGCAAAGTGCGCCGCCCCGGCAATTCGTCGGTACCCAGGCCCCAGCTTTCCATCCGCCGATCATCATCCGAAAGGAACAATCACGGCTGTTTCCCGTGAAAAAGAAGCGCTTGCCCGCGTACTTGCGCATGAAGGCGGCTATTCAAATCATGCAGACCCCGGCGGCCTGCCATCTTCTACCCCGAGCGCGTCAATGAGGCGGTGCCGCAATTGGCACATGCACCACGGTCTGCGTGGTGGAGCGAGTCGCCGGCGACCCATATCCGCCATTGTCGCGACTCAGCTTTGGTGGGAAACTTGCGGGCCTCAGCATGGGAGGCCCAAAATGCCCAACACTTTCAAGACCGGAGACGTCGTCAAGCTGAAGTCGGGAGGGCCGAGGATGACGGTCAGCGATGGGGCCGCTTCCGGCATGTATCTCTGTCACTGGTTCAACAAGGAAGGTGACGTTTGGACGCCGCAGCATGCGGGTTTCAAACCCGACCAGTTGGTCGCCGCCGATCAACCGGCGTGATCCCTGCCCGTCCGCCAGGAGTGGTGGCCGGCCCGGCGTGAATTCAGGCGGCCTCGGATGATGCGTCAAGGTGGTCGCTCTCGGGAGCGATGCAGAATCGGCATCGCAATCGAAGAGATCGGTACAGGCGACCGACGGATTTTCCCGGTCTCGGCGTTTAACGGTTGAAGCGTGACCATGGCATGGGCCGTGGCCGACGCGCCAACCGGAGACGCCGAAGCATGATACGCCGTTCGATCCTTGCCGCTGCCTTGAGCCTGCTGACCGTCGCGGCTCTCGCCCAGACAGCGACACAGCCCCCGGCTGCCACGCCGCCAGCCGCCGCCCCTGCCGCGTCAAATGCCAAGTCTGAACTCACGCTGGCCAAGTTCCAGAAGCGGCGGGAGAAGGCGGTCATGGCCGCCGACACGGACGGTGACGGCAAGATCAGCCTCCTGGAATGGGAAGCCTTTCAAGCCAAGCGCAACGTCAAGGGCGACGCCGCCAAATCCTTCGCGCGTATCGATTCCAATCATGACGGCTTCATCGATCGCGCCGAGCTCGATGCGTTCTTCGCCAAGCGTTTTGCCAGGCTGGACAAGAACGGCGACGGCGTTCTGACGGCCGACGAGATGCCAGGCCACAAATCCGCTCCCAAGCCGGAGCAATGACCAAGAGGCTATGACGCGTGATGGATATCGGGAGTGCGCGAGCCGATGAGCGCCGATCCGGACGAGGAGCTGGTTCGTCGTGTCGGTGCTGGCGATCCCGCGGCGGTGCAGACGCTCGCCGCGCGCAAATTGCCGCGCATCCTTTCCCTTGCCGTGCGCATGCTGGGCGACGCGACGGAGGCCGAGGACGTCGCGCAGGAAACCTTCGTGCGCATCTGGCGTCATGCCTCCAGCTGGCGGCGCGGCAATGCACGCTTCGACAGCTGGATCCACCGGGTGACGCTCAACCTTTGCTACGACCGGTTGCGCCGGCGCCGCGAGGTGGTGACCGACAATCTGCCGGAAATGGCCGACCCTGCCCCGCTTCCCGACGCCCGCGAAGAGCCACATCGGGTCGAGCAAGCCCTGCAGGCGATCGCGCCGCGCCAGCGCGAGGCCATCATCCTGGTCTACTACCAGGAGATGTCCAACATAGAGGCGGCCGCGACCTTGGAGATCAGCGTCGATGCGCTGGAAAGCCTGCTTTCGCGCGGCCGTCGGTCCTTGCAGATGATTCTGGCCAGGGACGGCGTCCATGACTGAGAAAGGGGCGATCATGGATGCCGGACATTCATCGCGCCTTGCGGGCGTCCGGTGGGGACCGGTCCGCCTCGTTTCCAACCCGCGTGGGCACGCGGCACCAAGGGGCAAGGGGAAAACACATGGCTGAAGACATCGAGGACGGCCCGGCAATGGATGCCAAGCGCTTCGCGGCGCTCGCCGAAGCCTATGGCGGCGATCCGCGGCGCTGGCCGCAAGCGGAGCGTGAAGCAGCCACGATCTTTGCTTCAACCGAGGCAGGCCAGGCCATTTCGCGGCATGCCGGCTCGCTTGACGCCCTGCTTGACAGCTATGGCGTCCCGCCTCCCGGCAAGACACTGCACGACACCATCCTGCGGACCGCCGGCCGGCACATCGTCCGGCGCCGGCGTCAGCGGTTCTGGTGGCTCGGGCTGGGGCTGGCCGGCATCGGGCTGGCCGGCGCCATCGCCGGACTGGCCCTGGTGACCGTCGTTACGCCGGAGGTTCAGCCCGATCACTATGTGCTCGACGCCAACGCGACGGCCTTCGGCGACGCCGGACCCGACACGATCGAGGAAGACCTATGAGCACCGGCCGCAACCTCCTCATCGCGTCGGTGGTGTTGAATGTCTTCCTGGCCGGTGCGCTTGCCGGCGGAGCCGTCTGGATAAGAAGCGGCAAGCCGGCCCAGGGTTATTCGCTGGAAGCGGCCGGGGGCCGCCTGCCCGACCAGCAGCGCACGCTGTTCCGCAAGGCGCTGCGCGAGGTCCGCCAAGAGTCGCGCGAAATCATTCGCGATGGCCAGCAGGCGAGGCGCGAGGCGGCCGACCTGCTGCGGCAGCCTGTCCTCGACACGGCGGCCCTGTCGGCTGCGCTCGAGCGGGCCCGCAATGCGGACGTTACCGTGCGCACGCGGCTGGAGCAGCGCATCGTCGAGTTCGCGGCAGCAGCGTCCACCGAGGATCGCAACATGCTGGCGGAGGGCCTCGCGAGACGCAGCGGGACGCAGCCATCCGCAACACCAAAAAAATCGCCGTGACGACCGACGGAAAATGCCGATGGCGCCCGTTTAACGAGATGAAGGGCAGGATCTGCCGGACCACCTGGCGCCGACAGGTTTCAACCTCGGACAACTTCGGAGTTTGGTCATGAACTATCTGGCAAAATACGCGATCACCGCCGCTCTCGCAGTGACCGGAACGGCTGCGACCGTCGCGGCGTCCTCGGCAATGCCGCTGGCGCCGCTTGCCACCCCGGCGGTGGTGGAGCAAGTCGCCTGGGGTTGCGGCCCCGGCTGGCACCCCAACCCCTGGGGGCGCTGCGTGCCCAATCGCGTGGTGGTCTATCCCCGCTATTACTATTGGCACGGCCCGGCTTATTACGCGTGGCATCCGCACCGCCACTGGCACCGCTGGCATCGCTGGTAAGGGCCATCGCTGGTAAGGGCCATGGGGCCGCCCACCGCGCGGCCCCATGATCCCAGCTAAGCAGGCACGAACCGGCTCGAATGGGCTTCAGGCGCTGCTCGCCGGAAGCCCCAGCAATGGAGAGCTGACTTGGCTATCCCGGCCTCCAATTCCCCGCCAGATCCGACCCCAGATCCGACCCTTGTCGCTTTCAACCGCTTCGGGCTCGGGGCAAGGCCCGGCGATCGCGACAGGATTGCCGGCGACCCGCGCGGCTGTCTGAAGGCGGAACTGCGGCAACCCGACGTCGCCCTGATCCCGCTTGACGATCCGGCCTATGCCGGCCTGCTGGGCAGCACGCCGGCTATCCAGGCCAGCATGGCGGCAAATGTCCAGCGCAAGCTCGACCGCGAGCGGATGGCCGCGGCACAGCCGGCGATGGCAACGGCGAGCATCCAGAACATGCCTGCGCCGGTCCAGCCCAAGCCGGTCCAGAGCACACCGGTGCGGGTCGCGCCCGTCCAACCCATGCCGTCGCCCGCCGCCCCGCCAAAGCCAGCCGTTCCGCCGGTCGAGGCCACGCTGTTCCGCGCCGAAGCCCAGGCGCGCTTCGACAAGGCTCTGCGGGCCGATGCCGGCTTTGTCGAACGTCTGGTCTATTTCTGGTCGAACCATTTCTGCGTTTCCGTGGCCAAGGACAACATCGTGCGGGCGAGCGCCGGTGCGTTCGAACGGGAAGCGATCCGCCCTTTCGTGCTCGGCCGTTTCGCCGACATGCTGATGGCCGTGGAGCGGCATCCGGCGATGCTGTTCTATCTCGACAACCAGCAGTCGATCGGCCCGGATTCCCGCGCCGGCAAGAACCGCCAGCGCGGCCTCAACGAGAACCTCGCCCGCGAGATCATGGAACTGCATACGCTCGGCGTCGGCAGCGGCTATACCCAAGCCGATGTCACCAGCTTTGCGCGCATCCTGACCGGCTGGACGATGGCCGGGCGCGAAGGTCGGTTGGGTGAGCCCGGCAGTTCCGTCTTCAACGCCAATGCGCATGAGCCGGGTGACGCGGTTCTGCTCGGCAAGACCTATCCGGCCGGGGGCATGGCCCAGGCCGAGGCGGCACTCAACGACATCGCCAGCCACCCGGCGACGGCGCAGCACATCGCCACCGAGCTTGCCCGCCATTTCATATCCGACGATCCGCCGCCGGCCGCGGTCGCGCGGCTGGCCAAGGTTTTCGCCAAGAGCGACGGCAATCTCAGGGCACTGGCCTCGACCCTCATCGATATGCCGGAGGCCTGGTCGACGCCATTGGCCAAGATGCGCTCGCCGTTCGACTACATCGCCGCCATCCGGCGGGCGGTCGGCCCGGGTCCGGCGAACGATCCCGGCCAATCGCTCGGCTGGCTTAACGCGCTGGGCGAGCCGCTCTGGCAGCCACCGGGACCGAACGGCTTTTCCGACCAGGCGGACAGCTGGGCGTCGGCGGAAGGCATGAAGGTCCGCCTCGACATCGCCTGGCAGGCGGCCCGCCAGGTCAAGGACATAGGCAATCCCAGCGACATGCTCGACGCCGTCATTGGGCCTTCCGCCTCGCCGGAGACGCGGCAGGCGATCGCCCGCGCCGAGTCCAAGCAGCAAGGCCTGGCGCTGCTGCTGATGGCGCCCGAATTCCAGAGACGATAGGTCGAGCGATAGGTCCGGCGCCGACAACTCCCATGGAGACCAAGTCATGAGCCTGCTGTGTGAAACCCCTCATCCCTCCCGCCGCGCCGTGCTGATGGCCGGCGGCGCGCTGTTTGCCTGGGCCTATCTGCCCCGCTTCGCCCGCGCCGCCGACAATCGCGACCCACGCCTGATCGTCATCGTCCTGCGCGGCGCGCTCGACGGCCTGTCGGCGGTCGGCCCGGTCGGCGATCCCGACTATGCGGGCCTGCATGGCGATATAGCTTTGTCGCTCACCGGCCCGCACGCGGCGCTGCCGCTCGATGGTTTCTTCGCGGTCAATCCGGCGATGCCCGTGTTCGCGCGGCTGTTCAAGGCAAGCCAGGCGGCGGTGGTGCATGCGGCCGCGACGGGCTATCGCGAACGCTCGCATTTCGACGGGCAGGATGTGCTGGAAAGCGGTTTTGCCGGAGCCGGCCATGTCGCCACCGGATGGCTCAACCGGGCGCTGGAAAGCCTGCCGGCGGGCGATCGCGTGGCCGCGCTTGGTGGTCTCGCCGTCGGCCCGTCGACGCCGCTGGTGATCCGTGGTGCTGCCCCCGTGCTCGGCTGGGCGCCGCAATCCCTGCCGGAGCCGGCCGGCGACCTCGCGGCGCGGGTTCTCGATCTCTACCAGCATCGCGATCCGGTGCTGTCGGTGGCGCTGCAAAAAGGCCTCGATGCCGACCGTATGGCGCTGGACGACCAGATGGGCGCCAAGGCAATGAAGCCGAAGGGCGGCCTCGACAGCGCCGCCGGCATGCGGCAGGCCGCGCAAGGCGCCGCCAAGCTGATCGCGGCCGATGACGGTCCGCGTGTTGCGGCACTGGCCTTTGACGGCTGGGACACGCATGTCAACGAAGGTGGCGCGACAGGCCGGCTCGCCACGCTGCTCGGCGGCCTCGACGGCGCCTTCGAGGAGTTCGAGAAAGGCCTGGGCGAACGCTGGAAGGACACGGCGATCGTCGCCATCACCGAGTTCGGGCGCACGGCGCAGATCAACGGCACGGTCGGCACCGATCACGGCACCGGCACGGTGGTGCTGCTCGCCGGCGGCGCAATCAAGGGCGGCCGCGTCATCGCCGACTGGCCGGGCTTGAAGCCGGCTCAACTTTACCAGCAGCGCGATCTGGCTCCGACCAGCGATGTCAGGGCGGTGCTGAAGGGATTGCTCGCCGACCAGTTCGGCCTTTCCGCGGCCGTGCTCGGCGACAAGGTGTTTCCGGAGTCGGCGGCGGTGAAGCCGATGCGCGACATCGTCGCCTGATAGCTTGAACGAAAAACACCCGCGCCGTTTCCGGAGCGGGTGTTCCGATCGCCCGTCTGATCGTTTGAAGGATCACCAGCCCCAATAGCCGGGGTGCCAACGGTGGTGCGCCCAGAAGCCGGGATGCCAATGGCGCGCCGGCCGGATCATCATGCGGCGGTTGGGCACGCAATTGCCCCAACGGTTCATGTGCCAGCCGGGACCGCAGCGCCAGCCGACGGTTTCGATCGGCGGCGGCGCGGCACTTGGCGCGGCCATCGGCATGGCCTGCGAGCCGGCGCCGGACAGCATCAAAGTGCCGGCCGCCAGTGCAAGGGGCAGCAAGTATTTTGTGAACATGCGTTGTCTCCGTGGTTTCGTCCCTAACCACCGTGAAACGCGGCGCACGGCCGAAACCCGTCGCAGCGGGACGGATCACATCTTCGTTAGATCAGCAAAGCGTTCCGGGTTCGGCAAACCGTGCCTCGCGATTCATACCGGCTGCGCCCGCCGAAAATTTCAATCGATGGCGGCACGGCTTCGTCATTGACAGGGCAGGCCTCGACCTTTGCAGCATGGCAGATTGATCCAGATCAATGAGCGATGACAGGGCCCCGCGCTATGGTTGATGGAAGCCAATTGACAGATATGCTCAGGCTGAAGGCCAGGTAAGACCAGGAGATCACACCTATGATGATCCGCACGCTCTCTACTTTGGAATGCACGAAATTGCTGGCGACCAACCGCACGGGCCATCTGGCATGCGCGAAGGATGGACAGCCCTACGTCGTGCCCTTCAACTACGCCTACGCCGACAGTCACCTCTATGCATTCTCCCTGCTGGGCAAGAAGATCGACTGGATGCGGGCCAATCCTCTGGTGTGCGCCCAGGTGGAAGAACATACAAAGGGACGCGGATGGAGAAGCGTGATTGTCGACGGCCGCTATGAGGAACTGCCGGACCGGATCGGCCACAAGGTTCAACGAGACCATGCATGGTCGGTGTTGAGCGAGCACGTCGACTGGTGGGAGCCTGGCGCGCTCAAGCCTGTCACGTCTGCCATGTCAGACAGCTTGCCGCACGTCTTTTTCCGTATCCTTGTCGAAAAGGTTTCTGGGCGGGAAGCAAGCGAATAGGTCTTGTCCACCGTTCGATGCATGCACCCGGCGCCGCCTCGCGCAGGCGGCGTCGTGACCTTGGACGGAATCGAACGTCGACAGCACGCAGGAGACTTTCGACTGGGTGTCGCTGTCGGCCTTTGATCACGCGGCCTCGACCTTGGCGACCGGCACATCCTCCCCACGCACAAGTTTGGTCACGCCGGCAAAGTCGAGCTTGCCGGAGCCGAGCACCGGCACTTTCTGGACGACGCGAACTTCGGCGGGCACCATCAGGTCCATGGCACCGTTCGCCTTGGCGAACGCCAGGAACTCGGCACGTGTGGCGCCGGGGGCTTCGGTGATGAGAATGAGCTTCTCGCCCTTGCGCGCATCCGCCACAGCCGCAACGGCCGACAACGAGCCCTTCCACAATTCACCCGCCAGCGCTTCGACGGCGGCGAGCGAAATCATCTCGCCACCGATCTTGGCGAAACGCTTGGCGCGGCCGCGAATGGTGATGAACCCTCCGTCGTCGACCGAGACGACGTCACCAGTGTCATGCCAGCCATCCGGCAGCGGTTCGAGCACGCCAGGTCTCTCGGCGCGCAGATAACCCGCCATCACGTTCGGCCCACGGACATGCAGCCGGCCGCCATCGTCGACACCTGGCACCGGATCGAGACGATACTCCATGCCGGGCATGATCTTGCCGACGCTGCCGGAGCGGTTGTACATCGGCGTGTTGATGGAGATCACCGGTGCGGTCTCGGTGACGCCATAGCCTTCCAGGATGCGCACGCCGAACTTCTCCATATAGGTCATGCGCGTGGACGCCTTGACCGGTTCCGCGCCGGCAAAGCAATAGCGTATCGAGCGGAAGTCGTACGGGTGCGCGGTCCGCGCATAACCGCTGAGGAACGTGTCGGTGCCGAAGATGATCGTCGCGTTGGATGCGTAGATCAGTTCCGGCACGATGCGGTAGTGCAGCGGCGACGGGTAGAAATAGACCGGCACGCCCGAAATCAGCGGCAGCACCGTACCGGCCGTCATGCCGAAGGAATGGAAGATCGGCAGCACGTTGAACACCTTGTCGCCCGAGTGGAAGTCGATGCGCGAAGCCGCCTGCGCGGCATTGGCCAGGATGTTGCGGTGGGTCAGCACAACGCCCTTCGGAGTGCCTTCCGAACCCGAAGTGAACAGGATTACTGCCGGGTCGTTGGGCTTGCGCGGCGCGCGCGGCGTCGACTTGCGCAACAGGCCGAGCAGCTTGTCCTTGAGACCGATCGTCTTGCGCAAATCGTCGAGCCAGACGATGTCGACCGAGCGGCCGATTTCCTCGACCACCGCGCCGAGCTTTGCCTGCTCGACAAACGCGCGGGACGTGAGCACCGTGCGCACCTCGGCGGCCTTGCAGGCGGACAGGATGTTGGCGGCACCCGCGGTGAAGTTGATCATCGCCGGCACCTTGCCAGCCGACATCACGCCAAGCAGGGTTGCGCATGAGCCGTTGGCGTTGGGCAGCATGACGCCGAGCGTCTGCTGATCGGCATAAAGGTTCTTAAATTTCTCGCCAAGCACGGCGGCCGCCGTCAGCAGCTTGCCATAGCTTAGCGAGCCGGTGACCGGATCCTGCACGGCGAGCCGTTTCATGCCGCGTTCGTTCGCGGTCAGGATGATCTTCTCCAGAACCGTCCTGTTGATGTCCTGGGTGCGGAAGACGAGATCCGACATGACCTGATAGAGGGCAGCACCAGCCGCGGCGCGGCGCTGGCGGCCTTTCAGCGCGGGCGGCACTTCCAGCTTGACCGGCTCCAGAATGGTCACCTTGACCTTCGGGAACAGACGGCGGCGCACATGCTGCGACGTCAGCCGGGAGAATGGGCTTTTCTCCAGCCCGTCGATGCGGATCGGCACGACCATCGAGCCGGTCTTGTCGGCCACCATGGCGGCGCCGTCATAGACCTTCATCAGCCCGCCGGTGACGGTGATGCGGCCTTCGGGGAAGATGACCAGCGGATCGCCGCCCTGCACGATCTTGATCAGCGTGCGGGTCGACATCGGCTTGGCCGGGTTGAGCGGCAAGGCGCGGGCGAGCTTCATGAACGGCTTCATCCACCAGGCCTGTGCGATGGTGTAGTCGATGGCGAAGACCGGCTCCTCATCGGTCAGCGTCAAGGCGAGCGGACCGTCGAGGAAGCTGACATGGTTGAGCGCCAGGATCGGCGCCTTGCCGGCCGCCTTGAGGTTCTCCATGCCCTCGACCTCCAGGCGCAGGAAGGCGCGAAATAGGATGGAGACGAAGTCGCGGAACGCGTTGGTCGGCAGGAATTTCAGCATCAGCCAGGCTGCAATGGCATTGGCCACGGCCAAGCCGAACAGGATGCCGCCGGTGGAGACTTTCGTCTGGATCACGGCGACAACAATGCCGCCGACCGTCATGAAGCCGGCATTGACGATGCTGACGGCGGCGACGACGCGGGCGCGGCGCGCTTCAGGCGACCAGGCCTGCACGGCAGCGAAAGTCGGCACGACGAGGAAGGCGCTGGCGATGGCCATGCCGGCGAGGTCGATCGCGACACGGATCGTGTTTGGCCCGGCGAAGAACAGGGCAAGGGTCTCGGCCCTCGGCGAGGGCTGCATGCTCCAGATGGTCCAGGCCAGATGCAGGCCGAACAGCGCCAGCAGGGCCGTGCCGACCGGCGCGGGCAGAAGCACGATGCGCCCCTGCGACATCCAGGCGGCGATTGCCGAACCGATGGCGATCGAGACGGCAAAGACCGCGAGATAGACGGTGACGGCGATCTCGTCGCCGCCGAGCGAATCCTTGATCAAGGTCGGCAGGATCGACAGCACGATGGCGCCGATCAGCCAGAACCATGAAGTCATCAGGCCGGCGCGCCAGATGCGCTTGTCGGTGCGCAACTCGCTGACCTGGCGCCAGGTCGAGCGAAAGATATTTTTGTCGATGACAAGGTCGGGCGCCGCGGAACCCGTGGACGGAATGTAGCGGCTGACGAACCAGCAACCGACCGCCAAGGCCATCATGATCGGCCCGAACACCGTGACGCCGATGCCATCGGCCGAGACGACGCCGCCGGCAATGGTGCCGCCGAGGATGGCGGCAAAAGTGGCCGACTCGATCCAGGCGTTGGCCTTGGGTAGTTCCTTGCGCTCGAGGTGATCGGGCAGGATGCCGTATTTGATCGGCCCAAACAGCGCCGAGATGATGCCGAACATCAGCAACGCCGTCATCAGCACGGGGATCGACGACAGCGCGATGCCGGCGACAGAGACACCCGCCGCGGCAATCTCGGCGAATTTCAGCCGCCGGGCGATAAGGGCCTTGTCGAAGCGGTCGGCGATCTCGCCGCCAAGCGCGGACAACAACAGGAAGGGCGCCATGAAGACAGCCCCCGCCAAAGTGACCAGCGAAGCCGCCTGATCGGCGGCCAGCGTGAAAAGTATCAGGAACACCAGCGTGTTCTTGAGGAAATTGTCGTTGAAGGCGGACAGGAACTGCGTCCAGAACAGGGGCGCAAAGCGCCGGGACAACATCAGATGCGTGTTCATGGCGATTTCCATTTGGCGGAACCCTAAGACGCGTGCCGGGGGCCCTGCGGGGTTACAGGCGCTATTTCAATCTCAGTGATATCAGTGAGCTGATTAAACTTCCTTACTGCGCTTGACGCCCATCCATGGCTTTCGGTTGCCGGAAATGAACATCGTTCACAATGGGAGCTTATCATTTTTTGAACAGCGTTCAAGCAAAAAATGAACAATGTTCATTACAGATGGAAACAGCGACGGCGGCCAGCGGCGTTTGTAAGGGGTCAGGGCGCCCCGGTTGCCGGACCTGGTCCGAGCGTCGCCACTGTCTTCAGCGCGCCGTCGAGCATGTCGCCCTTTTCGTCCTTCAGCGCCGCCTCGCGCAGGCGGCGGATCCAGTCGGCGGCATCGGCTCGGCCCTTGAGCATGGGAAGCGCCGACAGCACGCGGTCGAATTTCGACTGGGCGCGCACATGGGTATCGCTGTAGCCCTTGATCAGCCGGCGGCAATTGAGGATTTCAACGGCGAGCGCATAGTCCTGGGACGCATGGGCAAGCGCCAGCGCGTACCAGCGATCGAGATGGCTCATCTCGACCTTGTGGCGCAGCAGGCTGCGGCGCCAGCGGCGCAGGCCGCCGATGAACCAGAGGGCCGCAAAGCCGGCGAAACTGTCGGTGCGGATGCGGCGGCCATGGTTGATGCGCCGGTCGAGGAAGGCGGCGAGTTTCGGCCGGTTCTCGATGTAGCTGCCGAGCCCCGCCGGCAGCGTGCCGCAGAATTCCTCGATGCGCGGATGGAAATATTCGGTCACCTGCAGGACCGAGCCTTCCTTGACCCCTACCTCCTTGCGCACACGCCGATCACGGGTCGAACGCGTCTTCAGATCGGCAACGCGGATCATGTCGTCGTAGCAGAGCGCGTTGGCGAGATGCTTGGCGGCGGCGATGGACAGCGCGTGGCCATGACCGGCGCTGTCCAGCGCGACGGCCTTGTCCAGCCGGTCGAGATACTCGCCACCATAGGCGATGTCCTGATAGTCGACGACCTTCCTCAGGCCCCGTAGCGCCATGTCGCGCACGGCGACGGGCATCAGGTCGATGCGAGCGGCGAGCACCTGCCAGCCCTGCAGCAGGCTTTGCGGACCACTCACCTGTCCGGCACCCAGGACGGATTCCGCGACAGCCGGTTCACCTGGCTTTGACGCCGGCGCGGCCGTGCCGCGCGCGCGGTCAAACGCGGCGCCAAAGGCGGCAAGGCTCGCCTTGACGCCACGGCCCCCGGCGCCAATCGCCTGCTCATAGCTTTCGCGCGTGAACGGCAACGCGTCCGACCCTGCCAGCGCGCCGAGCAGGCTGGCCGAGATCATCGAACCGTTGTCGGCGGCGATCTTTTCCATGTCGAAGGCGATAAAGCGCTTCGATGCGGCCTCCGCCGTCGCATGCACCTTGGAGGACGAGGCCCGGCCATCGCCCGGTTCGATCTTTTCCGACACGGCGGCGATGCGATGCGACGAAGCGATCAGCGTCGTGCGCTCGGGCGTGACGAAGCCGCGGATGATGGCGCGGCCGGCCTCCATCAATTCAGCGGCGATCAGGATGTCGACATCGCCTTGCGAGGGCGACAGCGCGAAGACCGGCAGCCTGCCGGTGTCGCGGGCCATCTCGACATAGTAGATGGTGGCGCCGGTGCGCTGGGCGACGCCGGCGACCGAGGTCGATTGCGCGACATAACCATTGCGCTCGGCAACGTCGGTAATCCAATCGGCCAGCACGCCGCCGCCCTGGCCACCGACAGCCAGCACGGCGAGCTTGATGACGCGCTCGTCGTCCTGGGCGCCGGCCCTGGCGCGGAATGGCGGGACAGCGTCAAGCATCGGCGAAGGTCAGGCGCCGGCTTTCGCGGCGGCGTTGCAACAGGCTGATCACGGCGCGGCGCGCGCTTTCCAGGAAGCGGTCCCAACGGCTCGGATTGTGCACGACGTCGGCACGATAGAAGGACGGGCAGAGCACCGCCGCATCGGCGACCTCGCCGCAATTGCCGCAACCGACACAGTTCTGGTCGATGGACGCCACCGGATCGTCGCGTAGCGGATCGTCGAGCGACTTGACCGACAGCGACGGGCAGCCGGACAGCCGCATGCAGGCATGGTCGCCGGTGCAGATGTCCTCATCGACGCCGAATTTCGGTTTGACGATCCTTGTCCCGCCCTTGATCGCCTTGTCGACCAGCGGTTTTTCGCGGCGCTGGCGGTTGAGCATGCATTCGGACGAGGCGACGATGACCTTCGGCCCCTTCTCCTCCGTCGTCAGCGCCTCGCGCAGCGTGGCTTGCATCTTGCCGACATCGTAGGTGCGGTCGACATGACGCAGCCATTTGACGCCCATGCCCTTCACCGCTTCGGTGATCGGATGTTTTGTCGACTTGGTCTTGTTGCCCGCGCGCGACGACAGGATGTCCTGCCCACCAGTGGCAGCCGAATAGAAATTGTCGACGATGACAATGATGCCGTCATTCTTGTTGAACACGGCATTGCCGATCGAGGAGGTCAGGCCGTTGTGCCAGAAGCCGCCATCGCCGACGAAGGAGATCGAGCGGCGCTTGGCGTCGGGCGAATTGAACGCCGAGGCCGAAGCCGGGCCGAGACCATAGCCCATCGTGGTGGCGCCGAGTTCGAAAGGCGGCATGATCGAGAACAGGTGGCAGCCTATGTCGGACGCGATGTGGTGCTTGCCAAGTTCATGCTCGACCAGCTTTGTCGCGGCAAAGATCGGCCGCTCCGGGCAGCCGATGCAGAAGCCCGGCGGACGACCCGGCACGACATTGATCAGGTCGGCTGTGTCGACGCCGTCGCCGACCTTGTTGGGCGCACGCACCTCGCCCGGCAAGAGATGCGGCGCCTCGGCGCGCAGGAACGTACCAATGCCGTCGAGCATGACCTGGCCGGTGTATTCGCCAGCCATCGGCAGATATTCCTTGCCGACCAGCCTCGTGCCCCGCCCGGCCTTGTGCAGCATCGCGGCAAAGGCCTGTTCGATGTAGTTCGGCTGGCCTTCCTCGACGACCAGCACCGCCTGCTTGCCCTCGCAGAACGACAGGAATTCGTCATCGATCAAGGGATAGACGGCGTTGAGCACATAAAGCGGCACATCGGTGTCGCCATAAGTGTCGGCAAGACCGAGACGCTGCAAGGCACGGATGACCGAATTATACATGCCACCCTGCATGACGATGCCGACCGAGCCGTGGTCCGACCCGAAGAATTCGTTGATCTTGTTCTTGGCGATGAAATCCACCGCCGCTGGCCAGCGCTTCGCCACTTTCTCCTTCTCATGCAGGAAGGAGGCGGGCGGCAGCACGATGCGGCCGGTGTCGCGGCGCGGCGCTTCGAGCGCGTCGGCCACTGTCATCGGTGGGCGCTTGTTGTCCTTGGCGATGAAATGGCCGTGGACGTGGCAGCAGCGGATGCGCACCTGCAGCATGACCGGCGTGTTGGAGACCTCGGACAGCTCGAAGCCGTCCTCCACCGCCTTGACGATCGACGGCAGGTTCGGGCGCGGGTCGAGCAGCCAGACCTGGCTCTTCATGGCGAAGGCATGGCTGCGCTCCTGCATGATCGAGGAGCCCTCGCCATAGTCCTCGCCGACGATGATCAGCGCGCCGCCGGTGACGCCGCCGGACGCGAGGTTGGCAAGCGCGTCGGAGGCGACATTGGTGCCGACGGTCGACTTGAAGGTCGCCGCGCCCCGGATCGGATAATGCACCGAGGCGGCCAGCATGGCGGTGGCGGTCGCTTCCGAGGCGCTGGCCTCGAAATGCACGCCGAGCTCGCCCAGAATGTCCTGCGCGTCGGCCAGCACGTCCATCAGATGGCTGATCGGCGCGCCCTGATAGCCGCCGACATAACCGACGCCGCATTGCAGCAGCGCCTTGGTGATGGCGAGGATGCCTTCGCCGGCGAATTCCTCGCCTGTGCCGAGCCTGAGTTTCTCGACTTCCTTGGCAAAAGACCGTTCGGCCATTTTTTATCCTTCCGTTACCGCCAGGCGTTGGCAGCGCGTAGGTCTAGATGTCGTGCTTGCGAATGTTCTTCAGCATCTTCTGCAGCGTCGTGATGAGGGCTGCGTATTCGGCATCGTCGACATCGTCGAACATCGCCTCGAACGCATCATGCATGGCCGGCCAGGCGCGCGTGAACTCGGCGCGACCCTCGTCGGTCAGGAACACATGGCGGATGCGGCTGTCGGTGACGCCTTGCTCGCGCCGCACGAAGCCTTGCCCCTCCAGCGTGTCGAGCGTGCGGCTCAAGGTCGACTGCTCGATGACCGTATAGACCGAGAGGTCGTTGACGGTGACGCCGTCCGTGACCGACAGAACGGCCAGCGTGCGCACCTGCGGAATGGTCAGGCCCTGCTTGCGGAAATCGTCGCGCAAGGTGGCGTTGTAGCGGCCCATGATGCGGTTCATCAGATAGGGCGCGAATTGCTGCAGGCCGATCTGCCCAAGGGTCGAGATGCGCTGGCGCTTTTCCGCAACCTTCTGCTCCATCACAGCCTCCCCGCCAGGAGAAAGCCGGAGCCGCCGCCGAGGCCGGCACCGGGATGGGTCGAGGCGCCGATATGGTAGAGGTTCTTGATGCCGGTCTGGTGGTTGCGGCTGGTCTTGAACGGCCGCCACAGGAAGGACTGGTCGATGGTCGAGGAGCCGCCATAAGGGTCGCCCCCGACCAGATTGATGTTCATCGCCTCAAGATCGGCCGGCGAATAGGCGCGGCGCGCGATCACGCTGTCCTTGAAGCCGTCGATGTGGCCGGCGAGGATCGCTTCGGCGCGGTCAGCGTAGGCCTCGCGCAGCGCTTCGGTCCATTGCCCGTCAGCCGGGGCCTGCAGCTTGCCGGCGGCGTCGCCCTTGATATACCGGGGCGCCTCGGGCAGTTGCAGCCACAGGATCGCCTTGCCCGCCGGACAGCGCGAGGGATCGAGCGCATGCGGCTGGCCGACACAGATGGTGGGCACCTCCGGCAGCATGCCGCGCGCCGCCTCGTTGCAGGCCTTGGAGACGCCATCCAGTCCCGGCGTCAGATGCAGCAACGCCACCTTGTCCAGCCCCTCGCAGCGCCATGCCGGCGGCTTGTCGAGGGCGTAATGGATCTGGAAGTTGCCCTTGCCGTAGCGATATTTCCGCGTCGCATCGACATCGGCTTGGGCGGCATCCTTGCCGAGCAGCCGACCGTAAAGCTGCGTCGGCGTGACCGAGCAGATCACGCTCTTCTTCGCATGAACCGTTTCGCCCGAGGCCAGCCGCACGCCGGTGGCACGGCCTCCATCCAGGATGATGGAAGCAACGTCCACTCCCGTGGAGATGACGCCGCCGCGCTCGGTGATCAATGCCTCGAAAGCCGATAGCAGGTTCTTCGCCCCGCCCTTGACGATCGGCGCACCGGCCGCCTCGAGCGCGAAGGCAATCACCTTGGCGATCTGGCCGGAGAACGCATCCTCGGGCCCCAGCCCGGCATGCAGTACCCAGGGCGCCCAGAGCGCCCGGATGGTTTCGGACTGGTAGGTGCTTTCCAGCCAGCCACGCGCCGGCACCAGGGCGTCGCCGAGAAAGGCGGCAAGGCCGCGCGAGCCACGCCGCCAGGCATCACCGGCCAGAAGCTTCGCCGTCGGATAAGACCAGAGCGCTCCGCCGAGCAGACCGAACAGCAGGCCGGCATTGCGCTCGATGCCGCCGACATCGTCCGCGTGCCGATCGCCGTCACCCGCCGCGATTGCGTTGAGTGCGGCGACATTGGCGGCGCGGTCGGTGCCGAGCACCGCGTGGCTGCCGTCCGGCCGAAGCACGCCGGTCGGCGTTGCCGTGTGGCAGAACTCCAGCCCATGCCGGGCAAGGTCGGCGCCCAGCGCCGCGAAGGCCGGCGAAGTGATGAACAGCACGAAGGTCGTCGCCATCACATCGTGGACGAAGCCGGGCGCGGTGATCTCCTCGGTGCGCATGCAGCCGCCGATGCGGTCGTTGCGCTCGAGAACGAGCACATCAGCGCCCTTGCCGCCAAGCATCGCCGCGCAAACCAGCGCGTTGATGCCGCTGCCGACGATGATGTGGTCGGGCGCTTTCATTGACAGTTTCTCTCGACCGTCGGGCCTGCGCGCATGATCTTCTCCCGAAGACCCACCTCGCTCTATTTGCCCGATACCAGCGCCAATGCGCGGATCGGGCTGCCGGTGCCGTGCTCGATCTTGAGCGGCGCCGCAATCAGGATCGCGCCCTTCGGCGGCAACTGATCGAGGTTGCAGAGGCTGGCGAGGCCGTAGCGGTTGGCCTTGTGCATCAGCGTGTGCGCCGGGAATGGCGGCTCCATGCCGCCGGCCTTGCCGGCGTCGGTGCCAATGGTCTCCGAACCCCAGCCCTTGATGTCCTTGCTGATCAGGAACTGGATGGCTTCAGCCGTCGGGCCGGGCGTATGCGGGCCGGTCTCGTTGGCGTTGAGGAACTCGGCTTCCGAGCCGTTGCGCTTGTACCAGTCGGTGCGCATCACCACCCACTCGCCGGCGTTGATGGCGCCATGCTTGGCTTCCCATGCCTTGATGTGGTCGACGGTGAGCAGGAAATCGGGATCGGCGGCGGCTTCCTTCGAGCAGTCGATGACATTGACCGGGCCGACGAAGTTCTGCGCCGGAATGGTGTCGGTGGCGCCGTCCGGGTAATCCTTGCCGCTGATCCAGTGCTGGGGCGCATCGAAATGCGTGCCCGAATGCTCGCCAAGCTTCAGCCAGTTCCATGCCCACCAGGGACCGTTCTTGTCGTAGCGGGAGATGTTGTGGATCTCGACTTTCGGCGTGTCGACCGCGAGTTCCGGCGGCAGCTTGATCAGCGGTGTATCGGGACCGAGCGGTGCCGACAGGTCGACCACCTTGATGGCGCCGGAAAGAAGCTGGCCGGCGACCTCGCCGAGGAGTTTTTGGGTGTCCATGGTCTCTGTTCCCTCTTTTCGATGATGATCAAGGCTCGTCTCGGCCCTTAATATCCTACTAGACGAAAACATATGCATCTGCAATTATCTTTAAGCATAAAGGAAATGGGAACGGGGCGTGAGCGAGTTCGACGCCATCTTTGTCGGGGCGGGCCATAATAGTCTGGCATGCGCCGCGCATCTTGCGCTCAAAGGCTGGAAAACCGGGATTTTTGAGCGCAGCGCAACAATCGGCGGCGCTGTCCAAACCCGCGAATTCACCCTTCCCGGCTTCCGCCACGATTTCGGCGCGATGAATCTGAGCCTGTTTGCAGGCTCCGCCTTCCATCGGAAATATGCAAATGAATTGAAAGCGCAGGGGCTGGAGTTCGCGCCCGTCGCCGACTGTTTTGCCAGCGCCTTTCCGGATGGACGCTGGTTCGGCGTCAGCAACGATCTGGAAAAGACCGCGGCGCGCATGGCGGCTTTCTCCACTGCGGACGCCGCGACATGGCGCAAGCTGGTCGCCGCCTTTCCGGCGGAGGCCGAGCATCTGTTCCGACTGCTCGGCTCGCCGATGGGTGCCCGCGCGCTTGCCGGCACGGCGTGGAACCTGTGGCGCAAGAAGGGTGTCACCGGCGCACTCGACACCGGTCGGCTGCTGTTGTCGTCGCCACGCGCATGGCTGGAGGAGACTTTCGAGTCCCCCCATGTGCGGGCAACGCTCGCCACCTGGGGCATGCATCTCGATTTCGCGCCCGATATCGCCGGCGGTGCGGTGTTTCCCTACCTGGAATCGATGGCCAACCAGAGTTTCGGCATGGTGCTGGGCAAGGGCGGGGCCGATACCATCATCCGGGCTCTGGCCGGCATGGTGACCTCCGCCGGCGGCCAGATCGTCACTGGCGCCGATGTGGCCGAGATCACGGTATCCGGCGGCAAGGCGACGGGGGTGCGGCTCGCTTCCGGTGAGACGCATACCGCCACCAGGGCGGTGATCGCAGGCGTCGCGCCCCGGGCACTGACTGGCAAGCTGCTGCCCAACGGGTCCGGCGACGCCGGCTTCGACACGGCGATGAAGAAATTCCGCCACGCACCAGGCACGATGATGATCCACCTGGCGCTCAACGATCTGCCGGACTGGAGCGCGGGGGCCGAGCTTCGGCAGTTCGCCTATGTGCATCTATCACCGTCGCTCGATGCGATGTCGCGGACCTATCAGCAGGCGATGGCGGGCATGCTGCCGGACGAGCCGGTGCTGGTCGTCGGCCAGCCCTCGGCGATCGACCCGTCGCGCGCGCCTCAGGGCAAGCATGTGCTGTGGGTGCAGGTGCGCATGCTGCCAGCCGACATCCTGGGTGATGCATCGGCCAGGATCGCGCCCGCGCATTGGGATCAGGTCAAGGAGGCCTATGCCGAGCGCGTGCTCGATATCATCGAGACCTATGCGCCCGGCCTGCGGGGCAAAATTCTCGGGCGGGCGGTGTTCTCGCCCATCGACCTCGAACGCGAGAACCCGAACCTCGTCGGCGGCGACCAGGTCTGCGGCAGCCACCATCTGGCACAGAACTTTCTGTTCCGCCCGGCGCGCGGCTATGCCGGCTGGAACACGCCGGTCAATAATCTGCATCTAACGGGCGCCGCGACATGGCCGGGCGCCGGCACCGGTGCGGCCTCGGGCTTCATGCTCGCGCAACAGGTTGGCGGGAGGTAGGCCGACGATTTATCGAGGTGACGAGAGGCAAGGCGCTGCTGTCCACGAAGCCTGAACCAATGACCTGACACTGCCGCGCAACGACAATAACCAACAAGGGGAACGACCATGACAATCACCAGACGCGAATTGCTTGGATACAGTGCCGCCGCACTTGGTGTGGCCGCCATCGGCCTGCCGCGGATCGCCAAGGCGGCCGCCGGCGAACTGACCATCGCCTACAATGTCAACCTGCCCTCCTGGGATCCGACCACCGGACCCTCGGCCGTCAACCCGACGATCCAGGGCCTGTATCAATCAGTCTTCGACCAGTTCATTCCGCAGAAGCCGGACCTGTCCTTCGCGCCGGGCCTGCTCACCGAATGGGGCTGGAACGACGACCGCACCAAGGTGACGATGACGGTGCGCGAAGGCGTGACCTGGCACGACGGCTCGCCGTTCACGCCCGAGGACGTGGTCTGGTCGCTGCAGCGGGCAGGCGACGAAAAGACCGGCAATCCGATCCAGTTCGTCTGGAAGAACGTCAACAACTTCAAGATCGACGGCAACAAGATCACCGGCGACGTGGTGCAGTTCGACCCGGTCTATTTCAAGTGGATGTCGTTCCTGACCGGCTACATCCTGCCGAAGGCCTATTACGAGAAGGTCGGCGCCGAAGGTTTCGAGAAGGCGCCGATCGGCACCGGCCCGTACATGGTCGAAAAATTCGAGCGCAACGCCTTCCTGCGGCTCAAGGCCAATCCGAACTATTGGGGCGGCAAGCCGGCCTTCGAGAATGTGACGATCAAGTTCGTCACCGACGCGGCGAGCCGCGTGGCCGAGATCGAGTCCGGCTCCTCGCAGGTGACACTCGAAATCCCGTACGAGGAATATGACCGGCTGATCGCCAAGGACGGGCTGGCCGGCTCGTGCAAGAACGTCTCCGACATCGGCATGATCTTCTTCAACAACAAGGACGCCATGCTGGACAAGAATGTCCGCCAGGCGGCCGTGATGGCGGTGGACAAGGAGCTTCTGGTCAAGCGGCTGCTGCGTGGCTACGGCCAGCCGATCGCGACGCTGGAGACGCCCGAATACGCGGCCTTCGATCCATCGATCAAGGTCGAGCACAATCCGGAAAAGGCGAAGGAGTTGCTGGCGGCCTCCGGCTACTCGCCGGAGAAGCCGGCCAAGGTCACCATCCAGACGACCAAGGGCTTCAAGCCCAAGGACTACGAGATGGTGCAGGCGATCGTCGGCATGTGGCGCAAGGTCGGCATCGAGGCGACGATCGAGGTCTACGAGATTGCCAAGCACTATGAACTGCGCGCCGCGCACAAGCTGGCGCCGGCGGCCTTCTACAACTGGGGCAACGCCATCGGCGATCCGACCACCTCGACCGGTTTCGCCATGTTCGGGCCGTCGCCGCACTCGTCCTGGAAGACCGACGACCTCGACGCCAAGATCGGTCCCCTCTGGGGCGAGAAGGACGAGGCCAAGCGCATCGCCGGCTGGAAGGCGGTCGACAAATACATCGCCGAGCAGGCCTATGTGCTGCCGCTGCTGCAGTTCGCCCAGCCGATCGTGCACGCCAAGGGCGTCAACGTCGTGCAGCATATCTCCGGCGCGCTGCTGCCGGCGCTGATGACCCCGGCCTGATATCGGCCTGGAATTGCCGCGCGCCGTCCATAGCGACGGCGCGCATTTTTCTATCGGGCATACGAGCCTGCGGGCTCCTGCAAAGATTTACATGCTCCTGCAACGATTCCTGATCCGTCTGCTGACGATGCTGATCACGCTGTTCGGCGTGGCGATCGTTGTCTTCGTCGTGATCCGCGTCGCGCCTGGCGATCCGATCGCGATGATGCTGCCGCCCGGCGCGACCGATGCCGACATCGCCCGGCTGCGCGCGCTCTACGGCCTCGACAAGACCATCGTCCAACAGTTCTTCATCTGGCTGTCCGGCGTGGTGCGCGGCGATTTCGGCACCTCGATCTCGCTGCGGCAAGACGTGCTCGGCCTCGTGTTCAACCGGCTGCCGGCGACGCTGGAACTCGCCATTGTCGCGCTGATCATGGCGGTGGCGCTCGGCGGCACGACGGCCGTCCTCGGCGCGCGCGAGCGCGGCACGGCGGTGGAAGCCGGCATCGACATCGCCAGCGGCGCCGCGCTTTCCATTCCCGATTTCCTCTGGGGCCTGGTGTTGATCCTTTTGTTCGGCGTGCTGGTGCCGATCTTCGACATTTCCGGCCGGGTCTCGCCACAGCTCGACCTGCCCTTCGTCACCCAGTTCTATTTCTTCGAGAGCCTGCTTCGGCTGCGCTTCGACCTGACCTGGGACCTGTTGAAGCACATGCTGATGCCGGCGGTGGCATTGGCGCTGCCGCTGGCGGCGATCATCGCGCAGTTGTTGAAACAGTCGCTCAAGGAAGTCCTCGACCTCGACTATGTCGTGCTGGCCCGGGTCAAGGGTTTTTCCGAGACGCAGGTAATCCTGCGCGAGGCACTGAAGAACGCCGCTCTGCCGACGCTGACCCTGGTCGGCGTGCAATTCACGTTCCTCATCGGCGGCACGGTCATCGTCGAGCGGCTGTTTTCCTATGAAGGCCTCGGCAACATGGCGATCGATGCCGTCATCAACCGCGACCTGCCGCTGATCCAGGGCATCGTGCTGGTCTTCGCGCTGCTGTTCGTGCTGATCAACCTTGCCGTCGACATGATGTATGCGCTGCTCAATCCGAGGCTGCGCCATGGATAGAGCCACAAGACGCGGACTGAGCCCCAGGCTGTGGCTCGCCGGCGGCTGGCTGCTGCTGGCGCTTCTGGCCGCGATCTTCGCGCCGCTGGTGGCGCCGCAGGATCCGCTGGCGCAGGATCTGATGCTGGAGCGGCTGCCGCCCTTCTGGCTCGACGGCGCCGAGCCGGGCTATTGGCTGGGCACCGACAGCCTCGGCCGCGATCTCTTGTCCAGGCTGATCTTCGGTGGCCGCATCGCCTTCATCGTCGCCTTCGCCGCCGCCATCGCCGCCTGCCTGGTCGGCTCGACGCTCGGGCTGATCGCGGGCTATTTCGGCGGCTGGGCCGACCGCATCATCTCGCGCATCGTCGATGTCTGGATGGCGTTCCCGCCGGTGCTGTTCGCCATCCTTTTGGTGGCCGTGCTGGGCACCGGCTTGAGCTCCGTCATCCTCGCCATCGCGATCATCGACTGGACGCGCTTCTGCCGGGTGATCCGCGCCGAGGCGATGGGCCAGTCGCGCATGGATTATGTCGAGAATGCCCGCATCGCCGGCTATGGCCGCATCGGCATCATGCTGCGCGAAGTGCTGCCCAACGTGGTGCCGTCGATCGTCGCACTCCTGTCGCTGGAGATGGGCATCGCCGTCATCGTCGAGGCGATCCTGTCCTTCGTCAATCTGTCGATCTCGACCGACGACCCAACCTGGGGCGGCCTCATCGCCGAGGGCCGGCTGTCGATCCACCAGGCCTGGTGGGTGCTGGTGTTTCCGCTGATCACGCTGATCCTCACCGTGCTGTCGTTCAGCCAGTTCGGCGAAGCGCTGAAGGCGCGTTTCGACCCGGTGCTGCGATGAACGCCTGTCTCGACATCGCCAATGTCAGCGCCGTGCTGCCGCACGGCGCCCGCGTGCTGCGCTCGGTCTGCCTCTCCGTGCAGCCCGGCGAGGTCCGCGCCCTGGTCGGCGAGAGCGGCGCCGGCAAGACGATGATCGGCAAGGCGGTGCTCGGCGTGCTGCCGTCGAGCGTGCGCATCGTGGAAGGCGACATGCTGCTCGAGGGCGAAGACCTCGGCAGGCTTCAGCCCAAGGCACGGCGCACGCTGATCGGCGCCCGCACGGCGCTGATCCCGCAGGATCCGCTGACCGCGCTCAACCCGTCGCGCCGCATCGGCCCGCAGATGACCGACCGGCTGGTGCGCATCCTTGGCTGGAGCGGCGACAAGGCCGACGCACGCATCCGGCACTTGCTTGACGAGGTGCAGATCCGCGACCCCGACCGCGTGCTGAAAAGCTATCCGCACGAGCTCTCCGGCGGCATGCGCCAGCGCGTGCTGATCGCCGCCGCCTTCGCCGCCGAGCCCCGGCTGATCGTAGCCGACGAACCGACCACGGCGCTCGACGTCACCGTGCAGAAGCAGATCCTGCGGCTGATCGCTGCGTTGCAGCGCGAGCACGGCACAGCGATCCTGTTCGTCACCCACGATCTCGGCGTCGTCGCCAAGATCAGCCAGAAGGTCTCGGTTCTCTATGCCGGCAAGGTGGTGGAGGAGGCCGACACGGCCGCTCTCTTCGCGGCGCCGCAGCATCCCTATACGCGCGCCCTGATGGCGGCGACGCCGCGCTACACCGATCCGTTCGCCTCGCTGAAACCGGTGGACGAAGCGGTGCTGGCCGGGCTTGCGGCGGAGATCGCGGCGGCGGACCAGGCGTGGAGGCCCAGCCATGGCTGAGCCGCTGTTTTCCGTGCGCGGGCTGAAGGTCGCGCTGCCGGACATGACACGCAAGCCGCTGATCGGCCGCGCGCCCTTGGCCGAGATCTTGAAAGGCCTGGATTTCGACCTGCCCAAGGGTTCGGTGACCGGCATTGTCGGCGAATCCGGGTCCGGCAAATCGACTCTCGGCCGCGCTTTGGTGCGGCTCTTGGAACCCAGCGCCGGCTCGATCAGCTTCGACGGCCGCGATATCACGCATCTGCCGGAAGCGGAGTTGCGGCCGTTGCGCCGCGACCTGCAGATGATTTTCCAGGATCCGATGTCGTCGCTCAATCCGCGCCGCACCATCGCCAGCATCATCGCCGCGCCGCTCAAGCAGAACGGGCTTGGCGACAGGCTCAAGGAACGCGTCGCCGAGGCGCTGCAGCGCGTCGGGCTGCCGCAGAGCTTCGCCGGCCGCTATCGCCACGAACTGTCGGGTGGCCAGCGCCAGCGTGTCGGCATTGCGCGCGCGCTGGCGCTGTCGCCGAAATTCGTGCTGGCCGACGAGATCGTCTCCGGCCTCGACGTGTCGACACAGGCGCAGATCCTCACCCTTCTGGAAAAGCTGGCGGCGGAGATGGGTCTGACCGTCGCCTTCATCAGCCACGATTTGTCCGTCATCCGGCGGCTGTGCCGGCAAGTGATCGTCATGCGCGAAGGCGTGATCGTAGAAGCCAGCGCCACCGACGCTTTGTTCGACAATCCGCGGCAGGCCTACACGCGCGACCTCATCGCAGCCATTCCGCTGCCCGAAATCGATGCCGGCTGGCTGGACATCCCTTCTGCCGGCAAGGCGCCGCCATGATTGCATACGCACGCCGAAAAGCGGGCCTCGGACGTGCGACCAGCAAACAACCAGGTCCCGCCAATGGAGAGGACTGACATGAAGACGATACTTCGAAACGCGACGCTCGTCGCCGCTATCCTTGGCAGCGCCGGCATGGCCTCGGCGGATTCGATCCCCGGCATGCGCGGCCACGATCACACCGGCATCACCGTTCCCGATATGAAGCAGGCGGTCGACTTCTTCACCGAAGTGGTCGGCTGCAAGAAGGCGATGTCCTTCGGCCCGTTCGCCGACGACAAGGGCACCTTCATGCAGGATCTTCTGGGCGTCGATCCCAAGGCTGTCATCGAACAGGTCACCATGGTTCGTTGCGGCTATGGATCGAACATCGAGCTGTTCAAATACACCGCGCCCGACCAGAAGAACCTGACGCCGAAGAACAGCGACATTGGCGGTTTTCACATCGCCTTCTATGTCGATGATGTCGCCGCGGCGAAAGCCTATCTCGACGGCAAGGGCGTCAAGACGCGCATGGGCCCCTTGCCGGTCAAGGAAGGACCCGCCGCCGGCCAGACCATTCTCTATTTCCAGGCGCCCTGGGGGCTGCAACTGGAAGCGATCAGCTATCCCGACGGCATGGCCTATGAGAAGGGTGCCGAGACAGTGCTGTGGAGCCCGAAGAGCCCGGACAAGTGACCACCCGGCGCGCGCTTGCGGTTCGACACGCAAGCGCGCTGCCCAATACCAGCACAATGATTTCGATATAAAACTTTAAGCTTGAAATATCTTGCCACCGGCGCGATACTTGAAGACACAGCAAGCGAAGAGGAGATCGCACACATGAAGGTTGCGGTTCTCGGCGGCGGACCAGCCGGCCTCTACTTTGCCATTTCGATGAAGCTCCGGGACGCCGCCCACGATGTGACGGTGTTCGAGCGCAACCGCGCCGACGACACGTTCGGCTGGGGCGTGGTGCTGTCGGCCGAAACGCTCGAGAATCTCGCGAAGAACGACCCCGTCAGCGCCGTCTGGATCAAGAAGCATTTTGCCTATTGGGACGACATCGCCGTCATCCATGACGGCGTGCGAACAGTCTCGTCAGGCCACGGCTTCTGCGGCATCGGCCGCAAGCGGCTGTTGATCCTGCTGCAGCGCCGCGCCCGCGAGCTCGGCGTCAAACTGATGTTCGAGACCGATATCGCCGACCCTAAGCCTTACATGGAGACGCACGATCTGGTCGTCGCCGCCGACGGGCTGAATTCCAGGGCGCGCAACACCTTCGTCGACATCTTCAAGCCCGACATCGATACCCGTAAATGCAAGTTCGTCTGGCTCGGCACCAACCAGAAATTCGACGACGCCTTCACCTTCATCTTCGAGAAGACCGAGCATGGCTGGGTGTGGGCGCACGCCTACCAGTTCGACAGCGACACCGCGACCTTCATCGTCGAGTGCAGCGAACAGACCTGGGCCGCCTTCGGCTTCGGCACGATGACGCAGCAGGAATCCATCGCGGTGTGCGAGCGCATCTTCGCCAAGCATCTCGGCGGCCATGCGCTTATGACCAATGCCAACCATATCAGGGGTTCGGCCTGGATCAATTTCCCGCGCGTGCTGTGCGAGCGCTGGTCGTACAAGAACCTGGCACTGATGGGCGATGCGGCGGCATCGGCGCATTTCTCGATCGGCTCCGGCACCAAGCTGGCGCTGGAAAGTGCCGTGGCGCTGGCCGACTATGTCGAGACCGAGCCGGACCTCGATGCGGCCTTCCGCAAATATGAGGATGCCCGCCGCACCGAGGTGCTGAAGCTGCAATCGGCGGCGCGCAATTCGCTCGAATGGTTCGAGGAGGTCGAGCGCTATCTTGGCCTCGACCCGGTGCAGTTCAACTATTCGCTGCTGACACGCTCGCAGCGCATCAGCCACGAGAATTTGCGGCTGCGCGATGCCGAATGGCTGGGCGGCGCCGAGGAATGGTTCCAGCGCCAGGCCGGAGCGGGCGGCAACAGGCTGCGCCGAGCGCCGATGTTCGCGCCGTTCAAGCTGCGCGACCTCAAGCTCAACAACCGCGTCGTCGTCTCGCCGATGGCGCAGTACAAGGCCGTCGACGGCTGCCCGACCGACTGGCATTTTTCTCACTATGCCGAGCGGGCCAAGGGCGGCGCCGGCCTCGTCTATATCGAGATGACCTGCGTCAGCCCGCAAGGGCGCATCACACCTGGCTGCCCCGGCTTTTACGCGCCCGAGCACGAGGTGGCGTGGAAGCGGCTTGTCGACTTCGTCCATACCGAGACCGAGGCCAAGATCTGCGCACAGATCGGCCATTCCGGCGCCAAGGGTTCGACCCGGCTGGGTTGGGAAGGCACCGACGTGCCGCTGGCCTCGGGCAACTGGCCGATCATGGCCGCGTCGGCCGTCGCATGGTCGCCCGAAAACCAGGTGCCGAAGGCGATGGACCGCGCCGACATGGATCTGGTGCGCGACCAGTTCGTGGCTTCGGCCGAGATGGCTGATCGTTGCGGCTTCGACATGCTGGAGATCCACGCCGCGCACGGCTATCTCCTGTCGTCCTTCATCACGCCGGTCACCAACCGGCGCACGGACGCCTATGGCGGTTCGCTTGAGAACCGCATGCGCTATCCCCTCGAAATCTTCCGCGCGGTGCGCGCCGCGTGGCCGGCACAGAAGCCGATCTCGATGCGCATCTCGGCCAATGACTGGGTCGGCATCGAAGGCGTGACACCGGCCGACGCGGTCGAGATCGCGCGGCTGCTGCATGAAGCGGGCGTCGACATATGCGACGTCTCGGCCGGCCAGACGTCGGCACTGGCAAAGCCGGTCTACGGCCGCATGTTCCAGACGCCTTTTTCCGACCGCATCCGCAACGAGGTCGGCATGGCGACGATGGCGGTCGGCAACATCTACGAGCCGGACCATGTCAATTCGATCCTGATGGCTGGCCGCGCCGACCTGGTAGCACTGGCACGGCCGCATCTTGCCGACCCCTACTGGACGCTGCATGCGGCGGTGACGCTTGGTGACCGCGGCGTCAAATGGCCCGATCCCTACCTGCCCGGGCGCGACCAGCTCTACCGGCTGGCGGAGCGCGATGCGGCCGCGGGGCTGAAAGTATGACGGCCGCAACAGCGATCTCCGGCAAGCACGCGCTGGTCACCGGCGGCGGCTCCGGTGTCGGCCGGGCCATCGCGCTGGCACTGGCTGGCGCTGGCATCAATGTGACCATCTGCGGCCGCCGCGAAGCAGAACTCGCAAAAGTTGCCGGCGAAAGCGAAGGCATTTTCGGCATCGCCGCCGATGTCACCAGCGAGGCATCCATGGCCTCGCTCTACGAGACGGCACAAGCCGCACGCGGGGCCTTCGACATCGTCGTCGCCAATGCCGGCATGGCCGGGAGCATGCCGGCGCACAAGACCACGCTCGCCGACTGGCAGAAGACGCTCGACGTCAATTTGACCGGCGCCTTCCTGACGGTGAAGCCTGCGCTGGCCGGGATGGCCGCGCGCAAGGCAGGCCGCATCGTGTTGATCGCTTCGACGGCGGGCTTGAAGGGCTACGCCTATGTCGCGCCTTACGTCGCGGCCAAGCATGGCGTCGTCGGCCTGATGCGGGCGCTTGCGGCCGAGACGGCGAAATCCGGCGTCACCGTCAACGCCGTGTGCCCGGGCTTCGTCGAGACCGACATGCTGGAGGAGTCCATCCAGCGCATCATCGAAAAGACCGGCCGCTCGGCCGATGAGGCGCGGGCAAGCTTAGCCTCGACCAACCCGCAAGGCCGCTTCATCCAGCCGCAAGAGATCGCCGCCGCCGTGCTGTGGCTGTGCGGCGACGCGGCGGCGTCGATCACCGGACAGGCAATTTCGATCTCAGGAGGCGAGACATGGTAGCCGGCCCCCTGCCCGCACCGTCGGGACCCGGCAAGGACAGGCTGCGCCTGTGGATCAGGCTGCTGCGTGCCTCGCGCACGATCGAGGCCGAACTGCGGGAGCGCCTGAAGAAAGAATTCGATACGACCCTGCCGCGCTTTGATGTGATGGCAGCACTCTACCGCGCCCCCGAAGGCATGCTGATGAGCGACCTGTCGCGCTTCCTGCTGGTCTCCAACGGCAATGTCACCGGCATTGTCGACCGGCTGGTTTCGGAAGGGCTGGTCGCCCGCGCCCGCCGCAATGGCGACCGCCGCACCTCCATGGTGCGGCTGACGGAGGAAGGCACCAAATCCTTCGCCACCATCGCCGCGGCGCATGAGGGCTGGATCGGCGAATTGCTGGGCAAGGTCAGCGAGGAAGATGCGCGCCGGCTGACCGGCATGCTGACCTCGTTCCGCAGCAACTGGGAGGGACGCGAATGACCGGAATGGCCGGCCTCAAGCCGAAGCATTTCCTCTGGGAGGTCGAGGGCAGGATCGCCAAGGTCCGGCTCGACCGGCCAGAGCGCAAGAACCCGCTGACCTTCGAGAGCTATGCGGAACTGCGCGACACGTTCCGCGACCTTGTCTATGCCGACGATGTCGACGCCGTGGTGTTCCTCTCCAATGGCGGCAATTTCTGCTCCGGCGGCGATGTCCACGATATTATCGGCCCGCTGGTCAGGATGGACATGAAGCAGCTTCTGGCCTTCACCCGCATGACCGGCGATTTCGTCAAGGCGATGCTGAATTGCGGCAAGCCGATCATCGCCGCGGTCGACGGTGTCGCGGTCGGCGCCGGCGCCATCATCGCCATGAGTTCCGACATCCGCATCGCCACGCCGGAAGCCAAGACAGCGTTCCTTTTCACCCGCGTCGGCCTCGCCGGCTGCGACATGGGCGCCTGCGCGATCCTGCCGCGCATCATCGGCCAGGGCCGCGCCGCCGAACTGCTCTACACCGGCCGCACCATGACGGCAGCGGAGGGCGAGCGCTGGGGATTCTACAACCGGCTGGTCGATGCGGCAGCGCTCGAAGCCGACGCGCTCGACATGGCGGCGCGCATCGTCTCCGGCCCGACCTTCGCGCACGGCATCACCAAGACGCAACTCAACCAGGAATGGTCGATGGGCCTCGACCAGGCGATCGAGGCGGAAGCCCAGGCGCAAGCGATCTGCATGCAGACGCGCGATTTCGAACGCGCCTACAAGGCATTCGTCGCCAAGGAAAAGCCGGTGTTCGAGGGCAATTGAGGATGTTTTCTTCGCTCAAGAAGGACATGCCGGCGGGACAGCGCCCCCCTCTGTCCTGCCGGACATCTCCCCCACTTGGGGGGAGATCGGCTGTCGCGCACGCTTTCGCAAATCGCCAACATTGCAGGAAGGGCGCCGACGCCTACGCAGCCAATCTCCCCCCTCGTGGGGGAGATGTCCGGCAGGACAGAGGGGGGCGCCGTAGGGCGCGACGCTCCAAATACTGCGGAGGCCAAAATGCCTGACCGTTCCTTC
>NZ_VFWK01000008.1:0-374331 GCF_006442655.1 Mesorhizobium sp. B2-1-3A
CCGCCGCCGAGGCGGGTTTTGTGTTTTTGGCGCCTTGTCATGTGACGGCGCTGAGGCTGCCGATTTTGAACGCCGGCGGGACAGCGCCCCCCTCTGTCCTGCCGGACATCTCCCCCACAGGTGGGGAGATTGGCTGTTATCCTGGCTTTCGCCAATCGCCTACGCTGCAAGATTGGCGAGGCGCCGAAGCTGCCAATCTCCCCCCAAGTGGGGGAGATGTCCGGCAGGACAGAGGGGGGCGCCGTAGAGCGCGACCTCCGCGAGAAATCCAATGACCCAACGCTACGCCACGATCATTACCGACGATGATGGCCGCGAGATCGTCAGCGCCGTTGGCGAATTCGAGGGTGCTGCGCCGCAGCCGCGTCTGGGCCGGGTCGAACCGGCCGCGCCAGGCGTACTGATCGGCATGGTGCGGGATGTGGGCGGCGGCTTTGGTTTTCCGCAGTCCGGCAGTGGCGGGCAGGCCATTGGTCTCGTATTGGCGCGGCTCAAGGCGCAGGCCAGCGTGGCAAAACGCGCCGGTGCCGCAAAACCTGCCGCGACCGAAAAGCCGAAGCGCGCCAAGCGGGCGAGGAAAAAACCCGCCCGTTCGAAGAAGCCGGCCGGATCGGCGCAGAAGGCGGGCAGAGCGGCCGGCGATGCCGTTGCAAAGGCGACAGTCGATGGCTGACGACACCGCTGATCAGCCGGCGCGCCGCAAGACAAGGCCGGCAAGGCGCAAGCCGGTCCGCGAGACGGCCGCGCCGACGCCTCGTCCGAAGCGGACGAAAAAGACGCTGGGCGACGACTTTCTCGCCGCCGTGCGGGCCGATTTCCGCGCGCATGGCGCCGGCGTCATCGCCGAGGTGCGGGCCGACAAGCCGGACCAGTATCTGAAGATCGTGTTGTCAGTCCTGCCCAAAGATTTCGATGTCGCCGTCAACCATCTGGACGTATTGAGCGATGAAGAGATCCGCAGCCGCATCCGCAGCCTCGAAGCCGTCGTCAAACCGTTCCTCGAAGAGCCCGCCGATCGCCGTGAAGACGGAATACCTGGCGCTGCTGGCGGAACTTGACCGCCGCAGACGCAACAACCAGCTGGCGGCGTACAGACCGTATCAGCGCCAGGCCGAATTTCACGCGGCAGGAGCGGTCAACCGCGAAAGGCTGTTCATGGCCGGCAACCAGCTTGGCAAGACCAGGGCCGGCGGCGCGGAATGGGCGATGCATCTGACCGGCCGCTATCCCGCGTGGTGGCAAGGCAAGGTCTTCGACACGCCCGTGCGGCTGTGGGCCGCCGGCGTGACCGGCGAGGGCACGCGCGACAACCCGCAGCGCGTGCTGGTCGGCCCGCCGCAGCAGCAGGCGGCCTGGGGCACCGGCATGATCCCGGCCGATGCCATTGTCGACACCATCATGGGCCGCGGCGCGCCGGGCGCGCTCGACAGCGTCGTGGTGCGCCATGGCGGCGGCGGCGATGTGCAGGCCGGCGAGAGCGTGCTGTCGTTCAAGAGTTTCGAGAAGGGCCGCGAGAAATGGCAGGGCGAGACGCTGCACGGCGTCTGGTTCGACGAGGAGCCGCCGCTCGACATCTATTCCGAAGGCCTGACCCGCACCAACGCGACCGGCGGGATAACGATCGTGACGTTCACGCCGCTGCTTGGGATGTCGGATGTGGTGCTGTTGTTTTTGTCGGCGGGGGAGGTGGAGAGGATGGGAAAAATCAACTGACGAAGAGGAATCAAGGATATTGGCTGCCCGCAAGCTGCCTGGCGCGGGCCTTGGGATCGGTGGCTTTCCGGGTAAGCGGCATACACCTGACTTCGGATTGACCCAGGGCACGGTTCCAGTATTCCACGCATGCCTTGTTTGGCGTGTCTGGAATACAGACATTTCTGTTGATCGGCACGATTTTCCCGCCGGGGATTTGCAAAGATGAGGCTTGATTTGTGCAAGTTGTCTTCTTGCTGGAATAGGGCACGTTTGACTGGGTCGTGCAGGCGGCTGAGCTAACTGCAATAGCTATAACCAATGCTATGCGGATCATGTTTCCCCCCCAAAGTCGTTCGCCAACGTCGCACCGAACCCCATCGCTATCAACTATGCAGCTTGATCGGACTACACGAGAATGAGTCGTCACGTCACCTTCATGACCATCGACGATGCCGCGCATTATTCGGCGCAGGAGCGCGCGGCGATCGTCGCCGCCTATCCCGAACATGAGCGCGAGGCGCGCGCCCGCGGCATTCCGGTGCTGGGCTCGGGCCGCATCTTTCCTGTCGCCGAGGCGCTGATTGTCTGCGAGCCGTTCCGGCTGCCGCGCTATTGGCCGCGCATCGGCGCGCTCGATTTCGGCTGGGACCATCCTTCCGCCGCCGTCGAGCTCGCCTGGGATACGGAGGCCGATGTCGTTTATGTCACCAAGGCCGCGCGGGCCTCGCAGCAGACGCCGGCGATGCAGACGCTGACCCTGAGACCCTGGGGCGAATGGCTGCCCTTCGCCTGGCCGCGCGACGGCCGCCGCGAGACGCTGGAAGGGGCGGGGGTGGCGCTGGCCAAACAATATGCGGCACACGGGCTGAACATGCTGTCGCGCCATGCGCAGTTCGCCGACGGCTCGGTCTCGGTCGAGGCCGGGCTGATGGAGATGCTCGACCGCATGCAATCCGGCCGCTTCAAGGTGTTTTCCACGCTCACCGACTGGTTCGAGGAATTCCGCCTCTACCAGCGACAGGGATTTCGCATGTTCCGTATCGTGCAGGACGCGTTCGGGCCATCGACCGGTTACCCCGAAGGCTCGGCTGTGAACGGCATTCCGCTGCGCGACCAGGTGGTTTTCGAACGCGACCTCGGCGCGGATTGAGGGGTAGTGGATCCTCCACCTCGCGCTCCGGCTTCACGACAGTCGTTGACAGTCCAACAGCCCGCTCCGGTTCGCCGGAGCGGGCTTTTTTGCGTTTTGGCCTGAAGCGCGTCGCGGCGAAGTGGATTCATGCGACGCGCTTCAGGGCTTTGTTTTTTTGGCATGGCGTCTTCCCAAAACCGAGGTCGCCTTTGCGCGACATGCATCAGGCCAGGATGTTGACGGCGCGGGCCGCGACCAGTGCGATCGTCAGCAGGGAGATCATCGCCTCGGCCATCATCAAAAGCTTCGCGCGCTGGGAGAGTGGCAAGGTGTCGGTCGGCGAAAACGCCGTCGCGTTGGTGAAGGCGAGGAAGACATAATCGACGAAGCCCGGCAGCCAGTCGCGGATCTCGCGGTCGTTCAAGGTCATTTGCGGGAACAGGAAATCGGAATGGGCGCGGTTGACGAGGCCGCAGGTCGGCGGCCCGCCGCGATCGGTGCTCCAGAACCACAGGGCAAAAATGATGACATTGGTGACCCAGATGTTGAGCGCGTCGATCAGCAGCGTCTGGCCGCTGGAGCCGGCATGGCCCGCCAGCAGCGCGCGCACCAGGAACACCAGCGAACCGCAGTTCATGACGCTGACGACGCCGGTCATGACCAGGGCCGTCCTGCGGATCATGACGCGGAACCGGCCGACCAGATACCAGTGCTCCTCCTCGACCGCCTTCTGGGTGGCGACCTGTGTCCAGGCCGTGGCGACCGACAGCGGCACGAGCAGCGCCGCCTCAAGGGCCGGCGCCAGCCAGCGGGGGCCGAACGAAAGATCGTTGATCACCAGAAGCTGCAGGCAGATGATGACAAGGACAGCCGCGCGCGCCAGCCAGAAATCGAACGCGCGGTGGTGGATGACGGCATGCTGGTGACGCATCGAGTATCCGGGAGGTTCAGACAGGATCAGATATGCGGGTTGTTCTGTCTGGGGAGGGCAACGGAGCGCTGAAATTCCCGCTCAATCTTGGTCTTGCAATGGCCTGCAAGTATACTTTTTCGTAAGCTTTGACGTTGGGGCTGTTCGGCAAACCGGTCGGTGTGATTTAAGCGCCGCATGACGGGAATTGACGACTCCATAGATGGTTGGCTGCCGGCCGGGTTGCCTGTCGCGGGCATCGACCGTTCGTCGGTATGGTCCGACCTGCTTCGTCATCCCTGGCATTTGCTGGCCCTCTTGTGCCTGGTGCAGATCGTGTGCTGGACGGTGGTGCCGGCGCTGATCGATCCCGCGCCGCCTGGCGATGTCGTGGAAGGTTTCATGTGGGGCCGCGAATGGGTGCTGTTGACCTACAAGCATCCGCAGCTTCCCGGCTGGCTGCTTGAAACCAGCCATCTTCTGACCGGATCGTTCCGCTGGCCGCAATATCTGCTCGCCCAGCTGACGATCTCGTTGACCTTCGTCCTGGTCTATCTGCTGGCCCGCGACATGCTTGGGCAAAGCCGCGCGCTGGCCGCCGTGCTTTTGATGCCGTCGGTCTATTTCTTCGGCTGGCCCACCCCGCAATTCAATCATGACTATGCGCAGATGCCGTTCTGGGCGGCCATATGCTGGCTGCTTTGGCGTGCCGGCCGCGGTGGTGGGCCGGGCTGGTGGCTGGCGCTCGGACTGGTGTCGGGCGTCGGACTCTATGCCAAGTTCTCCACCGGCCTGCTGCTCGCCTTCGGCGCTCTCTGGCTGTTGTCCGACGCACGCGCGCGCAGCCGGCTTGCGACGCCTTGGCCATGGCTCGGCCTTGCAGTTTTTCTCGCCGTCGCCGCGCCGCTGGCCGTCGAACTGTACCGCATCGACTTCCTGCCGCTGACCTATTTCGCCGACCGCGACGCCTGGGTGACCGAACACCGTGCGCGCCTGTATTACATCGGTGTCCAGGTGGCCGGGCTCTCCGGCTTTCTGCTGGTGCTGTCCATATCAGGGCTGCTGCGGCGCTCGCCTGACCCCGAAGCGCCCGTCGAACGCGGCATTCTGGTCTATCTCGTATGGATGGGGCTCGGCCCGGCGGTCCTGATCATGCTGGCCTCGTTGTTCACCGGCACCGGTGAATCCTGGGGTGCGCCGATGTACAATCTTGTCGGCGTCGTGGCGCTCGCCTTCCTCGGTCGCCGGCTCGGCGCCTTCGAGATGCGAAGGTTGGCGATCTGCGCATTCACCTGCATCGTCACCATGTCGGCCGCCTATGCGGCGATCCGCTGGACGGACTGCAATGTGCGAGGGCGCATGGATGCAGTCTGCTGGCCGGCGCAGCCGATCTCGGACGAGGCCGAGGCGGTGTGGCACGCGGCAGCACCCGGCCGGCTCGACATTGTCGGCGGCGATACCAATCTGGCCATGCTGGCTGGTCTCAATGCCTATGACAAGCCGTCGATCTTCACCGACCTCAACATGCGGTTCGCGCCATGGATAACAGGGCGGCGCTTGCATGATCACGGCATGCTGATGGTCTGGTCGGGGCGTGGTGTGCCGCCGTCGCTGCGGGCATGGTTGGGCAACATCCCGGTCAAGACCGTTCTTTTCAACTGGTCGCGCGAGGCACCGCCCGTGCCAATCAATTTTGCCGCCATTCCGCCTGGCACGCGCTATCTGCCGCTTGCCGTGGACAGCCGAACCCGGCATCAGCGCAGCTGAAGCCTGTCGCGCGGTCCGATCGCGTTCCGCATCGTGATATTTCGTTCGTGCATGGCCGTACGCGGCCTGCAGGCGCCGCGTTCACTTCCAGTCGACTGGACGAAGCCGCCGACAATGCCCATTTATGGGAAATCCAATTTTGTTGTTGTGCAATTCAGGTCGGAAACGGCTACCGTTTCCCCCTTGAATTGCTTTCTTGAGGAGACGTGACATGGCGACTTCGACCGAACGCGCAGTGCTTGCCGGTGGCTGTTTCTGGGGCATGCAGGATCTGATACGGCGCTATCCCGGCGTCATCTCCACTCGTGTCGGCTATAGCGGTGGCGACGTACCCAACGCCACTTACCGCAACCACGGCACCCATGCCGAAGCCATCGAGATCAATTTCGATCCGGCCGTGATCAGCTATCGCACACTGTTGGAGCGCTTTTTCCAGATCCACGATCCGACGACGCGCAACCGCCAGGGCAACGATGTCGGGATGAGCTACCGCTCCGCGATCTACTATACCAGCGACGAGCAAAAGCGCGTCGCCGAAGACACCATTGAAGACGTCGATGCGTCCGGCCTGTGGCCCGGCAAGGTCGTTACCGAAGTCGCACCTGCTGGTGCCTTCTGGGAGGCCGAGCCCGAGCATCAGGATTATCTGGAGAAATATCCCAACGGCTATACCTGCCATTTCGTGAGGCCAGGCTGGAAGCTGCCGGTTCGTGAGAAGGCCGTCTCATAGGTTTACGGATAGGCTTTCGCGCGGCATGGGGCTATAATTGCTTCGCCGATTGCCGCGCGACCAGCCATCGCGTGGCGATTGACGGGAGGTGGCATTTACCGAAATGCGCGGGCTGATCTGACGGGGGTGAGCATGAAGAAGATCTATCGGAAGCCAGTCCTGGTGAAAAAGGGCCGCCTTTCAGACGTCACCGCCTTGATACCGCCTTCGCAAATCAAGGCCACCTGATCGACAGCCTTCATTGGCAAGTGCGGTCGGCCCGCTCGAAAAGGCCTGGCTCGACCGCCGTTTGAATGGGGTGACCGGCTTGACGGGCGCTTTGAGAGGGTGCCGCTTTTGAGCCCGCAAACCGGGCAAGACCGGCTTTCGGCCGTGTTCATACTCGACGTCAACCACTATACCGGGCCGCTGCTGGCAGGGTGGCTTGAAGCAGGCCATCACATCGGTGCGATTGTTGTGCCGGGGTTGCGTCGGCGCCCAAAGCACTTCAGCACCGGCAATTTACGCCGAAGACTGAAACGCAGATTGCTGCTCAGACGCTATATCGGCGACACGCCGGCAAGACTGATCGAATTCGGGCGACCTTATGATTGGGACACGCTCGGCAAGCAATTGTCGCAGGTCGAGGCCACTGTGTTGATCTGCTATGCTTTCCCCACATTGGTCCCACCGCAATTGCTGAGCGTCTTTCCCAAGGGCGGGCTCAATCTTCACCCGGCGCTGCTGCCCAACTATCGGGGCCCGCATCCTCTCCACCGCCTGGCTGTCGACGGCCAGCATGCCGTTCATGGCGGTGTGACGCTGCACAAGATGTCCGCCGCCTTCGATGACGGCGACATCCTTGGGCAGGTGTCGTTTTCGGAAACAGACTGGGCGTCGCGGCGGGCCTTGATCGACGGCTTGGCAAGCGCGATGCGCACGCTGGTGAGCGAGGTGGCGCCAGCCTACTGCAAGGGTAGCCTTTCGGGGACACGGCAGCCGGCCGGCGATTTCATCTGGGCGCGGCTTGAATCTGCCCACACGATGATCTCGCCGGCAATGTCGATCGAGCATGTCGATCGGTTGTGGCATGTGCTGGGCAATATTCCAGGGATCTATCTCGATGTCGCCGGCCGCAAGGTCAGGCTGGGGTTCCAGATCGGACGGCTAGGCTCGCCGACCGGACAAGTGCCGGTCGCACGATGGGGCACCGTGGAGTTCGATCTTGCCGATGGCAGGGTCCGGTATCTCGCCTATGGCCGCCTGCTCAAACGGCTCTTGAAATTGCGCGACGCTTTCGCGCGCTCTCAAGTCAGAAGTCGCGTCCTGAAATAGCGGTCAGCGAGAAACGATCGAGCAAGGGACTTGCCGAAAGCAGACCACCCCGGTCATCAAGACCGGTAAACGCGGAAAAGTCGCGGGGTTTGCGCGCCGCGACTTTTCTGGCTGCGATCGAAATTACTTGCCGCAGTTGTTGTCGTTCACTGTCGGTGCGGTTGCATTGCCGTTGGCGTCGCTCTGCGCACCTTGGGGATTGGTCGGGCAGTTCTTATCCGCATTGGAATTCATGTCGCCCGGCGCGGTGGTAGTGCTGTTGGTCGCAGCCGGATCGACCGTATTGGGTGAGGCCGGCGTGCTGGGGTCCACTGTGATCGACTGGCCGCTGCCGCCCGACCCTTCCGTGCCGTTTGCGCTATTGCCTTGCGCCATCGCGGATGTGGCAAGAGCAACGGTGAACGCCGAAGCTGCGAGGATTTTCATGAACATGGTTCTGTCTCCATTTCTGTGAACTCGTCGCGTTGCGACTGGTGGGTCAACCTCGCGGCTTGGCGAAGGTTCCCGATAAAATTCGCGCGGGGAGGACCCTCCGGCGTCCATCCCGTGATCAGATCTGGTGCAATGTTTTTGGCCCATTGCGCCGAAAAAACAGCTTCCCCTTCAGTTCGAATGGTGCTTTAACGCGTCCATCCACAGGGGTGCTCCGTACGGTCGGGGCTGAGACGGGGGCGGCAAGCCCACAGACCCTAGAAGCTGATCTGGGTAATACCAGCGGAGCGAGGCGGGCGATGTTTTCAGGCGCACAGATTTCCCTATATCCCATGGCCGACGATTTCGTCGGTGTCATCCTTGGTGCGCTCGGCGCACTCGATCCCTACCGGGACAGGCTCAGGATCGAGACCGACGACATCTCGACCTTGCTGGTCGGACCGCCCGAGGTGTTGTTCCCGGCGCTGCGCGATCTGTTCGTGGCGGCGGCGCGGAGCGGCAAGCATTGCGTGCTGTCGGCGGCCATTTCGCGCGGCTGCCCGGGTGAGCCGGACGATCCGATCTGCCGCTCCGACGCGTTTGGCGGACCTGTCGGGCCGCTCGGCCCACGCAAGGAAGCCGCCATCGCCGCGGTGCGCGATGCAGCTGCCACCGGCCAGCCGGCGGCGGCGCAATTCTCGCTCTATGTGATGGGCACCGGCGACCACATGGACGAGATCTATGGCTGCATCGATTTCCTGAAGCAGTCGGGCGTCTACGATCGCTCCAAGAACTTCTGCACCAAATTGCGCGGCGACACGGGCGCGATCTTTTCAGCGCTGAACGAGGCCTTCTGCCGCTTCGGGCCGGGTGCAGGCCACGTAACCCTCGACGTCACGGTTTCGGCCAACAGCCCGTCGGCTGTCTAAGCCGGCCGCGCTTCGGCGCGACCCCGTCAAAGGTTATGCCCGTGGTCTCATCATCAGTGCCGCGCCCGCTCGCGGAGTCCCTTACCAAGGCAGTACCCGCCGTCATCTCGGTCGGGTTGCTGCTCGTGGTGTGGGAGCTCTACGCTACCTATTCCGGTATCAAGCCGACGATCCTGCCTGCGCCGTCACGCGTCTTCGAACAGGCGATGCTCAATCGCGGGGCGCTGGTCGACAACGCTATTCCGACCATCCGCGCCACGCTGATCGGCTTTGCCTGTTCGCTCAGTGCCGCCTTTCTGCTGTCCATGCTGGTCGATTTCTTCCAGCCGCTGCGACGCGCGCTGTTTCCTGTCTTCATCATCAGCCAGACCTTGCCGCTGGTGGCGATCGCGCCGCTGGTGGTGCTGTGGTTCGGCTTCGGGCTGGCCCCGAAGATCATGCTGGTCGCGCTGGTCACCTTCTTTCCCATGCTGGTGGCTCTGGTGCAGGGCTACGAGGCGACCGAGACCGAGATCGGCCAGATGCTGCGCGCCATGGGAGCAGGGCGCTGGCGCGTCTTCTTGCTGGCGCGGCTGCCTTCGGCGCTGCCCTATTTCTTCGCGGGCCTGCGGATCTCCATCACCTATGCGGTGGTCGGCGCCATCTTCGCCGAATATGCGGGTGCGGCGAAAGGGCTGGGCATCTACATGCTCAACGCCAAGAACAATTTCCGCCCCGACCTGGTGCTGGCCGCCGTCGGTGTCAGCGCCGCGCTGACGCTTGTCCTGTTCGGGCTGACGGCGCTCTTGCAGCGCTTTGCCATGCCCTGGGAACGGGCCGGTCGGCAGCCGGCGGGGAAGGGCGCGCGGAGATGAGCCGGCTCGAATTGCGGCATGTGCGCAAGGCATTCGGTGGGCTCGACGTGCTCGCCGATATTTCGCTCAGCGTTGGCGCCGGCGAATTCGTCTCCATCCTTGGGCCTTCGGGTGCCGGCAAGTCGACGCTGTTCCAGCTCCTGACGGGTGCCGAGCATGGCGAGGGCGACATGTTGTTCGACGGCGCGCCGCTCGACGATCATGGCAGGCATTTTGCCTTCATGCCGCAGCGCGACGCGCTGATGCCGTGGCGGCGCATCATCGACAACACGACGCTCGGGCTGGAAGTGCAAGGCACCAGGCGCAAGGTGGCGCGGGCTCGCGTCGCGCCGCTGTTTGCCGAGTTCGGGCTTGCCGGCTTCGAGCGGCATTTTCCGGCACAGCTTTCGGGCGGCATGCGCCAGCGCGCGGCGCTTTTGCGCACGGTGGTGCAGGAGCGCGACATGCTTCTGCTGGACGAGCCGTTCGGCGCGCTCGACGCGCTGACCCGCGCGGCCATGCAGCGCTGGCTCGAGCAGATGTGGCGGCACCATCGCTGGACGGCGTTGCTGATCACGCACGATGTGCGTGAGGCCGTGTTCCTGTCCGACCGCATCTATGTGCTGTCGGCGCGCCCGGCCCGTGTGCTGCGTGAAATCAGGGTGCCGCTGCCGCGCCCGCGCGATCCGGCCGGTGCTGCCGCGCAACAGGTCGGCGCACTCGAGGCCGAGATCCTCGACATCTTGCTCAACCCTCAACCATCCAAAGGACATGACCATGACTGACTTGACGCGCCGGCAGGCTTTGCTGCTCACCCTTGCCAGCGGTCTTCCGCTGGTCGCGGGATCGAGCCGCTCCTTCGCGGCAACGCAAAAAGTCTCTGTCGCGCTGGACTGGACCGTCAACACCAACCACGTCGGGCTGTTCGTCGCCCGCGACAAGGGATTTTACCGCGAGGCCGGCCTCGAGGTCGACATCCTGCCCTACAGCGACACCGGCGCCGGCACGCTGGTCGCCAACCGCGTTGCCGATTTCGGCATCAACGGCACCATCAGCCTCTTCACCCAGAGGACCGCCGGTGCCGACTTGAAGGCGGTCTATGCGGTGGTGCAGGCCGAAACCGGCCGGGTGGTCTTCAATGCGGCGCGCAGCGAGATCAAAAGCCCGAGGGACCTCGACGGCCTGACCTATGGCGGTTTCGGCAGCGCCTGGGAAAATGCGCTGATCTCGACCATCATCCGCCATGACGGCGGCAAGGGCAATTTCGAGACGGTGACGCTCGGCACCTCCGCCTATGAAGCGCTGGCCAATGGCTCGGTCGACTTCACGCTGGAGGTCGCGACCTGGGAAGGCGTCGAGGCCGAACTCAAAGGCGTCAAGCAGCGCAGCTTCGTCTATGCCGACTACGGCGTCCCCGACGAGCACACGACACTGATCTCGTCGAGCGAAGCGTATCTCAAAGCAAACCCGGCATTGGCGTCGGCCTTCGTCGAGGCAACGCGGCGCGGTTATCAGTTCACCGTCGATCATCCGGAAGAAGCCGCCGTGCTGCTGATCGCCGCCAACAAGGATGCCCTGACCAATCCGTCTTTGATCGAGGCGTCGCTGAAAGTGCTGATCGACGGACACTATCTGCGGGCGGAAAACGGTGCCATCGGTACGATGGACCCGGCCAAGATGGACGCGATCGGCGGCTATCTCTTCACTGCGGGCATTTTGCACGACGCCGATGGCAAGGTTCTGACGCAACGTCCGGATTTCGCCAGGTATTTCGCAAATTCATATCTGGGTTGAGGCTGGATGCGCGTCACCGGTGGCGCTCGGTGAGCTACGTCGGTTTGGCGTCGGGGCGCATCTTTCTCCAGCCTTCCGGTCGATCCCGTCAATCCTGATCCGGTCTTGCCGGTTAACCGCCCGGCAATGGTTGCATGCAATGGTCCCGCCGAGGGGATCATCGGGGTGTTTGCCTTGTTCACGTCAAAAAGTGGAACGCTTCCAAGCGCCGGCCGGGACAGGATCTTATCCGACGTGCGCAAGCGCGAGATCCTTGCCGACCTGCGTGAAGGCTTCTTTCGCGCCTGTGCCCTGGCCTGCGCGGGGCTGTTCGTCTATCGCGGCCTTTATCAGGTCGTGGAGGATCCGACCCGGCTCAACGCCGCCTTGGTGGCGATTTCCGAGATACTCACCTTCACCTGGCTGCTTTTGTCGCGGCGTCCGGTGACGCGTGACTGGAATCCGCTTACGGTCATCGTCTCCGTGAGCGCCAGTTTCGGGGTTGCATTGATCAGCCTTGAACCTGGCATGGCGCTCGTTCCAGTCTATATCGCCGCGCCGTTGCAGGTCGCGGCGCTGCTATTCGTCATCTGGGGCAAGATATCGCTTGGCCGTTCCTTTGCCATCCTGCCCGGCAACCGTGGCGTGATGACGGGCGGCGCCTACCGTATCGTGCGGCACCCGATCTATGCCGGCTACCTTGCCGGCCACGTGCTCTACCTGCTGTCGGCCTTTTCCTTCCACAACCTCGCGGTCTATGCGGTCATCACCTATTTGCAGCTTTATCGCATCCTGCGCGAGGAGGCCCTGCTGGCGGCCGAGCCGGAATATCGCGCCTACATGGAACGGGTGCGCTACAGGCTGTTCTACCGGATATTCTGAGAGCAGGACTGTCGTCGAAGAGGCTGTGGGCGATCCTGTCGGGCTTGGGGATGGCTGGCAGCGCTTACCCGAAGCGGTTCCTCGTTTCTGTCCTCATCGCTGATTTATGTCCGATCTTCCGGGTTGCGCCAAGCGGAGATCAGCAATGGCGGGAGTGGCGCTTCCGTGGAAAATCGTTTTTATCTCCAGATAAGCCACTATATCGATAATACGTACTCTTTGATGTAAAATTTCTCTTACGCATCTATTATATTTTTATTCGTCTTATAATTTCTGTATTTTTGCAATAAACACCATCACCTCCGTAAGTATACGTTGATTTGAAACCTGATCTCCCCTGTCACGTAGTTGAATCTGCAATCGGCTGTACGCCGACTGCCTTAGCGCAACGACAACAGGAGAGTGTTATGGCTTTTACCATCAAGACAGTCGCCAGTGTGTTGGCCGGTAGTGCGATAGTCGTCGTTCTTTCCTTGCCAGCGAATGCGGCAGGGCTGGGTGTCGGCGCCTCGGTGGGTGGTGGCGGCGGCGTCAATGCCGGTGCCGGCGCCTCCGTCGGCGGCGGCGGTGGCGTCAACGCCGGTGCCGGAGCATCGGTTGGCGGGGGCGGTGGCGTCAATGCTGGCGCCGGTGCCAATGTCGGCGGATCTAACGGCGTCAACGCCGGATTGGGGGCCTCGGTCGGTGGAAGCAACGGCATCAATGGCGGGGCAAGTGCGAATGTCGGCGGCACGGGTGGCGTTACCGCCGGGCTCGGCGCCAATGTCGGCGCCACGAGCGGGGTCGGCGTCGGGGTCGGCATCGGCGGAACCAATCCGACAACTCCGTCCAACCCAAGCAATGCGTCGAAGGCGAGCCTCTCGGGTGTCGTGGCCCAGATGTCCGGCAGCCAGGTGGCGCGCATGAAGAAGCGGTGCGTCGACGTGCTTAGCAACGCAGGCACCTATGACCGCGATCTGCGTCAACTCTGCCTGCTGATCGCCCGTCGTTGAGGCAAGGGGCGCCAGGGACGGAAGTGCCAAACCAGCCGTGAGGCTTTGACAGCACTCTCCCGGCTACGGCCGGTCGGAAGCCCGCCATTCAGGCGGGCTTCCTGCGTGTCGAGCGCTTTCAATCACCGGCGCTTTGTTGTTTGAGATTTCATTCGCCAGCGAAAATCATCTCCGTGCGGATGTCGTGCCACAATCGCGCGGAACGGTAGGGCTGCTCGAACGTTCTCGTCTTCGAAACATCGCATGCAGCGATGTTAAAACCGGCGTGGCAGCGCCTACAGGAGCGGGAAAACCATGAGCTTAGGCACCATACTCATCATCATCCTTGTCATTGCGCTGCTTGGCGGTTTCAGCGGGCTCGGCGGCGGGCCGTTCTATGGAACTGGCTACTATGGTGGCGGCGGGCTCGGGCTTGTGCTGCTGATCATTATCGTCCTTGTCGTGCTAGGGCGGATCTAGAGGCCCACAAGGCTTCGGATAATCGCGATCTCGTGACCGTGTCCAGCTCGGAGCGCACCGGATTGTGATGAAAGCGAGCCGGCTTGTGATCCCAAATTTTTCGCGATTCTCGTATTGTGAATTCGGTCCACACCCCCCGTGGAAACAAGAGGAGAGGGTCCCACCCCTTTATCCTCCTCCAAGGCCCGCCCCGGCATCCGGAGCGGGCTTTCTTTTTTTCCCAAGGCAAGTGTTTTGAAGGCAGACCGGCATTGGCCACCAATAACGAGGATTCCGGCCTAACCGCCGGCAACCGTCAGTCGGTGCCCTCAAGGGCTGTCCCGCATTGAGGTGAGGATCGTCCATTCCCTGTCATCGAGCGACCGTTGACAGCACTGCCACGGCGGTATATTGAACAGGACTATACAGGTTCACTGAACAGGTATGCATATGAAGCGGCGCGCGGTTCAACTGTCTCCCGGCACGGGCAAGCCCGAGCAGATCGCGACCGTTCTGGAACATGAAATCCGTTCCGGCCTGCTCGGCTTCGGCGACCGCCTGCAAAGCGAAAATGAACTCGTCCAGCGCTTCTCCGTCAGCCGCAACACGGTCCGCAAGGGCCTCGAGGAACTGTCCAGCCGCGGGCTGATCACCACCAAGGTCGGCATCGGCTCCTTCGTCACCTTCGACGGCAAGCCGGTCGACGACGCCATCGGCTGGTCGCGGGCGCTGGCCAATGCGGGCGCCAATGCCGAGACCAGGACGCTGCGGCTGGAAGTGATTGAAGACGCCGATCTGGCAGCCTTGCTTGGCATCGAAAGCCCGTTCTTCATCGCCGTTGACCGGGTGCGTACCAATGCCAGCGACGGCCATGCGATTTCCATCGAGCGCAGCCGCCTGCCGCTGTCGCCGGAGCTGGAGGATGTGCCGCTGCGCGGCCTGCGCGAAGGATCGCTGCACCAGACGCTGCGCGGCGCCGGCCTGATCCCCGACCATGGCGAGGAATGGGTGGGCATCGAGATGCTCAATGCCGAGGATGCGGCCATTCTGGGCTGCCCGCAAGGCACGCCCTTCCTGCGCGGCCGCCGGCTGACGCGTGCGGCCGACGACCGGCCGATCGAATATGTCACCAGCCTGCTCAATCCCGCGCATTTCGCGCTGCATATGAGGTTCTGAGCGATGCCGGACAACATCACGCTTGATCGCGCAATGGGCGCGCTTGTCGGCGGCGCGCTGGGAGACGCGCTCGGCATGCCGACGCAGCTTCTGTCGCAGGCCCGGATTGCCGAACTCTACGGCCATGTCGAGGATTTCATCGCGCCCTTCGCCGATCATCCGGTGTCGAAGGGGCTCGCGGCCGGCACTATCACCGACGATACCGAACAGGCGCTGCTGCTCGGCCGCATTTTGGTCGAGTCCGGCGAGCGCTTCGACCATGCGCGCTGGGTCAACGCGCTGCTCGACTGGGAGCGCGAGGTCAAGGCGCGCGGCAGCTACGATCTGCTGGGACCATCGACCAAGCGCGCCATCGATGCCATCAACAATGGCGTGCCAGCGGAAGAGGCGGGGCGCGGCGGCGACACCAACGGCGCGGCGATGCGCATCGCGCCGGTCGGCATCATGATGCCGCTGGAGCCGCTCGATGCGTTGGTCGCCAAGGTGGCCGAGACCTGCCGGGCGACGCACAACACCTCGATCGCCATAGCGTCGGCCGCCGCCGTCGCGGCCGCCGTCAGCCACGGCGTGTCCGGCGGCGATTGGCGCGCCGCATCCGGCAGTGGCGTCGCTGCGGCGAGGCGAGGGGCGACGCTTGGCCATTGGGTGACCGGCGGCGACATCGCGGCGCGTATCGTCTGGGCGCAGGATCTGGTGCGCGGCAAGGTGATGAGCGATGCAATCCGGCTGATCACCGATCTGGTCGGCACCGGCGTCGCCAGCCAGGAATCCGTTCCGGCGGCCTTCGCGGTGCTCGAGCTTGCCGGCGGTGACCCCTGGCAAGCGGCTGAAATCAGCGCCAACCTCGGCGGCGACACCGATACGATCGGCGCCATCGCGGCCGGCATGGCCGGCGCCTGCACCGGCTTTTCGCGATTGCCCGGGGATCGCGTCGCCGGCCTCAGGGGGATCGACATGGCGGAGGTTCGTGCGCTCGCCGCCGACCTTGTTGCGGCGCGAACGTCCAAAACCGGTTCCGGCAAGGACGCCGCGGCATGAGCGGGCGTCTCGTCCATATCGGCAGCGCGGTGGTCGACTATGTCTACCGCATCGACGCCTTGCCGGCGCCGGGTACGGAGAAGACGGCATCCAGCTACGCGCAGGTCGCCGGCGGCGGCTTCAACATGATGGTCGCTGCCACCCGCACCGGCATGACGGTGGTGTTTGGTGGCCAGCTCGGCAGCGGGCCGAATGGCGATTTCCTGCGCGCCGCGTTCGCCGCCGAGGAAATCGGGACGCTGACGGCCCCATCGCCTCATATGGACAGCGGCAATTGCGTCGCCATGATCTCGAGCGACGCCGAACGCACTTTCGTGTCATGGCCCGGTGCGGAGAGCGTTCTCAACCTCGACATGATGGCACCGGTATCAGTGGCGCCGGGTGATTGGGTGTTCACTTCGGGCTACACGCTGAGCTACCCGGGCAGCCGCGACGCGCTCGCCGACTGGATCGAGGCGCTGCCGGAGAACATTCCCTTTGTCTTCGACCCGACGCCCGTCGTTTCAGACATTCCACGCCCGATCCTGTCGCGTGTGCTGGCCTGCTCGGCATGGCTGAGCTGCAATATGGCGGAAGCCGCCGAGATCGCCGGCCAGGGCGATGTCGAGACCCTCGCGGCGCGGCTGCTTGCCGATCATTGTCCAAGGGCGGCCGGTGTCGTGATCCGCTCCGCCGCCAAGGGCTGCCATGTCAGGCTGGCCGACGGTTCGGCGCGAACCATTGCCGGTTTCAAGGTCGATGCCGTCGACACCAATGGCGCCGGCGACACCCATATCGGCGCTTTCGTCAGCGCGCTGGCGCGGGGTGCACATCCTTTCGAGGCGGCGCGCTACGCCAATGCGGCGGCCGCCATTTCGGTGACCCGTCATGGCGGCTCGTCGGCGCCGACCGACACCGAGATCCAGACTTTCCTGACCCAGGCCGCCGCGACCGGCACGCCGGGCCAGAACCAGAAGGCCCATCAGACAGCCTGACAAGCCCCGCCAAGCGGGCAAACAAAGAGAGGAACCAACATGCGCATGCCAAGACTGACTGCTCTCTTGACGGCGACCGCCGTCTTCACCACCGCGCTCACGCTGGCCGCCAGTGCCGCCGAAGTGCATGTGCTCAACTGGAAAGGCTACGGCGCCGACGAACCATGGGCCGTCGAGGCCTTCGAGAAAGCGACCGGCAACAAGGTCGTCAACGACTTCTTCAATTCCGAACAGGAAATGCTGACCAAGATCCGGACCAATCCCGGCCTCTACGACGTCGTCATGATCAACGCCGCCTTCAACGACCAGGCGATGGCGGAAAAGCTGATCCAGCCGATCGATACCTCGAAACTGCCGAACTATGCCGACATCAGCAAGGACAAGGCGGGTTCGCCGATGCTCGACCATGACGGCAAGGTCTATGGCGTGCCGTGGGTGTGGGGCCTGACCGCGCTCGCCATCAACGAAAAGTCCTTCGACAAGCCGCCGACGTCGATCGCCGAAATGTGGGATCCCGCGCACAAGGGCCGCGTCGTCATCCGCGACGACGCCGTCGAGGCGGTGCAGTTCGGCGCCATCGCCACCGGCCAGAACATCAACGACATCAAGGATATGGATGCGGTCAAGACGAAGCTCACCTCGCTGATGCCGCAGATCAAGACCTTCTGGAGCTCGGAGAACGACTGGAACCAGATGGTCGCCTCCAACCAGATCGACATCGGCACCTATTGGAGCGGCTCGGCCGACCGCGCCAAGACGCACTTCAAGCTGCCGGTTTCGCTGGTCATTCCGCAGGAGGGCGCCGTTGCCTGGCTCGACGCGTTCTCGATCCCGGCAGGTTCGAAGAATGTCGAAGGCGCGCAGGCCTTCATCAACTGGATGATCGACCCGAAATTCTATGTCGAATGGGTCACCAAGGTCGGAGCCCCCGTCTCTGCCAACACCAAGGCGGTGGAAGCGCTGCCCGAGGATGCCTTCAACCGCAAGGTCATGGGTGATCCCGAGGTTGCCAAGCGCATCCAGTTCCAGGCGCCGATCACCGACGCGCAGCGCGAGGCTTATCTGGCGCTCTGGCAGCAGCTCAAGGTCGACGTGAAGTAAAACGCACGTCCAGGCCAGCCGGCGGTTCGCGCCGGCTGGTCCTTCAATCCTGGGGAGGAGGCTTATCATGGCAGCGCAGGGTGCGCCGCGCAGCGGGCTGAGATCGGCTCTGCCGCTGCTGGCGCCAGCCTATCTCTGGCTGACGGTGGCGATCTTCCTGCCGCTCTCGGCCATGGTCTTCTTCTCCTTCATGACCGACCTGCCGCTGACTGGGAAGCCCTGGGCTTTCACGCTTGGCAATTACGCCGCTTTCTTCTCGCAGAGCCTCTATCTGACGCTGCTGCTCGCTTCGCTCAGGCTCGGCCTGGAAGTGACGCTGTGGTGCATCGTCATCGGCTATCCCGCCGCCTATGTGCTGGCCAAGGTGCTGAAGGGCCGCAGCCGCGAGGCGATCTTCCTGCTGGTCATCCTGCCGTTCTGGTCGAACGGGCTGGTGCGGATCTTCTCCTGGGCGATGGTTTTGCGCGAGGGCGGCATCCTCGATACGGCGCTCAATGCGGTGCTCCCGTTCAAGATCAACATCGATCTGATGTATTCCTATCCCGCCGTCATCATCGGCCTGGTGCACTCCTACGTGCCCTACATGGTGCTGACCTGTTATCTCACCTTGCAGGCGATCGACGACTCGCTGATCGAGGCTGGTCGCTCGCTTGGCGCCTCGCGGCTACAAGTGCTCAAGCGTGTGATCATCCCGCTGTCGATGCCCGGTCTCGTGGCGGGGGCCGCGCTCATCTTCGTTCCCGTCGTCGGCTCGTTCATGGAGCCGCGCATCCTTGGCGGGCGCACCGGCACCTTCTACGGCACCGTCATCGAGGACCAGTTCGTCGCCGTGTTCAACTGGCCGCTGGGCGCGGCACTGTCCTTCATCCTGCTGGCCGTCGTGCTGGTCATCCTGGCGATTGCCTCACCAGTGCTGCGGAGGGCCGCGTGATGATGACGACACGTATCCTGGAAGGACTTGGCCGGCTCTACATCTTCCTGCTGCTCGCCTTCCTCTATCTGCCCATCATCATCATGGCGCTGATGTCGTTCAACGTCTCGCCCTTCTACCAACTGCCGTTCGAGTGGACGACGGAGTGGTATCAATCGCTGTGGCAGAACGACCAGCTGATCGCAGCCACCTGGAACAGCCTGGAGATCGCAATCATCACCACGCTCATCAGCGTGGTGCTCGGCTCGGCGGCGTCGCTGGCGCTTTTTCGCTATGACTTCCGCGGCAAGAAGGTGCTGCAGGCGCTGCTCTTTCCGCCGATCGCCATTCCATGGCTGATCACCGGCACGGCGATGCTGATCTTCTTCTTCGGCGTCGGCATCGGGCGCGGCCTTTTCGCCATCCTGCTCGGCCATGTCGCGCTGGCGCTGCCCTATGTCATCGTCGTCGTTTCGGCCCGGCTGCAGACTTTCGCGCCGGAACTGGAAGAGGCGGCACGCTCACTCGGCGCCAACCAGTGGCAGGTGACCAATCGCGTCACGTTGCCCTGGATCATGCCGGGCGTCATCGCCGGTGGGCTGTTTGCATTTGCCGTGTCGTTCGATCAGTTCGTCGTTTCCTACTTCCTGTCGACACCCGGCCAGACGACGCTGCCGGTCGAAATCTACGCCGCGATCCGCAAGGGTTTCACGCCCGAGATCAACGCGGTCTCGACCATCATCATTGTCGTGTCCATGGCGCTCATGCTGCTCACGGCGCGCTTCTTCAAATTCGGCGGAGAGAAATAATGGCCGGCGTGCAGGTAGCGAACGTCTCGCGCAGCTTCGGCGCGCACAAGGCGCTGGACGATGTCTCCATCGATTTCGCCGATGGCGGCTTCTATGCGCTGCTCGGGCCGTCGGGCAGCGGCAAGACCACGCTGCTCAGGCAGATCGCCGGTTTCGATTTTCCCGACTCCGGCCGTATTTCCATCGGCGGCGAGAGCGTCGAGCGCGTGCCGGTCGAAAAGCGCCGCATTGGCATGGTGTTCCAGAACTACGCGCTGTTTCCCAATATGAGCGTCGCCGACAATGTCGCCTTCGGCCTGTCGGTGCGCGGCGAGGCCAAGGCGGTGATTGCAGCGGAAGTGCAGCGCGCGCTCGACCTCGTGCAACTCGGCAAGCTCGGCGGCCGCCGCCCGCACCAGCTTTCCGGCGGCCAGCGCCAGCGTGTCGCGCTGGCGCGCGCCATCGTCACCAAGCCGCGCGTGCTTTTGCTGGATGAGCCATTGGGAGCGCTCGACAAGGCGCTGCGCGTCGACATGCAGATCGAGCTGAAACGCATCCAGCGCGAGATCGGCATCACCACCATCTTCGTCACCCACGACCAGGAAGAAGCGCTGACGATGAGCGACCGCATCGGCATATTGCGCGACGGCAGGCTGGTGCAGGAAGGGCCGCCGGAGGAAATCTACGACCGGCCGAAAAGCGAATTTGCCGCCACTTTCCTCGGCGACGCCAACATCCTTCGCGGTGACGCGACCGGCAACGGCATTCGGCTGCCGGACGGCACGGCGATCGCCGCCGGTGTGGGGGCAACGCTCGCCGCCGGCGCCAAGGCGAGCTGCGCCGTGCGGCCCGAGCGAATTCGCATCGCCACTGATGGCGGGGCCTCCGATGCGGCCAATGCGAACATGCTGAAGGGCCAGGTCTCCAAGCGCATCTTCGCCGGCAACAACAGCACCTACTTTGTCGAGCGTGCCGGCCAGACGCTGAAGGTCATCGTGCAGAACACCGGCGCCGACAGATTGGCGGAGGGGCAGGATGTGGTGCTGCGATGGTCACCGGAAAGCACGGTGCTGATCGCGGCGAGCTGATCCTCGTTCTGGCTCTTGCCAGACAGCGGGCAATAAGGAACAGCTTAGCCGGGCATGAGTCCGGAGCATTCCGATGACGCTTGAACTGACCGCGCAGGACCGATCCGTACTCGACGGCGAGCAAGGCCCATCCGCGGCTGCCGCCATGAAGATCCTCATCGCGTTTTCCAATGCGGTCGGCGCGCGGGGCCTGCTCGACATCTCGGGTGCCCATATCGATGGCTGCCTCTATCACGGCAAGGCCGGGCTCGATTTCGTCGAACGGCTGGTCGAGGGCGGCGGGCGCGTGCAGGTGCCGACGACGCTGAATGTCGGCTCGTTCGACCTCATCCATCCGGGCATGGTGAAGATGCCGGGGGCGCAAGAGGTGCCGGCGCGGCGGCTGATGAAGGCGCATCTGGAACTCGGCTGCCAGGCGACCTTCACTTGCGCGCCCTATCAGACGCGCTTCCGGCCTGAATTCGGCCAGCAGATCGCCTGGGGCGAATCCAACGCCATCGTCTTCGCCAATTCGGTGATCGGCGCGCGCACCAACCGCTATGGCGATTTCATCGATCTGTGCTGCGCCATGACCGGTCGAGCGCCGGCCTGGGGCCTGCATCTGAGCGAAAACCGGCGTGGCCGCATCCTGTTCACATTGGACATCGCTGAGCCCGAACCAAGCGACAGCCTGTTCGTCGGCATCGGGCTGATCATCGGGCAAGCCAGTGGCGACCGCGTTCCGGTCATATCAGGCCTGCCGAAGCCACGCGACGAGGATCAGTTGAAGGCGCTGGGCGCGGCCGCCGCGACGACGGGCGCCGTGGCGCTGTTCCATGCGGTCGGCATCACGCCGGAAGCGGGTACACTCGACGAAGCGTTGCACGGCCACGCACCGGAAGAGACGATCATCGTCACCCGCGCCGATATCGATGATGCGCTGGCCAGGCTGTCGATGGTGCCGGACGGAGCCCCGCTGGCGGCCGTGTCGCTCGGCACGCCGCATTTCTCGCATGAGGAATGGATGCGCCTGTTGCCGGTGCTGCGCGAGGCATCCCCTGGCAAGGGCATTCCGATCTACGTCAACACCGGGCGCGCGACGCTGACGCGACTGCAGGAGGAAGGCGCGCTTGCCGGCATGGAGGCATTCGGCCTGATCCCGGTCGCCGACACCTGCACCTATGTCACCGCGATTCTCGAGCGGCTCGACGGCGTGGTGATGACCAACTCCGGCAAATGGGCGCATTACGCGCCGGGCAATATCGGCGTGACCGTCGCCTTCGCCGACATGAGGGATTGCATCCGCTCCGCCGCGGTCGGCCATGTCGTGAGGAGTGGTTCATGACGCGGTCGGTGGAGCGATCTGGCACCTTCCAACTTGCTGGTAAGGCCGAGGGCCAAGCCTTGGTGTTTTCGCAGCCGCTCAGTTTCTGGGGCGGTATCGACGCCGAGACCGGCGACATCATCGACCATTCGCATCCTGGCCTTGGTCAGAACGTGGCCGGCAAGATCCTGGTCATGCCGAGCGGGCGGGGGTCGTCATCCTCGTCATCGGTGCTGGCCGAAGCGATCCGTAGGGGTACGGCGCCGGCCGGCATTCTGCTGCAACGGCCGGACCCGATCCTGGCGGTGGGCGCCATCGTCGCTGAGTTTCTGTACGGGATCAGCATGCCGCTGGTGGTGTGTGAGGTTGCGGGGATTGTTCCCGGCGATGAGATTGCAATTGACGTTGGTGCGGATGGCGCGGCGGTTATCCGCAAAGTCTAGGGAGGGGTGCTTGGCTCAGGTCAGCGCCCCCCTCATCGCCCTGCAGGCAGATGAGGGGCGGCGCCAACGCTTGTCAGCTCGCTGCAATCAAACAGACCTCAAACCTCAGCCCGCCATCAGCCCCGCAGCCCCGCGCCGCCAATAGGCGGCTGCCAGAGTCCGGTCTCGGCCCAAGCCCAGCGTGTCGCGCCAATATTCGCGCACGATCCTGGCGGCACCGGCTTCCGCGGCGAACCAGCCGAAGGTCGAGCCGTCCTGCGGCCATGCCACCGAGCGGACGGCCTCGGCGAGCAGCTTGTCCTCCCCCGCCGGCACGCCATCCCTTGTCAGCCAGTGCAGTTCGATGCCGGTAGCGTTGTCGATCTGCTGCTTCTCGCCCTCGTCGGCGATTTCGACAAAGGCGACGCCCCTGGTTTGCGCCGGCAGCGTTTCCAGCAGCCGCGCCAGCGCGGGAAGACCGGTTTCGTCTGATCCCATGACATACCATTCAGCCTGCCGCACCGGGCGGCCGACCGGTCCCATGATGCCGACCTTCATCCCGGCTGCTGCCTGCATGGCCCAGGCGGAGCCGACGCTGTCACCAGGATGGACGAGGAAATCGACATTCATGATGCCCCTGGCGACGTCGAGGGCGCGGATGGTGTAGACGCGCGCCACCGGGCGCCGGTCGTCAGCGGGCCAGACCGGCAGGCCATTGTCACCGAGTATCGGCCAAAGCGGATCGGGCACTTCCCCGGTTGGGAACAACATGCGGATATGCATGCCGCCGAATTTGGCGAAACGACCGAGGTCCTGGCCGGCAAGACGGATGCGGCGCATATGCGGGGTGAGGTCGCGAACCTCAATTACCGTCATCTCGCGGAACTGGGCGAGGCTGGTTTCGCCAGAGAGATCGCCGGTCCAGACGATCTCCGGGTTTTCTTCCTTGGCGTAAACCTGGACCGCCGTGGCGAGCAGGTCCTTGATGCGGGCGAGCCCATCACGATCGGGCGCGTTGGCCCGCATCACCAACTGCTCCATGTCGATGGAGGCACCGCCAAAGGTGAAGCGGAAATCGATGCGCCCGCCATGATGCGAGGCATCGGCCTCGAAGCTCCGCAGCCTGTCGCTGATGCTGTCCATGTAGTCCGGCAGGCGCCGCAGCTTGAGCCGCGCCTCGCAGGCAAGTTCATGCACCGATGCTTCGCTCATTGTCATCCTCCGATCCTGCCGGTGAGGGCCAGCTTGAAGGTGCGGCCCTTGCCCTGTTCCGTTGCAGCCGTGGTCGACCATGCGCTTTGCGGGTCGGTGTAGGCGGTGTTGAAGACGTTATCGACGCCGAAATCGAGCTTGAGATTGTCGTTGATGGTCCAGTTGGCGAAGACGTTGACGAGGTCGAAACCGTCGTTGACCACGGGTACGGCGTTGGGATTGGTGCGGCTGGTGCGGGTGATCTTGCCGACGCTGAGATATTGCGCGCCAACGGTGAGCTGGTCCTCCAGCATGCGGAAGCCAATCGTGGCCGAGAAGCGGTCGAGCGGTGTGTTGTTCAAAGCCTGGCCGGAATAGACCCCGCTGACGACCTTGGCGTCGATCAGCGCGCCGGCGAGGTTCACGAAACCCCAGTTGTAGTCGTAGACCATCTCGGCCTCGACACCCCTGAGGCGCGCGTCGCCGATGTTGATTGCCGTGCGCGGCAGGACGGTGAGGTCGACGTCGATGTAGTCCTCGACATCGGTGTGGAAGACGTTGACCTTGGCGCGCAGCCGGTCACCCGCCGTCAGCACATCGTCGTACTTCACGTTGATGCCGGCCTCCCAGTTCTTCGCCGTTTCGGGCTGCAGCAGGAGATTGGGCCGGTAGCTGTCGGCGCCGCCATGCGCGCCGCCGCCACGGAAGACATCCTGCAGGCCGGGTGCCCGGTAGCCTTCGGAGTAGGTGCCGTAGAGCTGGAAGCCTTCGAAGGGCGTGACACCGACGGTCACGCGCGGCGACCAGCGGTCGCCGGAGATCGACGCCTGTTCTGGCGGCACGGAGCGGGTCTCGCCGTCGAGCTGATAGCCGTCATAGCGCAGGGCCGTGATCACCTGCAGCCAGTTCTCGTAGTCGCCCTGCCATTGCAGGAAGCCGCCATAGCCCTGCTGTTCGCCGGCGCCGAAATGCGCGGCTTCCGAGGAGGCCTCTAGATAGTAATAGTCGAGCCCATAGGTCAGCGTGTGGGCGATGCCCCAGGCGTCGAAGCGCGAGGAGTTCCTCACGTTGAAGCCTGATGTCGCGACATCGTAGAAGCGGAAGTTGCCGATCGCCGAAGTGGGCCAGACCTGCGTCTGCTCGGCGCGGGTGCGGTTGTGATAGGCGTTGGCGCTGAGGTCGATCAGGTCGTTGTCGTCAGGCTTCCAGGTGTAGGCGGCGGTGTAGGTCTGGTTGGTCGTGTTGGTGTCGTAGCGGCTCAGTGTCGGCGAGGTCGAGCCGCTCGAACCGGTGATCTGGTCGTTGTAGCGCTGCAGGATGGCGCCGAGCTTCAGCTCATGGCCGTCGGCCGGACGCAGCGTCGTCTTCAGATAGCCGCTTGTCACGCGCTCGCCGGTCCATGGCACGGTGTCGCCATTGCCGTCGGTGTAGCTGTCGCGGTTGCGATAGATGAGGTTGCCGATGATGTCGGCATCATCGCTGAATCGGTAAGCGCCGGTGGTGCTGGTGGTGAAGCCGTCGCCATTGCTTTCATAGCCGAGCTTCTCGCTCAGCGCCCAGCTCTCATCTTTCTTGAGAAAATCGCCGGCGTCCTTGGTTTCGAAGGAAACAACGCCACCAATGCCGCCCGAGCCATAGGCGTTGGACACCGGGCCGCGAATGACGGTGGCTTCCTTGATCAGGTCCGGCTCGACATAGAACGAGCCGGAGCCATGGCCGACGCGCCAGTAATCCTGGCGGGCACCGTCGAGGGTGACGACAACGCGGCCATACTGTTCCAGGCCGCGAATGTTGATGGCGGTCGCCGGGTCGTCGCCATTCATCGAGGCGGCGACGCCGGGCGTGGTGCGGAAAATGTCGGCGGCGGTGTCGGGCTGGATGCGGTCGAGCTCATCCTGGTCGACGGCGCTGATGGCGGCCATCGATTCGATGACGGCGGTCTTGATCATCGTCGCCGAGATGGTGATCACGTCGAGCATGGTCGCCGGCTGGCTCTGCTTGGCAGTGGCCGACGCCAGGCGGTCGCTCTTGGTGGCGGCCTTTTTCTCCTGTTCCTGTTCCTGGGCGTTGGCGAAAGGCGCGGCGCAGAGGCCGAGCACGAAGGCGAGCGCGGTGCTGGCCATCAAGGTCGTGTTTGTTGTCGTTGTCATGCAAGCCCCCAAGCAAATGCAAACTGCTGGCGGTGGCTGAACGGCCCTGGCTGGCATGATTGGAATCCCTCGACCCAAACGGTCAGAGCAGGGGTCACATATTAAAACATGATGACATGAGTCAACTTTAAATTTATAGGCCAAGTCAGTCATCGAAAAGGCAAATGGACAGGAGTGAACGATGCAGGGCAGCGTAGGCGAGGGCAGGCGGAGTCCATGGTTCCAGCCGGGCAGGACCCTGGCGGTGCTGTTTCTGGCGCTGTCGGTGCTGGCACCGTCCTGCGGCTTCAAGGCGCTGGCCGCCGAGAGCGTTGTCGATGCGCTGGGGCGAACTGTCACGCCGGGGCCGGCAACGAGAATCCTGACGCTTGGCTCCGATGTCACCGAGATCGTCCATGCGCTCGGCGCCGGCGAGCGCGTCATCGCGGTCGACCGGGGCAGCAAATATCCGCCCGAGGTGACCGAGAAGCCCAATGTCGGTTATCGCCGCCAGCTTTCGGTGGAAGGGCTCGCGGGCCTGCGTCCCGACCTGATCCTGGCGGCCGAGGACAGCGGGCCGCCGGAAGCGGTGGAGGTGCTGAAGTCGCTGGCAATCCCGATCGTCTTCGTCCCGCAGGACAACACGCCAGACGGCATCGAACGCAAGATCACGCTGATCGCTGCCTCGCTCGGGCTCGAGGACAAGGGCAAGGCGGTTTCCGCCGAGGTGCTCGCCGCCTTCCAGGCCGCCGCCGAGCTGTCCGCGACAATCCCGCTGGAGCGGCGCAAGAAGGTGGTGTTCTTCCATGGGCTGGTGAAGTTGAGCGCCGCCGGCGCCGGCACCTCGGCCGACGCCATCATCCGCTATGCCGGCGGCCTCAATCCAATGGATGTCGTGCAAGGCTACAAGGCCGCCTCGGAGGAAAAACTGGTGGAGATGGCGCCCGATGTGATCCTGATGATGAGCGACGGCAAGGGCGGGCCGACGCCGGAGCAGGTCTTCTCAAACCGGGCATTGGCGGCTACGCCCGCGGCGGCCAACAAGGCACTGATCGTGCTCGACGGCGCCTACATGATCGGCTTTGGCCCGCGCACATCGGACGCGATCCGCGACCTGGCTAAGGCGCTCTATCCGGAAGGGTGACCGCTGATTGATAACGCTGCACGGGGGTGACGGTTGGAGGTCAGCAAGATGCCCTCCTTCGGTGGGTCATCGCTGACATTTCGGGGTTGGCGAAAGCGCCTCCTTCTTCGTCATCCACTGGCGGAGCAAGGAGCGAAGCGACGCGGCGCAGACCCGAGGATACATGCCGCGACTCCTGAACGCCGCAATGGGTGCAGAATTTTGCGCCGCTGTGCCTCTCGTTGATGTCACGGAATGGATCCCAGGGTCTCCGCGACGCCGCTTCGCGGCTGCTACGCCCTAGATGACGAAGTTATGGACGCTTCGGCCAATAGCCAAGGTATGTCGCTATGCCGCAGACCCGCACGGCGGGCTCTTTGCGTCGGAGCGCTCCCCTCCCGAACAAACTTGCCGGGCCGGCACAAACATTGGCACGATATTCTAGTCCTTGCGGTTGACCGCAAAGGCGTTCTCCAGCCTATAATTCTACTAAATTCATAGACTAACTGCGGCCGTTCAGCGCGCCCGTGGCATGGCCCGTGAAACAGGTGGAAAAGGGAGCGCATCGATGCCGAAGACAGAATCCAATCCGATCGAGCTTGGCACCAAGGCGGCGGACTTCCTGTTGCCCGACGCGCAGGGCGTGTTGCACCGGCTGGCCGATTTCGACGCCAGGCCGGCCGTGCTCGTCGCCTTCATCTCCAACCGCTGCCCGTTCGTCGTGCTGATCCGCGAGCAACTCGCCGCCTTCGCCAGGGATTATGCGGCCAAGGGGCTGCAGGTGGTGGCGATCAACGCCAACGACCATGAGGCGCACCCCGAGGAGACGCTCGCCCGCATCGGTGAGGAAGCTGAGAAATTCGGCTATTCCTTCCCCTATCTCAAGGACGCCTCGCAGCAGACGGCCAAGGCCTATGGCGCGGCCTGCACGCCTGATTTCTTCCTGTTCGGCGCCGATCGCCGGCTGGCCTATCACGGCCAGTTCGATGATGCGCGGCCGGGCAATGGCAGGCCGGTGACGGGTGCGGATCTGCGCGCCGCGGTCGATACGGTGCTGGAGGGCGGCAAGCCTGCAACCGATCAGGCGCCGTCGATCGGCTGCAACATCAAATGGAGCGCCGGCAATGAGCCGGTATGGTTCGCGGGCGCGGCCCGTGCCGCCTGAAGCGGCCGCGGCCAGCCTTGAATCGATCGCCGAGTAGCCATGCCCCAGCCAAAACGATCCGTGTCCGACAGCTTGCATATGCAGGCCGATGTGCTGGTGCTCGGCGGCGGGCCGTCCGCGGCCTGGGCGGCAGTCGCGGCGGCTGAGAGCGGCGCCAAGGTCGTGCTGGCCGACAAGGGCTATCTCGGCACCAGCGGCGCCACCGCGCCGTCCAACACAGGCACATGGTGCGTGCCACCGGGTGACAACAGGCATGCCGTGGTCGAGCGACGCTGGCAGCGCACCGGCGAGCTTGCCGACCAGCGCTGGATGCTGCGCTGCGTCGACGCCGCTTACCGCAATCTGCTCAGGCTTTCCGAATGGGGTTATCCCTTCCCCAGCGAGGAGGACGGCCGGCTCTACATCGCCAATCTGCGCGGTCCCGACTATATGCGCTTCATGCGCCGCCGCGTGCTTCTGGCCGGCGTCACCGTGCTCGACCATCATCCGGCACTCGAACTGCTTTCGGACGGCGATGCCATCGTCGGTGCTGCCGGTGTCGCCCGGCAGGCCGGCCATGACTGGCGCGTCGATGCCAGTGCCGTGGTGCTGGCGACCGGCGGCTGCGCCTTTCGCGAGCGCATCCTCGGCGGCACCGGCCTGACCGGTGACGGCTATCTGATGGCGGCGGAGGCCGGCGCCAGCCTGTCGGGCATGGAGTTCACCGGCAAGTACACGCTGGCGCCTTATGGTTCGTCGCTGAACAAGGGGCTGCCGTTCCGCTGGGCCTCGTTCCATCGCGAGGATGGTTCGCCGATCCTGGGACCCACCGGCGAGCCGTTGCGCAACGGCATTGGCGACCGCGAGGAAGAGGTGGCGCGCGCGCTGATCGACGGCCCGGTCTATGCGCGGCTCGATCAGGCCGAGCCGGCGCTGCAGGGCTGGCTGCGCCAGGGCCAGCCGAACTGTTTCGCGCCCTACGATCGCGCCGGCATTGATCCGTTCACCGAACTGTTCCGCATCACGCTGCGCGCCGAAGGCACGGTGCGCGGCACCGGCGGCATCGACATCGTCTCCGACGATTGCGCCACCGGCGTGCCCGGTCTCTACGTCGCCGGCGACGCTGCCAGCCGCGAGATCATGACCGGTGCGGTGTCGGGCGGCGGCGCCGTCAATTCATCCTGGGCGCTGGCCAGCGGCTGGTGGGCCGGCAAGGGCGCCTCGACCCACGCCAAGCGTCGCGGCGGCAAGGCGTTCCGCAATGCTTCACGGCCGCTCGGTCAGGCTGGCTTGAGGCCGGCGGCATCGCCGCGCGCCGACATCGCCGCAAGCGAGGTGATCGACGCCGTGCGCAATGAGGTGACGCCGCTCGACGGGAATTTCTTCCGCACAGGCGCCGGCCTGGAGCAAAGCCGGGAGCGGCTGGAGAGCGTCTGGCGCGACGTGCGCGACCATCTGCAAAGCGAGGGGCTGGACCGGGTCCGCGCCCGCGAGGCGGCATCGATCGCCGCTGCCGGGCGCTGGTCGGTGGCGGCCGCGCTGCATCGCACCGAGAGCCGTGGCATGCATCGGCGCACCGATCTGCCGGGCAAGAGCCCTGATTTGGCGCATCGGCTGGTGATCACCGGCGTCGACCAATTCCGTATCGAAGGCGCCCCCGAGCGGCTCGCGGAGCTGGCGTCATGATCGAGATCGTCTCCGCCACGCGCTGCATCGAGTGCGACATCTGCGTCAAGGTATGCCCGACCAACGTCTTCGACGCGACTGACAACGGCGCCCCCATTATCGCGCGCCAGGACGACTGCCAAACCTGCTTCCTGTGCGAGATCTATTGTCCGACGGACGCGCTTTACGTCGCCGAATTCGCCGAAGGGCCGACCGGCATCAGCGAGGCGGAAGTCGAGGAGCGGCTTCTGTTCGGCTCCTATGCCCGTGCGCTCGGCTGGAAGCGCGGTAAGGCCGGCGGCTCGGAATTCGACCCGACGCACCACATCCGCGTGGCGCAATAGGAGGGGACAAGATCATGGACCGCATTGTCGTCAGCGACATCAAGAAAACCTTCCAGCTCAAGCCCGGGCAGTTCGTCACCGTCGACGGCGAGGCGACCGATCGCGTCACCGTGCTCGATGGCGTCGACCTGTCTATCCGCAAGGGCGAGTTCATCACGCTGGTAGGGCCGAGCGGCTCCGGCAAATCGGTGCTGCTCGACATTATCGGCGGGTTGACGCAGGCGACTGCCGGGGACGTTCAGCTCGACGGAAGGCGGATCACCAGGCCCGATCCCAAGACCGGCTATGTCTTCCAGCAATACGCGCTGTTCCCCTGGCGCACGGCGCTGGCCAACATCGAATACGCGCTGGAGGTGCGCGGCGTCGGCAAGGCGGAGCGTACGGCCACCGCCCGTCACCTGCTGTCGCTGTTCGGCCTTGCCGGCTTCGAGGACCGTTTCCCCAACCAGCTCTCCGGCGGCATGCAGCAACGCGTCGCGATCGCGCGGGCGCTGGCCAGCAACCCTGAAGTGCTGTTGATGGATGAGCCCTTCGCCGCTCTCGACCAGCAGACGCGCGAGTTGCTGCAAGGCGAACTGCTCAGGATCTGGGGCAAGATCAAGACGACGGTCATTTTCGTCACCCACTCCATCGACGAGGCGATCTTCCTCGCCGACCGGGTGGTGGTGATGACCGCACGGCCAGGCGCGGTGAAGGAGATCATCGATATCGACCTGCCACGGCCGCGCGATGGCGATATCCGCGCCAGCATCGCCTTCAACGATTATCGCGCCCGCGTCTGGGACGTGCTGCGCGACGAGGTCAACAAGGCGCAGAAGGACTGGACGCTGTCGCCAGCCTTCAGCCATTGAGGAGCTAGAGCCATGGCCTATCTGACCGAAAAGCTTGGCCCCGCCATCGGTTTTCGCAGCGTTGCCGGGGCGGCGCCAAAGGTTGGTCGAGCCGCCAAGGCCCGACGGAAGAGCGCGCATTTCGGCACTTTCGTCTACGGCTTGCCGCTGCTCGGCCTGTTCTTCCTTTTGTGGGAGATCGCGCCGCGGTTGGGCTGGCTCAACCGCATCTTCTTTCCGCCGCTGAGCGAGGTGATGGTGGCGTGGTGGAACCTGCTCGCCTCGGGTGTGCTGATCGAACATATCGGCATCAGCCTGCAGCGCGCAGCGATCGGCTTCGCGCTCGGCGTGGTGGTGGCCATTCCGCTCGGTCTCTTGATGGGGCGCTATGCGCTGTTCGAGAAGGTCAGCGACCTCCTGGTGCAGACGCTGCGCAACACCTCGCAATTCGCGCTGCTGCCGGTGTTCATCCTGCTGCTCGGTATTGGCGAGGAATCGAAGGTGGCGATCACCTTCTACTCCTCGGTGTTTTTTCTCCTCGTCAACACGATCAGCGGCGTCAAATCGGTCGATCCGCTGCTGATCAAGGCGGCACGCTCGATGGGCACGTCCGACTTCGACCTGTTCCGCAAGGTCATCCTGCCGGCCAGCATTCCCTCGATCGTCGCCGGCGCGCGGCTGGCGGTCAAATCCTCGCTGTTCGCGGTCATCGGCGCCGAGATGCTGGCGGCCAAATCCGGCCTCGGCTTCCTCATCCAGAACTCGCAGCTGATGATGGAGACGGCCGACATGTATGCCGGCATCCTGACGCTCACCGTCATCGGGCTCACCGTCAACTACCTGCTCGTCTGGTTCGAACGCTGGGCGACCGCCTGGAAGGGCCAGTCCGAGTCTTCGCTCATTTAAGCCATTCATTCCAATCAGGAAGGATTTTCCCATGACCAGCATCGCATTCGATGGATTTCGCCGGCTGCTCCTGAAGGGCGCCATTGCCGTCGTCATCGGCCTTGGCGGCATGCCCGCCTTCGCGCAGGACAAGCCCGACGTGATCCGCATCGGCAGCACCGCGCCTGGGCATCTCAAATTCATCCTCGCCCAGAAGGATGGCTGGTGGGACAAGGAATTCGCCAAGGACGGCATCAAGGTTGAATTGGTGACCTTCAATGGCGGCTCGGAGGCGACGACGGCGTTGGCCACCGGCGCCATCGAGGTGACCTATACCGGCAACAACCCGGCGCTGCGCGTCGCCGCGTCCGGCGCCGATGTCAAGCTGATCGGCCTGTCGAGCTATGTCAGGGCGGGCGGCTCCTACATCGGTGTCAAGGCCGACTCGCCGCTGAAGACCCTTCAGGACCTCAAGGGCAAGAAGGTCGCCTTTCTCACCGGCACGGTGCGGCATTCGAATTTCAGCAAGGCGCTGAACAGCGTCGGCCTGACGACGAATGACGTCGAGGGGCTGAACCTGCCTTTCGAGGCCTCCGGCCCGGCACTGTTGCGCGGCGACATCGACGCCATCGTCGAGACCGACTCGACAGCGGCCAAGCTGGTCGACACCGGCGAGGCGCGTGTGCTGTTCGACACCGGCACGCATCCGGAATGGAACGTGCCCAACGTCATCTCGGTCAATGGCGCCTTCGCGGCGAAATATCCTGACCTGGTCAAGCGGCTGCTGAAGGTCGATATCGAGATTTCACGCTGGGCCGACGCGCATCCCGACGAGACGATCAAGACCTTTGTCGAGGCGACCAAATCGTCGGAAAAGTCAGTGCGCAAGACCTATGCCGACGGCGTGTTCCACCAGGATCCCAAACTCACCGACGACGCCATCGACGCCTTGAAGGGCGAGGAGAAATTCATGGCTGGCGCCGGGCTTTTGAAAGGTTCGATCGACTACGGCAAATGGGTCGACAAGAGTTTTGTCGACGCCGCCGAAGCCCAGCTGGCCGCCGTCCAATAATTGTAATCCGGACATTCATGAGGTCGCGCCAAGCAGGCGCGACCGTCGTTTCGGGCAGCAACTCGTCTGCCCGGTGATCCTGTCGCCGATGGCGGCGGTGATGGGAATTGATGGTGCTGGCCTTGGCTGACCGGCAAGCCATGGCGCTATATGCTGTCCTCCAGGGAGGAATGGATGGCAGGCACGGATTTCGAACCAGATGTGAAGGTTCGCACCAGGGAATACCGGATCGGCTGCGTCGGTGCGGGCATGATCATGGCGGAATGCCATCTGGCCGCTTATGCGCAGGCAGGCTTCCCGGTGGTGGCGATCGCCTCGCGGACGAAGGCCAGCGCCGAGAAGGTGGCCAGGCGCTGGGATATTCCGATCGTTCACGACACGCCCGAGCAATTGATCGAGGATTCCAAGGTCGAGATTGTCGACCTTGCCTTTCCGCCGGACCAGCAGCCGGCTCTCATCCGTCACGCGCTGAGGCAGCCCCACATCAAGGCGATCCTGGCGCAGAAGCCTTTGGCGCTGTCGGTTGAGGAAGCCGTCAAGCTGCGCGACGAGGCGGCCAGGTCCGGCAAGATCCTCTCGGTCAACCAGAATATGCGCTACGACCAGTCGATGCGCGTGCTGAAGCAGATCATCGACAGCGGCGCGCTGGGCGACATCGTCTTCGCCCAGATCGACATGCATGCCATCCCGCACTGGCAGGCTTTCCTTGCCGATTACGACCGGCTGACGCTCGCCAATATGAGCGTGCATCATCTCGACGTGTTGCGCTTCCTGTTCGGCGATCCCCAGGAAATCACGACGCTGACGCGCAAGGATCCGCGCACGGCCTTCGACCATTCCGACGGCATCACCGTGTCGACTTTGCGCTTTCCTTCCGGGGTGCTCGCCGTTTCGCTGGAGGATGTCTGGTCCGGTCCGCGTGAGCAGGGCTATCGTGACGACCAGCACATCAACTGGCGTGTCGACGGCACCAGGGGCGTCGCCAAGGGCACGATCGGCTGGCCGACGGGCGTCGCTTCGACGCTGACCTACGCCTCGACGGGGACGACGGGCGGCGAATGGGTGACGCCCAGCTGGGACACGATGTGGTTTCCACACGCCTTCATCGGTGTGATGGAGCAGCTGCAATACGCGGTGAAGACCGGCACGCCACCGGCACTCTCCGTTGCCGACAACGTCAAGACCATGGCGCTGGTCGAGGCCGGCTACCGCTCGATGGCGGAAGGCCGCACCGTCCGGCTTTCCGAAATCCCGACCAACTGAAATACGGGACCGCGCAAAAAGCGTGGCGGCTGAATCGCTTACCGGGAGGAGTTCACATCATGATGCAGGCAGGGATATTCACCGGCTACTTTCCCTACGAACTCGACGAGGCTGCCAGGCGCATCCGCGCGCTCGGTTTCAACACCGTGCAGCTCGACCTGCATTTCCGGGATATCGATCTCACCGCCGGGCAGATCACACGGGACAAGGCCAGAAAAGTGCGCGACACGTTCCGCGATCACAATCTGCCGGTGTGCTGCATTTCCGGCTATACAAACATCATCCATCCCGACAAGGCCGAGCGCGAGAAACGCGTCGGCTATCTCAAGGAAATCATCCGCAACGCGCGCGAATTCGGTTCGCCCTACGTGATTTCTGAGACCGGAACCTACAACACCGAGTCCGACTGGGTGCATGATCCCAGGAACAAGACCGAGGAGGGTTTCGAGGAATGCCGCAAGGTGATTTCGGACCTTGCCCAGACCGCCTATGACCACGGCGCGGTCTTCCTGCTCGAAACCTATGTCAACAATGTCGTGGGTTCGGTCGAGGAGACGGTGAAGATGTTCGCGCAGGTCGACCATCCCGGCCTCGGCCTGCTGATGGACCCGACCAATTACTTCGAAGCGCACAACATCGATCGCATGGACCAGGTGCTGAACCAGGTGTTCGACACGCTGAGCGACAAGATCCGGATCGCGCATGCCAAGGATGTGAAGCGCTCGGGCAGCGACAAGACGGAGAAGCATGCCGACATCGGCGATGCAGACGCGCATGAGGGACTGACGTTCCGTGGTGTCGGCGAGATCGAGCTGCCGGCGCCTGGCCTCGGCTCGCTCAACTATGATCTTTATCTGAGGCGGCTCAGCGAAAAGCACCCGAACATCCCTGTCATCATCGAGCATCTGACCGAGGATGACGTGCCGCGCGCGAAAACATTCCTCGACGGAAAATTCCGCGCCAACGGCCTCTAGGTCCAAACAGATCGAGCAGGATGTCGTCCAACAACCGCTTCACACTTTTCGGCATCATGCTCTCGAGGCGACGATGACGGCGATGGCAAAAAAGCGCGATTACAGCCTGGTCGGCGAAAGCACACGCAGGGCGATCGAGACCGGCCTGGCCTCGGCCGAGTGGTACCACACCGACGTGCCGCGCAAGGCGATGAAGGAACTGATGCAGCGCTCGGACGGTCCGGCGATTCGCGACACGGTGATCTGGCTCGCTGTAATCGTGGGTTCGGCCGCCGGCATCGTCTGGTTCTGGGGTTCGTGGTGGGTGGTGCCGTTCCTGTTCGTCTATGGCGTGCTCTACGGCTCGTCTAGCGACTCGCGCTGGCACGAATGCGGCCACGGCACGGCTTTCCGCACGCGCTGGATGAACGATGTCGTCTATCACATCGCCTCCTTCATGCTGATGCGCAATCCCGTGCAATGGCGCTGGAGCCATGCCCGCCACCACACCGACACCATCATCGTCGGCCGCGACGCCGAGATCGCCGTGATGCGTCCGCCGGATCTGTTGAAGGCAGCGCTCGCCTTCACCGGCATTCTCGATTTCCGCTATTCGCTGCCGACGCTGGTGCGCCAGGCCTTCGGCACGCTGTCGGCGGAGGAGAAGAGCTACATCCCCGAAATGGAACAGCACAAGGCCGTCGTCGCCGCCCGATGGCACGTGGCCATCTATGTCGCGACGATCGCTCTTGCGATCGCACTGAGGTCATGGATACCGCTGGTGCTGATCGGCCTGCCGCGCCTTTACGGCACCTGGCACATGGTGACGACCGGCCTGCTGCAGCACATCGGCCTTGCCGACAATGTCGTCGACCACCGGCTCAACACGCGCACCGTCTACATGAACCCGATCAGCCGGTTCATCTACTGGAACATGAATTACCATGTCGAGCACCACATGTTCCCCATGGTGCCGTATCACGCGCTGCCCAGGCTGCACGAACTGATCAAACACGATCTGCCGGAGCCGAACCCGTCGATGTGGCATGCCTATCGCGAGGTCTGGCCGGTCCTGCTCAGGCAGCTGAAATACGAGGATTTTTATCTCAAGCGCGAATTGCCGCCGACGGCCAGGCCCTATCGTGGCGAGTTCCACGAGGTCGATATGTCGGCGGCCGCCGAATAGCGATCGCGAAGTGTTGGCAGGAGACCGAGATGGCCGATTGGGTTGAAGCGTGCGCGGTGGATGACGTCGAGGAGGAGGATGTCATCCGCTTCGACCATGGCGGCCGCACCTTCGCGGTCTACCGCTCACCGGACGATCAGTTCTTCGCCACCGACGGCTATTGCACGCATGAGAAGGCGCATCTGGCCGACGGGCTGGTGATGGACGACATCATCGAATGCCCCAAGCATAATGGCCGTTTCAACTACAAGACCGGCCAGGCCAAGGGTGCGCCGGTCTGCGTCAATCTCGCGACCTATCCGGTGAAGATCGAGGCCGGTAAGGTGATGATCCAGATTTGACGCGCGGCAACCGACCCAGCACATGGCAAGCAATAGAGGGGATGTTCTAATGAGCCGAAAGAGACCGACCGTCGCCGATCTGCGCGCCATGAAGGGCAAGCGCCAGCTGACCATGCTGCGCGTGCTGACGCTTGATGAGGCGGAGGCCGCCGAACGGGCAGGGGTCGACATCGTGTCGGTGTCGCCCGAACTGGTGCTCAACCCCCAATATCGCGATGCCGCACCCAGCCTGTTCACCATGCCGGGCGAAAACTTCTTCGAGATCGGCACGGCGGATGATTTCCTGCGCTGGGCGTTCCGGCTCTACAAGGCCGGTGCCGACGCGGTCTATTGCAGCGCCGGCTATGCCACGATCAAGCGGATGGCCGACGATGCCATTCCCGTCATCGGCCATGTCGGCCTCATTCCGTCCCGCGCCACCTGGACCGGCGGCTTCAAGGCGGTCGGCAAGACCGCCGACACCGCCATCCAGGTCTTCGAAGCGGTGAAGCAGCTGGAGGCCGCCGGTGCGATCGGCGCGGAGATCGAAGTGGTGCCGGTGGAGGTTGCCAAGGCCATCTCGGAGCGGACCTCGCTGATCATGCTGTCGATGGGGGCGGGCACCGGCTGCGACGCGCAATATCTGTTCGCCGAGGATATCCTTGGCCAGAACCGGGGCCACATGCCGCGCCACTCCAAGGTCTATCGCAATTTCGCCGCCGAATATGACCGGCTGCAGGCGGAGCGGGTGGCGGCATTCTCCGAATATGTCGCCGACGTCAACAGTGGCGCCTATCCCGAGGATAGGCACATCGTGCACATGGACCCGGCAGAGCTCAGCCTGTTCATGAAAAGGGTGGACGCAAAGAGCTGATTATTCGGTTTCCTGGCTGATCGTCGCAGCGCCTTGCCACGCTCCATCGGCGAGCATGGCGTGGAGCACCTCGGCGTCGGTTCCCAGCGGCCGGTCGTCCTTCAGCATCGATACATGCGCGCGCACCGCCGCATAGATCGAGCCGGTGCGTGGCCCCAGCGTCGACCCTTCACGCAGGTCGACGGCCTGGGCGGCGGCCATCAGTTCGAAGGCTATCAGCCGCCGCCACAGCGCGATCATCCCGGCGCATTTCGCAACGGCGAGGGGTGACTGGGTCGCATGGTCCTCGACACCTTCCGATACCGGCAGGAAGTCGAGCATCACAGGATTGGCCTTGTGGCGAATGGCGGCCAGGATCGATGTCGCGGTCTTCTGCAGGGGCACGAAGCCGGCCGACGCGCCGCCGACCGGCGACAGGTATTTCGCCAGGCCGTTGCGTCCCGAGCCGGTGAGCTGAATGAAGCGGGCGACGCTCGCGGCGGCGCATTGCGCGATCGCCAGGCTGAGCGTCTCGAAAGCGAGCGAAAGAGCGGCCGTGTGGAAATTGCCGGTCGACAGTACCAGTTCGTCATCGCCCAGCACCAGCGGGTTGTCGGCGGCGGCGTTGAGCTCGATCTCGACGGCACGTTTCGCCTGGCCGATCGCCTCGATCAGCGCGCCGTGGATCGACGGCATGCAGCGGATCGACAGCGGGTCCTGCAGGGTGGTCGGCGCCGGCGGCTCGTCGCGGGCAAGCAGATCATGCAGTGCCTTGGCGGCTTCCTGCTGGCCGGCTGCAGGGCGTGCCATGTGCAGGCGCGGATCGAGGATGGTGCGGTTGGCGCCAAGACCTTCCATGGTCAGCGCGCCGGCCTGCTGCTGCTGGGCCAGCGCCGACAGCGCGTCAGTTACCGCCAGCGCGCCACTGCCTGAGGAGACCGCCGAGGCGTTGATCAGCGACAGCCCGTCCTTGGGTGCCAGGCTGATGGGCGCAAGGCGGCCCATCATTAGCGCCTTGGCCGCCGGCATGCGACGGCCCTGATAGTCGACTTCGCCTTCGCCGATCAGCACACGGGCAAGCGCGGTCATCAGCACGAGGTCGCCGGCACCGATCGAGCCGAGCGACGGCATCACCGGGTGGACACCGGCATTGAGCACGTCGACCAGAGCGACGAAGACAGCGGGCGAGAGGCCGGAGCCGCCGGCCGACAGCATCGCCAGGCGGGCGACCATTGTTGCCCGCACCGCCTCAACCGGCAGCGCCTCGCCGACCGCGCCGCTGCGCCCTTCCAGCAATTGGCGCTGGAAGGCACTGGCGTCGCCCTCGACCGCCGTGCCGAGATTGGCGCCGAGCCCGGTGTTCAGCCCGTATATGGGCTGGCCGGAGGCGGCGACCTGGTCGAGCACTTTCCGTGCCTTGTCCAGCCTGCCGAGGACATCGGGGCCGATCTCCACCTTGCGGGCTCCGCGGGCGACGGTGGCGATATCGCCGACACTGACAGCGGCTCCGGTGAGGACGAGCGCGCTCATGCGAAACGCAGCCTCTGGCCGATGCCTTTTTCTCCTGCCTTGGCGAGCATCGCCTTGCCGAGCGCAATGTCGGACAGCGACAGGCCGCGATGCCAGAACAGGATGGTCTCGTCGTCGCTCTGCCGGCCCGGCTTGAGGCCGGCGGCGATCTGGCCGAGTTCGGCATGCAGCGTCTTTTCGCTGAGCCGCCCGGTCTCGACATGGGCCCGCAGCGAGCCGAACTTGCCGCCCTTGCACTGGCCCCAGTCGTCGACCACCATCTTCTGCATGATGTCGGTCAGCGACAGCTCCACCGCGCTCATCGTGCCATAGGGCACGACCAGCGCGCCGGGCTTGATCCATTCAGTCTTGAGCAGCGGCTGAGGCTCCGGCAGCCGCGAGGCCTCGACAACGATGTCGGCACCTTCGATGCAGCTCTTCCAGTCGGCGACCGCCGTCACTTTCTTGCCGAGGTCGGCGGAGAGCCTGGCGGCAAAGCCGTCACGGCTTTCCGGGCGGCGCGAATGGACGCGGATCTCGTCGAAGTCGAAGAGATGGTCAAGCAGGCGCACGTTCCAGTAGGCGGTGCCGCGCGCGCCGATATGGGCGAGCACCTTGGAGTTCTTGCGTGCCAGATGCTTCGCGCCGATGGCGGTGACGGCGCCGGTGCGCATGTCGGTGATGACCGTGGCATCGAGGATGGCACGCGGCGTGCCGGTGCGCGGATCGAACAGGTTGAGAATGCCGAATTCAGAGGGCAGGCCATGCAGATAGTTGTCGACATAGTCGCCGACGATCTTCACGCCCGCCGCATCGAGTGGCGCCACATAGCCGCGCAGGACGTTGAAATGGCCGTGGAAGGATGGGTCCGGTTCCAGGTGAACACGCGGCTCGATCACGGTCTGGCCCTTGCCCTGAGCGACCAGGCCGGCCTCGACGGCGGCAATGATTTCGCCGTCGGTCATGGCAAGCGCATCGATGTCGAGAGCATTGAGATAGTCGATGTAGATGGGCTTCATTTTATGCGCGCCCTTTTCCTTTGTCGCCCCGCTCATCCCATAGCAGGCCGCGAGGCGACACGAAAGTTTGTTGCGCTGGCTATGGACGCAGTCGGTCAAATGCTGTTCAACCCGGTTTCGACATGACTGCCATTCCCGAAACTGAAGCCTTGCCGGCAACGGCCACCAGTGCGCGGCGCGTGGCGCTGATCGTCGCCATCGCCTTCTTCATGCAATTGCTGGATTCGACGATCATCTCGACCTCGTTGCCGCAGATGGGTGCCTCCTTCGGCGTGCCGGCGGTGGCGATGAGCATCGGCATCACTGTCTATATGCTGACCATGGCTGTTTTCGTGCCGCTGTCCGGCTGGCTTGCCGACCGGTTCGGCGCGCGCAACATTTTTCTCGTGGCGATCGCGCTGTTCACGCTGGCCTCGCTCGCCTGTGGCTTTTCGGAAAACCTGACCCAATTTGTCGCTGCTCGCGCCGTGCAGGGGCTGGGCAGCGCGCTGATGACGCCGGTCGGCCGCATTCTTGTCCTGCGCAATGCGTCGAAGTCCGAGCTGCTGAACGCCACCGCGCTGATCACCTGGCCGGCGCTGTTCGCGCCCGTGGTAGGGCCGGTGCTCGGCGGCTTCATCACCACCTATCTGTCCTGGTACTGGAATTTCTTCATCAACGTACCGCTTGGGCTGATCGGGCTGGCACTGGTCGCCCGCTTCATTCCGGGTGACCGGGAAGCCGATCCCAAGCCGCTGGACTGGCCGGGGTTTTTCCTGACGTCGCTCGGGCTCGCCTGCCTGCTCTACGGCCTTGAGCGCATCGCGCATCCCGAGGACGGCCTGCGGCCGACGGTGCTGCTGATCGCGGCGGGCATCGTCATCGGCTGGCTGGCGGTGCGGCATCTCCGGCGCGCGGCTCATCCGCTGCTCGATCTCTCCTCGTTCAAGGTGCTGACCTTCGCCCTCTCGACACTTGCCGCGGGCACCATATTCCGGATGGCGATCAACGCCACGCCGTTCCTGCTGCCGCTTTTGTTCCAGGTTGGCTTCGGCCTCTCGCCCGTCGATGCCGGCTTGATGATCCTGGCCTATTTTCTAGGCAATCTCGGCATGAAGACCGTAACGACGCCAACGCTGCGGCGTTTCGGTTTCCGCTCGGTGATGGTCGTCAACGGCGTCATCGCCTCGGCCTCGATCATGGCTTGCGGAGCGATCTCGCCGCAGACACCGCAGGCGCTCGTTGTCGTGTTGATGGTGATCGCCGGCCTGTCGCGGTCGATGCAGTTCACCGCGCTCAACACGCTGGCCTTCGCCGATATCGATGCGGCGCAACGCAGCTCGGCGGCAACGCTGTCGTCCATGCTGCAGCAGGTGGCGATGCTGTTCGGCGTAGCAGTGGCTGCGGCGATCCTGAACCTGTCGCAGATCGCCAGGGACCGACCGGCGCTCGACCTCGCCGATTTTCGAATCGCCTTCCTGGCGATCGGTGTCATCGGCCTGGTCGCGGCATTGCGTTTTCTCGTGCTGCCGCCCGCAGCGGGGGCAGAGGTTTCCGGCCACGTACCGGCGAACTGAGATCGAATTTTTCGCCCGATGCGGAGATAAATTCCGCCTCATTCTTTCGCTTTGATGCGGCGCTTTCGTAAATGGCTGCGATGGCGCAATCGATTGCCAAAAATGCAGGAGTTTCCGCACATTGCGCCAGTTTCGGCAATCAATGTGTCCACCCGGTGAATATCGACATCAGCCGGTGTTCTGAACGCGGATTCATTTGACGAACCGGCGCTGAGCCGATTAGCTCTGGCTTTCGGGATGGCAGCGCTGCCATCGGGGCAAATGCAGACATGAACACGACCGGCTGGCTAAATCCGAGGAGCCTGAATCAGGAAGGCATTGTCTTTGCCATTGCCGTGGTGCTGTTCGTTGCCGCGGCAATAGGGCTGCCGGGCTTCATCGATCCCAACAACCTCGTCGCCATTGTCCGCTCCGTGTCGGTGCTGGGCATATTGGCGCTCGGCATGGCTGTCGTCATCATCGGCCGCGGTATCGACCTGTCCGCCGTGGCGATCATGGCGATGTCGGTCGCCTGGTATCTGCAACTGCTCAACACGGGGACCTCGGACGGGCTGGCCTTCGCCTATGTGCTGGCCGGCGTGCTCGCCATCGGGCTGCTCAACGGCTTCCTCGTCGCCTATGCCGACGTGCCGGCGATTTTCGTGACGCTGGCCACCGGCTCCTTCGTCTTCGGCTATGTGCGCTCGCAACTGATCACGCAGGATGCGGTGCCGGTGCCGCAGGGACATTGGGTCGAACTGCTCGGCGGCCTGCGCTTCCTCGATATCCCGATCGAGGTGTTCGTCTTCGCGGGCCTCGCCTTCCTGTTCTTCCTCTTCCTGCGTTACACCAAATGGGGGCGCTATATCTATTTTGCCGGCGACAATCCGGTCGCGGCCCGCAATATCGGCATCCCGGTGCGGCCGATGCTGGTGCTGCGCTACGTGCTGTCTGCCTTCGTTGCCCTGATCGCCGGCCTGCTGACGGCGGCCAGCCTGCATTCGATCAACACGCGCGTCGTCAATTCGACGCTGCTCTACGACATCGTGCTGGTGGCGGTGATCGGAGGGATCGGCCTGTCGGGCGGACGGGGCGGGGTGCGCAACGTGCTGGTTGGGGCGGCGCTGATAGGCATCCTGCTCAACGCCATGACCATCATCGACATTCCGCTGCTCTACCAGAACCTCATCAAGGCAGCGATCCTGCTCGGCGCCATCATCGTCGACGGCATCATCAATCCACGCGACGAACAGACCGCGCAACAAGGCGACATTTAGGGGTACCCGGAACGATCGCGACGATCGGCCGGCAATGACAATCGAAACAGAGGATGTGACATGAAACTGATCAGAACACTGATGGCCGCCGCCACGGCGCTGGCCGTGACCGCCTTCGTGGCGCCGACCTTCGCCGCCGATGATCCGGGCCCGGCCGCCTATGCGCAGGCGCTCAAGGGCAAGCGCGTCATGCTGGTGCCGCTGGCGATGGGCTTCGACCTGGCGCAGGGCTGGGCGCATTATCTCAAGACCGAAGTCGAGGCCTGGGGCGGCGTGTTCGAGACGCGTGATCCGAACTGGGTGGTCGATGCGGGCGCCCAGGCGATCACCGACGCGATCTCGTCCGACACCAGGCCCGACGTGCTGATCATCCATGCACCGGACCTCAACTCCTATTCCAAGCTGATGAAGAAGGCGCAGGCCGCCGGCACCTATGTGCTTCTGGTCGACAACCCCGCCAACTTCCCGGCCGATGCCTTCGTCGGCAGCGACTGGGACCGGCTCGGCCAACTCGAGGCCGAAGCGGCGATCAAGGGCTGCGGCGAAAACTCATCGAAGAAGATCGGGCTGGTGCAGGGCGACCAGGCAAACTCTTCCAGCCTCTATCAGTATGCCGGCATCATGAAGGTGCTGGAAAAGCATCCTGACTTCAAGGTGGTGGCCAAGCCCGACTCCAACTGGGATGCGACGACCTCGCGCAACGTGACGACGACGATGCTGCAGCAGAACCCGGACATCTGCTCGATCATCGACTTCTGGGATGGTGACGCCACCGGCGCATCCGCCGCGATCCGCGACGCCAAGCTCGACGGCAAGGTGTTTCTCGTCACCACCGGCGGCGGCGAGAAGGCGGCCGATTGCGACAAGCTGCAGGATGGTACCTATGGCGCCGTGGTGATGACCGATCTTGCCCGCCAGTCGGGCGACATGAACGCCATCATCAAGTTCCTGCTGCAGAGCGGCCAGCCAGCCGGCACTTCGCACACCTATATCTACACGCTGGAGAAGGCGACGACCAAGGCCGATCTCAAGCCCGACAGCTGCTGGGACCTGAAGGCGCTGCAGGCCGAAGCGGCGGCGAAATAAACCGCACGTTCCCGACAGATATCAATGAGGTGGCCGGATTGCCCGGCCACCTCTTTCTCGTACCGCAGTGAGCCGATGTCCTTTCGCGAACGCCTTCAGTCCTGGCGCTACAATCTCGTGCCCGACCATCTGGTCGGCGAGATCCTGACCAAACGCTGGACCGACAATGCCATTCCGTTCCTGGCGCTGGTGGCAACGCTCGGCGTGTTCGGCTCGATCATTCCGGGTTTCTTCAAACTGACGTCGCTGCAGGAATCGACCCGCCAACTCGGCGAATTCTCCATGGTGGTCACCGGCATGACGGTGGTGATGCTGGGCGGCGGCATCGATCTCTCGGTCGGCTCGATCTTCGCGCTGTCCTGCTTCTCGGCCGTCTATGTGTTCTTCATCCTCGAACAGTCGATCTGGCTGGCGCTGGCTGCTTCGCTCGCCACCGGCCTCGTCTTCGGCGCCATCAACGGCTACCTCGTCGGATATCTCAGGCTGCGCGCCTTCCTCACCACGCTGGTCACCTTCATCTTCGGGCGGGCGCTGTTCGATATCCTCGTCACCACCTACGCCGCCGACGTGCAGCTTTCGACCGCCACATCTGACGTGCTCGATTTCATCGGCGACAGCACCTTCTGGGGCCTCTCGGTCTCGGTGTGGCTGGCGATCATCCTCGCCGTCGTCACCCATATCGCGCTGACGCGCTCGCGGCCGGGATGGCATGTGCTGGCGGTCGGCGGCTCCAGGCGATCGGCGCACAATGCCGGCATCCGCGTGCGCCGCACCGTGTTCATGACCTATGTCTTCTCGGGTTTCTGCGCCTCGATCGGCGGTTTCCTCATTGCCTGCCGCTTGAGCGGTGCAGGGCCGGGGACCGGCCTCAACCTCGAAATCATGGCGCTGACGGCCGCGGTGGTCGGCGGCGTCAGCCTCGGCGGCGGGCGCGGCTCGGTGATCAAGGGGCTGATGGGCGCCATCATCGTCTTGACCATGACCAACGGGCTGATCCGGCTGGGCTACGGCACCGGCACCAACCAGATGGTGCTCGGCATCATGCTGGCGGTGGCGGTCACAATCGACATCCGCTGGCTGAAGAACCGCCACAAGGTGCTCAACGAAGTCTATGTCGCACCGGTCTATCTCAAGATGGGCGAGACACAGTCTGCGGTGCCGGGCTCCGGCACGCCTTACGAACTCGACAACCGGCTGTCGGCGGCCGATCATATCGGGCTCGGTGAGCTGGAAGGGCCCGAGGATGTCATCCTCGACCGTGACGACAATCTCTATTGCGGCACCCGGCATGGCGAAATCGTCCGCTTCTTCGCGCCGGACTATGTGAAATCTGAAGTGTTTGCCCATATTGGCGGCTTTCCGCTGGGGCTCGCCTTCGACAAATCGGGCAATCTGATCAGCTGCGTCGGCGCCATGGGGCTCTATTCCGTTTCGCCGCAGCGCGAAGTCAAACGGCTGTCGGCGGAAACGTCACGCTCCTGGACCTCGATCGTCGACGATGCCCGGCTGCGCGATCCCAATGATTGCGACATCGCGCCGGACGGCCGCATCTATTTTACGGATTCGACGAAGCGATATGACGCCCACGATTGGGCGCTGGACTCGATCGAGAACCGCGCCACCGGGCGCCTGCTGGTCTACGATCCGAAGGACGGTTCGACGAAGACGCTGCTCGACGGCTATCGCTACACCAATGGGGTGTGCATGGCCCATGACGGCAAGTCGCTGTTCTTCGCCGAAAGCTGGGCCTGCCGCGTGCATCGCTATTGGCTCGAAGGGCCGAAAGCCGGCACCGCCGAATGCGTCATCCGCGACATGCCGGGCTATCCCGACAACATCAACCGGGCGTCGGACGGCAATTACTGGATGGCGTGGCTGGGCATGCGCACGCCAAGCTTCGACCTGTCGCTGCGCCATCCCGATATGCGCAAGCGCATGACGCGCCGGCTGCCGCAGGACGAGTGGCTGTTCCCCAACATCAACACCGGCGGCGTGGTGAAATTCAACGAGAAGGGCGGCATCGTCGAGGCACTTGGCGACCTCACCGGCGATGCGCATCCGATGGTCACCTCGATGCGCGAGCACAAGGGATATCTTTTCGTCGGCGGCATCCTCAACAACCGCATCGGCCGCTACAAGATCTCGGGCGCCGACCCGAACTGGACCAGCCCCGCTTCCTATTGGGGAGCAAAGCCATGATCCTCGATCCGATCCTGGATATGTTTCGCGGCAAGGCGGTCACCATCCCGCCGCTCGACGGCGCCTTCCGGCCCAACACGCGGCTCGATGACGCGCCTGCGTTTGCCGAACTGACCGAGCCGGACAATCTGCTGGCCTCCGGTGAGAGGTTGCTCGCCTCAAGCGGCAACGCCGTCTATTCGCTTGGCGCCGGAGCCGAGCCCAAGCTTGTCGAGACCTTTGCGTCCCCCGTCTCGGCGCTGGCGCTGTCGCCATCGGGTGAACTGACGGTGGCGCTTGAAAGCGGCAAGCTGCTGATATCGGGCAAGGAGGTGTCGCTTCCGGCGGATGTGCGTTGCATCACGGCACTTGCCTATGCCGATGATGGCACGCTCTGGCTCGCCAATGGTTCGGCTGAGCACGCGCCATCGCAATGGGCCGCCGACCTGATGAAGAAGGGCGCGTCCGGTTCGCTGTGGCGATGTGGCCCGGGAGCGATCGGCTTCCAGAAAGTTGCAGGCGACATCGCGTTCCCCAACGGGCTCCACCCGGCAGGCGAGGGCGTTCTGGTGAGCGAAAGCTGGCGCCACCAGCTTGTCCGTTTCAGCGGCGCGACGGGCAACCGTTCGACGGTGCTGACACATCTGCCCGGCTATCCCGCGCGGCTCGCGCCGGCGCGCGACGGCGGGGCGTGGCTGACCTTGTTCGCGCCGCGCAACCGGCTGATCGAATTCGTCTTGCAGGAGACGCACTACCGGCAGGACATGATCGACCAGGTCCCGCCGGCATACTGGATCGCGCCGGCGCTGGCCTCCAACCGCAGCTTCCTCGAACCGCTGCAATGCGGCGGCATCCGCACCATGGGAATCCACAAGCCATGGTCGCCGAGCCGCTCCTACGGGCTGGTGGTCAGGCTGGATCGGAACATGCAGCCGCAGTTCAGCCTGCACAGCCGCGCCAACGGCACGCGCCATGGCATCTGCAGCGTGGCGGAAAAGGACGGCCGGCTGTTCATCGCCTCCAAGGGTGGCGACTGCGTGCTGGCCGTCGACTCGGGAGGTTTCTGATGGAGCCGATCGTTCGCCTGGAGAACGTCACCAAGACCTATCGCGGCGTGCCCGCGGTGAGACAGGTCAGCTTCGACCTGCGTAAGGGCGAGATCCACGCGCTGCTCGGCGAGAATGGTGCCGGCAAATCGACGCTGACCAAGATCATCGCCGGCGTCGTCGACGCCACCTCCGGCAAGATGTTCCACAAGGGGCGCGAGATCGCCTACGCCTCGCCGCATGCGGCACTCGAGGCTGGGATCGCCATGGTGTTCCAGGAGACCAGCCTGGTGCCGTCGATGACGGTGGCGCAAAACCTTTATCTCGGTACTGAAAAATTCCTCAACCGGCTGCGTGGCACGTATATTTCAGCACAGCAGTTCCTGCAGTCGCTGAATTTCCCGGTCGATCCGAACGCGATGGTGGCGACGCTGGGCGCGGCGAAGCGGCAGATGGTGGAGATCGCGCGTGCGGTGCACCACAATGCCGAAATCATCATCTTCGACGAGCCGACGGCGACGCTGACGCCGGAGGAAAAGCGGCATTTCTTCGCGCTGATCCGCCGATTGAAAGCGAATGGGGTCTCGATCGTCTTCATCAGCCATGCGCTGGAAGAGGCGCTTGCCATTGCCGACCGCATCACCATTTTGCGCGACGGCGAACTGGTCGTCACCGACGATACGTCCGCCTTCGACCGCGACAAGATCGTGGCCGCCATGGTCGGGCGCACCTTGTCGGGGCAGATCTACCGACAGCGTGACGAGGCCAGGCTGCGCAAGGCCGGCAAGAAGGTGCTGTCGGTGCAGGACATTTCGATGAGCAATGTCGTGCGCAACAATTCCTTCTCGATCTTCGAAGGCCAGATCACCGGTGTGTTCGGGCTGATCGGCTCCGGCCGCACCGAGACCTTCAAGATCGTGTCCGGCATCTACAAGCGCGATTTCTTGCGCGGCGGGGCGATCGAGCTCGATGACAGGCCGGTGCGCTATCTCGTGCCGAGCGAGGCGGTGGCCGATGGCATCGTCTATGTCACCGAGGACCGCAAGAGCGAAGGCATTTTCGAGACGATGGGCATTGCCGAGAACCTGTTCGGCGGACTGCTGGCGGCCGGCCGCGAAAAGGCCTGGGTGATCAATGCGCAAGAGATGCGGCAACTCTCGGCCGAATGGACCAAGACGCTGAATATCAAGGCGATCAACGACAATGCGCGCGTGGTCGAACTTTCCGGCGGCAACCAGCAGAAGGTGGTGATCGGCAAGGGGCTGGTGCAAAAGCCGCGCATCGTCATCTTCGACGAGCCGACGCGCGGCGTCGATGTCGGCGCCATCGCCGAGATCCACCAGATCATCAACCGGCTGGCCGACGAGGGGTTGGCCGTCGTGGTCATCTCGTCCTACCTGCCGGAGATCATGAACCTGTCGGACCGGATTCTCGTTTGCCGCCAGGGCCGCATCGTCGAGGAGTTTTCGCCGGCCGAGGCCACGGAGGAGAAGATCATGTACGCGGCCGTGCATTAGGTTGCGGGGTAAAGCGGATGATCGCGCCGTTGGATCGAACACCGGAGATTAGCCGAGGCATCCCTCATTTCGTCATCCACGGGCGGAGCAAGGAGCGTAGCGACGCAGCGCAGACCCGAGGATCCATGCCGGGACTCGGATGCGCCGCCACGGTGCAGGATTCTGCTCCGCTGCACACTTCGATAGACGTCACGGAATGGATCCCAGGGTCTCCGCGACGGAGCTTCGCTCCTGCTCCGCCCTAGGATGACGAAAGGTGAGGAGGGGCTCCGCAAACCTCCACGGTTCTGCTCAAATCTGCATCAAAAACTGAATCAGAGATGCTGGTTAGCCGCCTTTGCTCCAAGCTTGATTCAACGACCTAATTCATCGATCGAAACGGAAGGACCACCCCATGGCCACCACAAAACTCCTCAGTGATGTCGAGGTTGAAAAAATCCCGGCGGTGAAGGCCGTGTTCGACGATATCCGCGCGACGCGCAAATCGGATTTCGTCAACAATTTCTGGCGCGGGCTGGCCAATGATCCGGTGTCGCTGAAGCGGGTGTGGGAGCAGCTCAAGGTGGTGATGGTGGCCGACAGCGCCATCGATCCGCTGACCAAGGAGATGATCTATATCGCCGTCTCGACCGCCAATGGCTGTTCCTACTGCGTCCATTCGCACACGGCGGCGGCGCGCGCCAAGGGGATGACCGATGCGCAGCATGGCGAGCTGGTGTCAATCATCGGGCTGGCGGGGCAGACCAACCATCTGGTCACGGCGATGCAGATTCCGGTCGACCCGCAATTCGAGGTGAAGTGAGCGTGATTTCCCGCCGCGCCGTCGCAAGATTGTGAGCGCGGCTGTTTTGTAGTCAAGCAGTGGCAAGCGAATGAAATCCGGTCGCTTTCCACGCTGCGCCGGTTGCCGCCGGCTACCCTTCGCCGGCCGCTGCCCGCAATTGCGCGGATTACCCCAGCGGCTGTTAAGGAAGTGACATGGAACGGCACTAAGGAAGCCCCATGCGATGCCGCTCGCCGGGGGGCTCGGCTCGCATGGTGGAGCCGGCATGAAAATCGTTCAGATCACAGACACTCATTTCAGCCCGACCAAGCCGCATTTCAACGGCAATTGGCAGCCGCTTGCCGCCTGGATCGAGCAGAGCGGCGCTGACCTTGTCATCCACACGGGCGACCTCAGCGTCGACGGTGCCGACCGGGACGACGACATTGCCTTCTGCATGGATCTGATGCGGGAGATCTCGAAGCCGATGCTGCTGGTGCCCGGCAATCACGATGTCGGCCATCTGCCCGGTTCGCTGCAGCCGGTCAATGCCGGGCGCCTCGAGCGCTGGCGCCGGCTGGTTGGCCCGGATTACTGGATGGAGGACGCTGGCACCTGGCGCTTCATCGGGCTGGACAGCCTGCTGATGGGTTTTGACGATGCCGAGGAAGAGGCGCAGTTCGAATGGCTGCGGACCGCACTGGAAAGCCGCGGCGGCCGGCGCGTCGCGCTCTTCGCCCACAAGCCGCTCTTCATCGACGAGCCCGGCGAGGGCGACACGGGTTACTGGAGCGTCAGGCCGGCGCAGCGGCAGCGTCTGTATGAGCTGATCGGCGCCCACGATGTTGCGCTGTTCGCCAGTGGTCACCTGCACCGCGCATGGCAGGGCGAATATGAAAACACGTCGCTTGTATGGGGTCCGTCGGCGGCCTTCGTCGTCGGCGACATGGAGCGCGATATGCCGGGCGAGCGGCTGCTTGGCGCCGTTGTCCATCAATTCGGCGACACGGTCGCCAGCGAGATCGTCACCATCCCCGGCATGACGGTCCATGTCCTGGATGACGTGGTCGAGGAGGTCTATCCGCACGAGGCGCACAAGGTTCGCAAGAAGGTCGCGTCATGAGCGCGCTTTCGCTTCGCGGCGTGAAAAAGTCGTTTGGCGGCAATGCCATTCTGAACGGCATCAGCCTTGATGTGGAGCCCGGCGAGTTCATCGCTCTGGTCGGTCCTTCCGGATGCGGCAAGAGCACCTTGCTGCGCATCCTGGCGGGGCTCGACCATGCAGACAGCGGCGAGATCTTCGTCGGCGACAGGGACATGTCGCCGGTTGCCGCGGCCGACCGCAACATCGCCATGGTGTTCCAGTCCTACGCGCTTTATCCGCATCTGACGGCGGGCCAGAACATCGCCGTTCCGCTCGCCATGAAGCGGCTGAGCCGGACGCAGCGGCTGCCGCTGGTCGGCTCGCTGCTGCCCGGCCAGAGGGAGATCCGCACCGGCATCGCTCGTGATGTCCGCGAGATGGCTGGTCTGCTCAAGATCGACCATCTGCTCGACCGCAAGCCGGGGCAGATGTCGGGCGGCCAGCGGCAGCGCGTGGCGCTGGCGCGCGCCATGGTGCGCCAGCCCTCGATCTTCCTGATGGACGAGCCGCTCTCCAATCTCGACGCCAATCTGCGCGTCCATGCCCGCGGCGAGATCGTCGAACTGCACCGCCGCGCCGGCGTGCCGACGCTCTATGTGACGCACGACCAGGCCGAGGCGCTTTCGATGGCCGACCGCGTGGCGGTGATGATCGGCGGCAATCTGCTGCAACTCGCCGCGCCCGACGTGATCTACAACGATCCCGCCCATATCGAGGTCGCGCGCTTCGTCGGCCAACCGAGGATCAACATCATCCAGGCACAGGCCGAAAGCGGCCGTGTCGGCTTCGAGGGCATCCGGCTGGCCCTGCTGGAGAAGGTTGCGACCGGGCCGGTCAGCCTCGGCATCCGGCCTGAATTCGTAAGGCTTTCCCCCAGCGGCCGGAGCGGCCTTGCCGGACGGATCGAGCGCCTCGAATTCCTCGGCTCGGAAGTCATTGCCCATTGCCGCCTCGACGCCTCCGGCGACATCATCATCGCCAAGCTGGCGCCGCAGGAGGCGAGGGACCTGATCGCCGGAATGCCGGTGGGCATCCTTCTGTCGCCCGAACAGGCGATGGTCTTCGGGCCGGAGGGACGGCGGTTGCGCACTGCGGATGTGGCGGGCGCGCGGCAGGAGCCGGCTTATGTCTAGCGTTGCGCTGGCGGGCAACGTCCCGAGCGCGGCGGCGCTGCGCGCGCGCAGCGAAGACCGGACCGCCTGGCTGCTGGCGGCGCCGGCCATCGTGTTGTTGCTGCTGTTCGTGCTGTTGCCGGTGGCCGCCGTCATCTTTCTCGGCTTCACCGATTTCGAACTCGGCTACGGCAAGTTCCGCTTCGTCGGCTTCGAGAATTACGCGCATCTCCTGAACGACCGCACCTTCCGCCGGTCGCTGTGGAACACTTCAGTCTATACAGCCATCGTCGCGCCGGTCTCGATCGTGCTTGGCCTGGGCGTTGCCCTGCTGATCGAAGGCGAGGGCCGGGCGCGCGGTTTTTTCCGCACCGTCTATTTCCTGCCCGTCGCCTCGCTGATCGTCGCGATGGCGACCGTCTGGCAGTACATCTTCCACCCGACGATCGGGCCGCTCAACGCGCTGCTTTCGCTTGCCGGCATCCCCGGCCCGAACTGGCTCGGCGCGTCGAACACCGTGCTCTACAGCCTGTCGATCATCGGCATCTGGCAGTCGGTCGGCTTCAACATGGTGCTGTTCCTGGCGGGCCTGACGGCGATCCCGCGCGAACTCTATGCCGCCGCCCATGTCGACGGCGCGAAATCGGCGCTCGACCGGTTTTTCCTGGTCACCTGGCCGATGCTTGGACCGACAACGCTGTTCGTCGTCACCATCAGCATCACCAATGCGGTGAAGGTTTTCGAAACGGTGAAGATGCTGACCGATGGCGGCCCCAACAAGGCGTCCGAAGTGTTGCTTTTCACCATCTACCAGGAGGGTTTCGTCTATCTGCGGGTCGGCTACGCCTCGGCAATGACCGTCGTCTTCCTGGCGATCCTGGTCGTGCTGATGCTTGTGCAATACCGCGTGCTCGACCGGCGGGTGCACTACACATGACGAGCATTCCGGCCGGCCGCATCATCCGCTTCGCGCTGCTTTCGCTCGGCGCGCTGATGATCCTTGCGCCCTACATCTTCATGATCTCGACGGCGGGCAAGACGCAGAGCGATATCTTCACCTCGTCGTTGTCGCTCATCCCTCAGCATTTCTACTTTGCCGAGAATTTCGCCAAGGCGTTGGCCAAGGTGCCGATGGCAACGCTGCTGTGGAACGGCGTCGTCGTCTGCGGCCTGATCTTCTTTTTCCAGGTCGTGGTTGCGATCCCTTGCGCCTACGCGATGGCCAAGCTGAAGTTCCGGGCCGCGCGGCTGATGATGGTGCTGGTCATGCTTGGCCTTCTGGTGCCGATCCACGCGACGGCGCTGCCTCTCTATGTCGCCTTCGACAGGATGTCGCTCTTGAACAGCTACACCTCGCTGGTCGCGCCCTTCACCATATCGGTGTTCGCGATCTTCATGTTCCTGCAGTTCTTCCGTGCCATGCCCGACGACCTGCTCCACGCGGCGCGGCTCGACGGCATGTCCGAACTCGGCATCGTCGCGCGCGTCATCGTGCCCAATGCGTGGCCGGCGGTCACAGCCTTCGCGATCTTTTCCGTCGTCGCGCACTGGAACGACCTCTACTGGCCGCTCATCGTCGTCAGCAAGCAGGCCTACGCCACGCCACCGCTCGGCCTGATGTATTTCCGCGCGGCCGAGGCCGGCGACGACTACGGCGCGCTGATGGCCGCCACGCTGATCATCACCCTTCCTCTCGTTGCCGCCTTCCTGCTTGCGCAGAAGCGTTTCGTCGAGGGCATCACCATGACCGGTCTCAAAGGTTGAATCTGCCAATAATTGACTGGGCCAACAAGGAGCACGAGCAATGAAGCATTTTTCCAGGATTTTCGCCGCGGCGGCGGTGTCGCTGGCGGCGGCCCTTCCGGCCTATGCCGAGACGACGCTGACGGTTCACTACCCGATGCCCGGCTTTTTCAAGAACGTGATGGACACGATCTCGAAGAAGTTCATGGAGGAAAACCCTGATATCAAGATCCAGTTCGCCAGCCCGTCAGCGACCTATGAGGAAGGCATCCAGACCATTCTTCGCCAGGCCGGCACCGACGAGATGCCCGACATCACCTTCATCGGCCTCAACCGCCTGCGTATGCTGAACGAGCGCGACGTCGCCGTGGATCTTGGCCCGCTGGTCAAGAAGGAAGGCAATATGGCGGAGCTCGGCTTCTCCGACACGATCCTGAAGCTCGCGCAGGTCAACGGCAAGCAGGTTGGTCTCGCCTTCGCCACCTCCAACCCGATCATGTATTACAATGCCGACCTGGTGAAGGCGGCCGGCGGCGATCCGGACAATCCGCCCAAGACCTGGGACGAGGTGATCGCGCTCGGCGGCAAGATCAAGGCGCTCGGCAATGGCGTCGACGGTATCGACTTCCGCTGGCAGGGCGATGACTGGATGTTCTCGGCGCTGCTGTTCGGCGCCGGCGGCAAGATGCTGAACGAGGACGAAAGCAAGGTCGCCTTCAACGGGCCGGAAGGCGAGAAGGCGGTGGAGATCCTGGAGCGGATGGTGAAGGAGGGCGGCATGCCGGTCTTCACCAAGCCGGCGGGCGAGCAGGCTTTCGCGGCCGGCAAGGTCGGCTTCGAATTCCAGACCACCGGCGCGCTGGTCAACACGATCAAGAATGTCGGCGACAAGTTCACGCTGCGCACCGCCAAGATCCCGCTGATCGATCCGGTCAACGGTCGTCTGCCGACCGGCGGCAACGCCGTGGTCATCCTGACCAAGGATACGGCCAAGCAGGAGGCCGCCTGGAAGTTCGCGAAATTCGCCGCCGGCCCCTATGGCGCTTCTGTCGTCGTGCCGGGCACGGGCTATGTCCCCAACAATGAGCTGGCGGCGAAATCGTCAGATTATCTCGGCGATTTCTACAAGAAGAACCCGCTGTTCCAGGCCGGGCTCAGCCAGATGCCGCTGATGGTTCCGTGGTATGCCTTCCCGGGCACCAACGGTGTGAAGGTGACGCAGATGATCGTCGACAATCTGTCGCGCATCGTCGACCAGTCGGCCTCGCCCAAGGAAGCGCTCACTGACGCGGCCGGCGACGTCGAAGGCATGCTGCCGACGCAGTGAGGGCTTGTGGCGGGGACTTACCTTTTTCCCTTGTGGGGTCCGAAGAACGGGGCGAGACCCGTGGCTCGCCCCGGGCGGTGGCCTCGCGAAGCGAGGTCGGATGAGGGGTGCTCCAGCTGGACGCCAACGCTCACTCCGCTGGAACACCCCTCATCCGTCTCGGCGCTGCGCGCCGATCCACCTTCCCCCACAAGGGGGAAGGAAGAGAGTGCTACACTGGCCGGTAAACCCGTTCCGCCGTGTTCCAGAAGATATCAGCCTCGGCGGCTACGCCGTGCTTCGCTACAGCTTCGCGGTGCGCTTTGATCAGCTCGGTGTGGGTGGTCCAGAGTTTCTCGATCGGGAAGTTCGAACCGAACATCAGATGATCGGAGCCCAGGATATCGATCGCGTTGTCGACGATATAGGCGATCAGCGCCGGGTCGTTGCGGTGGACGAAGGTGCCGAGGCCGGAGAGCTTGGCATAGAGATTGGGTGCCGCTGAGAGCGTGCGCAGCCCCGTCTTCCAGGCCTCGGTGGTCTCCTGATCCGTGCCGGTCAGCATGCCGGCATGGGTGATGATGAAGTTGGTCTCGGGATTCTCCCCGACCAATGTCAGCCCGTCCTTCATCTGGGCTGGGAAAAGCTGCAGGTCGAAGGACAAGCCATAGTCCTTCAACCTCGCGACGTTGGCGCGCACTTTTGGGTCGATCACCTGATCGGCCGAGGCGGCGAAGCGGAAGGCGGGCGTCTCGTGCCAGTGCAGTTGCATGCGCACGCCGCGCAGCAGTTTGTATTTCATCAGCCGGTCGATCTGGGGCCTGACATCATCCACCGTCATGTCGGCATAGCCGACGATGGCGTGCGGCCAGCCGGTTTCATCCGCTGTCTTCTGCAGGAAGGCGACCTCTTTCTCGAAATCCTCCTTCGCCCAGTTAGTCTGGACATAGACGGCCTTCTCGACGCCTGATCCCTTCTGGTCGTCGAGGAATTCGCCGATCGGATAATCGCGGCGGATCGGCTCATAGGGGCCGAAGATGCGCGGCACCATCGGCCCGACCAGCCATGGCTGGTCCTTCTGGCGCCAGATGTGGAAATGCGCGTCGATGGCTTTCTGCATCACGATACCCTTTTCCAGATGGTCTCGGCCGCCGGGGCGGGGCGGGCGAGCGACAGGATGAAATCGGTGAGGCTGGTCAACGACGAGCCGTCGATGAGATCGTCGAGATCAGGCAGGATGGCGCGAAGTGCCGCCGTTGCCGGGCGGAAGCGCGGGTCGCCGGCCAAGGGTGTTGCCAGCGACAGCCGGAAGGCGCGGGCGCTCAGCCTGCGTATGGCCGTCTCCAGCTCGGCATGGTCGCCGCGCTCGAGAGCGTCAGACAGGATCACGACCGCCGCACCGCGGGCGAAGGACGAAAAGCGGGGCACAGAGAGAAAGGCGAGCAGTGTCGGTCCCATGCGGGTGCCGCCGTCCCAGTCGTCGACCTGAGCCGCCGCGCGCGCCAGCGCCTGGTCGCGGTCGCGGACGCGCAGTGCGGTAGTGATGCGGGTCAGCCTTGTGCCGAAGGTGAAGGTCTCGGCGCGGTCGGCGCCTTGCACGATGGCGTGCGCGAGCTTGAGATAGTCCGCCGTGTGCAGCTTCATCGAGCCGGAGACGTCGATCAGGAGCAGCAGCTTGCGTGGCACGGTCTGGCGGCGACGCAGCAGCGGTGAGGGCACGTCGCCATCGGCGCTGACGATTTCGCGCAGCGAGCGGCGCAGATCGAGCTTGCCGCGCGAAGGCGTGCGCACGGTGCGGAAGGAGCGGCGGGCGGGCAGGGCGGACGGGAGCTTGCGTTGAAAGGCGGTCAGCCTGTCGTCGTCGCGCTGGAAGTCGCGGCTGCTCAATTGCTCCAGGGCGGAGGACAGCTCGCCGCCTTCCTGGCTGTGCTCGGCTTCGATCCGCTCGTCATCAGCGCCGCCATCATCCTTGATGCGGGTTTCTTCGTCCGCGTCGCCTTCGACCACGGCCGAAGTGTTGCCGTAGAAATGGCTCTGAAAATGCGCTTCGAATTCGTCGCGGCGATCGGGCGGCGGCGCCAGCGTGGCAAGGGCCGCCTCGCGGATATCGGCCATCGAGCGGGGGCCGAGCAGCGTGACCGCCTGCATGAAGCCGGAGATTTGCTCGGGGGCGATGGCGAAGCCATAGCGGCGCAGCAGCCGGCCGAAGCCGAGCAAGGGCGTGGCGGCGTGGGGCAACGCGCTCACGCAAGCGCCTCCTCGACAATGCGGCCAAGCTCCGGCGCGATATAGGACAGATCCTCCTCGTCCTTGATCAACACGCCGATGGCGCGGCGGAAGGCTTCGGGCCACGGGCTGCCGCCTTTCTCAAGGATGGTGGCGGCATTGGCCCATTCGACGGCCTCGGCGATGCCGGGCGGCTTGGCCAGCGGGCGGGCGCGGATGGTCTGCACGGCTGCCGCCACGGCTCGCGCGGTGCTTTCAGCGACATCGCCGGCACGCAGCATGATGATGGCGGCTTCGCGCTCGGCGCCGGGATAACCGATCCAGTGATAGACGCAGCGCCGCCGCAGGGCTTCGGCAAGTTCGCGGGTGCGGTTGGAGGTCAGGATGACGATCGGCTGCGCGGCGGCGCGGATGGTGCCGCGCTCGGGGATGCTGATCTGGAAATCGGAGAGGAATTCGAGCAGCAGCGCCTCGAATTCATGATCCGAACGATCGATCTCATCGACCAGCAGCACGCGCTGCTCCGGCGCCCGCAACACCTGCAGCAGCGGCCGGGCGATCAGGAAGCGGTCGTCGTAAATGTCGATTTCGTGTTCGCCGGCATGCCGGATGGCGAGCAGCTGGCGCTGGTAGTTCCATTCGTAGAGCGCGTGGGCGGCGTCGATGCCTTCATAGCATTGCAGGCGCACCAGATCGCGGCCGAGCAGCTCGGCGACAGCCTTCGCGGCTTCGGTCTTGCCGACGCCTGGCGCGCCTTCGAGCAGCAGCGGCTTGCCGAGCCGGATCGCCAGGAAAATGGCGGTGGCCAGGCTGTCGTCGGCCAGATAGCGTGAGGCGGCGAGATGAGACGCCACCGCCTCCGGCGAGGTCGCGACAGTCTCGGCGTTCACCTCGGGCATGTCAGTTCGCCGCTTGCGCCTTGAGCGCGCGCAGGATGCGCTCCGGTGTGATCGGCAGCGTGTCGATGCGCACGCCGACGGCGTCGAAGACGGCATTGGCAACCGCCGGTATCTGCGGATTGGCGCACATTTCGCCCGGCCCCTTGGCGCCGTAGGGCCCATCCGCCGACGGCCGCTCCAGAACGATGATCTCGGTCCTGGCAAGGTCGCCGGGACCCGGCATAAGATACTGGTTGAAGTCGGTGCCGCCATGATCGCGGTTGGGGTAGTAGGGCTCTGTCGTCTCGTAGAGCGCGTGGCTGATGCCCATCCAGGAGCCGCCGACCAGCTGCTGCTCGACCATTTTCGGGTTCAGCGCACGGCCGATCTCGAAGACGTTCTTGACCGTCAGCACGGTGACCTCGCCGGTCTCGTCGTCGACTTCGACCTCGGCCACCGTGCAGGCATGCGCGTAGCAGGTCGACGGTTTCATCGCGCCGGTTTCCTTCTCGGGATAGGAACGCGGGATCAGGAACATGCCGCGGCCCGATATCGAGCGGCCGCGCTTGAAATGCGCCGACAGCGCGACGTCGAAGATCGAGATCGATTTCTGCGGCGCGCCCTTGACCAGTATGTTGCCCTGGCCGTCGGTCTCGAGGTCGGAGGCGTTGACCTCCAGTTCTTCCGCCGCCACTTCCAACATAACCTGGCGAGCCTCTTTCGCCGCCTGGATGACGGCGTTGCCGGCGCGGTGCGTGCCGCGCGAGGCAAACGTGCCCATGCAGTGCGGGCCGGTATCGGTGTCGGCGGTGTCGACGACGACGCGGTCGGTCGGCACGCCGATGGTTTCGGCACAGATCTGCGCCATGATCTGCTTCATGCCCTGGCCGAGATCGACCGACGACAGCGTCACCATGAAATTGCCGGTCGGTGTCGAGTGGACCAGCGCCTGGGTCGGATCGCCGCCGAGATTCATGCCGGTGGGATAGTTGATCGCGGCGACGCCGCGTCCGCGCCTGATCGCCATCTCAAGCTTCCTTCACGTAGGACGACATCGCCATGTATTTCTCCGCCACCGGCCAGTTGGCGGCGCGCGAGGCTTCCTGCATGCACTCGATGAGTGCCGCCCCTTCCGTCGGCTGGCGATGCGCCTTCATGTCGCCGTCGCGATAGGCGTTGATGAAGCGGAATTCGAGCGGGTCCATGCCGATCAGCCGTGCCAGCTTGTCCATCTGCACCTCCAGCGCGAAGTCGCCGATGGTGACGCCGAAGCCGCGCATGGCCGACGACGGTGTGCGGTTGGTGTAGACGCAGTAGGTGTCGATCCAGACATTGGGAATGGTGTAAGGGCCGGGATAATGGCCCGCACCCTTCTGCGCGCCATAGGGCGAGTGACGCGAATAGGCGCCGGCATCGGTGTAGCCGGTGACCTTTCGGGCGACGATGCGGCCGTCCTTCATCACGCCATCCTTGATGACCACCTTTTCGGCGGCGCGAGGCGACGAAATCTGCATCTCCTCCTCGCGGCTGTAGATGAAACAGACCGGTCGTCCGGTTAGCTTGGCGCCGAGGATGGCGATCGGCTCGACGATGACGTCGACCTTGCCGCCAAAGCCGCCGCCGACCGTGCCGCCGACGAAATGCAGCTTCGAGCCCGGCATCTGCAGGATGATCGACGTGTTGTCGAGGGTGAAGAACATCGCCTGCGTGTTGGTGTAGCAGGTGAAGCGGTCATTGCCCTCCGGTGCCACGACGCAGCCGGTGGTCTCGGTCGGCGCATGCTCGATGGGCGACGATTGATAGCTTTGTTCGAGGATGTGATCGGCCTCGGCGAAACCGGCCTCGACATCGCCGAAGCGCACCTTGCGGCACTCGCCGCTGTCATAGAGATAGTAGTTCTGGCCGTGATATTCGTTGACGATGGGCGCGCCGGGCTTCAGCGCCTCCTCCATGTCGAAGACGGCCGGCAGCACTTCATAGTCGACCTTGACCTTGGCGGCGGCTTCCTGCGCGGCGCGCTCCGTCTCGGCCAGCACCGCCACCACGGCCTCGCCCTTCCAGCGCACCTTGCCGTCGGCCAGCACCGTCTCGTCCTCAGGACCGACCTGGATCAGGATCAGGATGGTGTAGACATTGTGCGGCACGTCCTTGGCGGTCAGCACCTTGACCACACCTGGATGTTTCTCCGCCTCCGACGTGTCGATCGAGCGGATGCGGGCGTGGTGGTGCGGACTGCGCACCATCTTCAGGTGCAGCATGCCTGGGAAGTTGCGGTCGGCGAAAAAGGCTGTCTTGCCGGTGACATGGCCGGGCGAATCCGAACGGGCCCTCGGCTGGCCGATCTCGTGCAGATCGTCCTTGCGGACATCGGCGAAGTAGTTCTTGCGCAGTTCCATTCTCTTGGTCCCTCAGGCGGCATTCTGCGAATTGGAACGCGCAGCCGTAAGCACCGCCTGGATGATCGGCTCGTAGCCGGTGCAGCGGCAGATGTTGCCCGACAGCGCTTCGACCACGTCGTCGCGGGTGGGGTTGGGCGTGTGGTCGAGCAGCACCTTGGCCGCCATGATCATGCCCGGTGTGCAGAAGCCGCATTGCGTGGCGAACGTGTCGAGGAAGGCGCGCTGCAGCGGATGCAGCACGCCGCCCTCGGCGAGGCCCGATGTCGTGGTGATGGCTGTTCCGTTGCAAGTTTCAGCCAAGGTCAGGCAAGACAGCCGGAGCTCGCCATCGATGATGACGGAGCAGGCGCCGCAAGTGCCTTGGTGGCAGCCGCCCTTCGGCGAAGTGTCGCCGATCTTGTCGCGCAAGGCGTTGAGCAGCGTCGTGCCGCTGTCGATGAATTCGGCTTTTTCGGAGCCGTTGAGCGTGAATTGAACCGGGACCTTCGCCATGTTTCCTCCTTGCGCGTCCGCCCGAAGGATCGGACAGACGCGCGCCCCCCAACTCGTTATTTCAACTCAGCAGCAGCCGGCCGAGATGGACCGGCAGGACCTCAGCGCGGTACCAGGCGCTGGCGATCGGATCGGTGATGGGCGTGGTGCCTTCGGCGGCGGCGGCCAGTGCGGGTGCGATGCCGTCCTGGTCGAGCGTCTTTCCCTTGAGCGCCTTTTCCGCCGCCTTGGCACGCACCGGTCGATCGGCCATGCAGCCGAGCGCGATCCGTGCCGAAGAGACGGTGCCGTCCGCGGCCTGCTCCAGGACGATGGCGATGCTCAGCACCGAGACGCCCTTGGGTTTGATCCGTGATACTTTCAGGAAGCGGAAGCCGTCGGCCTTCGGCAGCGTGAAGCCGACCGACGTGACAATGGAGCGGCTGCCGTCCCGTCCGGCCAGGAAGGTCTCGATCGGCAATTCGCCGTCATCGGTGCCGACCGTGGCGTCGAGTGCCAGCAAGGCAACGGCGAAATCGCCGTAGGGCGCGGGCGCGAACAGATTGCCGCCGACTGTCGCCATGTTGCGCACCGCCGGGCCGCCGACGGCGCGCGCGGCCTTGGCGAGCGTGCCGAGTTCCGGATGGCGCGCGATCGCCGCCATGGTCACCGAGGCGCCGATGCGGATCTTGCCGTCGGCGACCGTGATGGCCGACAGGGTCGGGTCGGTCGACCTGACAAGGCCGGAGACCGAGACGTCGCCTTCATTGGCCGCGCGGACCACGAGTGTGCCGCCACCGAGATAGCGGGTGCCGGCCGTCTTCAGCGCCGCATTGGCATCCTTCACGGTCGGGAATGTCTGGAGGGCAAGCGCCATGGAACACTCCTGTTCTGAAGCCCGATTCAGCCCTGGCCGGCAAAGTGGCTCTTCAGGGCGTTGAAGCCCCCCTGGAAGACATTGGCGCCCATGCCCTCGGCCAGCTTGTCCGCATCCTCCGGGGCGGCGTCGAAGCTGGCGGTCCATTCGGCATAGGTGCGGTCGCCATCGGTGACGCGCCGAAGCTGCAGCGTCGCCTTGTGGTTGGTGAGCGGCTGCGGCGTTTCGAGGATGGAATAGCTGACGAGGAAATTGTCGTCGGAGAAGTCGAGCAGTTTCTCACGGATGCGCGCGCCGCTGGCGAGCTGGAAGTTACGCACGCAGCCGATCGCGGTGGCGTCCTTGCCATCCTCGATGTGGCTTTCGACCATGCGTGGATGCCAGCCCGGCAGGCCGTTGAAGTCGCGTATGCGCGCCCAGACTTTTTCGACCGGCGCGTCGATGACGCTGGAGATGGTGACCTTGGCCATAAGATGTTCCCTTGCGAATGATCGTTGCGGCAAGGGTAGGGGGCTGGCGCGGGTGACGCTTATCAATGCGTCTTGAGCCCGTATCAAGGAGTCTGAAAAAACAGGCGGCTGGAACTCAGGGCGTTGCCCGCGCTGCCTCGCGGTAGAGTGTCGGCGGCACGCCGACATGGTCGCGGAAGAAGCGCGAAAAATTGCCCTGCGTGGTGAAGCCGAGATTGCAGGCGACCGAGATCAGCGGCTCCTGCGACCATTGCAGCTGGCGCACCGCCTCTTCCATGCGCAGCGTGTTCCAGTAGACGTTGGGCGTCAGGTTGGTCTGTTCCTTGAACAAGGCAAAGAAATGCGGCCGCGACAGCCCCACGCTGCGCGCCACGTCATCGAACGAGATGCGCTCGCAGACATTGGCCTTCATCAGCTGGATCGCCTTGCGGACGCGGAAATCCTGCATCGTGCTGATGCGGATGCGCGTGTCCTGCGGCGCCGAGGCGTCGGCGGCATCGAGCACGCTATCGATGAAGCGCTCGATCTCGTAATTGGCCATGTCGTCGACGCTTTCATTGTCGGTCAGATGGTCGAGCAGGCTGGCGGCGGCCTGGTGCAGCCAGGGCTCCAGCGTGATCGCCGCCTGGGCAAACAATGGCGCGGAGGAGGGCAGGTCGCGGCGGCGCCGTGCCCAGTCGGGATCGATGTAAAAGGCCAGGAAAAGGCCCGGCCTGCCATCATGCGACAGGACGTGGCTGTGCGGCTGCAGCGAATTGATCCCGGCGGCGGTGTGTGGTCCCAGCCGGACTGTCTCGCGGCCGATCGTCATTTCGCCGGCGGTGCCTTCCAGCCAGATGATCAGATGTGCCTCGACATGGGCATGGGTGACGAAGTCGCTTGCGACATTCAGGATAGAAACATGTCCGAACCGGCCCCAGTAGAGCCTGATCGCTTCCGTCATGGGTATATCCTCCCGCAGGCGACTGGCCTCCCTTCGCCTGCGTGGGGATTGTGCGGCTGGTTTCCGGTTTCCGTCAAGGCATCGGCTTGCGGCCGGTATCGATGGCGGGTTGCCTCAGGCGATTTTCAGACTGAGCGATAGGAACCGGAACGAATAGCGCTTTGGCGGCGGAGGTCCCTCAATCGCTGCGCCTGAAGTTGCGGATGCGGTCGAACAGCACCGCCAGCAGGATGGCGCCGCCGATGAAGGTGCCCTGCCAGAAGGCGTTGATGCCAAGCAGGCCAAGGCTGTTGCGGATCACCTCGATGAGGGCGGCGCCGACGATGGCGCCAAACGCGGTGCCGACGCCGCCGGCCAGGTTGGCGCCGCCGATGACGGTGGCCGCGATAACCTGCAACTCCATGCCGGTGCCGAGATTGGTGGTGACGGCGCCGAGCCATCCGGTCTGGATGATGCCGGCAATGCCCGCCGACAGTGCCGAGATCATGTAGACGGCGACCTTGATCTGGCGCACCGGCACGCCGGTCAGGGTTGCAGCGTGCTCGTTGCCGCCGATGGCGAAGATGTGGCGGCCGAACTTGGTCCAGCGCAGGATGAAGCCGGTGATCAGCGCCAGCAGGATCATGTAGAGCACGGGATTTGCGATGCCGAACAGCCAGGCGCCGCCGCCCAACGCCAGCAGCTTGTTATGGTCCGGCCCGAACTGGAAGACGACGGTGTTGTTGGAGGCGACCATGGCCAGGCTGCGGGCAATCGACAGCATGCCGAGCGTCACCACGAAAGGCGGGAAACCGAGATAGGCGATCATGACCCCGTTGAAGGCGCCGATCGCAAGCGCGGTGGCGATCGAGGCCAGGATGCCGATTTCGATCGAATAGCCGGCATGCATGGTGACGGCCAGCACCATCGACGACAGGCACAGCACCGAGCCGACCGACAGGTCGATGCCGCCAGTGATGATGACGAAGGTCATGCCGAGCGCGACGATGGCGACGAAGGTGACGTTGCGGGTGATGTTGTAGAGGTTCTTCGATGTGGCGAAGGCGTCGGTGGCAAACGACAGGAAAATGCAGGCGAGGATGACGGCGATCACCACCCAGAACGTCTGGCTGGAGAACATCCGCGACAGAAAAGTGTGCTGCTTCTGCGCGATCGTCTGGTCAAGGGTGACTGCCATTATCGACCTTTCCTGCCGGCTGCGATGCGCGCCAACGTGGTGAAATACGGGTTTTGCGCCGTCATGCCGCCTGCTCGATGGCGCCGGTGATCAGCCCGGTGACTTCCTCGGGCGAACTCGACGCGATCGTCTTGTCGGCGACCTTCCTGCCGCGCCGCATGACGATGACGCGATCGGCGACGTCGAAGACGTCGGGCATGCGGTGGCTGATCAGCACCACCGCGATGCCCTGGTTGCGCAGATTGCGGATCAGGTTGAGCACTTCGGCGACCTGCCTGACCGAGATCGCCGCCGTCGGTTCGTCCATCAGCACGATCTTGGCCTGCGACAGCATGGTGCGGGCGATGGCCACCGCCTGGCGCTGGCCACCCGACATCTGCTTGACCAGGTCGCGCGGCCGGGTTTCGGATTTGAGCTCGGCGAAGATCTGGCCGGCGCGCTTGTACATGGCCGCATAGTCTAGAATGCGGAATGGACCGACGCCGCGCCGCAACTCGCGCCCGAGATAGACGTTCGCCGCCGCCGTCAGATTGTTGCAGAGCGCCAGGTCCTGGTGGACGATCTCGATGCCGTGCTGGCGCGCCTCGACCGGCTTGTGCAGGATCAGTTCCTTGTCATCCATCCGCATCGCGCCGTGGCTCGGCCGGAAATTGCCGGCGATCATCTTGACCAGCGTCGACTTGCCGGCGCCGTTGTCGCCCATCAGGCCGACGACCTGGCCGGGCTCGATCGACAGCGACACATCGTTGACCGCCTGGATGGCGCCGAAATGCTTCGAGATGTTGGTGAGTTCGAGAACCGCCACCAGCCTTTGCCTCCCTGTGCTTGCCGCATGCCCGGGACAGGGGCGGCTTTCGCGTCGCTCTCCCAGCTCCTCCCGGAAACAGCGATATCAGGCATTTACGCAAATGCCCGTGCGGGCGTCAATTGTCCGATGAATAGGAAATAGGGCAATTGTCGGACGAATAGTGAATGGCGGTTCCGAAAAATCCGTTTTGTAGGACAAATAGCAATTGACGTTGGCGGCTTGCCGTTATTAGCTGAGGGTCGGAGGAAGATTTGCCGGCCCCGAACCATGATCGACGGTGGGGTCGGCGCGAGATCATCGACCGTGCCGGCACTGCCGGTCCGGTCGCATCTGAAAATGCTTATCGGTCTTGCCAGGCGGCACCGGCATTCGCCCTGCCATCTCGCGTTGGGGCCGATTTGTGTGGCGGGCACGCCGTGTCCGTCTGTTTTTCAAGGGAGGACTGATATGAGGAAAACAGTTTTGCTCGCCGCCGTCGCCGCCATGGCGTTGGGCGCCGGGCCGGCCTTGGCCAAGAAGCAGCTCGTCATCGTGGTGAAAGGTCTCGACAATCCGTTCTTCGAGGCCATCCACCAGGGCTGCGAGAAATGGAACAAGGAAAACGCCAGCTCGGAATATGAGTGCTTCTACACTGGTCCGGCGTCGACTTCCGACGAGGCCGGCGAGGCCCAGATCCTTCAGGATATACTGAGCAAGCCTGACACGGCGGCGGTGGCGATTTCGCCGTCCAACGCGCCGCTGATCGCGCAGACGCTCAAGACCGCCAATCCGACGATCCCGATCATGACCGTCGACGCCGATCTCGCCAAGGAGGACGCAGCCCTTCGCAAGACCTATCTCGGCACCGACAACTACCTGATGGGCAAGAAGATCGGCGAATACATCAAGAAGGCCAAGCCGAATGGCGGCACGATCTGCACCATCGAGGGCAACCCAGCAGCCGATAACATCCTGCGCCGCGCGCAAGGCATGCGCGACGCCCTGACGGGCAAGGAAGGGCTTGCGGCACTTGCCGGCGAAGGCGGCTGGACCGAAGTCGCCGGCTGCCCGGTGTTCACCAATGACGACGGTGCCAAGGGCGTGCAGGCAATGACCGATATCCTTGCCGCCAACCCCAAGCTCGATGCTTTCGGCATCATGGGCGGCTGGCCGCTGTTCGGCGCGCCGCAGCCTTATCGCGATCTGGTTGGACCGTTGAAGGACAGGCTGGCCAAGAACGACTTCGTCATCGGCGCCGCCGACACGATCGGCGACGAGGTGGCGATCGCCAGGGATGGCCTTGTCACCGCGCTGGTCGGCCAGCGGCCCTTTGAAATGGGCTACAAGGCGCCGTCGGTGATGATCGACCTGATCACGGGCAAGAAGGTCGACGATCCGGTCTTCACCGGCCTCGACGAATGCACCAAGGATACGGTCGACACCTGTATCCAGAAGTAGCTTTTAGATCCGGGGCGCTCGGCAAACGGGCGCCCCGTCAATTCCTGAGCGAGACGCAGTGGCGAGGGGCAACAGGCTCCGGCCCTGTCGCGTCCATGGTTTGGATTTTCGGCAACGGGATCGGCGCGCGCCACGCAGGTACGGATCCATCCGGACGACAGGCAGCCGACCTATTGGAACGTGGATGCCGCACGAGAAGGCAGAAAGAAAAGCCAGCCGGGCCAAGGCGCAAGCCAGCCGCGATCCGGCGGTCATGCGCAGGGCCGACGCGGCGCACTTTCCCGGATCCAGCGTTCATGCCTCACTCGCCAGCGAGATCGGTCTGCGGATCGTGCGCGGCGATTATCCGCCCGGCAGCATCCTGCCCAACGAGGCCAAATGGGCCGAAACCTTCAATGTCAGCCGTTCGGCGGTGCGCGAGGCGATCAAGATGCTGATGGCCAAGAGCCTTTTGGCATCACGCCCCAAGATCGGCAGCTGGGTCGAGCCGAAGGAGCGCTGGAATCTGCTCGACCGCGACGTGCTCGCCTGGTACGCGACCGCGCCCGACCGCGAGGCCTTCCTGCGCACCGTGCAGGAGTTTCGCCATATCATCGAACCGGAAGCGTCGGCCTTTGCCGCCATGCGGCGCAGCGACGAGCAGATGGCCGAGATCAGCCTTGCCTGCCGCGAGATGGGCGAGGCGGCCAACCTGCCGGAACGCATCCGCGCCGACACACGCTTTCACCTCGCCATCCTGCGGGCCTCGGGCAATGACCTTCTGGTGCCGCTCGGCGTGCTGATCGAGTCCGCGCTCGACCATCTCTTCGTCTTCACCACGCGGCAGGTCGGCGACCAGCGGCGAGCGCAGAAACTGCATGAGGCGATCGAGAAGAACATCCGCCTGCAACGGCCGGCGGCGGCCCGCAATGCCGTGCACAAGCTGCTCGCCGACACCGATGAGGGCATTGGAAGCAGGCGGCGGTGAGCCGTCCGCCCGTTTGAGCCTCAGATCGTCTGCTTCTTGCCATCCTTCATCGGCATCAGGTCGACGCCGTTGACCTTGGCGATATGGGTCGCCAGCATCGGCACGAACTGCTCGGCCGGACCGGTGGCATGGGCGCCGGCGAAGGAATTCTTGGTGGCGTTGCCGAGCGGGTTGGCGATGCCGGCCGCACCCGCCATGGACTCCAGATAGGTCAGGTCCTTGAAGGCGTTGGCGATGGTGAATTTGTGGGCGTCGCGGTCGCCTTCCAGCGTCCAGCGCATGAAGGTCTGGTAGAAGCCGCAATCCATGCGGCCGTTGCGGATGACGCTGTCGAAACGCGGCGGCGAGATGCCGACCTTTTCAGCCAGGGCCAATGCTTCGGAATAGATGGCGGCATAGCCCAGCGAAATGAAATTGTTGAGCAGCTTCATGCGATGGCCATCGCCGGTGTCGCCGATGTGGACGATGCGGCCGGCCCAGGTTTCGATCACCGGTTTCACCCTGGCAAAGACGGCGTCCGGCGCGCCGACCATGGCATCGAGCGTGCCTTCCCAGGCTTCCTTCGGGGTGCGGCTTAGCGGCGCGTCGACATAGTCGATGCCAAGCGCGTTGAGTTCGGCCGCGAGCGAGACGGTCGAGACCGGGTCCGAGGTCGAGCAGTCGACGACGACCGAACCTTTCTTCAAGCCTTCCTTGAGGCCGCCGGGGCCGCGGATGATGGCTTCCACCTCGCGCGACCCGGTGACGCAGATGAAGACAATGTCGGACGCCACTGCCACCTCGCGCGAGGTCGATGCTTCCCTGGCGCCTCGGCCAAGAAGGTCCTCCGCCGGCTTGCGGTTCTTGCGGCCGAGGAATGTCAGGGGATAGCCCTTGTCGACGATGTTCTTGGCGATGCCGTGCCCCATCAGGCCAAGGCCGATGAAGCCGATCGTCTCGCGCGCGGCGGAGGTGTTCATGTCGTCTGTCCTATCCCGGATTATCGATAATTGCGCCGCCGTTTTAGCCATATGTGGTTGCGGAATGCAATATTGTCTGACAATAGACGGGAATTCCAGAGCCTGTCATGGAGACGAGAATGACGAAGCGGATCATGTTCACCGGCGGCAGCGGCAAGGCTGGGCGCCATGTCGTGCAATATCTTGTCGAGCAGGGCTGCCAGGTGCTCAACATCGACACCAAGCCGCTCGACAATCCCAAGGTGCGCACGCTGATCACCGACATCACCGACAGCGGGCAGGTGTTCAACGCGCTGTCGAGCTATATGGGCCTGCACGAATTCGACCCGTCGCTGCGCCCGCAGTCGGTGGATGCGGTGGTGCATTTCGCCGCCATCCCGCGCATCATGATCACGCCCGATAACGAGGTGTTCCGCATCAATGCGATGGGCACGTACAACGTCATCGAGGCGGCGGTGAAGCTCGGCATCCGCAAGGTCATCATCGCCTCCAGCGAGACCACCTACGGCCTGGTGTTCGCCAACGAGCCGCGCGATCCCAAATATTTCCCGCTCGACGAGGAGTATGATGTCGATCCGATGGACAGCTACGCGCTGTCGAAGATCGTCAACGAGAAGACAGCGCGGGCCTTCGCGCAACGCAACGGCACCGACATCTATGCCTTGCGCATCGGCAATGTCATCGAGCCGCACGAATATTCGCTGTTTCCGAAATGGTTCGCCGATCCCGGTTTTCGCAAGCGCATTGCCTGGAGCTATATCGACGCGCGCGATCTCGGCCAGATCACGCTACGCGCCATCGAGAAGGACGGTCTCGGCTACCAGGTGTTCAACGCGGCCAATGACGATACCTCGTCGGACCTGCCGACGGCGGAACTTTTGAAGCGCTTCTATCCGGGCGTGCCAGTGAAGGCCGAGCTTGGTGAATACGAGACGCTGCTGTCGAACCGCAAGGCGCGCGACATGCTCGGCTTCCGCCCGGAACACAGCTGGCGCAAATACGTCAAAACCGCCTGAGCGACCGGGCAGAAGCGGCTGGGCTGTGCATAGCGGGGCGCTTTGCGGCCCAACCGTTCCGTGGTGCTTGACAGCTTCCGCAAACCGGCCTTTCTGAAGCGTATGCGGGACGCGAAGCCGAACAAGGAAAAATCGCCTGACAAGGCGGCTGCCGCCGAGCGCTCGACCGGTGTTCGACGGCCCGACGCGGCGCGTATTCCCGGCGCCAGCGTGCACACGTCGCTCGCGAGCGAGATCGGGCTGCGGATCGTGCGCGGCGACTATCCGCCCGGCACCATCCTGCCCAACGAAGCCAAATGGTCTGAGACCTTCAGCGTCAGCCGCTCGGCGGTGCGCGAGGCGATCAAGATGCTGATGGCCAAGAGCCTGCTTGCTTCACGCCCCAAGATCGGCAGCTGGGTGGAGCCGAAAGAACGCTGGAACCTGCTCGACCGCGATGTGCTCGCCTGGTACGCGACGTCGCCGGACCGCGAGGTGTTCCTGAAGACGGTGCAGGAGTTCCGCCACATCATCGAGCCGGAAGCGACCGCTTTCGCGGCGATGCGCCGGACCGACGAGCAGATGGCCGAGATCAGCCAGGCCTGCCGCGAGATGGGGGAGGCCGCCAGCCTGCAGGAGCGCACCCGCGCCGACACGCGCTTTCACCTTGCCATCCTGCGCGCCTCCGGCAACGATCTTCTGGTGCCGCTTGGCGTGCTGATCGAATCCGCGTTCGATCACCTGTTCACCTTCACCACGCGGGAAGTCGATGATCTCAACCATGTGCAAAAGCTGCATGAGGCGATCGAGAAGAACATCCGGCTGCAACGCCCGGACGCGGCGCGCGCCGCGGTTCGCAAGCTGCTGGCCAACACCGACCACGTGATCAAGTCGCGCTAGGGCGTATTGATGTTCAGGTGATGCCGGCCTGTCCTGAATCTCAACAAACACTAGACCGGAGCTAATCTTCCTTTTCGCGGCCGAAGGCCACGCGCAGTTCGTCCTTGGCGTGCTCGAGCACTTGCCTGCGCGCTGCGGGCAGGTTCTTGCCGGCGCGGTTGATGTAGAAATTCAGCATCGACATCGCTGACTGGAAGGGTTCGGCCTTGCGGCGGTGGCTGTGCTCGGCCGACCGCTTGAGCGAGGCGGCGATCTTTTTGGCGTCGTCGAATTCGAAGACATGATCCTCAAGATCCATCGCGTCGCTGTGCTCGGTCACCTCGGCCGACCATTTCTTCCTGGCTGTGGTCATGGCTGGGACTCCTTTGCGGGTTCGCTGATCGGAAAACTCCAGACATTGGCGTCGGTTCCCGCCTTCGTGCCCGCTCTGGAGCCACGGATTTGCTCGCCGTGGCGCTGCTGTGGGCCGAGAATGTGCCGATAGTGGCCAAAACGGCAGCCGATTTCGAGACCGCCGACAGGAAACGCCTTTGACCCGAACCGACTTGAGCCGGCCCAGTCCCGGCATCGACAGTTCCTACGCGTGGATGCGGCTGGCCATCTCAATGCTGCTGGCGACGATCGGCGCGGTCGGCATGTGGGCGGTGGTCGTGGTGCTGCCCGCCGTGCAGGCCGAGTTCGGCGTCGACCGTGCCGCTGCATCGATGCCCTACACCGCGACCATGGTTGGCTTCGCCGCCGGCAATGTGCTGGTCGGCCGCGCCATCGATCGGATGGGCTATTGGATCCCGGCGCTGTTCTCTTCCGTGGCGCTCTCCGCGGGCCTGCTGCTCGCGGCACTTTCGACCTCGATCCTGCAGTTCACCCTTGCGCAAGGGGTGCTGATCGGTGTCGGCACGTCAGTGATCTTCGGGCCGCTGATCGCCGACATCTCGCACTGGTTCAACCGCCGGCGCGGCGTCGCGGTCACGGCGGCGGCCGCCGGCAACTACCTCGCCGGCGCGCTCTGGCCCACCATCATGCCGACGCTGATCAAGGCGGAAGGCTGGCGCTTCACCTACGCGGCGATCGGTGTTTTCTGCCTGGTCACCATGGTGCCCCTGGTGCTGTTGCTGCGACGCGGTGCTCCTGACGCGGCCGCTGCCGGCTCGCCCGGGAGCCGGCCCGTGCAGCCGATTCCCATGTCGCCGGCGGCGCTGCAGACGCTGCTGGTCATCGCTGGCCTCGGCTGTTGCGTGGCGATGTCGATGCCACAGGTGCACATCGTCGCCTATTGCATGGATCTTGGCTACGGCATGGCGCACGGCGCCGACATGTTGTCGATCATGATGGCGGCGGGCGTCGTCAGCCGGCTTGCCTCCGGCTTCATCGCCGATCGCATCGGCGGCGCGAAAACCCTGCTGATCGGTTCGGTGCTGCAGTGCCTGTCGCTGCTGTTTTACATTCCGTTCGACGGGCTGGCCTCGCTCTACGTCGTGTCGCTGGTGTTCGGCCTGTCGCAAGGCGGCATCGTGCCTTGCTATGCGATCATCGTGCGCGAGTACCTGCCCGCCAAGGAGGCCGGCCAGCGTATCGGCATCGTCATGATGGCGACGATCTTCGGCATGGCGATCGGCGGCTGGATGTCGGGTTGGATTTACGACCTGACCGGTTCTTATGCGGCCGCCTTCCTCAACGGCATTGCCTGGAATCTGCTGAACATAGTGGCGATCGGGCTGTTCATGTGGAAGGCAAGGCAAAGGACTGCCATGGCGGCCTGAGCACCTCGGCTTGACAACAGGCAGGCACTGCGCGACCCCAGAGGCCGAAGGGTGCGGTAACAGGCCGGTGAAATGGCGACAGCTCAGATGATCATGTTGCGGGCGCGTTCCGGTGATCGCGCGCATGGGCCGTGGCCATGATCAAGCCGCGCTCGCGCCGGGGCGGCGGCCGCCCGACCATATCGGACGTCGCGCGCAAGGCCGGCGTCGGCGCCATTACAGTGTCGCGCGCGTTGCGCGAGCCAGAGCGTGTCAGCCTGGATTTGCGCCGTCAGATCCAGGCCGCCGTCGATGAGCTTGGCTATGTGCCGGACCCCAATGCGCGGGCTCTGGCCTCGGCGCGGGCCGAGGTGTTCGGCGTGCTGGTGCCGTCGCTCACCAACAACGTCTTCGCCGAGGTGGTGCGCGGCATCTATGACAGCCTGTCGGACAGTCCGTTCCGCATCCAGCTCGGCAACACGCATTATTCGGGACTGGAGGAGGAGCGGCTCTTGCAGGTGTTCGGCTCGCAGCGGCCGGCGGCGCTGATCGTGGCAGGCATCGACCAGACGCCAACCTCGCGAAAACTGCTGGAAAATGCCGGTTGCCCGGTGGTGCAAGTGATGGAGACCGGGCCGGATCCCGTCGACATGATGGTCGGCTTCTCGCATCTCGACGGCGGCAGGACGGCGACCGAGCACCTGATCGAGGTGGGGTATCGACGCATCGGCTTCATCGGCGCGCGCATGGATCCGCGCTCGCGGCGGCGCCTGGCTGGTTATCGCGCTGCGATGGAGAAGGCCGGCCTGTTCGACCCGCGCCTGATCACCACCACGCCGGTGCTGTCCAGCGTGTCGCTCGGCCGCGAAATGTTCCGCGATGCCCTTGCCAAGATGCCGACGCTCGACGGCGTGTTCTGCAACAATGACGATATCGCGCTCGGCGTGCTGTTCGAATGCCATCGCGCCGCGATCGATGTGCCGAAGACCATCGGCATCGTCGGCTTCAACGATCTCGATATGATGCAGGTGGCCTTTCCCTCGATCACCAGCATCCGCACCCATCGCTACGAAATCGGCAGGCGCGCGGTGGCCATGGCGCTGGCGGCGATCGCCGGCGACCGACCGGAGCAACGTATCGTTGACCTCGGCTTCGAGCTCAAGCGCCGCGAGAGCACGGCCCGCTGAACACACTTTCGAGAAGGACCGCAAATGGCGCTTTACACAACGTCATGGTAGCGCTACCATTTTCTCTGGACGGGCATCGCCAGCAAAGGGCCAAGCCTGTTTATTATACATAAGCAACAGCTCAAGCTTGTTTATTATGTATAATATGATAAATTTCCCCCCGATCGATGGGGACGGCAAGGGGAGGGATCGCGGAGGTCTTCGGCACCTGGCAGGCGTGACTGGGCAAGGCGGAGGGGCCAGCCGGAAACGCGAAAATTCCATAAACTGAACCGACAAATCAGAACTGCAATCGGGAGGATTATCGATGATCAAGTCACTTGTCGGTGGCATTGTTGCCGCCAGCGCATTCGTCATGCTCAACTCGGCCGCCATGGCCGCCGGCCCGGAAATCGTATCCGGTCCCGCCGCCCAGGCCGACTGCTTCGCGCCGTGGGGCGCGGACACGAAATTCTTCAAATATCCAAAGAAGGAAGGCCCGTTCCGCATCGCCTTCGCCAATGGCTATATCGCCAATACCTGGCGCATCCAGATGGTTCAGACGGCCAAGGCCTATGCGGCCCAGCCCGACGTCAAGGCCAAGATCAAGGAATTCAAGGTCGTCTCGACCGGCGAGGACGTGCCGGCGCAGATCTCGGCGATCAACAATTTCATCGATTCCGGCTATGACGCCATCGTCACCGACGCCCAGAACCCGACCGCTTTCGGTCCGGTCATCAAGCGCGCCAAGGAAGCCGGCATCGTGCTGGTTGCCTTCGACAACATCCTCGACACCAAGGATGCCATCAACGTCAATGTCGACCAGAAGGGTCTTGGCGAATTGTGGGCCAAGTGGCTGGTCGAGAAGGTGCCGAATGGCGGCAAGATCCTCGAGGTGCGCGGCGTGGCCGGCACCTCCGTCGATACCGATCGCCACAATGGCATCCATGAAGTGTTCGACGCCTCCGGCAAGAAATGGGACGTCACCGAAGTCGCCGGCAAATGGGATGACGGCGTGGCGCAGAAGGTGACCGCCGACGCCATCGCCACCAACGGCCCGTTCGACGGCATTACCGGCCAGGGCGGCGATACCGGCATCGTGCAGGCGATGATCGATGCCAAGCATCCGTTCGTGCCGTTCGGCGGCGAAACCGAAAACGGCTTCCGCAAGTTCTGCGCGGCCCATTCCGCCGATGGCCTGAAATGCACCTCCGCCGGCTCCGGTCCGGCCCAGGTTGCCGTCGCCATCAAGACCGCGATCGCGGCACTCGAAGGCGAGGTGGTGCCACAGGAAGTGAAGCTGCCGCTGGCTGTCGCCACGGATCCGAACATGAAGGAAGGCACCGATTACTTCCCGAAGGAATCCGACAATTTCTTCGTCGGCAATTCCTTCCCGACCTGCGGCATCAATTTCAGTGCCCAGGAAATCATGGGGCAGACCAAGGAAAACCAGTAATCGCTGGCCAATGCCTGGCGCCGCGGCTTACCCCGCGGCGCCAGCCTGCAATCCCACAATGGCCCTGGAGGGTTGATGGACGGTGCGGCTCCTCTCTTTCGCATGGAAGGCATATCCAAGCGCTATGGCGGCGTGCGGGCGCTGGAAAAGGCCGAACTTGTGGTCGAAGCCGGCAGCATCCACGCCATTCTCGGTGAAAACGGCGCCGGCAAATCGACGCTGATCAAGGTCATGGCCGGTGTCGTGGCGCCCGACGAGGGCCGCATGATGCTGGACGGCCGCGAAGTGACCTTCGCTTCGCCCGGTGCGGCGAACAAGGCCGGCATCGTCTGCATCTTCCAGGAACTGTCGCTGATCCCCGAGCTCAGCGTTGCCGACAACATCGTCATTTCCGATCCGCCCAAACGCTTCGGCATGATCGACCGCACGGCGCAGCGCCGCATCGCGGAGGAAGCCCTTGCCCGCGCCGGCGCGGCCGACATCCATCCGCTGGCGCTGGTCAAGGACCTGCCGCTGTCGCGCCGGCAGATGGTCGAGATCGCCAAGGCGCTGGCCAGGAAACCCCGCATCCTGATCCTCGATGAGGCAACATCGGCGCTGACGGCGGCGGATGTCTCTAAGATATTCGGCGTCTTGAAGCGGCTGCGCTCGGAAGGGCTGGCGCTGCTCTACATCTCGCACCGCATGAACGAGATCGCCGAACTTGCCGATCAGTGCACGGTGTTCCGCAACGGCCGCAACGTCGCCAGCTACAAGGCCGGCTCGAAGAGCGACAATGAGGTGGTCGAACTGATGATCGGCCGCGAATACAGCCACATCTTTCCGCCCAAGCCGGCGGCGGCACCGGCCAGCGCCGCCCCCAGGCTCGAAGCGCGCAAGCTCTCCTGGGCCGACCGGCTGCACGACATCTCGCTGACCGTCAGGGCAGGCGAGGTGGTCGGCCTCGGCGGTCTTGACGGCCAGGGCCAGCGCGAATTGCTGCTGGCCTTCTTCGGCGTGCTGCGCGGCCTTGCCGGCGAGGTATTGATCGACGGCAAGCCGGTGGCCATCAGCAGTCCCGCCGTGGCCCGACAGGACGGCGTCGGCATGGCGCTCATCCCGGAGGACCGCAAGACGGAAGGCTTGATGCTGCCAATGACGGTGCGCGAGAACCTGTCCTTCGCCGCGCTCGACCGGCTCTCCAGGAGCGGCATCATCGATCGCGCCGCCGAGCAGCGGCTGATCGACGACATGGTTGGCCTGCTCGCGATCAAGACGGCGGGTCTCGATATTCCGGTCGGCGCGCTGTCGGGCGGCAACCAGCAGAAAGTGGTCATCGCCAAATGGCTGATGCGCCAGCCGCGCATCATCCTGCTCAACGATCCGACGCGCGGCATCGATGTCGGCACCAAGCAGGAGATCTACCAACTGATGCGCAAGCTGGCGGATGCGGGTGCGGCGATCCTGTTCTATTCGACCGACTATGACGAGCTGATCGGCTGCTGCGACCGTGTGCTGGTGCTTTACGATGGCGCGGTCAAGCGCGAACTGGTCGGCGCCGAGATCACCGAGCGGGCGCTGATATCGAGCGCGCTCAACATCCATGGCGAGGAGAGCCCGGTGGGCCTGGGAGCAAGCGTGTGAAAGATTGGCGCTACTGGCTGGCCGAGCAGCGCGGAACGCTGCTGGCGCTCGGCATTTTCATCGTCATGTTCGTCATCTACACCTCGAACCATCCGGCCGGTTTCAACGCCAATGTGGTGCAGACGGCCGCCAACAAGGGGGTGCTGCTCGCCTTCGTCGCCATGGCGCAGACGCTGGTGGTGATCACCGCCGGCATCGACCTGTCCGTCGGCATGATCTTCCTGCTCACCAACTGCCTGGCTTCCTGGCTGGTGGTGGGCACGCCGGCGCAGACGGCGCTCGGCGTCATCGCCGTGCTGGCGGTCGGCCTGCTGTGCGGCGCCATCAACGGCGCCATCGTCATCTATGGACGGCTGCAGCCGATCGTCGCCACCATCGCCACCGGCGCCGTCTATTACGGCATCGGTCTTTTGCTGCGGCCATTCCCGGGCGGCTCGGTCAATGAAGATCTTGCCGATGCGCTGACCGGCCGCGTGTTCGGCGTGGTGCCGGCGAGCCTCGTCGTGCTGCTGGCCATCGTGCTGGTGGTCTGGGTGCCGTTCAGCCGTTCGGTGCTTGGCCGGGCCGCCTACGCGGCGGGATCGTCGGAGACGGCGGCCTACATGTCGGGCGTGCCGATCCGGCGCGGCAAGTTCGCCGCCTACACGCTGGCCGGGCTGCTGGCATCGATCGGCGGGCTGTTCCTGACCTTCTTCACCTATACGGGCGAGGCGGCCTATGCCAGCGGCAACTCCTACACGCTGTTCTCGATCGCCGCCGTGGTGCTTGGCGGCGTCTCGCTGTTCGGCGGCAAGGGCAGCGCCATTGGCGCCATCTTCGGCGCGCTCGCTTTCCGCACCATTGGCGACCTGTTGTTCGTGTTCGATTTCGATCCGCTCTGGCAGCCTTTGTTCCAGGGCGTTATCCTGCTGGTCGCCGTCAGCCTCGGCGCCTTCGCCCTGTTTCGGGTCCGCAACCGGCTGGAGTGGTTCCTGTGAGCGAAACGACGCCGATGGTTGGGAAGAGCGATGGCGGCATTGCCGGCCGCATGCCGAAATTCATCCGCCGCGCCGATCCGGCGGTGCTGACGGCCTTTGCCTGCATCGTGGTGCTGCTGTTGCTGGGCAGCCTCTATTCCAGAAGCTTCCTGTCGCCTGAATATCTGCTGCAGCAGCTCAAGGTCGCCTCATTCCTCGGTGTCATCGCCACGGGCATGATGCTGGTCATCCTGCTGGGCCAGATCGACCTGTCGGTGCCCTGGGCGGTGGCGGCGGGCGCCATGATGGCATGCGCTGCGGCTGCCTACGGTCCGGTCGGCGTCGCGCTGGCCATTCCGTTCGGCATCTTCTGCGGCGTGCTGATCGGCGTCGTCAACGGCGTCGGCGTTGCCTATCTGCGCATTCCCTCGATGATCATCACACTTGCCACCAACGCCGTCGCGCAAGGGCTGATGGTGGTCTACACCGGCGGCTTCTCGCCGCAGGATTCGGCCACCGGCGCCATGCGTTACCTCGCCACCGGCTTCGCCATTCCGGGCGTTCCCAACGCGGTCATCATCTGGGCGCTGATCGGGGCCGCGATGGTGTTCGTGCTGACCCGCACCGGCTTCGGCCGCACCGTCTACGGCATCGGCAACCGTGAGCGCGCCGCCTATCTCTCGGGCATCGACACAAGGCGTGTGGTGATGATCGCCTTCGCCGTCTCCGGCGGGCTCTCCGCCTTCGGCGGCGTGCTTCTGGCCGGCTACGCGTCGAAGGCGGCGCAGTCGATGGGCGATGCCTATCTCTTGCCGTCGATCGCCGCGGTCGTGCTTGGCGGCACCTCGATCCTCGGCGGGCGCGGGTCCTATCTCGGCACCGTTGCCGGCGTCATCCTGATCACGCTCCTGCAATCCATCCTGTCGGTCATGCAGATGCCGGAGGCGGGGCGGCAGATCATCTATGGCGTTGTCATCGTCGCCATGCTGTTGCTCTACGGCCGCGCGCCGGCAAGCCGCTAGAGCCGGACGATTTCAGGTCGAATCGACCTGAAATCTGAATCCGCCGCTGAATCAAGGAGATAGAGCATGATGTCGTCCGAAGACCGCTTCACACTTTTCGGCGTCATGCTCTAGCCGTGGACGAAGAAGCAGCGCAGGCGCCGACACGCGCCCCTGGCTCAGTGCCTCCGGCCATTGTGGTGATGGGCGTCGCCGGCTGCGGCAAGTCGGCCGTCGGCACCGCGCTTGCGGCCGCGCTGGGCGCCATCTTCATCGAGGGCGACAGGCTGCACCCGCCCGAGAATGTCGCCCGCATGGCAAGCGGCGAGCCGCTCACCGATCAACTGCGCGAAGGCTGGCTCGATGCGATCGGCGAACACATCGCGGCATCGGTCGGCAAAGGGCAGGGCGTGGTCGCGGCCTGCTCGGCGCTGAAGCGTGGCTATCGCGAACGTCTGCGTGGTTTTTGCCCCGATATCACCTTCCTCTACCTGGAGATCGACCCGGCGACGGCAAGTGAGCGGGTCGCCAGCCGGAAGGGGCATTTCATGCCGGCCAGCCTGGTCGACAGCCAGTTCGCCATACTGGAGCCGCCGGGCAGCGATGAGCGGGCACTGACGATCGACGCGACGAGACCCGTCGCCGATGTGGTTGCCGACGCGATCCGGCTGCTGGCCAAATCATGAGCCGGTATCGCCGGTTGTCATGGCATCGTCCGGGGCTTCCGTCAGCCTTCGGCTGCCGGACCATATCAGCATCTGTTCGGGAAACAGTTTCAGCGCTTCGAGCAGCCGGTCGCGCTTGAGCAGGATATAGCGTGCCTGCAGCACCATGTCCTTGGCTCCGTCCCGTCCCGTTTCCGCTTCAGCCGGCAACAGCTCCGGGCTGATGACGGCCCGGTATTCACGGAAGGGAATGGTCTCGAAGGTCGACATGGCAAACAGCGCTGCCTTGCCCCTCGCGGCGAAGTTCGCCGGTGCGGAAGCAAGGTGCGTCCAGCCACCTTCGCCGATCGCGACCTCGGTGAAGGTCGAGCCCGCATGGATGGTGTTGGTCATCAGCACCACGCCATTGCGCTTCAGGATCTTCTGGATGCGGATGGTGACCTGATAGGCATCGTCGCGCTCAAAGGTGACGCGGCTCTTGAGGTAGCGGTTCTCGACCTTGACCATCGGCGGGTTCAGGAAACGCAGACCGAACATCGATTCCGAGACCCCGTGTGAATTGATGCTCACCTGATGCGCCTCGATATCAGCCTCGTGCAGGGCGCGCTTGCCGAAGATGGTCTGGGAGGTGAACTGATCGCACCAGATGATGGCGCCATGGCCGCGCCGCAAGGCTGCCTGCAGTCCCTCCCGTCCCTCCAGCCGGACAATCGGGGACCACCGGAAACCGGCGAGGTGCGCTGCAAACTGCAGCCGGCGGCGGTGGCGTGCCGCGAGCAATGCCTGGAACAGCTTGCGTGCGTCGATGCCGCCGCCAAGCACCGCGCGCGTCGCGGCGGCATAACCTGGAAATTGCTTGCGCATATGGCGTTTCAGGCGAAGCCTGGACATCCGGTCGCAAATCGACGCCCACCAGCGCACCGGCACTGAAGCCGCGACCATGAGATAGAAGGCGGCCAGGAGGGTTTCGCGCAGGTCCTGGTTCGAGAACCAGCGCATTTTTTCGGGACGGACGATCCTGCGGCTGAAGAAGCGCACGTCCTCAGCCCTTTCCGGCACAAGGACATCGGCGATGATTTCAGTCTGGAACCTGGCCGTGGCGGGCGGTCCGCGGGCAGCCTTTCGGGATTTCGCGAACGTCGACAGCCTCATCCGGCGGGCGTCCATCTGTTCCTGTTGCAAGACCGCTTTAATGCGCCTGCGCGCATCGCGCAATCTCACGGGATGAACGGTGTTCGCCAGCCGTTGATTTAAAGCGTGTCGCATTGAAACAGATTCATGCGACGCGCTTCAAATCTTTGTTGTTATGCATGTCGTTCTCCCAAACCGAGATCACTTTTGGGCGACATGCATTAGATTTGCGAGGACAGTTCGACCGGGAAATCGTCGTTATCGGCATCGCGCATGGCGGCGAGGCTTCTGTTGTCGAGCACCTCGGCGATTGCCTGGCGCACTTCCAGCATCATGTGCCGGACCTGGCAGGTCGCTTCGTCGCAATCCTCGCAGCGCTGGTACTGTGTGCGGCTGGCGCAGGGAATGGGCGCCAGCGGCCCGTCGAGCACGCGCACGACGTGGCCGATCTTGATCTCCGAGGCGGGGCGGGCGAGGCGATAGCCGCCTTCCTTGCCCTTGCGGCTCTGGACGAAGCCGGCATTGCGCAATTCGCCCAGGATGGCATCCAGGAATTTCTTCGGGATGTTGTTGGCGACGGCGATGTCGTTGACGAAGGCCAATTGGCCAATCGGAAGACTGGAAAGATGCACGAGGGCCTTGAGGCCGTATTTGCCTTTTTTTGTCAGCATGCCCGAGTCAACCCGTTGAAACCCCAACCACCCCGCATCTGGCGGCTGTTTGTGTGCAAATAATGACGGTTTTGCCGCGCAATGGTATTTTGCGACAACAAGACGCCAAATGGCACGTTAGGCACAAACGCGTTGATTCTTTGTAACGTTTCGCAGGGATGGCGCCGGCTGAAGGCAAAACGAAGAAAGCCGGCTCAATGCCGGCTTTGCTTATCTGCTCAATATGTGCAGTGAGCCTTCAGCGGCTGCCATAGGCCTGATCGAGCAGGCCGCCGGCGGCGAAATGCTCTTTCTGGATCTTGTCCCAGCCGCCGAAGACGTCTTCCACGGTCAGCAGCCGTACCTCGGGGAAGTCAGCCTTGTATTTGGCCGCGACGGCTGCGTCACGCACGCGGTTGCCGTTCTGTGCGAGGATGTCCTGGCCTTCGGGCGTGTAGAGGAAGTCGAGATAGGTCTTGGCCAGGTCGCGCGTGCCGTGCTCGTCGGCGACCTTGTCGACGATCGCCACCGGGAATTCGGCGAGCAGGCTGACCGAAGGCGTGACCTGCTCGAACTTGTCGTCGCCATACTCCTTGCGGATGCCGCGCGTCTCGGATTCGAAGGTGATCAGCACGTCGCCGATTTCGCGCTGCACGAAAGTGGTGGTCGCGGCGCGGCCGCCCGTGTCGAAGATCGGCACGTTGTTGAACAGCTTGGTGATGAACTCCTTCACCTTGGTGTCGTCGCCCTTGAAGGCTTCCTTGGCGTAGGCCGTGGCCGCCAGATAGGTGTAGCGCGCATTGCCCGAGGTCTTCGGGTTGGGGAAGATCACCTGCACGTCGTCGCGCACCAGATCGTTCCAGTCCTTGATATGCTTGGGGTTGCCCGCGCGGACAAGGAACGAAGGCAGCGAATAGAACGGGGAGGCGTTGGCGGGAAAGTCCTTCTGCCAGTCGGCCGAGACAAAGCCTTTCTTGACCAGAAAATCGATGTCGGTGACCTGGTTAAAGGTGACGACATCGGCGCCAAGGCCCTCGGCGATGGCGCGCGCCTGCGCAGAGGTGCCCGCATGCGACTGGTCGACGGTCACGCCCGGATGCGCTGATATGAAGGCCTTGTTGACCTGAACGAACAGTTCGCGGCCGACGTCATAGGAGGCGTTGAGCAACTTGTCGGCCGACCAGGCTTGGGAGGATGCGAGGAACAGGCCGGCGACGGTGGCAACACCGAGGAAAAATCGCTTCATGAAAAAGGCTCCGGATGCAACGTGTTAACGCCGCAACCATAGCCGTGGCGCATGGGGCACGGCGAGGCATGCATGAGGGTTCCGCGCCCTCGCTGCGAGAAAAGATATAGTCGACACAATGAGTCCTTGGAATTCTATTCCAGATGACACTCGCTTCGGTCTGTATTCCTTGTGCAGGACGATCATTTGGCATATACATATGGCATATACAAACGGAGGCAACCGTGCCCCAGCATCGGCATACAACCACGTCGCCTCCGAAGGAGGCCAAGCTCTTCCGCAACAATCGCAGCCAGGCGGTGCGTATTCCTGTCGAATTCGAGCTTCCCGGCGACAAGGTTCTGATCAGCCGCGAAGGCGACCGTCTTGTCATCGAGCCGCTCCGCAAACCCGGCCTTGCCGCTCTGCTCGCCCAATGGGCGAAAGAGCCACCGCTTGGTCCTGAGGACGACTTTCCCGAGATCAAGGATGCGCCTGTTGAAGCCGAGGACATTTTTTGATGCGGTTCATGTTGGATACAAACGTCATCAGCGACATGATCCGAAACCCGGCCGGCAAGGCCGCCAGTGCAATGGTGCGCGAAGGTGATGCCGCTGTTTGCACCAGCATCGTCGTTGCCTCTGAATTGCGATATGGCTGCGCCAGGAAGGGATCGGCCAAACTGCTCAAGAAGGTCGAGGATCTGCTGGCTGAGATCCCTGTATTGCCGCTCGACGTACCGGTGGACGCTGAATACGGCGCGCTTCGCGCCGAGTTGGAGGCCGCTGGCCAACCCATTGGCCACAATGACCTTTTTATTGCCGCTCACGCCTGCGTATTGGGCACCACATTGGTGACGGCCAACGTGGGGGAGTTCGCCCGGATACGGAAGCTGAAGGTCGAGAACTGGCTGGAATAGCGCCTGACCCGAAAGATCAAGCCGCCGGAAACAGCTTCCAGCGCCCTGGACGGAACGCCACCCGGCTTTTCTGTGCCGCCGGATGATCGACGGGCAGTTCGATCTCGACCCGCTGGCGATCGCCGCCGATCTCGAGCTCCACCCGGCGCGTGCCGGCGACGCGGCGGCTGGCGGCGACCGTGCCGGCGATGCAGCCGCTGCAGCCGTCCAGCAGTTCGACGTCGTGCGGGCGGAAATAGAGCGTCGCGTCACCCTCGGGCGCGTGCGGCGCGGCTAGTCCGATGGGGCGATCAGCGAGCCAGATCTCGCCATTCTCGACCTTGACGGGAAGCGAGCTCGATTCGCCGATGAAGCCGTAGACGAAGGGCGAGTTCGGCGTGTCGTAGATATCGTCCGCCGTACCGACCTGCTCGATGCGGCCCTGGCTCATCACCACGACGCGGTCGGCAAGTTCCAGTGCCTCTTCCTGGTCGTGGGTGACGAAGACGGTGGTGTGGCCGGTGCGGTCATGGATCTCGCGCAGCCAGCGGCGCAGTTCCCGGCGGACCTGCGCATCGAGTGCGCCGAACGGCTCGTCGAGCAGCAGCACCTTGGGCTCGATCGCCATGGCACGGGCGAGCGCGACACGCTGGCGCTGGCCGCCCGACAACTGGGCCGGATAACGCTTTTCGAGGCCGGAAAGCTGAACGAGATCGAGAAGTTCGGAGGCACGGCGGCGGATTTCCTGCGCCGGCGGCCGCGAGGACCCATGCCGGACTTTCAGGCCGAAGCCGATATTGTCGGCCACCGTCATGTGCCGGAACAGCGCATAGTGCTGGAACACGAAGCCGACATTGCGCTCCTGGATCGACTTCTGCGAAGCGTCTTCGTCGCCGAAGAAGATCTTGCCGCGCGTTGGCCGTTCCAGCCCTGCGATCAGCCTGAGCAGCGTCGTCTTGCCGGAGCCTGACGGCCCCAGTAGCGCGATGAGTTCGCCCGACTTGATGTCGAGCGATACGTCGTGGAGCGCTGGAAACCGCTCAAACTCCTTACGCACGTTGGCAACGCGAACTTCCATACAAATCCCTCTGTCAGTGTCCGCGCGTCGCGGCGAGTTCGGCGCCGTAGCGCATCTCGAGCAGTGTTTTCAAGACCAGCGTGACGAGCGCCAGCCCGGCAAGCAATGAGGCGACGGCGAAGGCGCCGACGGCATTGTACTCGTTGTAGAGGATTTCGACATGCAGCGGCATGGTGTTGGTCAGGCCGCGTATGTGACCCGAAACCACCGAAACCGCGCCGAATTCGCCCATGGCGCGCGCGTTGCACAGGAGCACGCCATAGAGCAGGCCCCATTTGACGTTGGGCAGCGTGACATACCAGAAGGTCTGCCAGCCATTGGCGCCGAGCGAGAGCGCCGCTTCCTCGTCGCCATTGCCTTGTTCCTGCATCAGCGGGATCAGCTCGCGGGCGACGAAGGGGAAGGTGACGAACACGGTGGCCAGCACAATGCCGGGCACGGCGAACAGGATCTGGATGCCATGTGCCTTCAGCCATTCTCCGAGCAACCCCTGGGCGCCGAACAGAAGCACGTAGACCAGGCCTGAGATGACCGGCGAGACCGAGAAGGGCAGGTCGATCAGCGTGGTCAGGAAAGCCTTGCCCTTGAATTCGAACTTGGCGATGGCCCAGGCGGCTGAGATGCCGAAGACGACATTGAGCGGCACGGAGATCGCCGCGACGAGCAGTGTCAGGTGGATGGCCGAGCGCGCATCCGGTTCGCCCAGCGCTTGCGTATAGGCACCGATGCCTTTCGCCAGCGCCTCATGGAAGACAATGATCAGCGGCAGGAGCAGAAAGACGCCGAGGAAGGCAAAAACGATCGCCATCAGCACGGCCTGTGCCGGCCGGCTTTCGGTCACCGCCGCCGAGCGGCTCTCATGGTAGGGTTCGTAGGATTTGATTTCGGGATCAGCCATAGCGCTTGCGGCTCCATGTCTGCACTAGATTGACGACCAGAAGCATGACGAACGACAGAGCGAGCATGATCGCCGCGATCGCGGTCGCCGCCGGGTAGTTGTACTCCTCCAGCCGGATGACGATCAGAAGCGGCGCGATCTCGGATCTGTAGGGCAGGTTGCCGGCGATGAAGATGACCGAGCCGTATTCGCCGACGCCGCGCGCGAAGGCCAGCGAAAAGCCGGTGATGATGGCCGGCGCCAGGCCCGGGAACAGCACGCGGGTGATGATCTGGAAGCGGTTGGCGCCAAGCGTCGCGGCGGCTTCCTCCACCTCCTTGTCGATTTCTTCCATGATCGGCTGCACGGTGCGCACGACGAAGGGCAGGCCGATGAAGACCAACGCGATGACGATGCCGAGCGGCGTGTAGGCGACCTTGATGCCCAGCGGCATCAGCAATTTGCCGATCCAGCCGTTCGGTGCGTAGAGCGTGGTCAGCGCGATGCCGGCGACCGCGGTCGGCAGTGCGAAGGGCAGGTCGACCATTGCGTCGACGATGCGGCGACCGGGAAAGCGGTAGCGCACCAGCACCCAGGCGACGAGCGTGCCGAAGATGACATTGACGGCAGCCGCGAGGAAGGCGGTGCCGAAGCTGATTTCCAGCGCATTGATGGTGCGGCGGTCGCTGGCGATCGCCCAGAATTCAGCCCAGCCGAGAGAGGCCGAGCGCCAGATCAGCCCGGATAGCGGAATGAGGATGATGAGGGTGAGGTAGGCAAGCGAGAAGCCGAGCGTCAATCCGAAACCCGGAATGACACTCGGCTGCTTGAACCGCCACCCCGCCTGCGCGGGTGCTGTCGTCATGAAGTTCTGGATTGTCCCTTCTTATTCAACCGGACTTTGCTTGAAGAAGCCCATTGGCGAGCTTCCTCAGCAAAACCGAACCTTACTGGGCCGGCTTGTAGATCTGGTCGAATATACCACCGTCGCCGAAATGATAAGGCTGCGCCTTCTTCCAGCCGCCGAAAAGCGGATCGTCGATGGAGATCAGCTTGATATCCGGGGTCTTGGGCAGATCCGCCGGTGCGACGAGCTCGGGCTTGGCCGGACGATAGTGGTTCTTGGCGATGATCGTCTGGCCTTCCTTGGAATAGAGCCAGCCGAGATAGGCTTCGGCCACCTTGCGCGTGCCCCTGGCATCGACATTGGCGTCGACGATCGCCACCGGCGGCTCGGCCAGGATCGAGGTCGGCGGATAGACGATCTCGAAATTGTCGGCGCCGAATTCGTCGAGCGCCAGATAGGCATCGTTTTCCCAGCCGATCAGCACGTCGCCGATGCCCTTTTGCGCGAAGGTGACGGTAGAGCCGCGCGCACCGGTGTCGAGAACCGGGGCATTGGCGTAAAGCTTGCCGACGAATTCCTTGGTCTTGGCCTCGTCGCCGCCGTCATTGGCGTTGGCATAGGCCCAGGCGGCCAGATAGTTCCAGCGTGCGCCACCCGAAGTCTTGGGGTTGGGGGTGATCACCTGGGTGCCGTCCTTGATCAGGTCATTCCAGTCATGGATCCCCTTGGGATTGCCCTTGCGGACGAGGAAGATGATGGTCGAGGTATAAGGCGCTGAATTGTTTTCGAATTTCTTGCGCCAGTCGGGATTGATCTTTTTCGACTTCGAGACGATGGCGTTGATGTCGCCCTCGAGCGCCAGCGTGACCACGTCGGCATCGAGGCCGTCGATCACGGCGCGGGCCTGGGCACCCGATCCGCCATGCGACTGCTGGATCGTCACCGTCTCGCCGGTCTCGGCTTTCCAATGGGCGACGAAAGCCTCGTCGTAGGCCTTGTAGAGCTCGCGTGTCGGATCGTAGGACACGTTGAGGATGGTGGTGTCGGCGAACGCGAAACCGAGCGTGCCGAACTGGACAGATGTGGCGACCAGTGCGCCGAGCAGTTTCCTGAAATGAGGTTTGGTCATTTCTGCCTCCGTTGAACCCGCGCCAAATCTAGCGAATTGATAGAAATTAGATGCATCGAATGTTCCCTTTTTTGCCCTCCTGAAGAAAATATTGGATGATCTTGCGCCATGTCGGGAAATATTTTCCTCGTCGACACCCCGCGCGGACTCGAGGTCCTATCTAGGGATGCGCGATGCCGAGGCAAGGCCGCATTCGGTTTGATCCCGCGGCTTATTCGGCGCTTACCGGGAAATCGAAACGCTGGTTTGGAAAGGGCTGGTGACCGAGCGTGAAATGCCACCATTCGCGGGCGTAGTTCTTGAAGCCGCCGGTACGCATGGCATCGACGAGCAGCTTGCGGTTTGCCGCCGCTTCGTTGCCGAGCGGGCGGTGCGCCGTCTCGCTCATCGGGTCGAAACAGTCGAAACCGGTGCCGAAGTCGAGCGTATCGGCATTGATGGCGCCACAGGCCGGTTTGGAGACCGCCGGACTGTCGGCCCGCGCAATCGCGACATCGACGGTCGAGCCGCGCGAATGGGTCGACAGTTCACCGACATAGCCTTTGGCGATGAGGTCGCCGCGCCTGACCTTCGGATACCATTGCGGGTCGGGCGGACCGCCCGCTCGCGTCCATGCGCCCATGTCGGCAACGGCGCGGGCAGGGCGGTAGCAGTCGAACACGACCAGCGTCAGGCCTTTCGCGGCGATCGCCTGCTGGATACCGGCAAGAGCTTGCGCCGCCTGCCGGGTGAGAATGCAGACCGGCGCCTCATAGCCACTCACCTTGCGGCGCAGGAAATCGTCCGGTCCGGCGTAGCGGATGTCCTGGCGGATGGAGGGATCGATATCGGCGAGCCGAACGAAGCCGGCGGGGAGGGTATCGGCATGTGCCGGCGGAACAGAAGCCGCAAGCGCCAGTGCGCAAAAGCCAAAGCGCTGAATCGCCTGGCGCATTCTATTCAAGGAGCGCGTTCACTCGACGAACACCTTGACGCTAGCCGCCCGCCCCGCGGCGTCGATGACAGTCAGCGTCGAATAGCCCGCGCCGTCGGGCAGCCAGGTCGCGGTGCGGCGGCGGTCGATGCCAGTGAGCGGCTTGCCGTTGGCCAGCCAGCGAAATGGCGCACGGCCGCCTTGCAGTTTCAGCACCAGCGGCGAGGCATCGGCCGAATTGGTGGCGAGATCGACGCGGGCGCCGTCCGGCGGGAAGATGATGGTTGGGGCGGGTTCGGTCGGCGTCGCCTGCACCAGCCCGTCGGCACCGGCGCCGAAGCGGGCGAGCGTCACCGGCAGATCCTCGCGCTTGGGGGTGAAGGCGCCGGGCGGCTTGCCGGGCAGCGGCACCGTGGCAAGGCCGGTGCGGACAAAGCCCTCGAACAGGATCGGGGCGGCCGAGACATAGCCGGAGAGGCCCGGCACGGCGCTGGCGTCGGGGCGGCCGACCCAGACGCCCAGCACATAGCGGCCGTCGAAGCCGACCGACCATGCGTCGCGGTAGCCGTAGGACGTGCCGGTCTTGTAGGCGATGCCGCGCTGCAGGGCGCCTTCCGGCGGCTTCACGCCCGACAATATGTCGATGATCTGCCAGTTCGCCTGGTCGTTGAGGATGGTGGCGGTGGTGCGTTCGGCATTGGCCGGCTCGGTGCCGTCATGCAGCGTGTGCGTCTTGCCGCCATTGGCGAGGCCCGTATAGAGCTGGACGAGATCGCGCAGCGTGACGCCAACGCCGCCAAGGCCGATGGCCAGGCCGGGCGCCTCGTTGACCGGCAGGATCGGGTTGACGCCGGCCTGGCGGAAGCGTGCTGTCAGTCGGGCCGGGCCGACCGCGTCGAGCACGCGGATCGCCGGCACGTTGAGCGACAGTTGCAGCGCCTGGCGGACGCTGACATCGCCCTGGTAGCCCATGTCGAAGTTCCTGGGCCTGTAGCCGCCGAAATCGACCGGGCTGTCCTCGATCAGCGTTTCCTGCGCCACCAGTCCCTGCTCGAAGGCGAGGCCATAGATGAACGGCTTCAGCGTCGAGCCGGGCGAACGCACGATCTTGGTCATGTCGATCCAGCCGGAGCGGCTGGAATCGAAGAAATTGGCCGAGCCGACTTCGCCGAGGATGTCGCCGGTTCGGGAATCGGCCAGCACCATGGCGACGGAGAGGCGTGGACCGAGCTTGGTGGCGGCGTCGCGTGCCACCTGCTCCAGCCCTTGCTGGACGCTTTTGCGGATCGTCAGCTTGAGGGGCTGGCCGGGAACGGCCCGGGGCAGCATCGCATAGGCGGCGTGCGCGGCAAGTGCCGGCAGAGTGCGGCGCAGGCCTGATACATCGTCGAGCGCGGCCCGCGCGGCCTCGCGTTCGCCGATCAGGCCTGACGAGACCATGCGGGTCAGCACCCGGTCGCGGGCGGCGTGAGCGATTTCCAGATTGCGGTCGGGCCGGCGCTTTTCCGGCAATTGGGGCAGCGCGACGAGCAGGGCGGCTTCGGAGACGGTGAGCCGCTTCGGCTCCTTGCCGAAATAGGCGAGCGAAGCGGCGCGCACGCCTTCCAGGTTGCCGCCATAGGGCGCCAGCGTCAGATAGCGTTCGAGGATCTCGCTCTTCGACAGCCGCCGCTCGATCTGGATGGCGCGCAGCATCTGCTTGACCTTGGAGCCGAGGCTGCGGCTTTCGCGCGGCTCGATCAGGCGCGCAAGCTGCATCGAGAGCGTCGAGCCGCCGGAGACGATGTGGCCGCTGGTGGCGAACTGGCCGGCGGCTCGGCAAAGCGCCAGCACGTCGACACCCTCATGGTCCCAGAAGCGCTTGTCCTCATAGGTGACGAGCATGTCGACGAACTGCTTGTCGACCTGGTCGAGATGGGTTTCGAGCCGCCAGTAGCCGTCCGGCGTGGCAAAGGCGCGCAACAGCTGGCCGTCGCGATCCTGGACTTCCGTGGAGACCGTGAGTTCCGCTGGTAGCGGTGGCGGGAAGGCGCGGTCGAGTTCCCAGAGGGTAGCGACCGACAGAGCCAGGATGCCGGCGCAGGAAGCTAGCGTTATGGCTGACCGACGGAGAAATTTTCTGGAGAGCATAGTGCCGCCCCTCATCCGCCTGCCGGCACCTTCTCCCCGTATAGTGACGGGGAGAAGGGAGCTGTCGCGGCGGTCGGCGCTAGCCCCTTTCTCCCCGTCACTATACGGGGAGAGATGCCCGGCAGGGCAATGAGGGGCAGCGCAAGCCTCACGTTCATATTCGCCAAGGCGCCTTAGGGCGCCTTGATCTCCATCATGCCGGTGGCGGTGCGGGCCGAATATTGCGGCCGGTACATGTCTTCCACCGTCGCCGCCGGATGGGCGTATGTGCCCGGCGTCACGGCGCGCACCACATAGGCAAGCGTCAGATTGTGGTCGTGATCGCCGTCGGCGGGGTTGAACGCCGCGACGAAACGGTCGTCGCGGAATTCGAGGTGCGCGGCGTCGGTCTGTGCCAGCCAGGAGAAGTTCGTCAATTGGGCGCTGGAGACCAGGCCCGGATTGTCGATCTCGAAACCGGCCGGCAACAGGTCGGTGACCAGCAGGCGCGACGGCCAGCTGTTCTGCTCGGTGACCTTGAGCACGACGACATAGCGCTCGTTCTGCGTTGCCTCCGTCACATTGGCTTCGGTGCCATCGAGCTTGTAGTAGGTACGGCTGATGGTGAAGCCGTCGCCGCCGGCCGGCAAGGGCTGGATCGGCGACGCCACGCTGGTGACGACGGCCTGCAGCGGGGTCTTGCCGGTGTTGGCGATTTCGATCGGGCTGTCGACCAGCTCGGAGCCGTTGACCTGGTCGGAATAGCCGCCCGAATGCGGCGCGCCATTGACGGAAAGCGTGATCGAGTCATTGCCCTCCTTCAGCGCGCGAGCCGCCAGCAGCATCCAGGAATCGTCCTGGGTGCTGGTCCAGCGGGCTTCGGCGCGTTCCCTGGTCACCAGCTTGATCAGCTCCGGCACGATCGTCGACACCGGCTTCGATTCCGCCGCCAGCGACAACATCGCCGCGCCGTCACGCAGCGCCGAGCCGTAGTCGGAGCGGTACCAGTCGTAGTCGCTGCTCGACTTGGCGAGCTGCAGCGCGGTCTTGAACGTCGCCTCCGAGCGCTGCGTGTCGCCATAGAGCGCAAGGCTCGCCGCCAGCTGGGCAACGGCCATCGGGCTCGAGAAGGCTTCGAGCTGGGTGTCGGCATAGTAGCGCAGGTCGCCGATCGAGGCCTTCTTGTTGCGGGCCAGAACGTAGAGGGCGTAGGCGATCTCGCTGCCACGGTCCTGTACGCTCTGGTCGTAGCCGAGCGAGTTCTGCAGATTGCTCAGCGCCTGGTTCATGGCCAGCGCCGGCACGTCGTATTTCTGCTCGCGCGCCCTGGTCAGGAACTCGCTGACATAGGCGTCGAGCCACAGATCGCCGGAGCCCGGACCCCACAGGCCGAAGCTGCCGCTCGAGGACTGATAACTCAGCACCTTGTAGATGGCATCCTGGATGCGGCCGTGAAGGTCGGGGTCGCTTTCCATGCCGATGCCCGAGGCCAGCTCATTGACATAGAGAAGCGGCATGGCGCGGCTGGTGGTCTGCTCGGCGCAGCCATAGGGGTAGCGGTCGAGCGTCATCAGGAGCGAGGGCACGTCGAAGGCGGCCGCCTGCGATACGCCGACGCTGACGGAAGCGCCGTCAAGCAGGCTTGCCGCCAGGAGTTCCTTGTCGACGCGCAGCGCGCCGCCATTGCCCTTGAGATCGACCACAAGGCGCGTGGTGACCGGCAATTGCGCCGGGCGCACCGGTACATAGAGCGTCTGCTCGACCTTGGTGCCGTCGGCATGCGCCAGCTTGATGGTCAGCGAGGCATTGCCCGGCGTCTTGGCGATCAGCGGGACGGTCAGCGTCTGGCGCTTGCCCTGGGCGAGCGTCAGCTTCTGGGGCAGGGGCTTCTCGCCCGTCGAGAGATCGCCTGTCGTGTCGATCGACAGCGCATAGTCACCGGCAGGGCCGTCGGTGTCGGCGACGTCGAGCCGCATGACGGCGTTGTCGCCGGGCGCCAGGAAGCGTGGCAGGCCGGCGGTGATCACCACGGGATCGCGCACGATCACATCGGACTGGGCATGGCCGACCGCTTCCTTGGTCCAGGCGACGGCCATGACGCGCACGGTGCCGTTGAACTGCGGGATGTCGAAGTCGATCCGTGCCTTGCCGTCGGCGTCGAGCTCGACCGGGCCGGAGAAGAAGGCGACCAGCTTTTCGGTCGGCGGGCTGCCTTGCGCCTGCATGTTGGCGCCGTCACCGCCGGTCCTGAGCTTGCCGGTGGTGCCGAGCGAGCCATCGATCAGGCGGCCATAGATGTCGCGGATCTCCATGCCCAGCATGCGCTGGCCAAAGAACCAGTTCTCCGGATCCGGCGCCTTGTAGTTGGTCAGGTTGAGGATGCCGACATCGACGGCGGCAACCATGACATAGGCGTTGGTGCCCGGCTGCACGCCGGCCACGGAAACCGGGATCGACAGCTGCTGGCGCGGCATCGTCTTGTCCGGCGGCGTCAAGGTGACGGCGAGCTTCTTCGAGCCCGGATCGACCGTCAGCCATTTCACGCCGATGGCGCGGGCCGGCATGCGCGTTTCCTGCGCATCGCCCGGCCGGAACAGGGTTGCCGTGACATAGGCGCCGGCGCCCCAATCGTCGCCAACCGGAATATCGACGGTGCTGCCGCCGGCCGGCACGGTCGCCGTGATGGTCTTCAAAAGCTTGTCGGAACCGATATTGACCAGAAGTTCGCCGGCAAAATGCGGCGAGACTTTCAGCTTGGCCACTTCGCCCGCGGCATAATTGTCCTTGTCGAGGGCGATCTCCAGTCCGTCAGGCGTTTCGGTGGTCGTCGAGGCTACATACCAGCCGGCGTCGAATTCATAGCTGGTCGCCGGTCCCTCGGGGTCCGAGGTTTCGACCTCGAGCCGGTACTGGCCCCAGTCGACCGGCACGGAGACGGTGGCATCGCCATCGGCGTTGAGGTCGATCTGGCCATTGGCGATCGACTTGGTGAAGGTAACCGGCTCGTAGTTCCACGAATTGTTGGAGCGGTACCACTGGTAATTGCGTTCGACCTTGACCAGCGTCCACTGCGCGCCTTTCAGCGCCTCGCGCTTGCCATCAGGGTCGACGGCGATCAGGCTGAACTTGGCCGTGCCGCCCTGCGGCACTTCACCATCGGCGAAGTCCGGTCTAATGCCGATCATATGGCCTTGCGGGCGGATGCCGATGTTGAGCGAGCGTTCGATGGCTCGGCCACCGGTTTCGCGCATGCGCACCGTCACCTTGCCGTCGACCAACTTGGTGGTCGAGGGCAACTGGTCAACGGAGATCGGGAAGGTCGCCTTGCCGTCATCGCCAACCACGGGCAGGTTGGTGAGCGGCGTTACCGTCGGCTCCGCCGACTGCTCGTCGGCGAGGCCGAAGGAAAAGTTGGGGAAGCGGTCCCAGTCGCGCGACGTCGACAGCGTCAACTCCCCTTCCAGCGCCAGGCCCGCCGCCGGCGCGCCATAGAGGAAGCGGCCGTCAATGTTGATGTTGGCGGTTTCGCCCCGCGCGATTTCCTGCTTGTCGGCCTTCATGTCGAATTCGATGCGATCCGGCACGAAATCCTCGACGAGGAACATCTGGCTGGCGACCGCCGGCTGCTTCGGGTCGGTGTAGATCGATACCGACCAGGTGCCGCGCATGGCGTTGGGTTCAAGCGGCAGGTCGACGGCATGGCCGCCGGCCGAGGCGCCGTCGCTGACGATGCGGCGGTCCTCGACGCCGTCGGGGCGAGAGAAGATGAAGGTGAGCGGCAGGTTCTCGACCGCCTTGGCGGCGCCATCGCGGGCTAGGGCCGCGACATGGACATCCTCGCCGGCACGGTAGATGCCACGCTCGGTCCAGGCATAGACGTCCAGCGCACCGGGCGCCGCGCGCCCGGTGACGCCGCGATCGGAGAGGTCGAAGCCGGCCTTGGACATGTCGAGGAAGACGAAATCATTGTCGCCCTGCTTGGCCATCAGCACGGCCGGCACCATGCCGCCGTCGCCACGCGTCAGGCCGGGATTGAAGACGGCGTGACCGTCGGCATCCGACGTCGCGGTGCCGAGAACCTCGTTGTTGCGGGCAACCAGCGTCAGCTCGGCGCCGGCGATCGGCTTGGCGGAACCCAGCGAACGGGCAAAGACGTTGAGCCCGTCCTGGCCGGTATAGGTCGACAGGCCGATGTCGGAGACGACGAACCACTGCGTGGCCATCGAATTGTAGTCGTCGCTCTTATCGTTGACGGCCTGGGCGGTCAGCACATAGACGCCGGGCTTGCGCTGCGGCAGCGCCTCGTCGACCGGGAAGGAGGTGGTGACCTCCTTGTTGAGGTCGTTGACGATGTCGAGCTGACCCTGCCAGACCGGCGCGCCCATCTGCTCGGAAATGTTGGAGATGTCATAGCCGTCGAGCTGGTGCAGGAATTGGTAGCCCGACAGAAGCTGCGCCAGCGACCGGTCGCCGATGCGGTAGAGCTTCATTTCGGCGGCGTTCATGTTGACGGTGACGACCGGAATGCCACGGCGTGCGCCGGCCGGCAGCACGAAGCTGTCGCCGGTGAAGCGGGCGGACGGGGCGCGATCCTGCACATAGATCGAAAGCACCACCGGAGCGGCGGTCACTTCGCCTATTGCCGCCGGCAGGCCGGCGCGGAAGGTCACGTCGTAATGCTGGCCGTGTTCGAGCCCTTCGACGCAGATCTGCTTGTCCTTGGCCTCGACGCCCTTCGGCGGCGCGTTGTCGACGGTGACGAACTGCGCATAGTCGACACCGGTCTTGACCAATTCCTCGGAGAATTGCGCGCAGATGCGCGGCGCGCTGGTGTCGGCATCGACGCTGTGGTCGATCACGCGGAAACCCTTGCGGGCTTTCAGATCGGCATAGTCGGCCTGGACGGCCGGCGACGTCACCAGCGCAAGGCTCGCCTCATAGGCCTGCAGCGCCGGCCGGTAGAGATCGCGCTTGTCGAGGCCGGCGCCGAGCAGCGCCAGCACGTCGGCGCGCGTCTTGGTGGTGCGCAAAAGCTTGTAGGCGTTGAAGGCGGCCGAAGTGGCGTTCATCGGCAAGGTAGACGCTTCGGAGGTGTTGGCGGCGGGCTGCACGGCCAGCGTTTCACGCGCCAGATTGAGCCAGAGCTTGCCGTCATCGGGCATCACCGAGGCCGCGGCCTCGTATTTCTGCATGGCGGAGCGATGGTCGCCGGTCTGCATGGCCTGCTCGGCCGAACTTATCAGGGCCGCCATGCCTTCGGTCGGCTTGTCATAGGCCGGGCCAAGCAGCCTGTTGCGGTATTGCTGCGCCTGATCGGCCATCCAGTTGGGGAAGAAGGCGAGTTCCGGCGGCGCGCCGATATCCGGATCGCCGTCAATGTTGACGATCTTGCCGGCAACTGCTCCGTTGAAGGGCTTCAGCTGGTTGTAGTCGGATTTGAGGAAGCACCATTTGGCCTTGGTGTTGTAGGTGAAGGCGCGGCAGGCCGGGTCGCCAAGGCATGTTGTCTTGCACTGGTCGAGGGTGACATTCTGGTCGGATCGCAGATCGAAGCCGAAATAATCGGAATTGTCTGATGTTGCGATTCGCCGGGCCTCGGCTGCTTGGGCGACGCCGTTCCAGGCCAAGGCATTGGCCCAGGCGAAGAAAAGAAGGACCAGAATCGACAGACCACGAGCCGTGCGCATTGCCATAACACCCTCCAGACAAGTGCAAACGTCCGGGCATGTTCAAGCTTCAGTCGAGCTTGTCAACGCGCGGACGCGGCAGGTTCCGCCTGCCAACGGTTTATTTTCCGGCCAAGGACCGGTATGCGGACAGTAACCTCCATAGGACAGGGGATCACGCTTTCTTGCGGAAACGCAGAAGGTGTGAATTCCAAGCCCGTCCTATTTCAGACAATTGGATTGTGGCCCCTTTACGTGCGCTTCAGAACTTCATTCCAATTTTAGTTTTGTAACCTAGGTTGTCGTAATGCCAGCGCATGAAAAGCAGATGTCAGGAGGGACCGCGCCAGGGCGCGTTCTTTCGCGCGCCCTGCTTTTGGCCATGATCTGCTCGACCGCGCTGGTCGTCGAATCAAGGTCCGCGGCTGCGTTCGAACTTTTCGGCATCAAGCTATGGGGGTCGTCCAACGACGAGGACGCCGACATTGTCGACCCGCTGCGCTATGCCGTGACCATCACGGCGCCCGATGCGGACAAGGATCTTGTCAAGAAACTCGAGAACGCCTCGGCACTGAAGGGCGACGAGGATCGGCCGGTCTCCGGCTCGCTCGGGCTGATGGCCAAGGCGCGCAGCGACCGCGAACAGCTGGTTGCCGCACTTTTCGCCGATGCCCGCTACGAAGGCGTGGTCACCATCACCATCGACGGCAAGCCGCTCGACGAATTACCGCCGGACGCCGAATTCAAGGGCCCGCAGCCGATTCCGGTGGCGATCAATATCGCGACCGGCCCCAAATTCACCCTCGGCGATATCAGGCTGCAAGGGGATGCGGCGGGGCTGATGAGCGCCGATTACGGCCTGATATCGGGCGGCGACGCCGGATCGGGCGCGGTGCTGAAGGCCGAGGCGCTGATCGTGCGCACGTTGAAAGAACAGGGCAGGCCGCTCGCCAAGGTCACCGACCGGCAGATCGTCGCCGACCATGCCACCTCGACACTCGACGTGACGCTGACCGTTGCGGCAGGCCCTGTCGCCGGCTATGGCGCGACCACGGTGGAAGGCACCGAGAAGGTCGACCGCGACTTCACCGAATACATGACCGGGCTGAAGCGCGGCCGGCAGTACTCACCGCAGGAGATCAGCGATGCGCGTGACAGGCTGCTGGCGCTCGAGGTTTTCAACAGCGTGACCTTCAAGGAAGCCGACAAGCTCGATGCCGACGGCAACATTCCGATCGGCGTCCAGGTCAGCGAGCGCAAGCCACGCTATTTCGGCCTGGGCGGGACCTTCTCGAACACAGAGGGGCTTGGGCTGGAAGGCTATTGGGGACACCGCAACCTGTTTGGTCACGCGGAAAAGCTGCGCATCGATGGCGCCATCAGCGGCATCGGCAGCAACAATCTGTCCGATCTGAACTACAATGCCGGCATCATGTTCGAGAAACCCGGCGTGATCGGGCCGGCGTCGAAATTCTTTGCCAGTGTGAAGACCGTACTCGAGCATCCCGACGCCTACGACCATTTCTCGGTCAAGGGCAGCACCGGCCTGTCCTATGAGCTCGACAAGAAGCAGACTGTCTCGGCGGAGGTTGCGCTCGACTATTCCAGGATCACGGATGCGTTCGGCAAGCACACCTACCTGATCGCCAGCGTTCCGCTGCAATATGTCTACGACAACAGGGATAGCAGGCTGAACCCGACCAGGGGCTTCCGGGTGCTGGCCTATGCCGAGCCGAGCTACGACATCATAAGCGGGGCCGCCTTCCTCAAGCTGAAGGGCGAGAGGTCGGCCTATCAGTCGCTGGATACGGCCTCGAAATTCGTGCTGGCCGAGCGCGTCGCCGTCGGCTCGATCGTCGGCACCGGGCTCGAGAACGTTCCGGCAGACCGGCGCTTCTATTCCGGCGGCGGCGGCTCGGTGCGCGGCTATGCCTATCAGGGCATCGGCCCGAAAGACTTCACCGGCCAGCCGATCGGCGGCCTGTCCTTCTTCGAGACCTCGGTCGAAATGCGCATCGCCGTCACCGACACGATCGGCATCGTGCCGTTCGTCGATGCCGGCACGGTGTCGACCAAGTCGGTGCCCAATTTCTCCGACGTCAAGGTCGGCGCCGGCGTCGGCCTGCGTTATGTGACGCCGTTCGGGCCGTTGCGCATCGATGCCGCCGTGCCGCTCAACCGCGATCCCAGTGATCCGCATTTCGGCATCTATGCCGGCATCGGGCAGGCGTTCTGACATGAAGACGTTCTGGCGCATTCTTCGCATTGTTTTTTACACGCTGCTGATCGTGGTCGCGGGCGCGATCGGCGCGCTCGTCGTCCTGACCAAGACCGAGCGCGGACGCGACAATCTCGCCGGCATCATTTCGCGGCTGGCATCGAGCGACGACCGCAAGGTCACGGTCAGCGGCATCGACGGCATCTGGTCGGGCGCGCTCAGTGTCGACCATGTCGTGCTGGAAGACCGCAACGGGGCCTGGCTGGTGGCGCGCAAGGTCGCCGTCGACTGGTCGCCGCTGGCGCTGCTGTCGAAAAGCTTCAGTGCCGACCGCATTGCGGCCGAGCGCATCGAATTGGCACGGCTGCCGGTGGCCGGCACGCAACAGCCGGCGCCGAGCGGCGGCACGACGACGCTGCCGGTTTCCATCGACATCAAGCAGATCGACCTGCCGGAAATCGCGCTTGGACAGCAGCTGGCCGGCAGCGGCGTCGCCGAACTCGCCGCCAAGGGAATGCTCAAGGCCGATGCGGCGCCGCTGGCGGTCGAGACCACGCTCAACGTCACCCGCCATGACGGCAAGCAAGGCAATGTCGATGCGAACATCCACTTTGCGCCAGCCGACAACAGGCTCGACCTCGAGCTCAAGGCTTCGGAGCCGGCAGGCGGTATCATCGCCAACCTGCTCAAGCTGCCCGATACGCCGCCGGTCGACATAACCGTCTCGGGCACGGGGCCGCTCGCCAACTGGAACGGCATTGCCACGTTTACGGTCGACGGCGAGATCGTCACTCAGCTGACGGGCCGCCACCAGTCTACCGACAAGGGCAGCCACGTCGAGGCCAAGGGTGACGGCGATTTTGCCCGCTTCGTGCCGGAGAACTTGAAGCCGCTGTTTGCCGGCAAGACCAGTTTCGATGTCGCGGGCACCGCGACATTGGCCGGCGGCATCAGTGTCGACCGGGCCAGCATCGAAAGCGATGCCGTGCATGGCACAGCGACCGGCATCGCCGATCCGGCCGGCGCCAGCGACCTGTCTGTGGAAATTGCCGCCAAGGGCGCGCCTGTGCAGATCACCGTGGGAAGTGCCGCGCAACCAATCACGCTGGCGATCAGGAACGCGACCGCGCGTGCGTTCGGCGACGGCAAGGCGCCGATCGTCGACATCGGTGCTTCGCTGGCTTCTGTAGTGGCGGGCGGCACGCAACTGAACGACCTTGCGGCGCAGATCCATTCCGATGGCTTCGACATCCAGAATCGGTCCGGGCCGGTCGCCGTCAAGCTGACGGCGGGCGGGCTGAAGACCGACGTGGCGACGCTGGCGCCGCTGGTCACCGGCAAGGTCGACGTCGATCTCGCAGGATCGCTGAGCAAGGATGCCATCATCATCGACCAGGGCACGCTGCGTTCCGATGCGCTCAATGCCTCCCTGACGATGACGGTGGCGCTCGCGGACCTGTCGATGCAGCTCAAGATGAATGCCGATGCGGTTTCGACCGCCTTGCCGCCGCAGATCAGCTCGGTGCTCGGCGAGCGCGTGAAATTCTCGGCCGCCGCGACGCGCGATCCGCAAGGGGCTTTCGCCGCCAATTCGATCTCATTGACCTCCGGGACGCTCAGCGCCAGCGGCACCGCCAGCGCGCAGGGTGCCGACATCCAGGCCGACATCAAGGGCACGCTCGGCGACGTTTCGGTGCTGTCGCCGATGGTCGGCGTGCCGGTTGCCGGCGGCGTCGATTTCGCGCTATCGGCCAGCGGCGTCAGGACGGCCCCGGATTTCACCGTCTCCGCCAATAGCGACAGCCTGACGGCCTCGGGCCGCACAGTGAAGGCGATCAAGCTGACGGCAAGCGGCAAGGCCGACATAGCGAGCCCTTCCGCCGATGTTTCGCTGACCGGCGCCGTCAACGATCAGCCGCTCGACGTCAAGGCGGCGCTGGTGACGAGCGAGGGCAAGCGGTCGATCAACGGCTTACTCGTCTCGCTGGGCGACAACAAGGTTTCGGGCGACCTGGCACTGGATGACAAGTTCATGCCCCTGGGCACGCTGACGCTGGCGGCACCCGCAATCGACCAGTTGGCGGCGCTTGCCGGGCAGGCGGTGACGGGTGATATCAACGGCACCATCAATTTCGCCAAGGACGGCGAGACGCCGTCGGTCACCATCGATGCCAGGAGCACCTCGATCGCGCGCGGCGAGATGACCGCCAAGGCGATCGCCGTCAACGCGCTGATCGCCAACTATCTCAAGGCGCCGGCGATCTCGGGCACCATCAAGGCTGACTCGGTCACGTCGGGCGCCACCGAGATCAGCGGCATCGGCGTCGACCTGAAGCGCGACGGCGACTGGACCAATTTCACCGGCGGCGCGACGATAGCGGGCATTCCGGCGACGGCGGCCGGCCGGGTCAAGATCGCCCAGGGCACCACCAGCGTCGAGATCGCCTCGGGCGAAGCGACGGTCCGCGGCATCAAGGCGGCAATCGCCCAACCCTCGACACTGACCATCGCCAATGGCACCACCAGCATCGAGAAGCTGGCGCTCGACATTGGCGGCGGTGCGGTGACGTTGTCGGGCAGCGCCGGCCAGACGCTCGATCTCGCCGCACAGTTCTCCGCACTGCCAGCGGCGCTTGCCAATGATTTTGCGCCCGGCCTCGATGCCGTGGGTACGCTCGGCGGCACGGCGCAGGTGACGGGAACGCCGGCCGCCCCGGACGTTCGGTTCAGCGCGCAGCTTGCCGGCGCCGAAACCAGCCAGACCCGCCAGGCCGGGCTTGGGCCCCTCGCGGTCGATGCGGCCGGCAGCTACACCCTGGCCGGCGGCGTCGCGCTCGACCATGCGACGCTGTCCGGCGACAAGATTTCCGGCACGGCCACCGGCACCATCAATCCGAACGGCGCCAGCGATTTTGCGCTGGATCTCACCTCATCCGGCCCCAGCCTGCCGCTGACCGTCGGCAACGCCGAGAGCCCTGTGAAGATCGAGGTCAAGTCCTTGTCGGCAAAGGTGGCGGGGGAGAGCACGCAAGCTCGCCTGGATGTCTCCGCGATCCTGCCTTCGGTCGTCACCAGCCCGGCGAAGGTGGACGGACTTGTCCTGGCGCTGCATTCCGATGCGTTCGATCTCAAGAACCGCGCCGGAGCGGTTTCCGGCACGGTGTCGGTGGACAAGGTCGGCCTCGACAACGCGGCGATCGCGCCGCTGATCGCCGGCAAGGTCACGGCCGCTCTCAATGCCCGGCTGAGCGCCGATTCCGTCGCGATCGACAGCGGCTCGCTGAAAAGCGATGCGCTCAACAGCCAGGTTGCCGGGCAGGTATCGCTGCGCGACGGCGCCATCGACCTCAAGCTCAATGCGGATGCTCCGTCATCGGCCTTGCCGGCCGCGGCGCGCGGCATGCTTGGTGAACGGGCGCAGATCAGCGCCACGCTGAAGCGCGATCCCAACGGCAGCATCAATGTCGATGGGCTGAAGCTGGTTTCCGGCGCGCTGACCGCCGGCGGGCAAGCGAGCCTTGCCGACAACAAGCTGGCCGCCGACATCAAAGGCGCGCTGAGCGACATCTCGCTGCTGTCCAAGGACGCCAAGGGCGCCATTGCCTTCGCGCTGAACGCCCAGGGGCCAGCCATCGCGCCTGATCTTTCGCTGACGGTCAACAGCGATAGGCTGCTGGTGGCGGAGCGCGAGATCACCGGGCTGAAGCTCATCGCCACCGGCAAGGCCGATGCCGCCAAACCGGCGGCGAATGTGCAGCTGACCGGCAATGTCGCGGGACAGGCCCTGCAGGGTAGCGCGGTGCTGGCGACGGCGGACGGCAAGAGCGCCATCAACGGCCTGCTCCTGTCGCTGGGCCAGAACAAGATCTCCGGCGATCTGGCGCTGGACGACAAGTTCGTGCCCGAAGGCACGATCTCGCTCGACCTGCCCGATATCGGCCCGCTCGCCGCGCTGGCGCTGGAAAAGGCCGAAGGCGACGTGCGTGGCACGATCGCCTTCACCAGGAATGGCGCCTCACCTCAGGTTGCCATCAAGGCGGCCACCGCCTCGATCACGCGCGGCGACCTGCAGGCGAAGGCCGTCTCCATCGACGCACTGATCGCCAACTATCTCGCCGCGCCGGTGATCTCGGGCAAGATCCGCGCCGACAGCGTCATATCAGGCGGCACCGTGATCAGCGGCATCGATGTCGATCTGAAGCGCGATGGCGATTGGACGGGCTTTTCCGGCGGCGCCACGGTCAAGGGCATTCCGGCCAAGGCCGCGGGCCGCGTGAAGGTTGCCAATGGCACGACCACGATCGAGCTCGCCTCGGGCCAGGCGACCATCCAGGGCATCAAGGCGGCGATCGCCCAGGCGTCGACCGTCAGCATCGCCAACGGCACGACGACGCTCGACCGGCTGGTGCTCAATCTCGGCGGCGGCACGGCGACGGTCACCGGCAAGATCGGGCAGGCGCTCGACATCAACGCGACGCTGGCGAAGATGCCGATGTCGCTCGCCAACAGTTTCTCGCCGGGCCTCGACGCGGCCGGTTCGATTTCAGGCACGGTGAAGGTGACCGGCGCGCCGGCCAGTCCGGCCGTGGCCTTCAACATCGATGCGACCGGCGTGCAGACGTCGCAGACCCGCGGCGCCGGCGTCGGCGCGGTAAGCGTTTCCTCGTCCGGCACTTTTGCCGGCAACAAGCTGACCTTCAACGCCAATGTCAGCGACGGAGCCGGCCTTGGCCTCAAGGGCGGCGGCACGGTGACGACGGCGGGCACGCCGGCGCTCGTGCTCGACTTCAATGGCGCCGTGCCATTCGGCCTCCTCAGCCAGAAGCTTGCCGCGCAGGGCCTGGCGCTGACAGGAACCGCCAACGTCAATGTCCAGGTGCGTGGCCCCGCGACGTCGCCCGTCATCGGCGGCACCGTCAGCACCTCGGGTGCGCGGCTCGTCGATGCGCGCTCGGGCCTGGCCGTCAACGATCTCACGGCCGACGTCTCGATCGGCGGCGGCGTCGCCAGGATCAACCGGTTGACCGGAACGCTGTCGACGCGCGGCAGCCTGTCGGCCAGCGGCACGGTCGGCATCGACCCGGCGCAAGGCTTCCCGGCCGACCTTTCGATCAAGCTGACCGACGGCCGCTATACGGATGGACGCGTTGTGACCGCCAATCTCGGCGGCGACCTGACGATCAAGGGGCCGCTGACATCGGCACCGGCGATTGCCGGTACCGTTAATCTCGCCAAGACCGTCATCACGGTTCCGGACAAATTGCCCGGCTCGCTCTCGGCGCTCGACGTCAAGCACAGGAACGCGCCAAGCGCCGTCAAGGCGCAGGACAAGGCACTGCGTCCGGCGACGACCAGCGGCAAGAGCGGCGGCAGCGGTCTCGCGCTCGATGTCACCGTCAACGCGCCGAACCAGATCTTCATCCAGGGCAGGGGCGTCGATGCCGAACTCGGCGGTTCGCTCCGCCTGACCGGCCCGGCCTCGTCACCGCAGGCGGTCGGCACCTTCACCCTGCAGCGCGGCCGGCTGTCGATCCTGGGCAAGCGGCTGACCTTCACCGAGGGCACGGTCGGCTTCTCGGGTTCGCTGGTGCCCTATCTCAACCTGACGGCGACCACGACGACGACCGGCGCCACCGTCACCATCGTGGTGTCGGGCGAGGCGACCAATCCGAAATTCACCTTCTCCTCGGTGCCGGCGCTGCCCGAGGACGAGGTGCTGGCGCAACTGATCTTCGGCCGGTCCATGTCGAACCTGTCGCCGCTGCAGATCGCGCAGCTTGCCGAAGCCGCCGCGCAGCTTGCCGGCGTCGGCGGCTCGACCTCGCTGCTCGAAAACCTGCGCAGCGCCATCGGCGTCGACGATCTCGATGTGACCACGGACAGCCAGGGCGGGACGGCGGTCTCGGCCGGCAAATACCTGAACGACCGCACCTATGTGACCATCCAGAAGGGCGACAAGCCGGGTTCGGGCAAGGCGACCATCGACCTCAATGTCGGGCGTGGCGTCAAGTTGCGCGGCGAGGCGACGGACGCCGGCGAGGCCAAGGGCGGCATCTTCTACGAGAAGGAATATTGAGAGGCTGGCCCTCACCATGGCCACGACTGGCGCTGTCGTAACCAGCGCCAATGTCTCAATTTAATCGACCGAGGAGATTTAGGCGGAATCTGGGCGCACTAGCAATTTTGCGTCAAGACTGTCGCTATCGCGCGTACCGCTCCCTTTTCAAAGTTGCACATTCGCTAACATGTTCCCAATCCAAGCCATCTTTGACATCATGGCCTGGATGCGGAATGTTAAACGGCGGAAAGCCAACAATGGGAGTTAGTCATGACAATCTATAAAAGTAACGGCGACAGCGTTCCGGACCACATCCTGGCCATGGCCGAAGAAGCCAAGGCAGGAACAGTGGACCGCCGCGAATTCCTGGCGCTTGCCAGCGTCTTCGGCGCTTCGACGGCCATGGCTTACGGTCTGCTCGGCCTTGCCGCCCCAACGCCGGCCAGGGCCGAGGACGTGCAGGGCAAGAAGGGCGGCGTGATCAAAGTCGCCATGTCGGTCAAGGATCCCAAGGATCCGCGCACGGCGGACTGGTCGGAGATTTCCAATGCCGAGCGCCAGGCGCTCGAACCGCTGGTGAAATATACCAAGGAGTACACCTTCGCGCCGTATCTGCTGGCGAGCTGGGACATCAACGACGACGCCACCGAGTACACGCTGCATGTGCGGCCGGGCGTCGAATGGAACAATGGCGACAAGTTCACGGCCGACGACGTGATCTACAATTTCACCCGCTGGGCCGACAAGTCCGCCGAAGGCAACTCGATGCCGGGACGCCTCGGCAGCCTCGTCGATGATACGACCAAGAAGCTGCGCGAAGGCTCGGTGGTCAAGGTTGACGACATGACGGTCAAGCTCAAGCTGACCAAGCCGGATATCGCCATCATCCCGAACCTGTGCGATTATCCCGGCCTCATCGTTCACAAGACCTTCGACGAGAAGGGCGCGAACTTCAAGAACTGCCCGATCGGCACCGGTCCGTTCGAACTCGTCTCCTACGACGTCGGTCAGAAGGTCGTCTACAAGCGCCGCACGACCGGCAAGTGGTGGCAGGGCGAGGCCTTCCTCGACGGCGTCGAGTTCATCGACTACGGCACCGATCCGGCTGCGACGGTTTCGGCCTTCGAATCGGGCGAAGTGCAGACCAACCACGAGACGACCGCCGACTACGTCAAGATCATCGAAGGCGTCGGCGCGCCGGCCTCGGAAGTTGTGACCGCAGCCACCGTGGTGTCGCGTTTCAACGTCAACGCCAAGCCTTATGGCGACCAGAAGGTGCGTCAGGCGATGTGCCTGGCCGTCGACAATTCTGTGGTGCTGCAGCTTGGTTACGGCAACGCCGGAACGCCGGCCGAAAACCACCATGTCGCGCCGATCCATCCGGAATATGTCGAACTGCCGAAGATCAAGCGCGACATCGCCAAGGCCAAGCAGATGCTGACGGAAGCCGGCGTGATCGATTTCGAGCACGAGCTGATCAGCAATGACGAGGACTACCACAAGAACACCACGGACGCGATCGCGGCCCAGCTGCGCGAGGCCGGCATCAAGGTGAAGCGCACCGTGCTGCCGAGCTCGACCTTCTGGAACGACTGGACGAAGTATCCGTTCTCGGAGACCAACTGGAACATGCGTCCGCTGGGCATCCAGGTCATCGCCATCGCCTACCGCACGGGCGAGGCCTGGAACGAGACGGCCTACGCCAATCCGGAGTTCGACAAGAAGGTCAACGAGGCGCTCGGGATCGCCGATGCGGAGAAGCGCAAGGTGGTGATGAAGGACATCGAGCAGATCCTGCAGGATTCCGGCATCATCATCCAGCCCTACTGGCGCAAGCTCTACATCAACATCAAGCCCGAGGTGAAGAACCACTCGATGCACCCCACCTACGAGCACGACTTCGGCAAGGTCTGGCTCGATCAGGCGTGACCCACAGCTTGATGAATGCGAAGGGCGCATGGCCCTTCGTATTCGCGGGATCGCCGCCGTTGCATGAGATGCAGCGGCGGCGTGATGTCACAAGGTTTTCGTCACAGGGTTGACCATATGACCCCAACCCGGCCGGCAGGGGGGCACACATGTTCTCATTCATCATCAGACGCATCGGCACAATCCTGCTCACGATGCTGTGCCTGACGCTGGTCGTCTTCTTCCTCGTCAATCTCGAACCCAATCTGAAGAAGCTGGCGATCAGCCAGACCGAAATGCACACATCGGCCGATCAGCTCGAAAGCTGGCTGGTCAACCATGGCTACCGCCAGAACTTCTTCTCGCGCTATGGGCAGTGGCTCGGCGTCCTGCCCAAGCAACCGATCACCGATCCGGCGACCGGCAAGACGACGCAGCGCTTCACATTCTGCAACGACCCGACCGTGCCGACATTCTCCGGCGTGATCGAGGGCGATTTCGGCTGCTCGACCAAGTTCAAGACCACGGTCGCGGCCAAGCTGTTCCCGGCGCTCGGCGCCACCGGCATCCTGATGTTCTGGGTGCTGGTGGTGATGGTGCCGGTTTCGCTGCTGATCGGCATTCTCGCCGGCATGCGCGAGGGGTCACGGACCGACCGAGTGCTTTCTGTCGCCTCGATCGCCTCGACGGCGACGCCTGAATATGTGTCTGGCGTCATCTTCACCGTCGTCTTCGCCTCCTGGCTCGGCTGGCTGAACGGCTCGGCCGCCTCGGCGAGCCAGGGCATCACCTTCTACAATTTCACGCTGCCGGTGATCACGCTGGCGATCTACGGCATCGGCTACATCGCGCGCATGACGCGCGCCTCGATGGTCGAGGTGATGACGCAGCAATATATCCGCACTGCGCGGTTGAAGGGCCTTTCCTTTCGCGGCGTGGTGGTCAAGCACGCACTGCGCAACGCGCTGATAGCGCCCTTCACCGTCATCATGCTGCAGTTTCCCTGGCTGCTCACCGGTGTCGTCATCGTCGAGGTCATGTTCCGCTACCAGGGCTTCGGCTACACGCTGGTCGAGGCCGCCGGCAACAACGACATCGATCTCTTGCTCGGCTGTTCGCTGGTCTCGGTGTTCATCGTCCTGATCACGCAGCTCATTTCCGATGTCGGCTACGCGTTCCTCAATCCGCGCATCCGCGTTCAGTAGGGAGAAGGCGCATGCAAGCTCAATATATCGGCGCCTCCACCATCATCCTTGAAGTGCTGTGGCGCTTCTGGCCGGTCTGGGTCGCGCTCGTCATCGTCATGGGGGCGAGCTTTCTCTACAAGAAGAAGCTGGCGCTCTATGGCCAGCTTTTCGACAGCGGCGTCGGCATAGCGGGTGTGTTCATCTGCCTGTTCTGGCTGTTCACGGCGATCTTCGCCTCAACCATCTCGCCGTTCGATCCGCTGGGCCAGATCCCGATCATGAAGGACACGCTGCCGGGCGCCATCGAGCCGCAATCGGGGCTCGTCTATCTCTTCGGCGGCGACAAGCTGGCGCGCGACGTGTTTTCGCGCATGGTCTACGGCAGCCAGATCGTGCTGATCATCGCACCTGCAGCAACCGGTTTCGCGCTGATGGTCGGCATCACGCTCGGCCTGCCGGCCGGCTATTACGGCGGCAAGATCGATTCCATCCTGTCTTTCCTGGCCAACCTCGTTCTGGCCTTCCCGGTGATCCTGCTGTTCTACCTGCTGGTGACGCCCGGGATCATGGACACGCCGATCCCCTATGCGCTGGCCGGCGTCTTCTTCCTGTTTCCGATCATCTTCTTCAGCGTTCTGTTCTGGACGCGCTTCAAGAACCGGCCGGACCGGATCTACATCCTGCTCGGCCTGACGCTGATCATAGGCGGCTGGATCTATCTCGGCCTTGTCTTCGACAGGGACCCGCTGCACATCGTGCATATCGACCCCAACCAGCTCAACATCTTCGTGGCGGTGGTGTTCGCCTCCAGCCCCGGCGTGTTCCGCATCGTGCGCGGCCTGGTGATGGACATCAAGACGCGCGACTATGTGGCGGCGGCGCAGACGCGTGGTGAATCACCCTGGTACATCATGCTGTGGGAGATCCTGCCCAATGCGCGCGGCCCGCTGATCGTCGATGCCTGCCTGCGCATCGGCTACACCACGATCCTGCTCGGGACGCTCGGCTATTTCGGCCTCGGCCTGGCGCCGGAGAGCCCTGACTGGGGCACGGCGATCAAGGATGCCAGCCGGCTCCTGCGCTCCTTCATCCACCCGGCGCTGCCGCCGACGATCGCGCTGATGTCGTTCGTGCTGGGGCTCAACCTGTTGGCCGACTCGCTGCGCGAGCAATCGATGAAAGACTGATTGACGGGCCCTGGCCCGCCTCTGGTATAATTTGGATTGGAGCGACCCATGAACGAGGCAGTTCGAAATCCCGACAAGCCGACCCCTGGGCCGACCCCTGGGCCGATCATCGAGATCGAGAACCTGTCGATCTCCTTCTTCACCCGCAAGGGCGAGATACCGGCCGTCATGGATTTTTCCTGCACGGTCATGCCCGGCGAAGCGATGGGCATCGTCGGCGAATCCGGCTGCGGCAAGTCGACCGTGTCGCTCGGCATCATGCGCGACCTCTCCAACATCGGAAAGATCGTCGGCGGCAAGATCAAGTTCCAGGGCAAGGATATGGGCGAGCTCTCCGAGGAGGAGCTGCGCGCCATCCGCGGCAACAAGATCGCCATGATCTACCAGGAGCCGATGGCCAGCCTCAATCCGGCGATGAAGATCGGCCAGCAGCTGATGGAAGTGCCGCTGATCCACGACAAGGTGTCGAAGGAAGAGGCCTATAAACGCGCGGTCGAAATGGTGCGCTCGGTCAAGCTGCCGGACCCCGAGCGCATGATGCGTTCCTATCCGCACCAGCTGTCAGGCGGCCAGCAGCAGCGTATCGTCATTGCCATGGCGCTGCTGTCGAAGCCGGCGCTGCTTCTGCTCGACGAGCCGACGACGGCGCTCGACGTGACGGTGGAGGCTGGCATCGTCGAACTGGTCAAGGGGCTGGGCGAAAAGTTCGGCACCTCGATGATCTTCGTGTCGCACAATCTGGGCCTTATCCTCGAGACTTGCGACAGGATCACGGTCATGTATTCGGGCGAGGCGGTCGAGACCGGCAAGATCAAGGACGTCTTCGACCGGATGCGCCATCCCTACACGCAAGGGCTGTTCCGCTCGATCCCGCTGCCCGGCGCCGACAAGAACTCGCGGCCGCTGATTGCCATTCCGGGCCAGTTGCCGCTGCCGCATGAGCGGCCGAAGGGCTGCAATTTCGGCCCGCGCTGCCACCATTTTGTCGAAGGCGTCTGCAACGCCGCCGAAATCCCCATGGTCGAGGTCGCCGGTCACGAGGGCCATTTCTCGCGCTGCGTGCGTTTCAACGAGATCGACTGGGAGGCGCTGCCGCCCGGCGCCAAGAAGGTCAATGAGCGCGTCGTGCCCGGCGCGCCGGTGCTCAAGATCGAGGATCTGAGGAAGTACTACAAGGTCGGCGGCAGCGAGGTGTTCGGGTCGAGCGAAGGCCGTGTCGTCAAGGCCAACGAGACCATCTCCTTCATGGCGCGCGAATCCGAGACGGTCGCCATCGTCGGCGAATCCGGCTGCGGAAAGTCGACGCTGGCCAAGGTATTGCTCGGCCTGGAGACGGCAAGTGCCGGCACCGTGACGCTGGGCAACAAGGAGATCCAGTCGACCGGCATCGAGAAGCGCAGCGTCGACACCGTGTCCTCGATCCAGATGGTGTTCCAGAACCCGTTCGATACGCTCAATCCCAGCCATTCGGTCGGTTCGCAGATCATCCGCACGCTGGAGAAGTTCCACGTCGGCAAGACGGTCGCCGACCGGCGCAAGCGCATGCTGGAACTGCTCGACCTGGTGAAGCTGCCGCGCGCCTTCGAGACGCGCAAGCCGCGCCAGCTTTCCGGTGGCCAGAAGCAGCGCATCGGCGTGGCGCGCGCCTTTGCCGGCGACGCCAAGGTGGTGGTGGCCGACGAGCCGGTCTCCGCACTCGACGTGTCGGTGCAGGCGGCGGTGACCGAATTGCTGATGGATATCCAGCGCAAGAACAAGACGACGATGCTGTTCATCAGCCACGATCTGTCCGTCGTGCGCTATATCGCGGACCGCGTCGTGGTCATGTATCTCGGCTACATCGTCGAGCAAGGCACGACCGACCAAATCTTCGCGCCGCCCTATCATCCGTATACCGAGGCGCTGCTGTCGGCGATCCCGATCGCCGACACCAGCGTGGTCAAGAAGCACATCGTGCTTGAGGGCGACATCCCGTCGGCGATGAACCCGCCGTCTGGCTGCCCGTTCCAGACGCGCTGCGGCTACAAGAAGCTGGTGCCGGACAATCTGTGCGAGACCAAGGTGCCGCCGGTCAAGCATCTCGGTGACGGCCATATGAGCCTGTGCTGGCTGGCCGATGACGTGCTGGCGCAGATGGAGCCGGTGATCAAGTTCGACAAGGAACACGCCGCGCATGAGGGCGTGCCGGACGACGCGCAGGGCACCGGGCCGGGTTTGGCCGGGACGGCGCCCAACCGGCCGCGTGGCAAAACGGGCAGCGCGGAAGCCGACCAGATCGGGGACGCAGTGGAGCAGGGCGAGGCCGGCATGCGAGCCCGTCGCCACGAAGTCCGCGACGAGGTTTCCGAAACCGGTGTTTCGAAGCCGAAAGACACGACGAGGCGGCACTAACCCGGGCAGCTATCAGGAGCCGCATTGCCGTAGCTGCGCTTCATAGTCTCGGGCCATCTTGTCGGTGGCCCGGGCGTAGCCCTGCACCCCGGCGTCGCCGCGGTTGCCGCGGCCATAGGCAGTCCAGCCGAGATAGTAGGCGAGATAGAGATTGTAGGTGTCGTTGCGGGCGACGCCGTAGGTGTCTGATGTCTTGGAGTGATACCAGCCGACGAAGTCGACAGCGTCGGCGAATTTGGTGCGCCGCGCCGCCCAGTTGCCGGTCTCGCGCTGATATTGCGACCATGTGCCGTCCAGCGCCTGCGAGAAGCCGGTGGCCGACGAGACGTGCTTCCATGGAATGAAGCCGAGCAGCTTGGTGCGCGGCGGCCGGGCATTGCTCTTGAAGCCGGATTCCTTGCGCACCGTCGCCATCAGCACGGGGACGGGGATGCCGTATTTCTGCTCTGTCCGTTCGGCCGCCGACTGCCAGTTGTCGAACCAGCCGTCATTCTGGTCGAAGACGGCACAGACATTGTTGATGTGGCTGGGCGCGGTCGCGCAGGCCGACAATGCCAGCAACACGCCAACCGCTACAATTTTACTAAAACTCGACCTACGCATTGGATGAGCAATAGGCCGAAATCATAAAGGGAATCTTGCTGGCTCCGTTAATGCTCCGCCGCCATCAGCGCTTGAGAAAATGCCATATCGGTATTCCGACGCACCCTGTCGCTTTTTATAAAAGGCTGCTGCGCAGATGCCGCCTTGACTAAAATCGCGCCTGTAAGCGGCGCATTTCTGACAGCTTGCCCGGTCTGCCGAAGCTTTGATGCCAGGCATGAACGAACCAAGACGCAAGCGCGGCGCCGAGCGCACCAGCAACCGAGGCCCAGCGCCCATCCCGCAACTGCCGCAAAGGCGCGTGAGGAACCCCTATCCGCCGATGGCGCTGCTGTCGCCCGACCAGATCGAGGCGATCCACCAGGCGTCGATGCATATATTGGAGAATTTCGGTATCGAGGTGATGAGCCCGCGGGCGCTGTCGCTGTTCGAGAAAGCCGGTGCCGTGGTCGATCATGCAACGGCCAATGTCCGCATCGATCGCGGCATGGTTGACGAGGCGCTGAAGACCACACGGCCCACCTATACGCTGACACCCCGCAACCCGGCCAACACAATCCATCTCGGCGGCAACACCATCAATTTCACCCTCGTAGCCGGGCCGCCCAATGTGCACGACATGGAGCGAGGCCGCCGCGCCGGCAATCTGCGCGACTATGCGGACCTGACCCGGCTGGCGCAGCATTTCAACTGCGTCCACATGCTCGGCAACCAGGTATGCGCGCCGGTCGAGCTGCCGGCCAATTCGCGCCATCTCGACACCTACTTCACCAATCTGATGCTGACCGACAAGAGTTTCCATGTCTCGGCGATCGGCCGGGGCAGGGCGCTGGACGGCGTCGAGATGATGGCGATCGCGCGCGGCCTGACGCTCGACCAGCTGCGCGAGGATCCCGGCATCGCCACCATCATCTCGGTCAACTCGCCGCGCCGCTTCGACGAGATGATGGCCGAAGGGCTGATGACGATGGCCGAGTTCGGCCAGTCGGTGGCGGTCACGCCGTTCACCCTGATGGGGGCGATGAGCCCGGTGACGCTGGCGGGCGCCTTGGCGCAGCAGAATGCCGAGGCGCTGTTCGGCGTCGTGCTGACGCAGCTGGTGCGACCCGGTGCGCCGGTGATGTATGGTGCCTTTACCTCCAATGTCGACATGAAGTCCGGGGCGCCGGCCTTCGGCACGCCTGAAAACACCAAGGCCAACATCGCCTCGGGACAATTGGCCCGGCGCTACGGGCTGCCGTACCGGACAACGCCGGGCTCGGCTTCCAACGCCGCCGATGCGCAAGGCGCCTATGAGACGCTGATGGCGCTGTGGGGCGCCGTGCTCGGCCATGGCAACCTCGTCTACCACGCCGCCGGCTGGCAGGAGGGTGGGCTGACGGCATCCTTCGAGAAGTTCATCATCGATGTCGAGATGATCCAGCACATGATGGAGTTCCTGCGACCGATCGAAGTCAACGAGGCCGAGCTTGCCGTCGAGGCGTTGGGCGCGGTGCCGACCGGCGGCCATTTCTTCGGCGAGCCGCACACGCTGGAGCGCTACGCCACCGCCTTCTACCAGCCGATGCTGTCCAACTGGCAGAATTTCGAGGCCTGGCAGGAGGCAGGTGGGCTCGACGCAACGGCGCGCGCGACGCGGCTGTGGAAGAAGGCGCTGGAGGACTATGTCGAGCCGGCGATGGATATCGCCGTGCGCGAGGCGCTGGAGGCCTACGTGGCCAGGCGCAAGGAAGCGATCGGGCAGGGCGAGCCATGATGCCTTCCGTCCTGAATCCACTCTCCCGTCCAATCCATTGATATCAGAGAAAAATCCATGAAGTCGCATGCAAAGGTCGTGGTCATTGGCGGCGGTGTCGTCGGGTGCTCCGTGCTGTTCCATCTCGCCCGCCACGGCTGGACCGACGTGGTGCTGCTGGAACGCGACGAGCTGACCTCGGGTTCGACCTGGCACGCGGCCGGCGGCATGCACACGATCAATGGCGATCCCAACGTCGCCAAGCTGCAGAAATACACGATCAGCCTCTACAGGGAGATCGAGGAACTGTCGGGACAGGCGACCGGCGTGCACCTGACCGGCGGCGTGCTGCTGGCGGCGACCGAGGCACGGCTGGACTGGCTGCGCGGTGTCGTCGCCAAGGGGCGCTACCTCGGCATCGACCTGGAAGTGATCTCGCCTGCCGAGGCGGCCGAACTGATGCCGCTGATCGATCCCAAGCAATTCGTCGGCGCCGTCAGAAACAAGGAGGATGGCCATCTCGATCCCTCGGGTGTCACGCATGCCTATGCCAAGGCCGCGCGCAAACTCGGCGCCGAGGTCGAGCGCTTCACCAAGGTCGAGGACATCGTGCGGCGGCCCGACGGGATGTGGCGCGTCATCACCAACAAGGGCGAGGTGGTGGCCGAGCATGTCGTCAATGCCGGCGGCTTGTGGGCGCGCGAAGTCGGCCGCATGGTCGGCCTCGAACTGCCGGTGCTGGCCATGGAGCACATGTACCTGATCACCGAGGACATGCCGGAGGTTGCCGCCTGGAACGCCAAGACCGGCACCGAGATCATCCATGCGGTCGATTTCGACGGCGAGCTTTACCTGCGCCAGGAGCGCGGCGGCATGTTGATGGGCACCTACGAGAAGGCCAACAAGCCATGGTCCGAATACCAGACGCCATGGAATTTCGGCCATGAACTGCTCGAGCCCGACATCGACCGCATCGCGCCGTCTCTCGAGGTTGGATTCCGCCACTTCCCGGCTTTCCAGCACACCGGCATCAAGCAGATCATCAACGGGCCTTTCACCTTCGCGCCCGACGGCAACCCGCTTGTCGGGCCGGTGCGCGGCCTTCCGGGCTTCTGGGTCGCCTGCGGCGTCATGGCCGGCTTCAGCCAGGGCGGCGGCGTCGGCCTGGCGCTGTCCAACTGGATGATCGAGGGCGATCCCGGCGCCGACATCTGGGCGATGGATGTGGCACGCTACGGCGATTGGGCGACGATGGCCTACACCAATGCCAAGGTGCGCGAGAACTATTCCAGGCGTTTTTCCATCCGCTTTCCCAATGAGGAACTGCCTGCCGGACGGCCGCTGAAGACGACCCCCGTCTATGACCTCTTGTCGGCCAGGGGTGCGCAGTGGGGTGTCGCCTACGGGCTGGAAGTGCCGCTCTGGTACGCGCCGGAGGGCATCAAGGATGAGTTCTCGTGGCGGCGTTCAAGCGATTTCACTCATGTCGCCAGCGAGGTCGCAACGGTGCGCGGCGGCGTCGGCCTGTCGGAGATTTCGAGCTTCGCCAAATACAAGGTCACGGGCGAGGGGGCTGCCGTCTGGCTCGACCGGATGCTCGCCTGCAAATTGCCGAAACCCGGCCGCATGACGCTGGCGCCAATGCTCAAGGAGGACGGCAGGCTGATCGGCGATTTCACACTGGCCAATCTGGGCGCGGATGGCTGGTTCCTCGCCGGCTCCGGCGTTGCCGAGCAATATCATATGCGCTGGTTCGAGGCGCATCTGCCGGGGGATGGCTCGGTTCATATCGAGGCAATGGGCACGAAACTTACCGGCCTTGCGATTGCCGGCCCGAAGGCGCGGGACGTGCTGGCCAAGGTCAGCCGCGCCGATGTCTCCAACGCGGCGTTTCCGTTCATGGCGGCAGCGGCGATGGATATCGGCATGGCGCCGTGCCTTGTCGGCCGCGTCAGCTACACCGGCGATCTCGGCTACGAGATCTGGGTGGCGCCGGAATACCAGCGCGCGGCTTATCATGCGCTGATGGCGGCGGGCGAGGAGTTCGGCATCGGCCTGTTCGGCTCGCGCGCGCTCAATGCGCTGCGGCTGGAGAAGAATTACGGCTCATGGGGACGCGAATACCGGCCGATCTATGGGCCGCTGGAAGCCGGGCTCGACCGTTTCGTCGCCTATGGCAAGGACGCCGATTTCATCGGCAAGGCGGCGGCGCTGGCCGAGCGCAAGCAAGGCGGCAAGCTACGGCTGCGCAGCTTCATCGTGGATGCGGATGATGCCGATGTCATCGGCGACGAGCCGATCTGGTTCGGCGGGGCGGTGCGCGGCTGGGTGACATCAGGCGGCTACGCGCATCATTCGAGAAAATCGGTCGCCGTCGGCTACGTGCCGAAGGAGATCGCCGATGAGAGCGACGGGTTCGAGATCGAATTGCTGGGCAAGCGTCACGCGGCGCGCATCCAGGCGGCGCCGCTGTTCGACGCGAACTTCGAACGGATGCGGGGGTGAGGCTCACCCCCGGCATGGGGCATCAGGCGTTGCGGCGATTGTCCAGCGCGAAGGCACCGGCGCCGGCGAAGACCAGATAGAGGAAGATGAAGCAGAAGGAGATTGCCGCATCGCCGCCATTGTTGGCCGGGAAGAAGTCGCGCGGATAGTGCGCCATGAAATAGGCGATCGCCATCTCGCCGGCCAGAAGAAACGCGACGGGCCGCGTGAACAGGCCCAGTGCCAGCAGGATGCCGCCGGCGAATTCGAGGATACCCGCGGTGAGCGACAGGCTGTTCAGGGCATGAGGTTGGGCGCTTAGCGGGAAGTTGAACAGTTTCTGGCTGCCATGCTCGATGAACTGCAGAGCGGTCATGATGCGCAGCACGCCGAGTGCCTGCGGCTGGTATCTGGCAAGGCCTTCAAAAAGTTTCATCCGAACTCCATTTCCACCCTCCCGGCCCGGCGATAGATTATCGCCCAGCGATGGACCATTCACTTCCCTTGGCATGTCATCAACAATCGGTGATTGGAAATGTTCCCCGGTATGCCCTTTCATATTATTCTCGCTTGAGTTGCATTTATATCGCTATGGTTGTATTAGCATGAGCACTCTGAACAGGTGGATCTCCTTGCCATGAAAAAAGTCATCATCAGCCTATTCGCACTCGTCGCAGGCACCGGTTTCGCCATGGCGGAGGACGCCGGCTGCGAGGCCTTCAAATGGCCGGTGACGCGGGAACAGACGTTGTTTGCCGCGGCGCCGGCAACGCCGTCCGGAGCGACGCTGGCGGTCGGCGCGGCCGCTGATCTGGCGCTGGTGCCGGTCGACAAGGCCGGCTTCGCGGTGCCCCCTGAGCATGCTCCGGGAGAGGGCACGTTTGGCGCCGTCGCCAGCGTGGCCGTGCCGCCCGAAGGCGCCATTCAGATCAGCCTGTCCGGCGAGGCCTGGATCGATGTCATCCAGGACGGAAAGGCCGTGAAATCGGCCGGTTATAGCGGTGTGAAAACCTGCCCGGGTATCCGCAAAAGCGTGCGTTTCAAGCTTGCGGCCGGCCCGGCCACCATCCAGTTCAGTGGCGCGAAAAAGGCTGAGCTGAAGGTCGCGGTGCTGACGCCGGAATAAGTCGGCCGGTAGAGGCCTGCGGCCCTCCATCGATGGTGCGATGAAGGGCGTCGCTTCGCGCCTGCGGCGTCTATTGTCGTCAGCGCACCGGCGCCATCAAGGCGAAATGCGCGCCTTGTGGGTCCTGGCATTGCACGATCCAGCTGCCGCCGGGCACCTCCATCGGCCCCATCAGGATCTTGCCGCCATTGTCGGTGACCCGTTTTGCGGCCGCGTCGATGCCGGTGACGTTGAAATAGAACTGCCAGACCGGGACGGGGATTTGCGCTGGCTTGTTCATGATGCCGCCGCCGGATTCGGGGCCGGCCGCGAAAGTCTGGTAGATGCCCATCGGGCCCATGTCGAAATCGCCGGCATCGGTCCAACCGAACTGGCTGGAATAGAACTCGAACGCGGCCTTCCAATCGCTGGTGTAGAGCTCGTGCCAGCCGATATGGCCGGGTGTGCTGGCCGGCACCGGCGGCTGCGCGGCAAGGTTCGGCTGCAGGAACATGAACATCGCGCCCTGCGGGTCGGCAACGACAGCGAAACGGCCGACGCCCGGAATATCATCCGGCGCGCGGTGGACGGCGCCGCCAGCCTTTTTGAGTGCTTGCGTCGAAGCGTCGACATCGCCGGTGTAGATGTAACCCACCCAGGCCGGCGGCATGCCCATCTTGGCGGCATCATCGGGCATCGTCATCAACCCGCCGACGCCGCGCTCGCCGACATTCATGACGATATAGCGCGGCATGCCGGGAGCCGTGTCGAAGGGCTGGGCCGTCCAGCCGACAACCTTGGTATAGAAGGCCTCGGCGGCGTCGAGGTCTGATGTCATCAGTTCGTACCAGAAGAAGGGCATTGGGGATTTGGGCATGGTCGGTCTCCTCACCGTTCAGCATCGATCGTTGTCCGATCCATCGCAGGACGATCCTGGCGACGGAAATCCGACATCCGCCCGGACGAATAATGCCGACGCATGACATGCGTTCCCGGGTTGCGCGCCCGACTTTTTTCAATTTCTCTGCGGCAAAAGAGGGGTTGTCGTTTCATGCGCCTGATGTCGCTCACGCCTGAGCTTGTCGCACTGTGCCATCGGCAAGAGGCCGATCCCGGCCCGGACCCAAGCTGGACGGAGCTGAATGACGAGGATTTCCGGACCCTTGCCATGCGGCTTGCCGCTGAAGCGGACGAGGGGCCGCTCTGGGTGTTCGCCTACGGGTCGCTGATCTGGAAGCCGGAATTCGAATCGGTGGAGCAAAGGCTCGCCACGGCCTTCGGCTGGCACCGCTCCTTCTGCCTCGACATGGTGCGCTGGCGCGGCAGTGCCGAGCAGCCAGGGCTGATGATGGCGCTGGAACGGGGCGGACGGTGCAACGGCGTGATCTACCGCTTGCAGGAGGGCGAAAAACCGGCCCAGATCGAAAGGCTGCTGCGGCGCGAGATCAGCGACCACGAGAGCATCAGCTCGGTCCGGTGGCTGCCCGTGCATACGGCGCAAGGGCCGTTGCGGGCGCTTGGCTTCTGGGTTGGCGTGAAGGGGCGGGGAACGTCATTGGATCAGCCACTGGACAAGGTGGCAAGCATATTGGCCAGGGCCTGCGGCCATATCGGCTCCGGCGCTGAATATCTCTACAACACGGTCAGTCATCTCGAAGCGTTCGGCATCCACGACCGCAATCTGTGGCGGCTGCAGGAGCTGGTCGCGGACGAGGTCCGGGCACTCCATGGCCGGCCGGTCGACGAGGGCCATCCGGTCCGGCAAGAGCAGCCGTCCACAGCATAACATGAGTAAAAAAATCATGTTTTTATCAAGCCTTTTCAGCGGCTTGCGCCGAAAATTGACCAATTGATAAAAAAATAAAACGTGCTAGCCTTCCCCAAAACAAAACATGGGGAACTGACAATGCCAGAAGGCCAGTTCAAGGAAGGTATTGCCGGCGGCCGGCTCGCGGCCGAGCAGTATGCGGATAATTTTTCCGACCTGCATCCGCCGCTCGATCACCACGAGGCGCTGGTCGAATCCGACCGCTGCTATTTCTGCTACGACGCGCCATGCATGAATGCATGCCCGACCTCGATCGACATTCCGCTGTTCATCCGCCAGATCTCGACCGGCAATCCCATCGGCTCGGCCAAGACCATCTTCGACCAGAATATCCTGGGCGGCATGTGCGCCCGCGTCTGCCCGACCGAGACGCTGTGCGAAGAGGTCTGCGTGCGCGAGGTGGCGGAAGGCAAGCCGGTGCAGATCGGCCGCCTGCAGCGCTACGCCACCGATGTCGCGATGGCCGAGAACAAGCAGTTTTATCCGCGCGCCGAGGCGACGGGGAAGACCGTCGCCGTGGTCGGCGCCGGCCCGGCCGGCCTTGCCGCCGCGCACCGGCTCGCCCGCCATGGTCATGACGTGACCATCCTGGAAGCGCGCCCGAAGGCTGGCGGCCTCAACGAGTATGGCATCGCCGCCTACAAGAGCGTCGACAATTTCGCCCAGGCCGAGGTCGACTATGTCACGGCGATCGGCGGCATCGACATCCAGAACGGCAAGGCGCTAGGCCGCGACTACCAGCTCTCCGACCTGATCCGCAATTACGACGCGGTGTTCCTCGGCATGGGGCTCGGCGGCGTCAACGCGTTGCGCGCCGATGGCGAGGGTGCCGCCGGCGTCATCAATGCGGTAGAGTTCATCGCCGAGCTACGCCAGGCCAGCGATCTCTCCGGCCTGCCGGTTGGCCGCCGCGTCGTCGTGATCGGCGGCGGCATGACGGCGATCGATGCGGCCGTGCAGTCGAAGCTGCTCGGCGCCGAGGAGGTGACGATCTGCTACCGGCGCGGCCAGGAGCACATGAACGCTTCCGAGTTCGAGCAGGATCTGGCGGCCGCCAACGGCGTCACCATCCGCCACTGGCTGCAGCCGAAGCGTGTGATCGCCGAGGCCGGCAAGGTGTCGGGTATAGAGCTCGAATACACGGCATTGAAGGGCGACAAGCTCGCCGGCACGGGCGAGACGCTGACGCTCGTCGCCGACCAGGTTTTCAAGGCGATCGGCCAGAGCTTTGTTCCAGCTGCCCTCAACGGCAGCGGAGCCTCGATCGACCTCGAAGCCGGCCGCATCAAGGTCGACGCGGAAGGGCGTACCTCGCTGGCGAAAGTCTGGGCTGGCGGCGACTGCATCTTTGGTGGTGACGATTTGACCGTCTCGGCCGTGGCGCAAGGGCGCGATGCGGCGGAATCAATCAACCGGGCGCTGACCTCGAACGGGAGGGCATGAGCATGGCAGACATCAGAAACAATTTCGTCGGCATCAAATCGCCAAATCCGTTCTGGCTGGCCTCGGCGCCGCCGACCGACAAGGCCTACAACGTCATCCGCGCCTTCAAGGCGGGGTGGGGCGGCGTGGTCTGGAAGACGCTGGGCGAGGAAGGGCCGCCGGTCGTCAACGTCAACGGTCCGCGCTATGGCGCGATCTGGGGCGCCGACCGTCGCCTGCTCGGTCTCAACAACATCGAACTGATCACCGACCGCGACCTGCAGACCAATCTGCGCGAGATGAAGCAGGTCAAGATGGATTGGCCTGATCGTGCGCTGATCGCCTCGATCATGGTTCCCTGCGAAGAGGCGAGCTGGAAAGCCATCCTGCCGCTGGTCGAGGAGACCGGCGCCGACGGCATCGAGCTCAATTTCGGCTGCCCGCACGGCATGTCGGAGCGCGGCATGGGCGCCGCCGTCGGCCAGGTGCCGGAATATATCGAAATGGTGGTGCGCTGGTGCAAGCAATATACGCGCATGCCCGTCATCACCAAGCTGACGCCCAATATCACGGATATCCGCAAGCCCGCGCGGGCAGCACATGCCGGCGGCACCGACGCGGTGTCGCTGATCAACACCATCAATTCGATCACCGGTGTCGATCTCGACAGCTTCGCGCCGATGCCAACCATCGACGGCAAGGGCTCGCATGGCGGCTATTGCGGCCCGGCGGTGAAGCCGATCGCCATGAACATGGTGGCCGAAATCGCGCGCGATCCCGAAACCCGCGGCCTGCCGATCTCCGGCATTGGCGGCATCACCACCTGGCGCGACGCCGCCGAATTCCTGGCGCTCGGCGCCGGCAATGTGCAGGTGTGCACGGCGGCCATGACCTATGGCTTCAAGATCGTGCAGGAGATGATCGCGGGCCTCGAAAACTGGATGGACGAGAAGGGCCACCGCTCACTCGACGACGTCATCGGCCGCGCCACGCCCAACGTCACCGACTGGCAGTATCTCAACCTCAACTATGTCGCCAAGGCACATATCGACCAGGATGCCTGCATCAAATGCGGCCGCTGCCACATCGCCTGCGAGGACACCTCGCACCAGGCGATCACCAACATGGTCAACGGGGTCAGGCATTTCGAGGTGATCGAGGCCGAGTGCGTCGGCTGCAATCTGTGCGTCAATGTCTGCCCCGTCGACAATTGCATCACCATGGAGCCGCTGGCCGCCGGCGCCATGGATGAACGTACCGGCAAGCCGGTATCGCCAATCTACGCCAACTGGACGACGCACCCGAACAATCCGATGGCCAAGGTGGCGGCGGAGTAGGGCTGCCTTCACAGAACTTGCGTTCCTCGCCCCGTGAAATGACTGGGCTATGCACACATCTTCTGTGACTTGCGCGACTGGTCAGCCCGAGGCTTGATTGCCACGTGGTTCCCCCAATCCGTCGCTGCTTCGCAGCGCCACCTTCCCCCCTCCAGAGGGAAAGGAAGGGAGCTTGGCTGGACGAGCGTTGACGGCAAGAAGCCTGGCGCGCCTTTCCTCTCCCCCGTCGATCGGGGGAGAGGTGGCTCGGCGAAGCCGAGACGGAGTGGGGGTCGACCAGCATGCGCCAAGCTGCCATGCACGCTATCGCCAAAGACCAACCGCTCGGAAGTGTGTGCATGCCGTTGCATGAAACGGGGTGCGAGGAACCCAAGTTCTGTGAAGCCATCGCGAACGTGTGAATTTTAGCATTTCTCTATTGCGGATAAAAATTATCCACGATAAAAGATATCCATGAATTGGAGATCGGCATCATGAGGCTTGGCGAGGGCGTTGAGGCGGCCATCCACTGTGCGGCCACGCTGGCCAGCGTGGACGGAAACAGCACAATGCCGGGTGCTGCGCTTGCCGAGTCCTTTGGGCTGTCGCCGAGCTATCTGCTGAAACATCTCAACATGCTGTGCGCGGCGCGCATCCTGGAATCGGTATCGGGGCCAGCTGGCGGCTACCGGCTGGCGCGGCCGGCGGAGAGCATCACTCTGCTCGACATCGTGCTGGCCATCGAGGGGCGTGAACCGGCTTTTCGCTGCGGCGAGATCCGCCGCAACGGTCCGGTCAAGCTCGACGCCTCGGCCTATGTCAAACCCTGCGGCATCAATGCCGCGATGCTGAAAGCCGAGCGCGCCTATCGGGCAGCGCTCGCCGAGACGAAGCTGTCCGACATCGTGGCGGACTACGCGTCGGAAGGGGACCCCAGATCGTTCGCCGCGAGCTGCGCCTTCGTCGCGCGCCACCAGCGGCCGCAGAAATCCAGTTCCACCCCGCAAAATCCAAAGCAGACATGAAAGGACATCAAGATGAAACAGAGGATGCAATTCTTCGCCAAGGCGCCCGAAATCATGAAGGCGGTGTCGGCGCTCAACAAGGTGGTCGACGAATGCGGGCTGGAGGTGAGCCTGCTGCACCTGATCAAGCTCAGGGCCTCGCAGATCAATGGCTGCTCCTACTGTGTCGAGATGCACAGCCGCGAGGCGAGGCGCGACGGAGAAACCGAGCAGCGGCTCTATCTCGTCGCGGCCTGGAAGGAATCGCCGCTGTTTTCCGAACGCGAGCGCGCCGCCTTCGCCTGGACCGAAGCGGTGACCCTGATCGCCGACAATGGCGTCTCTGACGAACTTTATGCCCGCACGCTTGAGCATTTCTCGGACGAGGAACTGGTCAAGCTGTCGGTTGCGCTCGGCATGATCAACACCTGGAACCGGCTTTGCATCCCGTTCCACGCCATCCATCCGATGCCGGCTGCCAAGGCAGCCTGATTTTCTTCCGCCATGGGAGCGCCGCCGAGGCGGCGGCGCTCCAACAGTTTCAAAGGGGCGTCTGATGCCTGTCGATTTGCCTTCGACCCTGTTGTTTCTCGGCCGCCTGTTGCTCGGCGGCGCCTTCGTCTTCGCCGGCCTGCGCAACATCCAGAACGCGGCTTTCCTGACAGGGCTGATGACCGCGCGCGGCGTGCCACGGGCGCGGCTGGCCTTGTGGGCCGGCATTGTGCTCCAGATCATTGCCGGCGCCTTGGTGATGGCTGGTCTCTGGACCGCGATAGCCTGCGCGGTGCTGGTGGTGTTCCTGGTCGTCGCGACACCGATGTTCCACAATTTCTGGGACCATCAGGGCCCGGACCGCGCGGCACGCATCAACGGCGTCGTCGGCAATGTCGCGCTGGGCGGCGGCTTCCTGACGCTGATCGCACAGTCATTCTAAAGCCGAAGTCACGCGGCAAATCGCAAGCCGCCGTCGCAGGTCAGCACCTGGCCGGTCATGAAACCGTTGGAGACGAGGAAGGCTATCGCAGAGGCGACATCCTCGGCACGGCCAACCCGGCCCACGGGCGTCTTGTTGGCATATCCGGCAAAGACCGCCTGTCGCTGCTCGTCGGGCAAGAAGTCCCACCACGGCGTGTCGATCACACCGGGCGCCACGACGTTGACGCGCAGCGGCTTCAACTCCACCGCCAGGATCGGCGCCACGGTCAACAGCATGCCGTTGATGGCGCCGATGCCGGCGATGCCTGGCATGGCGACCTGAGCCGATACCGCCGATATGAAGGTGACAGATCCGCTCTTGCTGAGCGTCGGCAGCGCTGCCTGCAGGCACGACAGTTGCGGCCGCACCTTCTCCTCGACGCCACTGCCGATGTCGGCAAGGTCGAGGGTTTCGAAGGGACCAAGGCCCTTGCCGCCGCTCGCGGCCAGAACAAGGTGGTCGAACGGGCCGAGGCCCGCGAAGAACTGACGCACTTCATCCGGCTTCGAAGCGTCGAACGCGGCCTTTTCCGCAGCGCCGCCAAGGCTCTTCCAGGCGCCGTTGAGCTTGTCCGGGTTGCGCCCGGTGATCGTTACCTTCATGCCCGGCCCAATCAGCTTGCGCGCGGTCGCCAGGCCGATGCCGGATGAGCCGCCGATGATGACTGTGTGTTCTGTCCTGTCGGTCATGAATGTTCCTCCTTCGCTGTTGCCAGCCCGACAAGGTCGAGGCTCAGGCTGCGCAATTCTTGTCTTGCCCTGGCGTCGTAGGCCTGGGCGTCGGCGCGGGATTCGCGCAGGCCGTCGAAATAGAGACCGCTGCGTCCTTCGAGCGCGGACGACGTCGCGAGGTTGACGATCGCGTCGGCGCCGGTTTCGACCGAACTCCATGGCGTCACGCCCGCCTGCCGGACCATGGTGGTGTTCATGTAGCTCGCCGGATGCAGCGCGTTGACGGTGACGCCGGTGCCTTTCAGCTCTTCCGCCAGATCGACGGTGAACAGGATCTGCGCCAGCTTGCTCTGGCAGTAGGCGCGCACGCCGCTATAGCCCTCAGCCAACATTACATCGCCGAAGTCGATTGCCTGCTGGCCGGCTGAAGCGACATTGACGATGCGCGCCGGCGCACTCGCCTTCATTAGCGGCAGAAGGTCAAAGGTCAGCAGGAAGCTGGCGAGATAGTTGACCGCGAAACGCAGTTCGTAACCGTCGGCGCTGACTTGTCGCTTGGCACCGGCAGTGCCGATGCCGGCATTGTTGATGAGGATGTGGAGCCGATCCGTTCGGGCGCGCACGGCCTCGGCGATGCGGCGAATTTCGGCCAGCGATGCGAGGTCGGCGGCCAGGAAGTCGGCTCTGCCGCCGGCGGTCTCGATTTCGGCGACGACGGCCTTGCCGCGCGTGGCATCGCGGCCGTGCACCAGCACGCGTGCGCCGACGGCGCCCAGCCTTTGCGCAACGACGCGACCGACGCCATCGGTCGAGCCGGTGATGAGGATTGTCTTGTCTTTCAGGTCCATGTCCGGAGCCTCCATTTCGTCGCTCCGAGCCGAAGATGGGACATCCGGCAGGCCTCAAACAGTTCAAACTTTATCCTGGTATCAGTACTGCTATAATAAGCGTCATGGATGCTCCCTCTCATTCCGCTGAAGACAGCCGCCGGCGCGAGCTCGGCGCTTTCCTGCGCTCGCGACGCGAGAGGCTGACGCCCTCGGCAACCGGTATCGCGACCGGCCTCAGGCGGCGCACGCCGGGCCTGCGCCGCGAAGAAGTGGCGATGATCGCCGGTGTCGGCACCACTTGGTACACCTGGCTGGAGCAGGGCAGGGACGTGCGCCCGTCGGTGGAAGTGCTGACGGCGCTCAGCGAGGCGCTGCGGCTGGACCCGGCTGAGAAGCGTCATCTGTTCACGCTTGCCGGCCGCCAGCAGCCGGAGCGGCGGCGCATCGTGCCGGCGAAGGTCGACGGGCCCTTGCTGCACATGCTGCAGAGCCTGGTCCTGCAGCCCGCCTATGTCGTCGGCCCGCGCTGGGACGTGCTGGCCTGGAATGACGCGGCCGTTGCCATTTTCGGCGATTACGGTCTGTTGGAGGGGGATGCCCGCAACATCATCCATGGCGTTTTCACCGATCCGCACCGTCGGCATCTGCTGGTCGACTGGGAGCAGGTGGCCCGCGCTACTCTCGCCGCGTTCCGTGCCGAAAGCGCGAAGTATGTCGGCGATCCGGATTTCGAGCGGCTGATCGCGCTGATGATGCGCTCAAGTCCGGAGTTCCGGGAATGGTGGCCGCAGCGCGACGTCGTGCACCGCCTGTCCGGCATGAAGCACCTGCGCCACCCCACGGCCGGTCCGATGGTGTTCGAGCATATGAGCCTGTCGATCGATGACGGCTCGGACATGAAACTGATCGTCTACACGCCGCTCGCCGAGCAGAACTCGATCGCCAAGCTGCGCAATCTGCTCGACGACCTTCCGGCCGAGCGTCGCAGCGCCTGAACCATCGGGTCAGCCCTTCGGCTTCAGCCCCTCGAGAAACAACTGCTCCAGAAACCGCGCCGCGTCCTCGAAGCGGCCGTCGCCGCCGCGGTTCGGTCCCAGCACCGCGCGGACCTGGACGTCGAAATCGGCATAGTGCTGCGTCGTCGCCCAGATCGAGAAGATCAGGTGCCAGGGGTCGGTCTTGGCGATCTTGCCGGCACGCATCCAGCCCTTGATGACGGATGCCTTCTCGTCGACCAGCGTCTTCAATTCGCCGGCCAGCAGCGGCATGATGCGCGGCGCGCCTTGCAGGATCTCGTTGGCGAACAGCCGGCTCTCGCGCGGAAAATCGCGCGCCATTTCGAGCTTGCGCCTGATATAGCTCCTGAGCTCGGTCATGGGATCGCCGATGTCGTCGAGTTCACGCAACGGCGCCAGCCAGGTGTCGAGCAGGCGCTGCATCAAAGTCTCATGAATGTCTTCCTTGCGGCGGAAGTAATAGAGCAGGTTCGGCTTCGACATGCCGGCGGCTTCGGCGATCTGGTCTATGGTCGAGCCGCGGAAGCCGTTGGTGGAGAACACCTCGAGCGCGGCCTCCAGGATGACTTCGCGCTTTTCCTGCTGGATGCGGGTGCGGCGGGGGGCTTCCGTGCCGGTGTTCACCGTTGCGGACCCTTGCTTTGCCAAATCTCGCGTTCAAGGTCATCTGGACCAATTCTCTGGACCAGTTTTTCCCCAGGCTGTGGAACGCACTTCAGGAGCCGCATTTCCGCTAGTAATCCCTTGACCGCCGACAGGGCGGTGCTAACGTTTGTCCAATCGGTCAAAAATTTGCGTAGCATGAAAATGGCGCAAAGACCAAGCGTTGGACGCACCGAAACAGGTTACAAGGGGAAGTCTTGGTCATGTCCAACCGGCTGAAAGTCACGCCGAACGATCTCAGTGCATTCTGGATGCCGTTCACGGCAAACCGGCAGTTCAAGCAGGCGCCACGCATGTTCGTGTCCGCCAAGGACATGCATTACACGACCAGCGACGGCCGCAAGGTGCTGGACGGCACCGCCGGCCTGTGGTGCGTCAATGCCGGCCACTGCCGGCCGAAGATCACTGAGGCGATCCAGCACCAGGCCGCCGAACTCGACTACGCGCCTGCCTTCCAGATGGGCCATCCGATCGTGTTCGAACTGGCCAACCGCCTGGTGGACATCGCGCCCAAGGGGATGGACCACGTGTTCTTCACCAATTCCGGTTCGGAATCGGTCGAGACCGCGCTGAAGATGGCGATCGCCTATCACCGGGTGAAGGGCGAGGGCTCGCGCACCCGCCTGATCGGCCGCGAGCGCGGCTATCACGGTGTCAATTTCGGCGGCATCTCGGTCGGCGGCATCGTCACCAACCGCAAGATGTTCGGCACGCTGCTCGGCGGTGTCGACCACATGCCGCACACGCATCTGCCGGAGAAGAATGCCTTCTCCAAGGGCGTGCCGGAACATGGCGCGGAACTCGCCAACGAGCTGGAACGCATCGTCGCGCTGCATGACGCCTCGACCATCGCCGCCGTCATCGTCGAGCCGGTCGCCGGCTCCACCGGCGTCATCCTGCCACCCAAGGGCTATCTGCAGAAGCTGCGCGAAATCTGCACCAAGCATGGCATCCTGTTGATCTTCGACGAGGTCATTACCGGTTTCGGCCGTCTTGGGGCACCGTTCGCGGCCGACTATTTCGGCGTGGTTCCCGATATCATGACCACCGCCAAGGGCGTCTCCAACGGCGTCATCCCGATGGGCGCGGTGTTCGTGAAGAAGGAAATCCATGACGCCTTCATGACCGGCCCCGAGCACATGATCGAGTTCTTCCACGGCTACACCTATTCGGGCAATCCGATCGCGTGTGCGGCCGCACTCGGCACGCTCGATACCTACAAGGAAGAAGGCCTGCTTACCCGTGGCGAGGAACTGGCGCCTTATTGGGAAGACGCGCTGCACTCGCTGAAGGGCGAGCCGCATGTCATCGACATCAGGAACATCGGCCTGATCGGCGCGATCGAACTGGCGCCGATCGCCGGCAGCCCGACCAAGCGCGCCTTCTCGGCCTTCGTCAAGGCGTTCGAGCGCGGCGCGCTGATCCGCACCACCGGCGACATCATCGCGCTGTCGCCGCCGCTGATCATCACCAAGGGCCAGATCAACGAACTGATCGACCATGTGCGTGAAGTGCTGCGGTCGATAGACTAGACTTGCTTTTATCTGGGCGGGTGGCGATGGGAACCGCCACCCGCCCAGAGCATGAAATGGAAGGATTTTGAATGGCCGCACCCGGCGAGAATCTGCGAATCAATTCAGATCGTTTGTGGGATTCGCTGATGGAGATGGCGAAGATCGGCCCCGGCATTGCCGGCGGCAACAATCGCCAGACCGTGACCGACGAAGACGGCGAAGGCCGGCATCTGTTCAAGCGCTGGTGCGAGGCCGCCGGGCTCGAAATGGGCCTCGACGAGATGGGCACCATGTTTGCCCGCCGCGAGGGCACCGATCCCAGCCTGCCGCCGGTCTATGTCGGCAGCCATCTCGACACGCAGCCTACAGGCGGCAAATATGACGGCGTGCTCGGCGTTCTGGGCGGGCTGGAAGTCGTGCGCTCGCTCAACGATCTCGGCATCAAGACAAAACATCCGATCGTCGTCACCAACTGGACCAACGAGGAAGGCTCGCGTTTCGCGCCGGCGATGATGGCGTCGGGCGTGTTCGCCGGTGTGCTCGATCAGGCCGATGTCTATGAGCACACGGACAAGAACGGCAAGAAATTCGGCGAGGAGCTGGAGCGCATCGGCTGGAAGGGCACCGAGAAAGTCGGCGATCGCAAGATCCACGCCTTCTTCGAACTGCATATCGAGCAGGGCCCGATCCTCGAGGACGAAGACATCGACATCGGTGTCGTCACCCACGGCCAGGGACTGAAATGGCTGCAGGTGACGCTGACCGGCAAGGAGGCGCATACCGGCTCGACGCCGATGCCCAAGCGCCGCAATGCCGGTCTCGGCATGGCCCGCGTCATCGAACTGGTGCACGAAATCGCCATGGACTACCAGCCCGACGCCGTCGGCGCGGTCGGCCACATGGAGGTCTATCCCAATTCGCGCAACATCATCGCCGGCCGCACCGTATTCACCATCGACATACGCTCGCCCGAGAAGGAAGTGCTGGACGCCATGGACGGCCGCATCCGCGAAGGCATCGACACGATCTGCGAGGCGCTGGATATCCAGTACAAGGTCGAGCAGGTCGGCCATTTCGATCCGGTCACTTTCGATGCCGGCTGCGTGAAGGCCATCCGCGATGCCGCCGAACGGCTTGGCTACACGCACCGCAACATCGTCTCGGGTGCCGGCCACGATGCCTGCTGGATCAACCGCGTCGCGCCGACCGCCATGGTGATGTGCCCCTGCGTCGATGGGCTTAGCCACAACGAGGCCGAGGAGATCACCAAGGAATGGGCTTCTGCCGGCGCCGACGTGCTGTTCCACGCGGTGGTGGAGACGGCTGTCATCGTGGAGTGAGCTTTAGACATCCAGATTCCAAACGCCGCTCATAAAGAAGCGCGAAAAGAACAAGGGAACAAGAAAATGACCAAAGTCATCAAGAACGGCACCGTCGTCACCGCTGACCGCAGCTGGAAGGCCGACGTGCTGTTCAGCCACGGCAAGATCGTCGCCATCGGTTCCGACCTGCATGGCGACCATGAGTACGACGCCACCGGCTGCTATGTGATGCCGGGTGGCATCGACCCGCATACCCATCTCGAAATGCCGTTCATGGGCACCTATTCGGCCGATGATTTTGAGTCCGGCACGCGTGCGGCCCTTGCCGGCGGCACCACGATGGTCGTCGATTTCTGTCTGCCGGCGCCGCAGCAATCGCTGTTAGAGGCCCTGCAGATGTGGGACAACAAGACCTCCAAGGCGTCGTGCGACTACTCCTTCCACATGGCGATCACCTGGTGGGGCAAGCAGGTGTTCGACGAGATGGCGACCGTCGTCGACAAGGGCATCACCTCGTTCAAGCACTTCATGGCCTACAAGGGCGCGCTGATGGTGGATGACGACGAGATGTATGCGTCGTTCCAGCGCTGCGCCGACCTTGGCGCGCTGCCGCTGGTGCATGCCGAAAATGGCGACGTGGTTGCAGCCCTGTCGCAGAAGCTGCTGGCCGCCGGCAACAATGGACCCGAGGGCCATGCCTATTCGCGCCCGCCGGAAGTGGAAGGCGAGGCGACCAACCGCGCCATCATGATCGCCGACATGGCCGGTGTGCCGCTCTATGTCGTGCATGTCTCCTGCGAGCAGAGCCACGAGGCGATCCGCCGGGCGCGCCAGAAGGGTATGCGCGTGTTCGGCGAGCCGCTGATCCAGCACCTGACGTTGGATGAGAGCGAATATTTCGACAAGGACTGGGATCATGCGGCGCGCCGCGTGATGAGCCCGCCCTTCCGTAACAAACTGCATCAGGATTCGCTGTGGGCCGGCTTGCAGGCTGGGTCGCTGCAAGTTGTGGCGACCGACCATTGCGCCTTCACCACCAAGCAGAAGCGCTTCGGCGTCGGCGATTTCACCAAGATCCCCAACGGCACCGGCGGTCTTGAAGATCGCATGCCGGTGCTGTGGACCCGGGGCGTCAACACCGGGCGGCTGACGATGAACGAGTTCGTGGCGGTGACCTCGACCAACATCGCCAAGATCCTCAACATGTATCCGAGGAAGGGCGCCATCGTCGAAGGCGCTGACGCCGACATCATCGTCTGGGATCCGAAGCGGAAGAAGACGATTTCCTCGAAGAAGCAGCAGTCGGTCATCGACTACAACGTGTTCGAGGGCGTCGAGGTGACCGGCCTGCCGCGCTTCGTCTTCTCGCGTGGCGAACTGTCGATCGAGGAGGCCGAGGTCAAGGCAAAGCCGGGGCATGGCCAATTTGTCGGCCGCGAGCCGAACGCCGCGGTAAACCGGGCGCTGTCGACGTGGAAAGAGATTACCGCGCCGCGCAAGGTGGAGCGCACCGGCATCCCGGCGACGGGCGTCTGAGCTTGGCGCGATCCGCGGCGCTCATCGCCCTGGTCCTGGCGACGGTTGCCGGTGGTCCGGCAACTGCTTCCGGCGTGCTGGCCGGTTCCTGGGGCAATGATGAAGGCTGCGCCGGCGTCAAGGCCGGCCATCAGGACAGCGACGGCTATATCGTGCTGACGGCGGAAGGCATCGAGACCTACGGCAGCGGCTGCCGTTTCGCGCAGCGATTGACGGTGGCGCCGGGTGCGCAATCCGTGAAGTCCAGCTGTTCCGCCGAGGGTGAGGCGGGGACAACGGCCGAAACCGTCGTGGTCACGAATAAGGGAGAGGATGGCTTCTTCGTCACCATCCCCGGCCTTGAGGAATTGGGGCCGCTGCAATCATGTTCTTGAATCTGGGCAATGGGGGAATGAGCATGCGTGGTTTTGGTCTGTCTGTTGCGATGGTTGTCATTTTGGCTGCTGGTCAGGCTTTGGCGGCAGGCATCGACCTGTCGAAACCCTATGGCGACAAATATGGCTGTATCAACCGCAATGGCCAGGAAGTCGCCGCCGACCAGATGCTGCTTTTGACCGACAAGGAATTGATCACCGCCGCCAGCGCCTGCACCTTCTCGAAGACGCAAGCGCAGGCTGACGGATCGCTGGTGGTGACGGCGACATGCGAGGCGGAAGGCGAAGACGGACAGGAGCCGACCAAGTTCACCATCAAGCACAGCGCCAAGAACGCCAAGAAGCTGACGATCACCGATGAGGACGGCAACGTCATGGGAGAAGTCGTGCCGTGCAAATGACGGCGATCCCGTCAGCCTCAGGCGACCAGGCCATCCAGTTCCGGCAGCAGGACGACGCTTTCCTGTTCGTTGGGGTCGGTGCGGGCGATGACGGCCGAGGACGGGGCGTTGCTCAGATTGGCCGGCAGATGCGGTACGCCGGCGGGGATGTAGAAGAGGTCGCCGGCCTTGACGACGATGTGGTGTTCGAGCCGGTCGCCATACCAGGTATGGACTTCGCCGGAGAGGACGTAGATCGCGGTCTCGTGGTTCTCATGCAGATGCGCCTTGGCGCGGGCGCCGGGCGGCATGGTGAGCACATGCATGCAGATGCCGGACGAGCCGACCGATTCGGTGGCGATGCCGGCGAAATAGGTCAATCCCTGCTTGCCTTCATAAGTGCTTTCAGGGCGGATAAGATGGCAAGTGGGTTTGGGCGACATCGGGGAACTCCGGGCGTCGATTTGAGTGGGACAAGACCAATGGGACTGGGCGAGTGGAAAACAACATCGCTATAAAAGCAATCGGAATCCGGACGGCGCCGCAGGGGCGGGAACAGGCAGGCGGCAGCCGATGACCGGAATTTCGCCAGCCGTCGTCGCGGCAAGCAAACTTGGCCTCACCTTCCAGACCAATGACGGACCGGTCCAGGCGCTGTCCAATGTCGACCTGACCATCGGCAAGGGAGAATTTGTCTCCTTCATCGGGCCGTCGGGTTGCGGCAAGACCACGCTGCTGCGCGTCATAGCCGACCTGGAGAAACCGACATCGGGGACGATTTCGGTCAACGGCATGACCGCGGAGCAGGCCCGCGAGAAGCGCGCCTATGGCTATGTCTTCCAGGCCGCCGCGCTGTTTCCGTGGCGCACGATCGAACGCAATGTCGCGCTGCCGCTGGAGATCATGGGCCTCTCCAGGGCGGAGCAGGCCGAGCGCATCAAGCGCACGCTCGACCTCGTCAACCTCTCGGGATTCGAGAAGAAATACCCCTGGCAGCTTTCCGGCGGCATGCAGCAGCGCGCCTCGATCGCGCGTGCGCTCGCCTTCGACGCCGACCTCTTGTTGATGGACGAGCCATTCGGCGCGCTGGACGAGATCGTGCGCGACCATCTCAACGAGCAATTGCTGCAACTGTGGGCGCGCACCAACAAGACCATCTGCTTCGTCACCCACTCCATTCCCGAAGCCGTCTACCTCTCGACGCGCATCGTGGTCATGTCACCGCGCCCGGGGCGTGTCAGCGACATCATCGAATCGACACTGCCGAAGGAGCGGCCGCTCGACATCCGCGAAACGCCGGAGTTTCTGGCGATCGCCGCGCGCGTGCGCGATGGTCTGCGGGCAGGGCACAGCTATGATGATTGAGCGGGCTCAGGACGAGGTTCCTCCTCTCCCCACCGGGGAGAGGGTGGCCGGAGCGAAGCGGGGGTCGGGTGAGGGGGCGGCTATCCGTGTCTTCGTCATCCTAGGGCGGAGCAAGGAGCGAAGCGACGCGGCGCAGACCCTAGGATCCATGCCGTTACCTTTATGCTCCGCAACGGTCCTGAGCGTGGCTCCCTGCACCTCGCACCGTTTGGCGGGCATTCTCAGCCGCTTGCGCCCTTCGACCAACGTCACGGAATGGATCCTAGGGTCTGCGCAGGCCGCTTCGCGCCTGCTCCGCCCTAGGATGACGAAGGCGTGGTGGGCCGCTCGCGTTGCGCGGAGCGGTCGCCTCACCAGCGAGGCTCGCTAGATGGACTCCTTCCGCGACAAGCTCGTCCCTGTCACCTCGATCCTGGCCGGCGTGGTCGTGCTCTGGTACGTCATGGCCGTCGTCCTCAACGCGCCATTCCAGCGCGATCTCGACACTCGTGCCAACGAAACCCCCGGCACCGTCGAATTCATCGGCAAGACGCTGTCGCAGCCGAAGCCGACGCTCCCGGCGCCGCATCAGGTGGCGGTGAACTTCTTCGAAAACACCTTCCTGCGGCCCATCAATTCGAACCGCAGCCTCGTCTACAACGCCTGGGTGACATTGTCCTCGACGCTGCTCGGCTTTGCCTTCGGCACCGCGCTCGGCATCATCATCGCGGTCGGCATCGTGCATGTGGCGACGCTCGACCGCAGCCTGATGCCGTGGATCATCGCTTCGCAGACCATTCCGATCCTGGCGGTGGCGCCGATGATCATCGTCGTGCTGGCGGCGATCGGCATCACCGGCCTGATCCCGAAAGCGATGATCTCGACCTATCTGTCGTTCTTCCCGGTGACCGTCGGCATGGTGAAGGGGCTTCGCTCGCCCGAGATCATGCATCTCGACCTGATGCACACCTACAATGCCAGCCGTGCGCAGACCTTCTGGAAATTGCGTGTCCCGGCCTCGGTGCCGTTCCTGTTCACCTCGATGAAGGTGGCGGTGGCGGCGAGCCTGGTCGGCGCCATCGTCGGCGAACTGCCCACCGGTGCCGTCGCCGGCATCGGTGCCAAGCTGCTCGCCGGCGCCTATTACAGCCAGTCCATCGACATCTGGTCGGCGTTGGTCGCGGGTTCCATCGTGGCGGCACTTCTGGTCATGGTGGTCGGCATTGCCGGTCGCCTCGTCGACCGCGCCATGGGCGGGAGGCCGGCATGAACTGGCTGAAACCCTCCTGGCAAGCGGTGCTGGCGATCGTGCTCTGCCTGATAGCGGTCGCCCTCGGCGCGATGTCGAAGCCGGAAGCGGCAGCGCTTGCGGACCCGACCACCAGCATCAACTATCCCTATCCCGGAACCAAGGGTTTGATGCTCGGCCTGGCGATCGTGGCGGCGCTGATCTCGATGATCAGGATTCCGTCCCTTGCGGAGGCTGCCGTGCTGTTTGTCGGCGCCCATCTCGTTGCCTGGCTGCTGATCTCGGGCATCGCGGGGTTCGAAGGCACGGCACTGGCGCCGTATTTCCTGCTGCTCACGGCCGCCTGGCTGCTTGGCTGGCGCTGCGTGGCGGTGCTGTCCAGCCTTCGTCCGATGAGGGGCTTGGCCCGCAACGCGCTGCGCCTGATCATCCCGGCCATATTCGGCGCCTGGATCCTGATCATCTGGGAAGCGGTGACGCGCGGCGCCGGCATTCCCTTCATTCTGTTGCCGCCGCCCAGCGCCATTGGCGCGCGCATCGCCAGCTCCCTGCCGGTGCTCGGCGCTGATGTCCGGCAGACCATCTTCAAGGCGGTGCTCTTCGGCTATGTCGTCGGCAGCGGCGCCGGTTTCATCACCGCGATCCTCGCCGACCGCGTGCCGTTCCTGCGGCGTGGGCTCTTGCCGATCGGCAACATGGTCTCGGCGCTGCCGATCATCGGCGTGGCGCCGATCATGGTCATGTGGTTCGGCTTCGACTGGCAGTCCAAGGCGGCTGTCGTCATCATCATGACCTTCTTCCCGATGCTGGTGAACACAGTCGCCGGTCTGGCCGCCTCAGGCCATATGGAGCGCGACCTGATGCGTACCTATGCGTCGGGTTACTGGCCGACGCTGGTCAAGCTCAGGCTGCCGGCGGCGGCCCCCTTCATCTTCAACGCACTGAAGATCAACTCGACGCTGGCGCTGATCGGCGCCATCGTCGCCGAGTTCTTCGGCACGCCCGTGGTCGGCATGGGCTTCCGCATCTCGACCGAGGTCGGGCGGATGAACATCGACATGGTCTGGGCCGAAATCGCAGTTGCAGCACTTGCGGGTTCGGTCTTTTATGGCGTGGTCGCTCTTGTCGAAAGAGCCGTCACGTTTTGGCATCCCTCTGTCCGTGGTGGATAGGGGCGGTGGGTTTAAGAGCACTAACTTCAGAGGGTAAAAGAATGAAAAAACTGATTATTCCCGTTCTGGCCGGCGCGATGTCGCTGGCCGCGTTCCAGGCAATGGCCGCCGACAAGGTGACGTTGCAGTTGAAATGGGTCACGCAGGCCCAGTTTGCCGGCTACTATGTCGCCAAGGCCAAGGGTTTCTATGAAGCCGAGGGTCTCGACGTCGACATCAAGCCGGGCGGCCCGGACATTGCGCCCGAGCAGGTGATCGCCGGCGGCGGCGCCGACGTCATCGTCGACTGGATGGGTGGTGCACTGGCCGCGCGCGAAAAGGGCGTGCCGCTGGTCAACATTGCCCAGCCGTTCAAGAAGGCCGGCATGGAGCTGGTCTGCCCGAAGGACGGCCCGATCAAGACCGAAGCCGACTTCAAGGGCCACACACTCGGTGTCTGGTTCTTCGGCAACGAGTATCCGTTCTACGCCTGGATGAACAAGCTCGGCCTCAAGACCGAAGGCGGCCCGGACGGCGTCACCGTCTTGAAGCAGAGCTTCGACGTGCAGCCGCTGATCCAGAAGCAGGCGGACTGCATCTCGGTCATGACCTACAATGAGTACTGGCAGCTGATCGACGCCGGCTACAAGCCGGAACAGCTCACCGTGTTCAACTACTCGGCCATGGGCAACGACCTGCTCGAGGACGGGCTCTATGCCTCGGAAGACAAGCTCAAGGACCCGGCCTTCGAGGACAAGATGGTGCGTTTCGTGCGCGCCTCGATGAAGGGCTGGAAATACGCCGTCGACAACAATGACGAAGCCGCCGGCATCGTCATGGACGGCGGCGGTCAGGACGAGAACCACCAGAAGCGGATGATGAGCGAAGTCGCCAAGCTGATCGACAATGCCGACGGCAAGCTCGATCCGGCGACCTACGAGCGCACCGCCAAGGCGCTGCTCGACCAGAAGATCATCACCAAGGAGCCGACCGGCGCCTACACCACCGCCATCACCGACAAGGCGATCAAGTAAACCTTGCAGAGCGTGATCCCGCAAAGGTCATGCTCACAACGTAAAATGGAACGGCGCCCTCAGAGGCGCCGTTCCTTTATGGTGTTCATGACGAAGCTGGTCTCGATCGAGGCGACGCATTTCAGCCGCGCGATCTTCTCCTTGACGAAGCGCTCATACTGTTCGAGGCTGCCCGTCACCACCTTCAGCACATAGTCGCGCGAACCGGTGACGAGATGGCATTCCAGCACCTCTTCCCAGCCGCGGATCGCGTCCTCGAACATGACGATCTCGTCCTCGTTCTGCCGGCTGAGCCGGATGGTGGCGATGGCGACCATGCTCCAACCGAAGGCGGCGGGGTCGACCAGCGTGGTATAGCCCCTGATGACGCCGGTCTCCTCCAGCCGCCGCACGCGCCTGAGGCAAGGCGACGGCGACAGGCCGATGCGCTCGGCAAGCTCGTTGTTGGTGATGCGGGCATCCGCCCGCAATTCCCTGAGAATCCTGAGGTCGAAGTCGTCGGCTATCTTCTGCTGCACTTTCGCTCTCTCGCGGCAATTTATTGCCGACATGCAGCCATGCGAGCCCAAGAATAGCAACGACTGGCTGATCGGGATCGCATAAATTGCGGCGGAATACCCCTCGAAAAGCAGGAAAAGCCATGACCGCGCCGCGTCCGTCGAAAACCCATATCGGCAACCACAAGCTCCATCCGGAGACGCTGATGCTGAGCTACGGCTTCGATCCGCAGCTTTCGGAGGGCGCGGTCAAGCCGCCGGTGTTCCTGACCTCGACCTTCGTGTTCAAATCGGCGGAAGAGGGACGCGACTTCTTCGACTACACGTCCGGCCGCAAGGAGCCGCCGAGCGGCACGGCGTCGGGTCTGGTCTATTCGCGCTTCAACCATCCCAACAGCGAGATCGTCGAGGACCGGCTGGCGGTCTATGAGGGGACGGATGCCTGCATCCTGTTTTCATCCGGCATGTCGGCGATCGCCACCACGCTGCTCGCCTATGCCCGCCCGGGCGATGTCATCCTGCATTCGCAGCCGCTCTATGGCGGCACCGAGACGCTGTTGACGCGCACGCTTGCCGGATTCGGCATCGGCGCCGTCGGCTTTGCCGACGGTGTTGACGAGAAAGCGGTGCGCACAGCCGCCGATGCCGCGGTGGCGAAGGGGCGCGTGTCGGTCATCCTGATCGAGACGCCGTCGAACCCGACCAACAGCCTTGTCGACATTGCGCTGATCAAGACGATCGCCGACGAGATCGGCGCCAGGCAGGGCTCAAGGCCGATCATCGTCTGCGACAACACGCTGCTCGGCCCGGTGTTCCAGCGGCCGATCGAGCACGGCGCCGACGTCTCGGTCTATTCGCTGACCAAATATGTCGGCGGCCATTCCGACCTGATCGCGGGCGCGGCCATGGGCAGCAAGGCGGTCACCAAGCCGATCAAGGCGCTGCGCGGCGCGATCGGCACGCAGCTCGACCCGCATTCCTGCTGGATGCTCGGCCGTTCGCTGGAGACGCTGTCGATCCGCATGGAGCGGGCCAACGACAATGCGCGCCTGGTCGCCGAATACCTGCGTGACCACGCCAAGGTCGAGAAGGTGCATTATCTGCCGTTCCTGGGCGAGGACACGCCAGCTGGCCGCACTTACAGGGCGCAATGCAGCGGCGCCGGCTCGACCTTCTCCTTCGACATCAAGGGCGGTGAGAAGGCGGCTTTCGCCTTCCTCAACGCCCTGCAGATATTCAAGCTGGCGGTAAGCCTCGGCGGCACGGAGTCGCTCGCCAGCCACCCGGCGGCGATGACCCACTCCGGCATTCCCCTCGACGTGCGGCAGCGCATCGGCGTGCTCGAGACCACGGTCAGGCTGTCGATTGGCGTCGAACATCCCGACGATCTGATCGCCGATCTGACGCAGGCGTTGGCGGCGGTCTGACGACTCTCTGGCGACAGAAGGGGCGGGCGATCGCCCCTTTTGCTGCTTTCCGGTCACAAAACCGTGTGCAGGGAAACATTGCGCCGCCCAGCCGTTGCGGTTGAGCATGCGCGTGACGGGGAGCCGCGACGCATGCGACAGCCACGGAGGTCCTTAATGCGCACATATTCCATCTTGCCGGTGCTTTCGGCGTTGGCCATTTCGACCGCTTTCGTCTTCGCATCCCCGGCCATGGCCGAGGTGGTGAAGTACAAGGCGACGCTCGACGGCAGCCAACAGAGCCCGCCCGTAACCACTAAGGGCAAGGGCACCGCCACCCTCACATTCGACACCACCAAGAAGAAGCTCAGCTGGGACGTGAAATATTCCGGCCTCAGCGGACCGGCGACGGCAGCGCATATTCACGGCCCGGCGGCGATGGGTGCGAATGCCGCTCCCGTCATCCCGTTCAAAGGCAAGCTCAAGAGCCCGATCAAGGGGTCCGCAACGCTGACGGACGCACAGGCTGCCGACCTGGCGGCTGGCAACTATTATGTCAACGTCCACACCGCCGCCAACAAGGACGGCGAGATCCGCGGCCAGATCGAGGCAGCGAAGTAGCGCAAGCGCTTCGACAAAAGGGGCTTATAACCGCCCCTTTTGAATCACGCCTTATCGCGGATCTGAGTGAGTGTGCGGGTCGGCGTGATTGCTTCCGGATCGAGCCTGATTTCAACGATCGCCGGCTTGCCGCTGGCGCGCGCTCGCTCGAAGGCGGGCGCGAAATCGGCCGTCTTCTCAACTGTCTCGCCATGGCCGCCATAGGCACGGGCCAGCGATGCGAAATCGGGGTTCTTGAGGCCGGTGCCGACGACACGGCCGGGATATTCGCGCTCCTGGTGCATGCGGATCGTGCCGTAGATGCCGTTGTTGACGACGATGACGATGATCGGCAGGTCATACTGCACGGCGGTGGCGAATTCCTGGCCGTTCATCAGGAAGCAGCCGTCGCCGGCAAAGGCGATCACGGTGCGCTCCGGGAATAGCGCCTTGGCGGCGACCGCGGCCGGGGTGCCATAGCCCATCGAACCCGATGTCGGCGCGGCTTGTGTACCGAAGCGGCGGGAGCGGTGGAAGCGATGCACCCAGGTGGCGTAGTTGCCGGCACCGTTGGTGAGGATGGCGTCGTCGGGAAGTACCTTCTCCAGATAATTCATGATCGGTCCCATCTGGACCGGGCCGGGGCCGGTTTCCGGTGGTGTCGACCAGTCGAGATAGGCGGCGTGCAGTTTCGCCGGCTCTTCGTTCCAACCTGGTGTCGCAGCCGGTTTGCGTTTGGCGAAAGCCTCGACGAAAGCCGAGGGCGAGGCGTGGATCGCCAGCGTCGGCCGGTAGACGCGGCCGAGCTCGCCGGCATCGGCGTGAACATGAACCAGCGCCTGGTCGGGGTAGGGGCTTTTCAGCAGCGTATAGTCGGAAGACGGCATTTCGCCCATGCGGCCGCCGATCAGCAGCACGAGGTCGGCCTGTTTGATGGCGTTGGCCAGTTTCGGATTAATGCCGATGCCGACATCGCCGGCATAGTTCGGGTGCAGATGGTCGAACAGCATCTGGCGTCGGAAGGAACAGCCGACCGGCAGCGACCATGTCTCTGATATGGCGCGCATGTGCGCCACCGCTTCCTCATTCCAGCGCGTGCCGCCGAGGATGACGAACGGGCGCTTGGCGCTGGCAAGCAGCATCTCCAGCGCGTCGAGTTCGGCCGCGCCGGGGTATGTCTCGACCGGCGTATGGGGAAGTGCGTCCGGCGCGTCGACCACGCTGGTCAGCATGTCCTCGGGCAACGAGATGACCACCGGGCCGGGACGCCCCGATGTCGCCACGGCGAAAGCACGGGTGACGAATTCCGGGATGCGCGCGGCGTCGTCGATCTCGACCACCCATTTGGCGATGTCGCCGAAGAACCTCTTGTAGTCCACCTCCTGGAACGCCTCCCGCTCCTTGGCGTGGCTGGCGACCTGGCCGATGAACAGGATGAGCGGAACCGAATCCTGCATGGCGATGTGGATGCCGGCCGAGGCGTTGGTGGCGCCGGGGCCACGGGTGACGAAGCAGATGCCCGGCTTGCCGGTCAGCCTGCCCTGGCAGTCCGCCATCATCGCGGCGCCACCTTCCTGGCGGCAGACGATGGTGCGGATCGCCGAGTCGTGCAGCGCGTCGAGCACCGCGAGATAGGATTCGCCCGGCACGCAGAAGATACGGTCGGTGCCGTTCGCTTCCAGCGCTTCGACGATCAGTTGTCCACCGGTCTTCATTTGCCTGATCTCTCCAGCTCAGCGAGGATTTCGTCGGTATGTTCGCCTAGGCGCGGCGAAGGGCGTTCATAGACCAGCGGCGTGCCCGACATCACCATCGGCGCGCGCACGGAAGGCAGACGGTTGCCATGGCCGTCGTCGAGGTCGAGCCGCATGCCGCGCGCGATCGTCTGCGGGTCGGCGAACATCTGGCCGATCGTGTTGATCGGGCTCGCCGGCACGCCGGCGGCTTCGAGCTTTGCCAGCAGCGGATCGCGATCAAGGATGCTCAGCGCCTCGACGACGCGTTCGCGCAGCTTGACCCGGTTGGCGACCCGGGCGGGGTTGGTAGCGAAATCGGGATTGGCGGGCAGATCGCCCAGCCCGACGGCGGCGCAGAATTTCTGGAACTGACCGTCATTGCCGACCGCCAGGATGATGTGGCCGTCACGGACCGGCACCACCTCGTAAGGCGCGATGTTCATATGCGCATTGCCCATCTGCACCGGCGACTTGCCGGAGACGAGATAGTTGAGGTTCTGATTTCCGAGCGCCGAGATCTGCGTGTCGAACAGCGCCATGTCGATGTGCTGGCCTTGGCCGGTCTGGTCGGCGTGCCGCAGCGCGGCCTGGATGGCGATGACCGAATAAAGCCCGGTGAAGATGTCCGAGATGGCGACGCCGGCCTTTTGCGGCTCACGGCCAGGCTCGCCGGTGATCGACATCATGCCGGCCATGGCCTGGATGATGAAGTCGTAGCCGGCGCGTGGCGCATACGGACCGTCCTGGCCAAACCCGGTGATCGAGCAATAGACGAGGCGGGGGTTGATCTGGCGCAGGCTGTCATGGTCGAGCCCGTATTTCCTGAGCCCGCCGAGCTTGAAATTCTCGATCAGCACATCCGATGTGGCGACCAGCCGGCGGATGGTTTCGGCACCCTCAGGCGTCGAAAAGTCGATGGCGATGGAGCGCTTGCCGCGATTGCAGGAATGGTAATAGGCGGCCGACAGGTTCTCGCCGTCATGGCTCATGACGAAGGGCGGGCCCCATTTGCGGGTGTCGTCGCCGCCGTCGGGGCTTTCGACCTTGATGACATCGGCGCCGAGATCGGCAAGCAACTGTCCAGCCCAGGGGCCGGCCAGGATGCGGGCGAGTTCGATGACGCGGACGCCTTTCAGCGGGGGTTCAGCCATAAATCACCATGATTGCCGCAATCACCGTGATTGCCGCGAAAGCAGAGGCTCTACCAAGCCCGGCAAGGGCTGTCACGGCCCTTGCAATAGGCCAATCCGTCACGCCTTCAGGGCACCGTCGGCCCAAGCGGCGAAATCGTCCATGATGATGTCGCGATTCACCTCGTTCAGGCTTTCGTGGCGGGTGTCGGCGTAAACCTTTGAAACGAGATTCGAAAAGCCCATCCTGAGCATGCGGTTGGCAAGGTGGGTGATGCCCTTGCCGTAGTCCGAAGCGGGGTCTTTCTCGCCGCCAACGATGGCGACCGGAAGGTCGCGCCGCACGCTCGTGAACCCGGCATCCTTGCCGCCGTTCATCGCCATCGAGACCACATCGTGCCACATCGACACCGAGGCGTCCCAGCCGCATAGCGGATCGGCGATGTATTTTGCCACCTCCGCCTCGTTGCGCGACAACCAGTCGAACAGTGTGCGATGGTTGGGCACCGCCTTGCCCCAGGCCTGGAAGGTGAGTTTCGGCAGCAGGCGCGATGGAACGTCGGAGCCCAGCCGCATCCGTTCCCAGGCAAGGATGCCCAGCGCCACCTGCCCAAGCCGCCCTTGCGAGAAATTGCCGTTCCAGATCGCGGCGGCATGGACACGCGGCGAGTGGCTCAAAAGGTAGTTCAGCGCTATCGACGCGCCCATCGAATGACCGAAAAGGATGACCGGCAGATCAGGGCATTCGCTGGCGATCAGGTCATGGATGGCATCGACGTCGGCGATCACCTTGGCCTGGCCATCCTTGTCGGCGAATTTGCCGAGCGGCGCGTCGGGCGCCTTGGTCGCGCCATGGCCGCGATGGTCGTGAACATAGACGTGGAAGCCGCGCGCGGCCAGGAAATCGGCGAAAACGGCATAGCGCGCGGCGTGTTCGGCCAGGCCATGATTGATCTGGACGACGGCACGTGGCCGGCCGTCGGCATGCCTGACGAGGAGATTGAGATCGGCGCCGGTCGGTGAGCGGACCATGCGTTGTTGACTGAAAGGCATGGCCGCCTGCTCTCGCCCCTATTTATCGTTGTTGGTTTTGTTTGCGCCGGCGCCGGTTTCGCGTCAATCCACAGCAACTGCTTTTGCGCGACGATGTTTCTTGCGTTTGGCCAGCAAAACATCGCAATTCTGACATGGAGACAGCTTCAGTCTGTCGCCCACTTTCTTCAGCCGGGGATTCTCATGCGCATTGGTGTTGTTTTCGGATTGGCCATGCTGGCGGTATCGCTGGCCGGCGCGGCGCATGCCGACGTCAAGATGAGCGGCACTTTCGTCGCCGACGCTGCCTGTCCGGCAACGCAAGCCATCAAGAACAGCAAGAATCCCGGCAATGTCTCGACCGATGCCGGACAGAGCTACCAGCTGCTGGCCGGCAACAAGGACGCGCCGACACATTATCTGATCCTGGTGCCGGGCGCCGATCCGGAGCGCCGCTGGGTGAAGGTCAGTTGCGGCCATCTGTCGGGCAGCAGTGCGGCGACGGTGCCGGCGGCACCTGGCGGACAAGGCAAGCTCGCCGCCTCTGGCAAACCCGAATATGTCTTCGCGCTGAGCTGGCAGCCGGCTTTTTGCGAGACCAAGTCGAACAAGACCGAGTGCAAGGCGCAGAACCCGAACGAGTTCGATGCCACCAATTTCACCCTGCACGGCCTGTGGCCGCAGCCGAACGGCAATTTCTATTGCCAGGTGGCGGCCAACGACAAGGCCAACGACAATCCGGCTCACTGGAAGGACCTGCCGCCGGTCAATCTGGACGCCGGCACCCGCAAGGAGCTCGATCAGGTGATGCCGGGCACGGCGTCCCAGCTGGAGCGGCATGAGTGGATCAAGCACGGCACCTGCTACGGCAAGAGCCAGCAGGAGTATTTTGCGGATGCGCTCAGCCTGATGCGGGAGGTCAACAGCTCGCCGGTGCGCGATCTCTTCGTCAAGAACATTGGCGGCAAACTGACGGCGGACCAGATACGTGGTGCCTTCGACACCGCGTTCGGCGCCGGGGCAGGGGACCGCGTGCGGGTGTCCTGCGTCATCGATCCCACGAGCGGCCGGCGGCTGATCGGCGAACTGACGCTTGGCCTTGCCGGTCCGATCGGCCCGAACGCTTCGCTCAAGGACCTGTTGCTCGCCTCGGTGCCGACCAACAAGGCCGGTTGCCCGACCGGCACCGTCGACGCGATCGGGTTCCAGTAAGCACGCCGCGGCTTCCGGGTACGCGCCCGAACGGCTGTCGACCGCCCGTGAAGCACTGCGCTGAAATGGCTGGCGATCGCGTTGATGACGGCCCTGACGCTGACGAGCATTCGGCGCCAGAGAAAATCCCGGACCGGCGCTACAATTGCCCCGACTTGGTCCAGGCGACCGCCATATCGGCCTCAGGGCCGCCTGGCTCACCGACGACGCGATCGCGCCCGGTCGACTTCGCCTTGTAGAGGCGCTGGTCGGCGAGCGCGAACAGATCGGCAAGGCAGCGGGTCGTTTCGCTGACGGTTGAAACGCCGGCGCTGACGGTCAGCTCGAAGCGGCTGGTGACGGCCGACGCCTTGACCGCGTAGCGGATGCTTTCGCCAAACAGCCTGGCGACCGAATGCGGACGCGAACTCAGGACGGCGAATTCCTCGCCGCCGATCCGGAACACCTGGTCTTCGGCGCTGGCCACCTCGCGAAGCAGGGTGGCAACCGCCTTCAGCACCTTGTCGCCCTCGGCATGGCCGAAACGGTCGTTGATCGACTTGAAATGGTCGACATCGATGATCAGCAGGCTGAGTGGCCTCGCCGTGCGCAGGCTGACCTCGACCGCGGCTTCCCCGTCAGCGTCGAAGCGGCCGCGATGCAGCAGGCCGGTCAGGCCGTCGCGGCCGACATGCTCGACCAGTGCTTCGTAGCGCTCGCGGTAGGTCAGGGTTTGGAAAATGTCGGTCAGTCCGCGCGGCAGCGGAATGTCGCGCTCCTCGAACCATCTCAGGTAAGCCACGAGCATGCCGCTGAAGGCCAGGGCCGCGGCCATCTTGGCGAACCAGCCGCCGAAGAAGACATCGATCGGTGCGCCGGCAACGAAATGCAGCGCGGTGAAGAAACCCGCCTGGTCGAAGGTCAGTACGCAGGCGACGCAAATCAGGATGCGCGCGAACTGCGCCTGGCGCAGGTACCGGCCAAGCTTTTCATAGATCAGGATGAGCAGGATGGCGTCGATGAACAGCAGCGTCGTGCCCCACACCATCAGCCAGCCCATCTCGTCGATGAAGCCGATGTCGGGCAGCCGGCCGTCAGGCAGCGGCGCGATGGCGTGCAGGCGCAAGAGCAGCACCAGCCCGATCATCAGCCCATTGCCCAGCAGCAGGCCGTAGATCGGCTGGCGTACGGTGGCCGCGTCCTCCTTCATGTAGAGCAGGAGGAGCATCACCAGCTTGCCCGAAAACAGCACCGCCGAGCCCGGCGAAACCATGCCGAACGGCAAGGCGACATAAAAGACGCTGGCGAGATAGGTTTCCAGGAAGTGCATGACGCCGAGCGCGCAGACGAAGACGCCCAGACCAATGCGCTTCCTGAAGCGGAAAAGCGTCACCATGACGCTGAAGTAGACGATCGCTTCGGCAAGGAGCAGGAAACTGTTCAACAATGCCGTCGATCCGCTCTCTTTCCAGGAAACGCCGTAAGCCAGCGATTCCACCCCGATCCTGTTTTGACGATGAAGGGTTAACCGGAGCTTTCAGCGGCTTCGTTGCCGATGGAAATCTTCAGGCGGCGGCGCACACTTGTCCGTGTGGTCGGCTTGATCTGGCAAAAGCGATTGCCGTTCGCCGCCGCATCGCCTACATAGCGGCCAACCTCCATTCAAATCGACAATTCAGTCAGTTTCAGGGAAAGCGCGCGTGGCACGCCAGTTCATCTATCACATGTCCGGCCTGTCGAAGGCCTATGGCACCAAGAAGGTGCTCGATAACGTTCATCTGTCCTTCTACCCGGACGCCAAGATCGGCATTCTCGGGCCGAACGGCTCGGGTAAGTCGACGATCCTGCGCATCATGGCCGGGCTGGACAAGGAGTTTCAGGGCGAGGCGTGGTTGGCCGAGGGCGCGACAGTCGGCTACCTCCCGCAGGAGCCGCATCTCGACCCCAAGAAGACCGTGATGGAAAACGTCATGGAAGGCGTCGCACGGAAGACGGCCATCATCGAACGCTACAACGAGCTGATGATGAACTATTCCGACGAGACGGCCGACGAGTCCGGCAAGCTCCAGGACGAGATGGACAGGCTGAACCTGTGGGATCTCGAGCAGCAGGTCGAGATGGCGATGGACGCGCTGCAGTGTCCGCCAGGCGATTCCGAAGTGACCAACCTGTCGGGCGGCGAGCGCCGCCGTGTGGCGCTTTGCCAGCTTCTGTTGCGCCAGCCGGACCTGTTGCTGCTCGACGAACCGACCAACCATCTCGACGCCGAGACCACGGCGTGGCTCGAAAAGCACCTGCGCGACTATCCCGGCTCGGTGCTGATCATCACCCACGACCGATACTTCCTCGACAATGTCACCGGCTGGATCCTCGAACTCGATCGCGGCCGCGGCATTCCCTACGAAGGCAACTACACCAAATATCTCGATGCCAAGGCCAAGCGCCTGATCCAGGAAGGCCGCGAGGACGACGCTCGCCAGAAGTCGATCTGGCGCGAGCGCGAATGGATCCAGTCCTCGCCGAAGGCTCGTCAGACCAAGTCGAAGGCGCGTATCAAGGCCTATGAGGAACTGGTCGAGCAGTCGCAAAACCGCAAGCCGACCGACACGCAGATCGTCATTCCCTCGAGCGAGCGTCTCGGCAATGTGGTCATAGAGGTCGAAGGCCTCAACAAGGGCTTTGGCGACGAGCTCCTGATCGAGAACCTGTCGTTCCGGCTGCCGCCGGGCGGCATCGTCGGCGTCATCGGCCCGAACGGCGCCGGCAAGACGACGCTGTTCAAGACCTTCACCGGCCAGGAAAAGCCGGATGCGGGCACCGTGCGCATCGGCGAGACGGTCAAGCTGGGCTATGTCGACCAGAGCCGCGATGCACTGGATGGGAACAAGACCGTCTGGGAAGAAATCTCCGGCGGCGCCGAAATCATCAAGCTCGGCAAGCACGAGATCAACAGCCGCGCCTATTGCTCGTCCTTCAACTTCCGTGGCGGCGACCAGCAGCAGAAGGTCGGCAACCTCTCCGGCGGCCAGCGCAACCGCGTGCATCTGGCCAAGATGCTGAAGAATGGCGGCAATGTCCTGCTGCTCGACGAACCGACCAACGACCTCGACACCGAAACGCTGGGAGCGCTGGAAGACGCGCTCGAAGCCTATGCCGGCTGCGCCGTCATCATCAGCCACGACCGCATGTTCCTCGACCGCATGGCGACCCACATGCTGGCCTTCGAAGGCGACGCGCATGTCGAGTGGTTCGAAGGCAATTTCGAGGAATATGAGAAGGACAAGCTGCGGCGCCTGGGCGCCGAAGCGGCGGCCCCGCACCGCATGACGCACAAGCGGCTGACGCGGTAGGGACCATGGAGGCGGCGAATTCTCAAACCATATGAGGAGTTCAAATGGCTGACTGGTCCGCCGCCCAATATCTGAAATTCGAGGATGAGCGTACGCGGCCCGCGCGCGACCTGGCAGCCCAGGTGTCGGTCGATTTCCCGCGCCGGGTCGTCGACATCGGTTGCGGGCCGGGCAATTCGACCGAGCTCCTGGTCGAGCGCTGGCCGGATGCTCAGGTGAGCGGTTTCGACACCTCTTCCGACATGATCGAAAAGGCGAGGGCGCGCCTGCCCAATGTCAGCTTCGACCTCGCCGATGCTTCGACATGGCAGCCGGCCGAGCCGGTCAATGTCATCTTTGCCAATGCGGTGTTCCAGTGGCTGCCCGAGCACCCTGCGGTGTTTCAGAGGCTGATGGGCTTCCTCGCGCCCGGCGGTGCGCTGGCGGTCCAGATGCCCGACAATATGGCCGAGGATTCGCACCGGCTGATGCGCGAGACCGCCGCCGAAATGCCGTTTGCGGCAAAGATAAAAGGCGCGGCGCGCGCGGCGCTGCCACCAGTGTCGTTCTACTACGACCTGTTGTCGCCGCTCAGCGACCGGCTCGATATCTGGCACACCATCTACAATCATCCGCTGGCCGATGCCGAGGCGATCGTCGAATGGGTCAAGGCGACCGGGCTGAAGCCGTTCCTCGATCCGCTGGATGCGGACGAGCGCAAGCTGTTCCTCGACAGCTACACGGCCAAGATCGCCAAGGCCTACCCCAGAACGGCAAACGGCAAGGTTCTGCTGCGCTTTCCGCGAATTTTCATTGTCGCAAAAAGGGCCGGCTAGGAAAGAATTACCCACTTTGCTTGAGCCCTGACGCGGCCGCTTGACCCGGTTTGACCGCCGTGCCCAACTCATCGCGCGGGCGACGATGGCCCGCCTGGCAGGGGGTGAGTGATGACTTTGAAAAGATTGCTTTACGGCGGTGGCGTATGCGCGGCGGCACTTCTGGCGTTTTCGGTTTCGGCCGAAGCCAAGCGGGCGCGCTGCTTCACCACGGATGACGGGTATTTTCCGTGCAGCTACCGCGCGATCGATGGTGCGGGCAGCTTCCGCATCTCGGCGCCGGGCTATCCGACCTATGTGCTGGAGATCGACGGGCCGGGCTTTGCCTATGGCTACGTCAATCTCGGCCGCCGCAACGTGCCGTTGCCGGGACAGTATGTGCGCAGCCGCGACGACGGCGCCTGCTGGAACAACCCGCAGACAAGCACCAAGCTGTGCGCCTGGTGAAAGCGGGTCAGGCCGGTCTGAACCCTTGATTTAAGCCGGCGTAAACCGGCCGGATGAGAAAAGTGTTGCGCCGAAGCGTTTCGGCGCCCACATGAAGCCGCAACGCCTGCGGATGGGACGGACTGAAACATGCATCGCGTCATCATCAGCGGCATCGGCGCTGAAATTCCTGAAGCTGTCATCACCAATGAAGAGCTGGTCGAGAGCTTCAACAGCTGGGTCGACACGGAGAATGCGCGCCGCCAGGGTACCGGCGAGGCGCTGCTGCAGAAATCCGACAGCGACTTCATAGTTCATGCCTCGGGTGTGAAATCCCGTCATGTGATCGAGCGCGAAGGCATACTCGATCCAACCCGCATGACGCCGCGCATTCCGGCGCGGCCCGACGATGCGCTGTCGCTGGAAGCGGAATTCGGCATCGCCTCGGCCAGGAAGGCGCTCGACCATGCCGGGCTTCAACCGTCTCAGATCGACCTGATCATCTGCTCGGCTTCGCACCACCAGCGGCCCTATCCGGCGATCGCCATCGAAATGCAGGAAGCGCTGGGGACAAGGGGCGCGGGCTTCGACATGGGGCTTGGCTGTTCGTCAGCCGCCGCGGCCCTTCACATGGCCGTCAATCTGGTGCGCTCGGGCGCGCACAAGCGCATCCTGGTGACCACGCCGGAAATCATCACCGGCCATCTCAATTTCCGCGACCGGCAGACGCATTTCATCTTCGGCGACGCCTCGGTGTCGCTGGTGGTGGAGGGACTTGCCAAGGGCGACAAACGGCCGGGACGCTTCGAGGTGTTGGACACACGCATCTGGACGCAGATGTCGAACAACATCCGCACCAATCTCGGCTATCACACCCGCACCGCCCAGGACGATCCCTACATGATCAACCTGGAAGGCAACTTGATCAAGCAGGTCGGCAACAAGGTGTTCAAGGAAGTCACCGTCGCCGGCCAGAAGTTCATCGTCGAATTCCTGGCCGAGCACGGACTGACCCCCCAGGCAGTCCGGCGCTTCTGGCTGCACCAGGCCAATGCGCGCATGAATGCCATGATCCTGAAGCTCTCCTTTGGCCACGATGTCGATCATGACCGTGCGCCGATGGTGCTGGAGCGGCTGGGCAACACCGCGGGCGCCGGCGCCATCGTGGCACTGTCGGAGAACCATGCCGACATGAAGCCCGGCGATTTCGGCTTGATCTGCGCCTTTGGCGCGGGGTATTCGATCGGCGGCGCGCTTATCCGAATGCTTTGACGCGCGCCGATATTCAGGTGAGGCCGGCCTGCAAACGAAGGCTTTCTGAGCTTCCATCAGGCCGGTGTGAAGGGCACCAGCATCGGCACCCGCCGTGCGTAATCGTCATAGGCGGGGCCTAGTTCGCCGCGCAGGAAGCGTTCCTCCAGCTTTGCCTTCATGACGACGCCGATGATGAGCAGGGCCGCGCCGGCAATACCCCAGACCGTGCCCTTTGCCGCCATGGTGGCGAGCACCGCCAACAGCAGCCCTGTATAGATCGGATGCCGGACTAGGCCGTAGGGGCCGGTGTCGATGATGCGGTGGTCTGCCTTGGAAGTGACCGAGGCCGACCACAGCCTGCCCAGATGAATGCGCGCCCACCACGAGAAGATCAGCCCGATGGCGATCAGGGCAGTGCAAGCCCAGGCCTCGGCGAGGGTTGGGGTCCACAATCTCAACCTGCCTTCATAGCCGTGCGCCGGAACGAACAGCAGGATGGTGCCGGCCAGCCAGAAGACACGGTAGCGGACCTCAGCCCCGATGGTGGCGCGTTTTTGAGCCGGATCAGCCCATGCCGCGGCCGCAATCCACGTGAGCACCCAAATCAGCCAGAGCAGCGTGATTGCCGTCACCGGTCGCATGCCGAACCTCCGGTCCTTGTTTCATGCAGGTCGCGCTCCCAAAACCGGGACTCCTTTTGGGCGACATGCAGTCGAGCACCATGAGAGCGAGCCGACGCGGCGGCAATGCGGCGCAAGTTCCATTTCCGGTAAGAAGATCGTGATCCTTATCCTCACTCGCTGGAACAGCTGAACATCCATTGCACGCCATGGGCGTCGACCAGCATGCCGAAACTGCTTCCCCAATATTGCCGCGCCAGGGGCACGGCGATGCGACCGCCGGCGGCCATGCGTTGGAAAAGCTCCCGCATGGCGGCCGGATCGTCGAATTCCAGCATCATGGCGGAGCCTTTCATCGGCTCCGCATCGTCATTGTCGGAGGCATGAAACAGCACGCCGGGACCTTCGAAGCGCGCATGCAGGATCTTTCCGCGCATGGCTTCGGTTCGTACCGGCATGCCGTTGTCGCCCCAGCGCAACAGGATGGTTGCCCGGCCGAGGCCGCACTCTTCGTAGAAGGCCAATGCCGGCTCGCAGTTGGTGGTGAAGAACAGCGAAGGGGAGAGCCGCATCCTGTCGTTCCCCATCGGTTCAGTGCGCCGCGGCGGTGACGGCGGCGACAAGGGCGTCGCCTGTATATTGCCTGTCGCCGATGCCCCAGCCGCCGTCGGGCGCGTTGACGATGTTGATCCAGGTGTTTTCGGGCTTGTGCTCCGGGACGCAGAGATCGGCGACTATCCCGGCGGCGGCGGTGATGAAGGCCTTGCGGGCTTCAACCGAGCCAAGGCCGATATTGGGCAATTTCAGCTCCACCATGACGACAGGCCGGTTGGCACCGCCGGCATAGATGTGGCGGGACGACAGGACATGGACCGTGCCGCCGACGATCGCGGTGAAGAAGGAATTGCCCGTAGCTCCGGAGGCTTCGATCAGGGCGGCGCTGAGGCGCGGCAGGATTTCACGCTCTCCGGCCGGGGTCAGTACACCTTCCGGCGCGGTCACGGTGATTGGCATCTGGGCTCTCCTGTCCTCGGGTTGCACGGCCTTGCCTGACGGATCGTCTTCCGGCTTGCCATGTTTCATATCAATTGTTACGTTATGTGGAGCAGGCGAGTCAACAGGTTTCGTATCGATCACTATGGATAATTTGGAAAAGGCCAGGGGCGGTCGTCCCCGTGCGTTCGACCCAGACCGGGCACTGGATGCGGCGATGCATCTGTTCTGGGAGCATGGCTATGAAGCGACGTCGCTTGCCATGCTGCGCGAGGCGATGGGGCTGACGCCGCCGCAGATCTACAATGCTTTCACCGACAAGGAGACCTTGTTCCGCAAGGCGCTGACACGCTACCACGAGACCGAGATAGGGTTTGCGCTGGAGGCGCTGAGTGCGCCGGTATCGACGCGCGAGGCGATCCGGCGGTTGCTCATGGGGGCGGCGGAGGCCTATTCCAGGCCTGGCAAGCCAGGCGGATGCCTTTTCGTCAGCGGCGCGCTGGCGGCCTCGCCGCAGGCGCAAGCCATTGCGGATGAACTCAAGGCCTATCGCAAGGCGAGCGAGGCGGCGATCGCGCAGCGGCTGGCCAAGGGCAGGGCGATGGGCGATCTGCCGGAAGGCGTCTGTGCCGAAGGCTTCGCCAAATTTGTTGCAGGCGTCATGAATGGCATGTCGATCCAGGCGCGCGACGGCGCATCGGTCGAAGAGTTGCGCGTTTTGGCCCAAACCGCTCTTGCGGCATTGCCGGACGAAGGGCAAAACCAGGGCGCATCATCCAAGGAATGAAGCCATGCTGGATCTCTTCCCCGAGGCCGAAAAGCCGGTCGAAATCATCCCGGCAAAGAAGCTTTCCGCCCGTGCGGCCGCGCTTTATGCCGCGCCGGCGGACCATTTCCAGACACGCCCGGTGGAGGAATTGCGGCTGGGCTTCGACGGCATATCGGGCGATTTCCATGCCGGCGCGACGCGCCGCTCGGGCGGCCGCGAACCCTGGTATCCGCGCGGCACCGAAATGCGCAACGAACGGCAACTGTCGATCGTGGCAGCGGACGAATTGGCTGTCGTCGCCGAGCGGATGGGGCTAGCAGAGATCAAGCCGGAATGGATCGGCGCCAATCTGGTGATCGAAGGCGTGCCGCATCTGTCGATGCTGCCGGCCGGCACGCTGCTGTTCTTCAAAGACGGCGTCACCCTCAAGGTTGATGCCCAGAACGGACCGTGCCGTGTCGCCGGGCGGTCGATTGCCGAGAATTCTGGAATGGCCGATATCGAAGCCGGCGCATTGTTGTTCCCGAAAGCGGCGAAGCGGCTGCGGGGCGTCGTCGCCTGGGTCGAGAAGCCGGGAACGATCAAGGCCGGCGAAGAGATTTCCGCGCGGGTGCCGGAGCAGTGGATTTATCGGGCCTGAGGGCAAGGGCTACGCCGCCCCTGAGGCGGCGTAGCAAAAGTGCCGCGCCTCAGCCCTTGCGGTTCTTGTTGGGGCCTTGCGCCATGATGGACACCTGGTCCCACTTGTCCCAGGTGGCGAGGCGGTTGGCGTATTCCTGGCGGATCATCGGCAGGCCGCCATCGCCGAAGAACACGCGCAGCGGCGGTTCGGCGGCGTCGACGATGGCCAGCATCGCCGGGCCGGTCGCCTCGGGATCGCCGGCGACCGAGTTGGCGCGGCGCTCGGCCATCTTGGCGCGGGCAGGCGCATAGGCCTCGATCGGCTTGGAGACCTTGGCTGAGGCGCCGGACCAGTCGGTGGAGAAGCCGCCCGGCTCGACCAGCGTGACATGGATGCCGAACTCCGCGACCTCGATGCTGAGGGACTGGCTGAAGGCTTCCAGCGCCCATTTCGAGGCATGGTAGAGGCCGAGCGAGGCAAAGGCGTTGACGCCACCGATCGACGAGATCTGGATGATGTGGCCGGACTTCTGCGACCGCATGATCGGCAGGGCTGCCTGCGTGACCCAGAGCGCGCCGAACACATTGGTTTCGATCTGGTCGCGGGCTTCCTGCTCGCTGACTTCCTCGATGGCGCCGAAATGGCCATAGCCGGCATTGTTGATGACCACGTCGAGCCGCCCGAAGCGCTTGTGCGCCTCGGCGATGGCGGCATCGACGGCCTTCTTGTCGGTGACGTCGAGTTTTATCGCGGCAATGTTGTCGCCATACTTCTCGACCAGATCGGCGAGCGTGCCGGCGTCACGGGCGGTCGCGGCAACGCGGTCGCCACGCGCCAATGCGGCCTCGGCCCAGACGCGGCCAAAACCCTTCGACGATCCGGTGATGAACCAAACCTTTGATGTCATGATGTGGGATCCTTGCCCCTGCGGGCATGATTTTGGGTGAAAACGGAGGCTTCTCCGCTTTCGGGCATATACAGTCCGTCCCCTGATTTTCCAGAGGCGAGGGGAAATCTTTTTGAACAGGGCGGCCGGGTATCAGGGATATTTCACGGGGCTCGACCACGCCGGGTGATCGTGCTTTCGCCAATAGAGCGCCATCAGCCGGCTGGTAACGGGCCCGACCTTGCCATCGGCGATCGCCGCGCCGTCGATCCGCGTCACCGGCATGATGCCGCCGGCGGTCGAGGTGATGAAGACCTCGTCGGCCGCCTTGAGCGCGGCGACGCTGACATCGATGGCCTCCACGGTGAGCCCTTCCTCGCCGCAGAGATCGAAAACGGTGCGGCGGGTGATGCCGGGCAGCACGCCGATGGCCGGCGTCGACAGTCTGCTATCCTTGACGCAGAAGACGTTGAAGCCCGGGCCCTCGGCGACATTGCCGTTGAAGTCGAGAATGAGCGCGGTCTCGGCGTCGCGGTCATAGGCATCGTAGAGGCCGCGCACCAGGTCGAGCCAGTGGTAGTTCTTGATGGCAGGATCGATCGAAGCCGGCGGAATGCGTACCTTGTCGCTGATGGCGACGTGCAGGCCGCGCCGCAACTGTTCGGCATTGGCGACCGAGCCGAATTGCACCGCGAACGCCATGAAGCGGTTGATCGCCTGACGTGGATCGCGGCTAAAGGTCGGCGAGGCGCCGCGGGTGCACAGCATCTCGACATAGGCGGCGCGATGACCCGACAGCGCGACGCAATTGTGCAGGATCTCGGCCACGCCATCCCTATCGAAGGGGATCGCCATGCGCAGCTTATCGAGCCCGCCGAAGAAGCGGTCGAGATGCAGGTCGAGCCGGAAGAAGCGGCCGTCCCAGACATGCACCGTATCGTAGGTGGCGTCCGAGTGCAGGAATCCCCAATCCAGTACCGACACCTTGGCCTGCGACATCGGCAGGTACTGACCATCGAGGAAGGCGATGCCGTCGGGATAGGAATGCGGGTCGACGTGGCGATCGCCAACCAGGGGCAGTTGCGCCTCGTCCTCTGTTGCCTTCGTCCGGTTCATCGCGGCCTCCTCTCGCACAAGGCGGATCAGCAGGCTATCGGCGCCGGACAGAAGCGATAGAGCCAGCCATCAGGCGCTGTTCGTCCTCCATGATCTGGCCGATACATCGGATTGGAGTTGCCTTATGATCCGGCAGCTTGGAAATGGGAGGGGGATATGGTCAGGCTTGGGACCGTCATCGCAATCATGATGATTTTCGCCGCCGCGGGCGAAGCCAGCGCGCAATGCGTGAAACAAGGCGACGAACTCTGCCAGAACGGCCAGACCTATCGCTGCGAGAAGACCGGCAGCGAACTGACGCCGATCTTCCAGAACCTGCCTTGCGCGGTGAATGTGCCGGCACAGACGCTGGCCGGCACCTGGGTCGGCAGTGGTCACCAGAGCCCGGCGGGTGATGCCGGCGCCGACTGGTCGATCGCCATGACGATCAGGGATGATGGCGCATCGATCGATTATCCGTCACTCGGCTGCGGCGGGTCGCTGTCGCAGACGTCGCGGGACGGGACATCCGCTGAATTCCATGAAAGCATCACTTACGGCCAGGACAAATGCATCGACGGCGGCGACATCACCGTCCGGTTTTTCAAAGGGAACCTGTCCTGGACCTGGGTCGGCCAGGCCGACGGCCAGCCCTACAATGCGGTCGCCGTGCTGAAGCGAAAATAAACGGACCTGCCGTCTCATTCATCCTCGTCGTCGGCGTCGAGCAGGCGTGTCGCCCGCCAGCGGGTGAGCACCATGTTGGTCTGCTCGATGACGAAGAAGCGTGCGGAGTCGCGGTCATACCCCTCGGCCAGCAGCTTTTCGTAATCGGTGTGCATGTGGCGGATGTGGGCGATCGTCGCCAGCCACACCGCGATCGTCGGCGGCAAGGTCTTCATATGCACCGAGCCGGCATCGGCACGAATTTTCTCCATGTCGGCATAAGGCCCCAGCGGCAGGAGTGCCGTCAGCGCCTTGGCGATGGCGCGGCGGCGGCCGGTCGACGCCGTCATCGCTCCTCGCGCCCTTCGATGGTCGCCTCCGGCACGGCGTCAGTCGAGGCGAAGTAAGGCTTGATGTCGATGACCGGGGTGCCGTCAAGCGCATCGATGGCCTCGATATCGATGCGCCCGGCGGCGATATCGAGCCCGACAAGTTTTGCCACATGCAGGCCGATCGGGTTCGGCCGGGCAGGGGAGCGCAGGCCGAATACGCCTTTTGCTTCAGCCGCATGGCGCGGTTTCTGAACAATCAGATTCCGCGGCGCGTGATGCAGCCAGGACAGGATGACGACGTGGCTGGCGCGCTCCAGGCCCTGCAAGCCGCTGCGAAAGGGCGCGTCGATGGTCAGCAACGCCGGCTGGCCGGTCTCGCGGGCGGCGCGCATGTTCTTCGGGCAGCTGTCGCGTGTCGTCCATGGCGAGGCGATGCGGCCGATGAAGACGACGCCGCCATCCGCGGGCACCGCAGCCGGATCGTGTTCCAGCTTCTGCTCACCTTCGCGCGCCTCAAACATCTCACGCGGTGCGGTCATTCTGCCATCTCTGTGTCGGTGCCTGCCATTGTCCCGAAACCGCTACACGTTTTTGGGCGATATGCACCGGGAAATCACGCATGCGGCATTTTCTTGTCCGGAAGCGACATAGCGCTTGCAAGGTTTTGAAAATCGACATAAACATATGTTTATATCTTTTTCAAATCTGAAGCGCTGAAAAGAGAATACGCGGATGCATGTCTCGCTCGACACCATGGTGGATACGCTGAAGGCGGCGGCCGAATCCAGCCGCCTGCGCATATTGGCACTGTTGTCGCGCGGCGACCTCACCGTTTCCGATCTTACCGAAATTCTCGGCCAGTCGCAGCCGCGCGTCTCGCGGCACCTGAAGCTCTTGCTGGAGGCCGGGCTGATCGGCCGTTACCAGGAAGGGTCGTGGGCTTTCTTCCGCCTGTCGGATGCCGATTCCGCGCGGGACTTTGTCATGGGGCTGGTTTCCAGCATTCGCGGCGCCGATCCGCAGGTCGAGCGCGATCTCGAGCGCTTGGCCTCGGTCAAGCGCAAGCGGCAGGACCGGGCGGCGGAGTATTTTTCCGTGAACGCGGCAAGCTGGGACCATATCCGCTCGCTGCACGTGCCGGACCGCGCCGTCGAGGCCGCGATGCTGAAGCTGGTCGGCAAGCGGCCGTTCCAGTCGATGCTGGATCTCGGCACCGGCACCGGGCGGCTGCTCGAAATCTTCTCGCCGCTCTACCGGCGCGGCGTCGGCATCGACATGTCGCGTGAAATGCTGACCGTGGCGCGCGCCAATCTCGACAAGGCTGGCGTTTCCAACGCGCAGGTGCGGCAGGGCGATATCTTCTCGCCGCCGGTGGAGCGCGACGCCTTCGATCTCGTCACCATACACCAGGTGCTGCACTATCTCGACGATCCGGCCCGCGCCATCCACGAGGCGGCGCGGCTGTTGCGCCCGTCGGGCCGGCTGGTCATCGTCGACTTCGCGCCGCACACGCTGGAATTCCTGCGTGACGAGCATGCGCATGTCAGGCTCGGCTTTTCCGACCGGCAGATCGGCGAGTGGTTTGCCGAGGCGGGCCTCGATCTCGAGGATGCCCAGGAGTTCGAGCCGCGCGGCGGCAACGAGGCCAGGCTCACCGTCAAGCTGTGGCTTGGCCGCGACCGGCGCCTGCTGATCGCCGATCCTGCCAATGACAGCCAGCAGAGCAAAGTGAATTCGATAGGGGAAATCGCCTGATGAACCAGTTCCGCTTTTCCCGCCGCCCCGACATTGGCGACAAGGTCAGGGTTTCCTTCGAATTCTTCCCGCCCAAGAACGACGAGATGGAGGCGCGCCTCTGGGACACGGTCACGCGGCTGGAGCCGCTGAAGCCGAAATTCGTCTCGGTGACCTATGGCGCCGGCGGCTCGACGCGCGAGCGCACGGCGCGCACCATTAGCCGTATCCTGAACGAGACGAGCCTCACGCCGGCCGCGCACATGACCTGTGTCGACGCCGCCCGCCATCAGGTCGACGCCGTGATCCAGGAATTCGCCGATATGGGCGTGAAGCGATTCGTCGCCTTGCGCGGCGACCCGGCCGCCGGCGTGGGCACCGCCTACCGCCCGCATCCGGACGGCTATGCCAACGGTGCCGAACTGGTCGGAGCGCTGAAGGATGCCGGCGATTTCGACATTTCGGTCTCGGCCTATCCGGAGAAGCATCCGGAAAGTCCTGACTTCGCCACCGATATCGACATGCTGAAGCGCAAGGTCGACAATGGCGCGACGCGGGCGATCACCCAGTTCTTCTTCGACAATGATCTCTACGAGCGCTATGTCGAGCGCGCGCGCCGCGCCGGCATTTACATCCCGATCGTGCCCGGCATCCTGCCGGTGCACAATTTCACCCAGGTCGCCAATTTCTCGGCGCGCTGCGGCGCGCTGGTGCCGGCATGGCTGGCGGAGCGCTTCGACGGCCTGCAGAACGACCCGCAAACCCATGCGCTGGTGGCATCGGCGGTCGCCGCCGAGCAGGTGCTGGACCTGGTCGAGCGCGGCGTGGGTGACTTCCACTTCTACACGATGAACCGCGCCGACCTTGTCTTTGCCATCTGCCACATGATCGGCATCCGCTCGCACGAGGCGGAGGTGGCGGGCTCGGCTGCTGCGTGAGGCAGGGCTGAACAGCAAAAGGCCGGGTAAAAACCCGGCCTTTCGAATTGCTTAGACTATCTGGTGCTGGTCTTCCCCGGGTTGGCGGGTTCAGGGAAGGACGCCCATAATGAGGGCGCCGATGAAAGCAAACGCAGCACAAATCATCAATGCGTTGATTGGCCTCGTGAGTCCCATGACATAGCCTCCTCTTAAAGAGCTATGCCTAGGAGTCTAGGTCCATTTGTGCCACAGGCAAGCGGAAAATGTGCTGCATTGCGACGTAATTGCTAGAATTGCGACCTCGGTTTTGCCGTTAGCCGTTGAAACTTCTCGGCAAAAACCCGCTTCAGACCTGTGAATAAATTGTGGCGGGATGGTGTCGCGAGCGTGTCATGGTAGCGCTACATCAGCGAAAGCCGACTTCGATTTTCGCGCCAATGCGGTTCAGCCTACCGCCTTCCAAGGATGCGTCCGTCGATTGTGAGAAGACCAAGTCCGATCAGCACAACGCCGCCGATCTCGAACAACTCCAGACGTTCGCCGAGGAATAGAAAACCGAGCAGCATGGCACTGGCCGGAACGATCAGCGTGACCAGCGAGGCGTTGGTGGCGCCGGCCGAGGCGACGAGGTTGAAATAGAGGATATAGGCAAAGGCGGTGGACAGGAGAGCCAATGCCAGCACCGCCGCCCAGACCGGCGGCGAGGCCGAGAACAGTCCGGCCGGGCCGTAGGTGAAGAGCACAATGGGAATCATGATGATGGTCGAGGCGGTCAGTTGCCCGGTGGCGATGACCGGCGAGGGCACGCCCTTGAAGCGGCGGGCGACCATCAGCGCAATACCATAGGACAGCGAAGCGCCGATCAGCGCGAATTTCGCCCAGACCGGGCCGCCAAGCCCGGCGAGCAGGCCGGGACCGATCATCACGGCGGTGCCGGCAACGCCGAGCGCGATGCCGGCGAGCTTGTTCCAGGAGAGCTTTTCATCCGACGTCATCACGTTGGCGAGGATCAGCGTCCAGAACGGCGTGGTTGCGTTGAGCACCGAGGCGACGCCGGCGCCAAGCTGGGTCTGGCCGGCGAAGATCAGCGAGAAGGGGACGACGTTGTTGGTGAAGGCGAGCAGGAAGAACAGGCCGGCATGCGGAAGGGCAAGGCGGAACGAGGGGCCGCGCAGGCCGAGATAGAGCTGCAGCGCGATCGCCGCGATGGCGACGCGAAACAGCACCAGCACCAGCGGATGAAGTTCGGCCACGGCGATGCGGGCGAAGAAGAACGAGCCACCCCAGATCGCGCCGAGCAGCAGCAATTGCCCCCAGTCGGCAAGCGTCATCGGTCCGCGCGGTGCTGATGTCGCGGCTATTGCCATGTCTATCGTCCTCCCCCAGACGGCCCGGATGCAGTCGGTCAGACACAAGGCATATCCGTTCCGGCGACAAGGGCCACCCGAAACCTGATCGCTGGCAAACGACGCCGCCAAAAAGCTAGCGCCGCTGCGTCAGGTGCACGAGACATAGAATTGTTTTCATTAGCCGCTAGCTTGGATTAATTGTGCGCAGGCTGAAGTCGAGGATTCGTCAATGCAGCGATTCGAGAATGCCCGCGAAGCGGCTCTGGCGCTTCGCCCGGACGATCCCGTCTATTGCTTCCGCCCGCAGGTGCTGAAGGCCGATGCCAGGCAGTTCATGGGCATGTTTCCCGGCAAGACCGCCTATGCGGTCAAGACCAATGGCGAGCAGATCGTGCTGAAGACGCTGGTCGAGGCCGGCGTCACCGCCTTCGACGTCGCTTCACCAGGTGAATTCGCGGCCGTGCGTGCCGTCTCGCCCGATGCCGAGATGCTCTACATGCACCCGGTCAAGGCGCAGTCGGATATCAAGCTGGCGCTGGAGAAATACGCCATCCGTGTCATCTCGCTCGACCACGAGGACGAGATCACCAAGCTGACCCGGGTGGTGCGGGCACTCGACATCGACCCGGGCTCGGTCAGCGTGTTCGTGCGTGTCCAGACCAAGGGGCATGCCGCCTACGAGCTGTCGAAGAAGTTCGGCGCCGGTCCGGCCTATGCCGTGGAACTGGCGGAGCGGCTGAACCGTACGGGCTACAAGGTGGGCCTGTGTTTCCATGTCGGCAGCCAGATCGAGGATCCAGATACCTATGAGCGGGCGCTGGCTTCGGCCGACTGGGTGCGCAACCGGCTGACCTTCGATCTTGCGGGGCTCGACGTCGGCGGCGGCTTTCCCGCCGAATACGGCCATGATCCCAACCGCAAGCAGATCGAGATGCCGTCGCTCGGCCAGATCATGTCACGGCTTTCCGGCGACCTGAAAGAGTACCAGTTCGACCAGATGCCGCTGGTGGCCGAGCCGGGCAGGGTGATCGTGGCGCGCTGCCTGTCGCTGATCGTGCGGGTGCTGTTGCGCAAGGGCAAGCGGCTCTACATCAATGACGGCATCTGGGCATCGCTGTCGGATTCCTGGACCGGTAAGATCACGCTGCCGGCGCGCTTCATTCCCGATCCGGCGATCAGGACCCGTAATGGCGATGAGAGCAAGATCGTGCCGTTCAAGGTCTGCGGCGCGACCTGCGATTCAGTCGACATCCTGTCCAGGCCATTCTGGCTGCCGGAAACCGTCGATACCGGCGACTGGATCGAGATCGGCCATATCGGCGCCTATTCGCTGTCGCTGCGCACACGCTTCAACGGCTTTTATCCCGACACCTTCGTCGAGGTGACGACGCCGTTCGACGAGGGCGACGCCCCGCAAGGGTTCGCGAGCTTGGAGACGATGGCGGATTAGGGAATAGGGCAATAGTGAGCAGTGAGCAGTGAGCAGTGAGCAGTGAAAATATAGAAATTCCCTACTGACTATTCCCTACTCACTACTCACTTTTTCATAATTTCCCCAACAGCTCCGGCGTCGGCCAGCCGTCTACCGGCAGGCCGAGCCGCATCTGTTCCTTGCGGATGGCTTCGCGCGTGTTGGTGCCCAGAATGCCGTCGACCGTGCCGACGTCGTAGCCCCGGGCTTCGAGCTTGGTCTGCAGCGCCTTCATCTGCTCGTTGTTGAGGCCTTGTTCGGGGTTGCGCGGATCAAGCGGCGGCGCGCCGGCGAACCGCGCGGCGAGATTGGCCGCGGTCAGCGCGTAGGTGAAGGACTGGTTCCATTCGAGATAGACATCGAAATTGTCGTAGGTCAGGAAGGCTGGCCCCTTGCGGCCCATGGGCAAGGCCAGGCCGGCTTTCAGGCCCTTGTCGACGAGCGGCGAGCCGTCGGGATTGGTGACGCCCCACTGCGCCCACTGTGTCAGCGGCAATTTGTTGGTGCGCCCGGTCTGGTCCCAGGGCATCTCGTCGGGCACCCGCACTTCCTGGATCCAGGGTTCGTCACGCTTCCAGCCGCGCGAAAGCACCTTGTTGGCGGTGGTCATGATCACGTCCGGCACGCTGTTGCGCAGGTCGATCTTGCCGTCGCCGTCACCGTCGACACCACGGGCCAGATAGTCCGAAGGCAGGATCTGCGTCTGGCCGATTTCACCGGCCCAGGCGCCCTTGACGTCGGCCGGCAGCACGCCGCGGTCGATCAGTTCCAGAAGCGGCACCAACTGTTGGCGGAACAGTTGCGGGCGGCGGCAGTCATGCGAAAGCGTCACCAGCGCGCTCAGCGTGTGGAAATCGCCCTGCACGGCGCCGAAATCGGTTTCGAGCGCCCAGAAGGCGGTGATGACCGGCGCCTGGACGCCGAACTGCTGGTCGGCACGGGCGAAGATGTCGGCGTATTTCTTCATGTTCGCCGCACCTTGCTTCAGCCGGTAGGCGGAGATCATGCGGTTGGAAAACTCGATGAAGGTCTGGGTGAAGACGCCCTGGGCGCGGTCGCGCGCCAGTGCCCTCTCGTCAAAATTTGCATCTTCCAGCGCGTCGAGGCCGACGGCGCCGACACCGGCCGCCTTGGCTTCCGCCGCCACGCCCTGTTTCCAGGTTTCGAAGTCGCCGCCGCATTCCTGTGCCATCGCGGGCAGGGCCGTAGCGCACAGGAATAGCGCCGCGAGGGCTTGGGAACGCAGTCGCATCAGCTTCCTTCCGAAACGAAGAGGGCATTGTCGTGATCGGCTGGAAGCCCAACGCCCCGAATTACCAGCGGTTGCACACTTTGCCGCTGGCTGTGTCGAAAAGCAGGCGGCAGGCCCGGTGTCAACGGTTCTTCTGCCACAGTCGCTTGTTCAAGGCGGCTTTGCCGGCGTTGAACCCGGTTCAACGGAAACTCTGCCGGAGTGATTTAATCCAAGGCGGTGCCACCGTTGAACCCGGTTCAACGGAAACTCTGCTGGAGTGATTTGGTCGAAGGCTTGCCGCCGTTGAACCAGATATCAGCGGGTGTTCTGCCGCAGCCACTTGTTCCAGGCGGCCTCGCTGCCGTTGAAGACGTTGATGTCGGACTTGCCGGTCATGCCCGGAACGATGCCGGTCCCGGTGTACTGCCAGAAGGTGAAGGGATGGCTGCCATACTTCTCGCGCGGGTGGCCGGCGACGGAGCGTAGCCAGTAGGGGTAACCACGGAAGCCCGAGAGCTCGTTGTCATCGAAGAAATCGACCGAGGTGTAGATGATCGGCTTCTTGCCGTAATGCCGCTCGACGATTTCGAGGAAGGTGGTCATTTCCGCGCGCACCGTGGCCGGGTCGGGGCGCAACCTGCAGGTCGGTGATTTCGGGTTCCATTCCATGTCGAGGACCGGCGGCATGGCGGATCGGTCGACGGGAACATTCTGGATGAACCAGCGTGCCTGCTGGGCGGCCGGAGTGCAGAAATAGAAGAAATGATAGGCCGCGCGTGGAACGCCTGCGGCCTTCGTGCGCGACCAATGCTCGTTGAAATACTCATCGAAGCGGTCGCCGCCCTCCGTCGCCTTGATGAAGGCGAAGGAAATGCCGCTGGCCTTGGCCGTCGGCCAGTCGACCGAGGTCTGGTATTTCGACACGTCGGTGCCGTGAACGGCATAGTTCCAGGGCGCGCCACTGTCCCATTCATGCGGTTTGGAATCGGCGAAGCGCGGCGCGCGCACGGCCACTGTCGGACTGCTGGAGGCGGACGGCGACACCGGCGAGAGATCGTCCACGGTCGAGCAGGCGCCAAGCAGTGTCAGCATGAAAAGGGCCGCAAGACGGCGCATCGCAACTTCCAAGCCGGAATCAGCCGGTCGCTGATGGGTCTGTGAACCGATGGCCGACGACTGGTCGAGCCCCCTCCAGGCGATCGCCCCACAGCATCGCCCAGCATATCCATTTCTGTGCATGTCGTTGTCTCAAAACCGCTATGCGGTCTTGAGCGGCATGCATCCCCCGTGATCGCCGATCATGGTTGATAATCCGTTGACGGCGCTCGACAAGTACCCCGATTTGCGGAAGCAATGGCGGCAAATCGATGACATAAGGGTCGGGCGACAGCCCGGGAGGATGCGAATGCGGATCGTCGTCAAGATCGTCAGATGGCTGCTTGGCCTGATCGTGCTGGCGGTCGCCGCGCTGTTTGCCTGGCTTTACATCGCGCCACCCGAACTGATCCGCGTCGGCTCTGGCTATTCGGCCAAGATCGTCTGCTCCAACGTCTTCATCGCCGGGCGCGATCCCAACGAGGTGCTTGCCGTCGACGTGCAGGCGCCCGGACACCCGCTGCTGCGGCTGATGCGGGTCTCGGTCGACAAGAACCGGGGCACGGTTTCCGCCGGCCTGCTTGGTTTCCTGGGCAAGAGCGAGGCGGTTTCCCGTGATGGATTGGGCTGCGCCTCGATTCCCGACGGCGATGTCGGCAAGGCGCGGCGCACGGCGGTCCATGTCGAACCGTCGGCGACCAGCCAGGACACGCTGTGGCCGGAGGGCGAGCGGGTCGAGGCATCGCAGGATCCGGTGATCGGCAAGCTGCTGGACGACGCGGCGCTGACCGGTACCGGCATGCGCGCGGTGGTCGTGGTCAAGAACGGCCGTGTCGTCGCCGAACGCTATGGCGACGGTTTTTCCGCCAAGACGCCACTGCTTGGCTGGTCGATGACCAAGACGGTGAATGCCGCCATCATCGGCACGCTGGTCAAGGACGGCAAGATGGCGGTCGACAACAAGGGCCTGTTCGCACCGTGGAAGGCGGATGGCCGCGCCGCCATCAGCCTTGCCGACATGATGGCGATGTCGAGCGGACTTGAATTCAACGAGGACTATGGCGACGTCGCCGACGCCACGCGCATGCTCTATCTCGAGCCGGACATGGCGGGCTTTGCCGTATCCAAGCCCTTGGTGGGCGAGGTCGGCAAGGTGTTTTCCTATTCGAGCGGCACCGCGGTGATGCTGTCGCGGCTGTGGCAGGATGCGATCGGCGACAAGGCCAAGGCGCTGACATGGCCGCGCACGGCGCTGTTCGAGCCGCTCGGCATGCACAGCGCCGTGCTCGAAACCGACGAGCAGGGCACGTTCGTCGGCTCATCCTATCTCTACGCCACGGGGCATGACTGGGCCCGCTTCGGCCAGTTCCTGCTGCAAGGCGGGGTCTGGAACGGCAACCAGATCCTGCCGGCCGGCTTCGTCGACTGGATGCGCGAGCCGGCGCTGGCCTCGAAAGTCTACGGCAAGGGCCAGTTGTGGATCGAGGCGCCGGGCGATGAGGAAAATCCCGGTGCCGGTGTCGCGGCCGGCCTACCCAAGGACACCTACTGGATGGAGGGGCATGACGGCCAGACGGTCACCATCATTCCCTCCGAGCAATTGGTGATCGTGCGGCTGGGCTTGACGCCGGCCAAGCTCGGCTACCGCCCGCAGGCGATGGTGGGTGCGCTGGTGAAGGCGCTGCACTAGCTCTCTTTACCCTTCCTTGATGGGGAGAGTCGGCGCGCAGCGCCGGGGTGGGTTGCCTAGCGCTTCATCCCCGCCCGCGCTTTCGGCGCGACCTCCTCCATCGAGGGGGAGGCAAGGTTGCGCGGCCCGATCACCGCCAGCCAGACGTAACCGCGATAAAGCGTGCGGAAACGGAAGGTTGCGCCGTTTCGCCGAGATTCCGATTCCAGGACTTCGCGCAGGGTTGAGCGCGGCGTGACGTGGAATTTTCTGAGCCAGCCGCGCAGCATCGCCCGGAACCAACCCGGCAGGCCTTCCTGCTGGCCGAAATCGACGACATGCAGCGAGCCATTGGGGGCGAGCGTCGCAAGGGCTGCCGACACCGTCTTTTCCCATCCCGGGATCATCGACAGCGAATAGGACACGAAGACGCGGTCGAAGCGCTCGATGCCGTAAAGGGAGACCGCATCGAAATCGGTCGCGTCGCCCCTTGCCAGCGTGACGCGGCCGGACAGGCCTTCGCGGTCGATCGCCTTGCCGGCGGTCTCCAGCATCTCGGCCGAGATGTCGAGGCCGAAGAAGCAGGCATCGGGATAGCGACGGGCGGCAAGGATGATGTTGCGGCCGGTGCCGCAGCCGAGCTCCAGCACGGTGCCGCCTGCCGGCACGTCCAGTCCCGATATCAGCTGGTCGCGGCCGAGCAGATAGTATTTGCGGGTCAGGTCGTAGATGTGGCGCTGCCAGCGGTAGACGCCGTCCATCAGTTCGGCATGGTTGGCCGGCAGCTCCGTCGTGCTCATGCCGCGCGCTTCACATAGAGGTGGAAGCCGCCATAGATGGCCGAGCGGTCGCGGGCCGAGAATTCGCGCGACGCCTCGTTCTGATAGTCCCACTGGTCGAGCAGCGAGGTCGAGACGCGGCCCGGCAGCAGGCTGGGCTCGGCGGCGGTGCGGAAGATGACGCGGGCGCCAGTGGAGGCGGTGCGGCTGATTTCCGACCACAGCGCATTGAGCTGGTCATCGGTCATCCAGTCCTGCGCGTCGAGCAGGATGAAGCGGTCGACCGTGCCCGCATCCTTGCCGGCGAGGAATTCGATCAGATTGGCATGGTGGATGGCGACGCGGTCGACATTGCCGCGGATGGTGTCGTAGTTCTGCTTTTCGAGATAGGCGGGCAGGGCGGCCTCGCCGGGATTTGGATAGCGGCGGGCAAAAGCCTGCCAGGCGAAGTAGTTGTTTTCCAAGGGAAAATCGCAGGCGAGCTTTTCCAGCCGGGCCTTGAGCACGCTGGCCATTGTGCCGTCGCCGGAGGTGATCAGGGAATCATACTGCGCCGGCGGAATGCCGAGGCCGAACAGCGAAGCCTTGCGCGACGTTGCCCATTTCAGGAGCTTCTTGTCGAAAACCGGCGCCAGTTCCTCGTTGAAGAAGCGGCGCTGTTCGCCGATGTTCCTGGCTTCCATCATGCGGGCCGGATTGACGCCGAAGAATTTCGCCGTGCGGTGGCCCATGGCGATGAACAGGCCAAGCAGGCCGGTCTGGTAGAAATTGCGGTCGAAGACACCGATGCGCCTGATGCCGCGCCAGTTGCGGCGCTCCCAGTAGTGGCGGCTCACCGGGTCGAGATGCGGCGCGATGAAACGGTCATAGGCTTGCGAATTGTGGCTGGTGTCGGCGGCGCCGAAGAAGCGGAACAGGTCGCCCTGCGAGGGCAGGCGGCGCACCGCCTCCAGCTTCATGCGGTTCAGCGCGATGTGCGCGGCGTTGAGATCGACGGCGTCGATCCGTGCCGGCGAGCGGGTGAGGTAGGCCAGGATGTTGCAGCCGCCTGAAGCGATCGTGACGATGCGGTGACCCTGGCCAAGCTGCATGGCCTCCATGTCGACATCGGGGTCTTCCCAGATCTGCGGATAGACCAGGCCGGAAAACAGAAGGGCAAACAGCCGCTCCGAGATGCCGGCTTTGGAAAGCGCGCGGTTCTGGTAGACGGCCTTTCCAACTTCCTTGCCGCGGCGAAAAACCAGATCCGAGGAGACGTCCGTCATGACAAAGTGATTCCCCATTTGCTTTGGCGCAAGCGGGTACCGCAGGGGCATGACAGGCCGGTGACAGCCTGTTGACGTGAGGATTCATGTGACGCGCAAATCGAATGGCACCTAGGTGGAACTTCGCCCAGCTTCTGAATTCCATCCCGGTCGAGATTGCTATGTTTGAAATTGGCCGAGTGGGCTGAACAATGCCAAGTACCCCATGGTGCTCGGAAGTTCGACCTGGTGAACGCAACGAGGCCGATTTCCGTTCACTGAGATTGGCGCTGATGCTGTTCAGCCCTGTCTCTCCCGAGGCGATGTCGTCGATGACACAAATATGTCCATCGATTGATCACATTTCGGGAGCCTCGTTCAGATGGCGATGAAGAGCGAAGAGACTGACATGTTAATTCGGCCCGCGGATACTTGGCGCGTTGGGCGGATGGCCATTGGTGCCGTGCTTGGTTTCGTTTGTGCGATCGCGATCCGCGCCTTAGATTTTTGGCCTGTCGAACGAGCTTCTGATTTGCGAGCATTTGTTGGCCTATTGGGAATCCCTCTGCTCTTGCTCGTAATCTTGACAGCGTTGCTAGCGTGTCTCGTTGCCGCACTGGTTTCTTTATGCCGCCGCCAATTTCGTCGAATGGCGAGCGGTTTTGTAGGGATTGCCGTAATTCTGCTATGCTTCTTGACGGTAGTCAGAGCGCCGTTATTCGATCCGTGGCTTTGGTATGTCATTCTAGACAAATCAAGATTGGATACCGAGGCAGGGGCGTATAAACAAACGATTATAGAGGAGCGCGATGTATCGACGGGTCTGGCCGGACTAAACCCCGCTCATGTCATCGACCTCATTTACAGCGAAAGCAATATTGACGGTCAGAAAACATCCAATTCATCGACAACACACCTCTATGGCAATTTTTACAGGCGCGACGAATTCGATTAAAGAGACGGTCTGGAGATGCGTCATGTCGCTTCAGGCTTACGCGCCGCACTCTCGCACCGAGTGGACGGCGGCCGGAGTTGCCATCTTGTCTTAGTGTCGGTGGGGTCGCAGAGATCTGCCGCCGGTTCGTCTGCACCGAGTGCGGGATGACAGGTGGCGCGATTGCGGGCGCCGCCAACAACACGCCAGTTGGCTGGTCGAAGTGATGTCATTCGATCTTGCGCGATTACAGCTTACCAAACCCGCCCGGCGTCGGCGTCGTCAGGATAACTGCCTCACCGGCATCCAGCACGGTCTGGTCACAGGCCTTAAGCACCTCGACCGCCCCATGCTTGCGGCGGACCTTGGTCGAGCCGACCTCGCCGTCGCCGCCTCCGTCCAGTCCCTGCGGCGGGCGGTTGCGGTGCGAGGACAGGATCGCGCATTCCATCTTCTCGAGGAAGCGTATGGTGCGTTTGGTACCGTCGCCGGCATCCCATTTGCCCTTGCCGCCGGAGCCCTCGCGGATGTGGAAATCCTCCAGCACCACGGGAAAGCGCAGTTCCAGCACCTCGGGATCGGTGAGGCGCGAGTTGGTCATGTGGGTATGGACGCCGGAGGTGCCGGCAAAGCCGCGGCCGGAGTTCATCCGCCCGGCCGGGGAGCCGGAGCAGATCGTCTCGTAGTACTGGTACTGTCTGTTACCGAAGGTCAAATTGTTCATCGTTCCCTGCGCGTTGGCCATCGCGCCCATGGCGCCGAACAGCGCGTTGGTGACATGCTGCGAGGTCTCGACATTGCCGGCGACGACAGCGGCGGGGTAGGCGGGCTTCAGCATGCAGCCATCGGGAATGACGATGTTGATTGGCCGCAGACACCCGGCATTCATCGGGATCATGTCCTCGACCATGACGCGGAAGGCGTAGAGGACCGCCGCGCGGGCGACGGGCTCCGGCGCGTTGAAATTGTTCTTCATGACAGGTGACGTGCCGGTGAAGTCGACCGTCGCTTCGCGCTTTTGCCGGTCGACCGATATCTTCACCTTGATCACCTGGCCGGTATCGGTGGGATATTCATAGGCCGATGTGTCCGGCAGCCGCTCGATCACCCGCCGCACGCTTTCGGCGGCGTTGTCCTGGACGTGCCCCATATAGGCCTCGACGACATCAAGGCCGAAATGCGCGACCATCTTGCGCAACTCGGCGACGCCTTTCTCGTTGGCGGCGATCTGCGCCTTGAGGTCGGCGATGTTCTGGTGCGGGTTGCGGGCCGGGTAGGGGTGATCGGTCAGCAGCGTCTGCAGCTCCGTCTCGCGGAAGCGGCCGCGGTCGACGATGCGGAAATTGTCGAACAGCACGCCTTCCTCGTCGACCGTGGTGGCCAGCGGCGTCATCGAGCCGGGCGCGGTGCCGCCTATGTCGGCATGGTGGCCGCGCGAGGCCGTCCAGAACAGGATATTCCTTTGGGCATCGTCGAAAACAGGCGTCACCACCGTGATGTCGGGCAGATGCGTGCCGCCGTTGTAGGGTGCGTTCAAGGCAAAGACGTCGCCGGGGTGGATGTCGCCGGAGTTCAGCCGGATGATGGTTTCGACCGAACGGTCCATCGAGCCGAGGTGCACCGGCATGTGCGGCGCGTTGGCCACCAGCGCCCCGGTGTGGTCGAAGACGGCGCAGGAAAAATCCAGCCTTTCCTTGATGTTGACGGAGTAGGCGGTGTTCTGCAGCGTGACACCCATCTGCTCGGCGATCGACATGAACAGGTTGTTGAAGACTTCCAGCATGACCGGGTCGGCTGATGTGCCGAGGGCGGCTGCCCGCGCCTTCCTTTCGGTGCGGCGGATGACGACGTGGTTGAGGTTGGTGATTTCGGCCCGCCAGCCCGGTTCGACAACGATGGTCTGGTTCGGCTCGATGATGAGGGCGGGGCCTGGGACCAGATTGGATGGGCGCAGGTTTTCGCGACGATGAATGCCGGCTTCATGCCAGCGGCCTTCGGTGTAGATACGCCGCGTTCCAGAAGCGCCGGCTTCAATCCTTGCAGGTCCGGCGGGCGCATAGGCTTCGGCGCTGCTCTCGCCGATTTCGCTGCCCTCTACGCCGACAGTCTCGACGATCATCGGCTTGTCATCATAGACGAAGCCGAATTGCGCCTTGTGGGCTATTTCGAAATCGCGCTTGGCCTGGAAAATCGAGTCACTTTCGAAATTCACCGGCAGTGTCGTGTCGGTGCCGTCATAGCGGATGTGCAGCACGGGCCTCGTCGCAACCGTGTCCTCGGTGATCCCTTGCGCCACAAGTTCGGCAATGACGGCCTTTTTCAAGATGGCGATGAGGCTGCCGATCTCCGTTCTGGATTCTTCGGCAAGCGGCTTGAGCAGTGCCTGCTGGCGCGAGGCAAAGACCGACGCCAGGCCGATCCCGTAGGCCGAAAGCAGGCCGGAGAAGGGATGGATAAGCACCGCCTCCATGCCGAGCGCATCGGCGACCAGGCATGCGTGCTGGCCGCCAGCACCGCCGAAGCAGTTGAGCAGGTATTCGGTGACGTCGTAGCCGCGCTGCACGGAGATCTTCTTGATGGCGTTGGCCATGTTCTCGACGGCGATGGTGACGAAGCCCTCGGCAACCGCCTCGGGTGAACGGCCGTCGCCGATTTCGGCGGCCAGAGCCGCGAATTTCGCGCGCACGGTTCCGACGTCGAGCGGCTGGTCCTGGCCGGGACCGAAGATCGCCGGGAAGAAATCGGGCTGCAGCTTGCCGAGCATCACGTTGGCGTCGGTTACGGCCAGCGGGCCGCCGCGCCGGTAGGCGGCGGGGCCGGGGTTGGCGCCGGCGGAGTCCGGCCCGGCGCGAAAACGGCCGGCCTCGTAATGCAGGATCGAACCGCCGCCGGCGGCGACGGTGTGGATGCGCATCATCGGGGCGCGGACGCGCACGCCGGCGACTTCCGTGTCGAAAGCGCGTTCGTACTCACCATCATAGTGGGCGACGTCGGTGGACGTGCCGCCCATGTCGAAGCCGATGACCTTGTCGAAGCCGGCGAGCTTCGCCGTCTCGACCATGCCGACAACGCCGCCGGCCGGACCCGACAGCAGCGCATCCTTGCCCTGGAACATGTCGGCGGCGGTGAGGCCGCCAGAGGACATCATGAACATGAGGCGAGGGGTTTGTTCGCTCGCTTCTTGAGGTGGGGAGACTGGCGCCGCCCCCAGCTCTCCCGCCACTCTCTCCACATAACGTGACAGGATGGGCGAGAGATAGCTGTCGACCACGGTGGTGTCGCCGCGGCCGACCAGCTTGATCAGCGGCGAGACCTCGTGGCTGACCGAGACCTGGCTGAAACCCAGCTTGCGGCAGACCATTGCCACCGCCTTCTCGTGGTCGGGGTATTTCCAGGCATGCATGAAGACGATTGCGACGGCATCGATGCCGTCGGCCTTCGCCTGCTCGATCGCCGGCCGGCAAGCGGCGATGTCGAGCAGCCGTTCGACGCAGCCATCGGCCAGCACGCGTTCGTTGATCTCGATGACGCGCTCATAGAGCTGCTCGGGAAGGATGATTTCCTTGGCGAAGATATCGGGCCGCGCCTGGTAGGCGATCCTGAGCGCGTCGCGAAACCCCTTGGTGATGAGCAGGAGCACGCGGTCGCCCTTGCGTTCCAGAAGCGCGTTGGTGGCGACCGTGGTGCCCATCTTGATATCTCCGATCAGGCCGGATGGGATCGTGGCGCCCGATTCGAGACCGAGCAGGTCGCGGATGCCCTGGATGGCGGCATCGGCGTAGGCTTCGGGGTTTTCCGAAAGCAGCTTGCGCGGATGCAGTCCACCTTGCGGGTCACGACCGATGACGTCGGTGAAGGTGCCGCCGCGATCGATCCAGAAATCCCATTTCGCGGCCATTGCGGCTGTCTCCGGCGTTTTCGTTTCCAGCTTTCGTTGTTAATGCGCCAACGCGCCGGCAGCAACGTATCCCGTTGATGTTACATGCGGAAACGCAACGTTATGAAACTCATGGCCGGGTGGTGCATTTCCCCTTCGACCGCTCACTGCAACGTGAGCGTGTGTTGAAGGAGAGATGTGATGAAAAAGCTCATTCTAGCTTCCCTGTCCGCCCTTGCCCTGCTGGGCGTCGCGGCCTGCAGCGACAGCGGCACTGACAAAACCACGACGCAGAGCACCAATCCGCCGGCCGCGGAACAGCCGATGAAGCCCGCGGCGCCGGCTGACAATTCGACCAAGCCCGCCGAGCCGGCTCCGGCAACGCCTGCTCCTGCGCCCGCGCAGTAGTCTGTAAGTTGTAAAGCGTGTCTTGGGAGGAAGGCCGGCATGATGCCGGCCTTTTCTCGTGAAGGCGGCTATCGGACCGACAAGGTGCGTCTCGTTCCCAGACCCGGACAGCAGCCGTTATTGGCTTGATAGGGGGGACCGGTTGGCTCTATGAAGCGGGCCATGTCGATTTGGGACCGCCTCGGCGAGTTTATCACACGGGTATCGTCTTCAGCGACGTCGGGCGTTGCCGACGTCGTCGAGGCTGTGCGCACAGTGTTTTCCGGCGATGCGGATCTGCGCCGCCGCGTCGCCTTCTCGGTGGCGATGATCGCGCTATCGGCCAAGATGGCCAAGGCAGACGGCATCGTCACCCAAGACGAGGTGCGCGCCTTCCAGGAAATATTCGAAGTGCCGCCGAAGGAGACGCGCAACGTTGCGCGGCTGTTCGATCTCGCCCAGCAGGACGTGGCCGGTTTCGAAACCTATGCCGAGCGAATGGCACAGCTGTGCGGTTCCGGGCATTCCAATTGCGTCATGCTGGAAGACATACTCGACGGCCTGTTCCATATCGCCAAGGCCGATGGGCTGGTGCATGAGCGCGAAGGCATCTTCCTGCACCGTATCGCCGAGATATTCCGCATCGACGAAGCGCATTACGAATCGATCCTGGCCCGCCACGTCAATCTTGGCGCCGGCGATCCCTATGTCGTTCTCGGCATCGAGCGCGGCAAGCCGTTCGAGGAGGTCAAAAAGCGGTATCGCAAGCTGGTTTCCGACAATCATCCGGACCGGCTGATCGCGCGCGGCCTGCCGCAGGAATTCATCAAGATCGCGACGACCAGGGTCGCCGCGATCAACGCCGCCTATGAAATGATCGAGCGGGGCCTGCGGCACGTATGAGCGGCTTCCTGCCCGACGAGCCGAGCGCCGAGGTCAGGGTGTCGCCGAATTTCGGGCTAAGGCGCGATATGCTGAAGCCCGACATGATCGTGCTGCACTATACCGGCATGGCGACAGGGGCCGGGGCCGAGGCATGGCTGTGCGATCCGGCGAGCGAAGTCTCGTCGCATTATCTCGTCCATGAGAACGGCCACATCGTGCAGATGGTCAGGGAAAGCGATCGCGCGTGGCACGCCGGCAAGAGCTCCTGGTTCGGGCGCACCGATATCAATTCCTGTTCGGTCGGCATCGAAATCGTCAATCCTGGACATTCGCTGGGCTATCCCGGCTTCCGCCGGCGCCAGATCAATGCGGTGATCGGCCTGTGCAAGGGGATTGCCGGGCGGCATGCCATCCCCGCCACGCGCGTGCTGGCGCATTCCGATGTGGCACCGGGTCGCAAGATCGATCCGGGCGAGAAGTTCCCGTGGGCCGCTCTGTTCGAGGCCGGTGTCGGCCATCTCGTACCGGCCGCCCCCGTCAGGCGCGGAGCCGCGCTGAAGCCCGGCGACAACGGTGCCGATGTCGAAGCACTGCAGTCGATGCTGGCGCTCTATGGCTATGGTGTTGAGATATCGGGCATTTTCGACCACCAGACACGGATTGTCGTCGAGGCCTTCCAACGGCATTTCCGACCCCGCCTGGTCGACGGGCTGGCCGACGGCTCGACGATGCGCACGCTGCAAAAACTGCTTGCTTCCGTAAGCCGTTGACCTCAGGTCAAGGCGCTGCCCAAGTAATCTTATCCTGAATCAGGTTACAAACTGTCACTCAAAGTGACTTGCCCCGCCTTCATTGGCGCCAATTCGGGCTTCAAAGGGCAATTCGTACAGTTTGTCGGACGTCTTTCCCCCCGGATGTTCCGATAGTAATCAAGCCGCGCCGTGCGAAGATCTTCGAACGGTCCAGACAGAACAGGATCACATGCAGAAATTGACCGTTGTAACGGCAGCTCTTGCTGCCGGCGTAATGACTTTTGCCTTCAGTGCGGCTGACGCCGCGCCGTTGAGCCCGCGGGCCGATCAGGGGTTCGTCACGGCGACCGCCAAGGGCAAGGCCATTTCGGCCAAAAGCAGCAAGAGTGCGAAGGCAACGACGAAGCAGGCTTCCGCCAAGGTGGAAAAGGCCAGCTGGGCCAAAGCGCAGAAATTCGCCTCCAAAAGGCAGACGAAGCGTGGCCGAAAGACCATCGACATGACGACAACGGCCTCGATCGGCCTCAGGAATGTCGCCGCGTCGACGGCGGCGGTGGCCAGCGGCGGCCAGTATTCCGCGATCGTCGCCCGCTATGCGGCAAGCTACGGCGTTCCGGTGTCGCTGGCGCACGCCGTCATCAAGATCGAGAGCAACTACCGGCCGAACATGGTCGGCGGCGCCGGCGAGATCGGCCTGATGCAGATCAAGCCGGCGACGGCGCGGATGATGGGCTACAACGGTTCGGCCAAAGGCCTGTTCGATCCCGACACCAACATCAGATACGGCATGAAGTACCTCGCCTTGGCGCAGAACCTTGGCGGCGGCACGACCTGCGGCACGATCCTGAAATACAATGCCGGCCATGCCGCGACGCGGATGAACCCGATCTCGGCCGCCTATTGCAGCAAGGTCAAGGTTCAGATGGCGGCGCTTTGACTGCAAGTTGCGAGAGCCGGCGCATAAGCCGGCTTTTTCATTTGCGTTTTCCCGGCTGAACCCCTTTATACGCCTTGCCAGCTGGCTGGGCGGCCGCACTCGCAAACGCCGAAAGGCCGCGAGTGAGGAAAGTCCGGGCTCCATGGAGACACGGTGCCGGTTAATGGCCGGCGGGGGCGACCCCAGGGAAAGTGCCACAGAAAGCAAACCGCCGCGACTTTGTCGGGGTAAGGGTGAAAGGGTGGGGTAAGAGCCCACCGCGCGACTGGCAACAGGAGCGGCACGGTAAACCCCACCGGGAGCAAAACCGAATAGGGGCGGTGCGAGGGGAAACCCTCGAGGGCTGTTTCCGGCTCACCGTCCGGGTAGGTTGCGTGAGGCGCATGGCAACATGCGCCCAAGATGAATGGCCGCCACGTTCTCGTCCCGCAAGGGCCGAGGGCCATACAGAACCCGGCTTACAGGCCAGCTGGCAGTTTCGTCTCGAAAAGAAATCCTTTGAGATCAGCAGGTTGCGCCCTTGGGCGCGCCTGTCGATTCAAGCCTTTCAGCTGTTTGCCCATGGACCCAACCTGGGCCAGTTGCTTGAAGCTGGTGCGATTAAATCGTACCATGGTTCGAGAACGATATCAGGAGCCCATCATGGGACAGGTCGACAAGCGCAGCATCACGCTTTCACCGGAACTGGCGCAAGCGGTGGACGATGTGGTCGCGGCAGGGGAGTACGCCTCGGCGAGCGAGGTCATCCGCGACGCGCTGCGGCAGTGGAAGGATCGTCGCGACCTGCTCGGCTACACGGTCGAGGAATTGCGCAAACTGGTGCAGGAAGGGATCGACAGCGGACCTGCGCAGGACGGTCAGCCAATCATGGAACGACTGCGCGCCAAATACCTGAAGATGGCCCAGATCAAAGGCTTTCAGGAGTGAAATACCGCCTGCTTCCTTAGGCACTGGTCGATCTCGAAGCATCGGTGACTACATCGCCAGCCACGATCCACGAGCTGCGGCACGGTTGGTTGACACGCTGGAGCGACGATGGGACCTGCTCACCTTGCATCCCTTCTCAGGTGCTCCACGCGACGACATAGCACCTGGCATCCGTCATCTGGTCGTCGGCGATCATCTCACTCTCTACCGTGTCCGCGGCGAGGACGATCGAAATCGTCCGCGTGCTACACGGGCATCGAGGCCGACGACCTCGGTGAGTGACCGGTCCGTCAGCCGCTGATCCTGTCCAGCGACGTCTCGATAGCCTTCCACAGTTCTTCCACCGGCTCACAGCCGACCGAAAGGCGGACAAAACCTGGCGGCACCGCATCGCCTCGCTTCAAACGCCGCTCGGCCGAGGTATGGACGCCGCCGAAGGAGGTCGCGGCCTCTATCAGTGGGCAATTGTTGATGAAATCCTCGGCCTTCTCCTCCGAGGCGAGTTCGAAGGAAATGAGGAAGCCGAAGCGCTCCATCTGGGCGCGGGCTAGGTTGTGCGAGGCGTCGCCGTTCAAACCGGGAAAACGCAGGCCACGCACCGCGCGGTGTTCCTTCAGCCGTTGCGCGATCGTTTCGGCTGAAGAACACATGCGGTCGAAGCGCACCTCGAGTGTTTCGAGGCCGCGATGCACCAGCCACGCCTCGAACGGTCCGGGAATGCCGCCGGCCATTGCGCGCCAGTCCGTCACCCTGGTGACGATGTCGGCGTTACGGCTGGCGACGTGGCCGAACAGCACGTCCGAGTGCCCGTTGACCGCCTTGGTGTCGGCGGAGACGACGATATCGGCACCGAAGTCGAGCGGACGCTGGCCGAACGGCGTCATCGTCGTATTGTCGACGACAAGGACCCCGCTTTGTTCATGGACAGCCTTGGCGATGGCCGAGATGTCGCAAATGTCCAGCCGCGGGTTGGACGGGGTTTCCACGAAGACAAGCGAATAGCCCGCGAAGCCGCCGTCGAGGAAGGTCGGCGTCGGCCTGGTGTCGCAAACTATGCCGAGCGGCTTCAGGAAGCGTTCGGCCATCGCACGCGTGGCGTGGTAGCCATCCGCGGGCAAGAGCACGCGATCGCCCGATTTCAGCAGTGCGAAAAACACCGACGAAATCGCAGCCATTCCTGAGGGAAAACTCACGCATTGCGCATCTTCCAGATGGCCGAGCACATGCTCCACGGCGCGCCAGGTCGGGTTGTCGTAGCGGCCATATTGATCGATGCTGGTCTCGACGCCCGGTGTGTGAAAGATCGAAGCCATGGTGAGCGGCAAGGGGATCGGGTCGCCGTTGGCGAAATCGCGGCTGCGCAAATGGGACAGTTCGGCGGCGCGTGACTTTGCCGTCTCGGACATGAGCTCGATCCTTGTTTTTGGGCGGAATGCGTTGCTCGACGCTATGCGGGCGGGTGATGCGCGGCAAGCCCAAGTCTTTTGGGCCAGAGGGCTCTAAACGCTTCGTTAGGCTTAATGATCCATAAAGACGAGACGTGCCGTCAAGGCTGCTCGGATTGGTCGCGATGCGCGTGTTTGTGAAGCCTATTCCCGTTGACGCCCATAGTGCCCCATGATATCCCATTCAGACATCAAAGCCTTCGTTCCGCGTCAGTGTAAAGCGTACGCCAATCGGGCAGCCGCGGCGGCTGCGCTTTTGCCGATTTTTGCCTGTGTGGACGCGGCTGATGCGGGGCAGGGAACGCGCTGCGGCGGCGCGTGCAAGACGATGAAGAGGGGTGCGGCGGCGCAAGCGGCTGTAACGTTTAATGGACCGGTTTCTGTCGAACACGGTGAGCAGGATCGATGCGAAGGGACGGGTGTCCGTTCCGGCGCATTTCCGCGCCGTCGTACAGAAACGCGGCTATTCGGAACTCTACGCACTGCGCTGCCTCGACCTGCCGGCGATGGATGTCGGCGGGCTCGACCTGCTCGACCGCTACGAGCAGCGCATCGCACAGGAAGATCCGTTCCTGCAGACTGCGGACGACATGTCTTTCTTCTGCCATGGCGATGGGACCTTCCTGAAACTCGATCAGGACGGCCGCATCACGATGACCGATTTCATCCGCGAGCACACCGGCATCTCGGCGGAGGTGGCCTTTGTCGGGCGTGGCAATTTCTTTCAGATCTGGGAGCCGGGGCGGCTTGCGGCCTATGGGGCGCAGGCGCGGGCCCGGCTTTTGCAGCTTCGGCAGGGGACGAAGCCTGGGGAGCGACCGGAATGACGGTGGGCCACGGCGATGACCTTCCTAACGCTGTAGGTGGGCACGCCGTTGGCGGACCGGTCCGCCACATTCCGGTCCTCCTTGGCGAAGTGCTCGAGGCACTGGCGCCGGCGGCGGGCGACATCATCATCGACGGCACGTTCGGCGCCGGCGGCTACACAAAGGCCATTCTGGCGACCGGGGCTTCCGTCGTGGCGATCGATCGCGATCCCGACGCCATCACGGCCGGACGCGATCTCGAGGCGCAATCGGGCGGCAGGCTGAGACTGGTGCAGGCACCGTTCTCGACGCTGGACGAACATGTCGAAAGTGTCGACGGCGTCGTGCTCGACATTGGCGTGTCCTCCATGCAGCTCGACCAGGCCGGGCGCGGCTTTTCCTTCCGCACCGACGGGCCGCTCGACATGCGCATGGCGCAGGCGGGTCTCAGCGCCGCCGACGTCGTCAACAGCTTCAAGCCGGGCGACCTTGCCCGCATCTTCGGCTTCCTCGGCGAAGAGCGCCACGCAGGCCGCATCGCCCGCATGATCGAGGCGCGCCGTGAAAAACGGCCGTTCGAGCGCACGTTGGAACTGGCGGACGCCATCGAGACGCATATCGGCCGCGCGCCGAAGGACAAGATCCATCCTGCCACCCGCGTGTTCCAGGCACTGCGCATCTACGTCAATGACGAACTTGGCGAACTGGCCAAGGCCTTGTTCGCGGCCGAACGCGCATTGAAGCCGGGTGGGCGCCTGGTGGTGGTGACGTTCCATTCGCTGGAAGACCGCATCGTCAAGCGTTTCATAGCCGACCGGGCCGACGTCGCCACCGGCTCACGCCATTTGCCCGAGGCGCAGGCGCGTACCGCGACCTTCCGCAAGGCTGGCGGTGGCGTGACGCCAGGTGATGCCGAGACCGCCGCCAATCCGCGTGCCCGTTCGGCCAGGTTGCGCGCGGCGATCCGCACCGAGGCACCGGCGCGTGCCGGCGATTTTTCTATTTTCGGCCTTCCAAAACTTCCCGGCATCAACCTGCCGGGGGAGAGGTAAGCACGTGTTCCGTACCAGCGACATTGTCCTGATCGCCGTCATGGTTTCGGCGGCGGCCCTGACCTACAAGACCAAGCGCGAGGCCGAGGATCAGTTGGCGGCGGTGCAGAAAATCCATACCCAGATCCGCTATGAGGAGGAGACGATCGACCTGCTCAAGGCCGACTGGAGCCTGCTCACCCAGCCGTCGCGGCTGCAGAAGCTCACCGAACTCTACAAGTCGCAGCTCGCACTCGAGCCGGTCAGCGCACGCCAGATCGTGGGCCTGGGCGATCTGCCGGCCAAGGCCCTGGATATCCAGGACATCCTGAACGGACGCCAGGGCGCCATGGCCGACAATTCGGACAAGGCGCCCGCGGGCGACAAGGATCCCGTCGTGACCGGAGGCATCGCCCAATGATCGGCAAACTGCTGAGGCGTCGCGCCAGGACGGGTGAGGACGGATCGATCGTCGTCGAGGGCGCCCGCAAGGCGACAGGCGGCAAGGGCAAGGCGCGCATCGTGATGACGATGGCGGTGTTCTTCGGCATCTTCTCGACCATTTCAGGCCGGCTGGTCTATCTCGGCTTCCAGACGCCTGATCTGTCGGGCGGCCCGCAGAGCCGGGTCACCGCCTCGCGGCCCGACATTGTCGATCGCAACGGCGAAGTTCTGGCGACCGACATCAAGACAGCGTCGCTGTTCGCGGAGCCGCGCCGCATCGTCGATGCCGACGAGGCGATCGAGAAACTGTCGACCGTGCTGCCCGAGATCGATTACGAGCAGACCTATCACAAGCTCAAGAGCGGCGCCGGATTCGTCTGGCTGCAGCGGCAGCTGACGCCCAAGCAGCAGGCCGATATCATGCAGCTCGGCATTCCCGGTTTCGGCTTTCGCACGGAGAAGCGCCGTTTCTATCCGAGCGGCGAGACCTCGTCCTACATTGTCGGCCTGACCAACATCGACAACCAGGGCATCTCCGGGATGGAGAAATATATCGACGAGCAGGGCCTGAGCGACCTGCAGGCGTCGGGCCTTGCGGTGGCCAAGGATCTCAAGCCGGTGAAGCTTTCGATCGATCTGCGCGTCCAGCATGTGGTGCGCGACGAGATCGCCGCCGGCCTGGAGCGCTATCGCGCCCTGGGTGCCGGCGCCGTCGTGCTCAACGTCAAGACCGGCGAAGTGGTGGCCATGGCCTCGGTGCCGGATTTCGATCCGAACAATCCATACAATGCACAGGAGAAGGACCGGCTGAACCGGATGTCGGCGGGCCTCTACGAGATGGGTTCGACCTTCAAGAGCTTCACCTCGGCGATGGCGCTCGATTCCGGCAAGGCGACGATGAATAGCCGTTTCGATGCCTCGCATCCGATCCGGGTCGGCCATCAGGCCATTCACGATTTCCACGGCAAGAACCGCGTGCTGTCGTTGCCGGAAGTGTTCCTCTATTCGTCCAACATCGGGTCGGCCAGGGAGGCCGAACTGGTCGGTATCGAGGGGCACCGGGAATTCCTGCATCGCCTGGGCATTCTGGAGAGAATGCAGACCGAACTGCCGGAAGTCGCCCGCCCGACTGAACCGAAAGTCTGGAAACAGGTCAATTCGTTCACGATCGCCTTCGGCCACGGCGTATCGACGACGCCACTGCAGGCAGCTGTCGGCTGCGCGGCACTGATGAATGGCGGCTTCCTGATGAACCCGACCTTCCTGGTGCGTACGCAGGCGGAAGCGATGGCCACTGCCAAGAAGGTGGTGAGCGAAAAGACGGTCGAGGGCATGCGCTACCTCTATTCGCTCAACGCCGAGAAGGGCTCGGCCAGAAACGCCAGAGTCCCGGGCTACCGCGTTGGCGGCAAGACCGGAACGGCCGAGAAGGTCATCAACGGCCGCTACTCGAAGGACTTGAATTTCAACACGTTCGTCGCCGCCTTCCCGATGGACGATCCGCAATACCTCGTCTTCACGATTGCCGACGCCCCGCACCCTGAAAAGCCTGGCATGACGGACGTCGCGGCCGCGAATGCGGGGGTTATGGCCGGCAATATCATCAGGCGTTCCGCGGCCATGCTTGGCGTGAAACCAGATTTCAGCCATGAAAATGGTGCAACGTTGGTTTCCTATGAGTGATTCTTGGGGCGCGCCGGCGACTGCGCGCTATTTTATTGCGGTGAACGGAACTCGATGAAGCTAAGAGATCTAGCCGGTGTCCTGCCAGTCGAAGGAACAGCTTCCGCCGATCTGGAGGTTACCGGGATTTCGTCCGATTCCCGGCAGGTAAAGCCCGGCGTCGTCTTTTTTGCGCTCGCCGGTACCAAGGCGGACGGCGCGGCCTACGCTGCCGACGCGGCCAGGCGTGGCGCGCTTGCGATCGTGACAGGCAAAGGCGGTTCCGTTGCGGGATTGCCGGTTCCGGTGCTGGCGGTCGACGATCCGCGCCTGGCGCTGGCGCTGAGCGCTTCCCGCTATTTCGGCAGACAGCCGCAAACCATGGTGGCGGTGACCGGCACCAGCGGCAAGACATCGGTCGCCGCCTTCACCAGGCAGATCTGGGAGCAGGCGGGCTATGCCGCTGCTTCGATCGGCACCACCGGCGTGGTGGCGCCAGGGCGCAACGAATATGGCTCGCTGACCACGCCCGATCCGGTCGCCCTGCACCAGTTGCTCAAGGAGTTGGCCGATGCCGGCGTCACCCACGCTTCGATGGAGGCTTCCAGCCACGGCCTCGACCAGCGCCGGCTTGACGGCGTGAAGCTGGCGGCTGGCGGCTTCACCAATCTTGGCCGCGACCATATGGATTACCACCCGACGATCGAGGATTATCACCGCGCCAAGCTGCGCCTGTTCGACACGCTGCTGCCGAAAGGCGCGCCGGCGGTGATCTTCGCCGACGACCCGTGGTCGGCGCCGACCATCCAGGCGGCGCGGGCCGCCGGGCTCGACGTGCTGACGGTTGGCCGCCATGGCGATTTCCTCACGCTGAAGCGCGTCGAGCACGAACGCCATCGCCAGCGTGCCGAAGTGGAGGCCGAGGGCGTGCTTTACGAGATCGACCTGCCGCTGGCCGGCGATTTCCAGATTTCGAACGCGCTGGTTTCGGCGGGGCTTGCCATTTCCACGGGAACGCCGGTCGCCAAGGCCTTGATGTCCCTGGAGAAATTGAAGGGCGCGCCGGGCCGGCTCGATCTCGTCGGAACCACCGCCAGTGGCGCGCCAGTCTATGTCGACTATGCCCACAAGCCCGATGCGCTGGAAAATGTGCTGGCTTCGGTGCGCCCGTTCACGACGGGCCGCGTCATGGTCGTGTTCGGCTGCGGCGGCGACCGCGACCGGGGAAAAAGGCCGATCATGGGCGAGATCGCGACCCGGCTTGCCGATGTCGTCATCGTCACCGACGACAATCCGCGCTCCGAAGTGCCCGAAACGATCCGCGCCGCCATCATGGCTGCCGCACCCGGCGCCATCGAGATCGGCGACCGGCGCAAGGCGATCCACGAGGCCGTCGGCATGCTTCATGCCGGCGACACGCTGATCGTGGCCGGCAAGGGCCACGAGGAAGGCCAGACGATCGGCTCCGAAACCCTGCATTTTTCAGATCATGAGGAAGTCCGCGCCGCTTTGCGGGAGCGTGCCGCATGAGTTTGCTGTGGAGCTCCGAGGCGCTGGTTGCCGCCATGGACGGGAGGCCTCTTGGGCCCATGCCCGAAGGCATATCGGGCATTTCGATCGACAGCCGCAGCCTGCAGCCGGGTGACGCCTTCTTCGCCATCAAGGGCGAAGCCATGGATGGCCACGACTTCGCCACCGCGGCCATCAAGGCCGGCGCCGGCGTGCTGGTGGTGGCGGAAGGCAAGCTGCCGTCGCTCGGCCGACTGACGGCGCCGATCATCGTCGTCGAGGACGTGCTGGTCGCACTGGAAAAGCTCGGCGTCGCATCGCGGACCCGCTCGGCTGCCAAAATCATCGCTGTCACCGGTTCGGCCGGCAAGACCACCACCAAGGAAGCGCTGCGCCATGTGCTTTCGGCGGTCGGCAAGGTGCACGCCTCGGCGCAGTCCTTCAACAACCATTGGGGCGTGCCGCTGACCCTGGCACGCATGCCCGCCGATTGCGATTATGCCGTGTTCGAGATCGGCATGAACCATCCTGACGAGATCCGGCCGCTGGTGAAGATGGTACGGCCGCATGTCGCCATCGTCACCATGATCGCGGCCGCGCATCTGGGTTTCTTCCGCAATCTGGACGAGATCGCCAAGGCCAAGGCCGAGATTTTCGAAGGGCTGGAGCCCGAAGGTGCCGCTGTCCTCAACCGCGACGATGCGCGCTTCAAGCTCCTCGACAAGATGGCGCATGCCGCCGGCGTCGAGCATGTCTACGGCTTCGGCGAGAATGCGCGCTCGACCTTCAAGCTCACCAAATGCGAATTGCATGCCGACCATTCCGACATCGCCGCCAGGATTGGCGGCCATGATATGATCGCCCGTATCGGTGCGCCCGGCCGGCACATGGTTCAGAACGTGCTGGCGGTGCTGGGCGCGGCGCAGCTGGTCGGTGCCGACCTCGACAAGGTAGCACTGGCCCTTGTCGATCTCTCGGCCGAGCGCGGCCGCGGAAAACGCCATGTGCTGCGGCACCCCGGTGGCTCGGCTTCGGGCCACCCCGGTGGCTCTATCACGCTGATCGACGAGAGTTATAACGCCAATCCGGCCTCGATGGCGGCTGCCATGGCGCTGCTCAACGCAACGCCGGTGACGGGCGAGGGCCGCCGCATCGCCGTGCTCGGCGACATGCTCGAACTCGGCGAACATTCGGCCAAGCTGCATGCTGCACTGGCCGATCTCATCGTCGGCACCGGCACCCAGACCGTCTTTCTCGGCGGGCCGGAAATGCGGGCGCTGGCGGAAGCATTGCCGGGCGACATCAAGACGGAATACCGCGCCGGCGTCGAGGAACTGAAGCCGGTGCTGCTTGCCGCGCTGAGGCCGGGCGACGTGGTGATGATCAAATCGTCGAAGGGCATCGGTTTTGCAAAACTGGTCGATGCGCTGCTGGGCAAGTTCCCGGCTGAAACGACAACCAGCAAACTGACCTAGGTCAAGTCGGGGGACGAAAGCGCATGTTTACACTGCTGGTTGATTTCGCGGACAAGGTCTCCGTCTTCAACGTCTTCCGCTACATCACCTTCCGCACCGGCGGGGCGCTGATCACGTCGGCGCTGATCGTCTTCATCTTTGGGCCGACCATCATCAATTCGCTCAGGCTGCGCCAGGGCAAGGGGCAGCCGATCCGCGCCGATGGACCGCAAACACATTTCAAGAAAGCCGGCACGCCGACCATGGGCGGCCTGATGATCCTGTCGGGCATCATCGGCTCATCGCTTTTATGGGCGAACCTGTCGAGCATCTATGTCTGGGTGGTGCTGTTGGTGACGCTGGGTTTCGGCTCGATCGGCTTCTATGACGACTATCTGAAGGTCACCAAGCAGTCGCATCTCGGCTTCTCCGGCAAGGCACGGCTGGCGCTCGAATTCGTCATCGCCGGCATCGCCGCCTGGGCGATCATGCACAATGGCCAGGCGCCGTTCTCGTCGTCGCTGACATTCCCCTTCGCCAAGGAGTTCATCATCAACCTCGGCTGGTTCTTCATTCCGTTCTCCTGCTTCGTCATCGTCGGCGCGGGCAATGCGGTGAACCTGACCGACGGCCTCGACGGCCTGGCGATCGTGCCGATCATGATCGCGGCGGCATCCTTCGGCGTCATCGCCTATCTCTCGGGCAATGCGGTGTTCGCCGAATATCTGCAGATCCATTTTGTTCCCGGCACCGGTGAACTGGCGGTCGTGCTGGGCTCTGTCATCGGCGCCGGCCTCGGCTTCCTCTGGTTCAACGCGCCGCCGGCGGCGATCTTCATGGGCGACACCGGTTCGCTGGCCATGGGCGGCCTGATCGGCACGGTGGCGGTCGCCACCAAGCACGAGATCGTGCTGGTCATCGTCGGTGGATTGTTCGTCGTGGAAATCCTGTCGGTCATCATCCAGGTCGGCTACTTCAAGATGACCGGCAAGCGGGTGTTCCTGATGGCGCCGATCCACCATCATTTCGAAAAGCTCGGCTGGACCGAAAGCCAGGTGGTGATCCGATTCTGGATCATCGCCGTGATCCTGGCGTTGGTCGGCCTGTCCACCCTGAAGCTCAGATAGGACCCCCCCCCTTGATCCCCGCCGCATCCTTCGCAGGCAAGCAGGTTTCGCTCTTCGGGCTCGGCGGCTCGGGGATCGCGACGGCGCGCGCGCTGATCGAGGGCGGCGCACAGGTGCTGGCCTGGGACGATAATCCCGACAGCGTCGCCAAGGCGGCCGCCACCGGTATCGCAACCGCCGACCTGCGCGGCGCCGACTGGGCGAAATTCTCGGCCTTCGTGCTGTCGCCGGGCGTGCCGCTGACCCATCCCAAGCCGCACTGGACGGTGGAACTCGCGCGTGGCGCCGGCGTCGAGGTGATCGGCGACATCGAACTGTTCTGCCGGGAGCGGACGCTCAGCGCGCCAACGGCGCCTTTCATCGCCATCACCGGCACCAACGGCAAGTCGACGACGACCGCGCTGACGGCGCATATCCTGAAGGCTTCCGGCCGCGACACCCAGATGGGCGGCAATATCGGTCGCGCGGTGATGACGCTCGATCCGCCGAAACCCGACCGGCACTATGTCGTCGAGTGCTCGTCCTATCAGATCGACCTCGCGCCCTCGATCAATCCGACCGCAGGCATCCTGCTCAACCTGACGCCGGACCATCTCGATCGCCACGGCACCATGCAGCACTACGCCTCGATCAAGGAGCGGCTGGTGGCCGGCAGCGAGACGGCGATCATCGGCATCGACGATTCCTGGTGCGCGCAGATCGCCGAGCGGCTGGAGCGGGCAGGGCGGCAGGTCATCCGCATTTCCAAGCGGTTGCCGCTGACCGACGGCTATTTCGCCGACGGCACCAATCTGATGGAAGCCGTGCACGGCCGCTATAGCCGTGTCGCCTTCCTCGAAGGCATCGGCTCGCTGCGCGGCCAGCATAATGCGCAGAATGCGCTGGCCGCCGTCGCCGCTTGCCTGAAAGTCGGGCTGGACCTCGGCGAGATCCAGTCGGGGCTCGAAAGCTTCCCGGGGCTCGCCCACCGCATGGAGCAGGTCGGCCGCAAGGACCATGTGCTGTTCGTCAACGACTCCAAGGCGACCAACGCCGATGCGGCGGCACCCGCGCTGTCGAGCTTTCCTCGTATCTACTGGATCGCGGGCGGCCTGCCCAAGGAAGGCGGCATCGAGCCGCTGCGCGGCTTCTTCCCGCGCATCGCCAAGGCCTATCTGATCGGCGAGGCGGCGCCCGCCTTTTCGGCGACGCTGGGCGAGGCTGTGCCCTACGAGATATCGGGCACGCTGGCCGCCGCGGTCGCGCATGCCGCGCATGATGCGGCCAGGGACGACAGCGGCGAGGTGGTGGTGCTGCTTTCGCCGGCCTGCGCCAGTTTCGACCAGTTCAAGAATTTCGAAGTTCGCGGCGAAGCCTTCAGGCAAGCTGCGAGCGCTATAGATGGCGTCAAACCCATCGGAGGGGCACGATAATGCAGAGCCGTCTCGATAAAAGTCCCGTCGCAACCTGGTGGTGGACGATCGATCGCTGGTTCCTGGCGGCGTTCCTGTCGCTGATGGGGCTCGGCATCGTCTTGTCCTTCGCCGCCAGCCCGGCGGTGGCCGAACGCATCGGCCTCGACAGTTTTCACTTCGCCACCAGGCAGATCATCTTCACCGTGCCGGCGCTCGGCGTGATGCTGGCCGTCTCCTTCCTCGATTCCAGGGAGATCCGGCGCATGTCGCTGATCATGCTGTGCCTGATGCTGGTGCTGATGGTGGCGGTGCTCTATGTCGGCGTCGAGGTGAAGGGGGCGCGGCGTTGGGTCTCGCTGGCCGGCCTGTCGATCCAGCCGTCGGAATTCCTGAAGCCGGCCTTCGTCATCATGTGCGCCTGGCTGTTCGCCGAGCACAAGCGCCAGCCCGACATTCCGGGCAATCTGTTCGCCATGCTGCTCCTCGTGCTTGTCGTGTCGCTGCTGGTGGCGCAGCCCGACCTTGGCCAGACCATGCTGACGACCGGCACCTGGGGCATCATGTTCTTCATGGCGGGGCTGCCTTGGCTGTGGATCATCGTGCTGGGTGCCGCCGGCGTCGGCGGTGTCTTCGCCGCCTACACGGTGTTTCCGCACGTTGCCTTGCGCATCGACAAGTTCCTCACCGGCGAGGGCGACACGTTCCAGGTCGACATGGGACGCGACGCGCTGATCAATGGCGGCTGGTTCGGCGTCGGGCCGGGCGAGGGTACGGTCAAGCGGGTCATCCCCGACAGCCATGCCGACTTCGTCTTCTCGGTCGCGGGTGAGGAATTCGGGCTGATCATGTGCTTCTTCATCATGTCGATCTTTGCCTTCATCGTGTTGCGCGGCCTCAACACGGCGCTCAAGGAACATGACGATTTCACCCGCTATGCGGTCGGCGGCCTGGTCACCGTGTTCGGCCTGCAGGCCGTCATCAACATGTGCGTCAACCTGCAGCTGGTTCCGGCCAAGGGCATGACGCTGCCCTTCATCTCCTATGGCGGCTCCTCGCAGATCGCCATCGCCATCTCGATGGGCATGGTGCTGGCGCTGACGCGCAAGCGGCCGGAAAAGCGCAAGCAGATGGGCTTTACGCTGCCGCAACGCGCCCTGCCGGCGGAGTGACATGGCGAGGGGTGTCATCCTTCTCGCGGCGGGCGGAACCGGCGGACATCTGTTTCCGGCCGAGGCGCTGGCGCATGAACTGATCGAGCGCGGCTGGACGGTGCAGTTGGCGACCGACGAACGCGCCGAGCGGTTTGCCGGCCATTTTCCGGCCACCGCCATCCACCCGATCCAGTCGGCTACGATGGGGTCGAAGAATCCCATTGCCGTGCTCGGTGCCTTTTGGAAAATCTGGCGCGGCGTGCGGCAGGCCTCCGCCATTATCGGCAGGATCAAGCCGGACGCGGTGATCGGCTTCGGCGGCTACCCGACCCTGCCGCCGCTCTATGCGGCGACGCGGCGCAAGGTGCCGACGCTGATCCACGAGCAGAACGCGGTGATGGGGCGCGCCAACAGGGCGCTGGCCGGCCGTGTCGATGCCATCGCCGGCGGCTTCCTGCCGCAGGATACGAGCGCCGCTGGCGCCAAGACGGTAACGACAGGCAATCCCGTCAGGCCGGCTGTGCTGGAAGCGGCCAAGACGCCCTATGTGGCGTCGACCGGAGAGCAGCCCTTCCGCCTGCTGGTGTTCGGCGGCAGCCAGGGCGCCCAATTCTTTTCCGATGCCATGCCGGGGGCGATCGCACTGCTTTCGGATGCGCAGCGCAAGCGGCTGGTGATCACCCAGCAGGCGCGCGCCGACGATGTGGCGCGGGTCAAGGCGGCCTATGCCGCCCTTGGTATCGCCGTCGAGGTCTCGCCCTTCTTCACCGACATGGCGGCGCGCCTGGCGGCGGCGCATCTGGTGATCTCGCGCTCCGGCGCCTCGACCGTCTCGGAGATCGCCGTCATCGGCCGGCCGGCGCTGCTGGTGCCCTATCCCTATGCGCTCGACCACGATCAGGCGGCGAACGCGGCTGCCCTTGCCGCCGCCGGTGGCGGCGAGGTGCATCCGCAATCGACGCTGTCGCCCGAGCGTATCGCGGCCCTCATTGGTGGGCTGATGGACAATCCCGAGCGGCTGGCGACGATGGCCGCTGGCGCGAAATCGGCCGGCAGGCCCAACGCGGCGCGGTTGCTCGCCGATCTCACAGAGGCTATTGCGTCCCGCAAAAGCGTATCGGATTTCAAGAAGGGGACGCACGCATGAAGATGCCGCAGACCATCGGCCTTGTGCATTTCATCGGCATTGGCGGCATCGGCATGAGCGGCATTGCCGAGGTGCTGCACAATCTCGGCTACAAGGTGCAAGGATCCGACCAGGCCGACAGCGCCAATGTGCAGCGGCTGCGTGACAAGGGCATCGAATGCTTCGTCGGCCACAAGGCCGAGAACCTCGGCGACGCCGAGGTGATCGTCGTCTCGACGGCGATCAAGAAATCCAATCCGGAGCTGAAGGCCGCGCGGGAAAAACTGCTTCCCATCGTGCGCCGCGCCGAGATGCTGGCCGAGCTGATGCGTTTCCGCCAGGCGGTGGCGATCGGCGGCACGCATGGCAAGACGACGACGACCTCGATGGTGGCGACCTTGCTCGAAGCCGGCGGGCTTGATCCGACCGTCATCAATGGCGGCATCATCAATGCCTATGGCACCAACGCCCGCATGGGCGATGGCGAGTGGATGGTGGTCGAGGCCGACGAGAGCGACGGCACCTTCCTCAAGCTGCCAGCCGATATCGCCGTGATCACCAACATCGATCCCGAGCATCTCGACCACTATGGCAGTTTCGACAATGTGCGCGAGGCGTTCCGCCAGTTCGTCGAGAACGTACCTTTCTACGGTTTCGGCGTGATGTGTACCGACCACCCGGAAGTCCAAGCGCTTGTCGGCCGCATCGAGGACCGCCGCGTCATCACCTATGGCGAAAACGCGCAGGCCGATGTGCGCTTCACCAACCACCGCATGGCCGGCGCGACCTCCGAGTTCGACGTGGTGATCCGCGACCGCAAGACCGGCAGCCAGAAGACGATAGAAGGCTTGCGCCTGCCGATGCCCGGCCGGCACAATGTCTCGAACGCCACCGCGGCGATCGCCGTCGCGCATGAGCTCGGCCTGTCCGCCGAGGCGATCAAGAAGGGCCTGTCGTCCTTCGCCGGCGTCAAGCGCCGCTTCACCCATACGGGGTCCTGGAACGGCGTCGATGTGTTCGACGATTACGGCCACCATCCAGTCGAGATCTCGGCGGTGCTGAAGGCGGCGCGCAGCGCCACCAAGGGCCGCGTCATCGCCATCGCCCAACCGCACCGTTTCACCCGGCTGCATGATTTGTTCAACGAGTTTTCGGCTTGCTTCAACGACGCCGATACGGTGATGGTCGCGCCTGTGTACGCTGCCGGCGAAGATCCGATCGACGGTGTCACGTCGGACGAACTGGTGTCGCGCATTCGCGCTGGCGGCCATCGCGACGCGCGCTACATAGAGGGGCCGGCCGATATCGCGCCAATCATTCGCGATTTGGCCAAGCCTGGTGATTTCGTTGTCTTTCTTGGCGCCGGCAACATCACCCAATGGGCCTATGCCTTGCCCAAGGAGCTTGCCGCCTCATGATGCACGGCCAGGTCCTGATCGACAGTCTCGGCGACCGGCTTGCCGGCCTGCGCGGCCGTCTCACGCCGAATGCCGAGATGGACAAGATCACCTGGTTCCGGGCCGGCGGCCTGGCCGAGGTGCTGTTCCAGCCCGCGGACGAGGAAGATCTTGCCGCGTTCCTGCGCGCGGTTCCTGAAGAGATACCTCTCACCGTCGTCGGCATCGGCTCGAACCTGCTGGTCCGGGATGGCGGCATTCCGGGCTTCGTGATCAGGCTTTCGGCCAAGGGCTTTGGCGAGGCCGAGGTCGTTTCACCGATCAGGATCAAGGCCGGGGCGGCGACGCCCGACAAGCGCGTGGCCGCCCTGGCGCTGGAAGCGGGCATTGGCGGCTTCCATTTCTATCACGGCATTCCAGGCGCCATTGGCGGCGCGCTCAGGATGAACGCCGGCGCCAATGGCGTCGAGACGCGCGAGCGCGTCGTCGAGGTGCGCGCGCTCGACCGCAAGGGCAATATCCAGACGCTGAGCAATGCCGAGATGGGCTATGCCTATCGCCATTCGGCGGCTCCTTCCGGGCTGATCTTCACATCGGCCGTGTTCGAGGGCTTCGCCGAGGACAAGGCCACGATCAAGGCGGCGATGGATGCGGTGCAGAACCATCGCGAGACCGTGCAGCCGATCCGCGAGAAGACCGGGGGCTCGACCTTCAAGAACCCGGAAGGCACGTCGGCCTGGAAGGAGATCGACAAGGCGGGCTGCCGCGGCTTGATGATCGGTGGCGCGCAGATGTCGCCGATGCACTGCAATTTCATGATCAACACCGGCACGGCGACCGGTTACGACCTCGAATATCTCGGCGAGACGGTGCGTGCTCGGGTGCTCGAACATTCCGGCATCCGGTTGCAGTGGGAGATCAAGCGCATCGGCAATTTCCGTGCCGGACATGCGGTGCAGGAGTTTTTGGGCCAGCTGCTTTAAGGCACAGCGGATTTGGCGAGTTGCTGGTCTGCCGGCCGGAGCCACTCATCGTTCGGGCTATTGCAGACCTTGGAGATTGGCAGATGCCTCTCCGACTTCGTCATCCACGGGCGGAGCAGGAGCGAAGCTCCGTCGCGGAGACCCGAGGATCCATTCCGTGACCTTGGCCGTGGAGTGCAGCGGAGCAGAATTTTGAACCGTGGCGGCGCTCAGGAGTCCCGGCATGGATCCTATGGTCTGCGCCGCGTCGCTTCGCTCCTTGCTTCGCCATAGGATGACGAAGTGAGGGGTGCTTCCAACTCTTTGTTTGACGCAATTCCGAACGGAAAACCGTTCACACTTTTCCTGGAATTGCTCTGATCGCCAAGGCATGCGATCTATCAGTGCAGGCTCCGTCGATCCGTCAGCGCGCCGCCCGCGAAGTTCATGTGATGGATGAACTTCAACGCGTCCGCAGAACGCAGAAACCGTTGCTGCAAAGACTCAGCGACACGGTTTTCGCATCCATTTTCTCAGAAAGTGAATCTCTCGGAATCATAAGTACTTGCCAGTGAATCAACTCTCTGATTCTCTGCTCGAAAGCGTTTCCTGATTTGAGTCGTTCGACGCGTTACCCGCGTTTTCCGTCTGGGGGGGCATCCTGCCGGAAGACTCGGACTCAATGTTGCGGAAATCTTGGTTTTTGGTCCGCCGTGAGAGGGGATGACGGGGAATGAAAAGCAAGCATGTGGCCGTCCTGCTGGGAGGTTTTTCGTCCGAGCGGCCCGTGTCCCTGTCTTCCGGAAAGGCCTGTGCCGATGCTCTGGAGAAGGAAGGCTATCAGGTCACCCGCGTCGATGTGGGGCGCGATGTCGGCTTCGTGCTTGCCGAGCTCAAGCCTGACGTTGCCTTCAATGCACTGCATGGCCCCTTCGGTGAGGATGGAACCATCCAGGGCATCCTCGAATATCTCGGCATTCCCTATACCCATTCCGGCGTGCTCGCCTCGGCGCTCGCCATGAACAAGGAGCAGGCGAAGAGGGTCGTCAAATCGCTCGGCGTTCCCGTCGCCGAATCGAAGGTCGCCAATCGCTTCGCGATCCAGAGCAAGCATCCGATGAAGCCGCCCTATGTGATCAAGCCGGTCAGTGAGGGGTCGAGCTTTGGTGTCGTCATCGTGTCGGAGGGGCAGTCTCATCCGCCGCAGGTCGTCGGGTCGTCCGAGTGGAAATATGGCGATATCGTCATGGTCGAGCGCTACATCCATGGGCGGGAGCTGACCTGCGCCGTCATGGGTGACGTGGCGCTCGGCGTCTGCGAGATCATTCCGACGGGGCATTCCTTCTACGATTACGATTCAAAATATGTCGCGGGCGGATCAAAACACGAATGCCCCGCAAAAGTTTCACCGAATATTTACCAAAAAATACAGACACTGGCGCTCAAGGCTCACCAAGCTGTCGGCTGTCGGGGCGTTTCCCGGTCGGACTTCCGTTATGACGATCGTCACTCCGAAAATGGCGAGGTTGTATGGCTCGAGGTCAATACTCAGCCGGGCATGACGCCGACGTCTTTGGTGCCTGAAATAGCAGCCCATGCCGGGCATTCGTTTGGTGAATTGTTGAGTTGGATGGTGGAGGACGCTTCGTGTCTGCGTTGAAATGGGGACAAGGCAAGGAGAGGGGTGCGGCTGGGCCGTCGCTTTTCGGCTTGTCGCTGTCATCAGGCCATTTCGTGCTGCCGCGGGTGCTTCGCCGCCCGGTGCGCATCCTGGCGCGCCTTGGCGATGGTGAATTCGAGGCGCCGCGTTTCTCCGCGGCCATGATGTCGGCGGTGCTGCTCGCTTCGAGCGGCGCCTATGGTGCCTATCTCGGCGGCCATGCCGACGGGATCATCCAGAGCATCACTGCCCGCACCGGCTTTGCCGTCGATCAGGTCAAGGTGGTCGGCAATCGCCAGACCTCCGAGATTGACATTCTCGACAGGCTCGAACTCGACGGCTGGACGTCGCTGATCGGCTTCGATGCGGAGGCCGCGCGCGAGCGCATTTCCGGCCTGCCCTGGATCGAGGTGGCGGCGGTGCGCAAAGTCTATCCGCATACGCTGGAAGTGCGCGTCGAGGAGCGCGAGGCCTTCGCGCTCTGGCAGCAGGGCAATGATCTCTCGGTCATCGAGAAGGATGGCGCTATCATCGCGCCGTTCTCCGGCGGCAAGCAGGTGCTGTTGCCGCTGCTGATCGGCGACGGCGCTCCGGCCAAGGCGCCCGACTTCCTCGCCAAGATCGAAAAGTATCCCGAACTCGCGAGCCGCGTGAAAGGCTACATCCGTGTCGGTGACCGGCGCTGGGATCTGAAGCTGGACAATGGTATCACGGTCAAGCTGCCCGAGAATGACGAGGACCAGGCGCTCGCCGAGCTGGTCAAGATGGACCATGACAAGGGGCTGTTGTCGCGCGATATCGCCGCCGTCGACATGCGGCTCACGGATCGGCTGGTCGTGGAACTGACGCCCGAGGCGGTGACGCAGCGCGAGGCCGCCCTCAACGAGAAGCCGAAAACCCTCAAGCGCAAGCCGGAGACGAAGATATGAGCTGGCTTGGCGGTTCTGGCGATGCCTCGTCGCGCCGGTCCGGCACCCTGACGGTGCTGGACGTCGGCTCGAACAAGGTCTGCTGCATGGTGGCCAAGCTCAAGCCGAACGATGACGGCAAGCTTTTGCGCGGCCGCTCGCACCGCATCCAGGTGATTGGCATCGGCCACCAGAAGTCGCAAGGCGTGAAGTCGGGCGTGGTCGTCGATCTCGACCGGGCCGAGCACGCCATCCGGCTGTCCGTCGATGCTGCCGAGCGCATGGCGGGACTGACGGTCGATTCGCTCATCGTCAACATGACCGCCGGCCGGCTGAAGAGCGAAGCTTTCTCCGCGACCATCAATCTCGGCGGCCATGAGGCGGATGAAGCCGACATCAAGCGGGTGCTCGGCGCCGGCGCCAAGCAGGCGCTCAAGGCCGAGCGCGAGGTGATCCATTCGTTGCCCGTCGGCTTCTCGCTGGATGCCGAGCGCGGCGTGCGCGATCCGCGCGGCATGGTCGGCGACGCGCTCGGCGTCGACATGCATGTGCTGACGGGGGACGCGGCGCCGATGCGCAACCTCGAACTCTCCATCAACCGCTCGCATCTGTCGGTCGAGCGCATGGTGGCGACGCCCTATGCCAGCGGGCTGGCGGCGCTCGTTGATGATGAACTGGAACTGGGTGCTGCCTGCATCGACATGGGTGGCGGCACGACCACGATCTCGGTGTTTTCGGAAGGCAAGTTCGTCCATGGCGACGCCATCGCGATCGGCGGCAACCACGTCACGCTCGACATGGCCAAGGGGCTCTCGACCTCGCTTGATGCCGCCGAGCGGCTCAAGGTGATGCATGGCTCGGCGCTGCCGGGCAGCGCCGACGACCGCGATCTGGTCTCGATCCAGCCGATCGGCGATGACGGCGACGTGCCGCTGCAGATACCGCGTTCGGTGATGACGCGCATCGTGCGCGCCCGCATCGACGAGACGCTTGAACTGCTGCGCGACAGGCTGAACAAATCCGGCTACGGCAATGCGGTCGGCAAGCGCGTCGTGCTCACCGGCGGCGCCAGCCAGCTGGCCGGCCTGCCGGAAGCGGCGCGCCGCATCCTGGGGCGCAATGTGCGTATCGGCCGTCCGCTCGGCGTGGCGGGCCTGCCCGAAGCGGCGAAGGGGCCGGCCTTCTCGGCCGCCGTCGGGCTTCTGATCTATCCGCAGATGGCGAGTTTCGAGAGCCATCCGGCGAAAGGCATTTCCGGTCTCAGGATGACCGGAACGGGTGGAAAACTGCATCGCATGAGTCAGTGGTTGAGAGACAGTTTCTAATTGACGGGGACAGCCCCATAGGCGGCCGCGGCGGCGAAGCGGCGTGAAAGGCAAAGGACGGAGACAATGACCATCAATCTGCAGAAGCCGGACATCACCGAGCTTAAGCCGCGCATCACCGTGTTTGGTGTTGGCGGCGGCGGCGGCAATGCCGTGAACAACATGATCACCGCGGGCTTGCGCGGTGTCGAGTTCGTCGTGGCCAACACCGACGCGCAGGCGCTGACCATGTCGAAGGCCGACCGGCTTATCCAGCTTGGCGCGCATGTCACCGAAGGCCTCGGCGCCGGCTCGCAGCCGGAAGTCGGTCGCGCGGCGGCGGAAGAATGCATCGACGAGATCATCGATCATCTGTCCAACACCCATATGTGCTTCGTCACCGCCGGTATGGGCGGCGGCACCGGCACCGGTGCTGCTCCGGTGGTTGCCCGCGCCGCGCGCGAGAGAGGCATCCTCACTGTCGGTGTCGTCACCAAGCCGTTCCACTTCGAGGGCCAGCGCCGCATGAAGACGGCCGACATGGGCATCGAGGAACTGCAGAAATGCGTCGACACGCTGATCGTCATCCCCAACCAGAACCTGTTCCGGCTGGCCAATGACAAGACCACCTTCGCCGATGCCTTCGCCATGGCCGACCAGGTGCTCTATTCCGGTGTTGCCTGCATCACCGACCTGATGGTCAAGGAAGGTCTGATCAACCTCGACTTCGCCGACGTGCGCTCGGTGATGCGCGAGATGGGCAAGGCGATGATGGGCACCGGCGAGGCTTCGGGCGAGGGCCGCGCGATGGCCGCCGCCGAAGCCGCTATCGCCAACCCGCTGCTCGACGAGACCTCGATGAGGGGCGCCAAGGGCCTGCTGATCTCGATCACCGGCGGTCGCGACCTGACCCTGTTTGAAGTCGACGAAGCGGCGACCCGTATCCGCGAGGAAGTCGACCAGGACGCCAACATCATCCTGGGTGCCACCTTCGACGAGGAACTCGAAGGCGTCATCCGCGTCTCGGTGGTCGCCACCGGCATCGACAAGTCGGCGGCTGAAATCGCCGCCGCGCCGATCTCGATCCGTACGGCGCCGCAGAAGCCGGCCGCCCGTCCGGCCGTGGCCGCGATGGAAAGCCGCCCGGCACCAGTCCAGCAGCCTGTCTATGAGCCGCGTGCCGCCGACCCGGTCGCCGAGGCCATCCAGCTCGCCGAGGCAAATGCCGCGGCCATGGCGCAGGCTCGCCCGGCTCCGGTCGCCCATGCGGACGATTTCCGCCCGCAGAGCAAGATCTTCCAGGCGCCCCCGGCACAGCCGCAGCCCATGCCGCAGCCGGTCGTCCAGCAGATGATGCAGCCGGCCCCGCAGCCGCGTGAAATCCTGCGTGAGGTCCAGCAGCCGGTGGCGATGGCGCCGCAGCGCATGCCGCGCGTCGAGGACTTCCCGCCGGTGGTCAAGGCCGAGGTGGACGCCAAGAGCCGTCCGGCGGACCATGAGAACAACAGCGGACCGATGGGTCTGTTGAAGCGCCTGACGAACGGCCTGACCCGCCGCGAGGAGGAGCCTGCACGGCTGCAGCCGGCGCAGCCGCGCGAGCCCAAGCTGCGCCAGGCCGCCCCCGAAGTGCGCCGTCTCGCCAGCCAGGACGCCCAGCTCTACGCGCCGCGCCGCGGCCAGCTGGACGACCAGGGCCGCCTGACGCCGCAGACCAGGGCGACTCAGGAAGACGATCAGCTGGAGATTCCGGCGTTCCTGCGCCGCCAGGCCAACTGAGCGGTTAACGGACTGTAATAATTGTTAACAGGCAAGCAAGGAATTGCTTGCCTGTTAACGTTTTAAACGCTGCAAAATCAAAAGGTTACAATATCGAGCGTGCTCCGGCTTGCGGTTACAAAGGGTAAGAAACCGTGATTTGGAGTCTCCTTGCCGGAACACTATCTTCGCTGCCTACCATAGTCGGTGTGCCGGGATTTCGGGGGAAGTGACCCTGCCTGCCGATTTAACAAGAGCCGCGCCCTCGGGCTGGAGAAGCGGACCTAGGCATTTCGGGCTTATGGGGATTGTCTTGCACGACTACCAGACGACAGTGAAGACGCGCGCGTCGCTTACAGGCACCGGCGTTCACAGCGGCAAAGAAGTTTCCATCAGTTTCCTGCCCGCGGATGCCGATACCGGCATCGTGTTCCAGCTGATCGGTGGAGAAGGACAGGGCCGCGAGTTCCGCGCTCTGTTTTCCGAGATCGGCGCCACCGACCTTTGCACCATGCTTGGCGATCCCTCCGGCGAGCACATCGCCACCGTCGAGCACATCATGGCCGCGCTGCTCGGGCTCGGCATCGACAATGTCCTCATCGAAATCGATGGCCACGAGGTTCCGATCCTTGATGGCAGCGCCATGGCCTTCGTGGAAGCCATCGACCAGGCTGGAATCGAGACGTTGCTGGTCAAGCGGCGCTACATCAGGGTCGTCAAGCCGGTCCGCATCGAGAACGGTGCGTCCTGGGCGGAATTCAGGCCCTATGACGGCACCCGCTTCGAGATCGAGATCGATTTCGAAAGCCCGGCCATCGGCCGCCAGCTCTTTGCCTCGGATATCAATGCGGACATTTTCCGCCGTGATATCGCGCGCGCCCGCACCTTCGGCTTCATGAAGGACGTTGAACGGCTGTGGGCCGCCGGCTATGCGCTTGGCTCGTCGCTCGAGAACTCGCTGGTGATCGGCGACGACAACCGGGTCATCAACATGGGCGGCCTGCGTTATCCCAACGAATTCGTGCGCCACAAGACGCTCGACGCCATGGGCGACCTGGCGCTGGCCGGAGCCCGCTTTATCGGCTGTTTCCGCTCCTATCGTGGCGGCCACAGGCTGAACGCGGCCGCGCTGCGCCGCCTGCTGTCGGACCGCACGGCCTTCGAGATCGTCGAGACCACACGCCGCGAGCGTGGCCGCGCGGCGGAGATGAGCGCCGTCAATGCGCCGCTCTACGCGCCCTGGATGATCTGAGTCCCGCGACGTTTTCGCCCCGGTGACGGGGCGCCGAGTGTTGCAGGAATGCACCACCCGCAGGCGAAATTGCAGGGATGCTTCGGCGCCGGTCGGCCGCCACAAAAATGTGCGATTGGCTAGACATAGCGTTGCCGGGCAAGGCGGTTATGGTTTATGGCTGCTGCCGTCGATTAGTGCATGTCGCTCAAAAGTGGGGACCAATTTTGGGACAACAGCATGCAAGAGGCACTAAAATAACGCCGAAAGGGCGCAATCCAATCATGTTCTTCAAGCGAGTCGATCAATCGAAAGCGCCCCAGCGGTCTGTTCTCCTGGCGCTTTCGCTGGTTGTTCCGTCGCTCTTCCTGTCGGCCTGCATGTCGTCGGAGAAAGACATCGACCTGTCGACCTATGTCGACCAGACCGAGCCGGCCGACGTCCTCTACAATCAGGGCCTCGCCAACATGAACGCGGGACGCCTGGATGAGGCGAGCAAGAAGTTCGACGCCGTCGATCGCCAGCATCCCTATTCGGAATGGGCCCGTAAATCGATGGTCATGGGCGCTTTCGCCGACTATCGAAAGGGCAGCTACGACGATGCGATTTCGTCGGCCAAGCGCTATCTGGCGCTTTATCCGTCGACCGATGACGCGCCCTATGCGCAGTACATCATCGGCCTGAGCTACTATCGCCAGATCAAGGACGTGACGCAGGATCAGAAGGAAGCACGCCAGACCCTGCAGACGATGCAGGATCTCGTGACGCGCTGGCCGAATTCGGAATATGTCGACGACGCCAAGGAGAAGATGCGCTTCGCCAACGACCAGCTCGCCGGCAAGGAAATGCAGATCGGCCGCTATTATCTGGAGCGCCGTGAATACATCGCTGCCGTCAAGCGCTTCCGCACCGTGGTGGAGAGCTATTCCAACACGCGCCATGTCGAGGAAGCACTCGCCCGCCTGACCGAAAGCTATTACGCGATGGGGCTGACCTCGGAGGCGCAGACGGCGGCCGCCGTGCTCGGCACCAACTATCCCGACAGCCCATGGTACAAGGATTCCTACAAGCTGCTGCAGAGCAACGGACTGACGCCGCGCGAGAATGCCGGATCGTGGATATCCAAGGCCGGAAAGCTGATCACCGGCGCCTGACCCCAGAGCCATCGGACCGGAGCGTGCGTAGCGCTTTTTCGGATTGATCCGATGGTCAAACAAAAAGATAGTGCGGCACTGCGATTCCAACTGGTCGCCTGCCGTTCTAGATCCGGGTTCTGATGCTTTCCAGACTGTCGATCCGCGATATCGTCCTGATCGAGAAGCTGGATATCGACTTCCAGCCGGGCCTTTCCGTGCTGACCGGCGAAACCGGCGCCGGCAAATCCATCCTGCTCGATGCCCTGTCGCTGGCGCTTGGCGCGCGCGGCGACGCCTCGCTGGTGCGCCATGGCGCGGCACAAGGCCAGGTCATTGCCGTGTTCGATGTGCCGCGAAACCATCCGGTGCGCGCGCTGCTTGTCGAGAACGCCATCGAGGATGACGGCGACATCATCCTGCGCCGCGTGCAGACGGCGGACGGCCGCACCCGCGTCTTCGTCAACGACCAGCCATCCAGCGTGACCCTGATGCGCGACGTCGGCCGTGCGCTGGTCGAGATCCACGGCCAGCACGATGAGCGCGCCTTGGTCGATCCGGGAGCGCACCGGGATGTGCTCGACGCCTTCGGCGGCCATCTTGGCGCCGTTCGGTCGACCGGCGAGGCCTGGCGGCACTGGCGCGCCTGCGAGCAGGAGCTGACGCGCCACCGCGCCAAGGTGGCGGCGGCGGCACGCGAGGCCGACTATCTGCGCGCCGCGGTCGCGGAACTGACCAAGCTCGATCCGCAACCCGGCGAGGAAACGGAACTTGCCGAACTGCGCGCCCACATGATGCGCGCCGAAAAGATCGCTTCCGAAATCCATGATGCTCAGGATGTGCTGTCCGGTCCGTCGTCGCCCTTGCCGCAACTCGCCAGCCTGCTGAGGCGGCTGCAGCGCAAGGCGACGGAGGCGCCCGGCCTGCTCGAGGACGTGGTCAAGTCGCTCGACGAAGCCATGTTGTCGCTTGACGCGGCGCAGTCTGGCGTCGAGGCGGCATTGCGAGCCACCGAATATGACCCGCAGCGGCTGGAGAAAGCGGAGGAGCGGCTGTTTTCGCTGCGCGCGGCTTCACGCAAGCACAGCGTTGCCGTCGACGATCTTGCGCAATTGCGCGACACGATGGTGGCGGACCTCGCCGATCTCGACGCCGGCGAGGAGCGGCTGCATGGGCTGGAAAAGCAGGCCGCCGCGGCCCGTGAAGCCTATGACATCGCCGCCGCGCAGCTTTCCTCGCTTCGTCACGCGGCGGCCGTTGGCCTGACCAAGGCCGTGATGGCCGAATTGCCGGCGCTGAAGCTCGAACGCGCAGCCTTCATCGTCGAGATGAAGAGCGAGGCCGAGACCCGCATGGAAGAAGGCATAGACCAGATCGAGTTCTGGGTGCGCACCAACCCCGGCACGCGGCCCGGGCCGATGATGAAAGTTGCATCCGGCGGCGAGCTGTCGCGCTTCCTGCTGGCGTTGAAGGTGGCGCTGGCCGACCGTGGCTCGGCGCCGACACTGGTTTTCGACGAAATCGACACCGGCGTCGGTGGGGCCGTGGCGGACGCCATCGGCCAAAGGCTGGCGCGGCTGTCGAAGCGCGTGCAGGTGCTGTCGGTGACCCACGCCCCGCAGGTGGCGGCGCGCGCGGCGACGCATTTCCTGATCTCCAAATCGGGCGGCACCGATCGCGTGGCGACCGGCATTGCCGAGATGGACAGGACGGCACGGCAGGAAGAGATCGCCCGCATGCTGGCAGGCGCCACGATCACCGACGAGGCACGAGCGGCCGCCGAGCGGCTGCTGCGCGAAAATACAAACGCGGCGTAACAATATCCGGCGTCACGGATCGAGTCAGGATATGGCTCCATGCTGCTGGTCAGGAATGATTTTCCCAAAATCCTGATCTATTGTGACGCGCCACCGTTCGGGGACGAAAAGCATGTCGGAAAAACCTGTCGATTCGCTCAGCGAAAGCGAGGCTGAAGCCGAACTCCAGCGGCTGGCCGAGGAGATCGCCGGTCATGACCGGCGCTACCATGCCGAAGACGCGCCGACGATTACGGACGCGGAATATGATGCGCTGCGGCGCCGCAACCTTGCCATCGAGGAGCGCTTCCCCGGGCTGGTGCGCGAGGATTCGCCGTCGCTCAGGGTGGGCGCTGCGCCGGCGGAAGGTTTTGCCAAGGTGCGCCATGCCGTGCCGATGCTAAGCCTTGCCAAGGCCTATACCGACGAGGACGTCACTGATTTCATCGAGCGCGGCAGACGATTCTTCGATCGCGACAAGGATCTCGACATCGCTTTCACCGCCGAGCCGAAGATCGACGGGCTATCGGCGTCGCTGCGCTACGAAAAGGGCGTGTTCGTGCAAGGCGCGACGCGCGGCGATGGTGCCGTGGGCGAGGATATCACCGCCAATCTCAGGACCATCGCCGACATCCCCGCCAGGCTGAAAGGCTCAGGCTGGCCCGAAATCATCGAGATACGCGGCGAGGTCTACATGACCTATGCGGAATTCGAGGCGCTGAAGCAGCGCTCGGCGGCGGCCGGCGGCCAGGATTACGTCAATCCGCGCAACACGGCGGCCGGCTCGCTGCGCCAGAAGGATCCCTCCGTCACCGCCACCCGAAACCTCAAATTCTTCGCCTATGCCTGGGGCTTCACGACGGCGGATCCGGCGCCGACCCAGTACGAATCGGTGCAAAAATTCGGCGACTGGGGTTTCAAGATCAGCCCCTTGATGGTGCGGGCGAAGTCGGTCGAGGAACTGGTCGCGCATTACCATCTGATCGAGGAGCAGCGCTCGTCGCTCGGCTATGACATTGACGGCGTCGTCTACAAGGTCGACCAGTTGGAGCTGCAGCGCCGCTGGGGTTTCGTCACCGGCGAGCCGCGCTGGGCCGTCGCCCATAAATTCCCCGCCGAACAGGCAATGACGACGGTCGAGAAGATCGACATCCAGGTCGGCCGCACCGGCACGCTGGCGCCGGTCGCGCGGCTGGCGCCAGTCACCGTCGGCGGCGTCGTGGTCGAGAACGTCACGCTGCACAATGAGGATTACATCAAGGGTTTCGACAGCAACGGCCTGCCGATCCGCGACGGCATCGATGTGCGCATCGGCGACACGGTGGTGATCCAGCGGGCAGGGGACGTCATCCCGCAGATCGTCAGCGTCGTCGTCGACAAGCGTCCGGCCAATGCCGTGCCTTATGAATTCCCGCACACCTGTCCGGTTTGCGGTTCACCGGCCACGCGCGAGATCAACGAGAAGACCGGCAAGGAGGATTCCCGGCGGCGCTGCACCGGCGAGCTGATCTGCGCGGCACAAGCCGTGGAACGATTGCGCCATTTCGTGTCACGTGGCGCCCTCGATATAGAGGGTCTGGGCGCGGAGAACATCGACACCTTCTTCAATGCCGGACTGATCAAGACGGCCGCCGATATCTTCACGCTCCGGGACCGTCGGCCCGCCGTCACCAAGGCGCTTGCCGAGCGGCGAGAGGAGCAGGCCAGGCAGCGCGAGGCGGCGTCCGGCAAGACGCGCAAGAATGTGCGCAGCGTCGAGGATCGCAACTATGAAGGCCTCGACAAGCTGTTCGCGGCGATCGATTCGCGCCGCGAGCCGGAGCTCGACCGCTTCATCTTCGCGCTCGGCATCCGCCATATCGGCGAGACGACGGCGGCTGTGCTTGCAAAGACCTTCTCGACCATCGAGGAATTGATCCGCGTCGGCAAGGAGACGGCGGCGGCGGAGGATCCGCATGCCGTTTTCCCGTCGATCAACGGCATTGGCGACACGGTGATCGACGCGCTGCGCGATTTCTTCGGCAATGAACGCAATGACGACGTGCTCGATAAGCTGCTCGAACAGGTCAAGCCGAAGCCGTATATCGTCACCGTCTCGGCCGACAGCGAGGTCGCCGGCAAGACCATCGTCTTTACCGGCTCGCTGGAAAAGATGACCCGCTCCGAAGCCAAGGCGATGGCCGAGCGCCTCGGCGCCAAGGTCGCCGGTTCGGTTTCGGCCAAGACCGATCTGGTGGTGGCGGGACCGGGTGCCGGCTCCAAGCTCAAGCTTGCCAGTGAACTCGGCGTCGAAGTGATCGACGAGGACACCTGGCTGCAGCGGGTCGGCAAGGCGTGATGGACGGAGCGTTCAAAGGGTTCGGCCCGAAGGCCATTCCGTTCCTGAAGGCGCTGGACTTCCACCAGAGCCGCGAATGGTTCGTGGAGAATCGCGACTTGTTCGAGAGCGAATTGCGTGATCCCCTGGGCGATCTCGTCGATACGCTGACGCAGCGTTTCGCCGATGCAGGCCTTGGCTTGCGCGGCGACCGCAAGAAGTCGCTGTTCCGCATCAATCGCGACGTGCGCTTTGCCAAGGACAAACGACCCTACAACCGGCATGTCTCGGCGATCCTGTCACCGGACGGTACCAAGATGTCGCAAGGCGTCTTCTATGTTCATATCGGACTGGAGCGTTGTTTTGCCGATGTCGCCTGGTGGGCCCCGGAGCCGGCCTTGCTGCTCGCCATGCGCAAGGCCATCGCAACGCGGCCGGACACATTTCGCGGCCTGGCGGCGGCCTTGAAGAAGAACCGGCTTGGGCTGGAGGCGGAGGGTCGCATGAAGCGGACGCCGCGCGGCTTCGAGCATACCGGCGATCCCGATCTGGCCGAGGCCATCCGCAACCGGCATTTCGTCGTCCAGCACGTCATCGATCCGGCGGGAATCCATACGCCCGCGCTGGTCGAGGAACTCGTCGATTTCGTCATGCGTGCCAAGCCGCTGCTGGACTGGGGCAGGGCGATCGAGGGCGGCGCGGCGAAAGACTGATCCTGCGGCGACGATCATTTCCGCTGATCGTTTGGCTCAAGCGAATTCGTGTGACAAGGCACGGTGTGCCACCTACATACCGCCACTCCTTGTTGTTGTGCATGTCGTACTCCCAAACCGCTACGCACTTTCGGGCGAACATGCATCAGGAGTGGTCGATGGCGACGGACGTGATCTCGCAGAGCGGCGGCAAAAGCGACTTCTGGCAAGGCGTGCGGCTCTCCATGCCTGTCGTGGTGGCGTCGGCGCCGTTCGCGGTGCTGTTCGGAGCGCTTGCCGTTGACCAAGGTTTCTCGGTCTTCGAAGCCTTCCTGATGAGCGCGCTGGTCTACGGCGGCGCCAGCCAGATGGTCGGCATCCAGCTGTTCGGCCAGCATGTCGCGCCGTGGCTGATCGTGCTGTCGATCTTCGCCGTCAATTTCCGCCATGTGCTCTACTCGGCCGGCATCGGCCGCCGGATCGCGCACTGGCCTGTCATCAGCCAAGCTCTCGGCTATTTCATCCTCACCGATCCGCAATACGCGGTGACCGAAGCGCGGGCGCAATCGGGCCAGACCATCAGCGTTGCCTGGTATCTGGGACTCGGCCTGCCGGTCTATCTGTTCTGGATCATCGAAAGCGCGCTCGGCGCGGTGTTCGGCAAGCTGATCCCCGATACGCATGCGCTGGGTATCGATTTCCTGCTGCCGATCTATTTTCTCGGCCTCGTCATGGGCTTTCGCAAGCGGCCGCTGTGGCTGCCGGTGGTCATCGCCAGCGCCGCGGCGTCCATCATCGCCTACAAGACGGTTGGCTCGCCCTGGCACGTCTCGATCGGCGCTGTTGCCGGCGTGCTGCTCGCCGTCATCCTGCCGCCGCACCATAGCGGCGTTGGAGAGCGGCCATGAGCACGACGTTCTGGATCATCATCGCTGGCGCGATCGCCACTTATCTCACGCGCGTCGGCGGACATCTGGTCATCTCCCGCTTCGAGAACATCCATCCGCGCGTGGAGGCAGGCCTCAATGCTGTGCCGGCGGCGGTGCTGACGACGCTGGTGGCGCCGGAACTGTTGAACGCCGGACCGGCGGAATGGGCCGCACTGGTCGTTACTGCCGTGGTCTCGCTGCGCGGCGGGCTGATGGCGATGTTCTTGGCGGGCGCCGCGGTGCTGATCCTGGCGCGGCAGTTTGTCGGGTAATTCCTGCGAGCGCGATCGTTTTCGAACGTTGGCGCCGCCCCTTCAAACTACAGGCCAGCAATCAAATCTTCGCGTCGTGCGGCAGTGGGGCGGTCGCCTTTTCCAGCCAGGCCAGGGTTTCGCCATCGAGCATCGGTCCGATCTCGGCCAACACACGGGCATGGTAGGCGTCGAGCCAATGCAGTTCCTCGCGCGTCAAAAGGTCTGACCGCACCAGCCTGACGTCGATCGGCGCCAGCGTCAGCGTCTCGAAGCCGTGCATGGCGATGTCGCCGCCCTCGATCTGTTCAGCCGGCGTCACCAGGATGAGGTTCTCGATGCGGATGCCGTAGGCGCCTTCCTTATAGTAACCCGGCTCGTTGGACAGCATCATGCCTTCGAGCAGCTTTTCGGTGCCGGTGCGGGCAATGCGCTGTGGACCTTCATGCACGGCCAGATACGAGCCGACGCCATGGCCGGTGCCATGGGCGAAGTCGCAGCCATGCTTCCACAGCGCCATGCGGGCGACGGCGTCGATCTCCGAACCGCGCGTGCCGGCGGGGAAGCGCAATGTGGAAATGCCGATCATGCCTTTCAGCACCAGCGTGAAGCGCTCGCGCATCTCCTCGGTCGGCTGGCCGATCGGCACGGTGCGGGTGATGTCGGTGGTGCCGTCCTGATACTGCGCGCCGGAATCGAGCAGGAACAACTCGCCGGCCTGGAGCTTGCGGCTGGTGGCGCGCGACACGCGGTAATGCATGATGGCGCCGTTCGGACCGGCGCCGGAAATAGTGTCGAAGGAGACGTCGCGCAGCGGCATCTGCGTTTCCTCCCCGGTCTGCCTGCGGCTCTCTTCGAGCCTGGTGACCACCGCGATCTCGTCGAGCGAACCGGGTTTCTGGCGCTCCAGCCAGCACAAGAGCTTGGCCACCGCCGCACCGTCCCGGCGATGCGCGGCGCGCGAGCCGGCGATCTCGGCCTGGTTCTTCGTGGCGCGCGGGATGCGGGCCGGGTCGGGCGCGGCAATCATCGTACCGCCATTGTCCTCGACCAGCATGCGCAGCCTGTCGGCCGCCAGCACCGGGTCGAGCGCGATCTTGGCGCCGCCCTTGGCAAGCGCTGCGATCGCCGCCTCGAACTCGCCGGGCTCATGCGGGTCGGCGAGCTGGGTGAGATAGGCCGCGACCTGGCGCGAGAATTTGCGCTTGTCCATGAACAGCTGGTGCGACCCGTCGGCGGCCAGGATGGCGAAGCCGAGCGCCAGCGGCGTGTGCGGCACGTCGCCGCCGCGGATGTTGAAGACCCAGGCGATGGAGGAGGGGTCGGTCAGCACGGCGTGGGTGGCGCCGTCCTTGCCGATCGCTGTTGCCAGCCGCGCCAGCTTGTCCTTGGCGAGCTCGCCGGCAAAGCCGATCGGGTGCAGCTCGACCGGGGTCACGGGTGCGGCGGGCTGGTCCTTCCAGATGATGTCGATCGGGTTTTTGTCGAGCGGCACCAGCACGGCGCCGGTCTTGTCGGCCGAGGCCTGCAGCGCCTTGACCTCGCCGACCGTGTGCAGCCATGGATCGAAGCCGAGCCGCGCGCCTTTGCCGATATTATCCTTGAGCCAGACGGCGGGCGGGTTGTCGACCAGGCTTTCGATCGAAAAAATGTCGAGATCGACCTCATTGCGCACCTGCAGCGTGTAGCGCCCGTCGACGAAGACGAAGGCGCGGTCGCGCAGAACGATGGCGACACCGGCCGAGCCACTGAAGCCGGTCAGCCATTTCAGCCGTGCCGAACGATCGGCGACATATTCGCCCTGATGCTCGTCCGCGCGCGGCACGATAAAACCATCGAGGCCATTGGCGGCCAGCCATTGGCGCAGCAGCGCCACGCGCGGCTTTCCGACTGCCGGGTCGCCGGCGGAATCGAAGGTCTGGAACATGATGGGCCTCCTTGGTAGTCGCGCGACCGTAACCTATGGGCTGGGAAAGCGGAATCGATTTCCCGGCCGGCGCAAACTGCTACAGCGCCGCCTGGCTGACAACCAGATGGGGCTGGTCCAGCCATTTGCACAAAGGGCCGCTTCAGCTCCGCCCGACGACGCCATGTTGCAGGCGCGCAATCGTGACCAGAAAAAGTCAGCAAGCACTGTCTTTTGAGCGTGCGCCAGGTTGCAGGGCAAGCTATCTGTATCGCCGTTTCTTGGGTTTGACCGGACGGGTGGGGGCCTTCCGATCGGAGTCGTTGTCGGAGGGCGTTGATGAACATGGGAAATCCTTGGCCATTTTTGGCCAGTCAACGTCAGGCTGAGCCCGGCACGCACCCCCGATAGAATGATCTGAACGTTGAGCGCGGGTGCCACCCGCGTGCCGTTCAAGGCTGTCTTCAATCAACATCACGGCAATACCAGCATGCCCGTTGGGCGGGCGCGGAATATGGGGCGAGGCATGAATTCTTCAACGATGGCCGGCGGGATCGACTTCCTGTCGCGAGCGCTCGGCAGGCCGGGCGCGAGCCTCGGCGCACGGCGGCGGAGCCTGCTGGTGGGCACGGCCTTGGCCGGGCTGGCGTTGCTGGCGACGCCGGCGGCCGCGCAGGAGTGGACGGGCGCGACGAGCTCGGATTACGCCGTTGGAACCAACTGGAACGGCGGCTCTGTGCCGAATTCCACCACCGCGGACATTGTCTTCGGGGCGGGTGCCGGCACGACGAATGTCGATCTGACGACGCCGAATTCGTCCACTCTTTTCTTCGCCCGCACCGTTACCTTCGACGATGCCAACAGTGCCTACACCGTATCGCTCTCGAACAAGGGATATCTCAATATCTACGGCGGCGTGAACAACACGTCCGGGGTGACCCAGAATTTCGCGGTGACCGGCGTTTCAGCAACCGGCGAAGCTTCCTATCTCATCTTCAGCAACAGCAATGCCGGCAGCGATGTCACCTATACGGTGAACCCCTATGGCGTCCTGCAGTTCAATTCCAGCAATGCATCGCCGGCTTCAGGCGCCGACGCGAAGTTCGTCCTCAATGGCGGCGCGGTCTCGCTATCGGGGTCGGGTACGCTCGCGCTCGGCTCGGTCGAAGGATCCGGCATCCTTTCCTATTATGGAAATCCGTCAGGCTCGACAGGAACGATCCAGATCGGCGGCCTGAACACCAGCACCACGCTCAACGCGCAAATCCAGGAACAGAACGGCGCCCTTTCGATAGAGAAGGTCGGATCAGGCACGCTGACGCTCACGGGGGTAAGCAATTACAGCGGCGGCACGATCCTGACTGGCGGAACCCTGTTGATCGGAGACGACGCCGCGCTCGGCACTGGCGGCCTGACCATGGCCAACGGCACGACATTCGGCGCCAGTGGAACGCACACATTCGCCCAAGCCGTGACGTTGGAGAGCGGGTCGGAGACGATCGACACCAGCAACGGAGACCTGACACTTTCATCGGGCATCAGCGAGAGCGGAGGCCCGGCTTCGTTGACCAAGACCGGAAGCGGCACCCTGACGCTGAACGGGGCAAGCACCTACAGCGGCGGCACCTACCTTAATGTTGGCACGCTCAGCCTGGGCAATGACCTGGCCCTTTCAACGGGGGAGGTTTTTGCATCGGGCGGTACTCTCGACATCCACGACGGGGTCACGATTGACAATGACCTGCACCTGTACGCCAACGCGACGCTGAACGTCAGCTCCGGCACAGGCACCTACACCGGACATATCTCGGACGAAGAGGTCGCTGGAATCTTCAAGACCGGTGCGGGCACACTGGTCTTGAGCGACGGCAACAGCTTCAGCGGCGGCGCGACGATCAGCGACGGCATACTGCGAATCATGGGCAGCAATTCCTTGGGGGCCACCGGATCGGGAATGGTCACGCTGGATGGCGGTACCTTGCAGGCCGGAGCCGACAACATCGTCATTTCCAACGCCATGATCCTGTTTGGCGCGGCCGGCGGCACCATCGACACAAACGGCTTCGACGTCAGCACGACCGCCAGCATGGGCGACAACGATACGCCAAGCGGGACGTTCACCAAGACGGGAGCGGGAACGCTGACAGTGGACGGTTTCGCCGGCAACAACACCTACGCCACGGCCACCGACGTCGCCCAAGGCACGCTGAAGGCGGCCACGGCCGACATCTTCAGCGCGAACAGCGCCTATACGGTGGAAAGTGGAGCCACGCTTGATCTCAACAATTTCGACCAGGCGATCGGCTCGCTTGCCGGCGCTGGCTCGGTCAAAACCGGTTCCGGCACGCTCACGACCGGAGGCGACAACAGTTCGACGGTGTTTTCCGGCGCTCTCAGCGGAACGGGCGGGCTGAAGAAGGCGGGAAGCGGAACCTTCGAACTCTCCGGCGACAACAGTGGTTTCTCTGGCGCGACAAGGGTGCAAGCCGGCACATTGCTGGTGACGGGAAATCTTGGCGGTTCGGTTGTCACGGTCGATAGTGGCGCCACGCTCGAAGGCGATGGCAGCATCGGCGGACTGGTGGCCGAGGGCACGGTCGCGCCGGGCGAGCACGCAATCGATACGTTGAACGTCAAGGGCAATCTCAGTTTTGCGGCCGGGTCCACCTATGCCGTGGATTTGAACGCCGCCGGCGATTCCGATCTCATAGATGCCACGGGCACGGCGACGATCGGCGCTGGCGCCAATCTGACGCTCGCGAATTCCGGCGCCTATGTGCCGGGTCAGTACAAGGTGCTGCATGCCGGAGGCAATCTGCTTGGCGACAAGACCTTCACCATCATCGACCCCCAGGTTTCCTACTTCCTGGCTGCGTCGATCGGCCAGGACCTGAACAACATCTATGTCGATATCGCGCAGAACAAATCCCTCGCCTCGGCCGGCCTGACATCAAACCAGATCGCAACGGGTACCGGATTTGAGAGTGTCGGCAGCGGCCCCTTGTTCGGGGCGATCCTGGCGCTGCCGACCGCCGAAGCCGCGCAGGACGCCTTCGACCGGCTTTCGGGCGAAGTCCATGCCTCGGCCAAGGGCATGCTCCTCCAGGACAGCCACTTCCTGCAGGACGCGGTGACGGCGCGCCTGCGTGCCGCCTTCGGCGACAGCGGCAAGACCGCTTCGCTGCCGGTCATGGCCTATGGCGAGGACGGCGTTCAGTCCGTCGCCGCCGACACCGACCGCTTCGCCATCTGGTCGCAGGGTTTCGGGTCCTGGGGCCGTACCGACAGCGACGGCAATGCGGCCGCCTTCGACCGGTCGACGGGCGGTCTGCTGGTCGGCGCCGACGGTCTGGCCGGCGACTGGCGCATCGGCGTGGTCGGCGGCTACAGCCGCACCAGCTTCAATGCCGACGACAGGGCCTCGTCGGGCGATAGCGACAACTATCATCTGGGCCTGTATGGCGGGACCAATTGGGGCGCCATCGCCTTCCGCACCGGCGCCGCCTACACCTGGCACCGGATCTCGACATCGCGCTCCGTCGCGTTCCAGGGTTTCACCGACAGCCTGTCGGCCGACTACGACGCCGCGACCGCGCAGGCCTTTGGCGAACTGGCCTACAAGACCGATGCCGGACCATTTGCCTTCGAGCCCTTCGCCAACCTCGCTTACGTGAACCTGCATACAGACGGCTTCGCGGAGAGCGGCGGCACCGCGGCGCTGACCAGCGGCAGTTCGTCGTCGGATACGACCTTCACCACGCTTGGCGTCAGAGCGTCCACCGACGTCACCATTGGCGGCGTGGCGGCGACCGCGCGTGGCATGTTCGGCTGGCGTCATGCCTATGGCGAGGTCACGCCGCTGTCGACCTTCGCCTTTGCCGGCGGAGACGACTTCACCATCGCCGGTGTGCCGATCGCCAGGGATGCGATGCTGGTCGAAGCCGGCTTCGACGTGCAACTGGCGCGCAACGCGACGCTCGGCCTGTCCTATGCCGGACAGTTCGGGCCCGATGCCTTCGACAACGGCTTCAAGGCCAATCTGGGCATCAAGTTCTAAGCGGCGATCGGGCTTTTTGCTGTTGGGCCGGAACATCCATGCGGTGGCGAAGTTCTGAAAGGCCTGTTTCCCTCACAGGCATCTGAAGCTGGTGGAAAACAGCATTCAAGGCTCCGCTGGCTCCGGTCGGCGGAGTTTTGGGTTTTGGCAACAATTTCGGAAATGGATCTCGCGATTGCCGGCGCTGCGGTGCTCGCCCTGTCTCAATGCTTGAGATGGATCGTCACCCAGCCCTCGCGGTGCAAGGTGCGCACGTGCCGGAAATTCTGGCCGACATAGGCCGAGATGACGGCATCGCGCTGGCGATCGAGAATGCCTGACAGCACGATCGAGCCGCCGAGCGCGATATGCCTGGCCATTTGCGGCGCCAGCCGCATCAGCGGCCGCGCCAATATGTTGGCGACGATGAGATCGAAGGGGGCACGCTTGCCGAAGATCGGGTGGTGAAAGCCCGGCGCGGTCACCGTTTCGACGAGTGCCTTGACATGGTTGAGCCGCGCATTGGCGGCGGCGACCTTCACCGCCACAGGATCGATGTCGGTGGCGAGCACTGGAATATGCGCCAGCTTGGCGACGGCGATGGCCAGCACGGCGCTGCCGGTGCCAAGGTCGAGCGCATTGCGCGGGTGCTCGCGCCGCACCACGTTCTCAAGCATTTCCAGGCAGCCGGCGGTGGTGCCATGATGGCCGGTGCCGAAGGCGAGGCCTGCCTCGATCTCGATGGCGAGTTCGCCGCTGTGGCGCTTTGTGCGATCATGTCCACCGTGGACGAAGAAACGCCCGGCGCGCACCGGCTTCAGGCCTTCCAGCGAACGCGCCACCCAGTCGATGTCGGGCAGTGCCTCGCGCTCGACCGGCTTCGACAGAGCGAGGCCGGCAAGAATGTCCTTCACCCGGGCCTCGACGGCGTCGACGTCGCCATCGGCATAGAGCGAGACCTCGTGGATGTCCTTGTCCTCGTCGACTTCGAGCACCGCAATCGGCAAGCCTTCATCCTCGAAGGCCAACTCAAGCGCCGCGAAGACGCGCTCAGCCTCGATCTTTCCGGTGGTGAAATGGAGCCGCGTCTGGGTCATCGGGAGTTTCTTCTTCGGGTTTGATCTTTGTCCGAAAACCGGTTTCCACTTTTCGGGATCAAACTCTAGCCCTTCGCGGCAAGACGCTTCAGCTTTTCGACCGCGGTGCTGGCGCTTTCGCCATAGGCGATCGTGCCGGCGAAGTCGCCCTTGCCGTTGAGCAGCAGCACCGAGGCGGTGTGGTCCATCGTGTAGTCGCCGTCGCCGGTATCGACCTTCTTCCAGTAGATGCCGAAGGACTTTGCCATGGCATGGACCTTGTCCGGGTCGCCGGTGATGCCGGTGATGCGGTCGGAGAAGTTGCTGACATAGGCATTCATCACCGCCGGCGTATCACGCTCCGGGTCGACCGACACGAAATAGGCGTGCAAGGTCTTGCCGTCGTCGCCGAGGGTCTTCAGCCAGCCGGAGAGTTCGAACAGCGTGGTCGGGCAAACCTCGGGGCAGTGGGTGAAGCCGAAGAAGACGACGCTGGGTTGCCCCCTGAAGGCCGCTTCGGTGATCGGCGCGCCTTTCTGGTCGACCAGGGTGAAGGGCGCGCCGAACGGTTCGCCGCCATAGTGGCCGCGATACCAGTCGAAGGTCAGCCAGCCGATGCCGGCCGCCATCAGGACGAGAATACCGACCAGGATAGAACGCATCATCAGAAAAGTCCGTCCGCAGAAATCATCGCGCCGGCTCAATGCCGCGCCGGTGCGACAGTCTTAGCGGTTCGGCCCCGCGCAGGCAAAGTGCCGCGTTGCCGCAACCGTGGTGGTGTTGACGCATCCGCTTGCAAAGCGGCACAACGCGTCCCACCTGAAACCGGCAACTCGAACCGCAGGAGACCTCCTTTGCGCAAACTGATTGGGCGAAAAGTGATCGGCGGCGCCTTGGCCGCATGCGTTGCGCTCGGCGCCGGCACCGCCGTCGCCGAGGAAGTCGGCAAGGTGGGCGTCGACTGGGTCGGCAACGACATCAAGATCGACGCGATCAAGGACCCCAAGGTGGATGGCGTGACCTGCCATGTCGCCTATTTCGACCGCAGCGTCATCGATCGCCTGCACAAGGGCAACTGGTTCGAGGATCCCAGCGATTCCTCGATCTCCTGCCGCCAGACCGGCCCGATCACCATCGGCGACATCGACATGAGCGAGGGCGGCGAGGAGGTGTTCAAGCAAGGCCTCAGCCTGATCTGGAAGAAGCAGGTGGTGAACCGCATCTACGACAAGGCCAACGAGACGTTGATCTACCTCTCGCATTCCCGCCAGGTGCAGAACGGCTCGGCGAAAATGTCGGTCACGACAGTGCCGCTCTACGGCCAGAACGTGGTGTGGAGCAAGGGCAAGCCGAACTAGGCGGGGCGGACGTCTTTCGTGCTGATCGGCCCCGCGGACAATTGCTCCTGCCTTGCAGGAGCAATTGCTCTGACGTAAAGCCGCCGCATGGACCGTTCCGAAGACCTCGTCCTCAAGGACCCCGAGCCGCGCATCCATCCGACCGCGGAACTCAAGGCGTGCAAGCTCGGCCGCTACGCCTCGATCGGCGAGCGGGTGGTGCTGCGCGAGGTGATCGTCGGCGACTTCTCCTATTTCGAGCGCCATGCCGAGGCGATCTATACGAGCATCGGCAAATTCTGCTCGATCGCCGCCAACAGCCGCATCAATGCGCTGGAACATCCGATCGAACGGCTGACGCAGCACAAGGTCAGCTATCGACCGAACGAGTATTTTCGCTGGCTGGGCGTCGATGCCGCGTTCCGCGAGCGGCGGCAAGCGAATGCCGTGACCATCGGCCATGACGTATGGGTGGGCCACGGCGCGGTGATCATGCCTGGCATCACTGTCGGCAACGGTGCTGTCATCGGCGCCAATGCGGTGGTGACGCAGGACGTACCGTCCTACATGATCGTCGCCGGCGTGCCGGCGAAGCCGCTGCGGCCGCGCTTTCCCCCGGCTGTCGCGGCACGGATCGAAGCGCTCGCCTGGTGGGACTGGCCGGTCGAGAAACTCGCCAGGGCGGTTCCCGACATCCAGGCAATGCCGATCGAGGTCTTCCTCGACCGTTGGGAAAACGACGCCGCTTAGAGCAGGTCACCGTCTCAAGGAACGGCGAACAGCTCACTGGCGCACAGGCTGCGAAGCAAGTTGCGGGAAAGTGGACCCCTTCCGCCATGCGGGGGTGGCGCGGCGGAAGGGGCTGGAGTTAAACCGCCGTGAAGCGGAAGGAACAGGCTCTTTGCCTGCATGGTTACCATGCCACTAAACCGATAAGGTGTGTTTTCCGTCAAACGCCCTCATTGCGTGTATTCAATTGCGCCTGACGTATTTGTTGCCCGTGGGAACCTGGAACGGCCGTCGATTGTTTCTCATCGCGGCAGCCATTGAGGGTTCTCGACAGATGGAAAAGCTTTTCACCAAGGTCGCCAACCGGGTCGCCCATATAACCGGCCTCCCGCTGACCTTTGCCGCCTGCTGCGTGATCGTGGTCGTCTGGGCGGTAAGCGGGCCGTTCTTCGGTTTCTCGGACACCTGGCAATTGGTGATCAACACCGGGACGACCATCATCACCTTCCTGATGGTGTTTCTCATCCAGAACACCCAGAACCGCGATGGCGCGGCGATCCAGGCCAAGCTCGATGAACTGATCCGGGTCAGCGAGGGCCACAACCATTTCATCGGCATCGAGCATCTGACGGAATCCGAGGTCGAGGAGATCCGCGACAGATGCGAGAAAGCAGCACTACGCCATGACAAGGAGATCGCCGCGATGGCCGCAAAGAAGGCCGTGGCGCAAAAACGAGCTCCGAAAAAGCGTGCGGCTTGAAGATGTGAAGATCAATTTTTCATGAAGGCCGCGAAAGCATCCTTGTGGTCCGGGTGCCAGCGCGACAAGGCCGGGCGGTTTTCGATGATGTCGCCGATGGCCCAGGCCATGCGCTTTTCATCCACGGGGCGCGCCACGTCGTTGTCCGGGCACAAGATGTAGAAATCGCCACTGACCAGGGATTCCAGCATGAAATCAACAACCTGCTCGCCGGTCCAAGCACCGGCTGGCTTTTCCGTGGCACCCTCGGTGAGGCCGGTATAGGTGAAGCCGGGGATGAGCGGATGCGCCGACAGGCGGGCGCCCGGCTCGTTGCGCAGCGCATGCGCGAGGCCCTCGGTGAATGTCTTCACGCCGGCCTTGGAGACATTGTAGGCAAGGTTGCCGGGCGGCGTGGTGATGCCTTGCTTGGAGCCGGTGTTGACGATCAGGCCCGGTTTGGCCGACGTCAGCATGCGCGGTGCGAAGGCTTCGACACCATGCACGACACCCCAGAAATTGATGTCGAGCAGCCGCTTCCACGCATCGCGGTTTTCCCAGGGCTTGCCGGGGTTGTCGCCGACGCCGGCATTGTTCATCAGCAGCGAGATTTCGCCGAAGGCGCCGAATGCCCGGTCGGCAAGACGATCGACCTCATCGGCCTTCGAAACGTCCGATGCAACGGCAAGCACGGCGTCGCCGCCGGCAATGGCCGAGACGGCCCGGGAGGCATCGTCGAGGCGGGTACCGGCGATGTCCGCGAGCACGATCTTCATGCCCATCAACGCAAGCCGTTTGGCGGCCGCCAGACCAATGCCGCTCGCGGCGCCGGTGATGACGGCGGTGTTGCCGGGGCCAAGCGCGGGCAGGGCGGTCTGGATTTCGGCGTCGGTGATCATGAGCGATGGGTCCTTTTCTCGATGGTGCCGAACTTAGCGCTGGAACAGGCTTGCGCAAGCCTGCGTCGGCACGTGTGCGGGTTGACCGGGCCGGTCGAGGCTGCGCATGCTGTCTCGGTAATGGAGATTTTCTATTGACGGATTGGGTTGCAATTCTGAAGGAACAGACCGCCACCGGCGACCAGATGGGGCGCGAGGTGCCGCAGATGCTGGCCAACCCCGATATCAACGAAGCCCAGGTGAAGACACTGTTTTCGGCGCTGGAAAAACAGGCCGAGTTCGTCGAGAAACTGCGCATGGCGCTGGAGAAGTTCGGCCATGATTTCTCGATCATCAAGGCGGCCGAACGGCTGGAGGAGCGCTATGCCGACCTTGCCGCTTCGGTGGCGGAGAAGCTGAAGGCGATGCGTAAATAGGGCTGGTTTACCGCGCTACTTCTCGAGAACGCGCGAAAAGCGCGTGTCCGGCACAAGCCACACCAGGGCGACGACAACATAGAGGCCCACGCTGATCCACCGGTTGAGGAAGGCAAGTGCGATGGCCGCGAGGTAGACGGCAAGCGAAAGCCTTCCCTTGCGGTCGCTGCCGATCGCCTTGGCGAAGGCGGTGTCCGGCCCATGCAGACAGTGCAGGGCGATGACCAGGATGCCGTAGGCGGTCGCGCACATTGCAAGGTCGAAACCGTAGACCGCGACCGGGACCGTGGCGAAATGGTTCTCGCCCATGAAAGCCGTCGTTACCGGCATCAGGGACAACCAGAACAACAGATGCAGGTTGGCCCACAACACGCCACCATCGACGCGCTGTACGGTGTGGAACATGTTGTGCAGATTGTTCCAGTAGATGCCGACATTGATGAATGAGAGCACGTAGCACAGGAAGATCGGCAATTGCGGCACCAGGGCGGAGAGGTCCTCGCCCTCCGGTACCTTGAGATCCAGCACCATGATGGTGATGATGATGGCCACCACGCCGTCGGTGAATGCCTCGACCCTGCCTTTGCCCATGCTCACCGCCTCTGCCTGCAACGAATTGTCGAAAGACAGTAAACTGTTAGCGGAAGTTCCCGGGCCGATAAACGGCACTCGGGAAATTCCTCAACTATGTCCGGGAAAACTCCCTCGTCGGGACTGCCGATGTGATGATCAGCCTTGGCCAGTTGTTGACTTCCGGCTGCTTTCTCTCCCTTTTGATACAACCCTTGGTCGAGCAGTCGAGCGGCCGGGGCTCGAATGGAGGGACTGATGAGATTTCGATTTCTGCTTGCGATGGCGACCATTCTGGCCGCCGTCTTCGGAACATCCGCCGCGGCCTTCGCCTACAGCGCCCATACCACGACAAATCTCAACGTGCGTAGCGGGCCCGGCGCCGAATTCGCCAGGGTCGGGACGTTGCCGGCCGGCTTCAGGGTTGACGTGGCCGGCTGCCAGCCGGGTTGGTGCCGGATAGATGGTGGTGGTGTCAGCGGCTGGGCCAGTTCCGGTTATCTTTCACGCGCCCATGTCGTTCGTCCGCCGATCGTCATCGTTCGTCCGCCGCATCATCGGCCGCCGCACTGGCACAAGCCGCCCCATCACCGTCCTCCGCACCATCGCCCGCCGCATAAGCCGCGGCCCGGCAAGTGCAAGATCGCTCCCGGCTTTCCCTGCAAATAGGCAGATCGCGAATGCCGTAACGAAAAAGGGGCCGCCTCATCGCGGCCCTTTTGGCTTTGTCGGTGATCAGCCGTTCGGCGTCTCAGGCGCCATGTTCGCGCGCCCACGCGGCACGCCAAGCCCGGTATCCGGTGGCTCGCCCGCGGCCGGCCTGTCCTCGATCATGTGCATGGTGCGCCAGCCGCCGAAGCGGTAATAGGCCGCGGCCAGAACCAGCGAGGTGATCGAGCCGGCCGGAAAACTCCACCACAACGCTTCCTCGCCGATCACGCCACGCATGAAATAGGCAAAGCCGGTGCGTATGACGAGCACCGAGATCACCAGGATGATCAGCGGCGGCATCACCGCACCGGTGGCGCGCACGGTGGCGAACAGCACGATGGTGATGCCGAACAGGATGAACGACCAGGACGCCACGGTGTTGATATGGGCGGCGATATCAATTGCCGCGCTGTCGCTGCTCAGGAACAGGCTGAGGATCGAGCGGTCGAAGAACCACAGCAGCGCGACGAGAGCGCCGGTCAGGACAAGGTTGAAGCCGACGCCGGAGGCGGCGACGCGGCCGATCCGGTCCCAGCGGCCGGCGCCGACATTCTGCGCCGCCATCGAGGAGACCGCGGCACCGATGGCGAGCGCCGGCATCTGGATGTAGGTCCACAGCTGCGCGGCGATGCCGTAGGCGGCGGCGACTTGCGAGCCGTAGGAATTGACGATGCCCATCACCGTGAGTGCCGCCGCCGAAATCACGATCATCTGCAGCCCCATGGGCACGCCCTTGAAGACGACAATGCGCAGCAAGGCAGGGTCAGGCCGCAGCAGAGCGAGATTGGCGCCGGCCAGCCGCAGCGGATGCTTGCGCGCATAGAGCACGACAAGGATAGCGATGACGCTCACGGTCTGACCGATCAGCGTCGAGGTCGCGGATCCGGCGATGCCGAGTTCGGGGAAGGGGCCGATGCCGCGGATCAGCAGCGGGTTGAGCACGATGTCGAGCACGACCGCCAGCGCCATGAAGAAGAAGGGTGTGCGCGAATCGCCGGCACCGCGCAGCACGGTCATGACGAAGGACAGAAGGTTCATCATCGGCACGGCGATGAAGATGATGCGCAGATAGGAACGCGCCAGCGGCAAGGCGTCCGCCGGTGTGCCAAGCGTGTTGAGGATGGCGTCGACCCAGATCCAGCCGCATACCGCGAAGACTATGGAAACGAGAAAGAAGAAGGTGGCGCTGGTGCCGACGATGCGGCGCGCCTCGGGCAGGTCGCGGGCACCGACCGACTGCGCCACCAGGATCGTCGCCGCCATGCCGATGCCGAACACCGTGCCCAGGATCAGGAACAGGACGAGGTTGGCGTTGGAGGTGGCCGTCAGGGCCGATTCGCCAAGGAAACGGCCGACCCAGACGGCATTGATCGACCCGTTGAGCGACTGCAGCACGTTGGACCCCAACACCGGCAAGGCAAACAGCAGCAGCGTGCGCGGGATCGGGCCGCTGGTCAGGTCGCCGGTGCGCCGGCGCGTGGGCATTTTTTCGGTCATGGCTGGAGGCTTATCCCAACTCGGTCCGCGATGATTGCCGATTCAACGGCACAGGTCGATGCGGCGTCGGAAAATTCCGCTTGGCGCGTGTCATGCGGTTCGCCGTTTCACGAAAGCGGCGAACCCCTGATTCTCCTCGTTTACGCAACCCAATCATGTTCTCAAAGCTCCCGGAATGGGGTATTTGATCCTTGGGGCGTGGGGCCCGCATATCCTTATCGGATATGGACAAGCCGGGGGGATCATGTCCGATATTCCGCTGTTTTCCGAGCGCCTGAGCCGGCGCGCGTTTCTGGGTGCGTCCGCCTTGGGCGCGGCCTCCGTGGCTCTTTCGGCATGCACCACGACGGAGGTGGTGACGCCGCCACCGCCCGTGGCAGCGCCGCCGCCCGATACGGCGTTCGGTGATACCGTCAGCATGTACGCGGCGCGCACCGACGAGGGCTACCAGCTGCCGGCAATCCCGGTGGCCAAGCTCGATCCGAAGTTCGTGCGCCAGGTCGTGGCCGACCCGACCGGAGAAAAACCCGGCACCATCGTCGTCGATGTCTCGGAGCACTTCCTCTATCTGGTGCGCGACGGCGGAAAGGCGATCCGCTACGGCGTCAGCCTCGGCAAGGCTGGTTTTGGATGGACCGGCAGCGCCGTGGTCCAGGCGAGGAAGAAGTGGCCGGTGTGGACGCCGCCGCCGGAAATGATCCAGCGCCGGCCGGAACTGGCGAAATACAAGGACGGCATGCCGCCCGGCCCGCAGAGCCCGCTGGGCGCCCGCGCCCTCTATCTCTTCCGCGACGGCAAGGACACGATGTACCGGCTGCACGGCACGCCGGAGTGGGATTCCATCGGGAAGAATGCTTCGTCGGGCTGCGTGCGCTTCATGAACCAGGACATCATCGACCTCTACAGCCGCGTCAACGGCCCCGCACAGGTCTTCGTCCGCCCAAACCTGTCGGCCGCCGGCAAGATCATGGCCGTGTCGAGCAGGACGGCCGAGCCGATCGATGCAGGCGTGCCGAAGGACGCGGAGTTCTTGAAGTAGGCGTCCTCACGGTCAGCCGTTTGAGGTCGTTCAGGCGGACGCGCCGGGCGCGCCCGCCTTTTTTATGCGTTACTTCTTGGCGAGGCCGGGAAGCGTGACCTGATAGACCAGGAACATGGTGTCGACATTGGCGCCGTCGTCGGCCTTGTAGGGCGCGCCGACCTGGAAGCCGTCCTGGGCGAGGAAGTCGTTGTCATTGGCGACGAACAGGAAGTAATCGTCGGGCAGTTTCGGATCGAGCACGCTGGCCAGCGACATCGCTTCCCACTTCTCGGACAGGTTGTTGTGGTCGTTCGGCGCGCCATTGTGCAGGCCGAAGCGGCCAAGCTCGGCATTGTTGTTGATGTCGATGAACGGGGTCAGCTTGGCCGGCGTCACCGACGGGTCGAGTACGCCCTTGGGGGCGAGCGGCTTGTCAGCGGCGTCGAAAGGACCGCCGGCGATGTCGGTCGCGGCCGAGACATCGACGATGCTGATTTCGCGGTAGAGCGATGTATCGCCCTTCAGGCCCTGGCCGTTGCCGCTGTCGCGCGCCAGCATCAGGAACGCCGTGTCGGACAACGCCACGATCTCGCTCTGGGCGGCGACCTTGGTCTTGCCCTTGGCGTCCTTGAACACCGGCAGCGGCACGACATATTCGTGCGCCAGCTTGAGATGGGCGAGGTCTGAGGCGTCATAGACCAGCGCCCGTGTGTTCTGCCGGGTCGAAGCTGAATCGCCGCCGTCCTGCCTGGTCGCCGACTGCAGCACGGCGATCAAGAACTTGCCGTCCGGGGTCATCGCCATGCCTTCCAGGCCCTGGTTGTTCTGGCGGCCGGTATCGGGATCCTTCGGATCGGGTTCGGCGGCACCTGGACCGGGATTGTCAGAGGAGAAGTTCGGCGCGCCCTTGCGCATCGGCACCAGCGCCGCCGGCGGCTGGGTCGCCGACATCAGACGGCCTTGCGCCGAGAACCGGTAGATATTCGGGCCATATTCATCGGAGATGAACATCGAACCGTCGGGCAGCCGCACGATCGCCTCGTTGTCGAGGGCGAGCTTGCCGTTGGTGGCGGCGGGCAGCATCGGCATGTCGCCAGCCGCCGCGCGCACATCCGACAGCGGATCGAGGCCGGTGGCATCAGTGCCCTTGTCGTCGGTGAGCAGCAAGGTGTCGGCAAGCGTTGCCTTCACGCCTGTCTGCTCCTGGCCAGCAGCACCTGGTGCTGCCGGCGTGAACTCGATGCCGATGGTGTTGAGGCGCGGCCGGTAGTCGGTGGTGCCGGCGACATTGTAACCGCGATCCGGCAGCAACCAGAGCGACCCCTTGTAGGTGCCCGCGTCATGCGTCCAGCCGGCGACGTCGAGCGACATGCCGGAGCCTGAGCCGAACGTCTCGCCGAACTTGTCGCGCTGGGCGGCAGGAATGCGGCCGACGCCGACCAGGCCCTTGTTGACAAAGCTGGTGGCTCCGACGGTCGCGGTGCTGTCGGCGAGCGCCGGCGTCAAGGCGGTGAACAAGGCCAGCGCGACGCCGAGCGAGACGGTTCGGTGCAGGTGTTTCATGGATGGTCCTCTTGGTGACGGATGTGCCGGAGCGGCCGAAGAACGAAAAAGCTCAAGGGGGCGGCACATCGATGATGCCGCGCGCCGCCCCCCGAAAGCGGTCTACGGCGCGAACATGATGCTTGCGTGACAGGGGCGGCACGTATGCCGACCGGCGTGTTCATTGCCCTGCGAGGACATGCGCCCGGGGTGAGAATTCGATCAATCCCGCATCCATTTGGGACAGGCAAGCGCAGCACTGGACACTTATGTACAGCGCGTATATGGTGCCGCTTCTGACAGACCGGGAGGGAAGCCTTGAAGCCGCACTACCGCGCAGTCGTCATCGGGGGTGGAGTGGTCGGCGCCTCGGTGCTCTATCATCTGACGCGGTTCGGCTGGTCCGATGTGGCGCTGATCGAGCGGGCTGAATTGACGGCCGGTTCGACCTGGCATGCGGCGGCCGGATTTCACGCGCTCAATGCCGATCCCAACGTCGCGGCGCTGCAGGATTACACCATCAACCTCTATCGCGAGATCGAGTCCGAGTCCGGCCAGGACATCGGCCTGCACATGACCGGCGGCGTCAATATCGCCAGCGACCCCCAGCGCTGGGAGTGGCTGAAATCGGCCTGGGCGGTGTTCCAGTCGGTCGGCATCGAAAGCGCGCGGCTGGTGACCCCCGAAGAGATCAAGGCGATCTGCCCGATCGTCGATGTCACCGGCGTGCTCGGCGGCCTGCATGATTCCAACGAGGGCCATCTCGACCCCTACGGCACCACGCATGCCTATGCGGGTGCCGCGAAGAAGCGCGGGGCCGAGGTGATCCTGCGCAACCGTGTCGTCGAGTTGAAGTCTCGCGCGGACGGTCACTGGGACGTCGTCACCGAACAGGGCACGATCGTCGCCGAGCATGTCGTCAACGCTGGCGGGCTGTGGGCCAAGCAGCTCGGCCGCATGGCCGGCGTCGACCTGCCGGTGACGCCGATGGAGCACCATTATTTCGTCACCGAGGACATTCCGGAGATCGCGGCACTGGACCGGGAGATCGGCATCGCCGTCGACCTCGACGGCTTTTCCTACCTCAGGCAAGAGCGCAAGGGCGTGCTGCTCGGCGTCTACGAGCAGAACCCGAAGCATTGGAACATGGACGGCGCGCCCTGGGATTACGGGATCGAACTGATCCCGGAAGACATCGACCGCATCAGTCCCGAACTCGCCAAGGCGCATGAGCGCTTTCCCTGCCTGGCCAGCGCCGGCATCCGCAAATGGGTCAACGGCGCCTTCACCTTCACGCCGGACGGCAACCCGATCGTCGGACCGGTGCGCGGCCTGAAAAACTACTGGGTCGCCTGCGGCGTCATGGCCGGCTTCAGCCAGGGCGGGGGCGTCGGCAAATCGCTTGCCGAATGGATGATTTACGGCGAACCGCAGGCCGACATTTTCGGCATGGACATTGCCCGCTACGGCGCCTTCGCCGCCAATCGCGAATATCTCAAGCAAACGACGCGGCAGTTCTATTCGCGCCGTTTCGTCATGACCTTTCCCAATGAGCGTCTGCCAGCCGGCAGGCCCTTGAAACGCCCGGGCGCCTATGACGGCATGAGCGCCGCGGGTTGCGAATGGACGGCGTCGTGGGGGCTGGAAATCCCGGCCTATTTCGCGCCGATGGGTTTTCGCGAGAACACCACGCTCAAACGCTCCAATGCCTTCGACATCGTCGGCGACGAGGCGCTGCAGGTCCGGCGTGCCGCCGGCCTCGTCGATATCTCGGCCTATTCACGCTATGCGGTGTCCGGGCCGAGTGCCGAAGCATGGCTCGACCGGCTGCTGGCCTGCAAACTGCCGAAGACGGGACAGGCGCGGCTGGCGCCGATGCTCGGGCCGGACGGGCGGTTGAAGGGCGACCTCACCGTGATCAACTGGGGTGGCGGCGACTATTGGCTGATGGGTTCCTACTATCTCAGGGAATTCCACATGCGCTGGTTCGAGAGCCAGGCAGGAGAGGGCGTCGCGGTCACCGACATTTCCGACGCGACGGGCGGCTTCCTGCTGACCGGGCCGAATGCGCGGAAAATCCTGGAGCGTACAACACATCAGGACGTCTCCGCCGCCGCACTGCCGTTCATGGCTTGCGGCGCGTTCGACATCGGCATGGTGCGGGCGCGGGTTGCCCGCCTCTCTATCGCCGGCGAACTCGGCTTCGAGATCAGTTGCCCGGTAACCATGCATGCCACACTGCGCGACACGCTGCTCGCGGCAGGCGAGGATCTCGGTCTGGCCGAGATCGGCTACTACGCGCTCAACGCGCTCAGGCTGGAGAAGAGCTTCGGCATCTGGTCGCGCGAATTCACGCAGGGCTACACGCCGGGCCAGACCGGCCTCGACCGCTTCATCGCCTTCGACAAGGGCGATTTCGTCGGCCGCGAGGCGGCGCTGAAGGAACGCCAGTCAGGCACGTCGCAGCGGATCGTGACGCTGGAGATCGAGGCGCTCGATGCCGACGCCAGCGGCTTCGAGCCGGTCTGGCGCGACGACCGGCGCGTCGGCTTCGTTACTTCGGGCGGTTTTGGCTACACGATCGGCAAGAGCGTCGCGCTGGCGTTGGTGGACGACGATTTTGCCGAGGAGGGGACGGCGCTTTCGGTGCACATTGTTGGCGTCGAGCGGCCGGCACGGATCATCGCGGCCTCGCCCTACGATCCCTCGGGCAAGGCGATGCGGCAATGAGGAGGATTTTCGATGGTCGATGACGCGGCACGAGACAGCAGGCGCGAACGCCGGCGCGGACGCACCGGCGAGGCCGGCAGCGAGAGCAGCCGCCAACCCAACTACCGGTCGCTGAAGAACCCGTTCCTGCCGCAGCCGGTCTTTTCGGATGACCAGGTGGCTTCGATCCACGACACGGCGCTGCGCGTGCTGGAGGAGCTCGGCATCAAGGTGCTCTTGCCACAGGCACGGGAGCTTTTCGCCAGCGCCGGCGCGCTGGTCGACCCCGACACCGACATGGTGCGCATCGGCCGCGACATGGTGGCGGCGGCGCTCGCCTCGGCGCCGAAGTCGATCCAGGCGCGAGCCGGCGACCGTTCCCGCGACCTGACGCTGGAACTCGGGTCGATGACCTTCCTCGCCGGATGCGGCGCGCCGAACGTCACCGACCTCGAACGCGGCCGGAGGCCCGGCACGCTCGCCGATTTCGAGGATCTGCTGCGGCTGGTGCAGCATTTCGACGTGCTGCACATGCTCGGCCCCTGCATAGAGCCGCAGGATGTCGACAACCGCTTTCGCCACTATGCCGTCAACCGCGCGCAGCTGACGCTGTCCGACAAGTTTCCGTTCGTCTTCGCGCGCGGCACGCCGCAGGTCGAGGATGGCTTCGAGATGATCCGGCTGGCGCGTGGCCTGTCGCAGGACGAGTTCCTGGCGACCGCGCATTGCTACACGGTCATCAACACCAACTCGCCGCGCCAGCTCGACATTCCGATGGCGCAAGGCATCATCGATTTCGCAAGGGCCGGCCAAGTCTCCGTCATCACGCCGTTCTGCCTGGCTGGCGCGATGGCGCCGATCACGGTGGCCGGCGCGCTGGCGCTGCAGCATGCCGAGGCGCTAGCTGGCCTGACGCTGGCGCAGATCGTGCGGCCCGGCGCGCCGGTGGTCTATGGCTCCTTCTCCTCCAATGTCGACATGAAATCCGGTGCGCCGGCCTTCGGTACGCCGGAGCATGTCAAGGCGACGCTGGGCGCCGGCCAACTGGCGCGCTTCACCGGACTGCCCTGGCGTTCCGGCGGCGGCAGTGCCGCCAACATCTCGGACGCGCAGGCCGCGCACGAAACGCAGTTCGCGCTGTGGGGCTCGGTGTTGGCCGGCGCGACCATGTGCATCCACGCCGCCGGCTGGCTGGAAGGCGGCCTGAGCGTCTCCTTCGAGAAGATGATCACCGATATCGAGGCGCTGCAGACGGTGGCCGAACTCTGCGCCGCGACGCCCGGTGACGACGATGCGATCGGCTTCGAGGCGATCGCCGAAGTGCAGCCGGGCGGTCATTTCTTCTCGGCCGGCCACACCATGGCGCGCTACCGCACCGCCTTCTACGAACCGCTGGTGGCCGACTGGTCGAACTTCGGCAACTGGACGCAAAGCGGATCGAAGACGGCGAGCGAACGCGCCACCGGCATCTGGCGGCGCGCCGTTGCCGATTTCGAGCCGCCCGCCTCGGCCGCCGCCACATCAGGCGTACTCGACGAATTCATCGCGCGGCGCACCGAGGAGGGCGGCGCGGCACCGGTGTCGTGACCGGCATCCGCGGCGCCCAGATGGGCTATGTCGGGTTGTCGAGCGTGAACAGATCGCTCTCCTCGTCATAGGCAAAATACTCGGCGTAGCGGGCCCAGCTGATGACGGCGCGCACCGTCTGGTCGGCATAGCCCTCGGACATGTGGTCCTCCAGCTCGTCGCGGAAGCGGCGGGCCGGCGCCTTGTGGTTGGCGCGTTCGTCGAGCACGCGGCGGATGTGGCCGGCCAGCGGCACATAGGTCGCGAGCTGCTGCGCGAACAATTGCTTGCGCGCGTCGACCTCGCTTTCGGCGAAGCGTTTGCCGGCCAGGGTCAGCTGGATGTCGCCCTCGGCCAGTTCGGCAAAGCGCAGCAGCTGAAGCGTTTCGGCGATCGGGAACAGGTCATCGATCTCGAGCTGCAGGCTGGCGGCCAGCGGCGGCAGGTCGGCATGCCCGTTGTAGGGCGCCGCCGCGACGGCCTCGATCAGGCCGGCGAGCAGGTTGGTCGAGACGCGCGGCAGCACCATGGCGATGCCCGAACCCGGGAAGACGCCGTCGCGGGCAGGGCTGCCCGGCTCCTTCCTGGCGGTCATGCGGGCATAGATGTCCTCGACCAGCGCGCGGAAGGCCGGGTCCAGCCGGTTGCGTGGTTGCGGCAGATCGATCCTGAGCTCGGCGACGACGCGGCCCGGATTGGACGAGAAGATCAGCACGCGGTCGCACATCAGCACCGCCTCCTCGATGTTGTGGGTTACCATCAGGATCGACTCGATCGGCATGCGGCCTTCCGACCAGAGGTCGAGCAGGTCGGTGCGCAGCGTCTCGGCCGTGAGCACATCGAGCGCCGAGAACGGCTCGTCCATCAGCAGCACCTTGGGATGCACCACCAGGGCGCGGGCGAGCCCAACGCGCTGGCGCATGCCGCCCGACAGCTCCTTCGGATAGGCGTTTTCGAAACCATCGAGGCCGATCAAGTCGATGGCCGACAGCGCGCGCTTGCGGCGCACTGCCGGCGAGACGCCCTGTGCCTCGAGCCCGAGTTCGACATTCTGCAGTACGGTCAGCCAGGGAAACAACGCAAAACTCTGAAAGACCATGGCGATGCCGTCCGGCGTGCCTGAGACAGCCTTGCCCTCGAAGGTGATGGCGCCCTGGCTCGGCCGGATCAGGCCGGCGATCGAGCGCAGCAATGTGGACTTGCCGGAGCCGGAGCGGCCGAGCAGGCCGACGATCTCGCCGGAACCCAGCGTCAGCCCGACCTGGTCGAGGACGATGAGCTTGCCCGCGCTTCCCTTGTCATAGGTCTGGCAGACGCCATGGACTTCGACGAGCGGACGGTTCTTGGTGACGACAGCTTGGGTGATGACAGCTTGGTTCATGATCAGTCTCCTGAGGAATGGGTCAGTCGAGCCGCATGCGGCGTTCGGCGAAGACATAGAGGGGGCGCCAGAGGGTGCGGTTGAAGAGGGTGACGAAGAGCGACATCACGGCGATGCCGAGGATGACGCGCGGAAAATCGCCGGCTTCTGTCGCCTTCGCGATGTAGGAGCCGAGCCCGAAGGCTTCGAGCCTGGTATTGCCCCAACTTGCCAGTTCGGCGACGATCGAGGCGTTCCACGAACCCCCGGAGGCGGTCAGAGCGCCAGTGATGTAATAGGGAAAAATCCCCGGCAGCATGACGTTCTTCCACCACGACCAGGACCGTATCTTGAAGACCCTGGCGGCCTCCTTGAGGTCGGAAGGGAAGGCGCTGGCGCCGGCGATGACGTTGAACAGGATGTACCATTGCGTGCCCAGCACCATCAGCGGCGACAGCCAGATGCTGGGGCTGGCGCCGGTGGCGACGATGGCGATCACCGCGAACGGGAACAGCACGTTGGCGGGGAAGGCGGCTAGGAACTGCGCCAGCGGCTGCACGCGTTCGGCGACCGCGGGCCGCAAGCCGATCCAGACGCCGATCGGCACCCAGATCACGCTGGCCACCGCGATCAGCACGACCACGCGCAGCAAGGTGAGCAGGCCGCCGCTGAAGGCTTCGGCCACATCGTTCCAGCCAAGGGTCTGCCGCAGATACAGGACCGTCTCGACCACACCCCACAGGGCCACAAGCAGCACCAGTCCCAGCCAGGCGATGTCGAGCGCCCGCGAGAAGCGGCGCGACGTGGCGGTGGACGCTGCCGGCATGGACCGCTTGCCCAGGCGTAGCAGCATGGCGCGCTGCCAGAGCCATGCGATCGGCAGTCCTACGGTGTGCAGCAACCGGGCCCGGCGCAGTATGTCGTAGACCCAGGAGCGGGGCTTTTCCTGCCCGGCGGTCTGCTCGAAACGGAACTTGTCGGCCCAGGCGACGACAGGCCGGAACAGCAGCTGGTCATAGAGCAGGATGAGCACGCCCATCGCCAAAACTGCCCAGGCGACGGCGGTGAAATCCTGCTTATCGATGGCGAGCGCCAGCCAGGAGCCGATGCCGGGCAGTTGCACGGTGGTGTTGCCGACGGTGATGGCCTCGGAGGCGACGACGAAGAACCAGCCGCCGGACATCGACATCATCGTGTTCCAGACAAGACCTGGTGCGGCGAACGGCGCCTCGAGCCGCCAGAACCTCTGCCACGCAGAGAGCCCGAAACCGCGGCTGACCTCGTCGAGGTCGCTCGGCACCGTGCGCAGTGACTGGTAGAACGAGAACGCCATGTTCCAGGCCTGGCTGGTGAAGATGGCGAAGATCGCGGCGCATTCGGCGCCGAGCTGGCTGCCGGGAAACAGGCCCATGAAGAAGGTCACGGTGAAAGTCAGGAAACCCAGCACCGGCACCGACTGCAGGATGTCGAGCGCGGGAATGATCACCATTTCGGCGCGGCGGCTCTTGGCGGCCAGCGTCGCCACCGTGAAGGTGAAGACCAGCGAGACGATGATGGCCGCGAACATGCGCAGCGTGGTGCGCAGCGCATATTCCGGCAGGTTGGCGAGATCGAGCGTGACCGGCGAGGTGGTGAGCAGGGCGCTCGGCGCACGCATGCCGGCGGCGCCGTGCGCCAGAAGCACCAGCAGAGCCACCAGCATCGCAAAGGCGATGGTGTCGTAGATGTTGGGCGCGATGCGTCCGCGCGCCAGCGCGGCGGCTTCGCCAAGGGAATTGCGGTTGTGAGGCAGGAAGATCATGGCGGGCCTCCGGATGATGGGCAGATTGCAGTGTGATTTGGGAGAGGGTGATTGCGGGCGTGCGGAAGGGGGCGACCGGGTGGCGGTCGCGCCGGGCGCCAGGGCCCGGCCATCAGTGCGGAGGTCGGGGTTACGCTGAAGAGGGGCTCAGGCAGCGCGCCGTGGGAGGACCGTTCGACAACTGACGCCCTCTTCGGAGACGGACTGCCGTTCCCGGGTCCAGCGGCATTCCAGCCGGCCGCTTACCGAGCCGCGACGCCAGACGCAGACGAGCCGGGTCGGCGGCCTGGTGAAGCCGGCCTTGCCCGCCAGGCCGCGCGTTGTCACCGCGGATGGCCGGGGCGCTGAAGCTGGGCGCGTGGCGGAACGCGCGCGGAAGGGAATGACATTGGTGTTCATGGCTCACCTCTTGCGGTCCGGCGGGACGGCAAGGCGAGCCGCAGGCGGGTTATGCCCTGCCGAGGCCCGACCGGCGCCACATGCCGGAAACGATAGTTGTTGACGGGGCCAGTGTCCGGACCGTGCCTTGGGCTTGATCCGGACAGCGACTGGGATAGCTGTCCATAACCTGTTCGATCTCGAGTTGATGCCTCGGTCAGCCGAGGCCACGCCGCCTTACGCCCGTGGCTTGCAGCGTGTCAACGCGGGCGCCGGAATCTTAAGTATATGGCTTGATACCAAGGCATAAGGAGGCAGATCCCGTGGCAAGGGATGCGCTAACAATACATTGAAAAATAACGGTTTATCTGTCGGCCTGAGGGGGTCAGATTCCGAGCTTGGCGGCCATTTTGATGAGCTCGGCCAGCGAGCCGGCCTGCATCTTGCGCATGGCGCGGGCGCGGCGGACCTTGACGGTGATCTCGCTGACGCCGAGGTCGCCGGCGACCTGCTTGTTGAGCCGCCCCTGGACCACCAGCGCCACGACGCCGCGCTCGCCTTCGCTCAGCGTCGCCAGGCGTTCGCGCAAGATATCAATCTCGGCTTTCTGCGCCCGCCGCGACCGGTCCTTGTCCAGGGCGGCGGCGATGGCATCGAGCAGGTCCTGTTCGCGGAACGGTTTCGGCAGGAAATCGACGGCGCCGGTCTTCATCGCCTGCACCGACATGGCGATATCGCCATGGCCGGTCATGATGATCACGGGCAGCGGCGCATCGGAACGGGCGAGCTCTTTCTGGAAGTCCATGCCGCTTTTGCCGGGCAGGCGCACGTCCAGCACAAGGCAGGAGGGGATGTCCGGCAGTGGCGCCCCCAGGAATTCGGCGACCGAACCGAAGCAGCTGATATCCAGCCCGACCGAGCGCAGCAGGCTGTCGAGCGCCTCGCGCATGGCGGGATCGTCGTCGATGACGAAAACGATCTGTTCCGGTTTGCTCGTTTCCGATCCGCTGGCTTGCTTCATTGGTTCGACCCGCGCGATCCTGTCCGGTCTGCCGGCAGCGAAAGGAAGAATGCGGCACCGCGCGGCATTGTCGGCTGTACCCAGATGCGTCCGCCATGGCTTTCGACGATCGAGCGGCTGATGGCAAGCCCCATGCCCAGGCCCTCGGGCTTGGTGGTGTAGAAGGCGTCGAAGACATGGTCGAGCTGGACGCCGCTCAGGCCACGGCCGGAATCGCGGACTTCAATCACGATCTCGCCGGGCTTGCCGGCACTGGTCACGATTGTCACGTCGCGCTCTTGCTCGCCGCTCACCGCCTCGATCGCGTTGAGGATGAGGTTGAGGATGACCTGCTGGATCTGTACCGGGTCGGCCTCGGCTCGAGGCAGCTTGCCGGCGAGTTCTGTGCGCAAGGAGACATGGCTTCTGCCGGCCTCGTTCTCCACCAGGGTCAGCGTCTCCGATATCAGCTGATTGACATCCAGCCAGACGGCCTTGCCGGCCGCCTTTCGGGTCAGGCCGCGCAGGCGCTTGATCAGCTCGCTGGCGCGTTCGGCATCCCTGACGATGCGCTCGGCCGCCTTGCCGGCCTCATCTGGATTGCCGGCCGCCAGCCAGCGCCGGGCGGCGTTGCCGTTCAACACGATCGCCGCCAGCGGCTGGTTGAGCTCATGGGCGATCGAGGCCGTCAGCTCGCCCAGCATCGTCACCCGCGTGATGTGGGCGAGCTGTGCCTGCGCCTCGCGGGCGGACGCCTCGGCGGCGGCGGTGCGCAGCGCCAGATAGGCGGTGACGGCGATCGCCACCAGACTGATGGCGCAGTTGATCACGCCTGCCGGCACCGAACCTGCCCGCGTGAGGAAGAAACTCAGCACGGTCAGCGCCATGCAGGCCGCCGCGACCATCGCCACGCCGCGCTGGTCGAGATAGCGGACCGCGATCAGGACAATGGCGACATAGAAGACCGCGACGGCGATCTCCAGATTGGTGATCGTATCGGCGAGGAAGATCGCCGCCGCCAGCAGCACAAGCAGGGCCGGCAGCAGCGGCCGGCGCCAGAGGAGCGGCAAGGATGATCTTCCAGACATGCCGACCTCCTTGCTGATCAAATTGCCCTGTTTGCGGACAAGAGGACACTACCGTGCCACCTTTTGGCCCGGCAAGGCGCTGCCATATCGCATTGAAACGACGAATACGCTCGACTTTCGCCTTCGATGGGTCGCCCTGGCATTGGCAATTGGTGCGTCCCGTGCAGAAATGCGGTTCATGCGCGAAGCCTTGATCGCATTGGTGATTTTCCTGTGCCTGGCGGCGTCGGCGTTCGCCAGCATGACGATCTGGCCGAGATTGCCGGCCAGGCATCGTGATGACGACACGAACACTGTGGTTCGGCTCGCCGCCAATCTGTTCGGGGTGATGACCTCGCTGATACTCGGCCTGATGATCAACTCGGCCAAGAACACCTTCGAATCGATCGATCACAACGTGCACGCCTATGCGACGGAGCTGATCCTGCTCGACAGGACCTTGCGCCAGTATGGCCCGGAGACCGACGCGGTGCGCCAACCATTGGTCGCCTATGTGCAGCGGTTGGTGGACACCTCGTCACAAAACAGCGAAACGACCATCGCCGCCAATCAGCTTTCCGAACGCCTGCTGACGGAGATTGGCGTGCGGCTGAATGGCCTGACCCCTCCCGACGCTGTACATAGCTCCCTTCTGCAGGATGGACGCCAGCGCCTGCAGAAGGTGCTGGAACTGCGTTGGGTCCTGGTCGAGCAGTCGGAGGGCACGATTCCCTGGCCGCTGATCGCCATGCTGGTCACCTGGCTGGCGCTGATCTTCGCCAGTTTCGGGTTCAGGGCACCGAAGAATTCGATCACCGCCGGAACCCTCATGGTGTCGGCCGCGCTGATCGCCGGGGCGATCTACCTGATCCTGGACATGGACGTGGCGTTCTCCGGACCCATCCAGATTTCGGCGGCGCCGCTGGAAAGGGCATTGGCGGAATTGCAGCGATGAGGCGGAACCGGCCGCATTCCCAGGCATTCATGGGAATGAACCACGGAGGACGACATGGGTTTCGACCAGTATCACGAACCGCCTGAAGAACTGTCGCAGAAGGTGCGGACCTTTGCCCGCATGATCACCTCGCTGATCGAAGAGGCGGAAGCGATCGGCTGGTACGAACAGCGCATTTCGGTGGAGAAGGACCCGCAGGCCAAGGCGATCATGAAGAACGCACAGGCCGAGGAGTTCAAGCATTTCGGCATGGATTTGGAATTCCTGCTGCGCCAGAAGAAGGATTGGCGGGCGGAACTGAAGGAAATCCTGTTCACGACGGGCGACATCGTCAAGGCCGGCGAGCGGGGCGAGAAGAAGGTGGATTGATTGCCTTCGCCGACTTTGCGGGAAGCCCGCAGGGTTCGGTTCACACCGCCGCGACGAAGCCGTCCAGCACGCGTTTCTGCCCTGCCTTGTCGAAGTCGATGGTCAGCTTGTTGCCTTCGATGGCCGAGATGTTGCCGTTGCCGAATTTCTGGTGGAAGACGCGGTCGCCGACGCTGAAGGCAGACGGCGTGTCGGAGACGGATTTGGCCACCAGTTCGCCGTCGATGGTGCGGCCCTTGACCGAGGTGCGGCCCGCGCCGTAGCCGCTGTCGGTCTCGCCATAGCCGATGCGCTCGACCTGGTGGCCGGAGCGCGAGCCCCAGTTGCGGTCGGTCGCTTCGGTGCGGTTGGCCTGCGCGCGCTGCCAGCCGGGCGTCGAATAGGTGTTGGAGAAGGCGCCGGATTTCTCCGCGCCGCCATTGCTGGCGCCAACATTGTCGAAGCGCGACGCGCCATAGGGGTTCTGGCGGCCGCCACGACCGGAGGCGAATGAGCCGCCGCCGTAGGAATTGCCATAGCCGCCATAGCTGTTGCCGCTTTCCGCGACCTCGACATGGGCCTCCGGCAACTCCTCGAGGAAGCGCGACGGGATGGTCGATTGCCAGAGCCCGTGGATGAGGCGGTTGGAGACGAACCAGATATGCAGGTTCTTCTTGGCGCGCGTCAGGCCGACATAGGCCAGCCGGCGCTCTTCCTCCAGCCCGGAGCGGCCGCCTTCATCGAGCGCGCGCTGGTGGGGGAAGAGGCCTTCCTCCCAGCCGGGGAGAAAAACCGTCTCGAATTCGAGGCCCTTGGCCGAATGCAGCGTCATGATGGAGACGGCGTCCTGCCCGGCATTCTGCTCGGCATCCATGACCAGCGCCACATGTTCGAGGAACGAGCGGAGCGACTCGTATTCCTCCATGGACCGGATCAGTTCCTTCAGGTTCTCCAGCCGACCCGGCGCCTCGGCCGAGCGGTCGTTCTTCCACATGTCGGTATAGCCGCTCTCCTCGAGAATGGTCTCGGCGAGCTCGGTGTGCGGCTTGGTTTCCAGTGCCTTCTGCCAGCGCTCGAAATTGGCCGCGACCTCGCGCAGCGCCGCGCGCGGCTTCGGCTTCAGCTCGTCGCTTTCAGCAAGATTGCCGGCAGCCTCCAGCATCGGGATGCGCAGGGCGCGGGCAGTGTCGTGGATCTGGCGGATGGTGGCTTCGCCCAGCCCGCGCTTCGGCACATTGACGATGCGCTCGAAGGCGAGGTCGTCGCCGCTGTTGGCAACGACTCGGAAGAAGGCCAGCGCGTCGCGAATTTCCATGCGCTCGTAGAAGCGTGGGCCGCCGATGACGCGGTAGTTCAGGCCGAGCGTGATGAAGCGGTCCTCGAAGGCGCGCATCTGGAAGGACGCGCGCACCAGGATCGCCATGTCGTTCAGATTATGCTTCTGGCGCTGATACGCCTCGATGGTCTCGCCGATGGCGCGGGCTTCCTCCTCGGAATCCCAGGCGGCGTGGACATTGACCTTGCCATCTTCGGGGTCGTTGCGGTCAGTGAACAGCGTCTTGCCGAAACGGCCCTCATTGTGGGCGATGAGGTGGGAGGCAGCACCCAGGATGTGCGCGGTCGAGCGGTAGTTGCGCTCCAGCCTTATGATGGTGGCGCCCGGGAAATCCTTATCGAAGCGCAGGATGTTGTCGACCTCGGCGCCGCGCCAGCCATAGATCGACTGGTCGTCGTCGCCGACGCAGCAGATGTTGACTTTGTTGTCGCTCACGGCCGCACGCGAGCTTCGCTCGCTGGCCTCCGCGGGGGCGGCCTGGCCGGCCGACGCCCGGTCGGGCTTGCGGCCTTCGGCCGATCGCATATCCGTCGACGTTGACGCACGCCCGGCTTCCGGCCGCTGCGCCAAAAGCCGCAGCCACATGTACTGGGCTGTGTTGGTGTCCTGGTATTCGTCGACGAGGATGTATTTGAAGCGCCGGTGATAGTCTTTCAGCACGTCGGGATTGGCGCGGAAGATGCGGATCGGGTGGCAGAGCAGGTCACCGAAGTCGCAGGCGTTCAGCGTCTGCAGGCGCTCCTGATAGGCCTTGTAGAGCTCGCGGCCCTTGCCGTTGGCGAAGCTGCGCGCATCGCCCTCGGCGATATCGGCCGGGCCTTGCCCCTTGTTCTTCCAACCATCGATCATCTGCGCGAACTGCTTGGCCGGCCAGCGCTTGTCGTCGAGGCCCTCGGCCTGGATCAACTGCTTGATCAGCCTGACGACATCGTCGGTGTCGAGAATGGTGAAATCGGAGCGCAGCCCGGCAAGCTCGGCATGACGGCGCAACAGCTTGACGCCGATCGAGTGGAAGGTGCCGAGCCACGGCATGCCTTCGACATTGCTTTCGCCGATCAGGATGCCGATGCGCTGCTTCATCTCGCGCGCGGCCTTGTTGGTGAAGGTCACGGCGAGGATCTGGGAGGGGAAAGCCCTGCCGGTGGCGAGGATGTGGGCGATGCGGGTGGTCAGCACCCGCGTCTTGCCGGTGCCGGCGCCGGCCAGCACCAGAACAGGACCCTCGGTGGTCTCCACCGCCAGCCTTTGTTCCGGATTCAGCCCCCGGAGATAGTCCGGCGCATTGTTGTGGCCGCCGCGGGCAGCCATGGCGCGCGCGGCAATGCCCGACGGGGCCGTGGGCCGCGCATTGGGTTCGTCGAAAAAGGGCATGTCTTCGGAAAAGCCGGACATCTTCCCCCGAATGTAGTGATTCGGGAGGGAAAGACCAGAACTGTCTACGTTTTGTTCCCGGTAAAGTGGCCTATCCGGCCACCTTGGCTCGCATGACGCTCAGCCCGCCGCGCATTTGCAGCCGGACCGAGAGCTGCCCGTCGGCTCGTGGCCCAAGCTTGACAGGCGAGGCGGGCGGGAGAAAGTTGTGTACCGGGCAGGAACGCAATGCCGGGTTGCCCATGGCCGCGCGAGGCGCGCAACAGTCGAAGGAGTATCATCTTGGCTGTCACCATCACCTCCCTCGTTCTCTTCCTCCTCGGTCTGGCGCTTGGCGCTGGCGGCATCTGGTTGGCCTCGCTGGGCGGCAGCTGGTACTACATCATCGTTGGCTTGGCCTTCCTGGTCGCGGCCTGGCTGCTCTACCGGCGCCGTTCCACGGCGCTGTGGCTCTACGCGGCGATCGTGCTCGGCACGCTGGCATGGGCGGTCTGGGAAACCGGCTTCGACTGGTGGGAACTCGGCCCGCGCGGCGGCATCATCGTGCTGGTGGCGCTATGGCTGCTGACGCCGTGGGCGCGGCGAGGCCTTGTCGGTCCTGACGGGCGCGCGCCGCTGATCCTGGCGGTGCTGGCCTCGCTGGCAGTGGCCGGCTATTCGATGACCACGGACCCGAAGGACATCGCCGGCGCGCTCGACACCGACAAGGTGACCCCCAACGCCAATCTGGGCAATGACGTGCCGGCCGGCGAATGGCACTTCTATGGCCGCACGCAATTCGGCCAGCGCTATTCGCCGCTCGACCAGATCACACCGGATAATGTCGCCAATCTGCAGCCGGCCTGGACCTATCGCACCGGCGACGTGAAGGGGCCGGACGATATCGGCGAGACCACCTACCAGGTGACGCCGCTCAAGATCGGCGACACGCTCTACATCTGCACGCCGCACAATTTCGCCATCGCGGTCGACGCCGCGACCGGCAAGGAAAAATGGCGCTACGATCCCAAGATCAAGCTCGACAAGGACCGCCAGCACCAGACCTGCCGCGGCGTATCCTATTATGCCGATGCCGGCGGCGCGGCCGGCCAGCCCTGCGCGACCCGCGTTTACCTGCCGACCTCGGATGCCCGGCTGATCGCGCTCGACGCCGCCAACGGGCAGGTCTGTCCCGCCTTCGCCGAGGCCGGCACGCTCAACCTCCTGACCAACATGCCGTACCCGAAATCGGGCTATTACTATTCGACCTCGGCGCCGCTGATTGCCGGCGGCAAGATCATCGTCGGCGGCGCGGTCAACGACAATTATTCGACGCAGGAGCCGTCGGGCGTTATCCGCGCCTATGATGCGAGCACCGGCAAGCTGATTTGGAACTGGGATTCCGGCAATCCGGACCAGACGACGCCGCTGCCGGCCGGCCAGACTTACACCGCCAACTCGCCCAACATGTGGTCGACGCCCAGCGCCGACGAGAAACTTGGCCTGCTTTACGTGCCGCTCGGCAACCAGACGCCGGACCAGCTCGGCGCCGGACGCAGCGCCAATGTCGAGAAGTTCTCCTCCTCGATTACCGCGCTCGATCTCAATACCGGGCAATTGAAATGGGTGCGGCAGACCGTGCACCACGATTTGTGGGACATGGACGTGCCGGCGCAGCCGAGCCTGATCGATATCACCAAGGCCGACGGCACGATCGTGCCCGCATTGGTCGGGCCGACCAAGCAAGGCGACCTCTATGTGCTCGACCGGCGCACCGGCGAGCCGGTGATCGCGGTCAAGGAAGTACCGGCGCCCGGCGGCGCCATCGAGGGCGACCATGCGTCGCCGACGCAGCCTTCGTCCGATCTCTCCTTCAACCCGAAGCCGCTGACCGAAGCCGACATGTGGGGCATCAGCATGTTCGACCAGCTGGCTTGCCGCATCGCCTTCCACAAACTGCGCTATGAAGGCCGCTACACGCCGCCCTCGCTGCAGGGATCGCTGATCTATCCCGGCAATTTCGGCACCTTCAACTGGGGTGGCGTGGCGGTCGATCCGGTGCGGCAGGTGATGTTCGGCATGCCGACCTATCTCGCCTTCACATCCAGGCTTGTTCCGCGCGCCGACGTGCCGGCGCCGGGCGTCGACACCAAGGGCAGCGAGCAGGGGCTCAACCGCAATGAAGGCGCGCCCTATGCGGTGGTGATGGGGCCGTTCCTGTCACCGCTCGGCGTTCCCTGCCAGGCGCCACCGTGGGGGTATGTCGCCGGGGTCGATCTCAGGACCGGCACGATCAACTACAAGCACCGCAACGGCACGGTCTACGACATGACGCCACTGCCGCTGCCGCTGAAGGTCGGTGTGCCCGGCATTGGCGGGCCGATGATCACCGCCGGTGGCGTCGCCTTCCTGGGTGCCGCGGTCGACGATTATCTGCGCGCCTACGACCTGACGTCGGGCAAGCAGCTCTGGCGGGCGCGGCTGCCAGCCGGCGGTCAGTCGACGCCGATGACCTATACGGTCGCCGACGGACGCCAGTTCGTGGTCATCGTCGCCGGTGGCCACGGCTCGGTCGGCACCAAGCCGGGGGATTATGTGATGGCTTACGCGCTGCCCAAGTAGACGGGTTGCCTGGAGGCAAGCTCGGCGAATTGACGATCAGCCGAGCCCGAGATGGCTCTTCAGGCTGGGCACCGAGCCCAGCACCTGGTTGGTCAGATCGGGGCCGGCCGCGGCTTCGGCCTGCTGGACCAGTGTGGCGCCAGCCTTCTGGATCTGCGCCAGATCGAGGCCGGATGCCTTGAGGGCGGCGAGGCCGTTGACCAGCGCGCCCGCCTTCTCGCCGAGAACGCCGCCAAGCGCGCCTTGCAGCGACGACAGGAAGCCGCCACCGCCGCCGGCAGGGGCGGCGGCCACGACGTCATATTTCTGCGCCAGTGCATCGGCGCCCGGGATCTTGGCGAAGAAGGCTGAGGCGATGGTGCCTTCCGCCTCATGCTCGAGCACCGAGAAGATAGTGCCGACGACCTTTTCCGTCGTTGCCTGGTCAAGGCCGGCCTTCTGCGAAACGGTGTTCACGATATCCTGTACGTCCATGACTTCACCTCAACCTTGGGTTTTCGTGTTTGCCGGATGGCGCTGGCGGCCGCGGATCTTGACCATGGACTTCCGGCTCGCCGCTACAACGGCCGCGCGCATCGCCAGGATGGTGGCTGCGGCAACGATAAAGGCGGTTGCCAGGATCGGCGAGGGCATGGTCATCGGCGGCGTCCTTTCAGATCGGTCCATTCGGGACCGTGGCCGCGCCATGGGGCGGCCGTATGATCAGTTTCCCCTACTATTGTGGCAGCGCCATCAAGATTTGCCGTCGATGACCAAATTGTGATGAAGCCAAATCGGGATGATGGCGCCGCTGCTCGCCGGGAGAGACGGGATGTCACCGGCGCCGTGACTGGACGATGCAAGGCCCACCCCTATCTTGCGGACGGCAGGACATCGCATCGAGACAGCGAGATCGAGGAGTGCGCCGATGACCAAATCCACCGCCACCGACAAACCCGCCATCACCCAGGCGATGATCGATGCCTATGACGAATACACGCATCTGACGCTCGACCGCCGCCGCTTCATGGAACAGCTGACCAGGCTTGCCGGATCGGGTGCCGCGGCGGCCGCGATCGTGCCTATGCTGGCGGCGAATTCCGCCCAGGCGGCAATCGTTGCCGACAACGATCCGCGGGTGAAAGGCGAGGAGATCACCTATCCGGGCAGCGGCGACGAGATGAAGGGCTATCTGGTCAAACCGGCGAACCAGGCCGGCAAACTCGGCACCGTCATCGTCATCCATGAAAACAGGGGGCTCAACCCGCATATACGCGATGTCGCCCGGCGCGTGGCGCTGGAGGGGTTCGTGGCGCTGGCGCCGGATTTCCTGTCACCGCTCGGCGGCACGCCCGCCGATGAGGACAAGGCGCGTGACATGTTCACGAAGCTCGACCCGGCGCAGACCGCTGCCAACGGCGTGGCGACCGTCGCTTTCCTGAAGGCCGACAAGGACGGCAATGGCAAGGTCGGCGTCATCGGCTTCTGCTGGGGCGGCGGCACGGCCAACATGCTGGCCGTCAATGCGCCGGATCTCGCGGCGAGCGTCGCCTATTACGGCATGCAGCCGAAGGCCGCCGATGTGTCGAGGATCAAGGCCGCGCTGCTGCTGCACTATGCCGGCCTCGACGACCGCACCAATGCCGGCATCGATGCCTTCAAGAAGGAACTCGATGCCGCGCATGTCGAATACACGGTCTATGTCTATGAAGGCGCCAACCATGCCTTCAACAACGACACCTCGGCGGCGCGTTACGACAAGAAGGCGGCCGATCTCGCCTGGGGCAGGACGATCGCCTTCCTGAAGCAGAAACTGGCGTAGGACGTCAGACCGCTGGCGTCCAGACCGCCGCGAAGGCCGGCGACAAGGTGAAGCCGGCTGGACGTGTCGAAACCGGAGGCGGGCGGCGCACGCCCTCCTGCAGGTACCGCAACGCCGATGTCAGGCCGTTCATCGTATAGGGCTTGGCGATGACGCCGATCGCACCGGCGAAATGGTCGGGGATGCGCTTCGGATTGGCGGTCATGAACACCACCATCGAACGTTTCTTCTCGCCGATATAGTGGGCCACGTCGACACCGGTCGGGCCGTCGGTGAGGTGGATGTCGACAAAGGCGATGTCGGCATCCGTGGACTCGACCATGCTTTTTGCTTCCGCCGAGGACGTCGCCCAGCCGACGACGCTATGGCCGGCTTCCTCGACAAGGCTTTCCAGCTCCATCGCCAACAGCGCTTCATCCTCGACGATCAGGACCTTGAGTGGTTCAGTCATGAGAGAGTCCTTTTTTGCTGCGGTTCGTTTGGCATCGAGATCACGACCGTGGTGCCGGGGCCGGCGTCACGCCATTCAATATCGGCGTGCAACTGGCGGGCGAGCGATTTGATCAGCCGCATGCCGAAAGAGGCATCGCCATTGGCTTCGGCCATGCCGACGCCATCGTCCGAGACCTCGATGTTGAAGTGTCCGTCGGGCTGGCTCATCTTGACGCCTATGCGCCCCGCTGTGGTCCCGTCCGGTCCTTCCTTGAAAGCGTGCTTCAAGGCATTGGTGACGAGTTCATTGACCATCAGCGCGACAGGCGTCGCCTTCTCGGCTGAAATGACGATGGGTTCGAGCTCAAGGTTCGACTTGATCCCGGATCGCCCCGACGCCGTCAGCAGATCCGTCACCAGGTCCTTGGCGAAATCCGAGACGTCGAACCGGCTGACATCCTTCGACTGGTAGAGCCGGCGATGCACGGTGCTGAGCGCCTCGATACGCTCCAGCATGGTGGTCAGCGAATGCCTGGTCGCCTCGTCCTGTATGGTCCGCCGCTGCATGATGATGAGCGATGAGATCATCTGCAGATTGTTTTTCACCCGATGATCCACCTCGTGCAGCAAGGTGGTCTGCGCCTCAAGGGCTGCTTCCAGTTCGGCGGTGCGTTCCTTCACCGCTTTCTCGAAGCGGTCCTTGTCGGCGGTGATGCGATGTTCCGAGCGTTTGCGGTCCGAGACGTCGAGTTGCGAGGCGAAGAAGAACTGCACCTCGCCCTTGTCGTTGGAGACAGGGCTGATGTAGAGCGCATTCCAGAAGGTCGAACCGTCCTTGCGATAGTTCAGGATGTCGACGCTGACATCTGCGTTGTCCTCGACCGCCGCACGGATCTGCCCGACAGCGGCCTTGTCGGTTTTCGGCCCCTGCAGGAAGCGGCAGTTCTTGCCCATCACCTCATTACGCTCATAGCCGGTCAGCCGCAGGAAAGCGTCATTGGCAAAGACAATCGGGTTATCAGGTCGCCGAGGATCGGTGATGATCATCGACATGCGTGTGGCGCGAATGGCCGCCGCGAACGGGTCGCCCTTGCCGTGCTCGACATGAAGGTCATCCGTCATGTGCCAAGCGTCGGCAGGCTCCCTGGTCCGTTTCCAGTCCATGGTGTCACTCCAAGCCGTTTTCGTAGGGGACAACGGCTCAAAGGCGAGATTGGTTCAATCTTGAGCGTCTTGTCGCAGTCAGGCGAGATCGGGAACCGACTCGGGAGTTTTACAAGCAAATGAAGATAAAGACTTTCCTGGCGGCTAGCTGCTGGATGCAGGCTTGTGGAAGGCGACACCGGCAACCACCAGTGCGATGCCGAGGCAATCGATGAGGCTCGGAATCTGGCGCAGCACGATGACGCCGATCAGCGTTGCCGTGACCGGCAGCAGCGACAGCATCAGCGCGAAACTCGCGCGCGGCAACCGCGACATGGCAAGCTGGTCGCAGATATAGGGAATGACCGAAGAGCAGATGCCGACGCCGATGGCGGCGACCAGCAGCGGCGCCGAGAAAAAGGCGGGCAGGGCATCCGCGAAGCCGATCGGCAGCACGACGATGAAGGCGACCGCCATGGCGGCACCGAGGCCCGCAATGCCGTCGCCCGCACTGGTTCGGGCGACGCGGTGGCCGAGCACGATGTAGCCGACAAACAGCGCGCCGTTGAGGAAAGCCCAGAATAGCCCGACGGGATCATCGGACCATCTGACGTCGATGAGCAGCAAGGTGCCGGTGACGGCGACGGCGAGGGCAGCCAGGTTGCGGGCGCTCCTGAGGCCAACGAGCGCGACGCCGATGGTGCCGACGAATTCGATCGCCGCCACCAGCGAGATCGGCAAGCGGTCTAGCGCCAGGTAGAACGAGCAATTCATCACCGCCAGGCAGGCACCGAAAGCCAGCAGCAACAGTCGCGTTGCGGGATCGGCGCGAGCGAAGCTTCGCCACGGGCGCGTCAGCGGCGCGAAGATCAGCGCCGCGGTGGCGATACGCAGCCATGCCATGCCGAGCACGCCGACATGCGGGAACAGCAGCACCGCGAAGGCCGGGCCGAGATAGTGGAAGATTGCGCTGACACCGAACCAGACATGTGGCGGCAACCTTGCCGCCAGAGTGTCGAGCACCGGGCCGTTGAGGGCAGGGCCGGCAGCCGGCGCTTGCGTCTGATCGTTCATCGGATCAGTATCGCAGGCAATTTTTCTACTTTATATGGCGAATAACCGACTGCTCCGGCAATTTCATTCCTGGAAGAAAGGATTTTTCGTTGAAACGCCTTGGAACTGAAAATGCCGACCTCGACGCGGCGGATATGAAAATCCTGCGCCTGCTGGAAAAGGATGCGCGCATCAGCACGGCGGAGCTTGCGCGCTCGGTAGGCCTGTCGGCGCCGAGTGTCGCCGAGCGCATCAAGCGGCTGCACGAGAATGGCGTCATCGAAGCCTATTGCGTCCGGATCAATCCGGCCGCGCTTGGCCTGACGTTGTCAGCGTGGCTGCGCATCCGGCCGGTGCCGGGACAATTGTCGGTCGTCGCCGATATCATTCGCGAGCTGCCGGAGATCGCGCAATGCGACCGGGTGACCGGCGAGGACTGCCTCATCGCGCTCGCCCATGTCGGCTCGGTGGCCGAGCTCGAACGGGTAATCGACCGCATCATCCCCTATGCGATGACGAATACGGCCATCATCCAGTCATCGCCGGTAGCGGCGCGCTCGCCGCTGGCGGCGGCGAAGCGATCGCCGTGAAATGGTACGACAAAATTGGTTGGCCGGTTTTTCTCAGGCCGACGCGCCGACGCTAGGCGTGGCCGCGCTTCAGGCGGGCGCGCTTCAAAATGCTGCGCCAGCGGATCATGTCGAACGGGATCGGCTCGTTGTTGTTGGCTATATGGAAGATCTCGTTGTCGACATTCTTGAGCGAACGCCAGAAATCATAGTCCGATATGCGCGGATCAGCGGCCAGCCTGTCCACCTCGACCTTGATGTCGGTTTTCATGCACGTCCCTCGAACCGGCTTCGCCCCGCCGCTCGTAAACAACTCTATGCGGATGGTTTTCGACCGCTCCGCTGAGTCGTTCAACGGCTCAATTGGCTTGTTCCCGTTAAAACCTCGGTAAGGTTAACGCCGGTCCAAACCCGCTTCAAGCACCGCTGCCGTTGGATATCGGGGGCTCCGCGATTTTGAGTTCAGGGTGTGGCTTTGAAGTCAGACCCAATGCCCCGCCGTGCCGAATCTGGATGGATGTCGGCTTCGCCCTACTTGTGTTTGATGCCGATCGCGCGGCCGGCGCGCTCCGGCATGGGCAGCACCGAATGGGCGGCGCGCATGGCTTCGATCTTGGCCAGAACATCGGCGGGGAAGGGCGCGACCTTCGGCCCCGCCATGTCTACATGCAGCGACAGCGTCTCGGACGTGGCGGCGAGCCAGCCATCGACATGGCGGATTTCCTGGTAGGACCTGATCCGCTTCGCGTCATGGTCGATTAGCTGGAAGGAGACAGTGACCTTGTGGTCGAGATGCAGCTCCTGGACGTAGCAGACATGGACTTCGGCGGTGTAGATGGTGAGGCGCCGTTGCTTCACATAGTCCAGTCCCACGCCCATCGCCTCAAAGGCCTCATCCGAGCAGCGGTCGAACAGGACGTTATAATAGGCCATGTTGAGATGGCCGTTGTAATCGATCCAGTCCTTCTGGATGTCCATGGGCCTGGAGACGAAGGGGGCGGGGATGGACATCGAAACTTCCTTGTTCTGGTGCTGGACAGAGCGTGGCTGCGGAGACTTTTTTGTTCTGACGCCATCCCCAGGGAAAGCGCCATGCGGTTTTCCCGGGAAAAGCGCTTCACACTTTTCCTGGAATTGCTTTAGGCATCCATAGCTGCAAAACAAGCGTGGGCGCTGGTCCATTCGCGGAGGAATTCATGGCTCTGAGCGACCTCAATCCGGTCGAACGCAACGAGGAAGGGATCGCTGCGGTCCTCGGCATCCTCAAGCAACAGTTGGGCGAGCGCTTCCAGACCGGCCAGGCCATCCGCTCGCAACACGCGCACACCACCACCTATATCCCGACGCAGGCGCCCGATGGTGTCGCTTTCCCGGAGACGACGGCCGAGGTGCAGGAGATCGTGCGTGTCTGCGCGGCGCACCGTGTGCCGGTCATCGCCTTCGGTGTCGGCTCCTCGCTGGAAGGCCACACCAACGCGCCGGGCGGCGGCATCTCGGTCGACACCTCGCGCATGAACCGCATCCTTGCGGTCAACCCGCAGGATCTCGACTGCACGGTCGAGCCCGGCGTGACACGCGAGGATCTGAACCGGCATCTGCGCGACACCGGCCTGTTCTTTCCGATCGATCCGGGCGCCAATGCCTCGCTGGGCGGCATGGCGGCAACGCGGGCTTCCGGCACCAATGCGGTACGCTACGGCACGATGCGCGAGAACGTGCTGTCGCTGACGGCCGTCATGGCCGATGGCGAGACGGTGACGACCGGCAAGCGAGCTAAAAAGAGCTCGGCCGGCTACGATTTGACCAGGCTTCTGGTCGGTTCGGAAGGCACACTCGGCATCATCACGTCACTGACGCTGAAGCTGCAAGGCATTCCGCAGGCGATCTCGGGCGGTGTCTGTCCGTTCCCGAGTGTCGAGGCGGCCTGCAACGCCGTCATCGCGACGATCCAGATGGGTATTCCGGTGGCGCGCATCGAACTGGTCAACGGGTTGCAGATGCGGGCGATGAAGAATTATTCCAAGCTCGACTATCCCGAGAGCCCGTGCCTGTTCGTGGAGTTCCACGGCAGCGACGCCAGCGTTGCCGAACAAGCCGAGACTTTCGGCATGATCGCCGAGGAAAACGGCGGCGGCCCGTTCCTGTGGACCAGCGTCGCAGAAGAGCGAACCAAGCTGTGGAAGGCCAGGCACGATGCCTACTGGGCGTCGCTGACGCTGCGGCCGGGCGCCAAGGGCCTTTCGACCGATGTCTGCGTACCGATCTCGCGCTTTGCCGAATGCGTCACCGAAACCGAGGCCGACATCGCCGAAATGGGCTTGATCGCGCCGATCGTCGGCCATGCCGGCGACGGTAATTTTCATACGCTGGTGCTGATGGATGTGAACGATCCGAAGGAGATCGCGCTCTGCGAAGAATTCGTCGCGCGGCTCAACATGCGGGCTATCGCCATGGATGGCACCTGCACCGGCGAGCACGGCATCGGCCAGGGCAAGATCGGCTTCCTGCGCCGCGAACTCGGCCACGGCGTCGACATCATGCGCACCATCAAGCAGGCGCTGGACCCGCAAAACATCATGAATCCGGGCAAGATCCTGCCTGACGTGGGGTAGGGACCATCCCGCCGCAGCCAGGAGCCGGCGCGAGGCCGGTATTCTCATGTCCAGCGGTGGCCCAGATCATATCGACGAACGACGTGCCGGCTCGGCCCGGTGGAGATAGCCGGTGAATGTGTCGGGAGACGTGGGCTTCGACAATTGGGTGACGATGCGGCCGACGTCGCCGCGATGATAGCCGCCATGGGTGATGACGTGCGCCAGCATCTCCTCGCGTGACATCTGCCCCGAGGCGCCGTCCGTGAAGGCAAACCGGATCGTCTCCGCCAGCGCTCCCGGTTCAACCTCTTCGACATAGCGGAGATACCACCGGTCCGTTTCGACGATTGCCTTGGACAGTTCGGCAAGGGTCGGCGTGTTGTTCGTGCCGGTGTCCCGGTAGGCGTGCTTCTTCTTCTCGACGTTCGAGGCAAATATCCGATCGACGACATGCGCGTGATTGATGGTTTCAAGGATCTCGCCGAGCTGCTGGTCGGGTAGCTCACTCTCGATCTCGGCCAGCAAAGCGAGCAATTCGTCGTCGGCCCAGCATTTGTAACGGAACAGGGATAGAAGCAGTGTCTTGCTGCTCATGATGGTCTCTCATTGGCTTGCGTTGCGGGCTTGGATAAATGTGAGCTGACAATCGCATTTTGGTGAAGACGCCCTGACATGGCTACTCGCGTTCCGGCAGAGCAGGCAAACGTGCGCAAAGCGCCACGACAGCAGCGTTCGCGCGCGACCGTGGACACGATTGTGGAGGCTGCGGCTCGCGTTCTGGCGTGGCGCGGCTGGGCGGATTTCACCACCAACGAAACCGCCTCCGTGGGCGGTGTCAGCGTCGGTTCGATCTATCAATATTTTCCCAACAAGCTGGCGCTGGCGGAAGAGATCCGCAAACGCCATCTCGACGCAGTGCTCGCCGCGATTTCCGGTTCGGAGGAGCGCGATGGAGCGATGACGCTCGAGCAGTGTGCAGCAAAACTGATCGACGGTGTCGTCGCCGCCCATAATGTCGATCAGGACCTGCATCGTGTCCTGCTCGACGAGGTGCCGCTTGCCGCGCGCTCGACGCAGGATGAGTTCGAGGCGGAGTATCTGCGCCGCTACCAGCGCGTAATCGCATTGGCCCCGGGCAAGTCCGACCCCGAGCGGGACGAGATTGCCGGGCGTGTGCTGTCGGGCGCCGTCGAAGGGGTCGTGCATACTGCGGCGCGACATGGCGAACTCGATTCACCAGCGCTGCGGGCCGAACTCATCGAACTGGTCTGCGCGTATCTGCGCGGCCGATCCGCTAGCTGATCGGAGTGGCATCGGCTGCCCGACAAAAGGCTCGTCTTGACCGCGCCACCATTCGGACCGAACCTCCAGAGGCGGCGGGCCTGAAAGAGCAGGCACGCCAGCTGAGGAGGACTGTGATGGCCATTTCACGCAAGGAAGAAGCGCGCGCGCTGAGCGCCGATGAAAAGGAACTGGTGGAAAAGTCGCACCATCCGGCGGTGCAGGAGCTTTCCGACGCCGACCTTTCCGGTCTGGTCAAGCTGCTGCGGGAGCGGCGCGACAAGGCGCAGACCGAAGCGCACCGCCGCCGGCGTGAGATCCGCGGCAAGGGTGCGCCGAAAGGCGCTACGCCTTCAAAGGCCGATGGTGGCTCGCAGGTGAAGCTGGCGGTGCTGGCCATGGCCATGCGGCGGCTGAATGGCGAGGCCGAACGGCGGCGCCAACTGGCGGCCCGCGTTTCCCTGGTCGGGAACGCACGCAAGGCCTTGGCCCTGAAGCAAGGTGCGCCATCGGACGGTCCGTCTCACAATTCACGGACGGCTCACAAGGGCATGCGCTCCGTGGCCAATAAGCGGGCGCCGAATCTGGTCCGGCCGGCGGAACTCGGCCGGCAGCGCAAGGCAGGCAAGGTGGCACAAGCCAAGCGCGACGCACGCTGAGGTTTTGCGGACAATAGCTGTCGGCCCGCCGCTTTACCGTGCGGCGGGAAGCTGCTTCTGCGCGTTCTGGACGAGCGTTTGCAGCAGGGGACGGGTCGGCGCGAAGAATGTCGTGCCGGTCTGCGGTGTCGAGACGTCGAGCAGCCGGTCGTAAGCCCCCGGCGGGTCGCCGACATACATGCGCTGCAGCATTTTCTCGGTGACCCAGAGGTACCTGCTGTAGCCGATGAAGTAGGTGCCGAACTCGTTCTGCCCGGGCCTGCCGAACGGCATGTTGTCGCGCAATATGTCGTACTCGTTGCCGTCGGCATCCTCGATCGTGGCCAGCGACTTGTGCGATTTGCGCGGCGCGTCGTCATCATCGATCTCGATGTTGTCGATCTTGGTTCGGCCGATGATCGCCTCCTGCTCGGGCGTCGGAATGCGCGCCCAGGCCTGCATATCGTGCAGATATTTCTGGACGACGACATAGCTGCCGCCGGCAAAGTCACCATCTTCGTCGCCCACGAGCGCCGAGGCGGGCAGGTCGAGGCCGGTCGGGTTGGCGGTGCCGTCGACGAAGCCGAGCAGGTCACGGGCATCGAAGTAGCGAAAGCCCGTCACCTCGTCCACGACGGTCACATCGGGACCAAGCCTGTCGAGCAGGATACGCTCGAACTCGAAGCACATGTCTGGCCGTTCGGACCGGATGTGAAAGAGGAGGTCGCCCGGTGTCGAGGGCGCCGAATGGACCGCTCCCTTGATCGGCGCGAACGGCTTCAGTTCCAGCGGCCGCCGGCCGGGGCTGAGACGGTCCCAGAGATCGCGGCCGATGCCGGCAATGCACGACAGATGGCCGCCGAGGTCGCGGAACCCGACGGTCTTGACCAGATCGTCAAGCTCGCCGAGCACGGAACAAACCTTGGCCAGGGCCGGCTGCTCCGCGGCGACCGTGACGACGAGGAAAATCGCCGATTGAGAAAGCGGAGCATCGACGCTCTGCGCATCGATCGGCACACGGTCCCAGTTCTTGCTCGACATCCGAAATCTCCGCTTGTCCCGGATTTGTTTCAGATCGTCCGGGATGACGCAATACTGGATGAATTGCCTCTTTATCGACACGCGGATGCGGGTAGAGTGCGGCAGAATTTCAATCAACCTGTTCGGAGCTGATGCTCGCACGCCTGTTCGTGATCTTCGGTGGCTTGTTTGTGCTGGTGCTGTGCGCGGCGCTGGTGGGACCGTATTTTGTCGACTGGACCGGCTACCGCGCCCAGTTCGAGCGTGAGGCAAGCGCGATCCTCGGCCGCAAGGTGACGGTGCAGGGCGACGCCACGGCCAGGCTTTTACCATTCCCCTCGGTGACCTTCTCCAACGTCGCCGTCGCCGGTGGCCCCAACGGCCAGCCGGCCATGACCGTCGAGACGTTTTCGATGGATGCGGAACTGGCGCCCTTCCTGCGCGGCGAGGTGCTGATCTTCGACATGCGGCTGGTGCACCCGAAGGCGACCATCGATATTGCCAATGACGGCACGGTCGACTGGGCGATACGGCCGTCGTCGCCCTTCGATCTCAACCAGATCTCGATCGAGAAGCTGACGGTGACGGAGGGGCAGATCGAACTGCGCCATGCCGCGGGCGGACGCAGCCATGTCTTTTCCGAAATCAACTCGACCATCTCGGCCAAGTCGCTGGCCGGCCCATGGCGCATGGACGGCACGTTGCGGCTCGACGGGTTGCGCACCACTGTCGCGGCGTCGACCGGCAAGGCCGAAGGCAATGGCCAGATGCGGCTGCGGCTGAAGGCGGATCCCGATGCCTATCCGCTGGTCATCGAGACCGACGGCAATGCCGGCATCGTCAACGGCGCCGCCGTCTATTCCGGCCAGTTCAAGATTTCCGGTGCCGACAAGAACAGCGCCCAACTGCGCGGCAACGATGGCGAGACGGTGAAGGTCAGCGCCGGCAAGCCCGATCCGGGCTTCCGGCTGAACGGCAAGTTCTCGCTCGACCATCAGAAGCTCGGCGTCGACGAGTTCCGCTTCGAGACCGGACCGCTGGACAATCCCTATACAGCCGACGGCAAGGCCTCGGTCGATCTCGGCCAGAAGCCGAGCTTCGCCATCGAGGCCAATGGCGCGCAGGTGCAGTTCGACGAGGCGGTCGGCGCCCAAGCCGGCACCGGCCTGACACTCGACCAGCGCATTGCCGGGCTGGAGCAGGCGCTGCTCGGGCTGCCGAAGCCGACCATACCCGGCACCGTGGAAGTGAAGCTGCCGGCGGTGGTGGCCGGCGATACCACGGTACGTGATGTCCATCTTTCCGCCGAGCCGGTCGAAGGAGGCTGGTCGGTGAAGTCGCTCGCCGCGACCTTGCCCGGTCGCACGACGCTGGAAGCCAATGGCATGCTGAGGGTCGACGACCATTTCGGCTTCACCGGCTCGCTGCTGCTGGCCGTCGCCCAGCCGTCCGGTTTTGCCGCCTGGCTGTCGAAGGATGTCGACGAGGCGATCCGCCGTCTGCCCGCTGCCGGCTTCAAGGCCAAGGTCGATCTCTCCGAGAAGCGCCAGGCCTTCAGCGACCTCGAACTGATCCTGGGCAAGGCGAAGTTTTCCGGACGCATCGATTCCAGCCAGCCCGACGAAGCCAGGCCGTCGGTGCTGATGCGGCTTGAAGGCGGCGAGCTTGACGTCGATGGGCTGGCGGCCTTCGCCTCGATCTTCGTCAGCGACAAGGGGGCCAACCGCTTTGCCGACCGCGATCTCGATTTCCAGATCAAGGCCGGGCCGGTCAGTGCCGGCGGGTTGACCGCCGACACGGTCGACACCGCGCTCAGGCTGCGCGATGGGCTGCTCGAAGTCGACCGGCTGTCGGTCGGCGGGCTGGCGGGCGCCTCGATCAGCGCCACGGGCCGGATCAAGGATTTCCCGGCGAGCCCCACCGGCAAGCTCGACGCTTCCGTCGTCGCTGTCGACCTCAAGCCGCTGATCGACGTTGCCGCGCAGCATTATCCCGACAATGCGGTGCTGAAGGGGCTGGCAAGCCGTGCCGCCGCCTATCCGGACCTGTTCCAGGATGCGCGTGTCGACCTTGTGGCGAGTGCCGCCGACAATGGCGACGGCACGACGGGATTGGCTGTAAGCGGGCAGGGTAACGCCGGAGGCTCGGCCTTTTCGGCTTCGCTGTCGGGGAAGGGGACGCTGGACAGACTGCTTGACGCGCCGGTGACGCTGACCTTCAACGCCAAGAATCCGGACGCCACCGCACTGCTGGCGCTTTACGGCCTGCCGGCGCTGCCGCTTGGCATGCTGGGCGAGGCACACACGGACCTCCAGGCCAAAGGCACGCTTGGCGGCGGCCTGGCGACGACTTTCAGCCTTGTCGGCAATGACTTCAAGGCCGGCTTCGAAGGGACGATCGCCGATACGCCGCAAGGGCCAACCGCCAAAGGCAAAATCGACCTCGATGCCGCCGACATCGAACCCTGGCTGATGACGACAGGCATTGGCCTGCCGGGCATGGGAGCGGGCATGTCGACGTCGCTCTCGGCCCAAGGCGACTACGGCAACGGGCTGCTGGTGCTGGACAGCGTCAGCGGCGCCATCAATGAGGCGGCGGTCTCAGGCGACATCAATATCGACACCAAGGACGGCATTCCGCATCTGGCCGGCGCGCTGGCGCTCGATGAGCTCGATCTCGATCCGATGGCCGTGGCGCTGTTCGGCGATTCCGCTTTCCTTGTTGACAAGAAAAGCGGGGCCGACAAGAGCGCGAGCGACGAGGGGGGCGTTTGGCCGTCCTCGCCCTTCAGCCAGAAATCCAGCCTGCCGTTCACCGCCGACCTCGACCTGACGACATCAGCTCTTGCCGCCGGACCGTTCGCCACCGCCTATGACGCCGCCTTTTCGCTCAAGCTCGACAAGGAAGGCATCCGGGTTTCGGACCTCAAGGCGAAACTTCTTGGCGGTGCGTTGACCGGCCTGTTCGAGCTGAAGAACAATGAAGGCACCGGGCTCTTCACCGGCCAGATGAAACTGGCGGGTGCCGACCTGGCGAACGTGTTGCCGGATACAGGCATTGGCGGCATCGGCGATTTCTCGACGACGCTATCGACCAGCGGCAAGTCGGTCGATGCGATGATCGCGGCCCTGTCCGGCTCCGGTACGGCGACGCTGAGGAGCTTGCAGGTCGCCGGCGTCAATCCCGATGCGTTCAGCGCCTTCCTGGCCAAGGCGGACACGATCGGGCGCGACATCGACGTGGCCAAGACCGCCGACTTCGCGCCCGGGATCGCGGCTGATGGCAGTTTCGCCGCCAAGGATGCCGACATCGCCTTCACCATTGCCGGCGGCACGCTGCGGGCGCCGCCGATCAGCCTTGAAAACCCGGCGGCGACCCTGTCCGCCGACATCACGGCGGATCTCAACACCAGCACGGTCTCCGCCAAGGGCGCGATCACCTATCGGCCCGGCGACGAGGCGCTGGTGGGTTCGGAGCCGGTCGTCAATTTCACCGCCGAAGGGCCTTTCGGCGCCGTCACGCGGCAGTTCGACAGCGAGCCGCTGGCGCAGTTCCTGACCCAGCGCGCGCTGGAAAGAGAGCAGCAGCGCGTCGAGGCCATGCAGGCGGCGCTGCTCGAAAAGCAGAGGCTGCGGCGCGAGGTGCGCTATTACGCGGCACTACAGGACGCGCGCGACAAGGCGGCGGAAGAATTGCGCCAGCAGGAGGAAGCGGCGCGGCTGAAAGCCGAGGCGGACGCCAAGGCGAAAGCGGAGGCTGACGCCCAGGCCCAGGCTGAAGCGGACGCGAAGGCGAAGGCCGACGAAGAGGCGAAAGCCCAGGCCGATGCCGACGCCAAGGCAAAGGCTGATGCCGATGCGAAAGCCGCGGCCGAGCAGCAGGCCGCCGACGAAGCCGCCAAGGCGCAAGCCGAGCAGGAGCGGCAGAAGGCGGAAGAAGCGCTGCGCATCGCTTCGCAGGAAAAGGCCAGGCTCGAGGCCGAACGCAAGGCCGCGGAACAGGCACCCAAGGTCGACCGTGCGCCGCTGCCGGAGGCCAACGACAATCCACCGCCGGCCAAGCCGAAGTCCAATCCGTTCACGATCGACAATCTGCTGAAGTCGTTGCAGTAGGGCCGCGCAAGACGCCTGCGCGTCACTCGCGGCCCTGGTCGAGCAGGCGCCGCAGCATGGGCTCGATGCGAGAAAGCTCGTCGAGATGCGCCGCCGACAGTTCGGCCAGGCAATCGTCGGCGCGCTCGGTCAGCCGCAGCAGCACACGGCGGTGGTCATCCTTGTCCTGATCCCGTGCGACCAGGCCCGCCTCGCTGAGGCGATTGACCAGTTCGACCGCGCTGTGATGGCGGATGCGCAGGCGCTCCGCCAGGTCGCCGACCGTCACCGGTCCGCCGCCCGGAAATCCCTTGATCGCCAGCAGGGCCTGGTGCTGGCGCGGCGTCAGGCCGGCGTCTTCCGCCTGCAACTGGCTGAATTCGAGGAAGCGGCGGATCAGGTAGCGGAATTCGGACAGCCGCTGGTAGTCGGCCTGTTTGATGGCGGGGCGAGGTTTCTTCGGCTGCGTCATTCCTGACATTTGTTCCATTCCGGCAAAAGGCTCAAACGGTTTTGATGCAAACCGGCTTGAATTTATATCGTGTTACGATACATAGCGAGCCGACAAAGCCGGCTGGCGTCTTCGCCAGTGCCGCATATCCGAGATCCGGCCGCCGCCAGAAAGCCAGCCATGAAGCCCCATCATTCCGAAAACGGTCACTTGCGCGATTTCACCACCGACGCGCGGGTCTTGACGATTGCCACCATAGCCGTGGTGGTCGCCACGGCGGGGCTGTTTGCCGGCATCGTGCTTTTGAAACTGATCCGGCTCGCCACCAACATCGCCTACTTCGGCCAGTTCACGCTCGACGACCTGAAATTGCAAGACACGCCGCTCGGTTACGCCGCGGTGGTGGTGCCGGTGATAGGTGCACTGATCATCGGCCTGATGGCGCGCTATGGCAGCGAGAAGATCCGCGGCCACGGCATTCCAGAGGCCATCGAGGCGATCCTGCTCGGGCGCTCGAAGCTCGATGCCAAGGTTGCGATCCTGAAGCCGCTGTCGTCGGCGATTTCGATCGGCTCCGGCGGACCGTTCGGCGCCGAGGGCCCGATCATCATGACTGGCGGCGCGATCGGCTCGCTGATCGCGCAGATGCTGCCGGTCACCGACAATGAGCGCAAGACGCTGCTGGTGGCGGGGGCGGCGGCGGGCATGACCACGGTGTTCGGCACGCCGATAGCCGCAATCATGCTGGCGGTGGAACTGCTTCTGTTCGAATGGACGCCACGCAGCTTCATTCCGGTGGCGGTGGCAGCCATCGTGGCCGAGGTCGAGCGCACCGTGCTGCATTTGCCCGGGCCGATCTTTCCGTTCCAGGGCGGCATGGCGGTGTCGTTCACCGGGCTCGGCGGCTGGGTTCTGGTAGGCATCTGCGCCGGCCTGTTGTCGGGGCTGCTCACCCAGATGGTCTATGCCTGCGAGGACGCCTTCCAGAAACTGCCGATCCACTGGATGTGGTGGCCGATGATCGGCGGCCTGGTGGTCGGCATCGGCGGCTTGATCGAACCACGGGCACTCGGCGTCGGCTACGACAACATCGCCGACATGCTGGATGGCCGCACGATCGCCGCCGCGGCGCTTCTCCTGCTCGTGGTCAAGGCGATCATCTGGTCGGTGGCGCTCGGCTCGGGAACATCCGGCGGCGTGCTGGCGCCACTGCTGATCATGGGTGGCGCAATGGGCGCGGTGCTTGCCGGGATACTGCCCGCGGCGGATCCGGGCTTCTGGGCGCTGCTGGCCATGGCCGCCACGATGGGCGGTACGATGCGCGCGCCGCTGACGGCCACGTTCTTCGCCGTCGAGTTGACCGGCAACACGCATGTGCTGGTGCCGCTGATCGCGGCCTGTGCGGCGGCGCATGCCGTGACGGTGCTCCTGATGAAGCGTTCGATCCTGACCGAGAAGATCGCCAGGCGAGGGCACCACCTCGTGCGCGAATATCGTGTCGATCCATTCGCGCTGACCAGGGTGCGCGAGGTGATGACGTCGCAGGTCGAGAGCGTGCCGGCGACGATGACGCTGCATGGCGCGGCGGCGTTCCTGACCGCGCCGGAGACACGCCATCCGAGTTTTCCCGTGATCGATGAGAACGGGCAGGTGCTCGGCCTCATCGATCCGCCGGCGATCCTGCGCTGGCGCCGTGCCGGCACGCACAGGACGACGACGCTCGGCGAGCTGCTCGCCGGAAGCAAGGTGACCCTGGCTTTTCCCGACGAATATCTGGAAGGTCTGTCCGACAAGCTGTTGATGGCCAATGTGTCGCATCTGCCGGTCGTCTCGCGCGAGGACGCAAAGCTGGTTGGCTATGTCGGCTGGAAGGATCTGATGCGCGTGCGGTCGAGAAAACAGGCCGAGGAGCGTGATCGCTCGACCTTGCTTGGCTTCGGCACCAGGCGCGGGAAAAAGGCAGGCGCTGTCGAGAGCGCCTAGGCTAGGCGTTGGCTCCGCGCTTGGCCCATTGCAGCACGTGCAGCCTCAGCGCCGAGGACAGGTTGGTGTCGCGGGGCCGCGTCTCATCGACTTCGGCAACGAGAGCGGCGAGCGTCAGCTTTCTCTGCGCCGCGATGGCGACGAGATCGTCGTAGAACGGTTTTTCGAGGGAATAGCTGGTGCGATGGCCGCGAATGGTCACCGAGCGCTTTTCGACGACGCTCACGGCCGAACGCTCATTGCTCGTCCCTGCCGGACGGCTCGAGGCGATGGCCTTCGACAAATTTTTCGGCCTTGTCGGCGACCAGCCGATCGCGTTGCTTGTCCGCCTTGGAACGACCGTGCAGGGCCCGGTTCTGTTCGGCGACGCGCAGCTTCTCGTCCCGCACCCTCTGCTTGCGAGCCTGGCGGAGATTGACGATGTCGGCCATGGCGGGAGCCCGGGAGCCTATTTCTTGCGGAAGGCGTCGAGCGAAACCACTTCGGCGCCCTTGGTGCCGGCTTCAGCCGCGGCGGGCTTCTTCTCCGCCTCGGCGGCGGCTTTCTTCTCGGCCTTCGGCTTCTTCTCGGAGACGATGGTCAGCGGCTCGGGCGCGGGCGCGGCCGGTTCCTCATCGGGTTGGGCGTCGGTCTTGACGTCGAACTCGAGTTCGAAATTGACCGAGGGATCATAGAAGCCGCGCACGGCCGAGAACGGGATTTCCAGTTTCTCCGGCACGTCGGAGAAGGACAGGCCAACTTCGAAGCCGGTGTCGGTCACCTTCAGGTCCCAATACTGGAACTGGATGACGATGGTCATCTGCTCGGGATAGCGCTCGCGCAACCGCGACGACACGCGCACGCCGGGCGCGCCGGTCAGGAAGGTAATGAAGAAGTGGTGGTTGCCGGGAAGGCCGGTGCGTGCGACCTCGGCCAGGACCTTGCGCATGACGCCGCGCAACGCCTCCTGGGCCAGAATGTCGTAGCGGATGTGGTCGTCGGCCATGTGGTGGTCGGGTTCCGTTGAATCGTCCGCATAGCTGTAATCAAGCTTGAGCGCGGCGTAAACCGCATATAGATCACCGCCGCGTCGAAGCGAGGACTATTGCCAACGATTTGATCGGCGAGCCGGCTTCATGGCAACCGCAAATGTTATGCGTTGGCCAGCGTAGCGTGCTTTTTCGCGCTGGCCGCCGTGGGGCGCTTGCCGAAAGCGCGCAGGAAGGTGCGAACGCCGTTTGTCGCCGATTGCACCACCTCATCCTCGCGCGGCGTGCCGCCGAGCATGAAGGTGGTCTGCAGTTCGGCATTGACCAGGCCGAGGAACTGGCGCGCCGCGACGTCGGGATCATCGATTACGAGATGGCCGCCATAGGCGAGGCGGGCGAAGCGGGCAGCGATTGCCGGCCATGTCCTGCCCGGGCCTTGCTCGCGCCACTCGGCAAACAGTTCGGGATAGCGCTCACCTTCGGTCTGGATCAGCTTGCGCAGGAATTTTCCGTCGCGGTTGCAGATGCAGTTCTGGTTCAGGCGCACGGCAAAGCCGATCAGGTCGGCTTCGAGATCCCCTGGCTGATCGGGAAAGGTGGCTATGGTGGCGAAGATGCCGACATTGCAGCGCTCGGTGAGGTCGCGCACCACGGCCATGAAGAGCTTTTCCTTGTCGCCATGGTGGTTGTAGACGGTCTGGCGCGAGACGCCCGCCTCGGCGGCGATCAGGTCGATATTGGCGCCGGCGAAGCCTTCGCGGCAGAACACCGTCGCCGCGGTGTCGACGATCGACAGGCGCTTGGCCTCGTGGCCGCGTGGCGGGAAAGTGTCAGGAGAAACGCTCGCTCTCATGAAAATGTATATAGAGGTGATTGACGATTTAGACAAGACTGTCTAAATTTGTGGACAAGATACAAAGAGGTTTCGCTCCGAAGAAGTGTCGGAACCTCATGGGATGGACCGTCCTAGGGTTAGACGTCGCTTGGCGGCGGCAGCCAGATTCGAAAGAAGCCAATATCATGAGTCCCAAATTCCTCCGCATCGCGGTCGTGCTCGGCCTGTTGTCCGCCATCGGCCCGTTCGCGATCGACATGTATCTCCCCGCTCTGCCGTCGATCGGGGCGGATCTGCACGCCGGCACGGCCGCCGTGCAGATGAGCCTGCTGATCTTCTTTCTGTCGATGGGTTTCGGCCAGATCGTCGTCGGTCCGATCTCCGACATGGTCGGCCGCAAGCTGCCGCTCTATGGCGGCCTTGCGCTGTTCATGGTCGGCGGCATCGGCTCGGCAATGGCGCCGACCATCGAGTGGCTGATCGCCTTCCGGTTCCTGCAGGGCCTTGGCGCCAGCGCCGGCATGGCCGTGCCGCGCGCGATCGTGCGCGACCTGCACACAGGCAATGAGGCGGCCAAGCTGATGTCCTTGCTCATGCTGGTGTTTTCGGTGTCGCCCATCCTGGCGCCGCTGACCGGCAGCCAGATCATCGAGAATTTCGGCTGGCGCGCCGTGTTCTGGACGGTGACCGGCGCGGCGGCCCTTGCCACCATCCTGCTCGCGACCTCGCTCAAGGAGACGCGGCCGGCGGAAGAACGCGTCGGTTCTTCCTTCGGAACCGCACTTGCCGGCTACCGCTTCCTGATGGGGGACCGCAATTTCCTTGGCCTGGTGGCGATCGCCGGCTTCGGCATTGCGAGCTTCTTCGTCTATCTGTCGAGCTCGTCCTTCATCCTGATCGACCATTACGGGCTGTCGCCTTCGGTCTACAGCGTGTTCTTCTCGATCAATGCGGTCGCCTTCATCGGCATGTCGCAATTGACGGGAGTGCTGGCCGAGCGTTTTGGGCTGCGGCGCGTGGTGCGCGTCGCGGTGACCGGCTATGCCTCGACGATGGTGGTGCTGTTCGCCGTGATGGCGACGGGTATCGACCGGCTCGATGTGATGGCGGCACTGCTCTTCGTCGGTTACGGCTTCCTCGGCCTGGTCATCCCGACCACTTCGGTGCTGGCCATGGAAGAGCATGGCGATATCGCCGGCACGGCTTCGGCGCTGATGGGCACGCTGCACTTCGCCATCGGCGCACTCGCCATGGGCGTCGCCGGTGTGTTCTTCGACGGCACGCCGCTGCCGATGGTCGCCGGCATCACGCTGTGCGCGGTGATTTCCTTCACGCTGGCCAAGGTCACACTCGGCCGCTCGCGCGAGGCAGTCGAGGCGCCAGCGGAATAGGCACCACTTGCAAGCACATGAAAGGCCGGGTTTCCCGGCCTTTTTTATTGCGTGGCCCATGGCGGCCGGCACAAGCACGGCCATGTTCCGAGCTGCGTATCTCTCCGCAACGCCTCATGAAATCCGGGCTTCGAACGACCTTGTGATCAAATGGGTACCACGTTTAAGTGAGTATCTTGCATAAACAGGTACCTTCCAATAGAGTGTACTGGACTTGCCGGGAACGGACGATGACCGATCCAAATGACGTCCAGCTGAAAAAGGGAGCGCTCGAACTGTGCGTGCTTGCCTTGCTCGCCCGGCGGGAAAGCTACGCCTATGAGATCGCCAGCACGCTGGCCGAGCGTGTCGGCATGGGGGAAGGGACGATCTATCCGCTGATGCGGCGCATGCAGAGCGATGGGCTTGTCGCGACATGGCTCGTCGAATCGACGAGCGGCCCCTCCCGCAAATACTACCGGCTCACCGCGGTCGGCAGGGCCGCCTACGAAGCGCGCAGCAGAGAGTGGCGAAGCTTTGTCGATGCCGTCGACCTTTTCCTGGGAGAGATGGAATGAACCGCGATGCTTTCTTGGTTTCCCTGCGCAACAGCCTTGCCGGAATGCCCGCGGGCGAAATCGACGAAATCGTCGCCGACTACGGTGCCCATTTCGACGAGGCGCGGGCCTCGGGACGGAGCGAAGAGGATGTCGCCAAGGCACTCGGCGATCCGGCGCGGCTGGGGCGGGAGCTGAGGGCGGAAGCAGGGATCCGCCGCTGGGAGCATGATCGTGGCCCGGCCGGCGTTGCCGCCGCGCTGCTCGCGCTGACCGGGCTCGCCGCCTTCGACATCCTTCTGCTGCTGCCGGTTCTCATCGTCTTCTGCGTCGTTGCGCTCGGTCTCGGCATTGCGGTCCTGGCGCTGGGCGTCACCAGCATCGGACTGCTGTTGAGCGTCGTGCCGTTCTGGCATTTCGCTTCGTGGGCCACGGCGTTCGCACGCCTGCTGGCCGCTGTCGGCCTTGCCGCCGCCAGCATCGGATTGGGCTCGCTGCTGCTGCTTGGCCTCAATGTCGGGGTCAAGCTGCTGGGGGATTATGCGCGCCTGCACTACCGCCTGGTCAAACCACGCCAGCCCTGATCAACCCCGTGGCGCGCCGCCACGCAGAAATAACAGGTGCAACATGAACAAGACGCTTGCCTGGACCGCCGTGCTGTCACTCGCCGTGGCGGTGATTTGTCTGTCGCTGGCCAATTCGATCGCCGGCAACGAGTGGAGAGGCGGCCGTTGGTGGAATTTTGCCTCCAGCTGCCGCACTTCCGGGGACGGGACCAAGCCCGGATCGGTAACGCTGGCCTGGGAACCGGTCTCCAGCGAATTCCAGATTGCGCTGCCGGCAACGGTGACTTATCGGCCCGGCACGCCTTCCCAGGCTGTCGTTAGCGGCGATCCCGAAGCTGTTTCGCATGTGCGCCTGTCCGGCAATGTGCTCGACTTCGACGACGGTTTCGATTGTGATGGCCTGCCGGTCAGCGTCCAGCTTACCGGTCCAGCGGTCCCCAATTGGCGGTTGAGCGGCAGCGGCAAGCTCGAGCTTTCCGCTCTTGCCCAGGAGGCGCTCGATCTGCGCATCAGCGGCAGCGGCGATGTGCGCGCCAGCGGCAGTGTGCAGGATCTCTCCTTGCGCATCTCCGGTTCGGGTTCAGGCGATTTAGGCAAGCTCGCGGCCAAGACCGCCAGCGTCCAGATCAGCGGCAGCGGCAATGCCGATATCGCGCCGCAGGACCAGGCTGACATCCGCGTGTCGGGCAGCGGCAACGTGCAGGTCCACGGCAACCCGAAGATCAATTCGCATGTCAGCGGAAGCGGCAGGGTCGAGACCGTGCCCTGAACGGTCGTAAGGCGCTTGCGCAGCCGCGCCGGTAGTACGCCTGGTGGCCACGACGACTCATGCCGCCGGCCTGAAATTCATTCGGATTCCGGGGGATGCTGCGGGGCCGGCCAACGACGCGGCCATGTGGTCGCCGTGTGCCAGCGGCTTCGACCGCATTGCCTTCCACAAGACGTTCAATGCCGATGTGTTTGCCTTTTTTCGCCGGTATCTGGACGAAGACCAGGGGGCAAAGACGTCCGGGTCTGGCCACGAAGCAGTTGAAACGGTGGTGCAATAGGGCAATTGCCACCGATGGAAGGCCCGGACTATCCGGCCTTTCACGCCAATCCTGCCTCGGCCAGTATGAAACGCAGCCGTGTCTCGACCGGCCCCAGAGGCAGCGGAACCAATTCATAGCCCAGCTCCGTATAGACGCCGGCCAGCGCATGGTAAGTGCGCTCGGCCTCGTCTGGTGTCTGCTTGCGTTCCTCATCCTGCGCGAAAATATCAGGCCAGGGCGGAGCGATGAAGACGCGTGGATTGTAGCGGAAGCGCTTGGCGGCGGTCCTGACGTGCTCTGCCACGGGCAGGCCGCTCAGCCTGAGATAGCCAAGCGTGTCCGGCGCGCCGCGATCGAAGAAGACCGGTCCTTTCTGTTCGATTGCGTTCTGGTAGGAGCGCATCTCCCAGGACAGCATCAGTTCGGCGAACAATCCACGATCCGCCCAGGGTAGGGCGGATCCGCCAATGGTGCCCTGGTCGCGGATGATGCCGCGTCCGGCTTCGACTGAAGTGGCAAAGCCTGCCCGGCGCAAGGCTTCGATCAAAGTGGTCTTGCCGGAGCCCGGACCACCGGTCAGCACGAAGAATCGATCGGAATCGTTTTGCATTGTTTGCCCATGAAGAAACAGACACGCGCGACACGGCTGCTTCGCGGCCCACCGGCCGTGCGAAGTCTGGTCGGCAAAAGCCTTGCGTTGCGCATGACGCAAATTGAGGGGGGAGAAGTGGAGGTTTCTGTTGCCAGGTACCTCCGAACCCCGCCTAGAAGTGCGAACCCCTAGGGCTTGATTTGAAGCGTTCGCACTGCATTAAGCAGCGAGACGAGCTTCCGCATAGTTGTCGTTGGCAACTATAAGTTTAGCCCGATGACGGTGGTACAATGCCGGGCAAAAGTACGATCTTTACACCTTCGTCGATCCTATTTCGCCCCCAGCAAAAACCGCTCTGTCGTCAACAGCGGCTTTTGGTGGAGGCGCCGGGTACCGCCCCCGGGTCCGAACGGCTTATTTCATCGCCCATTTATCGCCATAGTCGGTCAAGCCGACAAAACGAATATAGGGGGCGTTTGACTGAAATGAAAGGCCGCAATGGGGCTTTGTCCCTGTGTCAAATTGCGACGGCAAGGGTTGACTTGGGCGCGGTCTCAACCGAAGCTTTGCGGGCGGTGAGGAGTTATCGACCTAGCGCACAGATTGCGAAGCGCGCCACAGCCCTCATCGATCGGATCCGTGGCGCCGACGAGGGGAATTTTAATGGCCGACTATCTTGCAGACGTGAAGAAGTACGACGCGGGCGCCAGCGCTGAAATTGTCGAAAAGATCGTCAAGCATCTGGGCATTGCGCTCAGGAACCGCGACTCCTCGCTGGTGTCCTGCACGGACCCGAAGGAGCTTGAACGCGTCAAGGAGAGCTGGGTCGCCAAGAAGCTCGGCATCAGCGACGGCGCGAAAGCCGACGCCTCGATCGAGAAGACCTGCAAGGCCATGCACGCCGACAATACCAAGAGCCGGGTGACTTTCTACTATCTGGTGGCCAAGGATCTGGGCAAGCTCGGCTCGCTCTGAAACATCTGATACTTCCACTTTGGCGGCCGATTAGCGCGGTCTTGCGCGCTTCGGCTCGCCGGAGCGAGTTCTGAAGCTCCGCTGCCCATCCGCGTGGGGAAGACTTCAGACAGGCGTGGCGTCGGCGCGCACATGCGCTATGATTGGTGAAATCTCGAATCGAGCCGGAACCGATGCGCCAATATCTCGACCTCTTGCAGCATGTGCTGGAAAACGGTGCCGATCGCGGCGACCGCACCGGTACCGGCACGCGCTCCGTCTTCGGCTACCAGATGCGTTTCGATCTGGCGCGCGGCTTTCCCGTGACCACGACAAAGAAGCTGCATCTGAAGTCAATCATCCATGAACTGCTGTGGTTCCTGGCCGGCGACACCAACATCAAGTACCTGACCGAGCATGGCGTCACGATCTGGGACGAATGGGCCGACGAGAACGGCGACCTTGGCCCCGTCTATGGCAAGCAATGGCGTTCCTGGCCGGATGGCCATGGCGGCTCGATCGACCAGATCGCGAATCTTCTCAAGGAGATACGCCGCAATCCTCAATCGCGGCGGCTGATTGTCTCTGCATGGAATCCCGCCGAGGTGGAAGCCATGGCACTGCCGCCGTGCCACTGCCTGTTCCAGTTCTATGTCTCCGAGGGCCGGCTTTCCTGCCAGCTCTACCAGCGCTCCGCCGATATCTTCCTCGGCGTGCCGTTCAACATCGCGTCCTACGCGCTGCTGACGCTGATGGTGGCGCAGGTGACCGGGCTGAAGCCGGGCGATTTCGTCCATACGCTGGGTGACGCGCATCTCTACTCCAACCATTTCGAACAGGCGCGCGAGCAGTTGCGGCGAACGCCGAGGGCGCTGCCGACCATGTGGATCAACCCCGAGGTGAAGGACCTGTTCGCCTTCCGCTTCGAGGATTTCCGGTTGGAAAATTATGTCGCCGATGCCTCGATCAAGGCGCCCATCGCGGTCTAAGCCGCTCGCAGGACCTAGCCAATTTCGAAGTCACCCGCCTGTGGCGGCGCGATCGGCTTGAACAGCGTGCGATCCGGCTTGAGGTCGAGCAGCGGCGTGCCGTCGACGCAATCCATGCCGCGCACCAGCAGTGCCGATCCCTCGACGCCGACAAGGCTGACGATCGAGGTGCCGATCGGATTGGGCCGGACCGGCGAGCGCAGCGCGAATGTCCCGCGCGAGGTGCCGTCGCTGGCCGGACTCTGCTTGACGAGGTCGCGCCGCGACAGATGCAGCCAGTAGAGCACTTCCAGCCGCTCGAACTTTTCGACGCCCTCCAGGGCCTGCCGCCAGGGATCGAAGATTTCGATACGGCAGACAGGGCCGTCGTCACGGCCCTGTCGCGGCGTGACCAGACGCGAAACCCAGGGCGTGCGGATGACGCCGATGAACACCAGTCCGGCGTCGGTCGCCGGCGGTGCCTCGATCGCGACCTCGCTCGGCCGGATCTCGTTTTCGCGAACCATGTCTGGCCGCAAGCGGTTCAGTCGATGCCGACCATCACGTCCGAGGCCTTGACCACGGCATAGGCCTGCTTGCCCTTTTCGAGCTTGAGGTCGGCAACGGCTTCGTTGGTGATCGAGGCGGTGACGATGGCGCCGCCGCCGATATCGATCCTGACATGCGAGGTGGTGGCTCCCTTGACGATCTCGGTGATCGTCCCCTTGAGGACGTTGCGGGCGCTGACCTTCATCGGGCTCTCCTTTGGTTTATGCATGCCGTTCTCCCAAGACCGAGGTCACTTTTGGGCGACATGCATTAGGTTTCCTGATCGTCTTACCAGAACAATCGACGCCGCACAGACGTTTTCGCAAGGCGCCGGGCCTTCCCTTGTTATATTCATGCGGATATATCGGATGGCAGGCTGCGAGCCGCACGGATTTCAAACCAGGGAGAGTTTTCGATGACGCGCAAAGGTTTCGGGTTGAGGGCGATCGCCATTGGCGGTTTTGCGGCGACGCTGATGGCGGCGATGCCGGCCGCCCATGCGGAAGACAAGGTCGTGGTGTTCGCGGCGGCCAGCCTCAAGGACGCGCTCGATGCGGTGAACAAGGCCTGTGAGGCTGATGTCGGCGAGGCCGCTACCGTCTCCTATGCCGCGAGTTCGGCACTGGCCAAGCAGATCGAGGGCGGGGCACCGGCCGACGTCTTCATCTCGGCCGATCTCGACTGGATGAAATATCTCTCCGACAAGAAGCTCACCAAGCCGGACACCGAGGTGAAGCTGCTCGGCAACGAGATCGTGCTGGTGGCGCCGAAGGATTCGACGGTTGACGCCAAGATCGAGAAGGGTTTTGACCTCGCCAAGCTGGTCGGCGACGGCAAGCTCGCCATGGGTGATTTCAAGGCGGTGCCGGCCGGCAAGTACGGCAAGGCGGCACTGGAATCGCTGGGCGTCTGGTCCTCGGTCGAAGGCAAGGTGGCGCAGGCCGAGAATGTGCGCGCGGCACTCAAGCTGGTTTCAACGGGGGAGGCCGCTCTCGGCATCGTCTACGCCACCGACGCGCATGCCGAAAAGGGCGTCAAGGTGGTCGGCACATTCCCGGAGGATTCGCATCCGCCGATCATCTATCCGGTTGCCCAGACCGCCGATTCAAAGGACAAGGATACGCCGGCTTTCCTGAAATGCCTGCAGTCCGCCAAGGCCGGCGCGCTCTTCAAGGAACAGGGCTTCACCGTGCTCACGCCGAGCAACTGAGACGGGTCTGACATCGCAATATGAACTGGCTGCTGGACCTCACTCCCGACGAATGGAATGCGGTCCGGCTGTCCGTCAAGGTGGCGACTGTGGCGATGCTCGCCAGCCTGCCGCCCGGCATATTGATCGCGCTGCTGCTTGCCCGAGGACAATTCTGGGGCAAGACGCTGCTCAACGGCGTTGTCCACCTGCCGTTGATTCTGCCGCCCGTGGTGACCGGCTATCTCTTGCTCTTGACTTTCGGCAAGCGCGGCCCGGCCGGTGCCTTCCTGGCCGAGCATTTCGGCATTGTCTTCTCGTTTCGCTGGACCGGTGCGGCACTTGCCTGCGGCGTCATGGGATTTCCGCTGATGGTGCGGGCGATCCGGCTGTCGATCGAAGCGGTGGACCGCAAGATGGAGGCGGCGGCGGGCACGCTCGGCGCCAATCCTTTGTGGGTGTTTGGCACCATCACGTTGCCACTGATCCTGCCCGGGCTGATCGCCGGTTCCATCCTGGCCTTCGCCAAGGCGATGGGGGAATTCGGCGCGACCATCACCTTCGTCTCCAACATCCCTGGCGAGACGCAGACGCTGCCCTCGGCGATCTACACTTTCACCCAGGTGCCAGGCGGCGATGAGGGCGCATTGCGGCTGACATTGATCTCGATCGTCATCTCGATGGCGGCATTGGTCGCATCGGAAGTGCTGGCGCGGCGCGTCGGGCGGCGGATGGACATCGAATGAGCGTTGTCGTCGACATCAGCCACCGGCTGGGCGATTTCGCCATCGAGGCTCGTTTCGAGAGCGCAGGGCGGCTCACAGCGCTGTTCGGGCCATCCGGTTCGGGCAAGACCACGCTCATCAACATGATCGCCGGGCTGATCCGGCCCGACAAGGGCCGCATCGAGGTCGACGGTCGCGTGCTGGTCGACACAGGTGCCGGGATTTTTGTACCGAAGCACAAACGCCGCATCGGCATGGTGTTTCAGGATGCGCGCCTGTTCCCGCATATGAGCGTGGCCAGCAATCTGCGTTACGGCCGCTGGTTCACGCCGGCAAAGGAGCGCTATGCCGACATGGATGGCGTCGTCGACCTGCTCGGCATCGGCCCGCTGCTCGGGCGGCGCCCGGCAAAGCTGTCGGGCGGCGAGAAGCAGCGTGTGGCGATCGGCCGGGCGCTGCTGGCCAGCCCCGGATTGCTGCTGATGGACGAGCCGCTGGCCTCGCTCGACGAGGGGCGCAAGGCCGAGATCCTGCCCTATATCGAGCGGCTGCGCGACGAGACGAAAATCCCGATCGTCTATGTCAGCCATTCGGTCGCCGAGGTGGCGCGGCTGGCTAGCGACGTGGTGATGCTGGCGCAAGGCAAGGTCGTCGCCAGTGGTCCGACCGAGGCCGTCATGCAAAGGCTCGACCTGTTGCCAGCGGAAGAGCGTGGCGAGGGTGGCGCCGTGCTGGACACGAAGGTGCTGCGTCACGACGAGGTGTTCGGCATGACCGTGCTCGGCTCGGCCGCCGGCGAAATCCGCGTGCCGCGCCTTGCGATGAAGACAGGGGCTCCCGTGCGTGTCCGCATTCGTGCCCGCGATGTGATGATCGCGACGGAGAAACCGACAGGCCTCAGCGCGCTCAACATCCTGCCCGGCACGATCGTCGCGATCAGCCCGGGCGAGGGGCCGACGGTCGAAGTCGGCATCGATTGCCATGGCGCGACCGTGCTTGCCCGCATCACCGAACAGTCGCGGCAGGCGCTGAAACTGCGGCTTGGCGGCAAGGTTTTCGCGGTGGTCAAGACGGTGAGCTTCGACCGGGCGAATACTGGGGCCGGCCTGCCCGCCGAGGCGGATGGATGAGTGCGCTATGTCTTTTTGGAATAGCGGTATCGCTGAAGACCTTCTACTATGGGGATCTGGCGTGAGCGAGGAGGAGCAAAAATGCCATCGCTGAGCTTGCGGATAAATCTCGATCCTGACGGGCGGATCGGTCCGGGCAAGATCGAGCTTCTGGAGCATATCGCCACCTTCGGTTCGATCTCGGCCGCCGCGCGCGGCATGGAGATGTCCTACAAACACGCCTGGGATCTGGTCGAGGACATGAACCGGGTGTTCGGCAAGCCGCTGGTTTCGGCGCAGACCGGCGGCCGCAAGGGGGGCGGCGCGCAGCTGACGGCCATCGGCCTGGCCGTGGTCAGCCGGTTCCGCGCCATCGAGCGCGCGGCGACGGCCGCGGCGGCGACGCATATGGATGCGTTGCAGGCGGAGATCGATGCGGGTTGAGATCGACTGGAAACTCTACCCCGACGGGCGACTAGCGCGATTTTCTGCGCTTCCGGTGCTCACGGACTTAATGTCCGCTCCGCTCCGGTTCTCGAAATTCACGCTATTCACCTCGTCAGGGCGAGTTCGAGCCGATCTCAGCGTTGGCGCTGACAAAAGGGATTAATTCTCTTCCGGCTCACCCGCCTTGCGCAGCAGGTAGGTGTCCATGATCCAGCCCTTTTTCCGGCGGACCTCCTCGCGGACCTTTTCAATTTCGGCACCGACATCGCTGAGGCGGCCTGAAAGAATGATTTCGTCAGGCGTGCCGAGATAGGCACCCCACTGGATGAAGACATCCTTGTCGGTAAGCGTGTTAAAGGCGCATTTGCCATCGAGCATGACGACTGCCGAGCCTGCATTGGCAGGCAAGCCTTCCTCGGTCAGCCGTCGGCCGGTGGTGACCAGGATGGAATCGCCAATGCGGTTCAGCGCTGTCTTGTGACTGGCGGCAAGCGCCTGGATTGCGGTGATGCCGGGGACGACCTCCAGTTCGAAGGCCACATTGTCTCTCAGGCGCACCCGCTCGAGGATGCGCAACGCGCTGTCGTAGAGCGAAGGGTCGCCCCAGATCAGGAAGGCTCCGCAGCCGTCGTCCGCAAGTTCATCGCGGATCAGGCTTTCGTAGATGGCGGCGATGGCTTCGTGCCAGTCGTCGACGGTCGAGCGGTAGGAGGATGTCGGTTCGGCACGCACCGGCACGTCGAACTCGACCCGGCGGGATTTCGGGTTGGTGACGAAGCGGTCGCAGATCTCGCGCCGCAGGTCCGCGAGGTCGTTCTTTTTCGCGCCCTTGTCGGGGATGAACAGCACGTCGGCGCGGTTCAGGCCTGATATGGCCTGCACGGTCATGTGGTCGGGATTGCCGGCGCCGATGCCGATGACGAGAAGCTTGCGCATGGGCGAACTCCTGCCCGATCGCAACCTGCGTGTCCAGACCGCCACTGCGTGTCCAGACCGCTGCCGCGTGTCCGGCCCTGGGCCGCATGCCAAGACGCTGTCGTGTGCCCATGCGAGCGGAAGGGCTTTGAAACGCCGCATTGAAACGGCTAGGGTCATCAGGGCATTCTTGCCGAGGGGGCTTCGATGTTGCGATATGTTCTAACTGCGGCGCTTGCGCTTTCCGCTGTGCCTGCCTTGGCCAACGACTCTGTTGCCGAACTCGGCACCGGCGGCCTGATCCTGTCGCGCAGCGACGCGGTCGCGATGCAAAGCGAGGATCTCTTCATCTCGCCCGAGAAGGTGACGGTCGACTACGTCTTCCACAACAACACCGATAGGGATGTCGATTCGATCGTCGCCTTCCCGATGCCGGACATTTCGGGAGATCCCAATGAGATGCCGGCGATTCCTGAGAACCAGAGCGACAATTTCCTCGGCTTCGAGGTGACGATCGACGGTGTCGCGGCAAAGCCGCAACTCGAGCAGAAGGTGTTCGCGCTCGGCATCGACATCAGTGCCGACCTGAAGGCGCAGAATGTGCCGTTCAACCCGTTCGGTGACGCGGCCAAGGCGGCACTGGCGAAGTTGCCGAAGGCGGTGGCAGACGACTGGGTCGACCGCGGCATCATCATCGAGGATCCGGAAGGCGACAGCGACCCAGGCACCAGCCCGTCCTATGCACCCTTCTGGCAATTGCGCTCGACCTATTGGTGGCGCTCGACCTTTCCGGCCAACAAGGACGTGCGTGTCTCTCACCGCTACAAGCCCAGCGTCGGCGCCACGTCATCGGTCAGCTTCTTCAGTGACGGCCAGTTCCAGGGCGCATACGCCGCCTACAAGACCCGCTACTGCCTGGACGGCACGTTCGAGAACGCGGTGCGCAAGGCGGCGAAGGACAATCCGGACGGTTATCCGAAATATTACGAAAGCCGCATCGCCTATATCCTGACCACGGGCGGCAACTGGGCGGCGGGCACCATCGGCAAGTTCAAGCTGACCATCGACAAGGGCAATGCGAAAGCCCTGGTCTCGTTCTGCGGCGACAACGTAAAAAAGGTCGGGCCGACGACCTTCCAGATGACGGCGGATGATTTCTACCCGGAGCACGACATCGATATCCTGCTGCTCGAACCGTCGAACAACAATGGCGGGGACGCGAACTGATGCATGTCGCCATCTATGTCGCCATTGCCGAGAACGGTGTGATCGGGCGGGACGGCGGGTTGCCTTGGCGGCTCTCCACCGATCTCAAGCGTTTCAAGGCCGACACGATGGGCAAGCCCATCATCATGGGCCGCAAGACCTATGAAGGCATCGGCCGTCCGCTGCCGGGCAGGCTGAACATCGTCGTCACGCGCGACAAGACCTGGCGCGCCGAGGGCATCGAGGTGGCGCATACGCTGGAAGCCGCGATTCAGCTGGCAACGGTGCGCGGGCGCTGCATGGCCGGCGTGGACGAGGTCTGCGTCATCGGCGGCGGGGAGATCTATGCCCAGGCGCTGCCGCTGGCCGACCGGCTGCACGTCACCCATGTGCTGGCCAGCGTCGATGGCGATGCGCATTTTCCGCCGATCGACCCTGAGATATGGCGCATGGTCAGTGCGCAGGAGGTTCCGGCTGGAGAAAAGGACAGCCACGCAACGCGCTATTCGGTTTACGAGCGCCTTCGCCAGATACTTTGATAGATAAAACGTGCATTGAGGGACGACAAAGGGTCGCTACCGGGCCAAAAGGGATGATGTCGGCGGCGCATCGCGTTGAAAGCGCGCCGTGGCGTCCCTATAGAAGAACAACACTGGATTTGCGCCGTAACTCCGGCGCTTGAGGGAATTCCAAGCGAAAGGACATTCATGCCCTGGAACGACAAGAGTGGCGGAGGCGGCGGCCCGTGGGGCGGCGGCGGTAACAATCAGGGACCCTGGGGGCAGGGGCCAAAGGGGCCGAGCGGCCCGCAAGGCTCGCCTCCCGACCTCGAAGACATCATCCGCCGGGGCCAGGATCGGCTGCGTCGCGCGCTGCCCGGTGGCGGCGGTGCCAGTCCGGCTATTTTCGCGCTTGTCGCGGCAGCGCTTGTCGTGCTGTGGGCGTTCCAGGCGATTTACACCGTGCAGCCCGACGAGGTCGCGGTCGAACTGCGCTTCGGCAAGCCAAAGGCCGAACTGTCGCAGCCCGGCCTGCATTTCCATTGGTGGCCGCTCGAAACCGTTGAAACGGCGAAGATTTCCGAGCAGCTCGTGGACATTGGCGGCGGCAATACAAGCGGCAACGGCCTGATGCTTTCCGGCGACCAGAACATCGTCAACGTGCAGTTTTCGGTGGCCTACCAGGTCTCCGATCCCCGCGCCTATCTGTTCGACGTTTCCGATCCTGACGGCATGCTGCGGCAGGTCGCCGAAAGCGCCATGCGCGAAGCCGTCGGCCGCAGGCCGGCGCAGGACATCTTCCGCGACGACCGCCAGGGTATCGCTGCCTCGGTGCGCGAGATCATCCAGACCACGCTCGACGGCTACAAGGCCGGCCTGCAGGTCAATGCCATCTCGATCGAGGACGCGGCACCGCCGCGCGAAGTGGCCGATGCCTTCGACGAAGTGCAGCGTGCCGAGCAGGACGAGGACAAGTTCGTCGAGCAGGCCAACCAGTATTCCAACCAGAAGCTCGGCGGCGCGCGGGGCGCGGCGGCGCAGATCCGCGAGGACGCGGCCGCCTACAAGAACCGCGTCGTTCAGGAGGCGGAAGGCGAAGCGCAGCGCTTCATCTCGGTCTATGACGAATATGCCAAGGCGCCAGATGTGACCCGCAAGCGGCTTTATCTGGAAACGATGGAGAAGGTTCTGAAGGACTCGAGCAAGGTCATCGTCGAACAAGGCAACGGGCAAGGGGTCGTCCCCTATCTGCCGCTGCCGGCATTGCAGCCGAAAGCGCCGGCACCAGCCGCCTTGGGTGCGAACACGGGAGGTAACCAGTGATGGCCAACCGTCTTCCCATCTTCGTCGTCATCGCCGCGGTCATCCTCTTCCTCATCTATTCCTCGGTCTTCGTGGTCAATGCGAAGCAGCAGGCTATCGTGCTGAGGTTCGGCGAGATCGTCGACGTCAAGAGCGAGCCTGGCATCTACTTCAAGGCGCCGTTCTCGTTCTTCGACGCCGATACGGTGCAACTGATCGAGAACCGGGTGCTGCGCTTCGACCTCGACAACATCCGCGTCCAGGTTTCGGGCGGCAAGTTCTACGAGGTCGATGCCTTTATCGCCTATCGCATCTCCGATCCGCGCATCTTCCGTGCCGCGGTGTCCGGCCAGATCGAACTGGCCGAAGCGCGGCTGAGGACCCGTCTCGACGCTGCCTTGCGCCGCGTCTACGGCCTGCGTGACTTCGAGGCGGCGCTCTCGGAAGAGCGCGCCGTGATGATGCGCGAAGTCCGCGATCAGCTCAGGCCGGACGCCACGTCGCTCGGACTGCAGATCGAGGATGTCCGCATCCGCCGGACCGATCTTACGGCCGAGGTTTCACAGCAAACCTACGACCGCATGAAGGCGGAGCGCTTGGCGGAGGCTGCGCGGCTCAGGGCGCGCGGCAACGAAGCGGCACAGCGCATCACGGCACGGGCCGATCGTGAAGTGGTCGAGATCGTTGCCGAAGCGCAAAAGGAGTCCGAGATCCTGCGCGGCGAGGGCGAGGCCCAGCGCAGCGCCACCTTCGCGCAAGCCTATCAACGCGACCCGGCCTTCTTCGATTTCTACCGGTCGATGAACGCCTATGGCACGGCGCTGGACAACACCGGCACGACCATGGTGCTGTCGCCGAGCTCGGAGTTCTTCCGCTACTTCCGCGATCCCGACGGCAAGGAAGGGCCGGCGAAACCGACGCCGCCGGCACCGGCCGCACCGGCGACGGCACCCGCCGCGCCGACGACACAACCCAGCACCGGCCAGCAATAGCCGGTGCAGGACTTCTTCGCGGCGATAGGCCTGGTCCTTGTCATAGAGGGCCTGGTCTATGGCGGCTTTCCCGGTTTCGCGAGGAAGCTCGCGGGCGAGGTGCTGTCGATGCCGGAGAACGCATTGCGGATCGCGGGGCTGGTCGCCATCGCCATCGGGGTCGGCATCGTCTGGCTGGTGCGGGGCGGATGAGAACCACCGGTTTTCGTCTTCGGCAAAACGGAGGATTTATCCTCTGCCGCTGGTCGTAGCCGCAAACGTGCCGTATTTTTTGCCAACATGGCGCAACGCGGTGTTTTTGCCGTTGCGCTTTCTCTTTCAGAAATACCGGGAGGCTTCTCGATGACATCAACACTCCTTTTGCGCGCAGCACGGCGGACATTCATAGCCGGCACGGCGGCACTTCTTGTCGGCACTGTCGCCGTACCGTCCTTCGTGACGCCGACCTTCGCGGCCGACGGGCCTGCTTCGGTGGCCGACCTCGCGGAAGGCCTGCTCGGCGCGGTGGTCAACATCTCGACCTCGCAGACGGTGAAGGGCACGGAAGGGCCGGGCGCCGTGCCGATGCCGCAGCTTCCGGAAGGCTCGCCCTTCCAGGACTTCTTCGACGATTTCTTCAAGAACCGCGGCGGCGACAAGGATAATGGCGCGCAGAAGGTGCAGTCGCTGGGATCCGGTTTCGTCATCGACGCCGAGCAAGGCATCGTCGTCACAAACAACCACGTGATCGCGGACGCCGACGACATCGAGGTCAATTTCTCCGATGGCGTGACGCTGAAGGCAACGCTGGTCGGCACCGACACCAAGACCGACGTCGCGGTGCTCAAGGTCGATCCGAAAGGCCACAAGCTCACCGCGGTGAAGTTCGGCGATTCCACCAAGATGCGCGTCGGCGATTGGGTGATGGCGATCGGCAATCCGTTCGGCCTTGGCGGCACGGTCACGGTCGGCATCGTCTCGGCGCGCAACCGCGACATCAATTCCGGCCCCTATGACGATTTCATCCAGACCGATGCGGCAATCAACCGTGGCAATTCCGGCGGACCGCTGTTCAACAGCGCCGGCGAGGTCATCGGCATCAACACGGCGATCATTTCGCCCTCCGGCGGCTCGATCGGCATCGGCTTCTCCATCCCCTCGCAGCTAGCCTCGGGCGTTGTCGACCAGTTGCGCCAGTTTGGCGAGACGCGGCGCGGCTGGCTCGGCGTGCGTATCCAGCCGGTGACGGACGACATCGCCGAGAGCCTCGGCATGGCGACCGCCAAGGGGGCGCTGGTGGCCGGCGTCATCAAGGGCGGACCTGTCGACAACGGCACCATCCAGGCCGGCGACGTCATCATCAAGTTCGACGGCAAGGACATCCATGAGATGCGCGACCTGCCGCGCGTCGTTGCCGAAAGCCCTGTCGGCAAGGCAGTCGACGTGCTGATCGTGCGCAAGGGCGTCGAGCAGACGGTGAAGGTGACGCTCGGCCGGCTCGAGGATGGCGAGAAGCTCGCCAGCGGCGAGAATGGCAACACCGACAAGGACAAGGGTGACAAGGCTCCGGCCGTTTCGACCGCCTCGGTGCTCGGCATGACAGTGGGCGAGCTCAATGACGAGACGCGCAAGAAGTTCAGCATCGCCGCCGATGTCTCCGGCGTCGTCATCACCGATGTGGCCAAGGATTCGGCCGCCGCCGAGCGGGGCATCCAACCGGGCGAAGTGATCACCGAGATCGCGCAGGAATCGGTCGCCACGCCCAAGGACGTCATGGACCGGATCGGCGCCCTGAAGGAGCAGGGCCGCAAGAACGCGCTTCTGATGCTGGCGTCGAAGACAGGTGAGTTGCGTTTCGTGACGATCCGGATGGATTGAGTTTTCAATCCGCCATCTTTCAAAAAAAGGCGGCTAACGAGCCGCCTTTTTTCTTGCCTGCCAACCCTCGCGAGAGAGCCGGTAGAGCACATGCCGCTTGAGCGCGGGATGGCTGTCGGGAATGCCGGGATGATCGAAGTCAGCCGACGGATCGGCCGTCATGCCAAGGCGTTTCATGACGGCGGTCGAGCGGTGGTTTTCCGCGACCGCAAAGGAGACGATTTCGTCAACGTCAAGCGTCTCGAAACCGTAGGCAAGCCATGCCTCGGCGGCCTCGGTGACATAGCCCTTGCTCCAGAATTCCGGGGCCAGCCGCCAGCCGATCTCGATCGTGCCGGCCGGCAGGACGTCCATGTCCTCGGTTCCTGATAGTCCGACAAAGCCGATGCACGCGCCCGTGGCGGCAATTTCGGCCGCGGCGAAGCCATAGCCGTCCTCATCGATCCATGCGCGGACCTCGTCCATCTTGGCGTCGGCGGCGGCGCGGTCGCGACGGAACGGGAAGAATTCCATGACGCGCTCGTCGGAATTGATGCGATGGAAAAGCTCGCGGTCGCGCTCTTCCCAGTTGCGCAGGATCAGCCGCTCGGTACGCATTGGTTTCATTGCGCAAATTCTTCCTGGCGATAGCCCTGCAAATAGAGCAGTGCGGTCAGGTCGCCATGGTCGATGCGCACCTTCGCCTGCGCCGCCACTGTAGGCTTGGCATGGAGCGCCACGCCGGTGCCGGCGAGGCGGATCATGTCGAGATCGTTGGCTCCGTCACCGACGGCGATGGCGTCGGCGGGTGTCAGTCCAAGGCGCGCCGAAATTTCGAGCAGCGCGTCGGCCTTGGCGGCGCGACCGAGGATCGGCTCACCGACCAGGCCGGTGAAGTTTCCATCCTGTTCGAGCAGGCGGTTGGCGCGGTTTTCCTGAAAGCCGAGCATCGCCGCGATGCGTGTGGTGAAGACCTCGAAGCCGCCCGAGACCAGCGCTGCCCAGGCGCCGTTGGCGCGCATGGTCTGGACCAGTTCGCGGCCGCCCGAGGCCAATGTCAGCCGGTTGGCGACGATGCGATCGACGACGGCGGCATCGAGCCCCTTCAACAGCGCGACGCGTTCGCGCAGAGCCGGTTCGAAGGCAATCTCGCCGTTCATCGACCGCGCGGTAATAGTGGCAACGCGATCCTTAACGCCGATCTCGTCGGCCAGTTCGTCGATGCATTCCTGGTCGATCATGGTCGAATCCATGTCGGCGATGAGGATTTTCTTGCGACGCGTTTCCGCCTGCTGGACGATCACGTCGATCGGTTCAGCGGCCAATGCGGCGCGCAGGGCGTCGGTGATCCCTGCGATGTCAGCCTCTTGCGGCAAGGCAAGATCGCAGGCAATGCCTTCGGCCAGCCAGACGACGGTGCTTGCGCCCACCGTCCGCGAGGCCATATTCGCAAGCGACCGCGACAGAGCGCGGTCAGCGGGACGGGAAACAAGCGTGGCAATGAGCGGCATCGAGAATTCCGGCGCGGATGCGGGCGAAGGCCGCGTGAAGAATGCGATCCTGATAGCCGGGCCGACCGCCAGCGGCAAGTCGGCGCTGGCGCTCGGCCTGGCCGAACGCACAGGAGGCGTCATCGTCAACACCGATTCCATGCAAGGCTATTCGGTTCTCGACGTGCTGACCGCCAGGCCGCAGCCGGCCGACCTCGCACGGGTGCCGCATTTTCTCTACGGCCATGTACGTCCCGATACGGCCTATTCGACCGGCGCGTGGCTGCGCGACGTGATGAAACTCATCGACGACGGAACGCTGTCGCGGCGGCCGATCTTCGTCGGCGGCACGGGCCTCTATTTTCGCGCGCTGGCCGAGGGCATTTCGGAAATGCCCGATATTCCGCCGCGCATCCGTGACCGCTGGCGCTATGAGCTGAAAGAGCAAGGCGCGGTCAAGCTGCACGGGCTGCTGCTGCGCGAGGATTCGAGAGCCGCCATGCAGCTTAGGCCAACCGACAGCCAGCGCATCGTGCGGGCGCTCGAAGTGCTCGACGCCTCCGGCCGGTCGATCCTGGAGTGGCAGGCAGAGCGGGGCCGACCGCTCATCGATCGGCAGACTGCGCGCTTCCTGGTCATCGAGCCGGACCGGGCCGCGCTGGTCGATCGCATCGAAAGGCGCTTCGACCAGATGCTGGACAAGGGCGCGCTGGAGGAGGTCAGGCAACTTGCGGCCCTTCACCTCGATCCGGACCTGCCGGCGATGAAGGCGATCGGCGTTCGCGAACTGCAAGCCGCGATGGCCGGCCTATCCAGCTTTCCCGAGGCGATCGAGCGCGCCAAGATCGCGACCCGGCAATATGCCAAGCGGCAAGCGACCTGGTTTCGACACCAGCTGGGGCCGGAATGGCAAAGATTGCGCTGGGATGACGATCTCGAAACCACGATCCAAACGCTTGTTGCTAATGCAACTTAAAAAGTTGACCTTGAGGGAAAGGTTCCCGTCGAGGTTGTCGGAGTTAACGCTCCGTAAGGCGGTCCGTGCCATAAGGTCGACGGGCACTTTTCCATTGGGGAGCAGATGCGTTTCCACAAGGCGGAATCCGCTTTTTTCGTCTTTATTTTCGTGATCCTGGCCGCTGGTCTGGTGACGCTGCACGCCTATGGACTCATGCAATCCTTCGCCACCGAACTCCATACCCAGTCGGGCCTGGACAAGGTCATCTATCTCAACAAGCTGTTGTTCGCGACCGGCGTTCTGCTCGCCACCGCGCTGTTTTTCGGCATCTTCTTCATCTACCCGCTGATCCGCAAACAGGCGACGGAAGAAGGCAAGCTGCGCGCCATGACGGTTTCGCTCAGCGCCCGTTCCGAAACGCTCGAGCACGCCGCCCTGACCGATGGCCTGACCGGCATGCAGAACCGGCGCTATTTCGACGATGCGCTGAAGGAATATCTCGAGGAGTTCCGGCGTATCGAGAAGCCGGTCGGGTTGATGATCCTTGATCTCGACCATTTCAAGCAGGTCAACGACACGCACGGCCACGACGTCGGCGACGAGGTGCTCAAGGCCGTCGCCAGCTGCCTGAAGGACATGACACGCTTCCATGATGTGGTGGCGCGCCTGGGCGGTGAGGAGTTTGCCGTGGTCACGCCCAATATGGAGGCGGAACTGCTGGGCAAATTCGCCGAGCGCATCCGCAAGGCCATCGCCAACATGTCGATCCTCTCGGGCAATGTCAGGCTCAAGATCACCACCAGCGTCGGGCTCGCCGTCTGGGACCGCAAGGAAACGGCGGAGGAGTTCTATCGCCGCGCCGACCGCCAGCTCTACGAGGCGAAGAGGCAAGGCCGCAACCGCGTCTGCGCCTGAATCCCATCATCGAATTCGTGAGGCCGGCCGTCTGCTGCCGCTTTCTGCGCTTCCGGTGCTCACGGACCAAAAGTCCGCTCCGCTCCGGTTCTCGAAAACAGCACCAGCCGACTCGGCCCGACGAATTCTCTGACGGGATTCACCCAAGCTTCCGAGCGGAGAAGAGCCATGGCCTGGCGCGGCTTCTCTGAACTGCCGGCAAATGGGCGTGACGCTCTGGACTCAGTCGTTCTGGGGGCGCAGGCCGAAGGTGGCGGGCTTCAGGCCGTAGCGCATGTCGAAATCGTCGTCCGATGGCACGCGGGCGGTCGCCGGCTTTCGATAGTCGGGGTCGCCGGCCTGGCGGCCGGAATCGACCACCTCGGCGAAGGCCATCGCCTGCGGTGTCGGTTTGGGCACGTTGCGCAGCCGCTCGACGATCGCCACCAGATCGACATCGTCGCCGGTCTTCGCCGCCTCGGCTTCTTCGCGTTTGGCCGTACCGGGCAGCAGGTGGGCTGGCAGTTTTTCAAACTTCAGCCGCATGGTCGTCGCCACGCCTTCGCCGAAGGCAATGGCCTCGCGCTGGCCCATGGACGACAGGAAGGCAAGCGTGGAGGCGGAAGAGTCGGCGATCGCCGAGCGGATGATCGCCTGGTCCTGCTCGTTGGCGAGCCGCATCGCGAAGAAGGTCGAGCATTGCGACAGGATGGTCGGGTCGAGCTCGCCCGGACGCTGGGTGACGACGCCGAGGTAGCAGCCATATTTGCGGCCTTCCTTGGCGATACGCGACAGCGCGTGCCGCGTCGGCGCGAAGCCGAGACGCGGATCGGCCGGCATGTAACGATGCGCTTCCTCGCACAGAAACAGGAGCTGCAGCTTGCCCTCGCTCCACAGAGCCAGATCGAAGGCCAGGCGCGCCAGCACCGAGCAGACGGAATTGACCACTTCGGAGGGCATGCCGGCCATCTCGAAGCAGGTCACCGGGCGGCCGTGATGCGGCACGCGGAAGATGTTGCCGATGGTCTCGTGGATGGTGTCCTCGATCAGGCGCGAGCTGAACATGAAGCGGTAGCGCGGATCGGCGGCCGCCGATTCGATGCGCGTCTTCAGCGATTTCAGCGTCGGGCGATCGTTCTTGCTTTCGAGCATGCCCATGCGCTCGTCGATCTGCTTGATCAGGTCGGCGATGCGGTAAGGCACCGGCGTATCGGCGGTCAGCGCATCGTTGCCGCGCCTGAGATAGGCACCTGAATTCGGGTTGCGGTAGAGGTTCTTGGCGAGTGGAATAAGGTCGCGCAGAGCGTCGATCTCCTCCGGGACCGTCTCACGGCCACGGAACAGCACTTCGGCGAATTCCTCGAGCTTGAACATCCAGAACGGCAGGTCGAGAGTCTTGGAATCGACCTTGACGCAATATTCGGGCAACGAGCCGGCGAATTCATTGTGCGGGTCGAGGATCAGGATGCGCAGATCGGGTCGCGCCGCGATCGATTTGCGCAGCAGCAGCGAGACAGCTGTGGACTTGCCGACGCCCGTGGTGCCGACAATGGCGAAATGGCGCGCCAGCGTGTCGTCGATCGCGATGTTGGCGGCGATCCCTTCGTCCTGCGACAGCGAGCCAATGGTGATGGAGTGGCGGCCGGCCAGATCGTAGACCGCCTGGAGATCACGGCTGCGGATCCTGTGGGCGACGGCGCCGATATGCGGATAGGTGGTGATGCCGCGGTCGAAGATCGGCTTGGCGCCCGGCTCGGCGGCGTCGCGCACTTCGCCGATCAGCTCGATGCTGACCTCGATGGGGTTCTGGCCCTCATTGCTCCAGGCGCGGTTCGACTTGCCGATCGCGTAGACGAGACCCACGGTTCGTGTCGTGCCCAGATTGATCGAGATCATCTTGCCGACCGTCCACAGGCCGGTCACGGATCCGTCGATGTCATCGGCATAGGCGGCGATGGTGGCGCGCGCGCCGTCACATTGCACGACATTGCCCAGGATGCGCCGGTCGTTCTGCTCTGCGTTGCGGCGCTCCTGCGATGTCGGTTCTCCGACGGCAGCTTCGCGTTCGACATACATGGACAGGCCAATCCCCATTTCCCTGGAGATCGGATCCTACCGGAGTGGGGTTAAGGTCGGATGAGGCTGGATGGTGTAGAGAGGATTAAGCGCTTGTCGAAAATTGTCGCAAGAGGGCACTTTTCGACGGTCATAATTTCGCTATAATGGACGAATGGATGATATAGCGAACGATATTTCCACGACAATCGGCAGACGGATTCACACCGAAAGGACCATGCGGGACTGGTCGCTGGCCGAACTCGCCGAGCGGTCCGGTGTTTCCAAGGCGATGCTGAGCACGATCGAACGCGGCATGACCAGCCCGACGGCGGCTCTTCTGGTGCGCATTGCGGCGGCCTTCGGCATGACGCTGTCGACCCTCATCGCCCGGGCGGAATTGCAAGGCGGCGGACTGTTGCGCGAGGCCGACCAGCCGGTGTGGCGCGACCCGGATACAGGCTATGTAAGGCGGCATTTGTCGCCGGTCAGCGACATGCCGCTCGAACTGATCAAGGTGCATCTGCCGGCGGGCGCCAGGGTCAGCCTGCCGGCGGCCTCCTACGCTTTCATCAAGCAGCAGATCTGGCTGATTTCCGGACAGCTCGAATTCACCGAAGGTGATGTGGTGCACAGGCTGGAGCCCGGCGACTGCCTGGCGCTCGGAGCGCCGTCGGACTGCATCTTCCATGCCCTGGAGGCGGGCGCCGACTATCTTGTCGCGCTGGTCAGGGGCTGACACCATGGCGAGACGGCCAAAGCGCTCCCACAATGGGGGGCCGCCTCTTGACGACTACAAGGGGCCGCCATGGGGCAAAGGCGATCCCTTTATTTTCCTGGCCTGGCAGGCCGCGCATGCCAAGGCATGGAAGGCGCCAAGCCACGAAATCATGCTGATGCGCATGGACAAGGCCGAGCGGCTGGGCCTGACCTATGAGGAATACACGCTCGAGATCCTCGAGCGCGGACGGCACCTCAAGGAAGAAGACACCGAGCGCATCAGCGCCATCAAGGCGGCGCGCAAGCGGCGGCGCGTGCGCCAAGTCGACTGATGCCGGCGCGCTATCGACCCCATCGTTTCCAGAGGACTGGCCATGAATTCCATCGAGATCGGAGCGCTGAGCGCCAGTGCGGAAACACTGGCAAAGCTGTGTGACCTGCTGGTCGAGACAGTTGCCGCCGGCGGATCGGTTAGCTTCATGCATCCGCTGGCGCCGGAAGCGGCAAGCGCATTCTGGGAGAGGTCGCTGGCCGCGGCGGCAAAAGGCGAAAGGGTGGTGCTTGGCGCCTGGGACGGCAAGGTCCTGGCCGGCACCGTCACCTTGCTGCTCGACTGCCCACCCAACCAGCCGCACCGCGCCGAAATCGCCAAGCTGATGACATCAATTAAATACCGGGGCAAGGGTATCGGAACGCGCCTGATGCGGGCCGCGGAGCATCTCGCCGTCGAGAAGGGGCGCACGCTGATGGTTCTGGATACGGCGACGGAAGAGGGCGCCTCAGGCCTCTACGAAAAACTCGGTTTCACCCTGGCTGGGGAAATCCCGGACTATGCGCTGAAGCCGCATGGCGGGCTGACCGGCACGCTGATCTACTGGAAGCGCATCGGCGTCTCGTCATGATGGCTCACGCCGGTCACTCAGAGGTTTCCTGGACAGATAGCTCAGCAGCCACTGGCGGAAATCCTGTTCGGCACTGGTCAGACGCGCGGTCGACGCCTTGGTCAGGAAATGGCCTGACGTGCTGGAGAGCTCGAAATCGGAAAGCGGCACCAGGCTCCGGCGCTTGAGCGCCGCGTCGACAAGCGGCCGCGACCCCAGAAGCACGCCGGCTCCGGAACTCGCCGCTTCCATTGCGGCGACAAAGCTGTCGAAGCGATGCGACCGTTGGGAGTGGCCGGCCAGTCCGGCCGCCGCGAACCATTCCGACCACATTTCGCGCGCCCCGGCGACCAGAAGCAACGGCAGGGATGTCCAGTCGGCGGCACCGGCGAGCGCCGGGCTTGCCACCGGCACAAGCCGCTCGGCGGTCAGCCTGTCGGCCTCGCGTCCGGGAAAGAATCCGTTGCCGAAACGGATGTCGAGCGCGGAGCCCGGCAAGTCGTAGTCGGTCGGCCGATGGATCGTCACCAGATCGAGCTGGATACGTGGCAGTGCCTCGGCGAGATCGGGCAGCGCCGGGACCAGCATCAGCAGGGCGAAGGAGATCGGCACTCGGATCGAGACGGTCTGGACGGCGCGAGGCTCGAACAGTTCCGTCGTGCTGCTGGAGATGGTGGCGAATGCCGACTGGATGTGGGGCAGGTAGGCCGCGCCCTCGGGCGACAGGGCGACACCACGCGCCAGCCTTGAAAACAGGCGCGTCTTCAATCGTTCCTCGAGCAGCCGGATATGCTGGCTGACGGCGGCCTGGGTCAGGCCGAGTTCGGCCGCTGCCGCCGTGAAATTCGACAGCCGCGCCGCGGCCTCGAAACTGCGCAGCCAGTCGAGCGGAGGCACGGAGGGAATGGGTTTTCGAGGCATTAGAAATTTATGGCCTTTGGCCAAAAAATGATAATTTGAGTTATGCCTTTGCTGTGGCCAACATGCAATCGAAACCTCACGGATCGGGCCGTGGGGCGCAACCGACAGGAACGGCATTCCCATGCTCACCCACGCGCTGGTTGGCGACGAAGGCAAGACAATCGAACTCGGCTGGCAAGGTGGGAGGCGCGCGCGCTTTCACGCCATGTGGCTGCGTGACAATGCGCTCGACGACAAGACGCGTAGCGCCGGCAACGGCCAGCGCCTGATCACCATTCTCGACATTCCGGCCGAGACGAGGATTGGCGAGGCCACCATCAAGGCCGGTGCGCTGGAAATCAGCTTCGTGCCGGAAGGAAAAACGGTCAGCTTTCCCGCGCAATGGCTGAGCGCAAACGCCTATGACCGCGGCGAGCCTGGCGAGCCCGGCTGGACGGGCGACATCATCCAGCGCTGGACCAAGGCGGCGATGCAGAATTCGGTGCCGCGCGCCCGATACGCGGCGGCCTTTCACAGCCGCAGCGTGCTGCGCGAATGGCTTTCGGCGGTGAGGACCTATGGCTTTGCGGTGATGGATGGTCTGCCGGCCGAATCCGGCGCGCTGTGCAAGGTCTCCGATCTGTTCGGCTACATCAGGGAGACGAATTACGGCCGCTGGTTCGAAGTGCGCGCGGAGGTCAACCCGAACAATCTCGCCTATACCAATCTCGGACTTCAGGCACACACCGACAACCCCTATCGCGACCCGGTGCCGACGCTGCAGATCCTTTCCTGCATCGAGAATACGGTGGAGGGCGGCGAGTCGAGCGTGGTCGACGGTTTTGCCGTCGCGGCCGCGCTGCAGGCCGAAAACCCCGAAGGCTTCCGGCTGTTGAGTTCCTGTCCGGCACGCTTCGAATATGCCGGCTCCTCGGGTGTGCGGCTGCAGGCGAAGCGGCCGATGATCGAGCTCGGGCCGGATGGCGAACTCATCTGCATCCGCTTCAACAACCGCTCGCTGGCGCCGGTCGTCGACGTGCCGTTCGCCGACATGGATGCCTATTATGGCGCCTATCGACGGTTCGCCCAGCTGATCGAGGATCCTTCTTTCGAGGTGACGTTCAAACTGGAAGCCGGGCAGGCCTTCATCGTCGACAACACGCGCGTCATGCATGCGCGCAAGGCGTTTTCGGGCACCGGCAAGCGCTGGCTGCAAGGCTGCTACGCCGACAAGGACGGCCTGTTGTCGACGCTTGCCGCGATCGAGCACAGCTTCAAGGAGGCCGCGGAATGAGTGGCCGGGATCTGAACGCCGACAACATCGTCGAGTTTATCGCCGACATCTTTGAGCGCCGGGGCGCCGAATCCTATCTCGGCGAGCCGGTGACGATGTCCGAGCACATGCTGCAGGGGGCATGGCTGGCGGAACAGGACGGCGCGCCCGACGCGCTGGTGGCAGCCGCGCTGCTGCACGACATCGGCCATTACACCAGCGAGTTCGGCACCTATTCGCCCGACGATGTCGAGGACAAGCATCATGACGAAGCCGGAGGCGAGGTACTGGCGCCGTTCTTTCCGCCCGTCATCGTCGAATGCGTCAGGCTGCATGTCGCGGCCAAGCGCTATCTCTGCGCCACCGACCCGACCTATTTCTCCAGGCTGTCGCCGGCATCGGTGCATACTCTGTCGCTGCAGGGCGGGCCGATGAGCGCCGACGAGGTGGCCGACTTCCGCAAGAACCCGTTCCATGAGGAAGCGGTGCGGGTCCGCATCTGGGACGAGGGCGGCAAGATCGCGGACATGAAGACGCGGGCGTTTCGCGACTATGTGCCGTTGCTGCAGCGCGTCGTGCACGATTTCGCCAATCGCGCCTGAGGGCGGTCCATCACCGGGGGGACAGCCATGTGCTTCTGCTTCGATGGCGCAAACGCGCTGGCTGCATTCCGGCCGGAGACCTGTCGCGAGCGTTCGCCTGACGCGTCTATTTTCGGCTCATTGCCGATCGCGCCCGGCGGCGAACCTGATCAGCTCTCCGCTGCCGCTTCGTTCGAAGTCGCTGAAGCCGGACACGCTGGTCGTCTTGCCGTTGCCCCCGTTTCCGGATATTAGCCGCGCCCAGCCTGCGGCGTCCATTTCGTTTTGCCACAGACATCGACCACACGTTTCATGGAGGCGAAGATGAGATCTTGTTCACGCGTTTCGCGCCTCCGTGGCGGTCGAACGGGCTGACTCGCGCCCCAGCGAATTTTACGTCCCTGACGATCCGAGAACCGCCTGGCTGCATGTGGCGGTCCTTTTCTCGTGCGCCCGAGCCGCATCGATGCTGGTCCTGTCATTGCGACGGTGGGGGCTTCCCGGCCGACGATGGCGGCCGCCGGAAACCTCGAGATGCACCTTTGCAACACTCCGTCAGGTCATTGTAAATATTGAGATAATTGCCCTTGCCCGGTTGCCTCTTGGGGCATAGAGAGCCCGCCCAGTCCAACCCGTAGTCCCCAGAGGAGACCTGTCAAATGTCACGCCAACCCAGATCGACACATTCCGTGCCGGCGCTGGACTTGCGTGCGGCTGACAGGGTTCCAATCGGGAAGAACGGCCATGGCCAGGTCCATGATCCAGCGCAGGCAGGACGCCGAGCGCGAACGCATTGAAATATACACCGCAACGCTGCGGCGGGTTTCTCCCACGCCGCGTCCCGCTCCGGATTTCGAGAGGGCGCTCGACGAGGTACGCCGGGGCTATGCCGGCATGGCGATCCGCGACGGCGCGTTGTGGCGTCCAAAGCTGAAGACGCGCGATCCCGCGCGGCTGCGGCTGGCTGCTGCCCGTCATCTTTATGCCCGCTATCCGGTTTCGGCCGCGCTCGAGGCCATCTGGCGGGATGGTTCGGGGCTGGATGCCGGCGAGATTGCGCTCCGCAAGGCCTGGTATGTCGCGGTTGCGCGCGGTGACTCGCTCTACAAGGCAGGTGCCAATGCGTGGCTGTCGCGCAAGGAGGTGCATTGCTTCCTGAACCTGTCGGGCGACCTGACCTTCGACGAGGCGTTCTGGGTGGCGATCATCCGGTCCTACACGGATGATTTCGGATTGGCGGCCCGCCTTGCGCGCACGAAGATATCGCGCGCGCCGCGTGCCGATCTGACCTTCTGGCGCGAAGTGGCGCGGTTCTTCTGCGCACATCCGACGTCCAAGGAAGAGACCGACGATCTCTGCGACTACATCGGCGCCATGTGCCGGCATGACCGAGTCTACAGCCTGAAGGGGCGCACGCTCGCCTCGCTGCGCAAGCAGATGTCGGAGTGGCACCGCGACATTGCCGCCGTCGAGCGCATCGAAGCCATGCGCCGCCGTGTCGCCGGCCGGGGCTCGGCGGTAAAGGGCGCCTGGGATGGCTCGCGCCTTGAGGACTGGGAGTGGCAGCCTTCGGCCAAGGAGGCGAAGGCGCATGGTGAGCGCTTCTTCGTCCGCCAGTTGAGGACCGCCGAGGACCTGGTCGGCGAATCCAGGGCGATGCATCATTGCGTCTCGACCTACGCGGCCAAATGCATCGCCGGCAATGCCTCGATCTGGGTGCTGCGGCGCACGGCACTTGGCAAGATCGAGCGGCTGCTGACGATCGAGCTCGATCCGCAGAACCGCGCGGTGCAGGTGCGTGGTTTCTCCAATCGCGTCGCCTTGCCCGACGAGCGCAAGATCATCGAGCGCTGGGCCAAGGCAAGGGGCGTGATGCTCCGCGACTGAAACGAAGTACCCGCGCGGCGGAAGCGCCGCGCGGGGCCGGCCTTGCTGATCGCAGGAGAGGAGGGGACTCCTGGGGATTGGCAGCTAGGCCTTGTGGTGAACCTGTTGCAGCCCATAGACCGGCGTCGGCAAACCGACCTGCCGGGCTTTCAGCTGCAGCGACAGATACTGCGAATAGTGGCGCGACTGGTGGAGGTTGCCGCCATGAAACCACAGTGCTTCCTGCTGGGTCGGCTTCCACATGTTGCGCTGCTCGCCTTCCCACGGGCCGGGATCCTTGGCGGTGTCGGAGCCAAGGCCCCAGACCTTGCCGACCTTGTCGGCCACCTCCTGCGAGATGAGGTCCGCGGCCCAGCCGTTCATTGAGCCATAGCCGGTGGCATAGATGACGAGATCGGCCGGCAGTTCGGTGCCGTCAACGAATTTGACGCCGGTCGGGGTCAATTCCTGGACCGCGGCACCCGGACCGCTCTTGAGCTTGATCGAGCCGTCGATGACGAGATCGCAAGCGCCGACATCGATATAGTAGCCGGAACCCCGACGCAGATACTTCATGAACAGGCCGGAGCCGTCATCGCCCCAGTCGAGCAGAAAGCCGGCCTTTTCCAGGTCTTCGTAAAACTTCGCGTCGCGTTCCTTCATCTGTTCGTAAAGCGGGATCTGGAACTCGGGCAGGATGCGGTAGGGCAGGGAGGCGAAGATCAGGTCGGCCTTGCGCGTCGTCATGCCGTTCTCGACCGCCTGCTCGGAATAGAGCCCGCCGAGCCCGATATCCATGAGCGTATCGGACCTGACGATATGGGTGGAGGAGCGCTGCACCATAGTGACGTCGGCGCCTCCCTCCCACAAGGCCGCGCATATGTCGTGGGCGGAGTTGTTGGAGCCGATGACCACGACCTTCTTGCCCCGGTACTTGTCGGGGCCCGGATGGGTCGAGGAATGCTGCTGTTCGCCCTTGAAGATGTCCTGGCCCTTGTATTTCGGCCAGTTCGCCTTGCCGGACATGCCTGTCGCAAGGACCAGCTGCTTGGGCTTGAGCACGATCTCCTCTCCATCGCGCTCGACCACGATGGTCCATTCCTTGGCCGTCTCGTCGTATTTGGCGGATTTGGCAGTGGTGGAGGACCAGTAGTTCAGCTCCATCACCTTCGTGTACATCTCAAGCCAGTCGCCGATCTTGTCCTTCGGCGCGAAGACCGGCCAGTTCTTGGGGAAGTCGATATAGGGCAGATGGTCGTACCAGACCGGATCATGCAGGCAGAGCGACTTGTAGCGCTTGCGCCAGGAATCGCCGGGGCGCTCGTTCTTTTCGATGATGATGGCCGACACGCCGAGCTGGCGCAGGCGGGCGCCCAGCGCAATGCCGCCCTGGCCGCCGCCGATGATCACGACATAGGGCTGTCTGCTGCGGCCGAGTTCGGCGATCTCGTCGTCACGCTCCTCGCGCCAGGATTTCCTGTCCTTGCCGTGACCATGCTTGGCACCGAGCGGTCGGGTGAAGCCGGACTTCTCCTCGTGTCCCTTCAGTTCAGCCATGGTGGTGAGCAAGGTCCAGATGAGGTCGCCCTTGAAGCGCACCAGGCCGAAGCCGCGCGCTGCCCTGGTCTCGAAGGTGATCCACGCAGTGATAACGCCGTCCGCCTCGCTCGCTTCCTCGCCTTCGGCAACCTTCCAGTCGCCCGGTCCGGTTTCAGCCAAGGTTGCCGTCAGCATGTCGCGGACCTGGTCCTGGCCCTCCATCGTCTTCAGGTTCCAGGTAAAGGTGACGAGGTCGCGCCAGTAGCAATCCGCCTGGAAACAGTTGACGGCGGCGTCGATGTCGCCGTCCGCAAGCGCCTTGCCGAACTTGTCGAGCAGCGCCTGCGCCTTCGTGGTGGGGGTTCTCTCGAGCATGTTTTCTCCTCCGGTTGTCAAATTGATCAGGACAAGTCGATCAGGATTTTCAGTTGGGTTCCGGCGGGATCGAGCAGAGCATCGAAACCGTCGGACACCGCCTCCGCAAGACGTATGCGCCTGGTGACGACCTTGGAGGCAGGCAACTGTCCCGAACTGATGAGACGGATGACACGCGGCCATAGATGCGTTGGATAGGCCCAGGAGCCGCGGATATCGACGTCCTTGAACGTGACCTGGAACCAGTCGAGCGGGTTCTCGTGCGGATGCAGGCCGGTTTGCACGACGACACCTTGCTTGCGCACAGCCGCGAGGCAGGCCTTCAGCGCATGCTCGTTGCCGACGCATTCGATGGCGATATCGCAACCGACGCCGCCTTCGCTCGCGGTGCGCACTGCCTCATCCACTTTGTCCCGCTTCGGATTGAGGGTCACCACGCCAGGCAGGATCGAACGCGCCATCTCCAGCCTGATGTCGTTCAGGTCCGAGATGAACAGTTGCGTTGCGCCCGCGGCGCGCGCGGCCAGCATCGTCAGAATGCCGATCGGGCCGGCGCCGGTGATCAGCACCGAACTCCCGGCGCTTACCCCACCACGGTCGCAGGCATAGACGGCAACCGCGGTCGGCTCGACCAATGCAGCTTCCTCATCGGTCATTTCGTCTGGAATGCGCTCGACATTGTAGTCGTTGAGCAAGGCGGCTTCCGCCATGCCGCCGCCGATCCAGCTCAAACCCGCAAGGGCAAGCTTGTCGGATAGATGGTACAGGCCGCGCGCGGCATAATAGTCTCCCGAGCGCGGCATGATCAGTGGTTGCACGGCCACGCGGTCGCCAACCGAGACCGACGTCACGCCGTCGCCGACGGCCTCGATCACGCCGCCGAATTCATGTCCAAGCACCTGCACACCGCTGGCGCCGGTGAACGGATGCGGCTCCGTCGGTATGAAGATTGGCCCGTAACTGTATTCATGCAGGTCGGTTCCGCAGATTCCGACAAACTTATTGCGGAGAACAACCTGTCCCGGCCCCGGCTTTGCCGGCCTGGGAATGTCCTCGATGCGCAAATCCCTGGCGGCATGAAAGCGCAGGGCCTGCATGCTCCGCGCCGTGGCTGCGAGATTGACCGCGTTCTGTGTCATGGCTTCTCCTCCAAGTTCCATGTGGGTACCTGGAATAGGGAGCAAGCAGCATGCCAACCATACCGCTGAATCGGAAACCGTAATAAAATCAGCATCATGTAGCGGTTTCTGCTGTCATAGGCTGTTGCGGCGGTGTTGCGCGCGCCATGGCGCGCCACAGCGGACGCAACACTAATTGGGCGCGTCCAGCCGCAGCCGCTTCATGCGGCGATGCACCGTCGTGCGGTCGACACCCAGACGCCGCGCGGCCTCGGAGATGTTCCAGCCCGCGGCCACGAGAGCATCCAGCAGTGCCGCACGTTCGTCCTCGGGCGAGGGAGCACGCAGGGCAACCAGCCTGGCGGGCGAAGCAAGCGGCGCCAGGTATGGCAATGCGAAATCGGGCAGGTCGGCGGGCTCGATCATCCCGCCCTCGCAAAGCGTCACCGCCAGATCGATGGCGTTTGCGAGTTCGCGGATGTTGCCGGGCCAGCGGTGGCGGATCAGCGCCAGGCGCGCCGCGGGCGAGAGCCTCGCTGTCCGACCGGCAAGGTGGGCGCGCTGATCCACCAGCCGGTCCAGCAGCCATTCGAAATCGGTGCGTTCGCGCAGCGCCGGCAAGGTCAGCGAGGCCGCGTTCAGCCGGTAGAACAGATCCTCGCGGAAACGTCCCTCTTCGACCAGCTTGCGCAGATCATGGTGCGAGGCCGAAATGACCTTGATGTCAACCTGTCGCGGCTCGATGCCGCCGACCGGGACCAGTTCGCGCTCGGCGATCACGCGCAGCAACCGCGATTGCAGGGAGTAGGGCATGTCGCCGATCTCGTCGAGAAACAGCGTGCCGCCGTTCGCGGCCTCGATCAGTCCCTTGCGCCCCTTGGCGGCGGCTCCGGTAAAAGCACCGGCGACATGGCCAAAAAGTTCGCTCTCGATCAGATGCTCGGGAATGGCCGCGCAGTTGATGGCGACAAACGGGCCGGGCCGCTGCGCGCAATCGTGGATCGCGCGGGCGAGATACTCCTTGCCGGAGCCGGTCTCGCCATGGATCAGGATGGGAATGGTAGTGCGCGCCAGCTTGGCGGCACGCAGTTGCGTGGCGGCCATCGCCGGATCGCCGCCGGAAAGGTCGCCGATCGGCTTCGGTACCGCCTCGACCGGCGCGCGGCGTCCGGTCGTCGGCTGTGGTTCGATGGCGTGCGCGAACAGCGCGCTGCCGCTGCGGCCGAACACCAGCCGCTCCTCGGTCGGGCGGCCGCGTGTCAGGCTCGGCAAATCGTCGACGCTGACATCGAGATAGCGCGAGATCGACTGGCCAATGGGGGAGGGCGAGTGCCGCCAGTCGACGCCTCCGGCCTGCGCCAGAAGCAGCGCTCCGCCGCGCGTCGTGCCGAGGATGCGGCCCGAGGCATCGAGGGCGATGGCTGCCTCGGGGTCGACGTCGAGGAATTCCGGCGAACGGGAAAAACGCAGCACCCATTCGGAGTGCATCTGGGCCATCAGATTGGCGAGCTCGATGCGCCGCGCGGAAGCCGTCACCAAGTGCAGCGCCAGATTCTGGCTGATCTTCGGTTGCGGGGAGCGCAGCAGGGAAATGTCGAGCACGGCGGCGAGTTCGCCATTGGTGTCGAATATCGGCGCGGCGGTGCAGGAGAGCGGCGTGTGGGTCGTGTCGAAATGATCGGTCTGGTGGATCGTCATCGCCTCCCCGGTGACGATGCAGGAGCCGACACCGCAGGTTCCGGTGCGGCTTTCCGACCATTCGGAGCCGAGATAAAGCCCTGCTGTGCGCAACTGGTCCATGAACAGGGGATCACCGAGGAAGTCGACGGTGACGCCCTTGGCGTTTGCCAGCAGCAGCACATAGTTCTGGCCCGCCACCTGCTTGAAGAGGGTTTCCAGGCCGCTGCGGGCGATCGCGATCAGCCGCTCGGACTGTTCGCGATGTTCGCGCAACTGGGTATCGGGGACGATATAGGCTTCCGTCGGTCGGGCCGGGTCGAGCCGGTGGGTGTCGACACAGCGTAGCCAGGACTTGACCACGACATCGTCGCGGGCCGATGTCCTGCCGGACAGGACCTGCTCTATCTCCCGGATATGCTCCCGTTCGCCAGCCACGCGTCCTCCTCCCAAGGCAACGTTCTAGCCTGGCATAGTGGTGCGACGGCCGCATGGGCTCAACTGTACTATGGTAGCGCGTGGCTTTATCGCAGTATCGCGAGACGGGGCCGATCTCACAGGCGAGTGAATTCGCATTATCCCCCATTGACGAGCCCGCGACTCCGCCTTTATGGTTCGCCACCATGAAAAAGGCACTCATTCTCGTAGGAAGGCGCGTGGGCAAGGCGGTGTAACCGCCGGGCGAAATCCTCCCATGCGCAACACACAGGCTCCCTCGGGGGCCTTTTTTATTGCTTGAAACACGACTAAACGACCAGCAATCGCCAGATGGCGGACAGTACGGGACCAGACCGATGAGCAATGGACAGAACGGGCGACGTGAGATGACGGGCGCCGAAATGGTGGTGCAGGCGCTGAAGGACAACGGCGTCAAGCACGTCTTCGGCTATCCCGGCGGCGCGGTCCTTCCGATCTATGACGAGATTTTCCAGCAGGACGAGGTCGAGCACATTCTGGTGCGGCACGAACAGGGCGCGGGCCATGCGGCCGAGGGCTATGCGCGCTCGACCGGCAAGGCCGGCGTCATGCTGGTGACCTCCGGCCCCGGTGCCACCAATGCGGTGACGCCGCTGCAGGACGCGCTGATGGATTCGATCCCGCTGGTCTGCTTGACCGGGCAGGTGCCGACCTCGCTCATCGGTTCCGATGCGTTCCAGGAGTGCGATACGGTCGGCATCACGCGGCCCTGCACCAAGCACAACTGGCTGGTGAAGGACGTCAACGAACTCGCGGCGACCATCCACGAGGCCTTCCATGTCGCGACGACCGGCCGCCCCGGTCCGGTGGTGGTCGACATCCCGAAGGACGTCCAGTTCGCCAAGGGGTTCTACGTCCCGCCGCAGATCGCGCCGCGCACCAGCTACCAGCCCAAGGTCCAGGGTGATCTGGAGAAGGTGAAGGCCGCGGTCGACCTGATGGCCGGCGCCAAAAGGCCGATCATTTATAGCGGCGGCGGCGTGATCAATTCCGGCCCGGAAGCGAGCCATCTGCTGCGCGAACTGGTCGACCTCACCGGTTTCCCGATCACCTCGACGCTGATGGGGCTCGGCGCCTATCCGGCATCGGGCAAGAACTGGTTGGGCATGCTCGGCATGCACGGCACCTACGAAGCCAACATGGCCATGCATGATTGCGACGTGATGATCTGCATCGGCGCGCGCTTCGACGACCGTATCACCGGCCGGCTCAACGCGTTCTCGCCGAATTCACGCAAGATCCACATCGACATCGATCCGTCGTCGATCAACAAGAACGTGCACACTGAAGTGCCGATCATCGGTGACGTCGGCCGGGTGCTGGAGGATATGGTGCGGTTGTGGCGGGCAACCGCCAAGGCCGACAAGAAGGCGCTCTATCCCTGGTGGGAGCAGATCGCCAAATGGCGCGCGCGCGATTCACTGGCGTTCAAGATGAACAACGACGTGATCATGCCGCAATACGCCATCCAGCGGCTCTACGAACTGACCAAGGACATGGACACCTACATCACCACCGAGGTCGGCCAGCACCAGATGTGGGCGGCGCAGCACTATCACTTCGACAAGCCGAACCGCTGGATGACGTCAGGCGGGCTGGGCACGATGGGTTACGGCCTGCCGGCCGCGCTCGGCGTGCAGATCGCGCATCCCGACGCGCTGGTCGTCGACATTGCCGGCGACGCTTCGGTGCAGATGACGATGCAGGAGATGAGTGCGGCCGTGCAGCACGACGCGCCGATCAAGATCTTCATCCTCAACAACCAGTACATGGGCATGGTGCGCCAGTGGCAGCAGCTGCTGCATGGCAACCGGCTGTCGCATTCCTACACCGAGGCGATGCCGGACTTCGTCAAGCTGGCCGAGGCCTATGGCGGCCACGGCATTCGCTGCGAGAAGCCGGACGAGCTGGACGATGCCATCAAGGAGATGATCTCGGTCAGGAAGCCGGTGCTGTTCGACTGCCGCGTGGCGACGCTTGCCAATTGCTTCCCGATGATCCCGTCAGGCAAGGCACATAACGAGATGCTGTTGCCGGACGAGGCCACCGACGAGGCGGTGGCGAATGCCATCGACGCCAAGGGCCGGGAACTGGTGTAATCGACGAGCCAAGGCAGGGCTTGTCGAAAGAAGCCGTGCGCAAACAAATGATCAGATCAAGAATTTGAGACCCATGTCATGAACGCACAACACCTTCAACCGACCGGCTCCGCCTACTTCATCGCCAAGGAAACGGAGCGGCCGGAGATCCATACGCTTTCCGTGCTGGTCGACAACGAGCCCGGCGTGCTCGCCCGGGTCATCGGCCTGTTTTCCGGACGCGGCTACAACATCGAGAGCCTGACCGTCTCCGAGACCGAACATGAGAAGCACCTGTCGCGCATCACCATCGTGACGCGCGGCACGCCGCATGTGATGGAGCAGATCAAGAACCAGCTCGAGCGCATCGTGCCGGTACACCGTGTGGTCGATCTGACTGTCCGCTCGCACGAGCTTGGGCAGGAGCGGCCGCTGGAGCGGGAACTGGCGCTGGTCAAGGTGGCCGGCTCCGGCGAGGCCCGAGTCGAGGCGCTGCGGCTGGCGGACGCCTTCCGCGCCAGCGTCATCGACGCCAACACCGAGCATTTCATCTTCGAGATCACCGGCAAGGGCTCGAAGCTCGATCAGTTCATCGCCATCATGAAGCCGCTGGGCCTGGTCGAGATCTGCCGCACCGGCGTGGCGGCGATGAACCGTGGTCCGCAAGGCATGTAAGGCCTGCCACGTCGGCGTCGGATCAGTCCTGGGGTTTTGCCGGCGGGACCTCGCTTTTGCCGCTGGCCAAGGCCTTGCTTTCCCTTTTTAGTGGGCGTGACACGGGGCAGACATCCTGAACGAAGCCGTTCAGGGTGTTCACCAGGTTGTTCTCGACCAGCGAGTAGTGGATAAACTGTCCCTGCCGCTCCCTGGCGATGAGGCCCGCCGTCTCCAGAATGTTCAGGTGCTGCGAGATCGACGGCTTCGACATGTCGAAGCGCGCCGCGATCTCGCCCGCGGTCAGCGAGGAATGGGCCAGATAGGCCAGGATCCTGCGCCGGGGAGCCGAAGAGAGCGCCTCGAACACGCGCTGGATCGCGCCGCTGGCTCCGATGCCGGCTTCAACCTCCGATGCCTGTTCAGTTTTCTCGACCACTGCTCGCACCTCGCAATCACAGGCGCCATGGCGACGCTTGTCGGCATTTTCCGGCTATCATTTAGACTATTGCCTAAATACCTAATCCGGCATAATAGATGATTAGCTTACTGCCTAAATACGGCGCGAGGCGCCAAAAGGCAAGGCATGGTTCGGAAAATGTTCATGCGAGGGAGGGGTTCCCGATGAAGACCATATCGACGGGCAGAATGATTTCTCGACAAGACAGCGACGCGCGCAACGGCAGGGTTGTCTGGATGCCGGCCAAGTCGATCTGGGTCGGCACGATGACTGTCGTCGCCATCGTGTTCGGACCGCTCACCTTCAGCTGGAGCGCTCTTGCGCTGTTCGTGGTGACGACAGCGGTGACGATCTGCGCCGGGCACTCGGTCGGCATGCATCGCCTGCTCATCCACCGCTCGTTCAAGGTCCATATCTGGATCGAACACGCGCTGGTCTATCTCGGCGTGCTGGTCGGCATGGCTGGCCCGTTCGGCATGATCCATGCTCACGATATCCGCGACTGGGCGCAGCGCCAGACGGCCTGCCACGACCTGCATGCCCACCGCCGGCCTTTCCTCATCGACGCCTTCTGGCAGATGCATTGCGCGGTCGCCTTGCGCAATCCGCCTGACTTCGTCATCGAGCCGTCGATCAGGAATGACCGGTTCTACAAATTCCTCGAGCGCACCTGGATGCTGCAGCAGCTGCCATGGGCCATTGCCTTCCTGCTGCTTGGCGGCTGGAGCTGGGTGGTCTGGGGCATCGCGGTGCGTGTTTCCGCGTCCCTCACCGGACATTGGCTGGTCGGACATTTCGCGCATCGGAGCGGCGACCAGGGATGGTGTGTCGATGGCGTGGCGGTGCAGGGCTACAATCTGCCGCGTTTCGGTTTGTTGACGTTCGGGGAGAGTTTTCACGGCAATCATCACGCATTTCCCGAATCCGCCAGGCTTGGTCTTGAACGGGGACAGATCGACCTCGGCTGGGTCTTCATCCGGATCCTTGCCGGCCTTGGTCTCGCGCACAGCGTGAAGCTTCCGGAAAATACTCCAAGACGGAAGGGGTTGCGCCGCCTGCGCGGCGGGCAGCAGGCCATGCCTGCCGTCGGCAACCGGTTGCCGGCGCCGTCTCACGGCGGATGACGGCATCCTGGGTTCGGCGGGCTGAAGTCACGATCGATATGGCCGGCGGCTGCTGGACCAAAGGATTGCGGTTGCGTCTGACATGTCCGCTATCTATGTCAGCATTGCTGACCTTGTGGACCCGATGTCACTCGACGCATTCCTCGCACTGCTCGTCTATGCCTTCGTGACCTCGATCACGCCGGGGCCGAACAACCTCATGCTCTTGGCCTCCGGTGTCAATTTCGGCATCACCAGGACGATACCGCACATGCTGGGCATCAGCATCGGCTTTCTCGTCCTGTTGCTGGCCGTCGGTTTCGGGCTTGGCGCGGTGCTGACGGCGTTTCCGGCGCTGCACAATGTCCTCAAGATCGCCGGCGCCGCCTATCTGCTCTACCTCGCATGGAAGATCGCCATGTCGCGCTCGCTGAGCGGCAAGGGTGAGGCGGAAGCGCGGCCGATGCGCTTCATCGATGCGGCGGCATTCCAGTGGGTCAATCCCAAGGCCTGGGTGATGGCGATCACCGCCATGGCTGTCTACACGAACCCCGATCACCCCTTCGTCTCGGTAGCGCTGATCTCGATCGCCTTCGCCGTCGTCAACCTGCCCAGCGTCTCGGTGTGGGCGGGATTCGGCACGGCGTTGCGTGGATTCCTGTCCGATCCGGCACGGCTGAAATGGTTCAACATCGCCATGGGCGTGCTGCTGGCGGCGACGCTGTGGCCAATGCTGAAATAGGGTTCCCGACGGTCGACTGGCCTCGGCCCCCATGACGGCGACAGGCTGCACACGCATTGTGCAGTGCACATTAAATCTTCGTAATGCCGTGTTTTGGCCCTTTTCCGACAAACGCCTGTCCTATCTATTCGGCTAAATCGCGGCAATCAGTCGTGAATGAGCTATAATACGACCACCTGGCAGCGGCGTGTCGGACGGAGAGGGTACTTTGACGATACGTGGAAAAGCCGTTCTTTCATTGCTTGCCGTCGCCTGTGCGGGCGCGGCCTGGCTCTATCTGTCTCCCGATACGCTGAGCAAGGTTGAGCAACTGGTCGGCGTAAAGCCGGTCGCAGTTGCGGGCAAATCGGCAACCGACACGCCAGCGGCAGGGGACAAGCAGGCGTCAGGCGGCGGTGGCGCCCGTTCGGCCTCGATCGTTTCGGCAACGGCGACGACGGCCGACTTCCCAATCCGGCGCTATGCCATCGGCTTCGTCTCCTCTCCGGCCGTGGTCAACATCAACGCGCGGGTCTCCAGCCAGATCGTGTCGATCAACGTCAAGGACGGGCAGATGGTGAAGGCGGGCGACACGCTGTTCTCGCTCGATGACCGCGCGCTGAAGGCGCAGCTCGCCAAGGACCAGGCGCAGCTGGCCAAGGACCAGGCGATGCTCGCCAGCTCGAGTTCCGATCTTCAGCGCGCCAAGGATCTTGTCGCCAAGCAGGCCGGTACCCAGCAGACCTATGATCAGGCTGTTGCCGCGCAGAAGGCGGCGGCCGCCACCGTGGATGCCGACAAGGCGACGATCGATGCCGACAACGTCCAGCTTGGCTTTGCCACGATCACGGCGCCGATCGCGGGTCGACTTGGCGCCGTCAACGTGTCGGTCGGCGATCTCGTCACGGTCAGCAATGGCAACAGCAGTACGGCAACGCCGCTGGTGACGATCACCCAGATGGACCCGTTGCAGGTTAACTTCAATCTGCCGGAAAGCAACCTTGCGCTGTTGCACAAGGCGCTTGCCAATCCGCAGCAAGGGGCGGTGACGTTGATCAAGGACGGCGATCCGACGCCGATCGGCAAGGGCACGCTCGATTTCGTCGATTCCAGTGTCGATACCGCGTCGGGCACGATCGCCACGCGGGCGACCATACCGAATGCCGATCTGTCGCTGTGGCCCGGCCAGTATGTGAATGTCGTCCTCGACGCCGGGATCATGCCGCAGATGACCTCCGTTCCGACCGTCGCGGTCCAGCCCAGCCAGAAGGGGCCGTTCGTCTATGTGGTCAAGCCGGACAGCACCGTCGAGATGCGACCGGTGCAGGTGGCCCTGACCGAAGGCCAGGACAGCGCCATCAGCCAGGGGCTGAAAGCCGGCGAGAAAGTGGTCACTGAAGGCCAGACGAGGCTGAAGAATGGTGCCGCGGTGCATGAGGGCGCCTCGACGGCCGCGCCCAAGGTGGCCGAGGCGACCAACGCCGGCGAGGCGGCCCGATGATCTCCGAATTCTGCATCCGCAGGCCGGTCGCCACCCTTCTGATGTCGTTCGCCCTCGTGCTGGGCGGGCTGTTTGCCTACAAGTTCCTGCCCGTGGCCGCACTGCCCAGCGCCGAATTCCCGGTGGTCAACGTTTCGGCTTCACTGCCGGGCGCCTCGCCGGAAACCATGGCGACATCGGTGGCGACGCCGCTGATCAAGCAGTTCGCCACCATTGCCGGCATCGATTCGATCTCGACCACGAATTCGCTCGGCCAGACTTCGATCGCCATCCAGTTCGTGCTCAACCGGGATATCGATGCAGCGGCGGCGGACGTGCAGGCGGCGATCGCGCGCACGCAGAAATCACTGCCGCCGCAGATGACGGCGCCGCCGAGCTATCGCAAGGTCAATCCCGCCGACGCGCCGATCCTCTTGATGTCGCTGGTCAGCGACACGGTTCCATTGACCGACCTCGATGCCTTCGCCGAGAACGTGATCTCGCCATCGCTGTCGACCATCGACGGGGTGGCGCAGGTCTCGATCTTCGGTCAGCAGAAATATGCGGTGCGCATCCAGATCGATCCGACAGCGCTTGCCGCGCGCGGCATCTCGATCGACCAGCTGCAGGCGGCGGTCGCGTCGGCCAACAGCAACACGCCGCTCGGCGTGCTGCAGAACAACAAGCAGCAGCTGACCATCACCGCCAACACGCAGCTCACCGACGCCGCCGGCTTCTCCAACCTCATCATCGCCACCAAGAACGGCCACCCGGTGCGGCTGGGCGAGGTGACCCGTGTCGTCGATTCGGTGCAGACCACGACGACGGCGAGCTGGTACGATGGTACCCGCGCGATCATCATGGCCGTGCAGCGCCAGCCCGATGCCAACACCGTCGATGTCGTCGACAAGGTCAAGGCTATGTTGCCGTCCTTCCAGGACCAGATGCCGGCCGCCGCGCAGATCAAGCTGCTCAACGACCGTTCGACGTCGATCCGCCAGGCCGTCGACGACGTCCAGTTCACGCTGTTGTTGACCATCGCGCTGGTGGTCATGGTTATCTTCGTGTTCCTGCGCCGGGTGACGGCGACCATCATCCCGGCCGTGGCGGTGCCGATCTCGCTGATCGCCACGCTTGGCGCGATGTTCCTGTTCGGATTCTCCATCGACAACATATCGCTGATGGGCCTGACGCTTGCCGTGGGCCTCGTCGTCGACGATGCCATCGTGATGCTGGAAAACATCTTCCGGCACATGGAGGAAGATGGGTTGTCGGCCTTCGATGCCTCGCTCAAGGGCGCGCGCGAAATCGGCTTCACCATCATCTCGATCTCGATCTCGCTGGTGGCGGTGTTCATCCCTGTGCTCCTGATGGGCGGCGTGATCGGGCGCATCTTCAACGAGTTCGCCGTCGTGGTGACGGTCGCCATCCTGGCGTCGATGTTCGTGTCGCTGACACTGACGCCGATGCTGTGCTCGCGGCTGCTCTCGGTAACCAAAGCCGATCGCGACAAGCATGGCGCCAGCCATAAGCGGGACATCGTCACACGCGGCTATGACCGGGTTCTGACATTCTGCCTGCGACACACCTTCCTGGTGTTTCTCGTCTTCGTGGGCACCGCCGCGGCGTCGGTGTGGCTGATCCAGATCTCGCCCAAGGGCTTCTTCCCGCAGGAGGATATCGGCCAGATATCGGTGACGACCATCGCGCGCCAGGACATCTCGTTCGACGCCATGGCCAAGCTGCAGGGCCAGGTGGCCAGCGTCTTCTCGCATTCGCCCTATGTCGATCACGTGGCATGGTCGGCGGGCAGCGGCAACAATGCGCTCAACCAGGGGCAGCTCTTCGTCCAGCTCAAGGGCAAGGACCAGCGTCCCAATATCGAGAAGGTGCTGTCGGATCTGCGCAAGCAACTGGCCGGCGTGGCGGGCATCGAGACCTACATGCAGCCGGTGCAGAACCTGAGGCTGGGGTCGCGCTCGTCGGCCAGCGCCTACCAGCTCGTGGTTCAGGGCCTCGATACCGGCCTGACCGATACGTGGGCGCAGAAGCTGAACGACGCTATGGCGGCCGACCATGCGACATTCACCGACGTCACCAGCGACCTGCAGAACAATGCGCTGCAGGCGTCGCTGGTCATCGATCGCGACAAGGCCGCCCAGCTCGGCATCGACACCGACACGCTGCGCACCGCGCTCTATGGCGGGTTCGGCACCGACCAGGTTTCGACGATCTTCGGTTCGGCCGACAGCTACGAGGTCATCACCGAGCTCGATCCCAAGATCGAATGGTCGCCCGAGCGGATGCTTGCCATCCAGATGAGGACGGCGAGCGGCTCCCTGGTTCCGCTCGGCGCCTTCGCCCGGGTCGACCGCACGGCTGGCGCCCTGACCGTCAACCAGCTCGGCCAGCTTCCCGCCGTGACCATCTCCTACAATCTGCCGCAAGGCGTGGCGCTGGGTGACAGCGTGACCCGCATCAACGCGCTCAAAGAGCAGATCGGCATGCCGACGGAGATCTCGACCACCTTTGCCGGCACCGCCAAGACCTTCCAGGATTCACTGGCCAACCAGGGGCTTCTGGTCGGCGGCGCGATCCTGACCATCTATATCGTGCTCGGCATTCTCTATGAGAGCTTCATTCATCCGCTCACGATCCTCACCGGCCTGCCGTCGGCGGTGCTCGGAGCGTTGGTTGCCTTGCGCTTCGCAGGCATGGATCTGTCCGTCATCGCGGTGATCGGTATCCTGATGCTGATCGGCATCGTCAAGAAGAACGGCATCATGATGGTCGACGTCGCGCTTGAATTGCGACGAGAGGGCATGTCGGCCAAGGAGTCCATCCACAAGGCCTGCCTGATGCGTTTCAGGCCGATCATGATGACGACGCTGGCGGCGCTGATGGGCACGTTCCCGATCGCGCTCGGCACCGGCGCCAGCGCCGAGCTGCGCCAGCCGCTGGGCGTTGCCGTTGTCGGCGGCCTCTTGGCTTCGCAGGCGCTGACCCTGTTCGTGACGCCGGTGATCTACGTCTACATGGAGAACTTCTCCGGCTGGCTGGTCGGGCTCATGCCGAAGCGCAAGGCTGAACTGAAGATGGTTGAAAATGGCGACCAGCCTTCATTGTTCGGCACCAATGACGACATCCAGACCGAGCCGCAGAAGACAGCGGCCGAATAGCAGCCTCATGCGGCCTGGATAAAAGCTTGCCCAAGCCGTGGCGCTTGCCGCCGGCGGATCGGACCCGTAGTTTGTGGTCATGTCCCATGATCATGACCATGACAATGAACTCGACCCGTTTGCGGCGCGCGTGCGGGCGCTGGAAACCATCCTGACCCGCAAGGGGCTGATCGATCCGGCCGCGATCGACGTCATCGTCGATACCTACGAGACCAAGATCGGTCCCCGCAACGGCGCAAGGGTCGTGGCCAAGGCATGGAACGATCCCGCCTATGCCGACTGGCTGAAGCGTGACGCGACGGCGGCGATCGAATCGCTGAGCTATACCGGCCGCCAGGGCGAGCACATGCAGGCGGTGTTCAACACCAGCGACACCCATAACCTCGTCGTCTGCACGCTGTGCTCCTGCTATCCATGGTCGGTACTCGGCCTGCCGCCGGTCTGGTACAAGGCGCCGCCCTACCGGTCGCGCGCGGTGATCGATCCGCGCGGCGTGCTGGAGGAATTCGGGCTGACGCTGCCGGCCGCAACCAAGGTACGCGTCTGGGATTCGACGGCGGAGCTGCGCTATCTCGTGGTGCCGATGCGGCCGGACGGTACCGAGGGCTGGAGCGAGGAGCAATTGGCCGACCTGGTGAGCCGCGATGCCATGATCGGCACCGCCCAGGCGAAAGAGCCGGCATGAACGGGCCCCAGGATCTTGGCGGACAGATGGGCTTCGGCCCGGTAGCGCCCGAAAAGGACGAGCCCTATTTCCACGCGGCCTGGGAGAGGCGGGCGCTCGGCGTGACGCTTTGCGCCGGCGGCATGGGAGCCTGGAATATCGATGAGAGCCGGCATGCGCGGGAATCGCTGCATCCGGCCGATTATTATTCCTCCAGCTACTACCAGATCTGGATCAAGGCGCTGGAGACCCTGCTCAAGCGCCATGGCTTCGTCAGCGAGCGCGACCTCGCGGCGGGCGAGGCGATCGATGCGGCGGCGACCCCGAAGCGGGTGCTGAAGGCCGAAAACGTGCCGGCAGTGCTGGCCAAGGGCGGTCCCTGTGACCGGCCCGTTGCCTCGCCGGCGCGGTTCAAGGCCGGCCAGCAGGTGCGGACGAAGAATTTCAATCCCACCGGTCACACGCGGCTGCCGCGCTATGCGCGCGGCAAGCTGGGCAGGATCGAGGCGGTGCGCGACGGTTTCGTCTTTCCCGACACCAACGCGCATGGGCAAGGCGAGAATCCGCAATGGGTCTATACGGTGGTTTTCGACGGAACGGAGATCTGGGGCGAGGGCGCCGATCCGACGCTTGTTGTCTCGATCGACGCCTGGGAGAGCTATCTTGAGCCGGCCTGACGGGATCGCCGCCGATTTGCCCGTTGGCCTCGACGCGCCTGTTTTCGCCGAGCCCTGGCAGGCCGAGGCGTTCGCCATGACGGTGGCGCTGCACGACAAGGGCCTGTTTTCGTGGGGCGAATGGGCACAGGCGCTGTCGGCCGAGGTGAAGAAGCCGGGCGCCGCGACGGACGGACACGACTATTACGAGCATTGGCTGGCAGCGCTGGAACGGCTTCTGGCGTCGAAGGGACTGGCCGCCAAATCCGATGTCGACGCGGTGGCCGAAGCCTGGGAGCGCGCCGCGCACGCCACGCCCCACGGCAGGCCGATCCTCCTTGAGAACGACCCGGAGTTCCAATCCGCGACGTGAGCGGATGTCCAGGATCGCCCCAAATCCTCGTGTCCGCCTGAGCGATGGCAACCATCCGCCTCGAAAGCCGCCCTCTACCCAAGAGAGAATGAATGTACCTGTCGGAAATTCTCTCGATCGGCGCGGCCCTGTGCATCGCCACAAGCGGCATGTTGGCCGGTGAGCTGGTCGGCCGCATCGATGCCCTGACCCTGACCCGGCTGCAAACGCTCGCGGTGACCGTTGCCACGGCCATCACGGCAACGGTGCTGGGCGGCTGGGGCGGCCTTGTTCCGTGGCAGGTGGCCTATCTTGCGGCGTCCGGCGTGTTCGGGATCTTCGTTGCCTCATCCGCCTATATCTCGTCGATATTCGCGCTCGGGCCGCGTCTGGCACTGCTGGTCTTCTCGTTGACCTCGCCCTTTGCCCTGATCATGGGCTACGTGTTCCTGGACGAGACGGTCGGTCCGGTGAAACTGACCGGCGTGGCGCTGGTCATCGCGGGCATCGTGCTCGCCATCCTGTTCGGTCGCCCCGCCAAGGTTCAGCCGGAGGGCATCTTCCCGACACCGCCCATCGAAACGCCGGTGCTGCCCGAAAAACAGATGACCTTGCCGGTCGGTCTCGTCTTTGGGCTGATTGCCGCACTGGGGCAGGCCGCTGGCGCGCTGGTCGCGCGTCCCGTCATGGCATCGGGCGTCAACCCGTTCACGGCGATGGCGATCCGGACCGGCGTGTCGGCCGCCCTGTTCCTGTTGCTGCTGGTGGTTCCGCTACGTAGCGCTGCGAAGCGCTCCCAGCCGTCGGCGCGAACACTCGGCATCGGCATTGGCGGTGCGCTGATCGGCACGGGCATGGGCATGTCGCTCATCATGGCCGCACTGGCCGGCGGCAAGGTCGGCATCGTCTCGACATTGTCGTCACTGTCGCCGGTGCTGGTGTTGCCGATGGTGTGGCTGCGCAGCGGCTACAGGCCGCCGGCACCGGCCTGGGCGGGGGCGGTGCTTGCCTTCGCCGGCACATCCTTGATTGCGCTCGGCTGACAGCAACGATGAGCCGGGCACCTGCTTTTTGTTCTCTTTACGTTCTTGTGCGCGCCTGATAGCCTCAACCGTCGGAGGCGCGCGGTGCGTCATTGACGGCAGTCGATTGGCGGCTGTCTTGTGTTTCGCTTGCGAATCCGGTCTGTCGCACTGATGGAATTTTCACCCCAACAGGACGAGGCGCTGCAGGCGGTTGCCCGCTGGCTGCAAGCCGGCAAGCCGCAGCTGTTCCGGCTGTTCGGCTATGCCGGCACCGGCAAGACCACGCTGGCACGCTATTTTGCCGAACATGTCGACGGCCAGGTGCAGTTCGCCGCCTTCACCGGCAAGGCGGCCCAGGTGCTGCGCTCCAAGGGGGCGGTCAACGCCCGTACCATCCATTCGCTGATCTACAGGCCCAAGGGCGAGGAATCGGTCGAGGACGAGGTCACCGGCAAGACCTCGATGTCGCCGACCTTCTCGCTCAACCGGCAGAGCCCGATCTCGCGTGCGAAACTGGTCGTCATTGATGAATGCTCGATGGTCGACGAACAGCTCGGCCGCGACCTCATGAGTTTCGGCACGCCGATCTTGGTTCTGGGCGACCCCGGCCAGTTGCCGCCGATTTCGGGCGGCGGCTTCTTCACCGATCACGAGCCCGATTTCCTGCTCACCGAAATCCACCGGCAGGCGCGAGACAATCCGATCCTGCGCCTGGCGCTCGATGTGCGCGAGGGCCGCGAATTCATGCGCGGCGACTACGGCACGGCGCAGGTGATCGGCAAGGAAGATGTCAACCAGGAACTGGTGCTGAGGGCCGACCAGGTGCTGGTCGGCACCAACCGCACGCGCCGCCGCTACAACCAGCGTCTGCGCGAACTCAAAGGCTTCAATGCCGACTATCCGCAGGCCGGCGACAAGCTCGTGTGCCTGCGCAACGATCCCGCCAAGGGGCTGCTCAATGGCTCGCTGTGGAAGGTGATGACCTCGTCGCGCGAGACGGTGAAGCCCGGCATCAACCTGCTGGTTTCGCCCGAAGAGGACGATCCCGACCGCGGCGTCGCCAAGATCAAGCTGCTCAAGGCGGCGTTCGAGGATCCCGACGCCGATATCCCGTGGCAGCAGAAGAAGCGCTTCGACGATTTCGACTATGGCTATGCGCTGACCGTGCACAAGGCGCAGGGCTCGCAGTGGAACGAGATCGTGCTGTTCGACGAGAGCTGGGCCTTCAAGGAAACCCGGCAGCGCTGGCTCTATACCGCGATCACCCGGGCCGCCGAGCGGCTGACCATCGTTAGGTAGCTACGACGACGGCTTTTCCCGCACGCCGAACTGCCGGGCGCCGAGCCATTCCCAGGCCTCTTCTTCATCCTCGGCCTTGAAATGCCTGAATTCGATGGGTGACGACGCGGGCAGGGCGTGCCGTGCGTCCGGCGTCCAGTCCGGTGCGCCGATCGCCGCGCAGCGGCCTATATGCTCCAGTGCATGGACGGCGCCCAGCTTGAGGGTCTCGTCGGAGATGTCGGCCCAGTCGACGCCGTCGTGATCGACCATGCGCACAGCCACGTCGATTCGCTGATGGAGCGCGTAGGCCGCTTCCAGCAGGCCGAACAGGTTTTCCGCATCGGCCGCCGAGACATGCCCGACCACATCGATTGCGAACAGGTCGTCGCGACTGGTGTCGATGCGACGGATCGCCGGCACGGATTGCAGGAAATTCACGGCGGGCCTCCTTTTGCAGTACAGAGTTGGTCTTCTGGAACACTGGAAAGCCCTATCTGTTCCCGTCAAAGACGCTATAGATGCCCGGTCTCAAGCGCGCCGAGGCTGAACGGATGGCTGTGGCGCGCCGTTAACCCGCCTGTTTCACGGACACCAGCCCATGCCCGCAAAGCTTTCCGTCAACCTCAACGCCATCGCCATGCTGCGCAACCGGCGCGACTTGCCGTGGCCCAGCGTGATCGGCATCGGTCGGCTCGCCCTTGCCGCAGGAGCGCATGGGCTGACCGTCCATCCGCGTCCCGACGAGCGTCACACGCGGCATTCCGACCTGCCGGAGATCCGGGCGCTGATCGATGACGAGTTCCCGCGGGCCGAATTCAACATCGAGGGCTATCCGAGCGAGGATTTCCTGGCGCTTGTGGAAAAGCATCAGCCCGAACAGGTGACGCTGGTTCCCGATGATCCGGCACAGGCAACCTCCGACCATGGCTGGAACTTCGCCGCCGATGCGGCGTTCCTGACACCAATCGTCAAACGCCTGAAGAAGGGTGGTTTCAGGGTGTCGCTGTTCTCCGACGCCGATCCCGCCGGCATCGCGGCCGCGCGCGATACGGGTGCCGACCGGATCGAGCTCTATACCGGCCCTTTTGGCAGCTACCATTCCGATTCCGCAAAGGCGGCCAACGAGCTGGAAAGATTGGGGAAAACAGCCGATGCGGCATCTGCCGCCGGTCTTCAGGTCAATGCCGGGCACGATCTGACTGTGGGCAATCTGCCCGCTCTGGCGAGGCGCATTCCGGCATTGGCCGAAGTGTCAATCGGACATGGGTTGACAGCCGACGCGTTGGAGTATGGCATGGCCGGCACGGTGGGTCGGTTTCTCAGGGCTTGTGGGTGGAAATGATGGCAGCCTCGCGCACCAGGCATGGCAGCCATAATTTGACGGTACTTGATATTGCATCGCAGCAAGCGTAGAGCACCGCGCGCTTATCGGAGTGTCGTCCATGGCCCTTGCCAACACTGGTAGTGAGGCAGAACCCGTCGAACAATCGAGCCATCCGGAGATCGAGCAGCATAGCACCAAGGTGCTGATGCTGGGCGCGCTTGGCGTTGTCTATGGCGATATCGGCACCAGCCCCATCTACGCCTTTCGCGAGGCCCTGGTGGCGTCTTCGGGCGGTCAAGTCGCGGAGCGTGGCGATATCCTTGGCGTGCTGTCGCTGATCATCTGGTCGCTGACCATCATCGTCACCATCAAATACATCATGTTCGTGCTGCGCGCCGACAACCGCGGCGAGGGCGGCGTGCTGTCGCTGATGGCGCTGGCGCGCGGCAGTTTCCCCAAGCGCTCGGCGGTCATCCTGGGCATCGGCATCGTCGGCGCTTCGCTGTTCTTCGGCGACGCCGTCATCACGCCGGCGATTTCGGTGCTGTCGGCGGTCGAGGGCATGAATGTCGTCACGCCCACCTTCCAGCCTTATGTCGTGCCGCTAACGCTGGTCATCCTGGCGATCCTGTTTTCCGTGCAGCGCTTCGGCACAGGCGGCGTGGCGCTCATCTTTGGCCCGATCACCGCCGTATGGTTCCTGGCCATCGGCCTGTCCGGCCTCAAGCACATCATCGCCGATCCGGAGATCCTGTGGGCGGTCAGTCCGCACTATATCGTCGCTTTCCTGATCCATTCGCCCGACGTTGCCTTCGTAACCATCGGCGCCATCTTCCTCGCCGTCACCGGCGCCGAGGCGCTCTATGCCGATCTCGGCCATTTCGGCCGCAAGCCGATCGTGCTCGCCTGGCTGTCGATCGTGTTTCCCTGCCTGCTGCTCAACTATGCCGGGCAGGGTGCCTTCGTGCTGGCCAAGAATGGCGTCGTGGGCCATCCGTTCTTCGAGATGAACGAAGGCTGGACGCTGATCCCGATGGTGGTGCTGGCGACAGCGGCCACGGTCATCGCCAGCCAGGCGGTGATTTCAGGTGCCTTCTCGCTGACCAGGCAGGCGGTGCAGCTAAACATGCTGCCGCGGCTGGAAATCCTGCATACGTCGGAAAAACAGTCCGGCCAGATCTACATGCCCCGCGTCAACCTGTTGCTGGCGCTGGTGGTGATGATGCTGGTGGTCGGGTTCGGCGAGTCCAGCAAGCTGGCTTCGGCCTACGGCATCTCGGTGACCGGCAACATGCTGGTGACGACGGTGCTGCTCTACGTCGTGATGACCCGCATCTGGAAATGGCGGTTGTGGGTGGCCGTCGCGATGACCGCACTGTTTGCGTTCATCGACATCGGCTTCTTCGCTTCCAACATCGTCAAGGTGTTCGAGGGCGGCTGGGCCTCGCTGGCGGTGGCCTTCACCATTGTCACCGCCATGTGGACATGGGTGCGCGGCAGCCGTTACCTGTTCGACAAGACTCGCCGCAACGAGATCCCGCTCGATTTCCTCGCCGGCAATCTGTTGAAGAAGAAACCGCAGCTGGTGTCGGGCACCGCGGTGTTCCTGACCAGCGATCCGCTCAGCGCGCCGACAGCGCTTATGCACAGCCTGAAGCACTACAAGGTGCTGCATGAGCAGAACGTCATCCTTTCGGTGGTGACGGCGCCGCAGCCGGTGGTGCCCGACAGCGACCGGGTCAAGATGGAGACGGTCAACGAATTGTTCATGCGGGTGACGCTGACGTTCGGCTACATGGAACAGCCCAATATTCCGCGCGCGCTGGCGATCTGCCGCAAGCAGGGCTGGAAGTTCGACATCATGACGACGTCCTTCTTCCTGTCGCGCCGGTCGCTCAAGGCCTCGCCCAACTCCGGCATGCCGGTGTGGCAGGATCGGCTGTTCATCGGCCTGGCGCGCACGGCCGCCGACGCGACCGAATATTTCCAGATCCCGACCGGACGCGTGGTAGAAATCGGTACGCAGGTGGCGATCTGACGAAGCTGATCGCCTCGACCTAACCTGGTGGAGGGCGGGCATGAGCGGCGAATTGGTGCTTGTCACCGGCGGATCGGGTTTCCTCGGCGCCCACTGTATCCTTGAACTCCTGAAGGCCGGCTACCGCGTACGCACCACGGTGCGCTCCGCCAAGCGGGAAGCCGATGTGCTGGCCATGCTCAAGGCCGGCGGCATCGAGCCAAGTGACAGGCTGTCCTTCGCCATCGCCGACCTCACGAGCGACACGGGCTGGCCGCAGGCCGTCGCCGGTTGCGACTACGTGCTCCATGTCGCCTCGCCATTTCCGCCTGGCGTGCCCAAGCATGAGGATGATCTGATCATCCCGGCTCGCGAGGGGGCGCTGCGGGTGCTGCGGGCGGCGCGGGACGCTGGTGTCAAACGCGTCGTGCTGACCTCGTCCTTCGCGGCCATCGGCTATGGCAAGATGCCGCCAGACGGCCGGCCGTTCACCGAGGAAAGCTGGACCGATCCGACGGCCAAGGTCAGCGCCTATGTGAAGTCGAAGACGCTTGCCGAGCGGGCGGCCTGGGATTTCATCGCCGCCGAGGGCGGCAGGCTGGAGTTGGCGGTCGTCAATCCGGTCGGCATCTTCGGACCGGTTCTCGGCTCCGACCATTCGACCTCCACCGAATTTGTCCAGCGGATGATGAACGGCGCCATGCCGGGGCTGCCGCGTCTGTCCTTCGGCGTCGTCGACGCACGCGACGTGGCCGACCTGCATGTGCGTGCCATGACCAATCCAGCCGCCAAAGGCGAGCGCTTCCTCGCGGTATCAGGCGACTTCATGACAGTGCGGGAAATCGCGCAGACCGTGAAGGCGCGTCTCGGCGACGCGGCGTCGCGCGTCTCGACGAGGCAGCTTCCCGATTGGCTGGTGCGGATCGTCGGATTGTTCAACGCCGAAGCCGCGCAACTGGTGACGGAACTGGGCAAGGTCAAGAATGCCACCAACGCCAAGGCGGTGCGTGTGCTCGGCTGGGCACCGCGCCCGCGCGAAGACGCGCTGGCTGCCACCGGTGAGAGCCTGGTCCGGCTCGGCCTGCTCAAGACATCGAAGTAGCGCGGCGGGAGGGTGACCTCCCACCGCTCTGGTTTCAACCAGCCAGCGCGGCTTTGTTGGCTTCCAGGAACTGCTTCAGCGATACCGATTTTCGACCGGAAAGCGTCTCGACCGAATCCGTCACCATGCCAAGGCCGCCGGCGCGCGTGGCGGCGTCGAAGGACACCAGAAGCTTGGCGATCGGCTCGGGAAGCCCAGCGGCCTTCATGCCCTCAGTCAGTGCTTCATCGGAGAGCTGGACGACCTGGATCGGCTTTCCGGTGGCTTCAGTGACAAGCGCGGCGACTTCGGCTGTCGTATAGGCCTTGGGGCCGGTCAGCGTGTAGGTCTTGCTCTCAACGGTTTGCGAGGCCAGCCCCGCGGCTATGGCCGCGGCGAGATCGTCGCGCGCTCCATAGGAAATGGCGCCGTCGCCCGCGGACGTATACCATTGGCCCGACGCCAGAATCTGCGGCACCGCCATGAAGAGGTTCTCGTCGTACCAGCCATTGCGGAAGATCGTGTAGGGGATGCCGCTCGCCTTGATCGCCTGCTCGGTATCGTAGTGGTCAGGCGCGAAGAGAACCGGCGAGCCCGGCTCGGTGTTGGGCAAGGAGGTGTAGAGCAGATGCTTGACACCTGCCTTTCTGGCAGCGGCGACCGCCGCCAGTTGCTGCTCGCGACGCTTTCCCTGGATCGCCAACTCGTTGGTCGAGATGATGAGCGCCCGGTCGGCGCCTTCGAAGGTCTTTGGCAGTGACGTCGTGTCGTCGAAGTCGGCCTGGCGGATGGTGACCCCGCGCGCTGCAAGGTCCGCAAGGTTGGCGGGCGTGCGCGTGGTGGCGATGATCCGGCCCGCCGGTATCTTGAATGTGTCCAGCAGGTGGTTGATGACGCCGCGGCCGAGCTGGCCGGAAGCGCCGGTGACGAGAAGGGTTGCGGTCATGGAGGATCCTGACATTGCGCCGAAAGGCGGTTCGGTTGGTAGTCTCAAAAAGAGACCAGCACTAAAATAGGAATTGACCCGGTGCCGTAAAGAAGGCAGTTTTTGGGGAGGTAGGCACAGGCAGGGAACCAGCCGTGGACAGCAAGATCATCAATCTGAAATCCAAACTCGACATCTACAAAGCCATGACCGACGGCGGCAATCTCGCCGATTGCCCGGTCCGCGACGTCATCCAGGGGCTTAGCGGCAAGTGGAGTTCGCTGTTGATGGCGGCGCTGGCCGAGCAGCCCTATCGCTTCGGCGAGTTGCGGCGGCTGGTTCCCGACATCTCGCAGCGCATGCTGACCCAGACGCTCTACGATCTGCAGCGCGACGGCTATGTGCATCGCGAAGTGTTCCCGACCAAGCCGCCGAGCGTCGAATATAGCCTTACCGATCTCGGGCGCTCGATGTTCGACGCATTGCAGCATTTGTTGCAGTGGGCGGAATTCAACCATGACGCGGTGCGCGCGGCACGGGCCGGTTTCGACGCAACACAGGCTTGAACAGCCGGGCAGAGCCAGGCGCCGCGACTTGATTTCGCACAGCGGCTGAAGGATTGTCCCGGCCAGTTCGGCTTGGGGGCATCGGCATTTCCTACGACATCGCAATTGCAGGCGCCGGTCCGGCGGGGCTGGCCATGGCGCTTTATCTCAAACGGGCCGGGCACAGGGTCACCATCTTCGAGCGCTTCGAGGAGGCGAAGCCGGTCGGCTCCGGACTGATCCTGCAGCCGACCGGGTTGACGGTTCTGGCCGATCTCGGCCTGCTCGACGACATATTGGCGCTTGGCGCCCGCATCGACCGGCTGCATGGCGCCGATGCGTCGACCGGCCGCACCGTGCTCGACGTTCGCTATGATGCCCAGCGCGGCCGCCGTTTTGGTCTGGCGGTGCACCGGGCGGCGTTGTTCGGCGTGCTCTTTCGCGCCGCCCGGCGCGAGGCGATCGCCATCGAGACAGGCGTCGAGATCGAGACCATGGAGGCTGGCGAACGGGCGATGCTCATCCGTGGCAACGGGCGAAGGGCAGGGCCATTCGATCTGGTCGTCGACGCCAGCGGTTCGCGCTCGAAACTGCGGCAGCGCGCCGGCAATGCAGGCGCGCCACGGCCACTCACCTATGGCGCGTTCTGGGCATCGCTCGGCTGGCGCGGCGAAGGCTTTGACGAGCACGCGCTCTTGCAGCGCTACGACAAGGCCAGCGTGATGATCGGCGTGCTGCCGATCGGCCGGCCGGAGCCCGGTGCCGAAAAAATGGCGGCCTTCTTCTGGAGCCTGAAGCCTGATGATGCCGACGCGGTGCGCGCTGCCGGCCTCGACGCCTGGAAGGAGAGGCTGGTGCGGCTGTGGCCGCAGAGCGAAGCGTTCACCCGCCAGATCGACAGTTTCGACCAGTTGTCACTGGCCCGCTACGGCCATCACACGATGAAGCTGCCGGTCGGCCGGCGGTTGGCCGTCATCGGGGACGCCGCGCATTCGACCAGCCCGCAGCTCGGACAAGGAGCCAACATGGCGCTGCTCGACGCCGCGGCGCTCAGCCATGCGCTGGCACGCACGCAGAGCGTCGAGGCAGCACTTGAAGCCTATGCCAGGGCGCGGCGCTGGCACGTGCGTGTCTTTCAGGCGCTGTCGCTGGCGTTCACGCCATTCTACCAATCGGATTCCGTGGCGCTGCCCTTCATCCGCGACAGGCTGGTGGCGACCATCGCAAAGATCCCGCCGGCACCGCAGCTTCTGGCCTCGATGGTCGCCGGCACGGTGATCGATCCGTTCAGGCGGGCAGGGCTGAGGGAAGCGCGATGGGATTTCGGGTCAAATCCAAGTCATGGTACGACTGCATCATAGAGTTTTCGCCAGGCCGATCCGCGTGAACACAGGGATGTCCATAGCCAGAGGACCCAGAGGCCTGATGCGCGTTGCGGCCTCGATGCTGGCGATGTTGATCGTCGCGCTGCCTATGCCGAAGGCATACGCCCAGACGACAAGCCAGTCCGGCCAACAGCAACCATCGGACAGCCAGGACGCGCTGAGCGCCCGCATCGACGCCGCCTATGGGCTGATGATGGACGCGGGACGCTTCGACGAAGGCTACGCGCAATTGCGGGCAGCGCTGCTCTCCGCCGCCAGAAGCGACCTCTACGAATTCACCGTGGAGAGTTACTCGAACGCAGGCGCGACTTTCCTCAACAACCAAATCCTCGACGACGCCGAGGAGATTTTTGCCGAGGGCCTGAAGACGAGGGCGATGCAGCAGGATGTCGCCAAACGCGCCGACTTTTATCTCAACTACGCAATGCTGAAGCAGGCGGAGAAGGATTATCAGTGCTTCGTGTCGATGTGCGCGACAGCCACCAATTTATACGCCCACTATCACGGCAAGGAGTCACAGGAACTCCTGTATGCCAACGATGTGTTGGCGACCGGGGTCGCGGCGTTCGGTCAAATCGCGTCAGCCATCAATATCGAGCAGCGCAATCTGAAGTTGGCCGAGCAGGTAACCGGCACCGATGACCGTTTCATCTGGAAGCTGCGGAACAATCTGGCCGACATGCTGCGCCAGATGGGAGCTCCGACACGCGCCTTGCAATATGATCTGGCCGTGCTGGAGAAGCGGATCGGCTACTACGGCCCGGACCACTTCAACGTCTTGGTCAGCGCCAACAACACCGCGCAGGACTATCTGGACCTTGGCAAATACGACGAGGCCTTGCGCCACTTCCAGCAGGACCGGGACATTGCCGTCGCTCTCAAGCAGGAAGGCAATCTGGTCGAACAGGCCGATGCCTGGATGCTCTATACCAGGGTGCTCTCTGGTGCGCAGCCGCTCGATCAGCCAACGCTGGCACAGCTGCGGCAACTGACCACCGACCCGAATTATCCCGAGATACTGGCAATCAAGATCGCCAACCTGCTGGCCGCGCATTTTGCCGCCGTGGGCGACACCGAAGGCAGTATGGCCCAACTCGAACGGGCCTATAGTGTCGCCGGATCGACTTACGGAGTGGTGCATCCACTGACATTTGCCGCGCGCCAGGCGATGGCCAATCTCAAGGCAAGGAGGAATCCTGCCGCGGCGGCCGCCGATTTCGCTTCTCTCGACGATGACATGCTGCGTTGGAACTGGTTCCAGGTGAGCACATCAGGCAATCCCGTCGTTGCCGAGGCCAGCCGCGCCCTGGCCGACGACATGCTCTACGACTATGCGCGCCTTGCAAAGGACAATGCGTCGGTGGTGCCGGCGTTTGCTGAAGCCGTGCGCCGCTGGCCGACGCTTGAAAATGAAAAACGCGACCTGTTGCGCAGGCTATCCCGCTTGATCGATCCGAATGATCTGGAGACACGGCACTTGATCGACGCCGGGATCCAGCTGTCCCTGGCCTATCAGGAGGCGGCTTCCAGCGGTGACAGTTCCGATGATCCGGGAGCGGTGCAGCCCGACCAGGTTGAGGCGGCGTACCAAAAGGCCATCGCCAAGGTCATGGCCAAGTACAGTTTCAGCCAGGGCGTGGTGGACAAACCCCTCCCGTCGGCCGGCACCTTGCTGAAGCCCAATCAGGCGCTGATCGACTACTTCATCACCCGCAAGTGGCGGGCGGATCGGGAGAGCGCCGAACCGCTGGAAGACGAGCGCCTCTATGCGATCGTCACACGCAAGGACAAGCAGCCACGCCTCTACGATCTCGGCGATTCGCGCCGGCTCATCCCGGCCGCTCGCGAAACACGCATGGCAAACCTGAGGTCGACGCATTCCGCGCAGGAGCGCGGTGCCGTGACGTTGGTCGACCTGAACGCCACATTCACCGGGCTTTATGCCGGTCTGATCGCGCCGCTGGAGCCGTCGCTCGATGGCGCCGACACGCTCTTCGTGGTGCCGGACGGCAAATTGTTTTCGGTGCCGTTCCCCCTGCTGCAGGACGGCAAGGGCGCGACGCTTGATGACCGCTTCGCCGTGCGCATGCTGACGCGGCCGGAATCGCTGCTGAACGCCAGCGTCGACCAGAGTCTTCCCAAGACCGGCAGAGCCCTGTTGGCCGGCGGGTTGGACTATGCGCGAGGTCCGGAAAAGGGGGCGGAGCCGTTGCCGGGCACAGCCAAGGAGGTCAACGCGATCGCCTCGATCCTGCGCGCCGATGACTATTCGGTCCAAATGCTGACCGGAACGGCCGCCAGCGAGCGGACGCTGCGCGAGGGTATGGAGCGGGCGACGGTCGCGCATCTGGCCACCCACGGCGCTTACCGCGACGAAAAAGAGGGCGGCGTGGGCGGCGTGAACGCCCTTTGGCAGAGCCAGGTCGTGCTGTCGCAAGCCGGAGACCGGCAGTCAATGAAACGTGACGATGACGACGGCCGGCTCTACGGCATGGAACTGACGAGCTGGGATCTGTCGGGGCTCGACCTGCTTGTCCTGTCCGCCTGTGAGACGGCGCGTGGCCAGGAGACATTCGTCGGTGGCTTGCGCGGCCTGCCGACGGCAATCAACATTGCCGGCGCCAAACGTTCGCTGCTGACGCTGTGGCCGGTGGACGACGCCGGTACCGCCGCCTTCATGGTCGGGTTCTACCATTATCTTGCCGCCGGGCAGACCTATCCGCAAGCGCTGCGCCAGACCCGCCGCGATGCCCGCGGCGGCAAGATATCAGGTGCCCAGGATCCGCGGGTCTGGGCCGCCTTTGTCATGTTCGAGAACTGAGGCCGCTCAAGCGAGTGATGCGCGCGGGCGTTCACGCGGATCGCGCCAACGCAAATGGTCCGGCTGCATCGCTTCGGCGGATGAGGCTCGATAGAAAAGATCCCTTCGCTTGCAGGAAGGCATGCAGGCGTTGCGGATAATCCGGCGCCACGGCGTTCCTGATCGACGGTCGATCGTTCAGGGCTTTCCGCCAGGCCTGGACGCGCGGCTTGCCGTCCAGGATGCCGAAATCGCCGATCCGGTCGAAAGCGTCGAGATATCTGAAAACCGGCCCGTACACCGCATCGACGAGCGAGAATCGGTCGCCGGCGAACCATGGGCCGCTCCGGTCGGCGTTGTCAGCCAGTTCGGCTTCGAGGCGCTCAAACATGGCGGACAGCGCACCGGATTCGGCAAGGAAGCCCGCTTCGGCCGGCGCTGAATAGAAGCGACCGATGGCGTTGAGGATGGCCGAGCCGTATTCGATCCAGGCACGGTGCCGGGCACGAGCGTAGGGCTCGGCCGGGTGGAGAGCGCCGGCCTGCGTTTCCTCCAGGAATTCGAGGATGACCGCGGATTCGAAGACCACTGTCTCCCCGCCCTCTTGCTGAACGCGCAGCAGCGGCACCTTGCCGAGCGGCGAGATCGCCTTGAACCACACAGGCTTGTCGGCGAGGTCGATGTCGACACGTTCGAACGGCACGCCTTTTTCGGTCAACGAGATCGCGGCGCGCTGGACGTAGGGGCACAGAGGATGGCTGACGAGGATGAGCTTGTCGGACATGATTTACCTTTCGATTATCAATGCAATTGCATTTATGTAGATGCATGTGCATTTATCGTCAAGCTTGATGCATCTGCATCTATCGCCTAGGGTGGCTTATGACCGAAAAAGCCACGCCTTCTCCGGAAGCCATCAAGGCCTGGGCTCGCCTGATGCGCGTTTCGCGCCAACTGGTGGAACGTGCCGAAGATGCCCTGAAAGAGGGCGGCCTGCCGCCGCTTGCCTGGTACGACGTGCTGCATGAGCTCGCCGAGGCGGGCGAGGGGGGCTTGCGGCCGTTTCAATTGATCGAGCGCACCCTGTTCGCGCAATACAACATCTCGCGGCTGCTGGCCCGGCTTGAGGCCGACGGATTGGTCGAGAAGCTGCCGGTGGCCGATGACGGCCGAGGCCAGACCATCCGCGTCACGGCCAAGGGGCGCGAGACGCGCCGCCGGATGTGGGCCGTTTACGGGCGGTCGATCGCCGAACTGGTTGGCGCCAGGCTCTCGCCGGACGAGCTGAACATGGTGTCGGCACTGCTTGGCCGGCTGCGTCATCCGCCTGCCGGCGATTGAGCATCGGCGCCGCGTGCGTTGCGCGGATTGTTGCGGATATTTTTCGTCATGTCCCCTTGCGCCGAGCATCGGATTGCGCAATATGCCGAACCGTAACGTACGGTACGGCTTCTGGGTGACCCCAAGGCCTCTGCCTTTGAACGGGAACAGAGCTTGTTGCTGGCAAACGCCGACATCGACAACAGCCAGGCGCTGACGGAGCGGCAGAAGGCCGTTCTGGATGCGGCCCTGCGGCTGTTGGTCGAGGAGGGCGATCATCTGACCATGACCGCGGTGGCGCGGCGGGCCAGTTGTTCCAAGGAAACGCTCTACAAGTGGTTTGGCGACCGTGACGGGTTGCTGACGGCGACGGTGCAGTGGCAGGCCTCAAAGGTGCGCGTGGCGTCGGTTGACGGCAAGGGGCTCGACCTCGCCTCGCTGACGGCAAGCCTCGAGCGCTTCGCCTCCGACTGGCTCAAGGTGATCTCCAGCGACACCTCGATCGCGCTCAACCGGGTGGCGGTCGGCCATGCCGGATCGGGCAAGGACAATCTCGGCGCTGTTGTGCTGGAAAATGGCCGTTTCGCGCTGGCGAGGCGGCTGAAGCCGGTGCTCGAGGCGGGGCGTCAGGCCGGGCTTTTGGAATTCACGGATGCCGAGACGGCGTTCCGTACCTTTTTCGGGCTGGTCGCCCGCGACGTGCAGATCCGCCTGCTGCTCGGCGACCGGCTGGAATTGACTGAGGCGGCGATCGGCGGCGATGCCGCGCGGGCGACGCAGCAGTTTCTCGCTCTTCATGGAGCAAAAACCGGGCCACAAAGCCTCTGATTTGAAAACGGGAAGGAAGACAAAATGCGTGTTTATTACGATCGTGATGCCGATCTCAACCTGATCAAGGGCAAGAAGGTCGCCATCATCGGCTATGGCAGCCAGGGCCGGGCACATGCGCTCAACCTCAAGGACTCCGGCGCCAAGGAGATCGCCATCGGCCTCAAGGCCGGCTCGGCGACCGCCAAGAAGGTCGAGGCCGACGGGCTCAAGGTGATGAGCGTGGCCGACGCCGCCAAATGGGCCGACCTGATGATGATGGCGACGCCCGACGAGCTGCAGGCCGACATCTACAAGAACGAGATCGCGCCGAACATCCGCGATGGCGCGGCGATCGCCTTCGCGCATGGTCTCAACGTGCATTTCGGCCTGATCGAGCCGAAGTCGACCGTCGACGTCGTCATGATCGCGCCGAAGGGCCCGGGCCACACGGTGCGCGGCGAATACCAGAAGGGCGGCGGCGTGCCGTGCCTGGTCGCCGTCAACCAGGACGCTTCGGGCAATGCGCTCGACCTTGCGCTCTCCTATGCCTGCGGCGTCGGCGGCGGCCGTTCGGGCATCATCGAGACCAATTTCCGCGAGGAATGCGAGACCGATCTGTTCGGCGAGCAGGTCGTGCTGTGCGGTGGCCTGGTCGAACTGATCCGCGCCGGCTTCGAGACGCTGGTGGAAGCCGGCTACGCGCCGGAAATGGCCTATTTCGAGTGTCTGCACGAGGTCAAGCTGATCGTCGACCTGATCTATGAAGGCGGCATCGCCAACATGAACTACTCGATCTCGAACACCGCCGAGTGGGGCGAGTATGTCTCGGGCCCGCGCATCATCACCGCCGAGACCAAGGCCGAGATGAAGCGCGTGCTGAAGGACATCCAGACCGGCAAGTTCACGTCGGAATGGATGCAGGAATACCGTGCCGGCCTGTCGCGCTTCAAGGGCATCCGCCGCATGAATGACAGCCACCAGATCGAGGAAGTCGGCGCCAAGCTGCGCGCGATGATGCCGTGGATTTCCAAGAACAAGCTGGTTGACAAGGCCAAGAACTAAGCGACATCCACATCCTTGTTTGCGCGTTGTCGGGCTTAGCCCTGCGGATGCGCAACCGGTCGACAAGGCCAGTACTCGAGCGAAATCAGCTCCATCAAGACAGAAACGGCGCCACGTGGCGCCGTTTCTCATTTCCGGATCATCGGGCTAACTCAGCTGTAAGGCGAGTAGCACTGCTGGCGCGGGCCGTTGTAGGGCTGGAACGTGTTGTCCCAGGAGCGATACGACCGGTAGCGGTTGTAGCACCATTGGACATGGGCGTTGGAAAGCCGTCCGGCGCGATAATGGCGGCGCGGCGGCGGCGCATAGTAATCGTAGTTGTTGTACATGCTGCCAAGGCCGAGCCCCAGGCCGAGGCCAAGGACCGCGGCGGCACCGTCATCATAATAGCCGCCGTGATAGTGGCGGCGGCCATGGCGCCAGCGCCAGTCGTCGCCGCGGTTCCAGTTGCCGCCACCATTCCAGTGCCGGTTTCCATTCCAATTCCGGTTTCCGTTCCAATGGCCCGACCGGCGCCAGCGCCAGTCATTGTTGAAGCCACGGTTGTTGTTATTGCCGCCCGCCCAGCTGTCGCGGACAGGCGTGACCGTCGGTGCCGCGGTGCTGGTGGGAAGCGACAGGTTCGGCTGCAGGATCGGTCCGGCGGCCGACGGCGCCGTGATGCCGGAGACAATGCCGAGCGCTATCAGCCCGGACTTGATAGTGGAAGAAAAGAGCGAGTTCATTGTACTCTCCAAGAGATACAGGCCCCACGCCTACCCTGGAATGGGCCCAATGTGGACGTTTGCGTCTGAACGGCGGATGAACGGAAAGGTTCCGTCAACCATGGCGCGAATGCCGTCAGGACCAACCGATCCCTGCTTGTGGTCCTGCGATCTTGTTTTCTGGCGCTCTTGCAGGCAAAGGTCAGGGCATGTCGCTGCGCCTTGCCACCTTCAATGTCGAGAACCTGATGAACAGGTTCGATTTTTCCGGCTATCGCAACCAGCTCAACGAGGATCGGACGCTGGCGCTGTTCGATATCCAGAGCGAGGCCGAGTACAAGATGCTGGAACAGGCCCGCGCCATCGCGCAGTCCGACGACACGCGCCAGCTCTCGGCGTTGGCGATCGCCGCCACCCGGGCCGACATCATCTGCATGCAGGAGGTCGACAACATCGAGGCGCTGAAGGCCTTCGAATACGGCTATCTCTTCAAGATGGTGGGGCAGGGCTACCGGCAGAAATACACCACGTCGGGCAATGATTCGCGCGGCATCGACGTCGCCGTGATGATGCGCAACGAGACCGCGCAGGGACAGCCGATCGAATTCGTGCGCATGACCAGCCATGCCTATGTCACCTACGAGCAGTTCGGGCTGCATACGCCGGAACTGGCGGCCCTCGGCAGCCAGGCCAATGAACGCATCTTCCGGCGCGACTGCCTGGAAGTCGACATCACCGTGGGCGGCCTGCCGCTGACGCTTTATCTCGTGCATTTCAAGTCCATGGGTCCGCCACGCAACGGGCTGGACGGACGCGAGGCGACGATGCCGGTGCGCGTCGCGGAGGCGCAAGCCGTGCGCCGGATCATCGAGGAGCGCTTCGGTGGGAACCATGCCGCCGACAAGCGCTGGGCGATCTGCGGCGACATGAACGATTACCGGCAGCGCGTGAAGATCGCCGGCGATGATGTCGACGGCTACCGTTTCGAGGTGGTCGACGAGAACCAGTCCTGCATCAACGTGCTGACGGCAGGCGGCTTCTGCGAAAACGTCGTCGAGCGGCGGCCGGAAATGAACCGCTGGACCTTCTATCACACACGCGGGCCTGAAGAGCGGCATCTCTGCCAGCTCGACTACATCCTGCTCTCCAGGGGACTGGCGGCGAAGAATGCCACCGCCGTTCCCGACATCATCCGCAACGGCCAGCCCTGGCGCACGATCTTTCCGGCGGGCCAGGAGGTCGAGCGCTTCCCGCGCGCCGGCTGGGACCGGCCGAAAGCGTCTGACCATTGCCCGGTGGCGATCACGCTGGACATGGCTTGATACAGGGACTGGGGTTTGATTGGCATGAGTTTCGACCTGCCGCGCAATGTCATCCTGGCGGTCGACGCCGTCGACGTCCGGCTCGACCCCGGCCCGCATCCTTTCGCCAGGGATAATGCGGCGGCGATCGTCGAGAACTGGCAGCGCGAGATAGCAGCCAATCCCGCGCTGTTCGACGGCACGGTGGTGCTGCTGTCGCAACTTGCCTGGCGCGACAACCGCCTCGTCGGCCGCTGCCATGCGGTCAACTACTCCACCTTCATGCTCTGGCGGAAGCGGCCCGAGAACTCCGGCGCCGAGCACGCCTATGCCCATGCCGTGCTGGTGGCAGGCGACAATGCGCTGGTTGCGATCCGCATGGGACCGCAGACGGTCAATGCCGGCCGCGTCTATTTCGCCGCCGGCTCGTTCGAGCCTGTCGATTTCCGCGACGGGATGGTCGATGTCGATTTCAACATGATCCGCGAGGTGCGCGAAGAGACCGGCATCGACCTGTCGAACGCCAGGCGCGGCGTGCGCTGGCACGCCCTGTCGACGGCAAGCGGCACGGTGATCTTCCGCCGCTATCATGTCGATGAGCCGGCCGATGAGGTCGCGCGCAGAATCTCGGCCTTCGTTGCCACCGAAACCGATCCGGAGATCGAGGGGCCGGTCATCATCCGTCACGCCGCCGACCTGCCGGAGGGGCTGTCGCCGCACATGAAGCCGCTGATCGAGTGGCATTTCGCCAACAGCTAGATTGTCGTTTCCGCCCGCCAGCTTCTAAACTCCCCTCGGTTTTGACGAATCGGCGGGGGCCGCATGCTGTCAGTCTTTGAAATCGCCGCGCTGCTGTTGACGTTGTCGGCCCTGTTCGGCTGGCTGAACCTGCGTTTCCTCAAACTGCCGCATACGATCGGGCTTTTGATCATGGCGCTGGCGGCGTCACTGCTCCTGCTTGCCCTGGAGAAGATCGCGCCGGGTCTCGGCATCACGGCGACGCTGCAGAACGTGATGCAAGAGATCGATTTTACCTCGGCGATCATGAACGGCATGCTGTCGCTGCTGCTGTTTGCCGGCGCCCTGCATGTCGATTTCGATCTGCTCAAAGGACAGAAATGGGCGATCACCCTGATGGCCAGCATCGGCGTCGTCATCTCGACGGCGGTGGTCGGCGTGGCCTTGTGGTTCGTGGCTGGCGGGCTTGGCTTCAACGTCCCCCTGCCATGGGCCCTGGTGTTCGGCGCGCTGATTTCGCCGACCGATCCGGTCGCCGTGCTCGGCCTGCTCAAATCCATCAACGTGCCGGAATCGATCAAGGCCAAGATCGCCGGCGAGTCCTTGTTCAACGACGGTGTCGCGGTGGTGGCGTTCGGCGTGCTGCTGGCGGTGGCTGTCGCGACCACGGGCCAGCACCGGCCCGACCTTTGGGACATTGGCGAACTGCTGCTGCGTGATGGGCTGGGCGGCGCACTGTTCGGGCTCCTGACCGGCTGGATCGCCTATCGCGCGATGCTGGCCGTCGACGATCACATCGTCGAGATCCTGATCTCGCTCGCCGTCTGCATCGGCACCTACACGCTCTGCAACCGGCTGCACATTTCGGGGCCGATCGCGGTGGTCGTCGCGGGCCTTTTGATCGGCAACCATGGCGCCGAGCATGCGATGAGCGAGACGGTGGAGGATTATCTCTTCGCCTTCTGGGAGGTGGTCGACGAGATGCTGAATTCCGTCCTGTTCCTGTTGCTCGGACTGGAAGTGCTGGTGCTGTCGTTCGATCCCTCGCATGGCTGGATCGTGCTGATCGCGATCCCGATCGTGTTGGCCGGGCGCTTTGTCTCCGTCTGGATTCCGATCTCGCTGCTGGCGGTACGCCAGACCTTCTCGGCAGGATCCATTCCCGTGTTGACCTGGGGCGGCCTGCGTGGGGGCGTTTCAGTGGCGCTGGCGCTGTCCTTGCCGGACAGCGCGGCCAAACCGGTGCTGCTGACAGCGACCTACGCAGTGGTGATCTTCTCGATCATCGTCCAGGGACTGACGATGAAGTGGGTGATCGGCAGGACGACGGACCCGGCCAGCGTGTAGCTTGCCCGGGTTTTCACCGGCCTTGTCAGCGCGACGTGTTGCCCTGCGCTGCGAATGCAGGCGTCCGGGATTGGGGATAGCCGTCGAAGCTGCTGCTTATTCGTGCCGCAACGCGTCGATCGGATCGAGCCTGGCGCCGCGCAGGGCCGGGAAGAAGCCGAAAACCATGCCGATCAGTGCCGAAAAGCCGACAGCGAGCAGGATGACCGCCGGGCTTGGCGCGAAGGGGATGGTCAGCGTCACCGAGGCAAGGCCGGCCAGCGCCAGGCCGATCAGGATACCGATAATGCCGCCGAGCAGCGACAGCACCGTGGCCTCGACCAGGAACTGGATGAGGATGTGCTTTTCATGCGCGCCGATGGCGAGCCTGATGCCGATCTCGCGCGTGCGTTCGGTGACCGAGACCAGCATGATGTTCATGATGCCGATGCCGCCGACCAGAAGGCTGACGCCGGCGACCGCGCCAAGCATGCCGGTCATGGTGGTGGTCGCGCTGGCCATGGCGTCGGCGATCTGCGTCATGTCGCGGATGGCGAAATCGCTCTCGCGGTCAGGCGTGACGCGGCGCGCATCGCGCAAGATGTCCTCGACACGTGGCTGCAACTCGCTGGTCGGTGTGCGGTCGTCGGCGGCGATGTAGATGTTGTCGATGTCGCGATTGCCGGCGATGCGGCGCTGATAGGCGTGCAGCGGCATCAGCACGACATTGTCCTGGTCCTGGCCGAAGCCGGTATAGCCCTTGGGTTCGAGCAGGCCGATGATCTTGCAGGAGGTGCGGTTGACGCGGATGATCTCGCCCTCGGGGTCGCCGGCGCCGAAGAACTGCTGGCGCACCGTCTCGCCGATCAGGCACACGCCGGTGCCCGAGCGGGTTTCGGAATCGCTGAACGGGCGGCCGGACACCAGCTTCCAGTCGCGTGCGTCGAGATAGGCGCTGTCGGTGCCGGTCACGCCCGAGGTCAGGCTCTCGGTGCCGAAGATGACGCGCACCTGCTTCTGCGAGGCCGGCGAGATGGCGCGCGCGCCGGTGAGATGCGCGACCAGTGCGGCAAGGTCCTTCTCGGCCAGTGGCCGCACCACCTGGTCGAGCCCGCCCGGGCCGCCGGGACCGGCCGGGCGACCGGCACGGACGACCAGCAGGTTGCTGCCGAGCTTGGAGATGTCGGCCTTGACCTTCTGCGTGGTGCCGGAACCGATGGTCAGCATGGCAATGACTGCGGCGACACCGATGACGATGCCGAGCAGCGTCAGGAACGAGCGCAGCACGTTACGGCGGATCGAGCGCAGCGAGAGGCGGACGGTTTCCCAGATCATGGTCAGGCCACCTCGACATTCATGGTGTCTGATGCGACGTGGCCATCGAGGAAGCGGATGGTGCGTTCGGCATATTCGGCGACGTCGGCCTCATGCGTGACCATGGTGACGGTCAGACCGAGCTCCTTGTTGAGCTTCGTCAGCAGTTCCATGATCTCGTGCGTGCGGGCGGTGTCGAGGTTGCCGGTCGGTTCGTCGGCGACGAGCAGCGTCGGCCGGGTGACGATGGCGCGCGCGATGGCCACGCGCTGCTGCTGGCCGCCGGAAAGTTCCGCCGGCGTGTGATGCTCGCGGCCGACCAGGCCGACCTGGGCGAGTGCTTGCATCGCGAGGTCGCGCCGCTCGCGGGCGGCCACGCCCCGATAGATCAGCGGCAGTTCGACATTTTCGGCGGCCGTGGTGCGCGCGAGCAGATTGTAGCCCTGGAAGACGAAGCCGACATAGAGGTTGCGCAGCATGGCGCGGCGGTTGCGGTCGAGCCGGCCGGCGTCGACGCCCATGAAGGAGTAGGTTCCGGCCGTCGGCGTGTCGAGGCAGCCGATGATGTTCATCGCGGTCGATTTGCCGGAGCCGGACGGCCCCATGATGGCGACGAATTCGCCGCGCCTGATGGCAAGGTCGACGCCGGCGAGCGCATGGACCTTGGCTTCGCCCTGGCCATAGCTCTTCCAGACCTTGTCGAAGGTGATGAGCGTCGCGCCCGCGGCCACGGCCGTCAGCTCCGCGGCTGCGAGGCGGTGATGACCTGCGCGCCTTCGTCCAGGCCGGATGTGATCTCGGTCAGTTCGCCATCGGTGGAGCCGATCTTGACGTTGACCGGATGCGGCCTGCCATTCTCCAGCACATAGAGCGTGCGCGAGCCATCGGTGGGTGCGGTCGCGGCCTGACGCTGGCGATTGCCGCCAGGACGGCCCATGCGGCCGGTGAACAGGTCGCTGAGGCTCCATCCACGCGCGGCCTGCTGCGCCGGGCGGTAGCGGAAGGCGGAGGAGGGCACGGTCAGCACGCCCTTCGCCTCCCTCGTGACGACCGAAACGGTGGCGGTCATGCCGGGCCGCAACAACAGCTCGTTGTTGTCGACCTCGAGCCGCGCATTGTAGGTGACGACACCGTCTGTCGTGACCGAGGCATAGGAGATGTCGCGGATCTCGGCATCGAACGGCCGGTCGGGGAAGGCATCGACGGTGAAACGGGCATGCTGGCCTGTCTTGACGGCGCCGATGTCGGCCTCGTCGACCGCCGCCACCAACTCCATGTTCCGCAAATCCGCGGCGATGACGAACAGCACCGGCGCCTGCAGCGAGGAGGCGACCGTCTGGCCGGGGTCGACCGAGCGCGTCAGCACGATGCCGTCGATCGGGGCATAGATCGTGCTGTTGGCAAGGTCCGTCTGCTGCGATTTGAGATCGGCATTGGCGATGGCGAGATTGGCCTGGGCGCTGTCAAGCGCCGCCTTGGAGCGGTCGCGCGTCGCGGTTGCCGCCTCGAGCGACTGGTCGGTCGCCATGCCGCGCTTGGTCAAGGCGGCCGCGCGCACCAGCGCGCTTTCGTTTTCGGCCAGCGTCACCGTGGCGTCCTCGACATTGGCTGCCGCCCCTTTCGCGGAAGCCTCGGCCCGTTCGATCTGGACCTGCAGCTTGGCGGTGTCGAGGGCCGCCAGCACGTCGCCTTTCTTCACCTGCTGGTTCTCGTTGACCGAGACCGAGCGTATGATGCCGGAAAGCTGGCTGGAAATGTCGACCTGGGTGAGCGGCTGCAGCGTGCCCGTCGCCGAAACCTGGACGGTCAGGTCGGCCTTGGCGGCCGGCACGGTGGTGTAATCGATCCTGGCGGGCGTGGCGGCATACCATTGATAGAGGCCAAGACCGGCGGCAAGCACGATCAGGGTCAGCAGCGCATAGAGCCAGCCGCGCCGGCGCGTCTTGCGCAGACCTTGTCGGTCGAGCCCAAGCGCCGTCTCGATGGCGGAATCCGATTCCGTCTTTGGCAGATTGACAATCTGGTCCACGTCGGACCCCTATGATGCGTATGTCCCTATCTGTGCACAGATCAGGCTTACCGGTTCAAATATCAAATTAAATTTCGCCCATGTTGGGATTGAGGCAGGAATGCAAACCCGGAATTACTTGCTTTACGATGTGTTTACGACCGAGCGACTGGCCGGAAACCCGCTGGCCGTGGTGTTGGATTGCAAAGGTCTGGACACGGCGGCGATGCAGGCCATCGCGCGCGAATTCAACCTGTCCGAATCGGTCTTTGTGTTGCCGCCCGACAATCCCAAGCACAAAAACCGGATCCGCATCTTCACGCCCGACTATGAAATGCCGTTCGCCGGCCATCCGACGGTGGGATCGGCAATCGCGCTGGCCGAACTGGCGGGTGAGGGCGGGGCCGGCATCTTCGTGCTGGAAGAGAACATCGGCCCGGTGCGCTGCGCCGTCAGCACGCACGATGGCAACACCTTCGCCGAGTTCGATCTGGCAAAACTGCCGGAACCGCTGAAGCTCGAGGCCGATCCGGAAGCGATCGGGGCGGCCCTTGGCCTGGCGCCGCACGAGATCGGCTTCGAGAATCACCGTGTCTCGTTCTGGTCGGCGGGCGTACCCTATGTGACCATTCCAGTCGCCAATCTCGAGGCGGCGGGCCGCATCCGGCTGGACAATCAGGCCTGGTCGGAACTGGCGCCGCGCAAGAGCGAATGGGCCTTCGCCAGCCCCTATGTCTATTGCCGCGAGACGGTGAACCACGAAAGCGCCTTTCATGTCCGCATGATCGTGCCCGGCACGCCTTCCTATGAGGATCCGGCGACGGGTTCGGCGGCGGCCGCCTTCGCCGGCGCCATCATGCATTTCGACGGCCCGACGGATGGCATTTCACAGCTGTGGATCGAGCAGGGGCTGGAGATGGGCCGGCCGTCTCGCATCCGCCTGGAGCTCAATGTCGAAGGCGGAAAACTGGCCTCGGCGCGCATTGGCGGCAACGCGGTCAAGGTGGCGGAAGGCAAGCTTTTCGTGTGACCATCTGCGTCACTTCAGCGATTTGTCGGGAAATGATTCCGGCAGGGCTAGACATGACCGATGGTGGCGGCTATATGCCCGCCAACGCCGGTTTTTGCCGGCCGAGTGGGTGCGTAGCTCAGTTGGTAGAGCAGCTGACTCTTAATCAGCGGGTCCACAGTTCAATCCTGTGCGCACCCACCAAATTCCTAGAAGACTTGGTGGAAAGACCCTGAAAAGCGAGACGCGTGTGGCGCGTCTCGGGCCAAGTGCTGCGGCTTTTCAACCAGCAACGCCATTTCGTGCTCAGATGATCTAACGGCGTGCAAAAATGCGGCTTAGAAATCGGCCGAACCGAAAAGCAATGTTCTTTTCTGCGCTTTCAGCTTCGCCAGCGTCAGTTCCGCCTTCCCGCCCGAGAAATCGGTGATGAGCCACCAGAAGAAAACCAGGAAAACAACGAAAATCGCGGTGTCGATCGGGCTGTGGCTGGAGTATCCATCGCGCCGAAGCACAATGGCAAGCACAACGGCAATAGACACAGCGGCGGCGGGATGGAGTTTTTTCATCCGCCATATCTATTCGAGGATCGCCGTAGCAGGAAGATGCCACTCCTGCCTGTGACGGGAGCGGCTTCACGGACCCAACCGTAGAAGTCCGAAGCTACTTCTCCGAGACCCCAGCCTCGGCAAAGCTCGCCATTCTCGCATGACACTCCAGTGCCGAGCGCACGATGTTGACGGCGAGGCAGGCACCCGAACCCTCACCGAGCCGCATGCCGAGATCGAGCAGCGGCGGCAGGCCGAGCGCTTCGAGCAGGCCGCGATGGCCCGATTCGGCCGAGACATGGGCCGCGATTGTGTGGGCCAGCCCTGTCGGGTGCAGCCTTGCCAGCGGGGCGGCGGCGGCGGTGCAGACGAAGCCGTCGAGCAGCACGGGAATGCCGAGATGACGGGCGGCGAGCGTGGCGCCGAAGATGGCGGCGAGTTCTCGGCCACCGAGTGCCGCGGCAACCCCCAACGGGTCGGCAAGGGCGGCGGCATGACGCTTCAGGCCGGCTTCGATGGCGACAACCTTGCGCTTCAGTCCGGCATCGTCGACGCCGGTGCCGCGCCCGGTCCATTTTTCCGCGCCCCCGCCGAAGAGGGCCGCTGAAATGGCGGCAGCCGGCGTGGTGTTGCCGATGCCCATCTCGCCGAAGCAGATCAGGTCGAGATCTTTCGTCACCGCGTCGTAGCCGGCCGACACGGCGGCGAGGAAGGCTTCCTCGTCCATTGCCGGCACTTGCGTGAAGTCGCCCGTAGGATGGTCGAGGTCGAGCGGGATGACATCGAGCTCGGTGCCGGCGATGCGGGCGAGCTGGTTGATGGCGGCCCCGCCGCCGGCGAAGTTCGCCACCATCTGCACGGTGACCTCGGAAGGAAAGGCCGACACGCCCTGCGCGGTTACACCGTGATTGCCGGCGAACACGAACACTTTCACGCGGTCGAGTTTTGGCATGTCGCGGCCCTGCCAGCGCGCCAGCCATGCGGCGATGGTTTCCAGCCGGCCGAGGCTGCCTTGCGGCTTGGTCAGCGTATCCTGGCGGCGGGCAACGGCCTTTGCGGCGGTATCGCTGCCGGCGGGCAGGTCGAGGCAGGCGGCGCGCAATTCATCGAGGGATTTGAAGGGCATGGGGGCAAGGTCTCCGGAAGAGAATCAGGTCAAGGGGAATCAGGAAAGCGCGACGGAGGCGACGAGAAGCACTGATATTTCGCTCACCTGCTGCAAGGCGCCGATCGTGTCGCCAGTCTGGCCACCGATCTGGTTGAGGCAAAGGGCATGGAAGGCGGCAAACAGCAGGCCGAGCAGGATGAGCGCGGCGATGGCGCCGCCGAGCCCAAGCAGCAGGAGAGGGATCGCGCCAAGCACGGCGCCGACGATGGCGATTTCCTGCGAGACCGTACCGGCACCGGCCGACAGGCCATCGGACCGTGCCGGCGGCAACAGGTGCATGAAGGCGCCAAGCACGCCGCGTGAGGCGGCGTGGGCAGCAACGAGAGCGAAGAGGGCCTGCGTGGGGTCGACGAATTCCGAAAGCACGTTCCAGCGGATCAGCAGCGACAGGGTCAGGGCCGCCGCGCCATAGGCCCCGATGCGGCTGTCGCGCATGATCTCCAGCTTGCGGCCGCGCGATTTGCCGCCGCCAAAGCCGTCGGCGACGTCGGACAGTCCGTCCTCGTGCAGGCAACCGGTGGTGATCACGGTTGAAACCAGGGCAAGGGCCGCCGCCGGGCCCATGGCAAGGCCAAACCGTTCCGCCGTGGCAAAGACGATGGCGCCGATCAGGCCGACGACGAGGCCGGCGACCGGCGCGGCCCAGATGGCGGCGGCAAGGCTGCGGCCGCGAAAGTCGAGGATGGGTAGAGGCAGGCGGGTGAAGAACACCAGGCAGAGCGCCATGTCGTCGAGGATTTGCCGAGGCGAAAGGGTCAAATTCGGGAGCTTCATGCGCCGCCCCTCGCTATCGCATGGAAGAAGGTGCCGCTGACATGGCCGCGCCGATAGCCGGAGGCGCCGATCGGATTGCCCTGACCATCGGCGAGGTCAGCCAGCGGCTCGTCATTGCCGGTTGCCGTCATCTGCGCATAGTGGAATTCATGACCCCGGATCAGCGCGCCCTGCACGCCCAGCGGGCAATCGGCGCGCAGCCGCGCCTCGCGGTAGCCAAGATTCATCTTCCGCTTTGCAAAACTGGTGGAATGGCCAAGCAGGCCAAGCATTGCGTGCGTTTCGCCCGAGGCATCCTCCAGCGCCTGGCCTAGCACCATGAAGCCGCCGCACTCGCCATGCACGGGCTTGGTCGCGGCGAAGCGCGCCATTCCGGTCTTGAAGGTCTCTGACGCCGCGAGCCGGCCGGCGTGAAGCTCGGGATAGCCGCCGGGCAGCCAGCAGACGTCACAATCCTCATCGGGCGCTTCGTCGGCGAGTGGCGAGAACGGAACGATTTCCGCGCCCGCCTTGCGCCAATAGCTGGCGACATGCGGGTAGAGGAAGGTGAAGGCTGCATCTTCCGCCAAGGCTATCCGCTGGCCGGGCGGCTGCAGCGCCTCGTCGAAGCCGCCTTCCGCCGGGGTGAGGGGCGTTGCCAGCGCCATGACCGCGTCGAGGTCGAGCGACTTCTCCGCCATGTCGGCAAGGCGGTCGAGATGCGCCATCAGGTCATCATATTCGCCGGCCTGAACGAGGCCGAGGTGCCGCTCGGGCAGGTTCAGGGTGGGGTCGCGTAAGATGGTGCCGACGACAGGCAGGCCGATTGCCTCGATGGCGTCGCCGGACAGCCGGCGGTGGCGCTCGCTGCCCAATCGGTTGAGCACGACGCCAGCCATGCGCACATCAGGATCGTAAGTGGCAAAACCCTTGGCGACGGCCGCCGCGGTGGTCGATTGGCCGGACACGTCGAGCACCAGCAGCACAGGCAGGCCGTAGAGCCGGGCGAGATCGGCCGCCGAACCGGTGCGGCCTGGCGCGGCCGGAATGCCGTCGAACAGGCCCATGGCGCTTTCGAGGATGACGAAATCGGTGTCGTCGGCCGCCTGTGCGGCGAGCGCGTTGAGCAGCGATGGGGGCATTGCCCAGCTGTCGAGATTGACGCCGGACAGGCCGGTGGCGGCCGTGTGGAAGCCGGGATCGATATAGTCGGGGCCGGATTTGGCGCCCCGCACCTTCAGCCCGCGCCGGGTGAGCGCGCGCAGGATGCCGATGGTGACGCTGGTCTTGCCCGAGCCGGAGCGCGGCGCGCCGATGATGATCGCGCGGGCCGTCATGCCTTGCCTGCCAATGCCGCCCGCATGGCGACGATGCCGCCGACGACGATCAGTGCCGGCGAGGCAAGGCCGGCGGCGGCCGCTTCCTCGGCGATGGTGGCGAGCGTGGCGACGACGGTCCGTTCCTGCGGCGTCGTCGCGGCGACGATCACCGCCGCCGGCGTCGATGGCGCCAGCCCGCCGTCGAGCAGCGCTGCAGCGATCAGCGGCAGGTTCGCCATGCCCATATAGACGACAACCGGCTGGCCGGTGCGGGCGATCGCCGCCCAGTCGATGTCATCGTCGGTGCCGGCGGCGTGGCCGGTCGCCAGGATCACCGCCTTGTTGATGCCGCGCATGGTGGCCGGGATGCCGGTCGCGGCCAGCGCGCTGAGGCCGGATGTCAGGCCGGGCAAAACCCGGAAGGGGATGGCTTCGCGCGCGAGCGCCAGTGCCTCTTCGCCGCCACGGCCGAAAATATAGGGATCGCCGCCTTTCAATCTGACGACGCGGCGGCCTTCGCGCGCCAGCCGCACCAGAAGAGCGGTGATGTCGTCCTGCTTCATCGACGGTTGGCCGCCGCGTTTGCCGGCGTAGAACAGTTCGGCAGCCGATGCTACCGCCACGACATCGGGTGAGACCAGCGCGTCATAGACCAGCGCATCCGCCTCGGCCAAGGCCGCCAGCACTTCCAGGGTCAGGCAACCGGGGTCGCCGGGGCCGGCGCCGGCCAGCCAGACATGGCCCGGCTCCAGCGGGCGTGGCTTGAAGTTCAGCCGGGCGAGCGCCTGTTCGAGCGTGGCGTTTTCGCCTGTGTTCTTGGTGCTGCCGCTCACAATCCGTCCCGTCCGCGAAAACGCCGCTGATAGTGGGCGTCGTACAATGAACTCTCGCCAAAGCCTTCCGCCGCCAGCGAGCGGCCGACGAAGATGATCGCCGTGCGCTCCATCGGATCGGCGGCAAGCTGTGCCTCGATCGTTTCCAGCGTTCCCGTCAGCACGCGCTCATCCGGCCACGAGGCGCGGAAGACGATCGCCACCGGACAATCGCCGCCATAATGCGGCGTCAGTTCGGCGACGACACGGTCGATGGCGTGGATGGCAAGATGGATGGCCAGCGTGGCGCCGGTGCTGCCGAAGCCGGCCAGCGTTTCGCCGGGTGGCATTTTCGAGGCGCGACCGGAGATGCGGGTGAGCACCAGGCTTTGCGCCATTTCGGGAATGGTCAACTCGCGGCGCAGCGCCGCGGCGGCCGCGGCGAAGGAAGGAACGCCCGGCGTCAGCGTGTAAGGGATGGCGTGTTTTTCCAGCCGGCGGATCTGCTCGGCGACCGCACTCCAAACCGACAGATCGCCGGAATGCAGCCGCGCTATATCATGGCCAGCCTTGTGGGCCTCGACATAGGCGGCCTCTATCTCGTCAAGCGACATCGGCGCGGTGTCGATCAGTTTGGTCCCGGGCGCGCAATGCTGCAGCAATTCGGGTGCGACGATGGAGCCGGCGTGCAGGCAGACCGGACAGCTTGCCAGGAGCCTGGCGCCGCGCAGCGTTATGAGATCGGCGGCACCTGGACCGGCACCGATGAAATGGACGGTCATGGCGCGTCTCCGCTGATGGCGATGGCGCAGGTGACCGGGCCAAGCACGGTGCGAGGGCCAAGCAGTTTTGCACCGGCCCCGGCAACGGCGAGGGCTGCCGCTTCGGAAACCGAGGGCGTGCCGGCCAGTTCCCGCGAGAGGCTGGAATGGCTGAGCGTGCCTGGCGATGCGGCTTGAAGCGCCGCGTCATCGGCGATGACAACCGGGAGGTTCAGCGTGCGGCCGGCGGCGGCGATCGCGTCTTCATCCTTCTTGAACGCTGCGGTCGCCAATGCCGAAAGCGCCGTCATTGCCAGCCCATGCGCTTCAAGCGCGGTTTCAATCGCGGCAAGCACGTCTTCGACGCCAACGCCTTTGCGGCTGCCGATGCCCGCGACCATCATGGCTTCACCCAATTCCATTGCGTGACCGGCATGGCCGGCCGCCATGCCTGCATCGAACCGACCGGCGAGGCGCGCGAAATATCTATCCGGGTAAGATCGCCGCCCAGTTTCAGGTGCTGGGCGAGAAGCAGCGTTTCCATCTCCAGCGTCACCGCATTGGCGACGAGACGGCCACCTGTGCGCAGCGCCTTGATGGCAGTGTTCAAGACACCGGTGTCGCTGCCGCCGCCGCCGATGAATATCGCGTCCGGCGTCTCCAGCCCGGCAAGCGCCTTTGGCGCGTTGCCTTCCACCACCACAAGGCCGGGAACGCCGCAGGCGGCGGCGTTGCGGTGGATGCGAGCGGCGCGGCCCGGGTCGGCCTCGATGGCGATGGCGCGCATCAAGGGGTGGGCGAGCATCCACTCGATGCCGATCGAGCCGGAGCCGGCGCCGATGTCCCACAGCAACTCGCCCCGCCTTGGCGCCAGCGTCGACAAGGTGACAGCGCGGATTTCGCGCTTGGTGATCTGGCCGTCATGGTCGAACAGATGATCGGCAAGGCCAACCGTGAGAGGCAGCACACGGCCTTGCGGATTCGAATCAATTTCGATGGCCAGCACGTTGAGCGGATTGATGTTTTCGAGGTCGAAGGCGTCGGCGCGTGCCATGCGCTGTTTCTCGTTCGCACCGCCCAAAGCCTCCAGGACCGTCAGCCGCGATGCGCCGAAATCGAGTTCTGTAAGCAGGCGGGCAATTGCCGCCGGCGCGTGGCCATCCGATGTCAGTGCCAGGATGCGTGCATTGGGCTGCAGCAGCGGCCGGATCAGGTCAAGCGGCCGGCCATGCAGCGAGACGGTCTCGATGTCCTGCAGTGCCCAGCCAAGGCGGGCGGCGGCCAGCGAGACGGCCGACGGCGCGGGGATGACATGCATCTCCCGGGGCTCGACCTTGCGGGCGAGCGTGGCGCCGACCCCGTGGAAAAAGGGATCACCGGAGGCGAGCACGCAGACTTTGCTGCCCACCAGCGCCAGCACGTCAGCCATCCCGGCATCGAAGGGCATCGGCCAGGGGCGCGGCTCGCCCTTAGCGAAGGACGCGACCAGCGCCAGATGACGCTTGCCGCCGAAGATGAACTCCGCGTCGGCGATCCGCTGCTTGGCCTCGTCGCCGAGACCCGCTAAACCGTCCTCGCCGATGCCGATCACCGTCAGCCATTTCGACGTATAGGCGGCTCCGCGCGGACTTTCAGCAGGCATGATGACCCACCGTATCCTGATCCTCGGCGGCACCACGGAAGCCCGGCAACTGGCCGGAAAGCTGGCGGTACGCGCTTCGGTCACGCTGTCGCTGGCTGGTCGCACCGAAAGCCCGGCCGCGCAAGGCGTGCCGGTGCGCAGCGGCGGCTTTGGCGGCGCCGAGGGTCTGGCCGCCTATCTCAAGGAGACAAGCACCGACCTGCTGATCGACGCCACGCATCCCTATGCGGCGCGAATCTCCGCCAATGCCGCGCAAGCGGCGCGAGCGACCGGCGTACAGATCCTGGCTCTGCGCCGTCCGGGCTGGGAGCCCATCGAAGGCGACCGCTGGACTGAGGTCGATAGCGTCACCGATGCCGTGCGAGCGCTTGGACCGGCACCGCGCCGCGCCTTCCTGGCGCTTGGCCGGCAAGAGGTCGCGGCCTTCGAAACCGCCCCCCAGCACCATTACCTCATCCGCAGCGTCGATCCGGTCGAGCCGAAGCTCGCCGTGCCCGACGCTGATTACCTGCTGGCGCGCGGCCCGTTCCGCGAAGCTGACGAGCGCGCGCTGCTGGAGAGACACAGCATCGATGTCGTGGTGTCCAAGAACAGCGGCGGCGCCGCCACCTACGGCAAGATTGCCGCCGCGCAGGCGCTTGGTGTCGAGGTGATCATGATCCGCAGGCCAATGTTGCCGGAGGTGCCTTCGGCTGAAACCGTCGAAGCGCTGGCCGCGATTGTCAACCAATTCGGGGCCGATCATTTTGCCGAACCTGATGCCGAACGCGGCGTGTAGACCAGCGCCGGCTTGTCTGCGCGCTTGATGATCCGGGTTTCCGGCGACCCGATGATGATGCAGGTCGCCATGTCTGCCTTTTGCGCGTCGACGTCGGCCAGCAGATAAACCTCGATGCGCTCGTCCGGACGGCCGGCGGCGCGGCCGAAAATGACCGGCGTGGTGCCGGGCAGGATCGCGGTCAGGCATTCGAAGGCGCGGCCAAGCTGCCAGGGGCGCGCCTTGCTGATGGGGTTGTAGAGCGCGATGACGAAACCTGCGCCGGCGGCAGCAAGCAGGCGCAGTTCGATCAGGTCCCACGGCTTCAGATTGTCGGACAGCGAGATGGCGCAGAAATCATGGCCGAGCGGTGCGCCGATGCGGGCGGCGACCGCCAGCATGGCGGTGACGCCGGGCACCACGGCAACGTCGACAGCCCGCCATTCAGCCGGGCCGGCCTCGATCGCCTCGCAAACCGCGGCCGCCATGGCAAAGACGCCGGGATCGCCGCCGGAAACCACGGCGACGTCGTGGCCTTCGGCGGCCTTGATCAAGGCGTCCTTGGAGCGGGCGAGTTCCTCGCGGTTGTCGGAGGCGACACGGATCTGATCCGGGCGCAGGTCCAGCCGGTCGAGATAAGGTTTGTAGCCGTAAAAGAACTTCGCTTCAGCGACGGCGCGGCTTGCTTGCGGCGTGACCTGATCGGCATTGCCGGGCCCGAGGCCGATGACGGTGAGGCGGCCGCTCATGCCTGTGCTCCCAATGCACCCGGCCGGCCGGACCAGCCAGCGACCAGCACGATGGCGAAATAGGGGGCCTTGTCGTCCTGCTTGTCGGCGAGCTTCATCGAAACGCTGCCGGCCATGGTGCCGCGCTCGACATAGACGGCGCGCGTCAGCTTGCCGGTGGCTTCGAGCGCCCGCCTGATCTTGGGCAGGTTGCGGCCGACCTTCATGATGACGGCGGCATCGGTGTCGGCCAGCCGACGCGTCAGCTCAAACTCGCTCATCGTGCCGGGCAAAACCGTCAGCACGTCGTCGCCCTGGACGATCGGCACACCGGTCTGCGACCAACAGCCGGACATTGCGGTGACGCCTGGAATGACCTCGGTCGGGAAGCGATGGGCGAGGCGGACATGCAGGTGCATATAGGAGCCGTAGAACAGCGGGTCGCCCTCGGACAACACGGCAACCATCCTGCCGGCTTCGAGGTGTTCGGCGACCTTTTCGGCCGACTCCTCGTAGAAACCGGTGATCTGCGAGCGGTAATCGTCGTGATCCTTGTCGATCTCGGTGGTTACGGGATAGAGCAACGGCAGTTCCAGCATGTCCGGCCGGAAGCGCGCCTCGACGATGGCGCGCGCATTGCTGTTGTTGCCGCGCTTGGCGAAATAGGCGACGACATCGGCCTCGGCCAGCGCGCGCGCGGCTTTCAGCGTCAACAGTTCTGGATCGCCGGGACCGGTGCCGACGCCGACAAGCCTTCCTTTGGCAAACGCGTTCACAGGCCGGGCCTCGCCAATGAATTGAGCGCGGCGGCGGTCATGGCGCTGCCGCCAAGCCGGCCGCGCACGATGGCATAGGGCACGCCATAAGAATTCTCGGCCAACGCATCCTTGGATTCGGCGGCACCGACGAAGCCGACCGGCATGCCGATGATGGCCGCCGGCTTCGGCGCGCCGTCGCGCAATTTTTCCAGGAGATAGAACAGTGCGGTAGGCGCATTGCCGATGGCGACCACCGAACCGGCCATGCGCTCGCCCCACAGGTCGATGGCAGCGGCCGAGCGGGTGTTGCCGATCTCTTTGGCGATGTCGTGCGTGCGCGGGTCGCGCAGCGTACAGATCACCTCGTTGCCGGCCGGCAGCCGGGCGCGGGTGACACCATGCGAGACCATTTCGGCATCGCAGAAGATCGGCGCGCCGGCGGCAAGCGCCTTGCGCGCAGCGGTGACGAAGTCAGGCGAGAAAACGAAATGGCTTGATGCTTCGACCTGGCCGCAGGCATGGATCATGCGGATGGCGACATCGGCCTCGGCTTCGGAAAAGCGCGAGAGGTTGGCCTCGGCGCGAATGATGGCGAAGGAGCGCTCGTAGATCGCCGTGCCGTCGTGGATGTAGTCGTAGGCGGCCATGCTCATTTCCGTTTTTTAGTTTGGGCCTGTCGGTAAGTCTCGGCGATTGCCGCCGGCCCGAGCCTTGTCAGGCAAGCAGCGGCGGTCTCGCCCTGAAATCGTGCGCTGCGGATCATCGCCGCGACGCGACTGAAGCCGCGCGCGGCGTCATAGCCCGGCCTGTAGCCGGCAGGAAGAGCCTTTGCCGTCGCGTTCACGACAAGTCCGGCTCCATTTTCGCCGCCGACGATTGAGAGCGCCGCCGGGCCGGGATGCGCACAGCCCTTGGCGCAGCCGGAAATGTGCAGCGTGAAGTCGAGAATATCCGCATTTTCGGTGGCGATCGTCTCGGCGATGTCACGCGTGGCGATGCGGCCGGAGGCGCAGGCCGGCGTGCCGGGGCAGGCGGCGATGCGGGTGCGCGGATCGGTGGGGGAGGTGGCGAAGCCGAGGGCGGCGGCTGTTTGCTGTAGGCTTGTGCAAGCAGCGTCTGGCTGGCCAACGAAGAACAGGGCGCGGCCCGGTGCGAGACGGATTTCGGTGGTGCCGAGAGCGATTTTCGCGAGGGCGATGATTTTGTCAGCAGGCATGCTGCCGTAGGGAAGAGCGATGCCGAGGGCGAGAGTGTCACCGGCCAAAGGGAAAAGGCCGATAGGTCTGCGCGAGGCGCCCCCCTCTGTCCTGCCGGACATCTCCCCCACTAGGGGGGAGATTGGCAGTTCCAGCGCTGGCCTTCCCTTTTCAGCCGTAGAAATTGGCGAAGGCGAGCGTGAATGAGCAATCTCCCCCCTAGTGGGGGAGATGTCCGGCAGGACAGAGGGGGGCGCCGTAGAATGCCAGCCTGCGAGAGACACCAACTGCCGCTCCGACAAATCCCTCGCATGTGCCTCACGGCCCTTTTCGGCGACCATCCTGAGTGCCGCGACGGCTATGTCTCTCGCGGCATCCGCGTCGACCTTTGCCAATGCTTTCGCGTTTAGGCCGTCTCCGGCAACCGATACACTCCAAAAGATGTCGTTGTCGGCTCGCACGGCCTTCAGCCTGATATCGGCTGTCACCGCATCCATCGCCAGTTGTCCGCCGCCATCGACAATCACCGAAACCTTCGGCCCCAGCCTCGTCGTCAGCCCTGCCTCTTCAATTGCCATCCTGATCCGCTCAGCCAAAGGCCTGGGATCGGCTACCTCTTGAGGGTCGATACCCGCCAGCGGTCCTGTTTCCACCGGCACGCCGGTCCGCACCGCAATGCCCAGCGCATCGACCTCCGCCGCCAGCAGCGCGGCGCTCTCCGCTGTCAGCCCACGTATCTGCAAGCTGCCGCGCGCTGTCACTTCCATGATGCCGTTGCCATGCCGCAGGGCGGATTCGGCCAGCCCGATCAAAAGCTTCGGTGATAGTCCTCCTGCGACAGGATTAAGCCGCACCAACAGCCCATCGCCGGTCTGCATCGGTGCCGACAGGGCCGGACAGGCGCCCCGGCGCGAGAAGGCGTTCATGCCGCCACTCCCAGCGCCTCGGCTTCGGCAATCAGCGCGGCGAGATCGTCGTCGATGGAATTGCGCAGGGGATGCCAGAGGCCGCGCCGTCGCGCCGAGAGAAAACGCTCGGCGATGATTTTCGCGGCGGCCGGGTTTTCGCGCAGGATGAAGGCCCGAACTTCCTCGTCGCCGACATAGGCGTCGTGTACGGCCTCGATCAGCGCGCCCGAAATGGCATGGGTGGTCTCGGCGAAGCCGACCAGCCGGTCGACAGTCTCGGCGAATTCGGAGGCGCCGCGCGGGCCGTGCCGCATCTGTCCGGCAATGAAACGCGCGTTGACGGCGCGGGCGCGTACCACGCGCGAGACGGCCGCGCCGACCGAACGCGGCTTCGGCTTTTGCGGGTCCGTCGTGTCGAGGACGATGACGTCGGCATTCCGGCCAAGTGCTGCAAGTGCTGCCGAAAAGCCGCCGATGAAGGCGACGTCGGCGGAGCCTTCGAGAATGTCGCGGCCGGGGTCGTCGCCGGTGTGGACCAGAAGATCGGCTTCGGCGATGCGGGTTTCGAACGCGCCGGGCGCCGAGATGCCTTCGCCGCCGGCACCGCCATAGGCATGCGAGGTGGCGTCGAGATAGGCGCGGCCGATTTCTTCGCGCGCCGCCCAGTCGCCGCTCGAGAGGAGATTCTCGACGCCGGCGCCATAAGTGCCGGGCGAGGTACCGAAGATGCGCGGGCTGATCTTGCCGTCGGCTCGGGTCCGGGCCGCGAGCGGGTTTTCCGAATCCTCTTCGTCGCGCGCGGCGACGGCATTGGCGGCGGCATCGATCAGCGCGATCTGGGTCGGGAACATGTCGCGGAACAGGCCCGATATGCGCCAGGTGACATCGACGCGCGGGCGGCCGAGCGTTGCCGGAGGCAGCACTTCGATGCCGGTGATGCGGCCGGTGGCGGCATCCCATTGCGGCCGGCAGCCCATCAGTGCCAGGCCTTGCGCGATTTCCTCGCCGCCGGTGCGCAGCGAGGCCGAGCCCCAGAGGTCTATCACCAGAGAGCGCGGCCAGTCGCCATGTGACTGGAGGTAGCCGCGCACGACCTCTTCCGCCGCCGCCTTGCCCAGATCATAAGCGGTCGGTGTCGGCATCGTGCGTGGATCCGACGTGAACAGGTTGCGGCCGGTGGGCAGCACGTCGGAACGTCCGCGCGCGGGCGCGCCGGCCGGCCCGGCCTTGACGTGACGGCCATCGAGCGCGGCGAGCAGCGCCGACCTTTCAGCCTCGGCACTTTGGCGGCGCATGGCGTCGGACTCATCGTCGGGCGCGCGGCCGTAGATATGCAACCCGTCCTTGATGGCGAAGTCCTTGAGGTCGCAGAGCCAGGTGTCGATGCGGCGTAGCGCCTCGTCGGGCGCGTCGGTCCTGGCGACACCGGCTTCCGAGGCAAGGCCGGTTTTTTGCGCCGTGTCGACGATCAGTTTTGCCAGGCGGTCGCGGCGGCGACGGTCGAGGCCGTCCGCCTGGGCATATTCGTCAACCAGGCGTTCGAGCTTGTGCTGGTCTTCGTCCAGTCCCGCGCCGGTCAGCGGCGGCGGCAGATGGCCAAGCGTGACGGCGGCGATGCGCCGCTTGGCCTGCGCCGCTTCGCCTGGGTTGGAGACGATGAAGGGATAGATGACAGGCAAGGGACCGGTGACGATCTCGGGAAAGCAGCTTTGCGAGAGTGCAACCGTCTTGCCCGGCAACCATTCCAGCGTGCCGTGCGCACCGACATGGATGAGCGCGTGGACGCCGAGGGATTTGCGAAGCCACAGGCCAAACGCGATCAGGGCGTGACGGGGGGGGAGCGTTGGATCGTGGTAGTCGGCGCGGCGGTCGGCGGAGCGGCCACGGTCGGGGGCGAGGGCTACGGTGATGTTGCCGAAGGTCGCGGCGCGGAAGGGGAAGTGTTTTTTGCCTGTCTCGTATTCCGCTTTTCCCCAGGCCGCTTCAACGGCAGTCATTGCCTCAACCGGCAACTCCTTGGAGAAGCCGAAATAGTCCTCCAGCCCCAACCCCTGACCGCCCGCATCCAACAAATCCAGCAGCGTACGCGGCGTTTGCGGAATCCCCTCAACCACATAACCCTGCTCCTTCAGGTCATGCAGCATCGCCAGCACGCTCGACGGTACATCGAGGCCGACGGCATAGCCGGTTCGGCCCGGTGCGCTTGGATAGTCCGGGATCAGGATGACAAGCTTGCGCTCGGCGCGTGGTGTCTCCTGCAGCTTGATGAAGGCCACCACGCGGTCCGCCACCTGCACTACGCGATCCGGCTCCGGCCGGTTGGCGAAGGCGCGATGGCCAAGTGCCGGATCGACATCGCTTTCGCCCTTGAAGGAAATGGCGCCGGCGAGGATGCGGCCGTCCAGTTCTGGCAGCACGACATGCATGGCGAGGTCGGCGGGCGCCAGGCCGCGCTGGTTGTTTTTCCAGACGTCGCGGCGTGTGGTGGCGACGATGACCTGGAAGACGGGCACGCCGGCACGGTCGAACAGGGTTTCGACGCCGGGTTCGGCACCGGAGGCGAAGGCGGTCGCGGTGATGATGGCGGCGGGTTTCAGCGCGGCGAACGCGGTTTCCACAAAGGCGAGTGACGCCGGCTCTTTCAGGCTGGAGACGAAGATGGGGACCGGGAGCATGCCGCGTTGGCGCAGTGCTTCAAAAAGGGCATCAATCGGCGCGACATCGGCGGCGAGAAGCATTGAGCGATAGAAGAGGATCGGCACCACCTTTCCTTCCCCCTCGAGGGGAGGGTGGCCCGCAGGGCCGGCTGGGGTCGGGACCACCAGATGTGGCGTTTCTTTGAGTCGGCGCGTTTCGGAGAGGACCCCACCCCCGGCCTGCGGCCGGACCCACCCCTCGAGGGGGAGGGGGACGACGCCGCGGTTCGGCTCGTAGTAGCCAGCCTTCGGGACCGCGACTGGCTCAACAATGTCTGCCTGCGACCCCGCCAGCCGCGCCAGCCTCTGCACCAGCGCGCTCATATTGGCCGGGCCGCCCTCGCGAAAATAGCCGAGCAGCGCGTCCAATTCCTGGCGCGGCAGCGTCGAGGCTTCGATCAGCCTGAGGTCCTCGTCATGGCTTTCGCCGGGGAGCAGCGCGAGTTTAATGCCGCGTTCGCGGGCAATCGAGGCAAGCTGGTCGCAGCCATAGCGCCACCAGTCATAGCCGCCGAGGATGCGCACCAGGATGATCTTGGCGTGGCGGGCGACGCTGTCGATCCAGAGGTCGACGGACATGGGATGGCGCAGGTCGCGCAGTGCCGCCAGCCGCATCGAGGGCAGGCGGCCGGCATCCGCCTTCCAGGCCGCGGCCAGGCCGGCAAGGTCGCTGTCGGTGAAGGACAGGGCCACGATATCCGCCGGCGTCTGCCGCAGATCGACCGGCTCGGCGAGATCGTCGAGCGAGGCGGAGGTCGTGGTGAGGATATGCATCGCGGTCCGTGTCTGAAAATCAGCCGGCGAGTATAGCCTCGATTGCCGGGCGGTTCAGCCCCTTGAGGCCGATGACGACGAGGCGCGAGCGGCGGTCGTCCTCGGCCGTCCAGGCGCGGTCATAGTAATGATTGACGCGCGGGCCGACGGCCTGCAGCAGGAGCCGCATCGGCTTGCCACCGACCTCGACGAAGCCTTTCACGCGCAGCACGTTTTCCTGTTCGGCGGCGGTGGCGACGCGCTTTGCCAGCTCGTCCGGATTGGCGATCGAGGGGATGTCGACGATGAAGGTGTCGAAGTCGTCATGCTCATGGTCGAACGCGCCGTCATGATGGGATTTGCGGTTCTCGATATCGTCCTCGACGGCGAGACCGAGGCCGAGCAGCACCGAGGGATCGACCTTGCCATGCGAGGTCGGCACGATCTTCACGGCGCGGGCCGAATGTTCGTTGACGATGGCATTGGCGCGGGCCGAGCCGGCGGCGTCCATCAGATCGCTCTTCGACAGGATGATCAGGTCCGCGCAGGCGATCTGGTCCTCGAACACTTCCTCGACCGGGTCGTCATGGTCAAGGCTCTCATCCCCGGCGCGCTGCGCCTGCAGGGCGTCCATATCGTTGGCGACGCGGCCTTCGGCAAGTGCGGGACCATCGACCACGGCGATGACGCCATCGACCGTGACACGGCTCTTCACCGTCGGCCACTGAAAAGCCTGGACCAGCGGCTTGGGCAGGGCCAGGCCCGAGGTTTCGATCAGGATGTGGTCGACCTTCGGCGTCAACGACAGGATCTGGTCGAGCGCCGGCACGAAATCGTCGGCCACGGTGCAGCAGATGCAGCCATTGGCCAGTTCGACGATATTTTCCTCCGGGCAGGTGTCGATGCCGCAGCCCTTCAAAATCTCGCCGTCAATGCCGATGTCGCCGAACTCGTTGACGATGATGGCGATACGCTTGCCGCCGGCGTTTTCCAGGAGATGGCGGACCAGCGTCGTCTTGCCGGCGCCGAGGAAGCCGGTGACGACGGTGCAGGGGACGCGGGATACGGAAGCGCTCATGATCAGTCCTTCAGCATGTCGAGGGGAGGGATGCGGGCAACAAGGCCGCGCTTGAGGGAATCGGGGCGGCCGCGCCACGGGATGAGGCCGTCGGTCGAGGTGGCGAAGAGTTTGGCGCCGGTGACGAGGTCGGCGCCGCTGGCCACGGTCAGGTCGCCGAACACATAGCTCCAGCAGCCATCGCGCAGGATCGCGGCGCTCAGCCGGCGCTTGCAGTTGCCGAGACATTCCACCGTGCGGACGCGGATGTTGTCATCGGCTGCGGCGCGGCGCGTGTCCTCAGCCAACAGTTCTCCGGCGCGGGGATGGGCGTCGGAACCGGTCTCGTCGCGACAGGAGGCGCAGACGATGACCGTGACGCCGGCCAAGGCTTCGCTGTCGGCGGACGAATTGTCCGCTGTGCCAGCCGAAAAACTGCTGTTCTGGTCCAAAAAGCCGGGCTCCTTGCCCGGAAACCCGCCGGGCGATCGGATTCTCTTGTCGCAGACGGCAGGTCTCCTGGCTCGCGGGTCATCGCCTTGGGTGCCGCCTTCCCGGGAAACTCCCAGTGGCTTTCGGCCTTGGCTCTTCGCTTACAGTTGCGGGGACAGCCGCGGATTTGAGATCGAAATCCCGCACCGCATTCCCTCTTAGCCCCTGCCGTTGCGGGCAAGGGACCGTCTGGACGGGATTTAGGCTTTTGCAGGCAGCGGTGTCAACGCACGGCTACGACACGGCGATGTCGGCCAGCGCCGGACCCAGATCGCCTGCCGGAGTCACGTCCATGCGTTCAAGGCCAAGCCAGCCCTGCATCTGCTTCAATTCCTCGAAGAGCTGAGCGGCGGTTTCAGGCGGCGCGCCGGTCTCGGGGTAGGCGGCATGGACGCGCAGGACGCTCGCCGGCCGGTCCGCCTTGAGGTCGACGCGCGCGACGATCCGGTCGCCGAGCAGGAAGGGGAGGACGTAATAGCCGTATTGGCGCTTTTCAGCCGGTGTGTAGATTTCGATCCGGTAGTGGAAATCGAACAGCCGCTCCGAGCGCGAGCGCTCGAAGACGACTGGATCGAAGGGCGCCAGCAAAGCACGCGCCTCGATTTTCCGGGGCAGGCGCGCGTCCTTGTGAAGGTAGGCCGGCTTGTCCCAGCCTTCGACGCGTACCGGCAGCAATTCGCCCGACTCGACCAGTTCCTCCAGCCGACCCTTCATGTCGGCCGGCGACAGCCGGAAATAGTCGCGCAGGTCGCCCGATGTCGCCACGCCATGGGCGCGGGCCGAGATGCGCAGCAATTCGCGGTGTGCATCCTCGGCCGGGGGCACCGGCAGGTCGAGGATCGCCTGCGGCAGCACGCGCTCCGGCAGATCGTAGAAGCGCTCGAAGCCGCGGCGGTGCGCCGTGGTGATGCGCCCGGCCCAGAACAGCCATTCGAAGGCGTGCTTGGCATGGCTCCAGCCCCACCAGCCCCCGGAGCCTTTCTGGCCTTCGAGCGCCGAAGCCGCGATCGGGCCGCGCTCGACGACCGCGCGGTAGATGTCTTCTATATAGGCGGCGTGTTCGCGGCCCCATTTGGCCAGTCCCAGATACATTTCATCGCCTTGCTCGGCTCGCTGCATGCGCCAGCGCATCAGCGGGTAGGTCTCGACCGGCAGGAACGAGGCCTCGTGCGCCCAGTATTCGAAGACAGTGCGCTTGCGCGTCACGGCGGCATTGTCGAGCAGCGTGAGCGGGTAGGGGCCCAGGCGCGAATAGAGCGGCATATAATGAGCACGCACCACCGCACTGACGGAATCGATCTGCAGCAGGCCGGTGCGGGAGAGCACACGGGCGAAATGGCGGCGGTCAGGTGTGCCATTTGGGCGCGGATCGAGAAACCCTTGAGCGGCGAGTGCAATGCGGCGGGCGGCGGCAAGCGAGATTTTTTCCTTCATGCAGGCATCACTCTGAGGGGCTTCGGCTGTGGGTCGGGTCTTTGTCTGGGCAAGTTCTTGTCGCAAAACCGGGGTCCACTTTTGCGGAACCTGCGTGGTGATTCCAACCCATGCTAGCAGGGTTTTGGCGGCAACCATGTCAGGAGAGAAAAGTGGAGTAAAAAGCGAAGGAAATCAAACAGGAGCGGATCGGACCAGTTTCTCCGGATATGCCGTCCAGGTCGGCGTTTTGAACAAGGTTTGACTTGCTTCGCTGGAAGTGCTGCGCTAACCCTCGCCGCGTTGCAGCATAGGCCCCTTAAAACGGTTCAGCGGTTAAACTGTCACGCTTCCGCATTAAGGTCCGGTGCTGTAATCAAAGTGGATTGGCGCCAACGGAAAGCCGCTGCATGAACGCACTTCTCAGTTCGTACCTGCCTATCGTCCTGTTCATAGGCGTGGCACTGGTCGTCGGCCTGGCGCTGCTGGCCGCCCCGTTCCTGGTGGCCTACCGCAATCCCGATCCCGAAAAGCTTTCCGCCTACGAGTGCGGTTTCAATTCGTTCGACGATGCCCGCATGAAATTCGACATCCGTTTCTACCTGGTGTCGATCCTGTTCATCATCTTCGACCTGGAAGTGGCCTTCCTGTTCCCCTGGGCCGTGTCCTTCTCGAAGATCGGCATGCTCGGTTTCTGGTCGATGATGGTGTTTTTGGCAGTGCTGACCATCGGCTTTGCCTATGAATGGAAAAAAGGAGCGCTGGAATGGGATTGAACGACAGTTCAGGCACCCTCGTCGCGCCGAAGCCGAAGGGCATTATCGATCCCAACACCGGCAGGCCGGTGGGGGAGGACGATCCCTTCTTCCTCGAGATCAACAATGAGCTTGCCGACAAGGGCTTTCTGGTCACCTCGACCGAGGCGCTGATCACCTGGGCGCGCTCGGGCTCGCTGATGTTCATGACCTTTGGTCTGGCGTGCTGCGCGGTCGAGATGATCCACACCTCGATGCCGCGCTACGACTCGGAGCGGTTCGGTGTCGCGCCGCGCGCGTCTCCGCGCCAGTCCGACATCATGATCGTCGCCGGCACGCTGACCAACAAGATGGCGCCGGCGCTGCGCAAGGTCTACGACCAGATGCCGGAGCCTCGCTACGTCATCTCGATGGGCTCCTGCGCCAATGGCGGCGGCTACTACCACTATTCCTATTCGGTGGTGCGCGGCTGCGACCGCGTCGTGCCTGTCGACATCTATGTGCCCGGCTGCCCGCCGAGCGCCGAAGCTTTGCTCTACGGCATTCTTCTCCTGCAGAAGAAAATCCGCCGCACCGGCACGATCGAACGGTAAATCCATGGCCGCATCCCTGAGCGAACTGTCGACCTATCTCGGCGAAAAGCTGATCGGTCGCGTCAACGACGCGGTGCTCGCCTATGGCGAGCTCACCATCCATGTCGAGCCGCGCGACCTCATCGAAGTGGTGACCTTCCTGCGCGACGATGCGCGCTGCCAGTTCATCTCGATCATCGATGTCTGTGGGGCCGATTATCCGTCGCGGGCCAAGCGCTTCGACGTCGTCTACCACCTGTTGTCGCCGAAGCAGAATGTGCGCATCCGCGTCAAGGTGCAGGCCGACGAGGAGACGATGGTGCCGTCGATCACCGGCGTCTATCCCGGCGCCGACTGGTTCGAGCGCGAGACCTACGATCTCTATGGCGTGCTGTTCTCGGGCCATCCCGATTTGCGCCGCCTGTTGACCGACTACGGTTTCGAAGGCCATCCGCTGCGCAAGGATTTCCCGCTGACCGGCTTTGTCGAGGTGCGTTACGACGACGAAGCCAAGCGGGTCATCTACGAGCCTGTGGAATTGAAGCAGGAATTCCGCAATTTCGATTTTCTTTCCCCTTGGGAAGGCACGGATTACGTGCTGCCCGGGGACGAAAAAGCGAAACAGTGAGTAGGGAAGTAGTGAGTAGTCAGTAGGGAAAGAATTGGAGCAACGGATCGAATCTTATCGCGACTTGAAGGTGTGGCAATCGGCGATGACGCTCGCCGAAGATTGTTACCGCTTCACCAAAGAGTTTCCGAGGGATGAGATTTACGGCATGACCTCTCAGATGCGCCGATCAGCAGTTTCGATCGCGGCGAACATCGCAGAGGGATACGGTCGGGAAAACAGAGGGTCGTTCATTCAATTTTTGCGCGTGGCGCAAGGCTCGTTGAAGGAACTGGAAACGCACACTGCTGGCATGCCGGGTTGGCTTGCTGCGAAAAGACAATGAGACTGAGCTGCTGCTGCGATGCGAAGAGATTGGAAAAATGATGAGATCTCTTATCCGAACGGTGCAGGCCAAGCAGGCGGAATGAAGCAGGCATTGAGATTGATGATCACTACTCACTACTCACTACTGACTCTTCGCCAGAGGCGCCACAATGGCTGAGACCTCCGTCCGCAATTTCAACATCAATTTTGGACCTCAACACCCTGCGGCGCATGGTGTTTTGAGGTTGGTTCTCGAGCTGGACGGCGAAGTCGTCGATCGCGTCGATCCGCATATCGGGCTCTTGCATCGCGGCACGGAGAAGCTGATCGAGGCCAAGACCTATCTGCAGGCTGTGCCCTATCTCGACCGGCTCGATTATTGCGCGCCGATGAACCAGGAACATGCCTTCGCTCTTGCCGCCGAGCGCCTGCTCGGCATCGAGGTGCCGAAGCGCGGCCAGCTGATCCGCGTGCTCTATTGCGAAATCGGCCGCATCATGTCGCACATCCTCAATGTGACGACGCAGGCCATGGACGTCGGCGCGCTGACGCCGCCGCTGTGGGGTTTCGTCGAGCGCGAAAAGCTGATGGTGTTCTATGAGCGCGCCTCCGGCTCGCGCATGCATGCCGCCTATTTCCGCCCCGGCGGCGTCCACCAGGACCTGCCGCGTCAGCTGGTCGAGGACATCGGCAAGTGGATCGACCCGTTCCTGAAGTCGATCGATGATCTCGACAAGTTGCTGACCGGCAACCGCATCTTCAAGCAGCGCAATGTCGATATCGGCATTGTTTCGCTGGCCGATGCCTGGGCCTGGGGCTTTTCGGGCGTCATGGTGCGTGGTTCGGGCGCGGCATGGGACCTGCGCAAGTCGCAGCCCTACGAATGCTATTCGGAAATGGACTTCGACATTCCGATCGGCAAGAACGGCGACTGCTACGACCGTTATCTCGTGCGCATGGAAGAAATGCGCCAGTCGGCCCGTATCATGCGCCAGTGCGTCGATCTCTTGCTCGGCAAGGAAAGCACCGGACCGGTGTCGAATCTCGACGGCAAGGTCGTGCCGCCCAAGCGCGCGGCAATGAAGCGCTCGATGGAAGCGCTGATCCACCACTTCAAGCTCTACACCGAGGGCTATCGCGTTCCGGCCGGCGAAGTCTACGCGGCCGTCGAGGCGCCGAAGGGCGAGTTCGGCGTCTATCTGGTCTCCGACGGCTCCAACAAGCCTTATCGCTGCAAGCTGCGCGCGCCCGGCTTCGCGCATTTGCAGGCCATGGATTTCCTCTGCCGCGGCCACATGCTGGCCGACGTCACCGCCGTTCTCGGCTCCCTCGACATCGTGTTTGGTGAGGTCGATCGCTAAATGTCAGTCCGCCGTCTCGCAGAAGCCAGCGTCCAGCCAGCGTCCTTCGCCTTCAACAAGGCGAACACCGCAGCTGCGAAGCAATGGATCAAGAAGTACCCGAAGGGCCGTGAGCAGTCGGCGATCATTCCCCTGCTGATGATAGCGCAGGAGCAGGAAGGCTGGGTCACCAAGGCGGCGATCGAGACGATCTCGGACATGCTCGGCATGCCCCGCATCCGCGGGCTCGAGGTCGCGACCTTCTACACGCAGTACCAGCTCAATCCGGTCGGCACGCGTGCTCATATCCAGGTCTGCGGCACCACGCCCTGCATGCTGCGCGGCTCGGAAGCGCTGATGGATGTCTGCCGCTCCCGGATCCATCACGACCAGTTCCATACCAACGACCAGGGCACCTTGTCGTGGGAAGAGGTCGAGTGCCTCGGCGCCTGCGTCAACGCACCGATGGTGATGATCTTCAAGGACACGTTCGAGGATCTGACACCGGAACGGCTGGCCGAAATCATCGATCTTTACGATGCGGGCAAGGGCGCTTCGGTGGCGCCCGGGCCGCAGAATGGCCGCACCGGCTCGGAGCCGGCTTCTGGTCTGACAACGCTGAAGAGCGAAAAGGCGATCCTCAAGTCGACCCGTGACAGGGAGGCGAGGGAGGCCGCAAAGGCCGCCAAGGCGGCACCCGACGCGATCATTGCCGAGCCCGTTCCGGCACCCGCTGCCGCGCCCGTCGCGCCGTCCAATGCCAGCAAGCCGAAGACCGACGCGCCCGAAACCAGCCCGGCCTTGAAGACGCCTTCGGCGACCAAGGTGGCGCCTGCGGCGGAGAAGGCGGCGAGCGTTTCGGCGCCGCTGCATTCGGCCGCCAACGCCAACAAGGCAGCGCCCGAAGTCGAGCAGGTTGCCAAGCAGCGCAACGGGCCGAAGGCCAAGGCCGAGCCGGCCGCAGCCTTCAAGGCGCCGGAAGCCAAGGCGCCAGCGGCCAAGCCGGCGAAACCGTCGCTGGACGACAAGAACCGTCCGGCCGGTATCGACAGGCCGGCCGCGGTTGACGATCTCAAGCTGATCTCCGGCGTCGGCCCGAAGATCGAGGGGATCCTGCATACGCTGGGCATCTTCACCTTCGCGCAGGTCGCATCGTGGAAGAAGGCGGAGCGCGAGTGGGTGGACGGCTATCTTTCCTTCCACGGCCGCATCGACCGCGACGACTGGGTCAAGCAGGCCAAGGCACTCGCCAAGGGCGGCGTCGCCGAATACATCCGCGTTTTCGGCAAGAAGCCGGTCTGAGGGACGAAAAATGCTTCAGGACAAAGACCGCATCTTCACCAACATCTACGGCCTCTTCGACAAGTCGCTGGCCGGCGCGATGGCGCGCGGCGCCTGGGACAACACGCCCGGCATCGTCGCCAAGGGACGCGAATGGATCGTCAACGAGATGAAGGCGTCCGGCCTGCGCGGCCGTGGCGGCGCCGGCTTCCCGACGGGCCTCAAATGGTCGTTCATGCCCAAGCAGAGCGACGGCCGGCCGAGCTATCTCGTCATCAATGCCGACGAATCCGAGCCCGGTACCTGCAAGGACCGCGACATCCTGCGCAACGACCCGCACACGCTGGTCGAGGGGGCGCTGCTGGCCGGCTTCGCCATGGGCGCGATCGCGGCCTACATCTATGTGCGCGGCGAGTTCATCCGCGAGCGCGAGGCGCTGCAGCGGGCCATCGAGGAGGCCTATGAGGCCAAGCTGATCGGCAAGAACAACACATCCGGCTACGACTTCGACGTCTACATGCATCATGGCGCCGGCGCCTATATCTGCGGCGAGGAAACCGCGCTGCTGGAAAGCCTCGAAGGCAAGAAGGGCCAGCCCAGGCTGAAGCCGCCATTCCCGGCCAATGTCGGCCTCTATGGCTGCCCGACCACCGTCAACAACGTCGAATCGATCGCAGTGGCGCCGACCATCCTGCGCCGGGGCGCGGCCTGGTTCTCGTCCTTCGGCCGGCCCAACAATGTCGGCACCAAGCTGTTTTGCATCTCCGGCCACGTCAACAATCCGTGCACCGTCGAAGAGGCGATGTCGATCCCGTTCCGCGAGCTGATCGAGACGCATTGCGGCGGCATTCGCGGCGGCTGGGACAATCTCCTGGCGGTCATTCCCGGCGGCGCCTCGGTGCCGCTGGTGCCGGCCGAGCAGATCATCGACACGCCGATGGATTTCGATGCGCTGCGCGACCTCAAATCCGGCCTCGGCACGGCCGCCGTCATCGTCATGGACAAGTCGACCGACGTCGTGAAGGCGATCGCGCGCCTGTCCTACTTCTACAAGCACGAGAGCTGCGGCCAGTGCACGCCGTGCCGCGAAGGCACCGGCTGGATGTGGCGCGTGATGGAGCGGCTGGTGCGTGGCGAGGCGCAGAAGCGCGAGATCGACATGCTGCTCGACGTCACCAAGCAGGTCGAGGGCCACACGATCTGCGCGCTGGGCGACGCCGCCGCGTGGCCGATCCAGGGCCTGATGCGGCATTTCCGCGGCGAGGTGGAGCGGCGCATCGACGAGTTTTCGCGCAACGCGCACCGGGCCGAGCCAGTGATGGTGGCGGCGGAATAGAATTTGTGACTGCGGGCGAGAGCCCGAAGCGAGAATAACGGGGCGGGGCGAACGAAGAAACGACCAGGAGAATTCTATGGCGCCGTATTCGACACCCAACCCATTGATGCCCAATTTGGACCAGCTCGAGAAGATGAACCAGGACCTGACCAGGATGATGCCGAAGGAGATGGCCAGCGCCGTCAACCTTTTCGTGCACCCTGTCGCGGGTGCGGCGGCCATGTCGGCGCTCGGCATCGGGCTCGCCAACCATGCGTTCGGCGTCTGGATGGGCGCGCTCTCGGGAGCCGCCGAGGCATCACAGCGGCTCATGCAGCCGCTGATCGAGGATTTCGAGGCACGCATCGAACAGTTCGAGGACGCGAACTCGTCGTCCATCAAGGCGCGGGCGACGGCGAAGACGATGATTGCCGAGGCGCAGTCCTTCGCGCAGGAGGTCACCGACATCGCCGCCAAGGAAGCCGCCACCACGGCGCCGGCGGTGAATGCCGCTCCGGCAGCCGGCGAGGCCGCGGATGTGCTGCTGCCCGAAGATTTCAGGCAGCCCAAGACCATGGACAGGCCTGCGAAACCGTCCAACCTCAAGGCGATATCGGGCATCGGCCCGAAGCTGGAGAAGGTGCTGAACGGGCTTGGCATCTGGACATATGCCCAGATCGCCGCCTGGTCGCCGCAAGAGATCGCCTGGGTCGACGACTATCTGTCGTTCAACGGCCGCATCGGCCGCGACGACTGGACTGTCCAGGCGGCGGCGCTGGCCGCGAAGAAGTGAATGAAATGTCGGGCGCTGCGTCTGTCGCGCCCGGAAAATGAGATTGCGGGAAATCCGCAGGGGTTTGAAGCGAATGGCAAAGCTCAAGGTCGACGGGAAAGAGATCACTGTACCCGACCACTACACGCTGCTGCAGGCGGCGGAAGACGCGGGCGCGGAAGTGCCGCGCTTCTGCTTCCACGAGCGGCTGTCGATCGCCGGCAATTGCCGCATGTGCCTGATCGAGGTGAAAGGCGGACCGCCCAAGCCGCAGGCCTCCTGCGCCATGGGCGTGCGCGACCTGCGCCCCGGCCCCAATGGCGAGCCGCCGGAAATCTTCACCAACACGCCGATGGTCAAGAAGGCCCGGGAAGGCGTGATGGAATTCCTGCTGATCAATCATCCGCTGGACTGCCCGATCTGCGACCAGGGCGGCGAGTGCGACCTGCAGGACCAGGCGATGGCATTCGGCGTCGATTCCTCGCGCTATCACGAGAACAAGCGCGCGGTCGAAGACAAGTATATCGGCCCGCTGGTCAAGACGGTGATGAACCGCTGCATCCATTGCACGCGCTGCGTCCGCTTCACCACCGAGGTTGCCGGCATTTCCGAGCTCGGCCTGATCGGCCGCGGCGAGGACGCCGAAATCACCACCTATCTCGAACAGGCGATGACCTCGGAACTGCAGGGCAATGTCATCGATCTCTGCCCGGTCGGCGCGCTGACTTCCAAGCCCTTCGCCTTCCAGGCGCGGCCGTGGGAGCTGACCAAGACCGAATCCATCGACGTGATGGATGCGGTCGGCTCGGCGATCCGCATCGATAGCCGTGGCCGCGAAGTGATGCGCATCCTGCCGCGTATCAACGAGCAGGTGAACGAGGAGTGGATTTCCGACAAGACCCGCTTCATCTGGGACGGCCTGCGCACGCAGCGCCTCGACCGCCCTTATGTGCGCAAGGACGGCAGACTGGTTCCGGCAAGCTGGGCAGACGCGTTCGCGGCGATCAAGGATGCGGTATCGAAGACGACGCCCGAGAAGATCGGTGCCATTGCCGGCGATCTCGCGGCGGTCGAAGAGATCTACGCCCTGAAGCTCTTGATGGCTTCGCTCGGCTCGAAGAACATCGACTGCCGCCAGGATGGCGCCGCGCTCGACCCGTCGCTCGGACGCGCCAGCTATATCTTCAACCCGACCATCGAGGGCATCGAGCAGGCCGACGCGGTGCTGATCATCGGCGCCAATCCGCGCTTCGAAGCCTCGGTGCTCAATGCCCGCATCCGCAAGCGCTGGCGGGTGGGCAATCTGCCGGTCGGCGTCATCGGCGATGTCGGCGACACGCGCTATGACTATGAATTGCTGGGTGCCGGTCCGGATTCTCTCAAGGATCTGGCCGACGGCAATGGCAAGTTCTTCCAGACGCTGAAGAAGGCGACGCACCCGCTGATCATCGTGGGCCAGGGCGCACTGGCGCGCGCCGACGGCGCGGCCGTGCTCGGCCAGGCAGCCAAGCTCGCCGCGGCGGTCAATGCCGCTCGCGCCGACTGGAACGGCTTTGCCGTGCTGCACAATGCGGCAGCCAGAGTCGGCGGCCTCGATCTCGGCTTCGTGCCTGGCGAGGGCGGCAAGGACGTTGCCGGCATGCTGGGCGAAACGGACGTGCTGTTCCTGCTCGGTGCCGACGAGATCGACATGGGCAAGACCGGCGGCGCCTTCGTCGTCTACATCGGTACGCATGGTGATGCCGGCGCGCACCGCGCCAATGTCATCCTGCCGGCCGCGGCCTACACCGAAAAGTCGGCCACCTACGTCAACACCGAAGGGCGCGTGCAGCAGACCAACCGCGCCGGCTTCGCGCCGGGCGACGCGCGCGAGGACTGGGCGATCCTGCGGGCACTGTCCGACGTTCTGGGCAAGAAACTGCCGTTCGATTCGCTGCCGCAACTGCGGGCGAAGCTCTACGGCGAATACCCGCATCTGGCCCGCATCGACCAGGTCGCGGCCGGCAATGCCGAGGACGTCGCCGGCGTGGCGAAGCTCGGCGGGCGGCTGAACAAGGGCACCTTCACGTCGCCGGTCAAGGATTTCTACCTGACCAACCCGATCGCGCGGGCATCGGCCGTGATGGCGGAATGCTCGGCACTGGCCAAGAGCGGCTTCAAGCAGGCGGCGGAATAAGCATGGACACCTTCTTCTCCTTCTACGTGCTGCCGGCGCTGATCATCCTGCTGAAGTCAGTGGTGCTGATCGTGATCTTGCTGGTCTTCGTCGCGTATATCCTCTACGCCGACCGCAAGATCTGGGCGGCGGTGCAGCTGCGCCGTGGCCCGAACGTGGTCGGCCCCTGGGGCACGCTGCAGGCTTTCGCCGATCTGTTGAAATTCGTCTTCAAGGAACCGGTCATCCCGTCAGGCGCCAACAAGGGCGTGTTCCTTTTGGCGCCGCTGGTGTCGGCCGTGCTGGCGATCTCGGCCTGGGCGGTCATTCCGGTTAACCAGGGCTGGGCGATCGCCAACGTCAATGTCGGCATCCTCTATGTCTTCGCCATCTCCTCGCTCGAGGTCTACGGCGTGATCATGGGCGGCTGGGCGTCCAACTCGAAATATCCGTTCCTCGGTGCACTGCGTTCGGCAGCGCAGATGGTGTCCTACGAAGTCTCGATCGGCTTCGTCATCGTCACCGTGCTGCTTACGGCCGGCTCGCTCAACCTCAGCGATATCGTGCTGTCGCAGCAAGGTGGGCTTGGCACGCGGCTTGGCCTGCCCAACACCTTCCTCGACTGGAACTGGCTGGCTCTGTTCCCGATGTTCATCATCTTCTTCATCTCGGCGCTGGCCGAGACGAACCGGCCGCCCTTCGACCTGGTCGAAGCCGAATCGGAACTGGTCGCCGGCCACATGGTCGAATATTCGTCGACGCCGTTCCTGCTGTTCTTCCTCGGCGAGTATGTCGCCATCGTGCTGATGTGCGCGCTGGCCACCATCCTGTTCCTTGGCGGCTGGCTGCCTCCCTTCGACTTCGCGCCCTTCACCTGGGTGCCCGGCGTGATCTGGTTCGTGCTGAAGGTCTGTTTCGTGTTCTTCGGCATTTCGATGGTGAAGGCCTTCGTGCCGCGCTACCGCTACGACCAGCTGATGCGGCTGGGCTGGAAAGTGTTCCTGCCGATCTCGCTGTTCATGGTGGTCGCCACCGCAGCCTTCCTCAAGATCACGGGGTTTGCGTGATGTCCGCTCTCGGCCAAGCCGCCAAATCGCTGCTGCTGCAGGATTTCGTCAGTGCCTTCTTCCTGTCGATGCGCCAGTTCTTCGCGCCGAAGGAGACGATCAACTATCCCCACGAGAAGGGGCCGATCAGCCCGCGCTTCCGTGGCGAGCACGCGCTGCGCCGCTATCCCAATGGCGAGGAACGCTGCATCGCCTGCAAATTGTGCGAGGCGATCTGCCCGGCGCAGGCCATCACCATCGAGGCCGGCCCGCGCCGCAATGACGGCACGCGCCGCACGGTGCGCTACGACATCGACATGGTGAAGTGCATCTATTGCGGCTTCTGCCAGGAGGCCTGCCCGGTCGACGCCATCGTCGAGGGGCCGAATTTCGAGTTCGCGACGGAGACGCGCGAGGAACTCTACTACGACAAGGACAGGCTGCTGGCGAATGGCGACCGGTGGGAGCGCGAACTGGCGCGCAACATCTCGCTGGATGCGCCGTACCGCTGATATTTGACGCATGGACGGGGCGAGGGGCCTCGTCTAAGGACAACGCGGCTTCGATACCGGAGGCGGGACGAAGCCAGAGATAACAAACAGGACGAGTGTCCTGTTTGGACAGGAACCCGGGGGAACCCCAATGCTGAGTGGACTAGAGGCGGCCTTTTTCTACCTCTTCGCCTTTGTCGCCGTGGCCTCGGCGTTCATGGTCATTTCGTCGCGCAACCCCGTGCATTCGGTGCTGTTCCTGATCCTGACCTTCTTCAACGCCGCCGGCCTGTTCATGCTGACCGGTGCCGAGTTCCTGGCGATGATCCTGCTCGTCGTCTATGTCGGCGCGGTCATGGTGCTGTTCCTGTTCGTCGTCATGATGCTCGACGTCGATTTCGCCGAACTGAAGAGCGGCGCGCTGCAATATGCGCCGATCGGCGCCTTCGTCGGGCTGATCCTGGCGGCGGAACTCATCGTGGTTCTGGGCGGCTACACCTTCGCGCCGCAGCTCGCCTCGACGATCTCGAAACCCATTCCGGATCTCGCCACGCGCTCGAACACGGCCGCGCTCGGCGACATCCTCTATACCGACTACCTCTACTACTTCCAGATTTCGGGCCTCATCCTGCTGGTCGCCATGATCGGCGCCATCGTGCTGACGCTGCGCCACAAGGAAGGGGTCAAGCGGCAGTCGATCGCAGCCCAGGTCGGCCGCACGCCGGCCACCGGCATGGAAATCCGCAAGGTCAAGTCGGGCGAAGGAGTCTGAGATGGTCGTCGGCATCGCACATTATCTGACCGTATCGGCGATCCTGTTCACGCTCGGCGTGTTCGGTATCTTCCTGAACCGCAAGAACGTCATCGTCATCCTGATGTCGGTCGAACTGATCCTGCTTGCGGTCAACATCAATTTTGTCGCCTTCTCGGCGGCGCTCGGCGATCTGGTCGGCCAGGTGTTCGCACTGTTCGTGCTGACGGTCGCGGCGGCCGAGGCGGCAATCGGACTTGCCATTCTCGTCGTCTTCTTCCGCAACCGCGGCTCGATCGCGGTCGAAGACGTGAACATGATGAAGGGTTGACGGAACCACCATGTATCAGGCCATCGTCTTCCTTCCACTGCTCGGCTTCCTGATCGTCGGCCTGTTCGGCACGTCGCTCGGCGCCAAGGCGTCCGAATACATCACCTCCGGCTTCCTGGTGATTTCGGCTGTTCTGTCGTGGGTTGCCTTCTTCAGCGTCGGCTTCGGCCATGGCGAGGTGTTCACCGTGCCGGTGCTGCACTGGATCCAGTCCGGCGGGCTGGACGTTTCCTGGGCGCTGCGCATCGACACGCTGACGGTGGTGATGCTGGTGGTGGTCAACACCGTGTCGGCGCTGGTTCACATCTATTCGATCGGCTACATGCACCACGATCCGAACCGGCCGCGCTTCTTCGCCTATCTGTCGCTGTTCACCTTCGCCATGCTGATGCTGGTGACGGCGGACAATCTGGTGCAGATGTTCTTCGGCTGGGAAGGGGTGGGCCTGGCGTCCTACCTGCTGATCGGCTTCTGGTACAAGAAGCCGTCGGCCAATGCTGCGGCCATCAAGGCCTTCGTCGTCAACCGCGTCGGCGATTTCGGCTTCGCGCTCGGCATTTTCGGCGTCTTCGTGCTGTTCGGCTCGGTCAATCTCGGCACGATCTTCGCCAATGCGGCGACATTCATTCCGGCTGAAGGCGCCCCGCAAGGTGCTGCCGTGCTGACCTTCCTCGGCCATGCGCTGGACAAGCAGTCGGCAATGACCGTCGTCTGCCTGCTCCTGTTCATGGGCGCCATGGGCAAGTCGGCGCAAGTGCCGCTGCACACCTGGCTGCCGGACGCCATGGAAGGCCCGACGCCGGTCTCAGCGCTGATCCACGCTGCCACCATGGTGACGGCGGGCGTGTTCATGCTGGCGCGGCTGTCGCCGCTGTTCGAATTGTCGCATTCGGCGCTGACTGTGGTGACCTTCATCGGCGCCTTCACCGCCTTCTTCGCGGCGACCGTCGGCCTGGTCCAGAACGACATCAAGCGCGTCATCGCCTATTCGACCTGCTCGCAGCTCGGCTACATGTTCGTTGCGCTCGGCGTCGGCGCCTATGGGGCGGCGATCTTCCACCTGTTCACGCATGCCTTCTTCAAGGCGCTGCTGTTCCTCGGTTCGGGCTCGGTCATCCACGCCGTCTCCGACGAGCAGGACATGCGCAAGATGGGCGGGCTGCGGTCGCTGATCCCGACAACCTACTGGATGATGGTGATCGGCACGCTGGCGCTGACCGGCGTCGGCATTCCGGTGACCGTCATCGGCACCGCCGGTTTCTTCTCCAAGGACGCCATCATCGAGAGCGCCTTTGCCGGCCACAATTCGGTCGCCGGCCTTGCCTTCGTGCTGCTGGTCATCGCCGCATGCTTCACCTCCTTCTATTCCTGGCGGCTGATCTTCATGACCTTCCACGGCAAGCCGCGGGCGAGCCATGAGGTGATGCACCACGTGCATGAATCGCCGCCGGTGATGCTGGTGCCGCTGTTCGTGCTGGCCGCCGGCGCGCTGTTTGCCGGCGTCATCTTCCACAATTCGTTTATCGGCGAAGGCTATGCCGAGTTCTGGAAGGCGTCGCTATTCACGCTGCCGGACAACCACATCCTGCACGAGATCCATGAATTGCCGCTGTGGGTCGAGCTCTCGCCCTTCATCGCCATGCTGATCGGTTTCGCGCTGGCCTGGAAGTTCTACATCCGCTCGCCGGAAATGCCCGTCAATCTCGCCGCTCGGCATCGCGGGCTCTACGCCTTCCTGCTCAACAAGTGGTATTTCGACGAGCTCTACGACTTCCTGTTCGTGCGGCCGGCCAAGCGCCTCGGCCATTTCCTGTGGAAGACCGGTGATGGCACCATCATCGATGGCCTGGGGCCGGACGGCATTTCGGCGCGCGTCGTCGATGTCACCAACCGCGTCGTCAAGCTGCAGACCGGCTACCTCTACCACTACGCCTTCGCCATGCTGATCGGCGTTGCCGCACTCGTCACCTGGATGATGCTCTGATGACCGCCTGGCCAATCCTCTCGCTGGTCACCTTCCTGCCGCTGGTTGGTGTGCTGCTGATCCTGTTCATCAACGATGACAGCGAAAACGCACGCCGCAACATCCGCGCCATTGCGCTGTTGACCACGACGTTCACGTTCATCATCTCGCTGTTCATCTGGACCGGCTTCGACAATTCGCAGGCGGGCTTCCAGTTCGTCGAAAAGGTCGCGTGGCTCGACTCCGGCATCTCCTACCACATGGGCGTCGACGGCATTTCGATGCTGTTCGTCATCCTGACGACCTTCCTGATGCCGCTCTGCATCCTGGCGTCGTGGGAATCGATCGAGAAGCGCGTCAAGGCCTACATGATCGCCTTCCTGCTGCTCGAGACGCTGATGATCGGCGTGTTCTGCGCGCTGGATATCGTGCTGTTCTACGTCTTTTTCGAAGCCGGCCTGATCCCGATGTTCATCATCATCGGCGTCTGGGGCGGCAAGCGTCGCGTCTACGCCTCGTTCAAGTTCTTCCTCTACACGCTCGCCGGCTCGGTGCTGATGCTGCTCGCCATCATGGCGATGTTCTATCAGTCCGGTACCACCGACATCCCGACGCTGTTGACCCACAACTTCCCGGCCAACATGCAGACCTGGCTATGGCTCGCCTTCTTCGCTTCCTTCGCGGTGAAGATGCCGATGTGGCCGGTGCATACCTGGCTGCCTGACGCCCACGTCGAGGCACCAACGGCCGGCTCGGTCATCCTGGCCGCCATCCTGCTGAAGATGGGCGGGTACGGCTTCCTGCGCTTCTCCTTGCCGATGTTCCCGCTGGCATCCGAAATGTTCGCGCCGCTGGTGTTCACGCTCTCCGTCGTCGCCATCATCTACACCTCGCTGGTGGCGCTGATGCAGGAGGACATGAAGAAGCTGATCGCCTATTCGTCGGTCGCCCATATGGGATTCGTCACCATGGGCATCTTCGCCATGAACCAGGAAGGCGTGCAGGGCGCGATCTTCCAGATGCTCAGCCACGGCCTCGTCTCGGGCGCGCTGTTCCTGTGCGTCGGCGTCATCTACGACCGCATGCACACGCGTGAGATCGCCGCCTATGGCGGCCTGGTCAACAACATGCCGAAATACGCCACCGTGTTCCTGATCTTCACCATGGCCAATGTCGGCCTGCCGGGCACCTCAGGCTTCGTCGGCGAGTTCCTGACCATGCTTGGCGTGTTCCGGGTCAACACCTGGGTGGCGTTCTTCGCCGCCACCGGCGTCATCCTGTCGGCGGCTTACGCGCTCTGGCTCTATCGCCGGGTGATCTTCGGCGCGCTGACCAAGGACAGCCTGAAGGGCCTGCTCGATCTGTCGCCGCGCGAGAAGTTCATCATCTACCCGCTGGTGGTGCTGGTCATCTTCTTCGGCGTCTATCCCGCTCCCGTCTTCGATGCGACGGCCCAATCGGTCAAGTCGCTCGTCACCAATGTCACCGCATCCATCGGCGCCGCGCAGACCGCGGCGGCGAACTGACCCAGGGGTTTTGCGAACCATGACGCCGGACCTTCTCTCCAGCCTGTCGCTCTCGACGCCCGAGCTGATCCTTGCCATCGGCGCGCTCGCGCTGCTGATGGTCGGGGCCTATTCGCGCTCCAATACCGCCAATACGGTGAGCGGCCTTGCGGTCGCCGTGCTGGTTATCGCGGGCGTCTGGCTGATCTTCCGGACCGGGCAGGGCAACGCCTATGGCAATGCCTTCATCCAGGATCCCTTCGCGCGCTTCATGAAGGTGCTGTCGCTGGTGGGCTCGGCGGTGACGCTGATCATGTCGATGCGCTTTGCCAAGGCGGAGCGTTTCGACAAGTTCGAATATCCGGTGCTGATCCTGCTGTGCACGCTGGGCATGATGCTGATGATCTCGGCCAACGGCATGATCGGGCTCTATCTCGGCCTCGAGCTGCAGTCGCTGGCGATCTACGTGCTGGCGGCGATCAACCGCGACAATCTGCGTTCGACCGAGGCCGGCCTGAAATACTTCGTCCTCGGCGCGCTGTCGTCGGGCATGCTGCTCTATGGCATCAGCCTGGTCTATGGCTACACCGGCAACACCGGCTTCCAGGAGATCGCCTCAGCACTGGGCAGCGGCGAGCGCCAGCTTGGCCTCGTCTTCGGCCTGGTCTTCGTGCTGGCCGGCCTTGCCTTCAAGATCTCGGCGGTGCCGTTTCACATGTGGACGCCCGACGTCTATGAAGGCGCGCCGACACCGGTGACCGCGTTCCTGGCAGCGGCCCCCAAGATGGCGGCGATGGCGCTGATCGTGCGCGTCACCATGGGCGCGTTCAAGCCGATTGCCGCCGACTGGCAGCAGATCATCGTCTTCATCTCGATCGCCTCGATGGCGCTCGGCGCCTTTGCCGCGATCGGCCAGACCAACATCAAGCGGCTGATGGCCTATTCCTCGATCGGCCATATGGGCTACGCGCTGGTCGGCCTTGCCGCCAACAGCCAGGCTGGCGTACGCGGCGTCGCCATCTACATGCTGATCTATCTGGTGATGACGCTGGGCACGTTCGCCTTCATCCTCGCCATGCGGCGCAAGGAAGGCAATGTCGAACAGATCAGCGACCTGGCCGGCCTTGCCTCGACCAACCCGATCATGGCGACGATCCTGACCATCCTGATGTTCTCGCTGGCCGGCATCCCGCCGCTCGCCGGCTTCTGGGGGAAGTGGTACGTCTTCCTCGCCGCCATCAACGCCAACCTCTACGCGCTGGCGATCATCGGCGTGCTGGCCTCGGTGGTGGGCGCCTACTACTACCTGCGCATCATCAAGATCATGTGGTTCGACGAACCGGTCGGCGGCTTCGTCCCGATGGCCAGCGAATTGCGCCTCGTGCTCGGCGTCTCCGGCGCCTTCGTGCTGTTCTATGTGCTGATCGGCGGGCCGATCGGCACCTATGCCGAAGCAGCCGCCAAGACATTTTTCTGACGGGATGGCATTTCGGCTGGCTCCAACCTCGGCGTCGGAAGGGTTCCGGCTCGAGGCCCATGACAGCGTCGGCTCCACCAATACGGTGGCGCTGGACCATGCAAGGGCAGGCGACCCGGGCAAGCTGTGGGTCGTTTCCAAAAAGCAGGAAAGCGGGCGTGGCCGGCGCGGCCGCGCCTGGGTCTCGCCCGAAGGCAATCTGGCAGCGACCCTGCTTGTCATCACCGGCGGTGAACTTCGCCTTGCCGCGACACTGGGTTTCGTTGCCGGCCTGTCGCTTGCCGATGCACTGGATGCCGTGGTGCCGAAAGGCCGCATCGCCATCGGGCTTGATGGCGCAAGCCAGGGACAAAACCGTTTCGAGTTGAAATGGCCGAACGACGTTCTGGCCTCCGGCGCCAAGCTGGCCGGCATCCTGCTGGAGTCGGCGATGCTGGACGGCGGCGGTTTCGCCGTGGCGGTGGGCATCGGCGTCAATGTGGTGGCGCATCCCACGGATTTGCCGTATCCCGCGACATCGCTCCAAGCGCTCGGCGCGACATGCGATGCCGAAACGCTGTTCCTGGCGCTGTCGGATGCCTGGAGCGAGAATGCCCGCCTATGGGATGAGGGGCGCGGGCTTTCAGCCATCAGGAGACGCTGGCTGGCGCGCGCGGCGGGACTCGGCGGCGAGGTTGCTGTCAGAATTGACGGTAATGTGGTGCGTGGGGTGTTCGAGACCATTGACGAGGATTGCCGTTTCGTGATCCGCGACGATGAAGGGGCGGTTCTGACGATCGCTGCCGGCGATGTGCATTTCGGCGCGGTGGCATCCGCCCGGGTATAGTTTGTCTTTGCGCAATTCCGGACGGAAAATCGTTAGACGCTTTTCCTGGAATTGCTTTAACGGCTTGGCCTGAGGGCCAGGAAGGGAAAAATCATGGCGAAAGCGGAAAACGCCGAACTCGTCTTCGTGCCGCTCGGCGGCGTCGGCGAGATCGGTATGAACTTCGCCCTCTACGGGTACGGCCCGCCGAGCGCGCGCGAATGGATTGTCATCGATGTCGGTGTCACCTTTCCAGACGCGGCGCATCCGGGCGTCGACCTGATCCTGCCCGACACGCGCTTTATCGAGGAGAACCTCGCCAATCTGCGCGGCATCATCATCACCCACGCGCATGAGGATCATTACGGCGCGCTGCTCGACATCTGGCCGAAGCTGAAGGCGCCGGTGTGGATGACGCCGTTCAGCGCCGGGCTGCTGGAAGCCAAGCGCCAGGGCGAGCAGGGGGCAGCCAAGATCCCGCTGACGATCTACCGGGCTGGCGAGAAATTCACTGTCGGTCCGTTCGAGATCGAAGCCATTCCGGTGGCGCACTCCATCCCCGAGCCGATGTCGCTGGCCATCACCACGCCAGCCGGTACGGTCATCCACACCGGCGACTGGAAGATCGATCCGGAGCCGACGATCGGACCCAAGACCGACGAGGCGCGTTTCCGCGCCTATGGCGACAAGGGCGTGCTGGCGCTGATCTGCGATTCGACCAATGCGCTGCGCGAAGGCGAATCGCCTTCGGAAGTCGCCGTCGGCGAGGGATTGAAGGGCGTCATCCAGGCCGCCAAGGGCCGCGTCGCCGTCACCACCTTCTCTTCCAATGTCGGGCGCATCGTTTCGATCGCCAGGGCGGCACGCGATGCCGGCCGCCAGTGCCTGGTGCTTGGCCGTTCGCTGAAGCGGGTCATCGATGTCGCGGACGAACTCGGCTATATGGACGGCCTGCCGGAGTTCATCGCCGAGGAGGATTTCGGCTTCATTCCGCGCGAAAACCTGGTCATCATCTGCACCGGTAGCCAAGGCGAGCCGCTGGCGGCTCTTGCAAAACTGTCACGCGACGAGATGAAATCGGTATCGCTGACGGCGGGCGACACGGTGGTGTTCTCCTCGCGCACCATCCCCGGCAATGAGAAGGCGATCCTCGAGATCAAGAATCGCCTTATCGATCTCGGCATCAAGATCATCGAGGACGGCGACGCGCTGGTGCATGTCTCCGGCCACCCCCGGCGCAGCGAGCTGCGCAAGATGTATGAATGGGTGCGCCCGCAGATCGGCGTTCCCGTGCATGGCGAGGCGGCGCATCTGGTGGCGCAGGGGTCGCTGATGTCGACCTCAGGCATCGGCCAGGTGGCGCAGGTGCGCGACGGCGATATGCTGAGGCTCGCCCCCGGTCCCGCCACCATCATCGACCAGGTGCCGTTCGGCCGCATCTACAAGGACGGCAACCTGATCGGTACCGACCAGGCGATGGGCATCCGCGACCGGCGCAAATTGTCCTTTGCCGGCCATGTCGCGGTCAATGTCGTGCTGGACGACAAATATGAGTTGGCCGGTGACCCCGACCTGGTCGCCATCGGCGTCGCCGAGGCCGATGCCAGCGGCGAGACGCTCGAAGACCTGATGATCGATGCGGCGGTGGGCGCGGTCGATTCGATTCCCCGTCAGCGCCGGAAAGACCTGGACCTCGTGCAGGAGGCCGTGCGGCGCGCGGTGCGCGGTGCGGCCAACGAGGCCTGGGGCAAGAAGCCGCTGGTGACGGTGTTTGTTACGCGATGAAGGGAATAGGGCAGTAGGGCAGTGGGAATGCGATCACCTCTAATCCGTCTTCCCCTATTGCCATACTGCCTTATTGCCATACTGCCCTGATACGGAGCATTTCATGCTTGGACGGTTGAACCATGTCGCGCTTGCGGTGCCGGATCTGGCGGCGGCGGTTGCCGCCTACCGCAATACGCTCGGCGCCGAAGTGACGGAGCCGCAGGCTTTGCCGGAGCATGGCGTCACGGTGGTGTTCGTCAATGTCGGCAACACCAAGATCGAATTGCTGGAGCCCTTGGGCGAAAGCTCGCCGATCGCGGCGTTCCTCGCGAAGAACCCGTCCGGCGGCATGCATCACCTCTGCTACGAGGTCGACGACATACTGGCCGCGCGTGATCAGCTCAAGGCCGCCGGCGCTCGCGTGCTGGGCGACGGCAACCCGAAGACCGGTGCCCATGGCAAGCCTGTGCTGTTCCTGCATCCGAAGGATTTCTTCGGCACGCTGATCGAACTGGAGCAATCATGAGCTGGGTTTCGTTCACCGCCCTGTTTTTCGCGACGTGGTGGGTGGTGCTGTTCGCCGTCCTGCCGTTCAGCGTCAGGACACAGGACGACGATCATGACGTGACGCTGGGCACGGTTCCAAGCGCGCCGCGCGGCCCGCACATGCTGCGTGCCGTCATCCGCACCACCATCGCCACGGCGATCCTGATGGGCATTTTCTATGGCCTGACGCATGGCCTGGGATACAGCCTCAACGACATCCCGCACATCGTTCCGGATTTCGGCCAGACACCCGCAAAATAGGGCGCCCGGCAAGGGCGCTTCGATACCGTAAAGCGCGACGGATCGGATCGAGACGCCGCCATGGTTGGCGCGGCTGAATGCTTGCTGACGCTGGGTAATGTAGCTTGGCAGCTCGCCGCGCTAACCAGATGATTGCACAAAAAAAATGCAAGGCACGAGGCCTTGCAATTAAACGCGTCCGATCTGTTTCCGGTTTCCGGCGGCAGCGAGTAACCGCGCCTAGATCGCATCCTCCCAAGACTTTGACCGCGTAGGAGAGCAGATTTTTCTCCGCCCTCTCGGTTATCGCGGCACACTAGCCTAAGCCGAATGAAAATGTCACGAAGAATTTTGCCTCGAAACAGGCATTCTCGTGCTGCACTGCACAATAGTATGGCATGCTTTGCTTTCTAAACGACCAGCAAGGTTCGACGGAGCCTTTGCGGCAGGTTCTGAATTGACGCGCGCAAAGAATTGGCGGCCAAACCCGAAGACGTTCGGGCCTCCCGCACAGCCGGCTGGACCTACTTCGCGACGCCGGCCTCAGCCATCGCCTTCTCGACCATGCCGATCCAGCCTTCGTTGGCACCCGGCAGTCGACCTTGCGCTTTCAGCCCCGTCAGCATGGCCAGCGCGGCCTTGAGGTTTGCCGGCGTGTCGACACTGGCAATCGCCAGCTTGTAGTGGCTGAAGGCGGCATCGACCGTGCGTTGCGCGCTGCCCGGATCAGCCTTGAGCTGCGCGTCGGCAATGGCGAGGCCGGCCTGGTATTCGGCAGCCGCCCCGGGTTTGTCGCCCTTGCTCATCAGCATGTCGCCGATGCGGTTGTGGCCGACGGCAAGGTCGCGCTGCCATTCGGCGTTGTCGCGGTCGAGTTCGGCCAGATATTCCGCAATGGCTTGAGACGAACGGCGGTCGGCGAGCGCGCCATCGATATCTCCGGCCTCGGCGCGGGCGTCGGATATCTTGCCCAATGCAAGCGCGAGGTCACGCCGCCACAGTGTGTTGCCGGGGTCCCGCGCCACCAGCTTTTGCGCGATGTCGACGCTGCGCCGGTAGGGTTCGAAAGCTTTTTCATTATGCCCGGTCAGCCGCTGCAGGTCGCCGATGGCGCTGAGGCTGACGGTGATGTCGCGCTGCAGTTCCGTATCGTCAGGCATCTTCTTCGCCAGCGCCTTGGTGATCTGCAAGGACACTTCATATTCGGCGATCGAACCTTCCAGATCGTTGGTCAGCCTGAGCGCCAGCCCGATCTTGGAGTGGCTGACGGCAAGGTCGCGCCGAAAGCCTTCATCATCAGGCGCCTGCTCGACCAGGAATTCAGCCACCTTGAGCGCCGAACGGTAATTAGCCAGCGCGCCTGGTCCGTCGCCCGAAACCCGCATGGCGTCGCCGATGCGGTTGAAGCAGATTGCGTAGTCGCGAAGATAGCCAAAGGTAGGCTCTTTTTGGAGGATCGCTTTCATCGTGGCGAGAGCCTGTTGGTAGAGCGCGATCGCGCCGGCGCTATCGCCCATCGCCTTCTTGACATCGGCCACTTTGTTCTGCGCCACGGCAAGGTCGCGCTGATGGTCGATCTTGTCGGGCTCTGCGCCCGCGCGTTTCTCCGCGGACCGGACCATCGAATCATAGGCTTTGCCGGCTTCCTGCAGATTGCCGACGGTCGTTTGCAGCGTGCCGATCAGTTCCCACGACAGTGTCTGCTGGTAGCGTGCCTCGTCCGGTATTGGGAAACCCTCGACATCGGCATAAAGCGCCACGGCCTTACGGTAGTCCTCGATGGCGAGGTCGTAGCGCAATTGCGCCTGCGAAGCGCCGCCGGCGAGGTAATGCGTCGTCGCCTCCGACAGCGTGCGCTCGATGAAGCGGGTTTTCAGATCGTCGCGCGATTTGCCATCGATATCCGCCGCCTTGCCAAGCAGCGCCCGTGCTTCGTCGAATGAGCCGAGTGCCAGTTGCGCCTCCGCCTGTTGGCGCAGCGCCGTGACTTCAGGATCGGAGGAGGCGAAATTGCGCAGATCGGCCCGCACCTTGACGAAAGCGTCGGCCGCCTCCTGCAGCTTCTGCTGGCGCTGCTGCGGCGCCATCGCCTTGCCGTCCGAGGTAATGAGCGCTGCGTATAGCGGTGCCAGCGGCATGTCGGCACTGGCCGCAACCGTCTCGACCTCGACACGCAAATCCGGCGTGACATCGGCCATGGCAAGCAGCAGCCGGTCACGCTCGGGCAGGGCGTCCTTGCTGGTCTGCGCGGCGAAGAAGAGTTGCGGCAGACCGCTCTCCACATAGGGCAGTTGCCTGCCGCGCGACAGATCGTAGACCTGCTGCTGAACCAGCGTCAGGACGGAACGTATTTCAAGGCCGTCGGTGGGCAGGAATTTGGCCAATGCAGCGGAAAAGTCGGAGTTGCCAGACGCACCGTCCGACGCCGTCTGCCCAGGTGCCGCGGAAAAGGCGAACAGCACGTTCTCCGCGCGCCCCATGCGCCCGAGCCCCGGCTTGGCCTCGGCTTTAACCTCCGGCGCGATGGACATCACGCCGCGTCCTTCACCAGCCTTGCTGTCTTCCGATTGGTCGCCGCCGGATTGGCCAAATGGATCGTTGCGGCACGCATCAAGCACGACGAGGCCGATCTTGCCGACCGCGGTCACTGCCTCATGCACATCTTCGAGCGCAAGGCTTGTTGCCTTCAACCGGTCCAGTGACGACGGATCTGCATCGACCGGCAGAAGGCGGTTGTCGCCCGCGATCTCGACGCCATGGCCTGAGAAATAGATCAGCGCGACATCGGCCCCGGCCGCATCGTCGCGAAAATCCTCCAGCGCACGGCGCATACGCTTCAGGTCACGATTTGCTTCGGTGGTGACGTCGAAACCGAGTTTTTGCAGCGCGGCTTCGATCGTGCGGCTGTCGTTCACCGCATTCTTCAGGGGACGCACATTGCGGTACTCGTCGGCCGCGATGATGAGCGCGACACGCCGCTCGGCGTGTGCCGCCGAGACGAAAAAGACCGCCAGGATAACTGCCAGGAAAAAGCGCAATGCCCCAATCCGCCCCGAACGGACAGCGTCCCACGGCTTTTCGACCCAGGCAAGCCTGCTCGATATGATCTGGGAACCTAGTGATTGCGGGCATGACGGCGTCAATGTGCCGCCATGGCCGGGTTCCCATTGCGCCATGAAATGGCTATGAAGCCGGGTCAAGCAAGCCTGCGTCGCACCGATTCTGGCGCGACCATTCTCATTCACGGACCAGTCCATGCGTTTGTCGCGCTATTTCCTGCCTATCCTCAAAGAAAATCCGCGTGAGGCCGAGATCGTCTCGCACCGGCTGATGCTGCGTGCCGGCATGATCCGCCAGCAGGGGCAGGGCAGTTTTTCCTGGTTGCCACTCGGCAAGCGGGTGCTGGACAAGGTTTGCCAGATCATCCGCGAGGAGCAGAACCGCGCCGGCGCGCTGGAGATCCTGATGCCGACCATCCAGTCGGCCGATCTGTGGCGCGAAAGCGGTCGCTATGACGACTACGGCAAGGAGATGCTGCGCATCAAGGATCGGCAGGACCGCGACATGCTCTACGGCCCGACCAATGAGGAAGTGGTCACCGAAATCGTTCGCGCCTACGTCAAGTCCTACAAGGACCTGCCGCTCAATCTCTACCATATCCAGTGGAAGTTCCGTGACGAGGTGCGGCCGCGCTTCGGCGTCATGCGCTCACGCGAATTCCTGATGAAGGACGCCTATTCCTTCGACCTTAACTTCGAAGGCGCGAGGGCCGCCTACAACAGGATGTTCGTGTCCTATCTCAGGACCTTCACGCGCATGGGCCTGCAGGCCATCCCGATGCGGGCCGATACCGGGCCGATCGGCGGCGATCTCAGCCACGAATTCATCATCCTGGCGGACACCGGCGAGAGCCAGGTCTATTGTGATCGCGATTATCTGTCGCTCCAGGTGCCTGACGAAAACACCGACTTCGCCAATGACGCGGAGATATCAGACATCGTCAAAACCTGGACGACGCCTTACGCCGCTACCGACGAGATGCATGATGAGGCGGCGTGGGACAAGCTCGGCGAAGCGGACCGGGTCTCGGCGCGGGGCATCGAGGTTGGCCACATCTTCCATTTCGGCGACAAATATTCCAAGCCCATGGGCGCCAAGGTGACCGGACCTGACGGCAAGGACCATTTCGTCTCGGGCGGTTCCTACGGCATCGGCCCGTCACGGCTGGTCGCGGCGATCATCGAAGCCAGCCACGACGAGAACGGCATCATCTGGCCCGATGCCGTGGCGCCGTTCGACATCGGCCTGATCAACATGAAGGTGGGCGACGCCGAGTGCGATCGCGTCAGCGACGAGCTCGATGCCGCCTTCACCGCCGCCGGCAAGGATGTGCTCTATGACGACACCGACCAGCGGCCGGGCGGCAAGTTCGCCACCGCCGACCTGATCGGCCTGCCCTGGCAGGTGATCGTCGGGCCGCGCGGCGTGGCCGCCGGCGAGGTCGAGATCAAGAATCGCAAGACCGGCGAGCGTGTGACGCTGCCGATCGCCGATGCGAAAAAACGCTTCGGTGCCGCCGCATGAGCGAGGCGGCCGCGGCAAGATCGGCGGGCGCCGGCCCGTTCTCCATCTTCGAACGCACGGTGGCGTGGCGCTATTTGCGCTCGCGGCGCAAGGAGACGGTGATCTCGGTCATCGCCTCGATTTCCTTCCTCGGCATCATGCTGGGGGTGGCGACGCTGATCGTCGTCATGGCGGTGATGAACGGGTTCCGGGCCGAGCTTTTGACCCGCATCCTCGGCGTCAACGGCCATCTGATCGTACAGCCGCTCGATTCGCCGCTTGAGGATTACGCCCAGGTCGCCGGCCGCATCAACGGTGTGCCCGGCATCAAATACGCTATCCCGCTGATCGACGGCCAGGTGCTGGCGCAAGGCAATGTCGGTGGCGGCACCGGTGCGCTGGTGCGCGGCATACGCGGAGAGGATCTCGGCAAGATCGCCATCGTCGCCAGCAACGTCAAGCAAGGCACGCTCGCCGATTTCGACTCGGGCGAAGGCGTCGCCATCGGCAAGCGCATGGCCGAGAATCTCGGGCTGACGCTCGGCGATACCATCACCTTGATCTCGCCCGATGGCGACGTGACGCCGCTGGGCACCACGCCACGCATGAAGGGCTACAAGATCGCGGCGATCTTTGAAGTCGGCATGTCGGAATATGACAGCTCCATCGTCTACATGCCGTTCTCGGAAGCGCAGCTTTACTTCAACATGGATGGACGCGCGCAGACGATCGAGATTTATGTCGACAATCCCGACAATGTCGACGCACTGAAGCCGAAGGTGGAAGAAGCGGCGCAACGGCCCATCGACATCGTCGACTGGCGCCAGCGCAACGAGACCTTCTTTTCCGCCCTGCAGGTCGAGCGCAACGTCATGTTCATGATCCTGACGCTGATCGTGCTGGTAGCGGCGCTCAACATCATTTCCGGGCTGATCATGCTGGTGAAGGACAAGGGGCACGATATCGCCATCCTGCGCACCATGGGCGCCTCGCGCGGCGCGATCTTGCGCATCTTCCTGATGACCGGCGCGGCGATCGGCGTCACCGGCACGCTCGCCGGCGTGCTGCTCGGGGTGCTGATCTGCACCAACATCGAATCGATCCGGCAGTTCTTTTCCTGGATGACCGGCAAGGTGCTGTTCAATCCGGAGCTCTACTTCCTGAGCCAGCTGCCGGCGAAGATGGATCCGCGCGAGACCACCTATGTCATCATCATGGCGCTCGGCCTGTCGTTCCTGGCGACCGTGTTTCCGGCGTGGCGGGCAGCCCGCCTCGATCCGGTCGAAGCGTTGAGGTACGAGTAGTGGCCGAGGTCATTATCGAGCTGAAGAGCGTCGAGCGGCACTATGTCCAAGGGCCGCGCAAGCTCACCATCCTGAACGGCGCCGATTTCTCGCTGCGGCGCGGCGAGATGGTGGCGCTGGTGGCGCCGTCGGGCACCGGCAAGTCGACACTGCTGCACACGGCAGGACTGCTGGAGCGCCCCGACGCCGGCGACGTGATCCTGTCCGGCCGGGCCTGCGGCCGGTTGTCCGACGACGAGCGCACGTCGATCCGCCGCAACGATGTCGGCTTCGTCTACCAGTTCCATCATCTGCTGCCCGAGTTTTCCGCGCTGGAAAACATCATGATGCCGCAGCTGATCAAGGGACTGCCGCGCAAGGAAGCATCCGAGCGCGCCGCCCAACTGCTCGATTACATGCAGATCGGCAAGCGCGCCTCGCATCGGCCGGCCGAATTGTCCGGTGGCGAGCAGCAGCGCGTCGCCATCGCTCGTGCCGTTGCCAATGCGCCGCTGGTGCTGCTGGCCGACGAGCCGACCGGCAATCTCGATCCGGTCACCGCTTCCTATGTGTTCGAAGCGCTGGAGGCGCTGGTGCGGCAATCGGGTCTCGCGGCGCTGATCGCCACCCACAATCACGAGCTGGCATCGCGCATGGACCGGCGCGTCACGCTCGCCGACGGCAAGGTCGTGCCGCTCGGCTCGGGCTGACCTCAGCCTCGACAGACCCCGGCGGCTCATCGATAACCCGCCTTCCGGAGTGTGTTTCCGCATGGTGCGCGCTGCACCCATCAACCTTTTCCTGGCCCTGCCGATTTCCTCCTATCGCCTGCGGCGCATAATCGACGAAGCAAGATAGCCCAGTGCAAGCGTCATGGCGGCGACCGCGATCCCGGTGCTGATCACGCCTGCCGGCGTTATCCTGGCACTGCCTTGCAAGGTGACATGCTTGCCTAGGCGCAGATCGAAAACGGACTTGATTTCCTCAGGATGTGAGGGGACCGCGGGCGAGGGGTCTTCCTGGACAACTGACATTTGAGCCTCCGGTTCGTGCCTGCTATGCGGCTGCTGGAGCGAACCGTGTTTCTACACAACCTCCCTCCGTTGCGGAAGTTCAGTTGCGAGCATCCGTGGACCGTAGACCACGACACTCGCCAGTGTATTCCGTCACGGTAATACAGAGTTTCAACCTCGATGGCACCGAGACGAATCGACACCGTCGCCGCGAATCCGTCTGGCAGCGGTCGGCCGCAATGGCGCGGGTTGGAAAGAACGGGGCGGTATTCGCGAGCAAGCACGCGAACAAGTAAAGTTGAAGTTGAACTGATTTTCTACCGCGCGGAAAACGTGCATAGCCTGCGGAGGAGGCAGCTGAGCCGGTGGTAAAGAACCTTGCCAAGTCGAAGGCCAAAGCCTGGCGCATTTCATCCGGCGAGAGAGGGCGCTTCGACATCTTCGGGAGATTCAGAGCGACTGCCATAGGTGAATCTTGACTAGCGTATCGTTGGCCCCGTTCTATCTGATAGAGACAGCCCTCCTCGTCGGGCCGCCAATCGTCCTTTGCGCTTTCGTTTTGATTCGACGGACATGGCCGCAGGCATTGTTGCTGACCGCTTTTTTTTGTGCGCTCGCAATTGTTTTGATTGTTGGCCTTTCCTTTGCGGGAATTAGCTTCCGGATGCCGGTTGCAAATTATGCATGCATTTGCGTCGCCTATTTAGCTTACTGCTTTCTCGCTGCTTCTTGCCTGGGTATTCCTCTGAAAGCCCTTCGCATAGGCGGCCTTTTCGTCACCGCCATGCCGATTTTGATTGGATACTTCTTGGGGACCGTCGGCCGGCTGGCGCTGGGGTGGACGGTGGTTCAATCCTCCGAACCTCCGAGGCAGATGAGCGCCGGTGTTGTTTGCAGCATTACCTACTGGGGCTCGGCCGCGAGCGACTCCGGCTATGTCGTGAATCTGTTCAAGATCTGGGGTTGGGCTCCGTTTTTGCAACGAGAGGTCTTCTCTGCCAGCGTCGATCAGACAGTCGATCAGCCCGAAATGTCGTGCACTGACGCGTGGGGCACATATGTCAGAGGCGCACGAACATCACTTGAATAGTGCTGGTCAACCAAGCTTTCAAAAGGCGGCGGGTTCGCCGAGATATTGAGACGGACTATGCCAAGGGATCGTAGCTAGCGCGCCACCTGGAACCGGTTAACCTTTCGCTAACCGTGCCAAATTTCCCGCATCATCTCCATACCCCGTGGTCGTTGACATTGAAACAAAATTAGAACAAATTGCGAACATATCAACAACAGGAGAGAGTTATGACCGATCTGGTTCAGGATGTCATCTCGCTGGTTTGCATGAGCGCGTTTCTCGTTTCCATGGCGATCTGGATCGGAGCCATGTGATTTTGCGGCTTCGCCGCCTTGGTTCCGCGGGCGAAAACCCGCTCCGCCGTTAAGCCTTTCTTGCCGTCGCGACGCTAGGGTATGCTTCCAAGGCAGGGAGCAACGTCAAGGTGCCGCCCATCGTCACGGCCATTCTCTTGGCCAGCAATCTCGGGCTGATCTTTCTCTTGATGACCGCGCCGCTCGGTTTGCGCACGGTCAGGATGAGCCGCTTGATTACGGTGGACCGTCAGCGCCTCTGGCAGGCGCTGTGGCCGCTTGGCAGTGATGCCGGCTGGTCCGGCGAGATCCTGTCGGCGGGGCCGCTGGACGGGGAGGGCGTGTCCCGCATCATGCTGTCGCGGGAGGGCCGAACGCAGGGCACGGTTTGACGATGTCGTCAAAGGCAGTCGCTTCTCGATGCGTGTCGTCGAGGATACCGCGCTCGATGCCTCGTTCTGGAAGGACTATCGCGAAACCGCCGAACTCGTCCGCGAAGACGGCGGCACGCGGGTGACGCTCGGCTGGACGGACCGTTACCGCGGCGTTGCCTTTCTGGTGTTCCGTTACTTCACCATGCGGCGCGAGCTGTCCAAGCTGCAACGCTGGGCGCTAACCGGTCAGTATCGCAAGGGCGGCTGGTTCGAGCATCCGCTCAGCCAGGTCGGCTTTGCCGTACTTTCGGCATTGATGCTGTGGCCGTTCTTCGGGCTCCACCTCGGCGGACTGGCGCTCGCCTCGATCCTCACCTCGGTCGTGGCCCTGCATGAGCTCGGCCATATGGCGGCGTTCCGGCTGATGGGCCACCGCAAGGCGCGGATGATCTTCATCCCGCTGCTCGGCGGCATCGCCATTGGCGGCCGGCCTTACAACAGCCGTTTCGAAGTGGCCTTCGTGGCGCTGATGGGGGCGGGCTTCTCCGCCTTCCTGGTGCCGATCGTCATTGCCGCCAGTGCGCTTGCGGGCGGCGGGGGACACAAGGCCGCGCCAGCGCTGCTGGCGGCGCTGGCGGGCTGCGCCGCCCTGTTCAACATCGCCAATCTGGTGCCGGTGTGGAAGTTCGACGGCGGCCAGGTGCTGCGCCAGATCTGCCCGGGGCCGGTCGCGCTGGCGCTGGCTTCGTTCTTCCTGCTCTCGGCGTTCCTGGCGGTGGGGTGGCGGGCCGGCTTTTCCTCCGGCTTCCTGCTCGCGGCGGGGGCGGTCTTTTCAATCCTCAGCCTGCTGACCATGGGCAGCGGGGTCAAGCCACGCCACGAGCTGGAGCCGATCCGCACGGTCGACCGCTTCGCCATCGCCGGTGCGCTGCTGGCGGTGTTCGTCATCCATGGCTGCGGCATCCTGTGGGCGTCGGCGCAGCTGCTTTGAGCCATGTTGAGCCCGAAGGCTTCAACCGGTCTTTCGGGCTGGCTCGGCGGGTGCGGCCACGGCGGGACCAAAAACGTCCTCGAAGGCTGATCTCAGCGCCAGATCGAGGTCGGCCATGCCGATGGGAAGGCCGAGATCGACGAGGCTGGTGACACCGTGGTCCTGCACACCGCAGGGCACGATGCCGCTGAAATGGTCGAGATCGGGCTCGACATTGATGGCGATGCCGTGAAAACTCACCCAGCGCCGCAGCCTTATGCCTATTGCCGCGATCTTGTCCTCGGCCGGCGAACCGTCCGGCAAGGCAGGGCGATCGGGCCGCACCACCCAGACGCCGACCCGGTCCTCGCGGCGTTCGCCGCGCACGTTGAAGGCGGCGAGCGTGCCGATGATCCACTGTTCGAGCGCGGCGACGAAGGCGCGCACGTCCTCGCGTCGCCGTTTCAGGTCGAGCATGACATAAGCGACCCGCTGGCCCGGCCCGTGATAGGTGTATTCGCCGCCGCGACCGGCCGAAAAGACCGGGAACCGGTCGGGATCGATCAGGTCCTCGACACGCGCACTGGTGCCGGCGGTGTAGAGCGGCGGATGTTCGACCAGCCAGACCATTTCGCCGGCGACCCCGCTGCGTATCGCCTCGGCACGCGCCTCCATGAAGGCAAGCGCATCGGGATAGGGGGTAAGGCCAGGCTCGATGCGCCACTCGACCGGTGCTGAACCGGGGAGCGGCAGGAACGACGTGGCGATCTGGCTGCGTTCTGTCATGGCTTTTCGTTTTTCACTTATGCCGTCGCGATCCGCTTGCACTTTCGGGCGGCATGCATCTGTCTCCATATGGCGTTATCCGCTGGAAACGTCCAGTTCCGGCCCTTCATTCCAATCCTGTGGACCGTTATGCCAATCGCTTGAGATTATTGCGTGCGGCGCACTTGTTTCACCGGAAACGATTTGCTACACGCCGCGAGCCGGTCGGTTCCGGCTCCTACCACGTGCGGTCGTGGCGGAATTGGTAGACGCGCAGCGTTGAGGTCGCTGTGGGGCAACCCGTGGAAGTTCGAGTCTTCTCGACCGCACCAATGGCCTTCCTTTGAGGCCATAATAGCAAATATTTTCAAGCACTTCCATCTTCATG
>NZ_VFWK01000009.1:0-348200 GCF_006442655.1 Mesorhizobium sp. B2-1-3A
CCATGGCGCTGACCCCCACCCCGCTCCGCTTCGCGGATCGACCCTCCCCACAAGGGGGAGGGTAAAGCTCACTCCGCCGGCTTGTCAGCCGGATAGGGCGTCCTCACCAGTATCGCCATGCCGATGCCGAGGAACAGGATGATCACGGCCATGCCAAGCCGCGCCGAGTCGCTCAGCGCGGTGATGGTCGCCACCATGAACGGCGCCAGGAAACTGGTCGCCCGTCCGGCGAGCGCATAGATGCCGAAATAGCGCCCGGATTCCGCCGCCGTGACGCTGCGCGCCATGTAGGAACGCGACGACGCCTGCACCGGACCGAAGGCCAGCCCGATCAGCAGGCCGTACATGATGTAGGCCTTTTCGGCGGCCGTGCCAAACAGGCCACCTGAGTCGGTGGTCGGGAGTTGGATCAGGCCGAGCAAGGTGAAGCCCGGACCGGTCGAGACGACACCGATGGTGGCGACGGACAGCATGACCAGCGAGATCATCACCACTGCCTTGGAGCCGAGCGCGGTGTCGAGCCGGGCGGCGATCCAGCAGCCGAAGATGGCGACGACATTGAGGATGATGCCGAACATGCCGATCTCGGTGATCGACCAGTGGAACATGCCCGCCGCGAAGGTGCCGCCAAGCGCCAGCAGCGCGTTGACGCCATCCTGGTAGATCATGCGGGCGACGAGGAAGCGGAAGATGCCGCCGCGCTTGCGCACCTCGGCCAGCGTCGATTTCAGCTCCGACAGGCCCTCGCGCACCGCCGGCCCGATCGGAATGCCCTTGATGGCATCCGGCGTGAAGAAGAACATCGGCAGGATGAACAGGAAATACCAGCCGGCCGAAAGCGGCCCGGTGGCGCGCGCATCCTCGCCCAGCTTCGGGTCGAGCCCGAACAGCGGGTTGATGCCGATGATCGTCTTGCCGGTCTCCGGCGAGCCGGCGAGACAGGTGACGACGAAGATCAGCGCGATCATGCCGCCGAGATAGCCGAGACCCCAGGCCGTGTTGGAGATGCGGCCGATCTCGCTCTTCGGCACCAGCCGCGGCATCATCGAATCGTTGAACACGGTGGAGAATTCCGCCGCCACCGATGCCAGCGAGAACAGCGCCACGATCAGGAACAGGTTCGAGCCCGGCGCGGCGAACCAGAGCAAGGTGAGACTGGTGATCTTGATCGCCGCGAAAAACCCGATCCACGGCTTGCGCGGACCGGTCTGGTCGGCGATCGAGCCGAGGATTGGCGACAATATTGCAATGACCAGCCCGGCGGCGGCTATGCCGTAACCCCATACAGCCTGGCCGGTGGTGGGATCGCCCGCCATCCGCGAAACGAAATAGGGGCCGAAGATGAAGGTGGTGACGACCGTGAAGAACGGCTGCGCCGCCCAGTCGAAGAACATCCATCCCCAGATGCCGCGCCCGGACGCACGCTGCACTGCTACCTCGGCCATATCCCCTCCACTCGCCTACGCTTCGTTGGCGGTTCGCGCCATGTCTGCATGTTTTCCGATGGTCATGCAAACACAAGCGTCGCAGGCGCCAACCCTTACCTCCCCCTTGTGGGGAGGTCGGACCGAAGGTCCGGGTGGGGGTCTGGCACCGCCACCCCCGCTGCTTCGCAGCGACCCTCCCGCTAGGCGGAAGGTAAGCCTCACATCCCCGTCAGGTCGCTCATCAGCCCTGATGCCACCGACAGCCGCGACACGGTGATGTCGCCGCCTTCGGTCAGCGCCTGCAGCCGCTCGCGGATACGCGCCACGCGCTCGCCGCCGGCTTCCAGCCAGGCCGCGACCGCATCGGCCGCCTTGGCATGGCCGGTGAGTGCCGCAACCGCAATGCCGCGACGCGCCGCACCAATCGTGTCGGTGGCCCGCGAAAGCGCCAGCTGATCATAGTAGTCCGAAGGCGTGATCGAGCGCGCGGCGTCCTCGACGCGCGGAATGCGGAAGGCATCGCTCACCGCAAAGAATGCTCGTGCAGCCGCGACGATGTCGGCATTTGCCATCCGCGCGGTCAGCGCGATGTCGGGGATGAGTTCCGCCACCTCGCTCAGCGCCAGTTGTTCGGCCAGCCGCTCAGGCGCGCCGGCCTTGAACAGCCCGTGCCGTTTCTCCTCGATGCGTTCGCGCGAAAACGCCGGCAGCAGCGAAACGAGCTTCGGCTCCAGCGCCTTGCGCGCCTCCTGCAGTTCCGCGATGCGCTGGCCAAGGGGTGCCGTGCCGGTATCGTTCTTGAGATACCAGCCGCTGGTCACGTAGATCAGCCGGCTCACCATCTGGTAGAGATCGAGCTGCACCTGGCCGTCGATCTGGTTGTCGAGCGCGTCGATCTCGCGATAGAGCGCCGGCAGCGCAAAGCCGTCACGCACCACGGCGAAGGTGCGCACCACGTCGGCGGCGGTGCGCCCCGTGGCCTCCTGCAGCCGGTTGACGAAGGAAGGGCCACCGCGATTGACGAGGTCGTTGGCGACGACGCGGGCGATGATTTCGCGGCGCAGTCGGTGGCCATGGATTTCGGCGGCGTATTTCTTCGCCATCCGGTCCGGGAAATAGCCCATCAGATCGCGGTCGAAATGCGCGTCATCAGGCACGTCGCTGGCGACGATGTCGGAAAACAGCACGATCTTGGCGTAAGCGAGCAGCACGCCGAGCTCGGCCCTGGTCAGCGGCTCGCCACGTGCTTCACGCTCGGCAAGGGCCGCCGGCGACGGCAGTGTTTCCACGGCACGGTCGAGCAGGCCGCGCGCTTCGAGCGCCGACATGAAGCGGGCCTGGTGCGCGATGTCGGCGAGGCCCCGCTTGCGGGCGATCGAAAGCGCCAGCGTCTGCTGATAGTTGTTGGACAGCACCAGCCCGCCGACCTCGTCGGTCATCTCGGCCAGCAGCTTGTTGCGTGCAGGGCGCGTCAGCGATCCCTTGCGCATGGCCGACGCCAGCGCGATCTTGATGTTGACCTCGACGTCGGAGCAATTGACGCCGCCCGAATTGTCGATGGCGTCGGAATTGCAGCGGCCGCCATTCATGCCGAATTCGATGCGCGCCCGCTGCGTGACGCCGAGATTGGCGCCCTCGCCGATCACCTTGGCACGCACGTCGAGCGCGGTGATGCGGATGGCGTCATTGGCGCGGTCGCCGACCTCGGCGTTGGTTTCGGTGGATGCCCTCAAGTAAGTGCCGATGCCGCCGAACCACAGAAGATCGACCGGCGCCTTGAGGATGGCGGTCATGATCTCGACCGGCGTGGCGGTCGTCTTGCCGAGGCCGATTGCCGCCGCGGCCGCGGCCGGCAAGGTGATCGACTTCTGATTGCGCGAGACGATGATGCCGCCTTCCGACAGCTTGCTCTTGTCATAGTCCTGCCAGCTCGAACGCGGCAGCGCGAACATGCGCTCGCGCTCGGCCATCGAGGCCGCCATGTCCGGATCGGGATCGATGAAGATATCGCGATGATCGAAGGCTGCGATCAGCCTGGTTTTCGGCGACAACAGCATGCCGTTGCCGAACACGTCGCCCGACATGTCGCCGACACCGACGGCGGTGAACGGCGAGGCCTGGATGTCGCGGTTCATCTCTCGGAAATGCCGCTTGACCGCTTCCCAGGCACCCTTGGCGGTGATGCCCATCTTCTTGTGGTCATAGCCCGCCGAGCCGCCGGAGGCGAAGGCATCGTCGAGCCAGAAGCCATGCTTCTCGGAGATGGCATTGGCGGTGTCGGAGAAGGTCGCCGTGCCCTTGTCGGCGGCGACGACGAAATAGGGATCGTCCTGGTCGCGCCTGATGACGCCGGCCGGCGGAATGACACCCTCCAGTCCGATATTGTCGGTGATCGACAGCAGGCTGGAGACGAAATTCTTGTAGGCGGAGGTGCCCGCCTCGAAGATCGCGTCGCGGCTGCCGCCGACTGGAAGGCGCTTGGGGAAGAAACCGCCCTTGGCGCCGACCGGCACGATCACGGCGTTCTTGACCTGTTGCGCCTTGACCAGGCCGAGCACCTCGGTGCGGTAGTCCTGGGCACGGTCCGACCAGCGCAAGCCGCCACGCGCCACCGGGCCGAAGCGCAGATGCAGGCCCTCGACCTCGGAACCATAGACGAAGATCTCGCGCCACGGCCGTGGCGCCGGTAGCCCTTCGACCGCCTGCGACTCGAGCTTGATCGCCAGGGACTGGCCGTTCTGCTTCGTATCGGTAACGAAATGGTTGGTGCGCAGCGAGGCTTCGATCAGGTTGAGGTAGCGGCGTATGATGGTGTCGTCATCGATGTTGGGCACATCCTCCAGCGCATCCTTGATCTTGGCCTTGAGATGCTTTGCCGCCACCACCCCATCGCCCTCGGCCGTGGGGCCAAGCCGGGCAATGAACAGCGCGTGCAGGCCACGTGCGATCTCGGGATAGCGGTTGAGGGCGGCAGCGATGAAGTCCTGGCTTTGCGGAATGCCGACCTGCTGCAGATAGCGGCCATAGGCGCGCAGGATGATGATTTCGCCGGACCACAGGCCGGCCGTCTGGGCGAGGCCGTTATAGCCGTCATTGTCGACGTCGCCGCGCCACACCGACAGGAACGCGTCCTCGAACAGCGCGCCGCCATCGGCAAGGTCGATCGGCTTGCCATAGCTGTTCTCCAGCTCCATGTCGTGGATGAAGACCATGCCGGGCTGATCTCTATTGATCATGCCGGGCTGGTCGTCGCCGACCTCGAAGGTGCGCTCGCTGATGACGCGGAAGCCGATGTTTTCCAGCACCGGCACACGCCGCGACAGCGCCACCGGGCTGCCATGGTGATAGATCTTCAGCGCCGCCTGATGCGGCTTCTGCTCGGCATGGCGGTAGTAGTCGATGGCGATCGGATTGTCGGCGCTGATCCTGGCGATGCGCCCGGCATCGACCAGCGCCACCGCCGCGCTGAACGAGTCGCGATAACTTTCCGGCAGCCTTGCGGCGATGGCCTTCAACACCTGGTCGCCACCATCGGCGTCCGCCGCGTCGGAAAGGGCATCCTCCCAGGTGCGCACGATATCGCGGATCGCCGCCTCGATCGTCGCCTGCTCGACTTTCGGCGTCTTGCCGCCGGAGCGGCCGATGATGAAGTGCACGCGCGCCAGCCCGCCTTCCGGGAAGGCCGGGTAATAGGCCGACAGCCGGCCCTCGAACACGGTCTTGAGATAGGCGCCGATCTTCTCGCGCACGACGCTGTCGTAGCGGTCGCGCGGTACGAAGACGAGAATCGAGACGAAGCGGTCGAACTGGTCGGCACGCACCAGCGCCCGAACGCGCGGCCGCTCGATCAGCCCCAGAATGGCCGCGGCGTGCTTGCGCAGAATCGGCACCGGCACCTGGAACAATTCGTCGCGCGGATAGCTTTCCAGCACGTTGATCAGCGCCTTGCCGGAATGGTCGTGCCGGTCGAAACCGGACTTGGCGATGATGGTCTCGGCCTTTGACCTGAGATACGGGATCTTCATCACCGACCGGGTGTAGGCGGTCGAGGTGAACAGGCCGACGATGCGCAGTTCACCCGACAACACACCCTTGGCGGTGTAGGTCTTGACGCCGATGTAATCGAGATAGATGCGCCGGTGCACGGAAGACTTGGCATTGGCCTTGGTGACGATCAGCGGCTCCGGCCCATGCAGGAAGGCGCGAATCTCGGGCGTTGTCGTCACCGCTTCGGTGCCGCGCCTCAGCACCAGCACATCGGGATCGCTGAGGATACCGAGGCCGGGCTTGTCGGCGCGCTCCAGATTGCCGCTTTCCTCGCCGCCGGTGTATTTGAACTCACGCATGCCGAGGAAGGTGAAATTGTCGTCGCGCAGCCATTCCAGGAAGGCGATCGCCTCCGCCACGCTCTTCTTGTCGAGCGGCACCGCGGAATAGCGGAACTCGGAGATCGCCTGGTCGAGCCGGGCCAGCATCGGCTTCCAGTCGTTGACGGCGGCGTGAACCTGACCAAGCATCTTGCGCAGCCGCTCGGTCAAGGCGTTTGCCGCGTCCGCGGTCAGCCGCGGGATATGGACGTGGATGACGCTCAGCCGGTCGTGATTGCCGTCGTCCTTGGCGAAATTGCCGTCGCCCAGGATTTCCTCGACACCGCGTTTGCCGTGGCGCACGGTGATGACCGGGTGGGTGACCAATGTCGGCTCACCCGATGTCTCGGTAACCTCGCCGAGGATGGAATCGAACAGGAACGGCATGTTGTCGTTGACGACGGTGATGACCGTCACCGGGCGGCCTTCGCGAGCGACGCCCGAATCGGTCTCGACGGCAACGACGCACGCGCCCTTCTTGTGCCTGGCGACCGCCTCGCCGGCGAGGTCGGCGGCGCGTTCGAGGTCCGCCACGTCATAGGCGGCGATGTCTTCGGCCGGCGCGCGGGCGAGGAGGTAATCGGCGAGCCGGGCTGGCCTTTCCTCGGTCTTTGTCGCTGATGTGGGTTTTTTCTTCGGCTTCGCTGCGGATTTCACGCTGGCCATGACGCTATTCCCTCCCGTCGAATGCTTTTACGACTATCGTAGCAGATGACCGCTGTTTGGCGACAAAGGTTTGACGGCTTGCCGAGAATTATCCGAATTCGGCGGCAAGGCGGCGCCCGAAGAGGAGAAAATGACCATGACCGGCAAAATCACCGCGCTTGATCTCGATTCAGGGGAACTGAGCGAACCGACAAAGGCCTATTTCGCCAAATGCGAGGAGAAGCTCGGCCTGGTTCCGAACGTGCTCAAGGCCTACGCCTTCGACGACAAGAAGCTGCGCGCCTTCACCGACATGTACAACGATCTGATGCTGGGTGATTCGGGCCTGTCGAAGCTGGAGCGCGAGATGATCGCGGTCGCGGTCTCCTCGATCAACCATTGCTATTACTGCCTGACCGCGCATGGCGCAGCGGTGCGCCAGTTGTCCGGGGACCCTGCGCTCGGAGAAATGATGGTGATGAATTTCCGCGCCGCCGCTCTGTCGCCGAGGCAGGCCGCCATGCTCGAATTCGCGGTCAAGCTGACCGAGGAGCCCGCCAAGATCGTCGAGGCCGACCGGGTCGCGCTTCGGAAGGCCGGCTTCAGCGACCGCGACATCTGGGACATCGCCTCGACTTCAGCCTTCTTCAACATGTCGAACCGCGTGGCTGCTGCGATCGACATGCGGCCGAACGACGAATACCACGCCATGGCACGGTGAGGCTCCAACCTCGCCTTACATTAGGCATTCCTCATTCTCGTTGCTTGTTTGCCGGTTTGGTCCGATGATCGGCAGGCGGCATGACCGCATGCCGGTTCGATGCCGCTCATCAAGGGAGGAGAACATGGCGAAGTTTCTCTATGTCTATCACGGCTCCGGAAAGATGCCGACGAGCGAAGCCGAGCGAAAGGCGATGACCGACGCCTGGACAGGCTGGTTTGGAAAGCTTGGTTCGGCTGTTGTCGACCCGGGCAATCCGGTCGGCATGTCGAAGACCGTCATGCCCGGCGGCAAGATAGAGAACAATGGCGGCAGCAACCCAACCGGCGGCTACTCGATCATCGAGGCCAGGGATATCGACGATGCCGCCGAGAAGGCAAAGGGCTGCCCGATGCTGGCCATGCCGAACTGCAACGTCGAGATCGCACCCATCATCAATATGATGGGCTGACGCCTCGCCTCAGGACCGCACAGCGATCGCCGCGGCGGCGCCGGCCATCGTCGTGGCGCTGATCCGGTTGGCGATCTTCATGGCGCGCTTGCTTTTCAGGAGCTTGCGCGCCTGAGAGGCGGCAAGCACCCAGGCGAGATCGATCGCGATCAGCACCACCGCCATGGTCGCCGTCAGCTCGACCCAGCCGACAATGCTGACCGAAGCCAGGTCGATGATGGTCGGCAGCAGCGCCAGGTAGAACATCATGATCTTGGGATTGCCGAGCGTTACCGCCATGCCCGCGAAAAACAGCTTCGCCGGCGAATCCTCGCGCGGCATCTCGCCCTCTTTCGCGTCGACAGGCGCCGTCCACATCTTCCAGGCGAGGTAAGCGAGATAGGCGACACCGGCCCATTTCACCACGACAAAGGCGAAGTGGAAGGTCTGTGCCACCACGGCCAGCCCGAACACCGCCAGCGACAGCCAGATGCCCTCGCCGATCCACATGGCGAGCAGGAACGGAAACACGTCGCGAAAGCCCTTCGAGATGACGCGCGCCACGAGTGCGGCGATCGACGGGCCGGGCGAGCCGGCGGCAACGAACAAGGCGGCGGCGAAAATCAGCAGCGAGGTGAGGTGCATGGCGGAGCCTTCCAGCGTTGGAGGGTGAAAGATATCCGATCGGTGGTGGTTTGGCACCCTGCCGCCCATCGTGAGATTCGCCCTCAAGAGACGTCGGCGCCGCCCCTCATCTGGCTGCCGCCATCTTCTCCCCATGGGCAGCGCTGACGTCCGCAGCAATTGAGTGACCTCCCATGCATCAGTTGTTCTGCCGGCCGCTGAAACCCTTGCCCGTCCGCCGCCACGCCGCTAGAAGACCCGCCGCGAAACAATTTCGAGCTTCACTTTGCCTCAGTAATCGCCGGTCTCGCCAACTCCCCTGATCACACCTGCAGGGCGCCGCATCAGCGGTGACTGCTCATTTTCATGTGTTCCTCAGGCGGCGGTTCGAGACCGGTTTGGCACTGCTGAACCGCTGTCGCGTGCTTGTCGCCCGTGACACCTGACTTCCGACCATAGCTAGCTCTCGCCACGCCGTGCCCGCATGGGCATCTCGACATTGCCAGCCTGAAGAACTTCCGCACTGGAAGGTTTTTCGGCTTGTCTCAACATCTTGTCATTCAATGGGCGATCACGCCTGCAATCGCCCCTCAACCCCTGATCAACTGCAATCGCTGCGGAGGCGTGAAGGCCTATCGCTGCAGCGGCAAATTCCGCGTCAACGCCAACGGCAAGCGCATCGATGTCTGGCTGATCTATCGCTGCGTCGATTGCGACAATTCCTGGAATTTCGGCATTTTCGAGCGCTGCAATCGCCGCGACATCGAGCCCGCGCTGCTGCGGGCACTCGAAAGCAACGACCTGGGGCTTGCGCGGCGCCATGCCTTCGATGTCGTCGCCTTGCGCAACCAGGTGGGGCGTGTCGAGGAGTTTGCCGATGTCGCCGTGCGCAAGCTATTGCTCGGCGGTACCAGGGAAAGCGCGGCGACCCTGGAACTGCGGCTCGGGCTGGAAATGCCGACATCGCTCCGGCTCGATCGTCTGCTTGCCAATGAACTCGGCATCTCGCGCTCGAGGCTTCAGGCGCTGGAGGAGCGACGTCTGCTGGTCGTCGATCCGGACGGAGCCAAAGCCTTGCGCAAGCCGGCCCGCCAGGGAATGACGATCCGCCTCGACCTGGCCGGCGAGCCGGACCACGAAGCGATCATCAGCGCGGCCGGCGGATGAACGAGAGAGGGGCGGAGCACTTGATGCTCCGCCCCTCTCAGAAATCGTCAGTAGAAGAAATTACGCCGCGCCGACCGCCTTGGCCGACTTCTCGAAACGCTTGCGCTCGTTCGGATCGAGATAGAGCTTGCGCAGGCGGATGGTCTTCGGCGTCACCTCGACCAGTTCGTCGTCCTGGATCCAGGCCAGCGCGCGTTCCAGGGTCATGCGGATCGGCGGGGTGAGCTTGACCGCCTCATCCTTGCCGGCGGCACGGATGTTGGTCAGCTTCTTGCCCTTCAGCACATTCACTTCGAGGTCGTTGTCGCGGGAGTGGATGCCGATGATCATGCCCTGATAGACCTTGACGCCCGGGTCGATGACCATCGGGCCGCGGTCTTCCAGGTTCCACATGGCGTAGGCGACCGACTCGCCCTGCTCGTTGGAGATCAGCACGCCGTTGGTGCGGCCCGGCAATTCGCCCTTGTAGGGCTCGTAGGCATGGAACAGCCGGTTCATCACGGCGGTGCCGCGCGTGTCGGTCAACAGTTCCGACTGGTAGCCGATCAGGCCGCGCGTCGGCGCGTGGAACACGATGCGCTGGCGGTTGCCGCCGGACGGGCGCAACTCGACCATCTCGGCCTTGCGCTCCGACATCTTCTGAACGACGACGCCGGCATGCTCCTCGTCGACGTCGATGACGACTTCCTCGACCGGCTCCAGCAATTCGCCGTTCTCGCCCTTCTGCATGACGACGCGCGGACGCGACACGGCGATCTCGAAGCCTTCGCGGCGCATGGTCTCGATCAGCACGGCGAGCTGCAATTCGCCACGGCCGGAGACGAAGAACGAATCCTTGTCGGGCGATTCCTCGATCTTGAGCGCGACATTGCCTTCGGCCTCGCGCAGCAGGCGGTCGCGGATGACGCGGCTGGTCACCTTGTCGCCTTCGGTGCCGGCGAGCGGGCTGTCATTGACGAGGAACGACATGGTCACGGTCGGCGGATCGATCGGCTGCGCATGCAGCGCCTCGCTCACCGCCAGGTCGCAGAACGTGTCGGCGACGGTACCCTTCGACAGGCCGGCGATGGCGACGATGTCGCCCGCCTGGGCTTCGTCGATCGGCTGGCGCTCAAGGCCGCGGAAAGCCAGGATCTTCGAGATGCGGCCGGTTTCGATCTGGGTGCCGTCATGGTGCAGCACCTTGACCGCCTGGTTGGCCTTCAGCGTGCCGGATTCAATGCGGCCGGTGATGATGCGGCCGAGGAAGGGGTTGGCTTCCAGGATGGTGCCGATCATGCGGAACGGGCCGGGATGAACGGTCGGCGCCGGCACATGCTTGACGATGAGGTCGAACAGCGGCGCCAGCTGCTGGTCCTTCGGGCCTTCCGGATTTTCCGAAACCCAGCCGTCACGGCCCGAACCATAGAGGATCGGGAAGTCGAGCTGCTCGTCGGTGGCGTCGAGCGCGGCGAAGAGGTCGAACACCTCGTTGACCACCTCGACATGACGCGCGTCCGGGCGGTCGATCTTGTTGATGACGACGATCGGCTTCAGCCCGACCTTCAGTGCCTTGCCGACGACGAACTTGGTCTGCGGCATCGGGCCCTCGGCGGCGTCGACCAGCACGATGGCCGAATCCACCATCGACAGGATGCGCTCGACCTCGCCGCCGAAATCGGCGTGGCCGGGGGTGTCGACGATGTTGATGCGGGTGTCCTTCCAGTCGACCGAGGTCGCCTTGGCCAGGATGGTGATGCCGCGTTCCTTTTCGAGGTCGTTGGAATCCATGGCGCGCTCGGCGACGCGCTGATTGTCGCGGAAGGAACCGGACTGCTTCAAAAGCTGGTCGACCAGGGTTGTCTTTCCATGGTCGACGTGCGCGATAATCGCGATATTACGGAGTTTCATGTTCTGGTCTCGGGAGCGTTGCAGGCAGCAGGCCAAAGGCGCCGCCTCTTTCGGTTGCGCGGCTCATACAGGGTTTTTCGCATTTGCGAAAGAGGACGCGCGACACCAAATACTCATCAAATCTTAAGCATCTGCGTGTGAGATGATTTTGTTAACCAAGGCGGGAACCTTTTCAGGACCCGGACAGTTCGACCATCATGACCGATAAACTCAATCGTTTTTGGCCGCTCATCGCATCCGCGGCCTTTGCCATGCTGCTGGCGGCCAATGCCGCGCAGTCGGCCGCGACGCTGAAGGAGGCACGGCCGGCCCTGCCGTCCAATCCGCCGGCCGAACAGGTCTTCGCCGACGCACCCGATGGCGTCGATCCGGTGGTGACCGGCCCGGTCACCGCCGCCTTCAAGCAGCGCCAAGCCGCCGCCAACTGCGACAGCGCGGTGTGGCCGAACATTCCGATGGTCTGCTACCCGGATTAGGATCCCATCGCGGAACTAGCGGGGTCGAAGCTGCCAATCTCCCTCCTTGAGGGGGAGATGGCCGGCAGACCAGAGGTGGTCGGTTCGACCGGGCTCAACTCATTCTCGCAGGCGCAGGACGTCAGCGCTTCACGCGAGGTCCCCCTCTGTCGCCCTTCGGCGACATCTCCCCCTCGATGGGGGAGATCACAAGGCCTCACCACGTCAAGCGGCTTGCGGTTCCGGGTCGAACGCTGGCCGGCTGGTGTTGATCAGCAGCGAGATACAGGCCGCCGCGATGGCCGTCATGCCTGCGATGAGGAAGGCCAGCTCGTAATTGCCCTGCAGCTCGCGCATGGTGCCGCCAAAGGCGGCCGCGGCCGCGGCGCCAACCTGGTGTCCGGCAACGATCCAGCCGAACACGATCGGGCCGCTGCGGTCGCCGAACGCCTCGTTGGCGAGCCGCAGTGTCGGCGGCACGGTTGCGATCCAATCGAGGCCGTAGAGCACGGCGAAAATGATCAGGCTGGTGGCCGAGAAGCCGGAATAGGGCAGGTAGATCAGCGACAGGCCACGGATGGCATAGTAGACACCGAGCAGCTTGCGCGGGTCGAAGCGGTCGGTGAGCCAGCCCGACAGCGTCGTGCCGATCAGGTCGAAAATGCCCATCATCGACAACAGGCCGGCGGCCTGCACCTCGCCGATGCCCATATCACCGCAGAAGGCGATCAGATGCGTTCCGACCAGCCCGTTGGTGGTGAAGCCGCAGACGAAGAAGGTGGCGAACAGGTACCAGAACACCCTTGTGCCGGCGGCGCGGCGCAGCGTGTTCAGCGTATGCGCCAGGAAATTGCCTTGCGATGCCGGCGAGACCGGCGGCACGTCATCGGCCTCGGCGCCATAGCGCACCATGCCGATCGAGGCCGGGCGCTCCGGCACCAGCAGCCAGACCAGCGGCAGAAGACAGGCGGTGGCGATCGCGACCGCGATGGCGACCGGCTTCCAGCCTCCCGACTGCGCCAGCGAGGCAAGCAGCGGCAGGAACACCAGCAGACCGGTGGCACTTGAGGCCGACATCAAGCCCATGACCAGGCCGCGATTGGTCTTGAACCAGCGGTTGACGATGGTGGCGCCGAGCACGCTGGCGACAGCGCCGGAGCCGATACCCGAGAAGACGCCCCAGGTGATGAACAGATGCCAGGGCTCGGTCATCAGCAGGCTGAGCGCCGTCGAGCCCGACATCACCACCAGCGACGCGATCAGCGTGCGGCGCATCCCGATCCGCTCCATCAGCGCGGCGGCGAACGGACCGGTCAGGCCATAGAGCAGGATGCCGACGCCGGCGGCCAGCGAGATAACGTCGCGCCGCCAGCCAAAACTGTTTTCCAGCGGCAGCATCATGACAGCGGGCGCGGACCGCAGGCCGGCCGCGATCAGCAGGCAGAGGAAGATGACACCGACCACGACGAAAGCGTAGCGCTGGCCAAATGGACGGGATTGGGCTATCATGTTACTGACCGGTACGTTGCAAGAAGGGAGCATGTATACGTACCGATCGGTAACATTGTCAATCGAGTCCCATGATGCCAACCGACAAAAATATTGAACTGACGATCAGCGACGGTCATGCACCGGCGCCGCCGAAGGCCGCCAAGAAGATCCTCGACGTGGCATATGACCTGTTCTACCGGCGCGGCATCAGGGCGATCGGCGTCGACGAGATCGTCAGGCGCGCCGGCGTCACCAAGCCCAGCCTCTATCGCAGTTTCCCGTCCAAGGACGAATTGGCCGCTTCCTATCTCAGGCGGTACGACCTCGAGTTCTGGGGGCGTTTCGACGAGGCGGTCAACGCCCATCCGGGCGATCCGCGGGCGCAGATCCGCGCCTTCCTGACCCGCATCGGCAAACGCACGCAGATGCCGGAATATCGCGGCTGCGGCATGACCAATGCGGCGGTCGAATATCCGGAGCGCGGCCATCCGGCGCGCGTGGTGAGTGAAGACAACAAGCAGGAACTGCGCCGCCGCCTGCGCGCCATGGCCGCGGCGATGGGTGCCGGCGACGCCGATACGCTGGGCGACGGGCTGCTGCTCTTGATCGAGGGCGCCTATATCAGCGGCCAGCTGTTCGGGCTCGGCGGTCCTGCGCAGTCGGTTGCCCGCAACGCCGATCTGCTGATCGAAGCGAGCTTGAAGAAATAGCGATTGGCGGTACGCTGCTCCGGCCCGAACCGGAGGTGTCCGTCATGCGTGCCGTTCTGATCCCGCTTGCCCTCGCCGGTCTCTGCCAGGCAGCCCATGCCGGCGACATTTCCAGCGCCTACACCGACCTCGACTGGAAGAAGGACTGCGTGACTTACGCGCAGGCTGGTGAAGGCGATGGCGACTGGGCCGATCTCGCCTGCTCCGGCTACCGCGGCTATCCCGTGCTGATCGCCTATGACGACGCCCGCGAATCGCTGTTTTACGGTTTTCCGCCGGGCGGCGACATGACGTCCGCCTGGGAGAGTTTTTCAGGCTTCAATTCATCCGGAGCCAAGGTCGAATGGCGCATCGAAACCAATGGCGACAAGGCCGTGCCCTTCGCGGTCATCCACCGCCGCACAATCAGCAATGGCGAGGACGAGAACAAGTCGATCGAGGTGCTGCTCGTCGCCAAGGTCGGCCAGATGGATGCGCGGGAAAGCTGCGCGGTCGGCCTTGTCCTGGCCACCGGTAACCCGCAAGCCAACGATCAGGCGCGAAAACTCGCCGACGAGAAGGCGCGAACCTTTGCCTGCGGCAAGGACCGGCACACCGCCATCGGCAATGTGCCGGCGTTTGGCAGGGTGGATAACTGAGGACGTTGGACGTTCGCTGAAGCACCGCGCCTTCGTCATCCACGGGCGAAGCAAGGAGCGAAGCGACGCGGCGCAGACCCGAGGATCCATGCCGCGACCTCAACAACAGCCGCAACGATGCAGAATTTTGCACTCCGCGCACTACGCCAGCGTCACGGCATGGATACTAGGGTCTCCGCGACGCCGCTTCGCGGCTGCTCCGCCCTAGTATGACGAAGCTGAGAGGCTTCGTCACAAGAGTCAGCAGAATCCCAGCGTCGCCTACTTGCTCTTCTTCGCCCGTTCGATCGCCTCGACGATCATCTTCTTGGCATATTTGGAATCGTGCCAGCCTTCGATCTTGACCCATTTGCCGGGCTCGAGATCCTTGTAGTGCTCGAAGAAGTGCTGAACCTGCTGGCGCGTGATGTCGGGCAGATGCGTGTACTCGGTGACGTTCTCGTAACGCAGCGTCAGCTTCGGCGACGGCACGGCGATGACCTTTTCGTCCTGACCGGCATTGTCTTCCATCACCAGCACGCCGATCGGCCTGACATTGATGACGCAGCCCGGCACCAGCGCGCGCGTGTTGCAGACCAGCACGTCGATCGGATCGCCGTCACCCGACAGCGTGTGCGGCACGAAGCCGTAATTGCCGGGGTAGCGCATCGAGGTGTGCAGGAAGCGGTCGACGAACAATGTGCCGGCCTCCTTGTCCATCTCATACTTGATCGGCTCGCCGCCGATCGGCACTTCGATGATGACGTTGATGTCCTCAGGCGGATTCTTTCCGATGGCTATGGCTTCAATGCGCATGGCTTTGTCCCTCTCTCGATTGGGAGGAGATAGCGGGCGGCGCGGAATGGTGCAATGCGGCGAATGGTGCTCACGAAGGTCAGGCGGGACGCGCAGGCATCCGGCACGTTCAATCATCGGCACAAGATGTTTCAGCGCCGTGATTTGGCGTGGGATACGAACCGCGCACCGGCTTGGCTTGCCGCAATCGCCCCTGGGCGGTCACTCCCAGACGAAAGCGACCTTCTTCAACGCCTTCTGCTCGAAGATTTCGACACCCTCGGCGATATCGCGACCGCCGGCGCCGGCATAGAAAGCCAACGCGTTCTGGTTATCTTCCAGAGCCCACACCACCATGCCTTTCAGGCCATGGTCAGCAAGACGCGCCCTGGCTGCCGCGAACAGGCGACGGCCGAGACCGATGCCCTGATATTCCGGGCGCAGGTACAACTCGTAGATTTCGCCTTGCTGCTTGAGCTCCCGCGCGCGGTTCTTGCCGATCGTCGCGTAGCCGGCGATCGTACCGCCGATTTCGACCACCAGAACGGTGGCGGCGCGACGAATCGCATTCGCCCACCAGTCGGCGCCGCGGCGGTTGATCATCGATGTCAGCGTGCGGTGTGGAATAATGCCGGAATAGGCGCCGCGCCAGGCTTCCAGATGCACCTCGGCGATGGCGCCTGCATCGCGCGGGTCGGCTTTCCGGATGTCGATCGTCAGCGTATTCATGATTTGTTAACCATAAACCCGCATCGCCCGATTGCAAGAGTCCGGGCGACCCGTCGATCGCTTTCTCACAGCCGATGCCGACACCGCTGCCGTCGGGCAACGCCCGTCCCCAAGCAGGCCGGATCGGCAAGGTGGCGCTTGCAGGCAGGCTTTTCAGATTTCGACCAGATGGTCGTCCAGCTCGTTGGCATCGCCCGGGGTGACCGGGAAATGTTCGGCCAGCACCGACCCCACCTGCTCGATCGCCTTGACGAACCCGTCGGCAAGCCGGTCGTCGCCGGCGTGCGCCGTGAGGTCGCGCACCACCCCGTCCCAGACATGCTGGCCGACCTTGGCGTCGATGCCCGAATCGGCGACCACCTCGGCGTAGCGCTCGGCGATCGAGACGAAGATCAGCACGCCGGTCCGCGCCGCGGTACGATGGACGTTGCGGGCAAGGAACTGCTTGATCGCATTGGCGTGCGCCGCCTGATAGCGCAGCCGCCGTGGCACCATGTGGATGCGCAGGCCGGGCAACCCCCACAACAGGGCCAGCACGCAGGCCAGCGCCAAGAGCTGGGCGATGACGAAATGCGGCAGGCGGATGGTGAGCCACCATGCCTCCAGCCCGTAGGCCACGGCAAGGCTGACGACCAGCATGCCAAGCGTCGCCATCAGGGCGGCGGGGGCGAAATAGCCGTCGCTGGCATGCGCCACGACGCAGTAGATCTCGCCATCGGTCTTGGCCTCGGCGGTGCGGATCGCATCGGCGATGCGCTCATGATCCTGCGGGCTGATCGGTCGTGTTGCCATTGTCTCACCAGCTTCCTGAAGAACCGCCACCACCGGACGAGCCACCGCCGCCCGAAAACCCGCCGCTGCTCGACCCGGATGACCAGCCACTGCTGGAGCTTCCCGACGACCAGCCGCCGCCTGACGATCCCGTTGTCCAGCCGCTGGAGCCCGACGACGATCCGCTTGGCCCCCGGCCGTAACGAAACGTCATGCCCAGCCATCTATACACGCCCGGCGACAGTTTCGTGCCGAACATCGGCGGCAGGAATGCCATCGCCAGGCCACCGAAGAACAGCGTCGCCCACAGGATCAGGAACACCGCGACGATGGGATCGATGGAGGTGCTGCTGTCAGCAGGATTGCGCTTGCCGCGTGCTTCCAGCTCCTCCGGATTGCCTTCCAGCACCATGACCATGTCGTCCACGGCCTTGGAGATGCCACCCGAGAAGTCGCCTGCGCGGAACGCCGGCACCATGTCGTTTTCGATGATCAGCTTGGTGTGCAGGTCGGTCAGCGTGCCTTCCAGCCCGTAGCCGACCTCGATGCGCATCTTGCGATCGTTCGGCGCGACCAGCAACAGGACGCCGTTGTTCTCCTTGGCTTGGCCGAGTTTCCAGAAGCGGAACAGCCGGTTGGCGTAGGGTTCGATCTCCTCGCCATCGAGGCTTGGAATGGTGGCGACGACGATCTGGTCGGAACCCTTTGTCTCGAAGTCGGCGAGTTTTTGCGTCAGCGCCGCCTTGGTCGAGGCATCGATGATGCCCGCATTGTCGACAACGCGGCCCGTGAGCGCCGGCAGTTCGGCGGCGAAAACCGCGAAGCAGGACAGCAGCAACGCCAGAGCCGTCAGGACAGCGTGGATCGCCGGACTAAGGAAACCAGGCCTCGGCGTGCTGACGGTGCGTGTCGTCATGCCGTCACCAGCTTCCCGAGGAGCCACCACCGCCGGACGAACCGCCGCCGCCGGAAAAGCCGCCACCGCCGCCACCCGAAGACCAGCCGCCGCCTGAGCTCCCCGAGGACCAGCCGCCCCCGGATGAGGAACGCCGTCCGGGCTCGAAGGTCATGCCAAGCCAGCGATAGCGGCCTGGCCCGAGCTTCTGGCCAAAGATCGGCGGCAGGATGGAGGCGGCGATACTGCCGAAGAAGATGATCGCCCAGATGCTGATGAAGATGGCGAAGAACAGGTCGTCGGAATTGAACGGCGCCTCCTGGTTGCGCTTGCCGCGCGCTTCCAGCTCCTCCGGATTGCCTTCCAGCACCATGACCATGTCGTCCACGGCCTTGGAGATGCCACCCGAGAAGTCGCCTGCGCGGAACGCAGGCACCATGTCGTTTTCGATGATCAGCTTGGTGTGCAGATCGGTCAGCGTGCCTTCCAGCCCGTAGCCGACCTCGATGCGCATCTTGCGATCGTTCGGCGCGACCAGCAGCAGGACGCCGTTGTTCTCCTTGGCCTGGCCAAGCTTCCAGAAGCGGAACAGCCGGTTGGCGTAGGGCTCGATCTCCTCGCCGTCGAGGCTTGGAATGGTGGCGACAACGATCTGGTCGGAACCCTTTGTCTCGAAGTCGGCGAGTTTTTGCGTCAGCGCCGCCTTGGTCGAGGCATCGATGATGCCGGCATTGTCGACAACGCGGCCGGTGAGCGCCGGCAGGTCCGCTGCGAAGGCCGCGAACGGAAGCGCCAGGATGAAGAGCATGGCTGCGACAAGGCGAACCAGACGTCGTCCCTCATCGGCCTGCAAGATCACGACGTTTGGCCCCGGCTGTCACCCGCCCTGCTTCGTGCCGAAATCGACCTTCGGCGGCTGCATCTTGTCTTCGTCGACGGTGAAATTGGCGAAGGGCTCGTTGCCGCGGAACCAGAAGGTGGCCCAGAGCACGGACGGGAAGGTCTTCAGCGTCAGATTATAGTCCCTGACCGCCTGGATGTAGTCGCGCCGCGCCACCGCGATGCGGTTTTCCGTCCCTTCGAGCTGTGCCTGCAGCGCCAGGAAATTCTGGTTGGCCTTGAGGTCCGGGTAGGCCTCCGACACCGCGATCAGCCGCGACAGCGCGCTGGTCAGCCCTGCCTGGGCATCCTGGAATTTCTTGAGCGCCTCGGGATCCTTCAGCGTTTCCGGCGTCACCGTGATCTGCGTCGCCTTGGCGCGGGCCTCGACGACAGCGTCGAGCGTGTCCTTTTCATGCGAGGCATAGCCTTTGACCGTCTCGACCAGATTGGGGATGAGATCGGCGCGGCGCTGATACTGGTTCAGCACCTCGCTCCATGCCGCCTTGGCATTCTCCTCCGCCGTCGGGATCGTGTTGTAGCCGCAGCCGGCAAGCAGCGGCAGCACGATTGCCATCATCAGGAAGGCGGGCAGCGTGCGGAATGTCGATGGTCGGGCAAGGCGCTGGGCAAGCATGATGGGGTCCCTCGGTAGAAGTTGCATGCGAAGCATTACCACAATCAGCGCGCAAGAAAACGGCCTCGACCTCCTGAGCCGGCCCGGCAATGTATCGTCCTGCCGCAAGGCCCTGTGATTGGCCGCGCGAACGCGATAAGGTCCCGGCAAAACGGGACATCATCATGGCGGAACGCCCGGACAGCGACAGGGAATCGCGCCGTATCCTCGAGCGCGTTGCGCAGGAAACCGACCCGGCCGGCGCCTCCTTCGTAGCGCGGACGACGAAAGGCGTGCGCGACCACGTCGCCGCCGCCGACGCCGACCGCACAGACCCGATTGAAGTCTGGGGCACGCGCATTGGCAGGATACTCGGCCTGCTTCTGGCGCTGGGCCTGATGGTCTGGCTCGTGCTTTTCCTCACCCGGGGCAGCTAGGAATCACAAAACAATGAGCGCCGAAAAACCCGACGCGCCGCGTGCGGTCATCGTCATTTCCAGCCATGTCGCACGCGGTTCGGTCGGCAACCGTGCCGCCGTCTTCGCCTTGGAGACCCTCGGCTTTCCGGTCTGGGCGGTGCCGACGGTCATCCTGCCCTGGCATCCCGGCCACGGGCGGGCGACGCGCATCGTGCCGCCACTCGACCAGTTCAAGGCACTGATGGCTGATCTTGAGCGCGCGCCATGGCTGGGCGAGGTCGGCGCGGTGCTGTCGGGCTATCTCGGCGAGGCGGGCCAGGCCGAGGCCGTCGCTTCGCTGGTCGCCGCGGTGAAGGCCAGGACGCCTGGCGCCGTCTATATCTGCGATCCGGTGATGGGTGATTCCGGCGGTCTCTATGTGCCGGAGCCCACCGCTGTCGCGATGCGCGACCGGCTGATGCCGATCGCCAACATCGCCACGCCCAATCGCTATGAGCTCGAATGGATGGCCGGCGTTCCCTTGCCCGATCTGAAATCGGTGATTTCGGCGGCGCTCCATGCCGGTCCGTCGACCATGCTGGTCACCTCGGCACAGTCGATGATGACGGGTGGCACCGGCAATCTGCTGCTCGACGGCACCCAGGCCCTGCTTGCCGAGCACCGCCTGATCGACAAGCCGCCGAACGGCCTGGGCGACCTGACGGCGGCCGTCTACCTCGCCCGCATCCTCTCCGGCCAGCCGCCGATCAAGGCGCTGCAATCGACCACGGCGGCGGTCTATGAGATCCTGGCACGCACCGCCAAGCGGGGCGGCGACGAGCTGCAGCTCGAAACCGACGCGCAGAGCCTGTCGCACCCGATGGCCATGGTGCAGATGCGTCACCTCACGCATCCGGGGCGGGACCGCCGGGCGTGACTTCGGCGGAGGTCGTGCTGGTCGGCGCCGACGGCTGCAAGGCCGGCTGGATCGCCGTAAGGCGCGCTCCCGGTTCAGCGCCCTCGGTCGATGTCTTCGCCAGCTTCGCCGCATTGATGGAGGCAAGCCCGGACAATGCGGTTGTCGCCGTCGATATGCCGATCGGCCTGCCCGAATTTTCCAGCAAAGGCGGGCGCGGACCGGAAGCGCTGGTCAGGCCGCTACTCGGGGCACGCCAGTCCAGCGTCTTTTCGATCCCGTCCCGCGCCGCGCTCTATGCCGACACGAGCGATTTCACCACCGTCGAAGCCTGGTACGCCGCGCATCGCAAGGCAAGCGAGGTGGCCAGGGCCACATCCGATCCGCCGCGCGGCGTTTCCATCCAGGCCTTCGGCATCTTTTCGAGAATCCGCGAGATCGACGCCTTGCTGATCGCGCGGCCGGATCTGCGCGGCCGCGTCTTCGAATCGCATCCGGAAGTCGCCTTCTGCCGCCTGAACGGCGATCAGGCCATGCAATTGCCGAAGAAGATCAAGGGCAGCGTCAACCCGGCCGGCATGGCGGAGCGCAAGGCGCTGCTGTGCCGGCACGGTTATGACATGGGCTTTCTCGACCAGCCGCCGCCGCGCGGAGCGGCCGCGGACGATTTCCTCGACGCGGCTGTCATGATGCTGGTCGCCGGCCGCATCGCCAGCGGCAGCGCGAAGCCATTTCCCAACCCGCCGCTCGCTGACGGTTTTGGCATACCGGTCGCCATCTGGGCTTGAATATCGACACACGCTCTGCTTTGGCGCATGGCATTTATGCCCAGCCCCCACAATTCTGCATTGCTCGCGACGGGCTTTTGCCGTTAGAGCCTTTCTCGACCGCAACGAGCTGCCGCCTCCAACTGGAAAGGCCTTAGCCGCCCATGCCTCATCTTCCTGACCACCTCCTCGCCGGCTACCGCAATTTCATGAATGGCCGCTACCTCACCGAGAGCGGGCGCTATCGTGAACTCGCCCGGGAGGGGCAAGCCCCCGAGACGATGATCGTCGCCTGCTGCGATTCCCGTTCGGCCCCTGAAGCGATCTTCGACGCCGGGCCGGGCGAACTCTTCGTGCTGCGCAATGTCGGCAATCTGGTGCCGCCCTACGAGCCGGACGGCGAGTTCCACTCGACCTCGGCCGCGCTCGAATTCGCGGTACAGAGCCTCAAGGTCAAGAATATCGTCGTCATGGGCCATGGCCGCTGCGGCGGCATCCGCGCCGCGCTCGACCCCAATTCGGCACCGCTGTCCCCCGGCGACTTCATCGGCAAGTGGATGAGCCTGATCGCGCCAGCTGCCGAGACCGTCTCCTCCAGCACCTTCATGACGGCAACGGAGCGCCAGACAGCACTTGAGCGCATCTCGATCCGCTATTCCATCGCCAACCTCAGGACCTTTCCTTGCGTCTCGATCCTCGAGGGCAAGGGCCGGCTGTCGCTGCACGGGGCCTGGTTCGACATTTCGACCGGCGAGCTCTGGGTGATGAACAAGGACACCGGCGATTTCGAGCGGCCGGTGCTGGAATGAACGGGGCGGTGCGCCAGGCGATGAACGTCCGGTCGGTCGTTTTCACGGCGGCCGCACTGCTGATAGCGATTATCGCCGCCCGCGCCGATGACGGCGCCATCATCAGCCGCTGGTATGCGGCGCTGCTGGTCGCCGACCGTACCGAACTCGCCGACCTGCTTGCCGACGATGTCCGCATCACGCTCGACGACCTCGGCATCGTTCAAAGCAAGCAGGAGTTCATCGCCTCGCTCGACGAATGGAAAGGCGCGGTAGCGGGTGCCGCGATCCGCCACCGGATCGAGAAGAGCGAGGGCGGTGTCACCACGGTGATCGCCTGCTACGACTTCCCCAACAATGACATGCTGATGCAGGAAACCTTCGCGGTGACAGACAACCGCATCACCGCCAGTTCGCAAGCGGCAATCGCAGAAAACTGCGAAGGCTATTGAGGCGGATCGGCCAACTGCCATATTGCGGCCCCGTGGGCCGCGCCCTACATCGGTGACACCCTCCTCCTTGATGCCAGCGAAAGACCGTCCATGTCCTCCACGAAAGCCGTCGACCTCGCCGCCCATCCGCTGACCGCCTGGCAGGGCCCGCTCGGCCTGCCAGACTTTGCCCATATCGGCGACGGTGATTTTTCCCCGGTCTTCGACGCGGCACTGAAGGCGCATGAGGCCGAGATCGACGCGATCGCCGCCAACAAGGATGCACCAACCATCGAGAACACGCTTGAAGCGCTGGAGCTGGGCGGCGATGCGCTCGATCACGTCTCGTCGATCTTCTGGTGCCGGGCCGGCGCCTACACCAACGATACGATCCAGGCGCTGGAGCGCGACATCTCGCCAAAAATGTCCAGGCATTTCTCGGCGATCTCGATGAACGAGAAACTTTTCGCCCGCATCGACGATCTCTACCAGCGCCGCGAGAACCTCGGGCTCGACGCCGAGACCTTGCGGGTACTGGAGAAGACCTGGAAGGGGTTTGTCCGCTCCGGCGCCAAGCTCGATGCCGAGGGCAAGAAGCGGCTGGCCCGGATCAATGAGGAACTGTCCTCGCTCGGCACGACGTTCGGCCAGAACGTGCTGGCCGACGAGCGCGATTGGGTGCTGTTCCTCGACGAGGCCGATCTTGCCGGCCTGCCGGATTTCCTGAAAAGTTCGATGGCCGAGGCGGCCGAGATGCGCGGCCAGAAGGGCCGCTACGCCGTCACTTTGTCGCGCTCGATCTACGAGCCGTTCACGACCTTCTCGGAACGCCGCGACCTGCGCGAGATCGCCTTCCGCGCCTTCACCATGCGCGGCCAGAATGGCGGCGCCAGCGACAACACATCCGTGGTGCGCGACATGCTGAAGCTGCGCGCCGAAAAGGCAAAACTGCTCGGCTACGCCTCCTTCGCCGCACTGAAGCTCGACGACACCATGGCCAAGACGCCGAAGGCGGTGCACGCGCTGCTCGATCCGGTGTGGGAAAAGGCGCTGGAAAAGGCCGCCGCCGACCAGAAGGAACTGGAACGCCTAGCGGCGGAAGCCGGCAGCAATGAAAAATTCGCCGCCTGGGACTGGCGTTTCTACCAGGAGAAGCTGCGGGCGGAAAAATTCGCTTTCGACGAGGCGGAACTGAAGCCCTATCTCCAGCTCGACCGGGTCATCGACGCCTGCTTCGACGTAGCGACAAAGTTGTTCGGCATCACCTTCGAGGAGAAGAAGGGCATTGCCGCCTGGCATCCCGATGCACGCGTCTTCGTGGTGAAGAATGCCGATGGCAGCGAGCGTGCCCTGTTCCTCGCCGACTATTTCGCACGGCCCTCGAAGCGGTCAGGCGCCTGGATGAGCGCGCTGAAGTCCGGCTATCATCTTGGCCACGGCTCGAAGCCGGTGATCTACAATGTCATGAACTTCGCCAAGCCGCCGGCCGGCGAGCCGGCATTGCTGTCGGTCGACGAGGCGAAGACGCTGTTCCATGAATTCGGCCATGCGCTGCACGGCATGCTGACCGACGTCACCTGGCCGTCGGTATCAGGCACTTCGGTCAGCCGCGATTTCGTAGAGCTGCCTTCGCAGCTCTACGAGCACTGGCTGACGGTGCCGGCGGTGCTGGAAAGGCACGCCCTGCATGTCAAGACAGGCAAGCCGATGCCGAAGGCGCTGCTCGACAAGATGCTGGCCACCCGCACTTTCGGCGCCGGCTTCGCCACGGTCGAATTCACGTCTTCCGCCTTGATGGACATGGCCTACCACGCTCGGCCCGATGCCCCGGCGGAGCCGCTTCGTTTCGAAGCCGAAACGCTTGAGAAGCTCGACATGCCCGACACCATCGCTATGCGCCACCGCACCCCGCATTTCGGTCATGTCTTCTCGGGTGACGGCTACTCGGCCGGCTACTATTCCTACATGTGGTCGGAAGTGCTGGACGCCGATGCCTTCGCCGCCTTCGAGGAGACCGGCGATCCCTTCAACCCGGCCCTGGCCGAGCGGCTGAGGAAGAACATCTACGCCGCCGGCGGTTCCAAGGATCCGGAAGAGCTGTACACGGCGTTTCGCGGCAAGATGCCGTCGCCGGAAGCGATGATGGTGAAGCGGGGGCTGGTGTAGCGCCGGCCTCCTTCTCCCCTTGCGGGAGAAGGTGGATCGGCGCGCAGCGCCGAGACGGATGAGGGGTGTTCCAGGGAACGCCGACGTCTCACTCCGCTGGAACACCCCTTATCCGTCGCCTGCGGCGACACCTTCTCCCACAAGGGGAGAAGGGGGAGTCTAAGCCTTCCAAGGATCCTTCACCCTCGGCCAGACCGGCCGTGTCAGCTTCCTGTAATCCGTCACCGCAGGATTGCTCGGATAGGAACTCGGCGCCGAGACATAGATGATCTCGGCGGCGATCGGTTCGAAGCCGGCATAGAAATGGTTGGTCGACTTGATCAGCAGCATGTCCTTGGCCAGCGGATCGACGCCGATGTTGGAGAAGATGTCCGGCTCGAAAGTCTGCGTGCGGTTGGTGTTGAGGATGATGTCGACCTCGGTGCCTTCGATGCGGACCAAAGCGGCCGGCCCAAGTGTCACCCGGCTTGGCCCGAAACTCTGCCACCCCTCGTTAACGGCTTTCAGCACCTTGACGCGCGCGTCGATCGGCTCGCCGGCCTGCGGGCCGGCCTTGCCGCCGAAACGCAGGTCGATGACGGCGCCTTCGCCCGCCGCCAGGCAAAAAGTCACGGCGATCGGATCCCAGATCGTCGCCACGCCGAACTTGTCCAGGCCACGCGCCAGCATCTGGCGCAACACGAAGGTGCCGTCGCCGGGAACGCCGCCGCCGGGATTGTCCCAGATGTCGGCGATGACCACGGGCTTGCCGGGATTCCCGGCACGTACGGCCAGCGCCCGGTCGATGCCGTCGGCGGTATCAAGCATCGTCATCGCCGTATTTTCGCGCATGGCGTAGAGTTCGCGTCCGAGCTGCTGCGCCAGCGCATCGCCCCTGGCCTTGTCATTGTCGGTGACGACGAGGATGCGCGTACCCATTTCCGGCACGTCGGCGGCCATGAAGCCGTGGATGACCGACACCGACAGCACGCCGTCCTTGCCGTGCATCGCCTTGATGCGGTCGACGAAGGAGCGCATCGGCTCGCGGCTGGTCGGCAGCACCTGGATCATGCGGCAGTCGAAGGTCGAAATCACCGGCTTGATCTCGCCGCGTGCGGCAGCCAGGCCAAGCTCGACGACATGTTCGCCGCGTTCATAGAAGTCGGTGTGCGGGAATTCGAGGAAGTAGGCCATGATATCGGAGGCCGCCACGCGCTTTGGCGTCAAATGGCTATGCGGATCGAACTCGGAGGCGATCACCACCTTGGGTCCGACAATTGCCCGCACGCGCTCAAGCAGGTCGCCTTCGCAATCGTCATAGCCTTGCGCCACCATGGCGCCATGCAGGCCGAGGATGACCGCGTCGACCGGCAGTGCCGCCTCGAGCTGCCCGAGAATCTCGTCGCGCAGCGCCTCGAAGGTCTGCCGCTGCACCAGGCCGCCGGGCTCGGCCCAGGTGGCGGTGCCTTCGATCACGGTCAGTCCTTCGGCGGCCGCGCGCCGGCGCAAGGCCACGATCGGCGAGGAACACAAGGTCGGCGTCTCGGGGTGCTTGCCCGGCCCGGCATAGAACGCCATCTCGAACGAGGCCCGGTCGGTCGGCACCGGCGAGAAGGTGTTGGTTTCCGTCGCCAGCGAGGCGGTGAAGATGCGCATGAAAACTCCGTGGTGATTGCCGGCTATTTGACCGCCCCGAGCGCCAGTCCACGCACGAGATAGCGCTGCAGCCAGATGAACAGGATCGCCACCGGCAGCGTCGCGAGCAGGGTCGCCGCCATGACGTGATGCCACTCGATCGTGTAGCGGCCGGCGACGAGAGAAAAGACCTGGATCGGCAGCGTGTAGCTTTCCTGGCTGCGCAGCATGGTCAGCGCCACGACGAATTCGTTCCAGGCGTTGATGAAGGTGAAGATCGCCGTGACCGCGATCGCCGGCAGGCAGAGCGGCAGGAACACTTTGCGCAGGGTCAGCCAGCGGCCGGCGCCTTCCATCCAGGCGGCTTCCTCGAGATCGCGCGGAATGGTGTCGAAATAGCTCTGCAGCATCCACACGGTGAAGGCGACGTTGAAGGCCATGTAGATGAAGCCCAGCGCCGTGGTCGACTCGACCAGCCCCCAGGCGGCCATCAGCCGGAACAGGCCGAGCACCAGCACGATCGGCGAGATCATCTGCGAGATCAAAAGGAACTGGCGAAAGGCCCCATAGCCGGCAAAGCGAAAGCGCGACATGGCGTAGGCGGCCGGTACGGAGATCAGGATGGCGCCGATCGTGGCGATGACCGACACATAGAGCGAGTTGGCCAACGCCTGGCCGAAGCCGGTCGCCACCCACATGTCGGAGAAGTTCGACCAGCGGAACTCGCTCGGCCACCATGTCGGTGACAGCACTTCCTGCCTTGGCTTGACCGCTGTCAGGAACATCACCGCGAAGGGAAAGATCGTCACCACGATCAGCGGCGCCAAAAGCAGCCAGGCGATGATGGTGCGTTTGAGCTTGCCCGTCATGAGCTGATTTGTCATACGCGTTGCTCCCGCATGGCGAGGCGCACATAGATCATGGTGAAGACCAGCAATATGGCGAACATCACCAGCGACACCGCCGAGGCCTCGCCCAGTTTGCCGATGCGGAAGGCCAGCTTGTAGAGGTGGGTGACCAGGATGTCGGTAGAGTTGGCCGGCCCGCCCTGCGTCATCACCCAGATGATCGGGAACGAATTGAAGACATAGATGGTGTTGAGCACGATGGCGATGTTGATGAACGGTTTCAGCAGCGGAAAGGTGATTTCGCGGAACTGCTGCAGCGGCGTGGCCCCCTCAAGGGCGGCCGCCTCGTAAAGATCGTCGGGGATCGACGACAGTCCACCGAGGAAGATCGTCGTGGTGAACGGCACCGTCACCAATATGCCGATCAGCACCTGCATCGGGAACGCCGTCCCGGCGCTGGCCAGCCACTGGATGTTGTGGTCGATCAGGCCAAGCCCGAGCAGCGCCGAATTCAGCATGCCGCTTTCGCCGCTCAGCGCCCAGCGCCAGACCACCGCCGTCATGGTCAGCGACACCGCCCAGGGCAGCATGATGATGACACGGGCAAGACCGCGGCCATAGAAATCGGTGTTGAGGATCATCGCCACCGGCACCGACAGCAGCAGTGCGCCGCCGACCACCAGCACGGTCCACAGACCGGTGCGCCAGAGGGCCGCGACGAAGTCGGGATCGGCGGCAAGGGCCGCGAAATTGGTGAGGCCGCTGAATTCGCGCAACTGGCCGAAGCGGTTGACGTCATGCGTCGAGATCTGGATCAGGTCCCAGACCGGCCAGAAGATGACGACCGCCGCCAGGAACAGGCTGGGCAAGGTCAGAAGATAGGGCAAGAAGCGATTTTGCATCGGTTGGCCTGCAACCTCGGCGCACAGGATCAGAAGGCTCTGCTTATGCGAATTTCGGATCGGGAAACCAAGGGGAGTGGCGCGCCCCGCCTGAATCTGAGGCGCGCCACGGGCGCAGGGAGATACGCCCTATTTCTCGGGCACGGCCCCTATTTCTTCAACACCGCATTGGCCTTGGCCGCCGCCTCCTTCAGACCTGCCTCGGGGTCGCCGCCGAGATAGATCTTCTGCATGGCATCCGAGGTGATCTGGGCGACTTCTTCCCAGCCCGGAATGACCGGCGCGAAGCGGGCATCGGGCAACAGCGCGGTGAAGGCGGCCAGATCGGCATTGTTGACGTAGTAGTCCATCTTGGCCTCTTCCTTGTTCACCGGCAGGAAGCCCTCGCCTTGTGTGAACTTGGCGCGCTGCTCCGTGGTGAACAGGAAGTCCATAAGCTTCCAGGCCTCATCCTTGTTCTTGGAGTTCTTGAACATGATCATCGAGTCGGTAACGCCATAGGTGCCGCGCGCGCCCGTCGGGCCGGCCGGAATGGCGGCGACGCCATATTTCAGGGTCGGCGCCTCGTCCTTGATCTGGTTGGATAGGAAGGGCGCGGTGATCATCATGCCGACCTTGCCCTGCTTGAACAGGTTCTGCACATCCTCGCGGTTGTTGGAGGTGACGCCCGGCTCGGTCAGGCCTTCGTCGATCATCGACTTGTAGAGCTTGGCGGCCTCGAGCGCACCCGGCGTGCCGAGGCCCGACGTGCCATCCTTGTTCAGGATCTCGGTGCCCTGCGACCACATGGCGTAGTAGTAATAGACGTCGGTCTCGATCTCCTTGCCCTGCAGGCCGAACCCGAAAGTACCGGACCCCAGCGCCTTGATCTTGCGGGCATCGTCCTGCAACTCGGTCCAGGTTGCCGGCGGCTTGGCGATGCCGGCCTTCTCGAACAGCTCCTTGTTGTAATACATGGCGCGGGCAGACGCCGCGATCGGCAGGCCGTAGGTCTTGCCGTTCATGATCGAGGGCGACAGGAAGGTGTCGATGAAGCGGCCCTTGAATTCGGGGGTGATGTAGCCGTCGAGCGGCTCGGCGACGTCCTGCTGGACGAAGTCGATCAGCCAGCGCGTGCCGATGATCGACAGGTCCGCATTGGTGCCGGCGGTGATGTCGGTGGTCAGCTTCTGCAGGAGCACATCCCACGGCACGACTTCGAACTTGACGGTGATGCCAGGGTTCTTTGCCTCGAACTCCTTCTTCACTTCCTCGAAATAGGGGCCGGTCTTGGCACTGTATTCGGCGACGGTGACGCGCACCTCACCCGCATTCGCCTGCGCGGCGAAGGCCAGCATGCTCATTCCGGCCATCAGGCCGACAGTCCATTTGGCAAGGCTCATCCGATCTCTCCCATTTGTTTCGCGCATTTGCGCTTCCTGTGCCGATGGCTGGCACAAGATTTATGTGGCTTTCCTACATTATCGATGAATTCACGCCATGCAAGCGGATTATCATGTTGCTTAATTACATTTCTTTCTTTAGCTTGCCGGCATCTGCCTGACCTGCGGGAGGAGCAAGCGCCGTGGTTTCGAAAGCCGAATTCGCAGGCCGCACTGTCGTCGTCACCGGTGCCGGCGGCGGCCTTGGCTCGGCCATCGTCGCGCTGCTGGCCGGCAGAGGCGCGCGGGTGGTCGGCTGCGACCAGTCCGAGGCGGCGCTGGCAAGCCCGCAGCTTGCCTCGCGCCATGTCTTCAACCTTCTCGACCGGGCTTCGATCGAGGCGGGGATCGCCGCTGTTCTGGACAAGGATGGCGTGCCCGACATCCTGATCAACAATGCCGGCTGGACCCGCGCCGAGACGATCTCCGCACTCAACGCTGACAACATCGAGCATGAGCTCGACCTCAATCTGACCGGGGTCATGACCTTCGCCGACCCTATCGCCAAGGCGATGGCCGCGCGCGGCTCGGGCAGCGTCGTCTTCATCTCCTCCGTCAACGCCATCGCGCATTTCGGCAATCCGGCCTATGCGGCCGCCAAGGCCGGCATCAACGCCTATGCGAAATCGATCGCCGTCGAGCTTGGCCGCAGCGGCGTGCGCGCCAATGTCGTCTGCCCGGGATCGATCCGCACCGCCGCCTGGGATCATCGCCTGGCCAAGGATCCGGAAATCCTGGGCAAGTTGCAGCGGCTCTACCCGCTCGGCCGCATCGTCAATGCCTCGGAAGTGGCCGAAGCCGTGGCTTTCCTTGCGTCGGACCGCGCCTCGGGCGTAACAGGCGTGGTGATGCCCGTGGATGCGGGACTGACCGCCGGCTGCCTGCCGTTCATCGACGACATATTGGGAGCGTGACCATGACCGACGTCCTGTTTCGCAACCTTTCGAAATCCTTCGGCCAGCACAGAATCCTCGAGGACATCGGCCTCGACATCAAGAGCGGCGAATTCGTGGTGCTGGTCGGCCCGTCCGGCTGCGGCAAGTCGACCTTGCTGCGCATGCTGGCCGGGCTGGAGACGATCACATCGGGCGATCTCCTGATTGGCGGCGTGCGCGCCAACGACCTGCCGCCACAGCAGCGCAACATCGCCATGGTGTTTCAGTCCTATGCGCTGTTCCCGCATCTGAAAGCCTCGGACAATATCGGCTTCGGCCCGAAGATCCGCGGCGAGACCCGCGCGACCATCGACCAGAAGGTCAAGAAGGCCTCGGGCGTCCTCAACCTGTTCTCCTATCTCGACCGCTACCCCCGGCAATTGTCGGGCGGCCAGCGCCAGCGCGTCGCCATGGGCCGCGCCATCGTGCGTGAACCGTCGGTGTTCCTGTTCGACGAACCGCTGTCCAACCTCGACGCCCAATTGCGCGTGCAGATGCGCACCGAGATCAAAGCGCTGCACCAGCGGCTGAAATCGACCATCGTCTACGTCACCCATGACCAGATCGAGGCCATGACCATGGCTGACCGCATCGTCGTGATGGACCGTGGCCGTATCCAGCAGGTCGGCGCGCCGCTCGAGCTTTATGATCGGCCGGCCAACAAGTTCGTTGCCGGCTTCCTTGGCTCGCCGTCGATGAGCTTTGTGTCCGGGGCTCTGAAGACAACGCCGGAGAAAACATGGTTCGAATCGGCCGGCGGCGGGCGGCTTGCGCTTGCCGGCAAGGCGGTGCCGGCGGGCAGCGCCGTGGAGGCCGGCATCCGACCCGAGCACTTCATCATCGGTGAAGCCGCCGACGCCATGGCGCTGAAGGTGGATGTCGTCGAGCCGACCGGCTCCGAAACCCACGTCTATGGCGCCATCGGCGCCGATACGGTGCGCGCCGTATTCCGCGACAGGGTGCCGGTCAGGCCGGGCGACCTGCTGCCGGTCTCGGTCGATCCTGGCAACATCCATCTGTTCGACAAGGCGACAGGCCTGCCGCTGTGAAACGAGACGTACCGAGATGAAGACGAAAACACGGGCATGAAGACACCGGCCGACATCATCACGCGGCTGCAGCTGATGTCGCAGGACGGCACCAAGTCGGATCGCCGGCTGGCTGGCCTCGTGCTGTCCGATCTCGATTTCGCCTCCAAGGCCGCGATCTCCGAGATTGCCGCGCGCGTCGGCGTCAGCGAGCCGACGGTGACCCGCTTCTGCCGTAATCTCGGCTGCGAGGGGCTGCGCGACTTCAAATTCTACCTGGCGCAGGCCATCGCCATCGGCGGCCAGTATCTTTCGCCCGAGCCGCTGAGCCGCGACGCCCGTGAGCAGCGCATCGCCTCCGCCATCACCGAAGCCGCGATCTCGGCCATCCAGCGCGCCAGCGAGAACCTCGACATGACGACGCTGGTCGCCGTCGCCGAGCGGCTTGCGACGTCAGGCAATGTGCTGTGCATCGGCTCCGGCGGCATCTCCTCGATGATGGCGACCGAAATGCAGAACCGGCTGTTCCGGCTCGGCCTGCCGGTGCTGGCCCAGATCGACGGCCAGTTGCAGCGCATGTACGCCGCCGTCGCCGCGCCGGAAACCACGCTGGTCGCCTTTTCAGTGTCCGGCTATGCGCGCTCGGTCATCGAGGCGGTGCAGGTCGCGCAGCAATATGGCGCCACCACGGTGGCCGTCACCGCGCCCGATTCGACGCTGGCCAAGGTGGCAGACACGGTCATCCACCTGCAGCCGCTCGAGGATGGCAACATCTACAAGCCCACATCGTCGCGCTACGCGCTGCTGGCGATCGTCGACATGATCGTGACATCGGTCGCCGAGACGCGCGGCCCGAAGGTCTTGGAGAATTTGCGCCGCATCAAGCAAAGCGTGAACACGCTGAAGGTTGACGACCCAAGGCTGCCGCTGGGGGACTGAAGGCAGGCGAAGCTGCCGATCTCCCCCCTTTTGGGGGAGATGTCCGGCAGGACAGAGGGGGGCACTGTCCCGCCGACATTTCAGGTTCGGAGTTACGACACCACTGGATTGCTGATCAGCCGAGCGCCTGAACAAGCTGCGCCAGCGCCTCTGGATCACCCGCTATGCGCAGCGTCTTGAGCCGTGCCGTGCCGCCGGCGACGACCGAAACCGCCGATGCCGGCACTCCCAGCGTCTTGGCGACCAGCTTCTCCAGCGCCTGATTGGCGGCGCCGTTTTCCGGCACGGCGCGGACCCGTGCCTTCAGATGGCTTCGCCCATCCGCCGATGTTTCGACGCCTTCCAACCTGTCCATGGAAGATTTTGGTGTCAGCCGGACGAACAGGTCGATGCCGTTCTCGCGGATGCGCAGCGGCGCGCTCATGCAATTGCCGGGTTCACAGCACCAGCGGGGCTACCGTGGTGAGAATGAACTGCCTGACGAAGAAAAGGATCAACAGCAGGATGATCGGCGAGATGTCGATGCCGCCAAGGTCGGGCATGAAGCGGCGGATCGGCCGCAGCGCCGGCTCGGTCAGCCGATAGAGCATGTTGCCGATGCTGCCGACGAACTGGTTGCGCGAATTGACGACGTTGAAGGCGTAGAGCCAGGAAAAGATCGCCGAGGCGATGATGATCCACCAGTAGAGGTCAAGCGCCATGACGATGGTTTGAATGAGGGCGAGCATGCCGGTCTCCAATTGTTGCCGACATGTAGCCATTGCACGCGAAACCGGCAAGGGCCGGCAGCCGCCGTGCCGGCCAACGAGGATTTCGGCAAAACGCCGCCTTGACAGAAATCCGCCGCGCCCGATAAATGCGCCATCCGTTGGACGGGGCTGTAGCTCAGCTGGGAGAGCGCGTCGTTCGCAATGACGAGGTCAGGAGTTCGATCCTCCTCAGCTCCACCATCGGAATAATCGCTTCTCCGTTTTTTGGGCGCGCCGCCAGGGCGCAAGCACATGCGATGCAAGGCGTGCGGCGTTCCGCGCGCCAAAGCCCCCAAAAAAAGCCATAGGCGATTTGGCGAGGTCCGAGGCAAGACAGATTGTCAATTGGACTTATGGCGATGACTGTTGTCGGATTGCGCTATTTTTTTTGAAAGCCTCCCCATTAGACTGCTGTTCTCAAATCAGTTTTTTCTGTGAGTTGCGACAAGGCGTTTCGGCGGGGCGACCGAAGGCGCTATATGGATTCCGAGTCGGAATGAAGAATTCGCCTGCGAAAGCAAAGACGTGTCCATACGCGAGAATCTCGCTGCAAATCTCAGACGGCTCTGCAAGGACCATGCCTCCGTAAGCGCGGTTTGCCGCGAATTGGGTATCAACCGCACGCAGTTCGAACGTTACCTGCAAGGGCAGACCGTTCCGAACAAGGCCACTGCCAAACTGATCTGCGACTACTTCCGCATCGATGAAGCCGAACTGTACCGCGACCCGGGTATTCCCGAGCCCATGGCCCCCGGCCTGCCGCCGATTTCGGAAAGCCTGTTCAAGCAGATGATCCGCCCGCCCGCCGCATCGATCGCGGGAGGCACCTATTTCACCTATTTTTCGATCCCGACCCGTTCCGACCTGTTGGTGCGGTCGGTAACCTTCGTGCGTCGCGAGGCCGAACTGGTCACATTCCGCCGGGTCACCGGGTGGTCGGAGCGCCGTGGCTCGATATGGGCGCGGGCGCGCGGCAATCACTATGGCGTGGCGATCTCTCGCCTGAACTGGATCTATTTCAGCGGCGTCAACCGTCGCCAGACCGGGGAGCCGTCGCTTATCTCCGTGCAATGGGCGCCGATCTCCGAACCGGTTCTGGTCGGCAAGGCCATGCTCCTGACCGAGACCGGGCCGGCATTCGTATCGGTCATCATGCGGCAGGACATGTCCGGCATCCGGCCACGGCATGCGATCCGCATGGCGCATGTCGTCAAGCTTGACGATCCGGGCATCGATCCGTTGGTCGTCAGTCTCGCCCGGGACGGGCAGGGCTGATCTCGCGCACCCAATTTACGCTAAATAAGAATAAGAATACCTCGAAAGAGCGTATGCTAGCGTATACCTACTCGCTATCTGAGAAAAATCGATTTTCTAAACTTTATCGCTAAGAAAGATATTTTAGATCGCGTGCCTTTTACTACAGTTTTAACACACCATTAACTCTTTCGACCTTACCTTTCTTCTCGCGGATCCCACGGTGGGGATCTTTCAACAGATCCCATTGGGGGGTCGGGAAAGGACGAAAAATGGCCAAGAAAGTGAACAATGCCCCGAAGCTGACGGTTGCCGCGGGCACGCAGACCGTCTTCTTTTCGCAGGGCATGCACTACAACAAGCGCTGAAGTCGTTCGGCGCCGACGGGGATGTTCGCCCGTCGGCGCCTCACATTCACAAAACGGCATTCAGCATCATGAAAATGCGCTCTTCAAAAACGCTTGTCTTCTATCCCGGGACCAACAAGGTCACGGCCTGCAATTTCCTGACCAGAAGTGTCTTCGACTGCAGCCCCGAGGTGATCGGTCTTCTTGCATCCTGGGACGAATGGGCCTCCACGGCGGAGATTGCACGCGCCCACGGATGGTCGAAATCCGACCTCAATGCCGTCGTGCCGCAATTGCTTGATTTTTCCGCCCTGGTCACCGCCGGCTCGCCGCTGGCCGAACAGGAAACACAGTTCTCCGGACAATGGAATTGGGGCATTCCGACCGCGCTGATGCATTTCTGTGTCCAGGACTCAGAGTTCATGACCATCGAACAGGCCGAGGCCCGCCAGATCGAGCGCGCCGGTCATGTCGCGCAGCCCGACCTCATGCTCAAGAACGCCGCCGGCGCCATCCGGCTGCCGAACGCACTCGACGACAACGAACTGCTGAGCCTGATGGCGCGGCGCCGCACCAACCGCACCGCGGCCGCGCCCACCATCACCGCGCGGCAGCTCTCCGATTGCCTGTTCGCGGGCATGGGCATTACCGGCGAGACCAGCAACTGCGTTGGCGCCCTACCGCTGGGCATGACCCCTTCGGGTGGTGCGCGGAATCCTTATGAGGCCTATGTGGTCGCGCTTGGTGTCGAGGGTCTGGATCCCGGCGTCTATCATTATTCCGCCGCCGATCACGACCTCGGCCGGATCCCGGCCAACCATCTGCCGAAGATCTCCGAACTGGTCGGCGGGCAGGAATGGGCCGATACAATGCCATGCCTGATCCTGCTCTGCGCCAGGCTCGACCGCACCATGTGGAAATATGAGGATGCCAACGCCTATCGTGTCGTGCTGATCGAGGCCGGCCATATCGGTCAGAACGTGATGTTGGCGGCGACCCGACATGGCTTGTCGGCCTGCCCCACGGCAGCGCTCAGCCATTCGGCGATCAAGCGCCTCCTTGGCCTCGACCGCCTCATGGACGCACCTGTTTATGCGTTGACCCTCTCGACCCCGGAACCAAGCCCGCATCCGGCGGGCCACTCTATTAATTAGCCGACTCAGTGTATCCAGTGTAGCCAGTACGCGTTTCCCGAGTTCCATCCGATTACAGGAGCAACACGTGGCAAATCATTCCTTACGGCAGTCAGAGATCGATAGTCTTCAATATATCGCATCGATGACCAATGAGCTGATGCAGATAGCCGAAGCAAGCCGTTTTCCCATGATCTCCTATCTGCTGGGCATGGCCTATGCCGAAGCCTTCGACATCCTGCGCGGCGCGCGGCCGGCAAGGCATGCCCAGCTCAGCGGCAATCCGATGCATCCCAGGCCGAACGTCAAGGAACACGCTCAGCCACGGAGAGCGTAGCGGATGCAACCGTCAGCCCTGTGCGCGCCGGTGGGCTCTCAGCCGAACCGGTGGGAGACACTGTGTGCGCTGCAAACCCTGCTGCCGCTCCTGAAAAGGGCAGCCGGCGACCTTGAGCGTCCCGACATGGTCTATTGGTTCGAGCAGGCCGACGCAGAGCTTGCCAACATCATCAGGGGTCGGCCGTCCGATACCGCCGCGATCCCCGCCTTGATCGCCCGCAGCCCGCAGAATTGACATCATGCCTGGAGAATCGAGGGGGACCCGCCAATGAACATGATCGCACCCATCAGGAGCGCCGACGCCAGGGAAAGCGTCTTCGGCCGGCTCCATGTCCTGATCGCCAGTCGACCGGCATCACCGGATGCCGCGCGCGTCGAGGCCCGCCAACTGATCTCCATGGCGATGGCCGACACCTGGCAGGCCGACAGCCTCTGGGGCGCGGTGGACGCCTTTCACATCCATTTCGATTTCATGATGCAAACCATCGAGATCAATGGCGCCGACGATCCGAACCTCCGGATCCTGCGCACGAAATGCCGTTTCTACCTGGAGCAGGTCGAAGCGCTGTGCCAGTCGATGAGCTGCTGATCGATCGCTATCCGCGCGAGGGGCCATCGCACCATCGTTTCGCCCCAGGACCCGCGCTAATTGCGCAGGTTGAAGACGAACGGCGCCGTCCGGCTTTGGCGCCCGCCAAGCTCAGGCGGAGGTGCCGGTACGGTAGCACCCTGGAGCACGGACAGTGCCGCCCGATCCAGGTCGGCATTGCCTGAGGAACGGGTCAGCCTGGCGGCCAGAACCCGGCCGGATGAGTCGACCGTGAACGTGACGTAGGCACTGCCTTCGACGCGTCGGGCTCTCGCCGCACTCGGATAGCGCGTGTGCCGATTGATCCATGAGCGCAGTTTTGAATCCCATTTGCTGGAGTCGCCGGATCGCCCTGTCGCTTCCGCCGACTTCGGCGCCGCTGTCTTGGCCGCTGGCTTGGCATCGGCGCTGGCGGCGGTCACCGTCTTGGGCGGTGCCGTCTTTTCCTTCTTCGGTTTGGGCTTGTCGACAGGCTTTTTGGCCTTGGCCTCGACCGGTTTCTTTTGCTTCGGCGTCTCGACCGGCTTCGCCTGCGGCAACGGAATGACTACATCCGGGGCGACAGCCTCGACAATGTCCGGGACCACCTCGTCCAGTGGCGGCTGATCGACCTGCTCCGTCTTTTCGGTCTGGGTGGGCTCGGTCTCGTCGGGCGCAACCGCTTCCGGCTGTTCGGTAACCGGTTCCGCCTTCTCGACCTGTTCGGGCGTTGGCTCCGTCGTCGGTGTTGGCGTTGGCTCGCTCTGGTCAGGCATCACTGCGTCCAGTGCCGCGACCTCTTCCTCCACGGCCGGCATCACCGTCATCGGTGCCATCTCGATCACCTGGGCCGGTGGCGGACCGCCATCCGCTTCATTGACCATGCTGAAGGTCTGCACGGCATAGGCAACCGCGACATGGGCTCCAAGGATAAGCGTCGCCGCCCCCGCCCAAAGACCAAGATCGCGCCAGCCGAAGCGCGATAGTTGCATCGTGGGCAAGGCGGCGGACTGCGTCATGGCGCGGCAGCTCCCGCTTGTGCCGGTGCATCGGCCGTGGACCCCGTCTCCAGGCCCACCAGCGCGATCTTCAGATAGCCGGCGCCGCGCAACAGGTTCATGGCCTCCATCAGGTCGCCATAGGCGACCGCCTTGTCGGCGCGCAGGAAGATGCGCGTCTGCTTGTCGCCCTTGGTCTTGGCTTCCAGCGTCGCCGCGAAGGCCGGGCGCGGCACGGTGTCATTGCCGATCGCCAGCGTGAGATCGTCCTTCAAGGTCAGGAACAGCGGCGTTTCGGGCCGGGGCGCGGGCGTCGCCGTCGACCCCGGCAGGTCGACATTGACGTCAACCGTCGCCAGCGGCGCGGCGACCATGAAGATGATCAGCACCACCAGGATGACATCGATGAAGGGCGTGACGTTGATCTCGTGGTTCTCCTCGAGATCGTCATCCATGGTCTGTCGGATTCTGCTTCCCATGGTGTCGCCCCGCTACGCCGCCGCCAGGGCTGTCGTTGGCGAGACAGCGCGGAAATCCAGGTCGCGGCTGACCAGCCGTTCGACGCCCGCCGAGGCGTCGGCGAGGATCTGCCGGTAGCCGGCTATCGAGCGGGCGAAGACGTTGTAGATCACCACCGCCGGAATTGCCGCGACGAGACCCATCGCGGTGGCGAGCAGCGCCTCGGCGATGCCCGGCGCGACCACGGCGAGATTGGTGGTCTGCGCCTGCGAGATGCCGATGAAGGCATTCATGATGCCCCAGACGGTGCCGAACAGGCCGACGAACGGCGCGGTGGAGCCGATCGTCGCCAGCACGCCGGTGCCGCGCGACATGCGCCGCGACGCCGCCGCCTCGATGCGCGACAGGCGCGATGTGACGCGTTCCTTCAGTCCGTCGCCGCCGACGTGGTCGAGCGCGCCGGCCGAGAGCGCGGTCTCTTCTTCAGCCGCCTTTACCAGAAGCGCGCCGGGACCGCCGCTGCGGTCGAGCGCGCGGCTGGCCTGCTTCAGCGTCGCGGCATCGCCGATCGCGCGGACTGCCCGGCGGACGCGCAGCTTGCCACCGAAAATCTCCAGCGATTTGGCCAGCCATATCGTCCAGGTCACGAGCGAGGCGAAGGCCAACCCGATCATCACCGCCTTCACGATGATGTCGGCGGCCATGAACATGCCCCATGGCGACAAATCGTGCGGCAGGTTCAGCTCCATGGCCCCCGCGGGCGCGGCTTCGGCAGGCTCCGCCGTGGCCGGCTGGCCAACTGGCTGCGCGGGCGCCATCGTGGCCGGTGCGGCGGGAGCGGCGGGGGCCTCGGCCGCAGGAGCAGTACCGGCCGGTTGCTCCTGGGCCACGGCCCCGCCGCCTGCCAGGATCACCGATGCGACCAACGCCGCCAACAAACGAGTTCTAGACAAAAGCTTCTTCCTTGTTCTCGCAGCGACCAGCCGCTTCCTATTGCGCCACCGCGTCAGATCTCGTCACTGCACATAGCCGACGGGTTGTCCGGTAACCGGGTGCGCGAACACGCCCATCTCCACGCCGAAAATGCCTCTCAGCACGTCGCCCCGCATGATTTCGTCCGGTGTCCCGCGCGTCAGCAGCTTGCCGTCCTTCAGCGCGATCAGCTCGTCGCAATAGCGCGCCGCCATGTTGGGATCGTGCAGCACGACGACGACGCAGAGGTCGCGCTTGCGGCTGAGTTCCTTGACCAGCCCCAGCACCTCGACCTGGTGGGCGATGTCGAGTGCGGAGATCGGTTCGTCGAGCAGCATCACGCCGGCGTTCTGCGCCACCAGCATGGCAAGCCACGCGCGCTGGCGCTCGCCGCCGGACAATTCATCGACCAGACGGTCGGCGAAGCCTTCCATGTCGGTCAGGACAAGCGCCTCCTCGACATGCCGCCTGTCCTCCCCGCTGAAGCGGCCAAGCGCGCCATGCCAGGGATAACGCCCGAGCGCCGCCAGTTCGCGCACCGTGAGGCCCGTCGCCGCCGGCGTCGTCTGCGGCAGATAGGCGAGCGCGCGGGCGAGCTCACGAGCGCCCCATTGCGGCAACGGCCGCCTGGCGAAGGTGATGGCGCCGGAGCTTGCCGGCTGCTGGCGCGCCAGCAGCTTGATCAGCGTCGACTTGCCCGAGCCGTTGTGACCGATCAGCCCGTAGACGCGCGAGCGCCGCAGTTCGAGCGAGACAGGGCCAAGCAGCGTCCGCTCGCCGACGGCAAACCGCACCGCGTCGATATGGAAGGCGGCCTCGGCTTCAGCCACGGTCATGGTGTCTCCAGTGCGGCCACTCGCATTTCCAATTTCTGGCCTCGGCAGTCCAATGTCCGGTTGACTATGAAACATGACCTTACTAGTCAACATTTAAGATGACTGCAACAATCAACAAATCATCCCGGCCGTCGATCTCGCGGCCAGAATCGGAAAAATGAAGCCCGGACTGGCATATTGCCCCCGCTGCGCCGCCACCTGTAAGCAGCGCCCAGCGATGACGGCCGGTGCACGCTACATCCCGCCCATCAAGACAGCATGCGGTTCACTGCGATGATCAGACGTTTCCTTGCCTACTACGCGCCCTGGAAGGGCTTGTTCGCGCTCGACTTCTCCTGCGCCGTGCTCGCCGGCCTGCTCGAGCTCGGCTTTCCGATGGCTGTGCGCGCATTCGTCGATCAGCTCCTGCCGCAGCAGGACTGGACCCTGATCATCATCGCCTCGATCGGCCTGTTGGTGATCTATCTGCTCAACACAGCGCTGATGGCTGTCGTCACCTATTGGGGCCACATGCTCGGCATCAACATCGAGACCGAGATGCGGCGCAAGAGTTTCGACCATCTGCAGAAACTGTCCTTCCGCTTCTACGACAACCACAAGACCGGCCATCTCGTCGGCCGCGTTACCAAGGACCTGGAGGAGATCGGCGAGATCGCCCATCACGGCCCCGAGGATCTGTTCATCGCCATCATGACCTTCGCCGGCGCCTTCGTGCTGATGTTCACCGTCAACATCCACCTGGCGCTGATCACCGCGGTGATCGTGCCCGTGATCGCCTGGGTGACGATGCGCTATGGCGACCGCATGGAACGCAACTGGCAGGCGCTTTACGGGCGCGTCGGCGATTTCAACGTGCGCATCGAGGAGAATGTCGGCGGCATGCGCGTCGTCCAGGCCTTCGCCAATGAGGAGCATGAGCGCGCCCTGTTCGCGCATGACAACCAGCGCTACCGCCAGACCAAGCTCGACGCCTACCGCATCATGTCCGCCTCGAACTCTCTGAACTATATGGGCATCAGGCTGATCCAGCTCGTGGTGATGATCGCCGGCAGCTACCTGGTCATCACGGGAAGCCTCAGCAATGGCGGCTTCGTCGGCTTTCTGCTCCTGGTCGGTGTCTTCGTGCGACCGATCGAGAAGATCAATTCGGTGATCGAGACCTATCCCAAGGGCATCGCCGGCTTCCGCCGCTATACGGAACTGCTCGACACCGAGCCCGACATCGCCGACCGGCCCAACGCCGTGGGCGTCAGCGGGCTCAAGGGCGACATCGAATACCGCGATGTCAGCTTCGGCTATGGCGACGGCAAGCCGGTGCTGCAACATGTGGACCTGACGATCCGCGCCGGCGAGACCATTGCCTTCGTCGGTCCATCCGGCGCCGGCAAGACTACCATCTGCTCGCTGCTGCCGCGTTTCTACGAGGTCGGCGCCGGCCGGATCAGCATCGACGGCATCGACATCAGGGACATGACACTGGCCTCGCTGCGCGGCCAGATCGGCATCGTCCAGCAGGATGTGTTCCTGTTCGGCGGCTCGGTTCGCGAAAACATCGCCTATGGCCGGCTCGGCGCTTCGGACGAGGCGATCGCCGACGCCGCGCGGCGGGCACAGCTCGACGGCATGATCTCGGGCCTGCCGGCCGGCTATGACACGATCATCGGTGAGCGTGGCGTGAAACTGTCAGGCGGCCAGAAACAGCGGCTGGCGATCGCCCGCATGTTCTTGAAGAATCCACCGATCCTGATCCTCGACGAGGCGACCTCGGCGCTGGACACCCAGACCGAGCGCGAGATCCAGAAGGCGCTGGCCGAACTGGCGCAAGGCCGCACCACGCTGGTCATCGCGCACCGGCTGGCGACGATCCGTGGCGCCGATCGCATCGTCGTCGTCTCGGAGACTGGCATCGTCGAGCAGGGCTCGCACCAGGAGCTGATCCATGCCGATGGCGTCTACCGGCGCCTGCATGACGCCCAGCATCTGGTATCGGCGCATTGAACGATTATGGTTGGTCAAAACCGGGAGCCGTCAATGATCAACGCAACGCCCTTCGACTTCCCTTATGACGGCAGGCTGGTGGCCAAAAACACGGCACTTGTCGTCATCGACCTGCAGCAGGATTTCCTGTCGACCACGGGCTATTTCGCCAAACAGGGATATGACCCCTCGCCGCTGCGGGCGATCCTGCCCACCGTGAACCTGCTGATATCAGCGGCGCGCGGAGCTGGCGTGAGGGTCATCCACACGAGGCAGGGTTATCGCGCCGACATGGCCGACATGACGCCCTACGAGAAATGGCGCCGCAAGCGCTCCGGCCTCGACGGAACCGAAATCCTGCTGCGCTCGGGACCGGGATTCCAGATCGTTCCGGAAATCGACGTCGCGCCTGATGACATCATCGTCGACAAGACCTGCAACAGCGCCTTCACCTATACGGACTTCGAGCTTGTGTTGCGCGCGCAAGGCATCACGCATCTGATGTTTTCGGGATGCACGACCGATGTCTGCGTCCACACCACGCTGCGCGAAGCCTGCGACCGCAATTTTCAGTGCCTGACGATCTCGGACGCCTGCGCCAGCGGCGACAGACAAGCCCATGAGGCGGCCCTGCACATGGTGACGGTCGAGGACGGCGTCTTCGGGGTGTTGGCTGGTTCAGCCGCCGTCATCGAGGGCCTGTCGCGGCTTGGCGACAGGCGGGGCGCGACAGACGATTGATCGGCTTCAGCCGGCAGCCCGCGTCCCCAGCCCTGCCCGAGGCGCATAGGCCCCAGGCTGGAAGGCATCATGGTCTTCGCGGCGCGCCAGGGAATTGCGCAACAGGGCGATGGTCTCCCTGCCGACCGTCGCGATCTCGCGCGGCGTGTCGACGCCAATGATCATGAATTCGTCGATCCCGAGCCCGGCATAGGCAAGCAGCGACAGGGCGGCTTGAGCCGGCGGGCCGGACAGATCGACCGCCTTGTAGCCGGCGGTGGAAGCGCCCTGGTGGATCCTCACCGGAAGCGCGAAGCGCAGCTTGCCGGCCCGGCCATGTTCGGCGGCGGCACCGCGCACCCGCTCCATCAGCTGCCGGACCTCATCAATCGAGCCCGGTGCCAGTTCGAAGACATCGGCATGCCGCCCGGCCACCTTCAGGGCCGTTCCCGATTGGCCGCCCATGCGGATGACAAGGTCGGCGCCATGCGGACCCTTGCGCTCGATATAGCCGCCCTTGATGCTGTAGAAGGCGCCTTCATGGTCGAAAGGCCGGTCGTTCGACCAAAGCCGCTTCAAAAGCACCAGATATTCGTCGATGCGCTGCCAGATCACGCCATGTCCGACCGGCCGCGTCTCGGCGTCGTCGTCGTTCAATGGCTCGCTGATCATCCGAAGCGCCAGCCGTCCGCCGCTCTCCCTGTCGATCGATGCCAGCTGGCGGGCCGCCACCGTCGGTTCGATCACGCCGGCCCAATGGGTCAGCACCACTTCCAGCGACGCGGTGCGATTGAGCACCTGGGCGCCAAGATCCATATTGGTCAGCAGTCCGGCCGGATCGTCGACGACGATCTTCTGAAAGCCGCCATCCTCGATCAGCCCGAGCTTGGTCGCGGTCTCGGCAAAGTCGTAGAAGAAGGGAACGGCGGCGTCAGTGGACTTGCCGGGGACATGGGTGAATTCGATCGGCATTGTCATCTCCTCCATCGCTGGAATCATGGATGCTGTGAAATGCGAACCCACGGTCGCGCGCAAACGCACCGGGATCCGGTTCATTCAACTCCGATTGCCTGAAGACAGTGGGGAAACTAACCCCTGCCGGTCCGACGCCTTAGGGAATGAGGCCCAGAACGACGGCCCCGGTGAACACGAACGCAAGGGCAAAGACGAGATAGGCGAAAGCTCCGGCATAGGCCGGGCGAAAAGTCTGGGCATTGGCCAGCCTCTGGCCGCTGCTGTCAGTCTGAGCGTTCTGGATATACGACATATCGACCTCCGTCTCGCCCGTTAATCTATAAAACTTGTAGACTTTGTCGATTGCTATTTTATGCCATTTGTTGGAATGAATTTCTCAAAATCTTGGAAGGATCGGTATTTTCAACCAGGATTTAGCGTATCCGGGTCTGTTCGTCCGACGCAAAAAGCCATGCGGATCACCGGCTTGCGATGTTCTTCAGGCCCATCGGCTTTGTCATCGGCCCGCCAGCAGATGCTTGATGAACAGGTTGAACAGTTCCGTCTGGCTGGAAATGTCGAGTTTGGCATAGATGTGCTTGCGATGGATCTTCACCGTGCCCTCGGCGATCTCAAGGATGCGGCCGATCGACATCGAGGAATGGCCGCGCAGGATCAGGCTGACGATGCCTTGCTCGCGCCGCGTCAGCCGCGACGGCGCGAAGGTCTCGAACGCCTGTTCGACATCCTGGCCGGTAGGCTGCTGGACCGGTTCGTTGTCCGAACCGGCCGGCGCCAGATGCTCCCAATGCCGTTGCGCCAGGCTGGTCACCATCGGCGCCGTCCGCTGCAGTCGCTCGAAATCCTTCTCGCAGAAAGCCGGGCTGCCATTCGCCCGCAGCAGCGAATAGGCGATGTAGAAGCTGCCCTGGACCGGAACGAGGAAGACGATCTCCTCCGCCAGCGTACCCGATTCCATCGAAATGCAGGGATGCACGTCGGGCGAATTGTAATATTCGCCCTCGAAGAAGGCGTCCGGCGCCAGGTCGACGAGGCGATGCAGCCCTTGCGGCGCGCGGCGCAGGCAGGCCGAATAGACGGCATCGAGCAGATAGGTGCCGTTGAGGTAGTTGGTCATGATCTGGGTCGAGGACACCGCGCCCAGCCCATCATGCAGGAACATCGGCCGGTCGCGGCCGGGATAGGCGAACGCACAGCTGAGATCAAAGGGGGCTACCTCGCGCAAGGCGTTATCGAGCCTTGCGGCAAATCCCGGTTTTCCGATCAGCGGCACCAACTCCGGCAAGGCGTCATGCCAGCCCGCCAGCGCCGCCATCTCCAGTGAACCCATCCTCGCTTCCTTGCCTGCATATCCTGCGCGTTGCGGTTCGCGCGGAACATATCTCCTTGGGGATATATACGCTGGTGACGTGCTCTTGAACTATGCCCCGATCGCAAGAGAGCGAAGCGGCCACGCTTCGCTGGAAAAGAAGGGGAACAGCGATGACAGAGCAAGCAATGGAGCGCGGCACGGCCGGCGTTACCTATCAGACCGTCGACAAGCAGTATTTCGAACAGCGCCAATTGCAGCGCCACGCCGGCCTGTTCTCGCTGTGGATGATGGGCGTCGGCGCCGTGGTGGCCGGCGAATATTCCGGCTGGAACATCGGCCTCGCGCAAGGAGGCTTCGGCGGCATGCTGCTGGCCGCGCTGATTATCGGCTTCATGTATATCTGCCTGTGCTGCTCGATCGGCGAGATGAGCGCCGCATTGCCGCATACTGGCGGCGCCTATTCCTTCTCGCGCACCGCGCTCGGTCCCTGGGGCGGCTTCACAACCGGCCTTGCCGAGAACATCGAGTTTGTGCTGGCGCCGGCCGCCAACATGTTCTTCATGAGCTCCTATCTCGCCGCGATCTTCGGCACGCCGCAAAGCGCGCTGCCGTTGTGGTGGGTGGCCGGCTACGTCGTCATGCTCGGCCTGTCGCTGCGCGGCCTCGAACTATCGATGAAGGTGGTGATCTATGTGACCGTCGCGGCGATCGCCGTGCTTGTGTTCTTCTTCGTCGTCGCCATCCCGCATGTCGATTTCTTCAGATACGCGCTGAACATCGGCGCGGCGGCGGACGGTCCGGCGGCACTGGCGGACGGCAATGGCCCCTGGCTGCCCTTCGGCTTCACCGGCGTGATGCTGGCCCTGCCCTTCGGCGTCTACATGTTCCTGGCCGTCGAACAGCTGCCGCTGACGGCGGAGGAGGCCAAGAACCCCACCCGCGACATGCCGCGTGCGCTGATCCTGTCGATCGTGACGCTGATTGCGCTGGCACTCGGCGTTCTGTTCTTCAGCGCCTCGATCCCGCATGGCGCGCACGCCATGGGCTCTTCCGGCGAACCGCTGCTTGACGGCTTCCGCACCATCTTCGGCGACGGCTGGGCCAAGCTTTTGGCTTCGGTCGCGGTGCTCGGCCTTGCCGCCAGCTTCTTCGCCGGCAGTTTTGCCTCCGGCCGCAACATCTACTCCCTGTCGCGCGCCGGCTATCTGCCGACGGCACTTTCGGTGACCGGCGCCCGCACCAAGACACCCAATCGGGCGCTTGCCACCGGCTCCGCCATGGCGCTGCTGATGCTGCTCGTGGTCTGGTATCTCGGCGGCGAGAACAATGTCGCCTTCATGGGCGGCTTCCTGGTCTCGATGATCGTCTTCGCCGGGATGGTGTCCTACATCCTGCAGAGCATCGCATACCTGCGCCTGCGCACGCTCTATGCCTCGATTACTCGCCCCTTCGTCAGCCCGCTCGGCAAGTTCGGCGCCTACGCCACGATCCTGATCTGCATCGTGACGCTGGCCTACCAGTTCTTCGATCCGCTCTACCGCTGGGCGGCGATCGCGGCGGCGGTGTGGTATGCGATCGGCCTCGCCTACTTCGCCTTCTACCGCCGCCATCGCCTGGTGCTGTCACCGGAAGAGGAATTCGCTGTCTCCGGTGGCTCCCTTGGCCATCCTGAGCGCGAGGGATAGCATTGCGATCGAAGACGAAAAGCCACTGAAACGGGACGGGAGTAAGAAGCATGGGCACAAGACTGGCCGGCAAGGTCGCCATTATCTCGGGCGGCGCGACGGGAATGGGCGGGGCGGCCTCGGAGCTGTTCGCGGCCGAAGGCGCCAAGGTGGCGATCATCGACCGCAATGGCGAGGCGGCCGCGGCAACGGCGGCGGCGATCCGCGCGCGGGGACACATAGCCGAGCATTTTGTCGCCGACGTATCCGACGAAGCCCAGGTCGAAGCGGCGGTAAAGGGCGCGACGGAGAAACTCGGGCCGGCCACGGTGCTGTTCAACCATGCCGGCACCATTGTGATAAAGCCGTTCCTGGAGACGACCGTGCAGGAATGGGACTGGCTGCATGCCGTCAATGTCCGTTCGATGTTCCTGATGACGCGCGCCGTGCTGCCCGGCATGATCGCGGCCGGCGGCGGCTCGATCGTCTGCACCTCCTCGATCTCGGCGGTGGCGGCGACGCCGATGGAGGTGCTCTACGACACCACCAAGGGCGCCTGCCACATGTTCGCCCGCGCCATCGCCGTCGAGTTCCGCGACCGCAACATCCGCTGCAACGCCGTCTGCCCCGGCTTTATCAGGACGCCGCATGGACTGCGCGAGGTCGCCGACCTCGGCAAGCTTGGCGTCGACGTTTCCGATGCGGCACTCGCCGCGCAGCAGGGCCGCATCGGCGAGCCTGAGGAGGTGGCGAAGGCAGCGCTGTATCTGGCCAGCGACGAGTCCAGCTTCGTCAATGGCGCGCATCTGTTCGTCGACAATGGTTTTACCGCAATGTGAGGCTTCTCAGGGACAGCTTGGCGCCCTTCCTCTCCCCCTCCGGAGGGAGAGGAAAAGACGCCAAGCCCTCTACCGCTCTTCCCTTCGGAACGGCTTGAGCAGCGCCGACGGCGCCACCGCGTTGCGCGACATGAAGGCCATCGCGACGATCGTGAAGATGAAGGGCAGCATCAGGAATGCTTCGTAGGGTATATGCCCGAGCCCGCTCGCCTGCATGCGCAGCTGCAGCGCATCGACGAAGGCGAACAGCAGCGCGGCACCCGCCGAGCGCCACGGGTCCCAGCGGCCGAACACGACCAGCGCGATCGCCACCCAGCCACGCCCCGACACCACACCGAAAGTGAAGGCGTTGAACTGCGCCATCGACAGGAACGCGCCAGCCAGCCCCATCAGCGCACCGCCGAGGATGACGGCCTGGAAACGCGTGGCAATGACGCTGACGCCGGCCGAATCGGCCGCGCGCGGGTTTTCGCCGACCATGCGCACCGACAGGCCCCAGGGCGTGCGGTAGAGCACGAAGGCGGCGAGCGGGATGGCCAGGATCGCCATGTAGACCAGCGCGAACTGGTTGAACACCGCCGGTCCGAGCACTGGAATGTCGGAGAGAACCGGGATCGGCAATGTCTGGAAACCCTTGATGCTTGGCGGCACCGATTGCTGGCCGAAGATCAGCCGGTAGAGGAAATAGGCGAGGCCCGACGAGAACAGCGTCACGCCAATGCCGCAGACATGCTGGCTCAAGCCCAGCGCCACCGTGAACAGCGCATGCAGCGCGCCCATCAGCATGCCCGTCAGCACCGCCACCAGCACGCCCAGCCACAGGCTGCCGCTCAGGCTGGTGGCAGTGAAGCCGGTCATGGCGCAGAGCAGCATGATGCCTTCGATGCCGAGATTGAGCACGCCCGCCCGCTCGGAGAACATCTCGCCCAGCGTGGCGAAGGCCAGCGGCGTGGCGATGCGGATGATGGCGGCCAGGAAACCGACCTGGAAGATCTGTTCGAACACCGCGCTCATGAGGCTGTCCCCACGCGGCGGATGCGGTAGGCGGTGAACAGCAGCGCCACCAGCATGGCGAGCAGCGCTGTCCCCTGGATGACATCGCTGAGGAAGGCCGGCACGCCCGTTGCCCGCGACATCGCCTCGGCGCCGGTCATCACGGCGGCGAGGAAGATCGCCGCCGGCACCACGCCCAACGGATTGAGCCGCGCCAGCATGGCGACGACGATGCCGGAATAGCCGTAGCCCGGCGAGATATCGCTCATCACCTGGAAATGCACGCCGCCGACTTCGCCGACGCCGGCGAGCCCAGCTAGCGCACCCGACAGCAGCGCGGTCGAGAGCAGCACGCGTTCGACATGGATGCCGCCATAGCGTGCGGCTTCCGGATTTTCGCCGGTGACCCTGATCCTGAAACCAAGCGTCGTGCGCGCGATCAGGAACCAGATCAGAGGTGCGGCGATCAGCGCCACCACGACGCCGAGATGCAGGCGCGTGCCTTCGATCAGTACCGGAAAGTTGGCCGAGTCCTCGATCGGCGGCGAGATCGGATAGCCGCTGAAACTATCCTTCCACGGCCCTTCGATCAGCGCCATCAGGGCATAGTAGATGACCGAATTGAGCAGCAGCGAGCTGACCACATCGTCAACCTTGAACTTGACCCGCAGCGTGGCCGGAACAAGGGCGACGGCAGCACCAGCGGCGGCACCTGCGATAGCCATCAGCAGCATGGCGAGCGGCCCCGGCATCGGGATCGCGCCGACAAAGCAGCTGGCGACCGCGCCGGCCAGCAATTGCCCTTCAGCGCCGATGTTCCAGAATTTGGCACGGAAGGCGATGGCGACCGCCAATCCGGTGAAGATCATCGGTGCGGCGCGCACCAGCGTTTCGGTGATCGCATAGCTGTCGCCGAGCGAGGCCGTGAACATCACCCCATAGGATTCCAGCACGCCGGCGCCGGCCAGCGCGATGAGGCCGCTGCACAGGACAAGCGTGGCGCCGATCGCCAGCAGCGGCAGCGCCAGATTGAACCAGGCGGGCGTTGAGGTGCGGACTTCCAGGCGAAACATCAGCCGTGGCCCTCCGCCCCGGTCATCATCAGGCCGAGCCGCGCGATCGTCGCATCGGCGCTGTCGAGCGTGCCGACGATGCGGCCTTCATACATCACCGCGATGCGGTCGCAGAGCACCAGCAGCTCTTCGAGATCCTCGCCGATGACGATGATGCCGCAGCCCTTGGTCCGCATGTCGAGGAATTTTTCATGGATGAAGCGGGCGGCACCGATGTCGAGGCCGCGCGTCGGCTGCGAAACGATCAGGACCTTCGGATCGAAGGCGAGCTCGCGGGCCAGAAGCGCCTTTTGCAGATTGCCGCCGGACAGCGCCCCGGCGCGGGTCATCGGCCCGGGACATCTGATGTCATAGGCCTTGATCTGCGCTTCGGCGAAGGCGCGGATCGCATCCGGCTTGAGCAGGCCCTTGGCTGAAAAGGAGGCGGTGCCGATGCGCGGCAGCACCATGGAATCGGCGAGCGGCAGATTGGTGACCAGGCCAGTCGTCATGCGGTCTTCCGGGATGCGGCCGAGGCCAAGCGCCTGCACCTCGCGCGGCGAAAACCGCGACACAATCTGGCCGGCGATCGTCATCCGGCCGGCATCGGGCGCGCGCACGCCGGAGATCACCTCCGCCAGCGCCCGCTGGCCATTGCCCGACACGCCGGCGATGCCGAGGATTTCACCGGCGCGAACGGCAAGCGACACATCGCGCAGCACGGTGCCTGAATGACGCGAGGTGGAAATGCCGTCGAGCGTCAGCACATCGGCACCGGGCGTCGACGCGCCCCTTGCCGGCGGTACGATTTCGTGGCCGCACATCAGTTGTGCCATCGCCGCCGACGTGGTGTTGGCGGGATCGTCGACACGGCCCGCGACACGGCCGTGCCGCAGCACGGTGCAGCGATGGGTGAGCGCCCGCACCTCGTTGAGCTTGTGCGAGATGAAGATGATGCCGAGGCCCTGTGCCGCCATCGAGCGCAGCGCCGAAAACAGTCCGTCGACCTCGCTTGGCGCGAGCACCGCCGTCGGCTCGTCGAGGATCAAGAGCCTGGCGCCGCGAAACAGCGCTTTGACGATCTCCAGCCGCTGCTGTTCGCCGACCGACAGCGCCGAAACCGGCAGATCGGGATCAAGCGTCAGCCCGTGCTGGCGGCTGATTTCTGCCAACCGCGCCAGCCCGCCGGCGCGATCGATCCGCCCCGATTTTCCCGGGATACCGATGAGCAGATTTTCCAGGACCGTCAGTCTTGGCGCCAGATGAAAATGCTGGTGCACCATGCCGATACCTGCGGCCAGCGCGTCGGCCGAACTGGTGATCCGCACCGGCTGGCCCTGGATCAGGATTTCGCCGGCGTCCGGCGCGTAGGCGCCGAACAGCACGTTCATCAGCGTCGTCTTGCCGGCGCCGTTCTCGCCCAGCAGGCCGAGGATCTCGCCCGGCGCGACAATGAGGTCGACGGCCTCGTTCGCCTTGACGGCGCCGAAGCTCTTGGTGATGCCGCGCATTTCGATGAGTGGGGCGGGCAAGGGCACTCCTGCGGAGAAATGGCTCTGCTTCACCCTCCCCCTTGTGGGGAGGGTGAAAGATCAATCCGAAACCGGCGTGTTCTCATCCACGTCGACGCGGAAATTGCCCTCAAGAATCTCGGCCTTCTTCTTCTCGACCAGATCCTTGACGTCCGCCGGCAGCGTCTTGTCGAACTTGTGGTACGGGGCGAGATAGGAGCCGCCCTTGGCCATGCGCGAGAAATCGCCATAGTCCTGCGCGGTGTAGACACCGGCCTTGACCAGTTTGATCGCCTGTTCGACCGTCGGATACATATCCCAGACCGGGCCGGTGATGACCGTGTCGGGGCCGAGGCTCGACTGGTCGGACATGTTGGAGATGGCGTAGATCTTCTTCTCGACCGCCGCCTCGATGACGCCGAAGCGCTCGGCATAGATGACATCGACGCCGGCATCGATCTGCGCCACCGCGGCTTCCTTGGCCTTTGGCGGATCGAAGAAGGAGCCGATGAAGGCGACCTTCTTCTTGACGTTCGGGTTGACCTCCTTGGCGCCGGCAAAGAAGGCGTTGACCAGCCGGTTCACTTCCGGAATGCCCATCGCCGCCACGGCGCCGACCGTGCCCGATTTCGACATCTTGCCGGCGATCATGCCCGAGAGGTAGGCCGGCTCATGGATCCAGTTGTCGAAGACGCCGAAATTGGGCTCCGCCGGGCCGGCACCCGAGCCGAACAGCCAGGCCGTCTTGGGGAACTGCTTGGCCGTGCGGCGCGACTCGCGCTCGGCGGCGAAGGCATCGCCCAGCACCAGCTGGTAGCCGCCTTGCGCATATTCACGCATGACGCGGCTGAAATCGGCGGTCTGCACCTTCTCGGACCATTTGTATTCGATACCCAGTTCCTTCTCGGCCTTCTGCAGGGCGACATGGATCTGGTTGTCCCAGGGCTCCTCGATCGGCGTGGCGAAGATCGCCGCCACCTTCAGTTTCTTGTCCTTGGCGAAGGCGGCGCCCGGCAGCATCGCCGCTGCCAGGCCAAGCGCGCCGAGCTCCAGCACGTTGCGTCGCGAAATCCCTTCGCGTGTCGATTGGAATTTGGTCTTCCGGTTTTCCATTGCAGTCCCCTCTGTTCGACAGCCGTGTCGAGCCGGCTGTTCTAGAAATGTCAGACGGGGAACTATGGAACGGGTGCGGACTTTTGTCCACATGGTCAAATTTGGCGACGCGCCGAATCCGACCATGTTTTCGGCAAGCCGAAAGATCGCGCGATCAGGCCCTTTCGAGCGCGATGGCGATGCCTTGGCCGACACCGATGCACATGGTGGCCAGGGCATAGCGGCCGCCACGTTCGCGCAGCTCCAGCGTCGCCGTGCCGGAGATGCGTGCGCCCGACATGCCCAGGGGATGGCCAAGCGCGATGGCGCCGCCATTCGGATTGACGTGCGGTGCATCCTCGGCGATGCCGAGCTGGCGCAGCACGGCGATGCCTTGCGAGGCAAAGGCTTCGTTGAGCTCGACGACATCGAATTGTTGCGGCGTCAGACCGAGCCGCGCGCACAGTTTTTGTGTCGCCGGTGCCGGACCGATGCCCATGATTCGCGGCGCGACGCCGGCGGCAGCGCCGCCAAGGATGCGGGCGATCGGCGTCAGACCGTATTTGTGCGCTGCTGCTTCCGAGGCAACGATCAGCGCCGCCGCCCCGTCATTGACACCGGAGGCATTGCCGGCCGTCACCGTGCCGCCCTGACGGAACGGCGTCGGCAACTTGGCCAACGTCTCGACCGTGGTGCCGGCACGGGGATGCTCGTCCTTCGAGACGACGATCGCATCGCCCTTGCGCTGCGGGATCGTCACCGGCGTGATCTCCTTGGCCAGCCTTCCATTGGCCTGCGCAGCGACGGCCTTGTTTTGGCTGCGCACGGCAAAGGCGTCCTGGTCCGCGCGCGAAACGGCAAAATCCTCGGCGACGTTTTCACCGGTTTCAGGCATCGAATCGACGCCGTACTGCTTTTTCATCAGCGGGTTGACGAAACGCCAGCCGATGGTGGTGTCGTAAATCTCGGCATTGCGCGAAAAAGCCGTGTCGGCCTTGGGCATGACGAAGGGCGCCCGGCTCATCGATTCGACGCCGCCAGCGATCATCAGTTCGGCCTCGCCGGCCTTGATGGCACGGGCGGCGATGGTCAACGCGTCCATGCCCGACCCGCACAGCCGGTTGACGGTCGAACCCGGGATCTCCTTCGGCAGGCCGGCCAGCAGCAGCGCCATGCGCGCCACATTGCGGTTGTCCTCGCCGGCCTGGTTGGCGCAGCCATAGACGACATCGTCGACCGCCTGCCAGTCTATGCCGGCATTGCGCTCGACCAATGCCTTCAGCGGGACGGCGCCGAGATCGTCCGCGCGTACCGAGGACAGCGAACCGCCGAAACGGCCGATCGGCGTGCGGATGTAGTCGCAAATATAGGCCTCGGCCATGTCATGCAGCCTTTGCTTTTCCGGTTCCCTCATGCGCCGCCCTGGTGCGGGCCTGCAGGTCGCGCAATGTATTGAGTTCGAGTTCGCTTGGCGCGGGTGTTTCGTCAAGCGCCTCGGCGAACTTGACGACCCAGCCACAGCTTTCCTGCACCTGCTGGCGGGTGACGCCCGGATGCAGTGACACGACGGTGAATTCCTTGGTCACCGGGTCCGGCTTCCAGATGGCGAGATCGGTGATCAGCAAGGTCGGGCCTGATGTGTCGATGCCCAGCCGCTTGCGATGGTCACCGCCCTCGCCATGGCCGAAGGAAGTGAAGAAGTCGATCTTTTCGACCATGCCGCGCTTGGTCTGCGCCATGGTGATGTAGATTTCCTTCGACGAGGTCGCGATCTCCGGCGCACCGCCACCGCCGGGCAGCCTGGTCTTGGGATGAAAATAATCGCCGATGACCGTGGTGTTGATATTGCCGAACTTGTCGAGCTGCGCAGCACCCAGGAAACCGATCGAGATCCGGCCGCCCTGCAGCCAGTAGCGGAACATTTCCGGCACCGCGACGGTGGTGACAGCGGTTTCGCACAATTCGCCATCGCCGATCGACAATGGCAGCACATCAGGCGCGGTGCCGATCGTGCCGCTCTCATAGATCAGCGTGATGTCGGGCGCATGCGTCAGACGCGCCACATTGCAGGCGGCGGACGGCGCACCGATGCCGACGAAGCAGACATCGTCGTTCTTCAACGCGCGGCTGGCGGCAATGGTCATCATCTCGTTGGGGGTGAAGCCCATCCCGCTCATGCCGCTTTCCTCAGATGCTCGACACGTCCGGCGAAGTCGCCGGCGCTCTTCTCGATGACGTTTGCCTGCATCCAGGTCTGGAATTTCTCACGGTCGGCGGCGATCTCGTCCCACTCCAGATAGGCGGCGTTATCGCGTGCGTAATAGCCATGCGCGTAGGACGGGTGCGATCCGCCGGGCACGACGGAGATCGCCGCGATCGTCCAGCGCGGCAGCACCGTCAAATTGGGATGGAGATCGTCGAAATCGTCGACCACTTCCTCCACGGTCACCACGGCGCGTTTGGCCGCCAGCACCGCTTCCTTCTGGATGCCGATAATGTCCTCGACCAGCACATTGCCCTTTTTGTCGGCCTTCTGCGCATGGATGAAGGTGACGTCGGGACGGATCGAAGGCACCGCCGCCAGTACCTCGCCGGTGAACGGACACGTGACCGATTTTATGTTCGGGTTGACCGCCGCGAGGCCTGCGCCGCGATAGCCGCGAAACACCGCGCAGGGCAGGCCCGCCGCGCCCGCCTCATAGGCGTTGGCCATGCCGGCATGGCTGTGCTCCTCGACCTCGATCGACCGGGGAAAACCGTTCTCGATGGCGTCGCGCGCGCGCCGCAGCAGCCCGACGCCGGGATTGCCGACATAGGAGAAGACGATCTTCTTCGCCATGCCCATGCCGATCATCTGGTCGTAGATCAGGTCCGGCGTCATGCGGATCAGGGTCAGGTCGCGAAACCCCTGGCGGATCGCCTCATGCGCGGCGGCTGTCGGGATCAGATGGGTGAAGCCCTCGAACGCGACGGAGTCGCCATCGTTCAAATTCTCCGCAACGGCCTGCTTCAGCGGCAGGAACTTGACCATCGCCAGGGCTCCAATCCAAAAAGTTCGTATTGCGAACATATGTTTTATATGCGATACTTCTAAGCCGACTGGGACCACGGAGTCAATCCTGGCACTCAGCACCCTTGCGCGGAGGCGAGATGAACGAAGAGACCCCTTCCCGCGATCATGTCGGCTCGCTCGAACGCGGCCTTGCCGTCATGGAAATCCTGGCCCGGCATCCCGCGGGCATGACGCTGACCGAAATGGCCGAGGAGGCCGGCCTGACTCGCGCCGGCGCCCGCCGCTTCCTGCTGACCTTGGTTGCCACAGGCTATGCCACACAGGCCGGCCGCGTGTTTTCGCTGTCGCCTCGCCTGCTGACGGTTGCCCGCACCTGGCTCGGCGGCGCCTCGCTGTGGAGCTTTGCCGCCCCCATCATGCGGGCCGTGGCGGCACAACTGAACGAAGCCTGCTCGGCCGCGATCCTGTCGGGCGAGGACGTCGTCTACGTCGCCCGCATTCCCGGCCGCCGTATCCTCAGCGTCTCGCTCGATGTCGGCACGAGGCTGCCGGCCTATTGCACGTCGATGGGGCGGATCCTGCTTGCCGGCCTGGCATCAGGGGAACTGGACACATTTCTCGGCCAGGCGACCATCGAGAGACGAACGCCAAAGACCATCACCGATAAGCGTGCGCTGGCCGGCGCCATCGGCAAGGCGAAGGCGGACGGCTTCGCCATTGTCGACGAGGAGTTGGAGCTCGGCCTGCGCTCCATTGCCGTGCCGATCCGCGACCGGGCGAAACGCACGGTCGCGGCCATCAATGTCTCGACCCAGTCGGCGCGGTTCACCGTCGCCGAGATGGAGCGGGAAATCCTGCCGGCACTGCTTGGAGCCAGAGAGCGCATCGAGGATTTCTTTGTCGTCTAGACCGCGTCTGGCGACCTCAATGCTTGATCCGGTCCCGCATCGCGTACCATAGCATGCCCAGCACATAGAGCGGCCCACGCAGCGCCGTGCCGCCGGGGAACGGCATGGGCGTGAGCGTCGAGAACAGATCGAGCCGTGAGGCATCGCCGGTGATCGCCTCGGCGAGCAGCTTGCCCGACAGCGTCGACAGGATGACGCCCTTGCCGGAGTAGCCATGCGCGAAATAGACCTCGCCATAGTGCCCGACATGCGGCAGCCGCGACGTGGTCACCGAAACCAGGCCGCCCCAGGCATGATCGATGCGGCAACCCCTGAGCTGCGGAAACGTGCCTTCCATATGCGGCCGCACGAAGCCGGCAATGTCGGCCGGCGGCGACGGCGTGTAGCGCTCGCCGCCGCCGAAAAGCAGGCGGCCATCCGCCGACATGCGGTAGTAGTTGACGACGAAGCGTGTATCGGACACCGCGACATTGGCCGGGATGACATTGCGTTCGCCCTCCAGCGGTTCGGTGGCGACGATGTAGTTGCCGACCGGCATGATGCGGCTGTTGACGCGCGGCTCCAGCCCGTGCAGCAGCGCATCACCCGCCAGCACGACATGTTTGGCCCGGACCGAACCCTTCGATGTCGAGACGCGGATCGAAGGCTCGCGCTCCAGCTTCACCGCCACCGAATTCTCATGGATGACGACGCCCGCAGCCACTGCCGCGCGGGCAAGGCCGAGCGTGTAGTTCAGCGGATGCATGTGGCCGCCGAGCGACTCATACATCGCGCCGTGATAGGGCGTGTCGACCTTGGCCCGCGCATCCGCCGCCGATAGGATCTCGACCTCGCGGAACTTCATCACGCTTTCCAGGCATTTGGCCTCTTCTTCCAAATCCTTGAGGTCGGAGCCGTTGACCGCGCCCACAAGATGGCCGGTCAGCCGCAGGTCGCAATCGATCTTGTGGCGCTCGATGATGTCGAGCACCAGGCCGCGCGCCTCGAAAGCAAGGTCGAACAGCACCTTCGCCCGCTCGGGACCGTAGAGCTTGACCAGACCCTTGGCGCCCTTGCGCAGGCCGGGGATCATCTGGCCGCCATTGCGCCCCGAAGCCCCCCAGCCGATCTTGCCGCCTTCGAGCAGCACCACCTTCAGGCCGCGCTCGGCGGCGTGAAGCGCGGCGGACAGCCCGGTGCAGCCGCCGCCGACGACGACCAGGTCGGCCTCGACATCGCCGACAAGCGCCGGATGGTCCGGCGCCGGATTGGCCGTGGCGACATAGTAGGATTTGCCGATATCGAGACCGGAATTGAAGCCTGTTGAAGATGCCATGATCACACCTTCAGCAGCAGATGGTCGCGTTCCCAGCTCGTCACCACGCTCTGGAACAGGTCGAGCTCGACACTCTTGACGCGCAGATAGGTCTGGAAAAAATCCTCGCCGAGCAGTTTGCGCACCGGGTCGCAAGCCTCGAAACGATCGAGCGCCTCCTCCATGGTCTTCGGCAGCGTGCTCTTGATCTTGTAGGCATTGCCCGACGCCTCGGCCGAGCGCGCCAGCTTCTGCTCGACGCCGAGATAGCCGGCGAGCAGCGAACCGGCGATTGCCAGATAGGGATTGGAATCGGCTCCCGGCAAGCGGTTCTCCACGCGCCGCGCGGCGCGCCCGCCGGCCGGCACGCGCAGGCCGCAGGACCGGTTGTCGTGCGACCATTCGATGTTGGCCGGCGCGCTGTGGTTGGGCCTTATGCGGCGGAACGAATTCACATTGGGTGCGAACAGCGGCATGATTTCCGGGACAAATTTCTGCAGGCCGCCGATGAAATGGCCGAACATCTCGGTGTCGGCATCATCGTCGCCGGCAAACAGCGCGTTGCCCGCCTCGTCGACCACGGACATGTGCAGATGCATCGAGCTGCCGGCCTGCGCGGCGATCGGCTTGGCCATGAAGGTCGCATGCATGCCGCATTGCTGCGCGGCCTGGCGCGTCAACCGCTTGAACAAAAGCACCTGGTCGGCCAGCGGCAGCGCGTCGCCATGCAGGAGATTGATCTCCAGCTGCGCCGTGCCCGATTCATGGATCAACGTGTCGAGCGGCAGCCCGGCGGCCGCGGCATACTCATAGACGCGCCGGATCACCGGCTCGAACTCCTCGAGCGCCGCCATGTCATAGGGATGCTGCACGGTTTCAGCGCGGCCATTGGCGCCGACCGGCGCGGTCAGGGGCTTGTCCGGATCGGGATTGTGCGCGGTCAGATAGAACTCGACCTCCGGCGCCACCACGGCCCGCCAGCCGCGCTGGCGGTAGAGATCGAGCACGGCGCGCAGCACATGGCGCGGCGAGGCCATCCATGGCCTGCCGTCCATGTGGAAGGCGTCGGCGAAGACATAGGCCTTCCCCGCCCCGGCGCCTGGCGCCAGGCACAGCGTCGAAACGTCAGGCACCATGCGCATGTCCGGGTCCGAATAGGCAAAACCCTCGTCGATCGAGCCGGAATAGCGGCCGTCGATGCTGACCAGGAAAGCGCTGCTTGGCAGATAGAGCGCGCGGTCTTCCAGCGCCTTGAGGAATTTTACCGTCGGCAGCGCCTTGCCGCGCAGCACGCCGTTCATGTCGGGCACCAGGCATTCGACCTCGTTGATGCCGTGCTGGGCCAGCCAGGCCTTGGGGTCGTTGGTTGCGGTATTCGTCTTCTTGTCGAGCATTTCGTTCACGTCCGTATCAGGGAGAGTATGGCTTGCGCGGCCACGTCCGTTCCGGGTTTCAGCGCCATCTGGGCTGCATTGTCCCTCAGGCGGGCGCGCATGGCGTCATCGGCCAGCAGGCCGAGAATGGCTCTCTCCAATACTCCTTCGGTCCAGCCGTCGCGGCCGATATGGTCACCGGTGCCGGTCTCTTCGGCGCGGCGCGCATTGTCGTGTCCGTCCCAGCAATAGGGCATGATCAGCGACGGCACGCCGAAGCGCAGCGCCTCGCAAAAGCTGTTGTTGCCACCATGGTGGATGAACAGGTCGGACTTCGCCACCACCGAAGGCTGCGGAAACCAGGCGTCGAGATAGACATTGTCCGGCACCGCGCGATAGGCGTCGCGCAGGCCGCCGGCATTGACGATGAAACGCGCCGGCAGCCTGTCGAAGACGGCGAGCATGCGCTCGATCAGCGCGACATCCATGGCCCCTAAGCTGCCGAAGCTGACATAGACCAGCGGTCCGCCATTGCGCGGGAAGACTGGCACTTCGAATGGTCCTTCCGACCGCACACAGCCTTCGAGATAGACGAAGCGGGCCGGATCGAGCGGCTCGGCACGCTCGCGGCGCACGATCGTCGGCGTCAGCAGCAGGTTGAGGTCGGGCGAGCTTTCCAGGAACAGGCCCTTCGGCAACGGCGCCAGGCCGGCGTCCACGCGAAAACGGTTGAAGCGGTCATGCACCGGCGCGGAGGCCGCGAGATAGCGGGCCTCGAACGCCGCGCGTTGCGGGTCATCGGCGCCGAGGCCGGATAAATAGGGTGGCACCCGGGCGTCGGGCAGCTCGGTCTCGGCGCAGGAGACGACGCGCACCCAGGGACAGCCGGCGGCGGCGATCGCCGGGAACATGATGACATTGTCGAGCACCACCGCGTCGGGCTTCAGCCGCGCCAGCAATTGGCGTAGCGGCCCCTCCGCATTGACCGCCGTATCGACGATCGCCTGCCAGGTCGGCGCGACATAGGTTTCGAGCTGGTCGATCGGGCTGAGCCTGAAATGCGGCAGGTGCCGGCGCACGAAGGCCTGCCAGTAGCTCTGGCGCTCGCTGTCGCTCAGCGGCTCGTCGGTCGGCAGCTGGTATTCCTGGAAACCATAGTCGGCAAAGACGCCGGAGAAGCCGGCATGGCAGATGAAGACCGGCCGGGCGCCCTTGGCACGCAATGCCTGCGCGATGCCGACGCAATTCAGCGCCGCCCCGAAACTGGCTTCGGGAAACAGCGCGATGGTCGGGCTGGCTTTACGCGTCAATTAATCCTCTTCATTCCGGCCGGCTGATCATGCCGAACAGCGCGGGTGCGCCGCGGCTGGCCGCCTGCGGTCGCTGGTTGCGGGAGAGCCGCAGGTGGATGCGAAGCAGATCTGCAGCCACCTCATACTGCCGGCTTTCGAGATGGTCGAGTATGTTCAGGTGTTCCAGCAAGGATTGCCGGAGCCGGAAGACGTTGACGCCGCCATAGAGGCCCGGCAGCCGGCGCAGCCTGAGATGGTCGGCCAGCGCGTCGGCGACGAAGCGATTGGCGCAACCCTCAGCGATCATGCCGTGAAAATCGATGTCCAGCCGCTGGAACTCGCGCGTGTCGAACGCGGCATCCGGCAGCGCCGATAGCGCGTCCATGCCTTGGCGCAAGGCCGCCGCCCGCGCGCCGTCCAGCCGGAAGCCCGGCGTCAGGATCGCCACGGGCTCCAGCACCAGGCGGAATTCATAGCTTTCGCCTTGCGCCTCAGGATCGTCGGGCGTGCGGCGGAACAGCCATGACTGGCCGGGCGCACGGTCCAGAAGATTCTCTTCCGTCAGTTTATTAAGCGCTTTTAGTACCGTCTTCCTCTCGGCACTGTAGCGTCGCATCAACGCTGCGGCGGTCACCGTCTGGTCCAGCCTGCGCGCCGAGCGGTCGCGCAGGATCGCCTCGGCCAACTCGTCCTCCTCCGCGCTGGGAAGCTCGGTGGCAATAGCCGGCTGCGCGGCGAGGTCGACCGCCAGGTGGTAACCGGTATCGGCCTCCCAGCGCACGACGCCCCGTTCCGCCAGCAGGCTGAGTGCCGCCCGCACCGGCGTGCGCGAGACATTGCACAGCGAAGCGATCTGCTGCTCGGGCAGGCGCGCGCCGGGCTCGAAGCCACGCTGCCGCGCCACATCCAGGATCCGCTGCGCCAGATCGAGATGGTTGGTGCGAGGTCGTCGGGCTGCGGCTTGCATGACTGGTCTCGGGGGACGGATGGGACCTTACTGGTTTGGCCGATCGCCGGGACAAGCGCAATCGGCCAGATTCCTCGGTCGGTTGGCAAATTATGGATTGACGTACTTTTTTCTGCAATAGTACTGTCAGCGCAATCGGCGATAAAAAGACCGAGGGAACAGGATCGAGGGCAGCGGCGTGGGTCGCACCCGGTCCAGCACAGAATTCGACGATCAACCGGAATGGGAGTCTGCCATGACCGCTACCAGCCCGCGGCGCCGTGCGCTCAAGGTTTCTTCAATCGCTGTCGGCCTTGCCCTGGCGCTGTCCGCACCGGCAATGGCCGCCGGCCTCGTCATCTCCAACTGGGACGGCTACATGGCGCCCGATGCCATGGCCGCCTTCAAGACCGCGACCGGCGTCTCCGGCGAAGTGGTGGTGCACGCCACCAATGAAGAGATCATGGGCAAGCTGATCGCCGCCGGCGGCAAGGGCTATGACGTGGTCTTCGTTTCCTCGCCCTTCGCCGAAGTGCTGAACAAGCTCGGCCTGACCGAGCCGATGGACCACGCCAAGATCCCCAACCTCGCCAACCTCTATCCCGAGGCAACCAAACTGCCGCACGATGTCGGCAACGCTTTCTCCGTGCCCTACACCTGGGGCACGACGGGCCTCTGCTACCGCTCGGACCTCGTCAAGGCGGCGCCAACGAGTTGGAGCGACCTGCTCGCTCCTTCCGACGAGCTGAAGGGCAAGACCACCATGCTGGCGACCGATCGCTGGCTGCTGGCCGCCGGCCAGCTCGACAAGGGCTTTTCCGTCAACGAGACCGATCCGGCCAAGATGGCCGAGGTCAAGGACCTGCTGATCTCGGCCAAGAAGACCCTGCTCGCCTATGACGACACCACCTTCTATTCGAAGCTGGTTTCCGGCGAGGCGCTGATGGTGCAGGCCTGGGACGGCTGGTGCAATTACGGCATCGCCGAAAAGCCGGAGATCAAGTACGTCATCCCGAAGGAAGGTTCGGACCTGTGGGTCGACACGATGGTGGTGATGAAGGCTTCCGAGCACAAGGACGACGCCTTCAAGTTCATCAACTTCATGCTCGACGCCAAGAACCATGCCTGGGCGGCGCAGAACATCGACTACAAGGTGCCGAACAAGCCTGCGATGGAAAGCCTGCCGGCCGACTTCCTCGCCAAATTCCCCAATATGGCGATGCCGGTGGCCGATCTCGTCAAGTTCGAGCAGCTGCGTGACGTCGGCGAGGCCCAGCGCGACTATTCCAAGATCGTCAGCGAGATCAAGGCCGCGCAGTAAGCGGCTTGGACATCACGGCCGGCGGCGCTTCGTCTGCCGGCCCTGAGCGGTACCTTAAATTGTCCCAGACCCGACTTCGCTCCTCCTTGCTGATGGCCCCGGCGCTGGTCTGGCTGACCGCGCTGATGGTGGTGCCGTGCGCACTGGTGCTGGCGCTCGCCTTCTTCCGGCGCGGCATCTATGGCGGCATCGACTACACCTTCACGCTGGAGAATTTCGGGCTGGTCTTCGACCCGCTCTATGCCGGCATCTTCCTTAAATCGGCGCGCATCGCCGGCACCGCCACCCTGATCGCGGTGGTGGTCGGCTATGCCGCCGCTTATGCCATCGCTGCCGCGCCGCGCCGGTGGCAGCCGGTGTTCCTGTTCTTCGCCGTGCTGCCGTTCTGGTCCAACTACCTGATCCGCACCTATGCCTGGATCGTGCTGCTCAACCGCGAAGGCCTGATTACGCAACTGCTGCGCTGGTTCGGCTACACCGGCGAGCCGCCGTCGATGCTCTATACCGAAGGCGCCGTCATCGCCGGCTTGGTCTACAATTATTTGCCCTTCGTCATCCTCGCCTGCTACGCGCCACTGTCCCGGCTCAACCCGGAGCTTGCCGAAGCCTCGCGCGATCTCGGCGCCTCGGCCGCCACGACCTTTCGCCGTGTGATCCTGCCGCTGACCGTGCCCGGCATCGCCGCCGGCGCGGTCTTTGTCTTCGTGCTGTCGATCGGCAACTTCGTCACCCCGGCGCTGCTCGGCGGCGGCCGTTTCCAGATGATCGGCAATCTGGTCTACGACCAGTTCCTGACCGCCAATGACTGGCCCTTCGGCGCAGCGCTCGCCATGGCGCTGATCGCCATCATGCTTCTGGTGCTGATGGCGCAAGCGCTGGCCGCCGATCGCGCCTCGGGCCGGGCGGCGGAGGCCAAAGAGAACGCCGATGGCTGAGCGTTCCCCAGCCACACGGCGCACGCTCTGGTTCGTGCTCACCCTCGTCTTCGCCTTCCTCTACATCCCGATCGGCGTGCTGGTGGCCCTGTCCTTCAATGAAGGCGGCCTGCCGACGGCATGGTCGGGCTTTTCGCTGAAATGGTATGTCTCGCTGGCCAACAACTCCGCGATCCTTTCCGCCGCGCTCAACACGCTGATCGTGGCGCTGGTTTCCACCGCCATCGCCACACTGCTCGGCACGCTGCTGGCGATCGGCGTCGAGATGCGCCGGCAATATGGCAAGGGCCTGGAAGCGCTGATCTTCGCGCCGATGATCATTCCCGACATCGTGCTGGCGATCGCGCTGCTGTCGTTCTTTTCCATGCTCAACCTGACCATGGGGCTGCACACCATCATCCTCGCCCATGTCGTCTTCAATCTCGCCTTCGTCTGCTCGGTGGTGCGTGCCCGGCTGAAGAGTTTCGACTGGTCGATCGTCGAGGCCTCCGCCGACCTCGGCGCCTCCGCCGTGACCACCTTCCGGCGCGTGACCTTGCCGGTCATCCTGCCGGCGGTGATCGCCGGCGCGCTCCTTGCTTTCACGCTTTCGGTCGACGAGTTCATCATCGCCTTCTTCACATCCGGCGCCGGCCGTGCCTCGACCACACTGCCGATGCAGATCTACGCAATGATCCGCTTCGGCATCACACCGGAGATCAATGCGCTGGCGACCATCGTCATGGCTGTCTCCATCACCGCGTTGACCCTGTCACAGCGGCTTAACAGGGGGATTATCGGCCAATGAGCGAACCGCGCACGCTGCTGGCCATCGATCATGTGTCGAAGAAATTCGGCCGGGTCACCGCAGTCGACGGCATCTCGCTCGACATCCGGGAGAACGAATTCTTCGCGCTGCTTGGCCCCTCCGGCTGCGGCAAGACCACGCTCCTGCGCATGCTGGCCGGCTTCGAGACACCGACCGACGGACGCATCCTGCTCGACGGCAAGGACATCGCCAGGACGCCGCCCAACAAGCGGCCGGTCAACCTGATGTTCCAGTCCTACGCGCTGTTCCCGCATATGAGCGTGCGTGCCAATGTCTCCTACGGGCTGGAGATGGAGCGCTTGCCGGCTAAAGAAATCCGCTCCCGCGTCGACGCCATCCTGGCGACCACCGAACTGGTCCCGTTCGCCGACCGCAAGCCTGAGCAATTGTCCGGCGGCCAGAAGCAGCGCGTCGCGCTCGCCCGTGCCCTGGTCAAGCGCCCCCGGCTGCTGCTGCTCGACGAGCCGCTCGGCGCGCTCGACAAGAAACTGCGTGGCGCCATGCAGCTGGAGTTGAAGCGCCTGCAGCACGAGGTCGGCATCACCTTCGTCATCGTCACCCACGACCAGGAAGAATCGCTTGTCATGGCCGACCGCATGGCGGTGCTGAAAGACGGCAGGCTGCTGCAATGCGACACGCCGCACGCGATCTATGAACATCCCGCCGACCGCTTCGTCGCCGATTTCATCGGTGTGATGAATTTCGTGCCCGGCAAGGCCGCCGCCGATGGCGTGCTGGCCGCGAACGGCGCGCGCGTCGCCGGCGAGGTTCCCGCCACACTTTCACCTGGCGCATCGGCTGTTGCCTCGGTGCGGCCCGAACGCATCCGATTGTTTCCGTCAGCCGAGACCGCCAACCGCACGACCGGCACAGTCGAGGCGCTGGCCTATCACGGCCTCGACCTGCAGCTGCATGTCCGCACGCCTTTGTCGCCAAAACCGTTCCTGGTGCGCGTCACCGCGGACGCCGCCGACCGGCGGCCTGTCGCATCAGGCGACCAGGTCGAACTCGGTTGGGACGCCGCCGACGTCAGAATTTTCGCAGAATGAGAGGAGCAGCTGATGGCCCAGAAGACGATCGCCTTTTTCCCTGAAGCCGCCTACGGCCCGGCGCTCAATTCCGTCGGCATCGCGCAAGCCATCGAGGCGCGCGGCCACAAGGCTGTGTTCCTGTCCGATCCCGGCTTCGTCGAGGTCTACAGGGGCTATGGTTTCGAGGCGCATCCGGTGAACCTCTCCGAACCGATGCCGCCCGAGCAGATGGCGAAATTCTGGGAGGATTTCATCAACGGCCACATCCCAAATTTCCGCAAGTCGCCCTACGACCAGGTCGACAATTACGTCAAGGATTGCTGGACCGCGATCGTCGACAGCGCCAAATGGGCGCAAAAGGATCTGCCGCGCGTGCTGGCCGCCATCAAGCCCGACGTGATCTGCGTCGACAACGTCATCCTGTTCCCGGCCATAAAACAGTTCGGCAAGCCGTGGGTGCGCGTCATCTCCTGCTCGGAAAACGAGATCGAGGACGAGGATATCCCGCCGCATCTCTCCGGCTGCGGCGAGAACGACCATGCCGGGCACCAGCGCTACCGCGACCATTTCAACGCGGTGATCAAGCCGATCCATGACGACTTCAACGCCTTCCTCACCGCCAACAACGAAGCGCCCTACCCGACCGGCCAGTTCTTCGAGGCCTCGCCCTATCTGAACCTGCTGCTTTATCCCGAGGCCGCGAAATTCAAGCGCCGCCATCCGCTCGACCCGGCGAAATTCCAATATCTCGAGGGCTGCGTGCGGCAAGAGAAGCCTTATGCGGTGCCGACCTTCGCGAAGAACAATGATGGCCCGCTGCTCTATGTCTCCTTCGGCAGCCTCGGGGCCGGCGATGTCGATTTGCTGAAGCGTATCATCGCGACGCTGGGCAAGACGCGCTACCGCGCTCTGGTCAATGTCGGCGGCTACAAGGACCAGTACACGGACGTACCCGGCAACGTCATTGTCGAGAGCTGGTTTCCGCAGCCTTCGGTCATCCCGCAGGTCGATGCGGTCATCCACCATGGCGGCAACAACTCGTTCACCGAGTGCCTCTATTTCGGCAAGCCCGCCATCATCATGCCCTATGTCTGGGACGGCCACGACAACGCCACCCGGGTCGAGGAAACCGGCCACGGCTTCGGCATGCCGCGCTACGACTGGAGCGATGCCGAGCTGATCGCGAAGATCGAGACCTGCCTGACCGATCCCAGGATGAAGGCGAAGCTGGCCAGGACATCAGCACAGATGCACGCGCAGAATGGACCGGAAAAGGCGGCCGGATTGCTGGAGGCACTGCTGTGACCTCTTCCGCCCCACACCTCCACCAGGCCTCCACCCGCACCGACCTCGTCGACTGGGGCGCCCAGCCCGATGCACTGGAAGGCGCCTCGCATTCCACCGGCAGGCTGGTGCACAAAGGGCCGAACAACCAGCCGGAATCCGGTATCTGGGTGTGCACGCCAGGCCGCTGGCGGCTCTCGATCCCGCGCGATGAATTGTGCCATTTCGTCGCCGGCCGCGCGACCTACCGGTCGGATGTCGGTGAAGTGATAGAAGTATCGGCCGGGACCGTGGTCATGTTCCCCGCCGGCTGGACGGGCGAATGCACGGTGCATGAGACCATGCGCAACGTCTACATGCTGGCCTGACCGAGGAACTGATATGCCGACACCGCACTGGCCAAAGGCCTCAACCGTGGAACTGGACGACTGGGGCGCGGGCAGCAACACGCTTGCCGGCGCGCCGCGCGCCTCCGGCAAGATCCTGTCGCGGAACCCGGACGGATCGAGCGAATGCGGCCTGTGGTCCTGCACGCCGGGCACCCGCAAGGTCACCTTCGCCGCCGACGAGTTCTGCCACTTCCTGTCCGGCCACGGCAGCTATGTCCACGAGAACGGCGAAGAGATTCCGGTCGAGGCCGGCACGCTCGTCTTCTTCCCCGCCGGCTGGACCGGCATCTCCATCATCACGCAAACGCTGACCAAGGCCTTCATGTGCCGGTGAGCTCCATTTCAAGGAAATCGATATGACCACGCCCATCATGCAATCCCCCTTGGCCATCACCGACCTCGTCGACTGGGGCGTCATCCCGACCATGATCGAGGGTGAGTCCCATACTTCTGGCAAGCTGCTCTACAAGGGGCCTGAAGGCCGCTCCGAATGTGGGCTGTGGGTCTGCACACCGGGCAAATGGCACTGCCACGTTACCCGCGACGAATTCTGCCACTTCCTCGAAGGCCGCTGCACCTATGTCCATGAATCCGGCGAAGTGATCGAGATCGAGCCCGACACGGCGGCCTTCTTTCCGCAGGACTGGAAGGGCGTCTGCACCGTCCATGAGACGATCAAGAAGGTCTACATGATCCGCTGAGCCTTCTCCGATCAGTCTTCAAGGAGCACAGAATGCATTTCTCGCCCGATCGGCCGACCTTCTTCGTCAATCCGGACTACCGTTCGATGGCCGGCACAACAAAACCGGTGATCGATCCCGCGACGCTGGAAACCGTCGGTGCGATCACCGCAGCCAGCGACGGCGAGATAGACGCCGTACTCACAGCTGCGACCTTGGCGCAACTTGCCTGGAAAAAGCTCGACGCCAAGAGCCGGGCGAAACACCTGCATGCCGTCGCCAACGCCATCGAGGCGGCGGACTTCACGCGCTGCGCCGAACTGATGGTGCGCGAGATGGGCAAGCCCTATCCCGAAGCCATCGGCGAAATCGCCAATTGCGCGCCGATCTTCCGCTACTATGCCGAGATGGCGCGCGACGACGCCGGCAAGGTCGCTGGCACGACGCAGGCCGGCTCCTTCCAGTATGCGCGCTACGAGCCCTATGGCGTCTCCGTCCACATCATGCCCTACAATTTTCCGATCCTGCTGATGTGCTGGACGGTGGCCGCCTCGCTTGCATCAGGCAATGCCTGCGTCATCAAGCCGGCCGAGGCGACGACGCTGTCGACGCTGGACTACATGGCCGTGTTCCGCTCGCTGCCGGAAGGCCTCGTCTCCTGCCTGCCGGGCGGCGCGGCCACGGCGCAGGCCTTGATTACTTCGGATCGCACCCATGCGGTCGCCTTCACCGGCTCGGTCGCCGCCGGCAAGGCGGTCGCGATGGCCTGCGCCGAGCGCATGAAACCTTGCGTCATCGAGGCAGGCGGCAGCGATCCGCTGATCATCAGCGAACACGCGCCACTGGAGGTCGCGGCCGCCGGCAGTGTCACCGCCGCCTTCCACCTCACCGGCCAGGTCTGCACCTCGGCCGAGCGCTTCTTCGTCGTCGATGCCGTGCACGACCGATTTGTCGAATTGTTCGCCGAAAGGACCCGCGCGCTGCGCATCGGCAACGGCATGGACAAGACCGAGATCGGGCCGCTGGTCAGCGAAAGCGCGCGGGCCAAGGTGATGCGGCTGGTCGATGACGCCATTGCGCACGGAGCGAAGGCCGTCACCGGCGGGCGCATCCCGCCGGCGCACAACACCGGCTGGTTCTACGAACCGACGATCCTGACCGGCGTCACCCCGGACATGGCGATCGTGCGCGAGGAATGTTTCGGGCCGGTCGCCGCCATCTGCCGGGTGAAGGATTTCGACGAGGCGATCCGGCTCGCCAATGACAGCCCGTTCGGGCTCGGCGCCTCGGTGTTCACGACGGACCTCGCCGAGGCACATGAGGCGGCCGAGCGGCTCGAAGCCGGCATGGTTTGGGTCAACAACCCGCTGATCGACAATGACGCCCTGCCCTTCGGCGGCTGGAAGGCGTCCGGCCTCGGCCGCGAACTCGGCCGCCAAGGGCTCGACGCCTTCCGCCGTTCCAAGATGGTCATCATCGACCACAAGCCAGAAATCCAGGGCTGGTGGTATCCCTACCCGGACAGCTGGTTCCGCGAGACCGGCGGCCGCAAGCATGTGTGAGATATGCGGCGCGGCACAGCCGCGCTGCTCCGACGACTCATGCCTCGATTGCTTCCACCAAGGCGCGCGAGACCGAGGCAATCGTCGCATTGCGCTTGGCCAGGCTCTGCTTGGTACCGGTCAGATAGACCGACATCAGGACCGGATTGCCTGACATCGGCCAGATGACCGCCGCGTCATTGGTGCTGCCGTGTTCGCCGGTGCCAGTCTTGTCGCCGCATTTCCAGCCTTTCGGCAATCCTGCCCTGATGCGGTCGTCGCCGGTCTTGTTGGCGACCAGCCAGTCGACGAGCTGCGCCCGGCTCTTTTGCGACAGGCTGTCGCCGAGCGTGAGGCGCTCGTAATCCTCGATCATGGCCAGCGGCGAGGTCGTATCGCGGGGGTCGCCCGGCACGGATTCGTTCAGCTCCGGCTCGATCCGATCGAGCCTGGTCACCGTGTCGCCGATCGAGCGCAGATAGGCGGTCAGTTGCGGCGGTCCGCCAAAGGAGGCCAGCAGCAGATTGGCGGCGCCATTGTCACTCACCGTCACCGCGGCCTCGCAAAGCTGCGCCACCGTCATTACTCCGCCGGCATGGTTCTTGGTCGTTGGCGAGTTCGCGACAACGGCGTTATGTGGCACTTCTATGCTGCGGTCGAGCTGTTCGATGCCGCCGTCGACGCGATGCAGGATGAACGCCGCGGCAAGCGTCTTGAAGGTGCTGCACATCGGAAACAACTCGTTCTCGCGATAACCGAACTGCACCGCCGTCCCCGCGATCCGGCAGGCAACACCAAGCCGACCGCCGCTTTTCGCCTCGATCCGCCTTATTTTCGGCAAGACGCCATCAAATTTTGTCGGGCTTGTTGCCGCCTTCGCCACCGCGCCAAGCGTGATGGGGGCCGTCAAAACCACTGCGAGACCACCAATGAAACTGCGTCTGCTCGTCATGTCCACACTCTCTGTTGCCCCGCGCCGCAGAACTGGACCGGATCCGACGCCATCGCAAACGAGTAAACGTCGCCTCCGCCATAAGAAAAATTAGGGCTGCACCCGATGAAGCGATCGCATCTTCCGCTGAACGGCCTGCGCGCCTTCGAGGCCGCCGCACGGCATCTCAGCTTCACCGGCGCCGGCCTCGAACTGCGCGTCACCCAGGCCGCCATCAGCCATCAGGTCAAGGGCCTTGAAGAGGTGCTTGGCGTCCGGCTCTTCCGCCGGCTGCCGCACGGGCTGACTTTAAGCGATGAAGGCGAAGCCTTGCTGCCGGTGCTGAGCGACGCCTTCAACAGGATCAGCATCACGCTCGACCGTTTCGAGGGCGGCCGCTTCCATGACATCGTCACTGTCGGCGTCGTCGGCACCTTCGCCTCGGGTTGGCTGATCCCGCGATTACCGCTGTTCCACCAGGCCTATCCGGACATCGAATTGCGCATCTCGACCAACAACAACCGGGTCAACCTCGCCGCCGACGGCCTCGACTTCGCCATCCGCTTCGGCGACGGCTCCTGGCAAGGGACGGACAACACGCCGCTGATGTCGGGTTCGTTCTCGCCTGCTTGTGCGCCCGACATAGCCGCGCGCCTGCGCGACCCCTCCGATCTCGCCCGCGAAACGCTGCTCTGCTCCTACCGGGAGGACGAGTGGCTGCGCTGGTTCGAGGCGGCGGGGCGCCATTGCCCGCCGATCAAGGGCATCGTCTTCGATTCCTCCGTCACCATGGCCAACGCCGCCGTCCAGGGCGCCGGCGTCGCGCTGCTGCCGGTCTCGATGTTCAGCCGGGAGTTTGGTTGCGGCCAGTTGGTGCAGCCCTTCGGCAGCACGGTCGATGTCGGCCGCTACTGGCTGTCGGCAAGACGCAGGCGGCAGAACTCGCAGGCGATGACGACCTTCGCGGACTGGCTGACGGCGGAAACAGCTCGGAGCAATTCCAGAAAAAGTGTGTAGCGGTTTTCCCGGGAAAAGCGCTTGGCGCTTTCCCTGGGGAATTGCGCAAAATCAGGGGTCAGCCGATGCTTTCGCCGCCGTCGATCACCAGCGCCTGGCCGGTCATGAAGGATGACCGGTCGGAGACGAGGAACAGGATCGCCTCGGCAATCTCCTCGGCACTCGCCCAGCGGCCCATCGGGATCTTGGTGCGGACATAGGTCTCGATCGCCTCGCGTCCGCCCATCTGGGCGATGAACGGCTCGTTGAACGGCGTGTCGACCCAGCCCGGGCAGAGCGCGTTGACGCGCACATTGTGCCGGGCATAGTCGAGCGACATTTGCCGCGTCATCGCCACCACCGCATGCTTCGATGTCGCGTAGGCGATCATCTCCCGGTCGTAGAAGACACCCGAATTCGAGGCGGTGTTGAGGATGACGCCGCCGCCTTGCGCGATCATCGACGGCATGACGATCCTCGCCGCCAGGAATTGCGCCCGCACATTGACCCGCCACGAGGCATCCATGCCGTCGGTCCCGACCTCGGTCAGCGTGCCGCCGACCTGGATGCCGGCGTGATTGTGCAGGATGTCGATGCGACCATGCTTTTGGAGCGTGCCGGCAAGGAGCTGCTCGACATCGGCGTCATCCGAAACGTCGGCGGCAATTGCCTCGGCACTGCCGCCCGCCGCGCGGATATCCGAAGCTGTCGCCTCGCCGCCGGCCTGGTCCCTGTCGGCGATGACGACCATCGCGCCTTCCCTGGCCATGATCATGGCGCCGGCGCGGCCGATGCCGGAGCCGGCGCCTGTCACCACGGCGATACGGTCTTTGAGGATCATGATGCGGCTTTCAGTTGGACGGCTTGCGCTGGCGCAACTGCCACTGGGCAAGCACCACGAGCAGCACGGAAGCGACGAGCACGATCGTCGCGATGGCGTTGATCTCCGGCGTCACACCGCGCCGGATCGAGGCGAACACATAGATCGGCAGCGTCGTCTGCGCGCCGGCGACGAAGAAGGCGACGATGAAATCGTCGAAGGAGAAGGTGAAGGCGAGCAGGAAGCCGGCGACCACCGCCGGCATGATCTGCGGCAGCACGATCGAGCGGAACGTCGTCAGCGGCGTGGCGTAGAGATCGCTGGAGGCCTCGACGAGATTGCGGTCGAGGCTGCCGAGCCGCGTGCCGACGATCATCGTCACCAGCGCCATCGAGAACAGGCCATGCGCCGCGATGATTGATCCATAACCAAGCGACAGTTTGGGCGGCTGGTCACCAGGCCAGATCGAGGCCAGGAACGGATTGACGACGGCGAACAGCTGGACGAGCGCGACCAGCGTCGAGATGCCGATGACGACGCCGGGAACCACGATCGCGGCACCCAGCAGCGCGTCGAAGACAGCCCGGGTTCTGACCCCGACCCGCGCCAGGCCGAGTGCCGCCGCCGTGCCGCACACCGCTGCCAGAAGCGCGCTGGTGGTGGCGATGAACAGGCTGTTCTTCAGGGCCTCGACCAGGAACGGATTGGACAGCGCCGTGCCGTACCACTGCACCGAAAAACCGGTGAACTCGCTGGCATGGCGACCGGCATTGAACGAGAACAGCACGACCAGTGCGATCGGCAGATAGAGGAACGCAAAGATGGCGGTGACGAAGGCGCGCATCAGATCAGGTCCACACGGCGAGCGCCCGAGACGCGGGTCGAGATGCGGTTGGCCACGATCAGCACAACCACCGAAACCAGCACCAGCGTGATGGCGATGGCCGATCCGAACGGCCAGTTGCGCGACTGCAGGAACAGGTCGACCAGCGCATTGCCGATGAAGAACACCTTGCCGCCGCCGAGCAGCGTCGGGATCAGGTATTCGCCGAGCAGCAGGATCATCACCAGCGAGAAGCCGGTCATCACGCCCGGCAGCGAGAGTTTCAGGGTCACGCCGAGGAAGGTCGACAGCGGCGTCGCGCCGAGATCGGCGGATGCTTCCAAGAGCCTTCGGTCTAGCCGCTCGAGGCTGACATAGATCGGCAGGATCATCAGCGGCAGATAGCCATAGACGATGCCGAGCAGCACGGCGCCCGGCGTGTTGATCAGCCTGACATCCTCGATGCCGACAAAGGCGAGCAGCGCCGGGATACCGCGTCCGCCCAGAATGTACATCCAAGCATAGGTCCGCATCAAAAGGCTGGTCCAGAAAGGAATGACGACGAGCGCCAGCAGGATCAGCCGCCAGCGCTGCGGCGCCTGCAAGGCGAGATAATAAGCAACCGGATAGGCGACGAGCAGACAGGCCAGCGCGCCCACCGGCGCCAGCACCATCGTGTTCCAGAAGGCCGTCGCCCGCGCCGGAAGGTTGGCATACTGCGCGAAGGTGAAGGCGGCCTGATAGCCGCCTTCCGGTGCCCGCTCGCCGACGCTGAAGACGGCAATGGCGATGAACGGCAGCACCAGGAACACCACCAGCCACGCCGTTGCCGGGGCAAGCAGCAAGGCGGTCAGGAAATTATGACGAAATCTGTTGCCGCGCATTTGAAACCGCCCCTATGCCGGCGGGCATGCGCCCGCCGGTCAATTGTCCGCGTCAGGCCGGCGCTCAGGCCGACTTGAAGCGCGCCATCAGCTCGGCGCGGCCCGGATCGGTCAGCGTTGCCGCGGCGCCGAACTCCAGCGGCGTCAACAGGTCGGCCGCCGGATAGAGGATCGGATTGTCGAGCACTTCCTTGGGCAGCAGCTTGTTGACGCGAGCGTCGGTCGAGGGCGCGCCGTTTGCAAGGTGCTCCTTCACCGCGACCTGCGGGTTCATCAGATAGTTGAGCAGTGCATAGCCGGCCGGCTTGTTCGGCGCGTCCTTCGGGATGGCGTAGAAGTCGGTCCAGATCTCGCCGCCCTCCTTGCCCAGCACATAGGCGATCTCGGGAATGTCGCGATGCAGTTGCGCGCCGTCATTGGTCCAGCACATGGTCATCCAGGCGTCGCCCGCGCGCATGCCCGGCTGATAGTCGGACGAGACCGCGAACAGATGCGGCTTGACCTTCAGCAGCAGTTCCTCGGCCTTGGCGAGTTCGTCCTGCTTGAGCGAGTTGAAGGAGTAGCCATAGTATTTCAGCGCGTTGCCGATCGTGGTCAGCTGGTAGTCGTGCACCATGGTGCGGCCGTCGCCCTCGGCCATGGCCGTGTCCCAGAACTCCTTCCAGCTCGTCATCGGCTTGGTCAGCTTCTTGGTGTTGACGGCGAAACCTGTCGTGCCCCAGTTCTTCGGCACGGCGTAGATCACCTTGTCGATCGTGCCTTCCGAGGTGAAACGCGGGTCTTCCTGCGTGCCGTCGAAATTCGGCAGCTTCGCCATGTCGAGCGGCTCGATGATGCCGAGCTTCTTGTAGGTCGAGATCGTGTAATTGGTCGGCACGAACAGGCTCCAGCCCGAGGCGCCGGCCTGCAGCTTGGCCAGCATCTCCTCATTGGAGCCAAACACGTTGACCTCGACGGCGACGCCGGTGTCCTTCTTGAAGTTCTCGAAGGTCTGCGGATCATGGTAGTTGGGCCAGGTGGCGATCGACATGCGGTCGCCGAGGTTCTCAGCGGCAAAAGCCGGCGTTGGCATGATGCCGATCTCGCGCGCCATCACCGCCGTCGCGATGCCAAGGCCGGTAAGGCCCAGGAAGTCGCGGCGGCCGATCGAGCCGCGCTTGAGGCGCATCAGTTGGTCGACGAAGTTTTCAGGGCTTATCGGCAGTCCGTCACGATATGATTTCGACATTTTGGTTTACCCTCTGGTTGGTCCCGTTGTTCTTGGTTTCCGGAAACGCCAACGGCGTTCCGGCGGCATAGCCGATGGCGACGGGTTCGCCCGGCTTGAAGAGATTGCCTTGGCCGATCAGATGGTCGGCCTTGGCCAGCAGCGTTCCGATGCCCTGGACCTCGATCGCGTATTCCGCGGTCGAGCCCAGGAAGATGCGGTTGCGCACTATGCCCTTGAGCGGGCCGCTTTGCGGAGCGCCGAGGCTGAGTGATTCCGGGCGCAGGCTGACCGAAACGGTCTCGCCTTGCCGCAACGCGGTCCGCTTGCGCGCCGCTATGACGGTGCCGTCGGCCAGCGCCACATCAACCAGATCGCCTGAATGCCCGGTGACCTTGCCGCTCAACAGATTGGTCTTGCCGACGAAATCGGCGACGAACAGATCGGCCGGTTCGTCGTAGATTTCGCTCGGCTGGCCGAGCTGGACGATGCGCCCGCCATTCATGACGCAGACGAAATCGCTCATCGACAGCGCTTCCTCCTGGTCGTGAGTGACCAGCACGAAGGTGATGCCGATCTCGCGCTGCAGGTTCTGCAACTCGATCTGCATGTCGGTGCGCAGCTTCTTGTCGAGCGCGGCCAGCGGTTCGTCGAGCAACAGCACCGCCGGCTTGTTGACCAGCGCGCGCGCCAGCGCGACACGCTGCTGCTGCCCGCCAGACAGTTCGTGGATCTTGCGGCCGCCATAACCGGCAAGCCGCACCATTTCGAGCGCTTCGCCGGACCGTTGGCCGATCTCGCGGGACGACAGCCGCGGCCGTGCCTGGCGCAGCCCGTAGGCAACGTTGTCCTCGACATCCAGATGCGGAAACAGCGCGTATTGCTGGAACACCATGTTGACCGGCCGCCGATAGGGCGGCGTGCCGGCCATGTCCTGGCCGCGGATGAACACGTGGCCTTCGCTCGGCTGTTCGAAGCCGCCGATCATGCGCAGGCACGTCGTCTTGCCGCAGCCGGACGGGCCGAGCAGGGCGACAAAGGCGGAGGGCGGGACAGAGAGATCGATGCCGCTGACCGCGGTCACCGCGCCATAGCGCTTGGTGACGCCGCGAAACTCGATGTCGGGCACTGCGGTCAAAGGCTGCGGGCTCCAGCAACAGGGCTATTCCAGGACGCTACCAGAGCCAATGGCGACTAGTATATACCTCGCAGGTGGTATATCTGATCTATTTTCTTGTTTAAGGGGGTAGGGATTGGGTGCGTCCCGCAGCGACGAATACAGCCGGCTCGCCGCCCTCGTCGCGGCGACGCGGGAGACGAGCGGCGACCTGTTCGGCAAGGCGATGGTCGATTGGCTGCGCCAGCATGTCAGCTTCGACCATTGCGTGGTCTTCGGTTATCGCGGCGCCTCGCGCCCGCCATTGCTGTTCGAGACCTTCTCGCCGGCCGAAAGCCATGTCTTCGTCGCGCTCTACCAGGAAGGGCCCTATCTGCTCGATCCATTCCACCACGCCGCGGTCGAGCGCAAGGAAGGGTTCTGGCGCATGCGCGAACTGGCGCCGGACCGCTTCTACGCCAGCGAGTATTTTCGCTCCTATTACAGCCAGACCAGGCTGGCCGAGGAGGTCGGCTTCTTCGTGCCGCTGCCCGGCAAGGACGCGCTTGTGCTGTCGCTGATGCGGCTGCGCGCTTCGGGCCCGTTCGGGACCGCGGACGCCAGGCTTCTGCGCGACATGGCACCGGCCGTGATCAGCTTCATCAGGTTGCGCTGGCCTGCCCTTCCCGCCGACCAGCCAGCTGAAGTCAGACAAGATGAGACGATCGCCGCGGTCAACGAGTTCGACCGTGCCCATATCTGGAAGAGTCTGTCGCTGACGCCGCGCGAAAAGCATGTGGTCGACCTGGTGCTGCAGGGTCACTCGACGGAATCGATCGCCAGAGCCATGCGCATCGTGCCGGGGACCGTGAAGGTCCACCGCCGCAACATCTACCGCAAGCTCAAGATCAAGTCGCAGGCCGGCCTGTTCGCCCGCTTCGTCGAGATCATCGACGCGCGGATTCGATAACCGCCACAACCATCAGCAGTCATCTGATCAGGCGGTCGCGTCGGTCTCCCAGGAACCGGTCTCGGCCATCCGCTTCAGCAGTGGGGCTGGCTTGAACACGTCCTTGCCGGTCTGCCGGGACCAATGCTCGAGCCGTTCGACAATCCTGGCTCCGCCTTCGAGGCCGGCCCAGAACATCGGACCACCCTTGCCGATGGGAAAACCGTAGCCATTGACCCAGACGACGTCGATGTCCGAGGCGCGGGCCGCGATCTTTTCTTCGAGGATCTTCGCCCCCTCGTTGATCATGGGATAGAGCGTGCGCTCGATGATCTCCTCGGCGCCGATCGCGCGCGGTTCGATGCCCCGCTCGGCCGTCTTGTCGCGGATCAGCGTCTCCACCTCGGGATCGGAAACGCCGGCCCGGGCGCCGGCCTCGTAGAGGTAGAAACCACGGCCGGTCTTCTGGCCGAAGCGCCCCTGCTCGCACAGCGTGTCGGCGATCACGGCCGTCAGGCCGCGCGCCTTGCGGTTGCGCCAGCCAATGTCGAGCCCGGCGAGATCGCCCATCTGGAACGGCCCCATCGGCCAGCCGAAATCGGTGAAGGCCTTGTCGATCTGGCTGGGTGTCGCGCCCTCCAGCAGCAGCGCTTCCGATTCCGAGCCGCGCGCGGCCAACATGCGGTTGCCGACGAAGCCGTGGCAGACGCCGACGACGACAGCCACCTTGCCGATCCGCCGCGCCAGATCAACGACGGTCGCCAGCGCATCCGGCGCGGTCTTTTCGGCGCGAACGATCTCCAGCAGTTTCATGACATTGGCCGGCGAGAAGAAATGCAGGCCGAGTACATCCTGCGGCCGCGAGATCGAGCCGGCGATCTCATTGATGTCGAGATAGGAGGTGTTGGTGGCAAGGATGGCGCCCGGCTTGGCGACGGCATCCAGCTTGCCGAAAACCTCCTTCTTGACCGCCATGTCCTCGAACACCGCCTCGATGATCAGGTCGCACTCGGCGAGATCGGCATAATCGGTCGAGCCCTTGAACTGGGCGAGCCGCTGACGCTTGGCGTCTTCGGTCAGGGAACCGCGCGAAACGGAGACCGCATAGTTTTTCTCGATCGTGCCCAGCCCGCGTTGCAACGCCTCCCCGCTGGTTTCCAGCAAGGTCACGGGATAGCCGCCATTGGCGAAGGCCATGGCGATGCCGCCGCCCATCGTGCCGGCGCCGATGACGCCGACCCGGGCAATCCTGCGCTTGGGCGTGTCCTTGCCAGAAAGCTTTGCCGCCTCGCGTTCGGCGAAGAAAAGATGACGCTGGGCGCGCGACTGGTCGCTGCCGACAAGCGTCACGAACAGCGCGCGCTCCGCCGCCAGCGCCTCGTCGAAGGGCAGCGTGACGGCATTGCGCACCGCTTGCGCACAAGCGATCGGCGCTTCCAGCCCGCGCGCTTTCCTGGCGAGGTCGGCGGCCTCGGCATCGAAAGCCCTGAGGTCGGTTTCCTTGAGCCCGTCATCGCGATCACGCACCGGCGTGAAGGGGCCACCCTTGCGGGCGATTTCCCGGGCGAAGTTCACGGCATGCGTGGTCAGATCGCCTTCGAAAACGGCGTCCACGAGACCGGCGGCATGCGCCTCGGCCGCACCGATCGGCGTGCCCGAAACGATCATCTTCAGCGCCTTCACCGCGCCGACGAGGCGCGGCAGCCGCACGGTTCCGCCGCCGCCCGGCAATAGCCCAAGTTTCACCTCGGGAAGGCCGAGCCTGGCGCCGGTATCGGCAATGCGGAAATGGCAGCCAAGCGCCAGTTCCAGGCCGCCACCGAGCGCGGTGCCATGGATGGCGGCGACCGTCGGTTTGGCGATGGTCTCAAGCATGACGATCAGAGCGCGCAGATCGGGCTGTTGCACCGGCTTGCCGAATTCCGTGATGTCGGCGCCGGCAACGAAGGTCCGTCCAGCGCAGGCAATCACGATGGCCGCGACCGAAACATCATCGCGCAAGGAAACCAGCGCGTGCATCAGCGGTTCGCGGACATGAAAACTCAGCGCGTTGACCGGCGGATTGTCGATGATGACGACGGCAACGTCGCCGTCCCGGCTGACCTTCACGAAATCGGACACACAAACCTCCCAGCAATGGTGAGCGGCCTAGCCGCGATCGGGATTTACAGGGCTATGGCGCGGATGGGAACCAGATGCCTGCCTGGCACAATGTTTACCGTTTGGATCAGCGCCGGCCGGCACCCTCCGCCACCAGCATCTCCGGCATCGCGGTATCGATGGTGCGCCCGCCACGCCAGGAGGCGAAAGCCGCGACAAGGTAGAGAATGGCCGAGAAGGTGAAGGCGAAGACCAGGCCATGCTTGAACGGCCCCGACATCAACTCAGGGAAGAAGACGTGGCCGGTCAGCGTGTCGATGCTCTGCTGCGGCAGCGCGTGCAGCACATTGGCCGGGATCAGTTCGCCCATCGGATTGTAGCCGAGGAAGGCTGCGAACAGGCTGGCGACCGGCGGCATGTTGGCGATCTGGTGAGCGACCGCTTCAGGCACATGCTGTGCTAGCAGGCCGGCCTCCATGCTCTGCGGCAGGCTGGCGGCGAGGCCGACGATCATCAGGCTGAAGAACAGGCCGATCGACAGCACCTGGCCGGCATTGGTGGTGGTGGCGCGCATGCCGGAGGCCTGGCCGCGTTCGCGCGCCGGCACCGAATTCATGATCTGCGTCGAGTTCGGCGCCACGAACAGGCCGGAGCCGAGACCGTTGAGGAACAGGAGCGCGGCGAAAACCGTGTAGGAGAAATCGGCCGGCAGCGCCATCAGCGCCACGAAGCTTGCGGCGCCCACGACCATGCCGCCGACCGCGAACGGCACGCCGCCGACCCTGTCTGAGAAATAGCCCGAGACCGGCCCGGCGATAAGGAAGCCGACCGTCAGCGGCAGCATGAAGATCGCCGACCACAGCGGTGTCTCCTCGAAGGAATAGCCATGCAGCGGCAGCCAGATGCCTTGCAGCCAGACGATGAGCATGAATTGCAACCCGCCGCGCGCTATGCCCGAGGCGAGATTGGCTATGTTGCCATAGGCGAAGCCGGGGATGCGGAACAGTTTCAGGTCCAGCATCGGCTTGGCGACGCGCTGCTCGATGAAGACGAAGGCGATCAGCGAGACGAAGCCTATGGCAAACAGAACAAGCACTTTCGGGCTGGTCCACGCCATCACCTGGTCGCCATAGGGCTGCAGCCCGTAGGTGATGGCGGTGAGAATGAGCACGAGGCCGAGGCCGAAGCTGATATTGCCGAGCCAGTCGATCGTGTGGGTGGAGCGGTTCGGCGCGTCGTGCAGCTTGAGATAGGCCCAGACCGTGCCGACGAGGCCGAACGGCACGTTGATCCAGAACACCAGACGCCAGTCGGTATCGGCAAGCAGGCCACCGATCAGAAGTCCGACGAACTGGCCGCCAATCGCCGCCACGACATTGATGCCGAGCGCGAAGCCGCGCTCGTTTTCAGGAAAGGCATCGGTGAGCAGCGCCGTGGAGTTGGCCATGATCAGCGCGCCGCCAATACCCTGGATGATGCGCACGGATATCAGGTACATCGCGGCGAAATCGCCTTGTCCCGGCAGCAGGCTGAGCGCGATCGAGGCGGCGGTGAAGACGGCAAAACCGAGATTGTACATTTTCGCCCGGCCGAACTGGTCGCCGAGCCGGCCGAAGGCGACGACCAGCACCGCGGTGGCGATCATGTAGCCGATGATCGCCCAGAGCAGATAATTGATATTGCCGGGATCGAGCGCCTTGAGGCCGATGCCGCGGAATACCGCCGGCAGGCTGATCAGCAGGATCGAGCCATTGATGGCGGCGGCCAGCATGCCGAGCGTGGTGTTGCTCAGGACCATCCATTTGTGGCTCTGCGGGCTTCTGTCTGCGGCGGTATTCATGATGGTAACGTCCAACAGTGCTGGCGCGGTTGCCGTCAGCGCTATATATGAGGATAGTCTCAGGTTTGGAAATATGAGGATGGCCTCGGAAAAAGCAAGAGTGTCGGCGACGAATCCGCGTGCACCGCAGCAAAAAAGAGGGCGCGAACGGGTCGCGGCACTCATGGCGAGCGCGGCGGCGCTGTTCGTTGAGAAGGGTTTCGACGCCACGACGATGACCGAGATCGCCGCCCGCGCCGGTGCCGCCATCGGCACGCTCTACCTTTTCTTCCCGACCAAGGAAGCGTTGGCGCAGGCCATTCTGGCCGAGAACGCGGAAACCCTGTCCACTCAGCTTGACGCCTTGCAGGAACAGGCCAGGGGCTTGGCGCCGGCAGCGATCGCCGACGCACTGTTCGAGGTGCTGGGCCGTTTCGTCGCCACGCACCCGGTCTATTCCGCCTTGCTCGACCTGCCCGGCGACGATGGCTGGCGCCGCAAGATGCGGGCACGCCGGCGCGACCAGATCGCCGCGCTGTTCGCGCAAGCCGAGCCACCGCTTCCAGCCGGCCAGGCCGAGCGGCTCGCCGTCATCGTGCCGCAGCTGATGCGCATCCCGCTGGCGCTGGTCGGCGAAAAGCGGTTGCGCGATGGCGTGCTGGAGGAGCTGAGGCTGATGCTTGCGCGGCACCTCGAGGACAGTGCGTAACGGGACGACTCAGCGCACTGCCTTCTCGCCACCCGCAGCCGTAATCACCCCGACGATGATGAGCCCCGTCAGCAGCAGCCGCACGCCGGCGCTGACGCCGAACGTGTTGAGCATGGTGAGCAGCAACACCAGGAACAGCGCCGCGCCCCACACACCAGGCACATTGGCCTTGCCGCCCGCGACCGACGTGCCGCCGATGACCACCACGGCGATCGAGGCCAGCAGATATTCATTGCCGATATCGACATTGGCGCCACGGAAATAACCGGCGAGCAGCGCACCGTCGATGCCGCCGAGCGCCCCAGACAGCGTATAGGTGAGGAAGCGGATGCGGCCGACATTGACGCCGGCGAGCCACGCGGCGCGGATGTTCTGGCCGATCGCCAGCACCGAGCGGCCATAGATCATACGCTGCAAGGCGATGGCCGCCCCGATGGTGAACAGCACGGTCAGGATCGCCAGCACGGGAATGCCCAGGATCTGCCAATTGGTGAAATCGGCGAAGCCGGGCGGCGGCTTGATCTGCAGCCCGCGCCCATAGCTGATGTCGATCGACTGGATGATGAAGCTCGCCGACAAGGTGGCGATGATCGGCGGAATGCGCAGCGCCCAGATCAGCAGGTAGTTGACCGCGCCGATCGCCGCGCCGCAGGCGAGCGCCGCCAAGAGGCCAACGACGATCATGGAATCGCTGCCGGCCATCACCTTCATGGCAACGGCGCTGGCGAGCCCGATATTGGCCGGCAGCGACAGGTCGACATTGCCGGGCCCGAGCGTGATGACGAACATCTGGCCGACGCCGACGATGACGGTGAAAACGGCGAGCGAGAGCGCCGCCGTCACCATGCCGCCGGCGCCATAGCCGCCGGTGAAGGCGATCGTCGCCAGCCACACGACAAGCGCGCCGACGAACGACCAGATCCAGGGTTTGGCGGCCAGCGATTTCACCAATGCCATCGCTCACCTCTCCCTGCGGCTGATCAGCACCCGCGCCGCCAGCACGATGATCAGGATGGCGCCGTTGGCGGCCACCTGCCAGTCGGGTGGAATGTGCATGAAGGTGAGCAGCGGCGAGGCCGCCAGCGCCAGTGTCAACGCGCCGATCACCGCGCCGATCGGCGACACCCGGCCGCCGACGAATTCGCCGCCGCCGAGGATGACGCCGGCGATCGCCAGCAGCGTGTAGCCATTGCCGATATTGGCGTCGGCCGAAGTGGTGATGCCGATCAGCGCCATGCCGGACAGCACGCCGAACAGGCCGGCCATCGCGAACAGCACGACCTTGGTTTTGAGCAACGACCAGCCGGCACGTCGAAGCGCTGCCGGATTGCCGCCGGAACCGCGCAGGATCGCGCCATAGGAGGTGCGCATCAGGCCAAAATGGACAATGAGACCGATCAGCAGCGCCGCGATGATCGGGAAGGGAATGAATGGCGGCTTGAACGACATGATCGCCAGCAGCCAGTCCGGCGCCTTGCCGCCGGGCTTGGGCAAGACGAGAATGGCCAATCCCTGCCAGACGAAGCTCATGCCGAGCGTCACCACGATCGACGGCAGATTGCGCAGATGGATCAGCGCGCCGAGCAGCGCATAGATGCCGATCGAGCCGAGCAGGATGGCGACGCCGACGAGCGGCGCGTCCTTCAGCCAGGTCGCGGTGACGCAGCCGACGAAACCGACGAAGGTGCCGATCGACAGGTCGAGCTCATTGCCTGATATGACAAACATCTGCGCGATCGTCGCCAGCGCGATCGGGATCGCCAGGTTCAGCATCAGGCTGAAGCCGAAATAGCTGATTGCACGCGGATTGAGCCAGGCAATGGCGAGCAGCACCAGCGCCAGCGACAGCGCCGGCAGCAAGCCACGCAGCAGGCGGGCGCGCGCCGCCGCATTGCGCGCCGCCGCCCCTTTGAAGCCATTGTCGATGGATGCTGCCGTCATCTCAGGCCGCATCGCCGAACGAGGACTGGATGATCTTCTCCTCCGTCAGTTCGTCGCGCGTGAGGTTGGCGACGATGCGGCCGTTCTTGAAGACATAGACATGGTCGCAATTGTCGAGCTCTTCGGTTTCGGTCGTGTACCAAAGGAAGGTGCGGCCACGGCCAGCCTCCTCGCGCACGAGGTCGTACACTTCGAGCTTGGTGCCGATGTCGACGCCGCGCATCGGGTCGTCCATCAGCACGATCTGGGCATCGGAGCCGAGCGCGCGGGCAAACAATGCCTTCTGCTGGTTGCCGCCCGACAGCGAGAAGATGTTGTTGTTCATGTCGGGCGTGCGGATGCCGATCCTCTTCTGCCAGACCTCGGCAAGTTCAGCCTCGCGCTGTGGCGAGATCAACAACCCCTTGCGCAGGCGCGCCAGCGAGCGGATGCCGATGTTTTGCGCGATCGACCATTGCGGGAAGATGCCGTCCGACTGACGGTCGCCCGCGACAAGCGCCACTGGGGCGGTCACCTCGATCCCTGTCCTAGCACGCGAGGCTCCGCTGAAGATCGCCAGCAGCAGGTCGGTCTGGCCATGACCGGCCAATCCGGCAAGGCCGATGATCTCGCCGACGCGCGCCTCAAGGTCGGCGCCATCCTGCTGCGCGGCGGGCCGTGCCCGCACCCGCAACGGACCCGCCCCAGGCTTCGCGGCAGCGGCTTGCGCCGCGATCTTGCGGCGTGCTTCCGCTCCGCCCATCACCGTCACCAGCCGGTCGCGGTCGAAGACATCAGCCGCATCCGACGCCACCACCTTGCCGTCACGCATCACCACGATGCGGTCGGCGTTCTTCAACACCTCGCCCAGCACATGCGAGATCAGGATGCAGCTCTTGCCGCCGGCGACGAAGCGGCGCACGAAGGCCAGCAACTGGCCTGATGTATGCGCGTCGAGCGACGATGTCGGCTCGTCGAGAATGACGAGGTCGAGCCGGTCCTGCGTGACCGTGAAGGCGCGCGCCACCTCGACCATCTGGCGCCGCCCGATCGAGAGGTCGCCGACAATATCCCAGGCCGAGATGCCATGGTCCGGGAAGATCTCGTCCAGCTTGGCGGTGATCAGCGTGGCCGCCTTGCGCCGCCAGCCGAAGCCGGAGAGCGAGGCATGGTTGATGCGCGTGTTCTCGGCGACGCTGAGATTGGGGCACAGTGACAGTTCCTGGAACACGCAGCGTATGCCGAGTTTTTGCGCACGCGACACCGAGTAGTTCTCCTCGATGCCGCCATGCACGCCGATCTTGCCGTTGTCGGGCGCCATAGTGCCCGCCACCATGTGCATCAGCGTCGATTTGCCGGCGCCATTGTGGCCGACCAAGCCAACGCACTCGCCAAGCCCGACATGAAAATCCACCCCGCCCAGCGCGCGAACGGCGCCGAAATGTTTTTCGGCGCCGTTCAGTCTGATGATGTCAGCGTTCCCTTCAGGCATGCTCAACGGTACCCGCTCGGCGATACGGACGGCAACGCTGCCGCGATGCTCACTTGATGTTGGCTTTGATGGCCGCCATTGCATCTGCCTGGCTGTATTCGTGGGTGGCGACGCCGCCTTCCTTGATCTTCGGCAGCGCTGCCTCGAAATCGTCCTGGGTGAAGGCCAGATACGGCACCAGGAGATCGTGCGGAATGTCCTTGCGGCCGTCGAGCACCTGTTGCGCCACCCAGAAGGCAAGCGAGGACACGCCGGGCGCGATCGAGGCCGACCAGGTCTGGTAGCCGTCCTTGTCCTTCTGTTCCTTCCACCACTTCAACTCGTCCTGGCGGTTGCCCATGATGATGGTCGGGCGCGGCTTATTGGCGGCGGCGAAAGCCTGGGCCGCGCCATAGCCGTCACCGCCCTGGTCGACGATGCCGACGACATCGGGCAGCGAGGGCAGGATGGTCGCGACCGCTTTCTGCGCCGTCGTCTGGTCCCAGTCGCCGGTCACCGAACCGACGATCTTGAATTCGGGATGGGCGGCGACGCCTTCGAGGATACCGGCATGGATGGCATCGTCGATGGACGTGCCGGCAAGGCCGCGGATCTCCAGCAGGTTCCCGCCCTTGGGCTGGAACTTGGCCATCTGCTCGATTTCCTGCTTGCCCATGTCCTTGAAGTCGACGACCACGCGGTAGGCGCAGGGCTCGGTGACGATGCCGTCGAAGGAGACGACGACGATGCCGGCGTCGCAGGCCTGCTTGATGGCGCCGTTGAGCGCGTCCGGCGAGGCGGCATTGATGACGATGGCGTCATAGCCCTGCAGGATCAGGTTCTGCACCTGGGCTGCCTGCGTCGGCACTTCCTTGTCGGCGGTGGTGAAGATGTCGGCCGCGCCGACGACCTTGTCGTCGACCGCCTTCTTGGTGACGATGCCGTAGCTGTCGAGCATGGCCTGCCGCCACGAATTGCCGGCGTAATTGTTGGAGAATGCGATCTTCTTGCCGCTGGTGTCGGCAAGTGCGGTGCCGGAGGCCAACATAGCCGCCAGCGCACCCAGAACGAGCAGTTTCTTCATATGATTTCCTCCCGAAGTTGCTAGTTTTGCCTGATGATCGTTACGCGCAGTCCCTGTTTTTTATCTATTGTCAGACAAATGCAGACGAACCGCAAGCTGTCAACTGCAAAGCTTGGCATGCCTTCGATCAACTTGCGGTGCGATGATTGAAAAAGCCGCCGGCCCATGGTCTAGGAGCACGACAGGAGGCCATTTGATGGCAGTAACGCCGACCGTTGCCAAAGGCGCGCCCGGAATACCGGCGCGCTGGACATCAAGCGCCAAGAGTGGCGTCGGCACCGCGTTTTCAGCCAAGAGCCCGCTCTGGTTCACCATCAGTCACGGCATCTTGAACGAGATCTACTATCCGCGTCTCGACAGCGCCTGCACGCGCGACATGGAACTGATCGTCACCGGCCCCGGCGGCTATTTCTCGGAAGAGAAGCGAGACGCCGCGCACGCCATCGCGCCGTTCGAGGACGGCGTGCCTGGCTACAGGCTGACCAACACCGCGACAGACGGCGCCTACCGTATCGAAAAGCGTATCATTACGGATCCGAAACGGCCTGTTCTGCTGCAGGAGATTGCATTCGTACCACTGAAAGGTCCGGCGGCCGACTTCCATGTCTACGCGCTGCTTGCCCCGCACCTCGTCAATGCCGGCATGGGCAATACCGCCTGGGTTGGCGAACACAAGGGCCAGCGCATGCTCTTCGCCACGGGGCGCGGCGTCTCCCTGGCGCTGGCCTGCTCACTGCCCTGGCATGGCTGTTCGGCCGGCTATGTCGGTTTCTCGGACGGATGGCAGCAATTGCAGAATGGCGGTGCGCTCGATCCCTCCTGCCAGCGGGCGGAAGACGGCAATGTCGCCCTGACCGGCGAGATCGGCTTTTCCGCTGGCAAGACCACGGCCTTGCTGGCGCTTGGCTTCGGCGCTTCGCCGGAAGCAGCCGCGGACCTGGCGCTGGCCAGCCTCAAGCAGGGTTTCGACGCCGCCGCCGAAACCTATGTCGGGGACTGGCGGACATTTCAGACCGGGCTTGAGAAGCTCGACCGCCGCACCGCCTCCGGGCTGAACACCTATCGTGTGAGCACCGCGGTTCTCGCAACGCATCTCTCGGTCGCGAGACCCGGCGCCGCCGTTGCCAGCCTGTCGATCCCATGGGGCTTCAACAAGGGCGACGACGATCTCGGCGGCTACCATCTGGTCTGGCCGCGCGATCTGGTCGAGACGGCTGGAGGTTTCCTTGCCGCCGGCGACGGCAAGCAGGCGCTGCAGATCCTGGCCTATCTTCGCTCGATCCAGCAGCCGGACGGTCACTGGCCGCAGAATGTCTGGTCGGACGGCACCGCCTACTGGCCCGGCATCCAGATGGACGAATGCGCCTTTCCGCTGCTTCTGGCCGACGCCTTGCGCCGCGCGGGCTATCTGCCGCGTGCCAGGCTCGCCGATTTCATGGCAATGATCGAAACCGCCGCCTCGTATGTCGTGCGCAACGGCCCCGTCACCGGCGAGGACCGCTGGGAGGAGGACGCCGGATACAGCCCGTTCACGCTGGCCGTCGAGATCGCCGCGCTGCTTGCCGCCGCCGACATGCTGGATATCACCGGAAAGAGTGAGCCGGCAAGCTACCTGCGCGAAACCGCTGATTGCTGGAACGATCAGGTCGAACGCTGGACCTACGTCACGGGCACCCAGCTCTCCATCGACGCAGGCGTCAGAGGCTATTATGTCCGTATCGCGCCGCCGGACGATGCGGGCGCCGCTACGCCGAAGGACGGCTTCGTGCCGATCAAGAACCGTCCCCCGACCGACACCGACAAACCGGCGGAAGCCATAGTCAGTCCCGACGCCCTGGCCCTGGTTCGCTTTGGCCTCAGGGCGGCCGACGATCCGCGCATTGTCAATACGGTTAAGGCCGTCGATGCGCTTTTGCGTTGCGATCTGCCGCAAGGCCCGGTCTGGTACCGCTACACCAGTGACGGCTATGGCGAGCACGAGGATGGCACGCCTTTCGACGGCACCGGCCAGGGACGCGCCTGGCCGCTGCTCACCGGCGAGCGGGCGCATTACGAGCTTGCCGCCGGGCGCAAGGAGAAAGCCGCGCAGCTTCTCGAGACTTTCGAGCGCTCGGCGGGGATCGGCGGATTGCTGCCGGAGCAGGTCTGGGATGCCGATGATATCCCTGAGCGCGAGCTGTGGCTCGGCAAACCGTCCGGCAGTGCCATGCCGCTGGTTTGGGCACATGCCGAGCACATCAAGCTGTTGCGCTCGTTGCGCGACGGCGCGGTCTTCGACATGCCGCCGCAAGGCGTCGAGCGCTACATCAAGGGCAAGACAAGCTCGCCGCTCAGGACATGGCGCTTCAACAACAAGATCCGCACCATCCCGGCCGGCAAGGTTTTGCGCGTCGAGCTTTCGGCGCCGGGCGTTGTCCATTGGAGCAGCGACAAATGGCTGACGATCCAGGACCACAAGACCAGCGAGAACGCTTTCGGCGTTCATCTGGTCGATCTGCCGGTCGCCGGACTGGAGCCGGGAGACACCCTCGTCTTCACTTTTTTCTGGCCCGATGCGATGCGTTGGGAGAATGTCGACTTCAGCGTCGGCATTGACGCATCATGATTAAGGCAGCGGCGCCGATAGATTTGTTCTTTCCTCAAACAATCGGGACGAAACCATGCAGATCGGAATGATGGGACTGGGCCGGATGGGCGCCAACATGGTCCGCCGCCTGATGCGCGACGGCCATGAATGCGTCGTCTACGACATCAACCCCGCCAGCGTCGCGGCCCTGGTGAGCGACGGCGCCCTGGGGGCGGCATCCCTGACGGAATTTGTCGGCAAGCTCGCCAAGCCGCGCTGTGTCTGGCTGATGCTGCCGGCGGCGATCACCGGCAAGATCATCGACCAGGTCGCGGCGCTGATGGAGCCCGGCGACATCGTCATAGACGGCGGCAATTCCTATTATCACGACGCCGTCGACCAGGCCGCGAAACTGGCCACCAAGGGTATCCATCTTGTCGATGTCGGCACCAGCGGCGGTGTCTGGGGCCTGGAGCGTGGCTACTGCCTGATGATCGGCGGCCCGGACGTGGCGGTGCAGCACCTCGATTCCATCTTCGCCACGCTGGCGCCGGGCGCCGATGCCGGCTCGCCCGCTCCCGACAAGGCGGCCGGGAACGCGCCCTTCGGCTATCTGCATTGCGGACCGAGCGGCGCCGGCCACTTCGTCAAGATGGTGCATAACGGCATCGAATATGGCGTCATGGCCGCCTATGCCGAAGGCATGAACATCCTGAAATCGGCCAATGCCGGCAAGCGGCAGCGCACGGCGGACGCCGAGACCAGCCCGCTGGAGAACCCGCAATATTATCAGTTCGACATCGACCTTCCCCAGGTGGCCGAGGTCTGGCGCCACGGCAGCGTCATCGGCTCCTGGCTGCTCGATCTCACCGCCGGTGCGCTGAAGAGCGATCCTGGCCTGGCGAATTTCGGCGGCCGCGTTTCGGATTCGGGCGAAGGCCGCTGGACGCTGAAGGCCGCGATCGATACCGGCGTCCCGGCGCCGGTGCTGTCCTCGGCCTTGTTCGACCGCTTCTCCTCGCAAGGCGAATCCGAATTCGCCGACAAGCTGTTGTCCGCCATGCGCTATGCCTTCGGCGGCCATGTCGAGAAGCCAAAGGCTGGCCAGTGACGCCGCAGGGGGAGACACACGCATGAGCCAGGAACGGTCCGACACGCTGGTGCTCTTCGGAGCGACCGGCGACCTCGCCCACAAGAAGATATTTCCAGCGCTTTACCAGATGGTCGCCAAGGGCACGCTCACCGAACCGGTGATCGGCGTCGCCTTCGACGCCTGGGATTTGAAGCAGCTTCAGGATCGCGCCCGCGACGGCATCGTCAATGCGCTGGGCAAGATCGACGAGAAGGTGTTCGCCAAATTCGCCTCGCTGCTGCGCTATGTCAGCGGCGACTATCGCGACCCGGCCACGTTCGAGAAGCTGAAGACCGCGCTTGGCAGCGCCCAGCGGCCGCTGCACTACATGGCGGTGCCGCCGACCATGTTCGAGACCGTCGTGCAGGGCCTGGAGCAGTCCGGCACCGCGCATGGCGCGCGGCTGATGGTGGAAAAACCCTTTGGCCATGATCTGCAATCGGCGCGCTGGCTGAACCGGGTGCTGCACCTGGTGTTCGACGAACAGTCGATCTTCCGCATCGACCACTATCTCGGCAAGGAAGCGATCCAGAACCTGCTCTATTTCCGTTTCGCCAATTCCTTTCTCGAGCCGATCTGGAACCGCAACTTCGTCGAGAGCGTGCAGATCACCATGGCCGAGGATTTCGGCGTCGAGGGCCGCGGTAAATTCTATGACGATGTCGGCTGTATCCGGGACGTAATCGAGAACCACCTGCTCAACATCCTCCTGCTGCTGGCCATGGAACCTCCGGTCGGGCGCTCCGCCGACGACCTGATCGACGAGAAGGTGCAGGTGCTGCGCGCGATCCGCACGCTGACCAGGGACGATGTCGTGCGCGGCCAGTTCACCGGCTACCTCGCCGAGCCCGGCGTCAAGCCGAACTCGCCGGTCGAGACCTTCGCGGCGGTGCGCTTCTTCGTCGACACCTGGCGCTGGCAGGACGTGCCGTTCTTCATCCGCGCCGGCAAGAACATGCCGGTGCATGTCACCGAGGTAGTGGTGCGGCTGAAGCGGCCACCGCTCGATGTCTTCGACCCGATCAAGCCCGCCGACCAGAATTATGTGCGTTTCCGCATCGACCCGCAGGTGGTGATCGCTATCGGCGCCCAACGCAAGGCGTCCGGCGACGACATGGTCGGCGAGCAGGTGGAACTGACGGCGCTCGACGACAGCAAGGCCGACATGCCGCCCTACGAGCGCCTGATCGGCGACGCCATGAACGGCAACGGCCAGCTCTTCACCCGCCAGGACGCGGCCGAGCTCGCCTGGCGCATCGTCGGGCCGGTGCTTGGCGACACCACGCCGCCGCATCTCTACGAGCCGAAGACATGGGGGCCGGCAGACGCCATGGCCGGCTTCGGGCCGCCCAATGGCTGGATCGACCCGGTGGCATGAGCGGAGGGGACCCGATGGCCAAGGCGGTGAAGCAAACGGCAACCGGCCCCGAGCAGATCGTGCTGGCGATCGACATTGGCGGCTCGCACGTCAAGATCCTGACCAGCGCCGGCGGCACGGAGCGCCGGGACGATTCCGGCCCGGACCTGACGCCGCAGCAGATGATCGACAAGGTGAAGAAGCTCGCAGAGGGCCTGTCCTACGATGTCATATCGATGGGCTATCCGGGCCCGGTGCGTCGCAACAAACCAGTGCTCGACCCGATGAATCTCGGCAAGGGTTGGGCCGGCTTCGATTTCGCCGCGCAGTTCGGCAAGCCGGTCAAGGTGGTCAATGATGCGCTGATGCAGGCCATCGGCAGCTATGAAGGCGGGCGCATGCTGTTCCTGGGCCTCGGTACCGGCCTCGGGGCGGCGATGGTCTTCGACAATGTCGGCCAGCCGATGGAACTCGCCCATCTTCCCTACAGGAAAGGCCGGAGCTTCGAGGACTATGTCGGCGAGCGCGGCCTGGAAAAGTACGGCAAGAAGAAGTGGCGCAAATACGTCTTCGACGTCGTCAACCGGCTGCGCGCCGCTCTGCAGCCAGACTATGTCATCATTGGCGGCGGCAATGTCGACAAGCTCGACGAGTTGCCCGCCGAGTCAAGGCGCGGAGACAACACACGCGCCTTCGAAGGTGGATTTCGTCTGTGGCGAGACAAGGCCTTGATCGTCTGATATTATTACAGTTTAGTATAGTTGTTCAAAATAACGTGTGACGGCGCGCTAAATCATTGCGTTACGCAGATTTGCCGACTAGGAGTTTCGCCGCACTGCCCGGCGTGCTCCAGTGGATACGCTCAAGACGCTTCAGCATTTTTGATTTTGTGCCTCGTCCTGTCGAAAGCGATTCTGATTTTCGAGGCCGTGCGCCACAGACGGAGGATACATTGACCGACGATAGCAACGACGCTCGCAAAGACATCGACCTTCTCGAGCTGACCGCCCACATCGTGTCCGCTTACGTCGAGAAGAATCGCCTGCCCGTCTCCGGCCTTGCCGACCTCATCGCCAGCGTCGCCACCTCGATCGGCGGGCTCGGCAAGCCGGCCGTGCCAGTGGCGGCCCCGCTGGTTCCCGCTGTCAACCCGAAGAAGTCGGTGACGCCGGATTTCATCATCTGCCTCGAGGACGGCAAGAAGTTCAAATCGCTGAAGCGTCATCTCGGCGTGCATTTCGGCCTGACGCCGGACGCCTATCGCGCCAAATGGGGCTTGCCGGCGGACTATCCGATGGTTGCGCCCAACTATGCGGCCTCGCGCTCGGAACTGGCGAAGTCGATCGGCCTCGGCCGCAAGGCCGTCGAGGTGGTGCCCGTCAAGGCCAAGGGCCGGAAGGCCAAGGTCTCGGCCTGAGAAGATCAGTCCTGAGCCAATCGTTAGGACGACTGGAACAGAAGCCTGCCGGCGAATTCGCCTTGGCAGGCTTCACGTTTTTGTGGCTTGGATGAACCGGACAGGTTTTTGGGGGGAAGCGAAGCCATGAACTACACCAGGATGGTGATCGAGAAGGAAGCACCGGAGGAGTACGGCTACGACCGTATCCGCTACAATCTCTCCGAAAGCTCGATCGCCGATCAGAAGCTTTCCGACATCGGCCTGTCGCTGCCGGACCTGACGCTGTTCTACGGCGAGCATCGCGGCGACAAGGACTTGCGCGCGCTGGTCGCGGCGCAGGATGCCGGCATTTCGCCCGATGATGTGCTGGTCACCGCCGGTGCCGCCGGCGCGCTGTTCATCATCTCGACCTCGCTCTTGTCGGCGAGCGACCATCTCGTCGTCATCAGGCCCAACTACGCCACCAACATCGAAACCCCGAGGGCGATCGGCTGCGCCATCAGCTTTGTCGACCTCGCCTTCGAGAACGGATTTGCCATCGATGTCGGGGCCATCAAGGCGGCGATCCGGCCGAATACGAAACTGATCAGCGTCACTTGCCCGCACAACCCGACCGGCACGATGATGTCACGCGCCGATCTCGACGCACTGGTGGCGCTCGCCGAGGCCAACAACTGCCATTTGCTGGTCGACGAAACCTATCGCGATCTCTCCTATGGCAGGCGCCTGCCGTCGGCGGCCTCGCTGAGCAAGAAGGCGATCAGCGTCTCGTCGCTGTCCAAGGCCTTCGGCATTCCCGGCATCCGCATCGGCTGGCTGATCACCAGGGATGCCGCCCTTCAGGAGACATTCCTCGCCGCCAAGGAGCAGATCGGCATCTGCGGCAGCGTCATCGACGAAGGCATTGCGCGCGGCATGCTGGAGCGCCGCGACGCGTTCTTGGGCGCGCTGCTGCCCGAGATGGCCAAGCGCCGCGATATCGTCCAGGCCTGGATCGACCGCGAGCCGCTGGTCGACTGGGTGCGGCCCGAAGGCGGTGTCGTCGGTTTCCCGCGCCTCAATGTCGAACCCGGCTTCGACCTCGACCGCTTCTATGGGAACCTGCTGGAAAACCACGGCACCTATGTCGGCCCCGGCCACTGGTTCGAAATGGAAAAGCGCTTCTTCCGCGTCGGCTTCGGCTGGCCGACGGAAGCCGAGTTGAAAGGCGGCCTCGAAGCCATTTCGGCGGCGCTGCGGCAGTAACTTCCTCGTGCAGTCGAAGGAAAAGGTGCAAGGTCCCTTGATCCTGCACCGATTTTACCGCATATGCGCGCCGAACTTTACTAAGTTTCATTGGCCGGAACAGCGCCCATTCGGGAAGTGCCCCGCCAGCCGGTGCAATCGCAACGGGGCCTCATTCCATGACATCCGTACAAACTTCGCCGGAGCAGCGCTACGCCGCCTTCCGGCACAAAGCCTTCCTCAGCTACTGGACGGCCCGCTTTCTCACCACTTTCGCGACCATGATCGTCTCCGTCGCCGTCGGCTGGCAGATCTATGATTTGACGCGCGATCCCTTCGACCTTGGCATTGTCGGCATCGTCCAGTTCCTGCCGTCACTGCTTTTGGTGCTTGTCACGGGTGTCGTCGCCGACCGCTTCGGCCGCCGCCTGATCATGGCTCTGGCAACGGTGGTCGAGGCAAGCTGTGCGCTTGTGCTCCTGTATTTCACGCTGCACGGCCTCGTCAGTCCGCTGCCGATTTTCGTCATTCTGGCGCTGTTTGGCATGGCGCGCGCCTTCTACGGGCCGGCCTCGTCGTCGCTGTTCGCCAATCTGGTGCCACCGGAGGATTTCGGCAACGCGATTGCGTGGAACTCGTCCGCCTGGCAGACGGCGACGATCGTCGGCCCGGTCGCCGGCGGCCTGCTCTATGGCGTCTCGGCCGAAGCCGCATACGCCGTCGCCTCAGTGCTGATGCTGGTGGCCGGTCTGCTGATCTTCACCATTCCCAAGCCCGCCCAGCAGACCGCCACCGACAAGCCGACGATGGAGACGCTGTTTGCCGGCTTCCGCTACATCTGGAGCGAGAAGATCGTGCTCGGCGCCATCTCGCTCGATCTCTTCGCCGTGCTCCTGTCCGGCGCCTCGGCGCTGCTGCCTGTCTATGCGCGCGATATTCTTGAACTCGGCCCATGGGGCCTCGGCCTGTTGCGCTCGGCGCCCGGCATCGGCGCCATCTGCGTCGCGGTGTGGCTCGCCGGGCACCCGCTTCGCGACAATGCCGGCAAGATCATGCTCGGCTTCGTCGCGGCATTCGGCGCCTGCACCGTATTGTTTGGCCTGTCCACCGTCACCTGGCTGTCGATCGTCGCGCTGGCCCTCCTCGGCGCCACCGACATGTTCAGCGTCTACATCAGGGAGACGCTGATCCAGTTGTGGACGCCGGACGCGGTGCGCGGCCGCGTCAACGCCGTCAACCAGGTCTTCGTCGGCGCCTCCAACGAAGTCGGCGAATTCCGCGCCGGCACCATGGCGGCGCTGATCGGCACCGTGCCGGCGGTCGTGATCGGCGGCGTCGGCGCCATCGCGGTTGCCGGCCTGTGGGCGTATCTGTTCCCGCAATTGCGTAAGGTGCGGCATTTGAACGGGCGCAACTGACGGCCGGCAAGATACATCACCCTGTCACAGGACCTGCCATGATTACCTGTCACCTGAAATATGTCATCGATCCCTACAAGCTTGCCGAGTTTGAAGACTATGGCCGTCGCTGGATCGGTCTGGTCAATCGCCTCGGCGGAAACCATCACGGCTATTTCCTTCCGAGCGAGGGAGCCAACAATATCGCCTATGCCATGTTCAGCTTTCCGAGCCTCGCCGACTACGAGGACTATCGCAAGCGGATGGCTGCCGATCCGGAATGCCAGGAAGTGTTCGAAACGGAAAAACGCAATCGCAGCATTCTCAGCTATGAGCGCAGCTTCATGCGGCCGGTGCTCGAACCTTAGAGAAAGCTATCGCACCGCCACCTCGCCAAAAACCATCCGCAAAAACTCGTCCAGCCAGCGCTTCAGGTGCATGTCCCAGATCAGCCGGCCGCCGAGATGGTCGCGGCCGGGCTGCGCGCCCGGCAACTCGAAGCGATGCGCGCCGCGCACCACCCAGCGCTGCATCATCACCCTTGTCAGTTCGCCATGGAACTGGATGCCCCAGGCATTGTCGCCGTAGCGGAAGGCCTGGTTGGGGTAGGTATCGGCCGTCGCCAGCAGCGTCGCGTCCCTCGGCAGCGAAAAGCCCTCGCGGTGGAACTGGTAGACCATGTCGGGCCAGTGCATCAGCTTCTTGCCGGCCTCGGTCGCCTTGAGCGGATACCAGCCGATCTCGACCAGCCCTTCGCCATGCCCCTCGACCTTGCCGCCGAGATGGTTGACCAGCATCTGCGCGCCGAGGCAGATGCCGAGGCATGGCCGGTTCTCCTTGAGCGGAATCTCCAACCAGTTGGTCTCGCGGCGAACGAATTCGTCCTCGTCATTGGCGCTCATCGGCCCGCCGAACACCACCGTGCCGGCGTGGCCATCCAGCGTTTCCGGCAAGGCGTCGCCCAGCGGCGGCCGGCGGATGTCGAGCTCGAAACCCTCTTCGATAAGCATGTGGCCGACGCGTCCGGGGCTTGAATTCTCCTGATGCAGGACGATCAGGATTTTTGGCTTCGAAGGCGTTCCGTGCGGCATCTGCAGGCGAGATCCCGTCTATTCGTCGCTGGAGGTTCCACGCGCGCCCGGCACATGCGCCGCCGCCTTGCGGCGCGCCTCGACCCGGTCATGGCGCTCGACGCCGATCAGCTCGGCGACACGCCAGACCGTATTGTCCTCGAGTTCATGCAACTCGCCATCGGCATAGACGATCTCCCACATCAGGCCGATGAACGCCTTGCGCCCCTCGGCGTCGAGATGGCGCTTGAGCACGCTGGTGAAGGCATAGAGGTCGATCGCCTCGTTGTCGGCGCGTTCGCCGGCGGCGGCGAGTGCTTCGAGTTCGGCGCCGCTGATCGAATAGCTCTCCGCCAGCACCGCCTTGAACCGCTCCCATTCGACGTCCTGGCGCACGCCGTCGGCGTTCATCACATGGTAGAGCAGCGCCGAGGCGGCGACACGAGGATCGTCCGTGCTGGCATGCGCGCCGGCGCCGGCCGGCAGGTCCCTGAGAAACGACAGAACGCGTTCGAACATCAATCCATTCCCAAACGGCCCAAGGGCCAAGTCAATCACCCGAAGGCCAAAATCAAAACAGCCGGAACCGGCGCGGCGCCTTCTCCGCCTCGTCGTCCGGATCGACGCCGGGATCGTCCGGCAGGCGCGTCAGTTCTTCCGCCGGCTCCACGGCCTCGGCATCGGCCGGCACCGCCGCGAACGCCGCCGCCGTGACCGGCGTAACGTCGTCTTCCCGGCTTTCGGTTTCCTTGCCCCTCGCCTCGTCAGCCGGGGCGGCATGATCGATCACGTCGATCGGCTTTTCACTGGCCGGCTTCGCCAGCGCTTCGATGACCGGCACGGCGGCGTCAGGCGCATCGTCGCGGCTGTCGATCAATTGGCCAAGCCGCTCCATCGGCGCGCGCCACTCGAAGGCGTCAAGCCGTCCGGTGATCGGCGACACCGGCGCCCAGCGTTCCGACACGACGCCGTCGGCCACCCAGGCCGGGTCACGCGGTGCCCGCAAAGCCTTGGAAAGCAATTGCCGAACCTTGCCCTGGTCGCCGGTCTCGGCCTCCTCGATATCGGCCAGAAGCAGATAAGCGCCCTCGCGGCGGTCCATGCGGATCGCGGCCTCGGCTTCGCTGCGGGCGGTCGAGAAATCCTGCGCGTCGAGCGCCGCACGCGCCACCGTCATCGAGGATTCGGCGTGGTTCTTCTTCATTTCCTGCAGCTTCTTGGCCCTGTTGAGGCGGTCGAGCACGGCGTCACCCGGACGAGCATGGGTGTAGAGCTCTGCGATCTCGGGATGCGGCTCGGCCCTCCACGCCGTCTCCAGGATCTTGGAGCCTTTTCGCACATCGTTCTGCTTGAAGAGCGCTGCCGCGGCGGCAACGGCGGCCGGCGCGAAATCCGGCCTGAGCTTGTTCGCCTCCAGCGCCGCTGTCCTGGCGGCGGCGGGATCGCTCTCGGCGAGCGATTGCGCCTTGGCGGTCAACAGCACGGCGCGATGGCGGCTGGCGGCGTCGCGTTCGATCTGCCGCGTCGACTTCTGCGCGTCGACCAGTTTCAAGGCACCGTCCCAGTCACCGCGCGCCGTCAACTCCTCGAGCGTCGATTCGGCCGCCCAGGCCAGTTGCGGCGCGACGGCGGCGGCACGGCCTGCATAGTGCCGGGCTGCATTGCGGTCGCCCAGCCGTTCGGCTTCGAGATAAAGCCCGCGCAGGCCGAGCAGCCGCATTTCGGGATCGTCGAGCATGCTCTCGAATTTCTGCCGCGCGCCTTCATGGTCGCCTTCGAGCAGCGACGCCTGCGCCTCAAGCAGATGGATCAGCGGCTCCTGGTCGGAACGGATCAGTTTGGCCGCTTCCTTGGTCTTCTTGCGGGCCAGCGCGCCATCGCCGGCGCCGGCGGCGATCATGCCGGTCGACAGCGCCTGGTAGCCGCGGTCGCGGCGACGCACGCGGAAATAGCGCGAAATTGTGTAGGGGCTGTTCCAAAGCGACCTGACCAGCCACCACAGGATCATCACCGCGGCGACGACGGCGACGATTGCCACCGCCGCCACCATCAGGCTGACCTGGTACTGGTAGCCGTTGAAGGTGACGACCATGTCGCCCGGCCGGTCGGCCAGCCAGGCAAAGCCCAGCCCGAGCGCGAAGACGACGATGAGGAAGACGAGCAGGCGGATCATCGTTTTGCCCTCATGCCTTCATCGCGCCGGAGATCAGGGCGTCGACCTGGGTTTCGACCTCGATGCGCGCCTTCAGTTTGCCGGCAAAGTCGGCGCCGGCGGCCTTCGCGGCCTCAGGCAGCGAATTATACTCGCTGAGCGCCTTGGCATAGTCGCCCTGGGTTACCGCCACTTCCATGCGCGCCACGGTTTCGGGTGCACCCACACCCTCGACAGCGCCGATCGGCCGGACCTTGACCAGCGATTCGGCGCTCGACATCAGGTTCTGCAGGAAGCCGGCATTCTGGTCGACGGGCGTGGCGGCGGCGACCATGGCATTGGCGGCGGCATCCATCTGCGAGGCGATTTCGGTGCGGGTCGGAACGCCCTTCTCGGCATAGGGCCGCAAGGCCGCGAGTTCAGGCGCGTTGGGAGAGATCGCGGCCAGCGTATCGAGTTCCGCCGAGAACGGCGCGCCGCGTTCGAGCGCCGACTTCAAGGCCGACGCGGCAATGGCGAGCGCGATCTTGGGCTGTCCCGCCGCCGCCTCGACCTTGCCGGAAAGCTGCGACACCGACTGCTCCAGCGCGGTCAGCCGGCCGTCTTGAGCCTTCGCCGCCTCGCCGGACGATTTCACCAGCGCGTCGAGACCGGCCAGTTTTTCGTTGAGCGGGCCGAGATCGACCGGTGCGGCGCTGCCGGCCTTGCCGAGAGCGGCGAGCGCGGTTTCGATCTGCTTGACCTTGTCGCCAAGCGCGGCAAGCCCGGCACTGTCGCCTGCGCCACCCTGTTCCACTGCCGATTTCAGCGCCGCGACATCGGCCTTTACCTGCTCCAGACCCGAGGAAAGCCCAACCATCTTGGCCGCCGCGTCATTGTTGCCACCGGTTTCCTTCAGGCCGGCGATTTCGCTCTTCAGCGAGGCGATCTCGCCATTGACGCCATCCAGCGAAACACTGGCGCCGGAACCGGGCGCGCCGAGCAGGCCTGCAAACTGCAAGCCGCCGGCGCCGACCAGCGCGATGACGCCGCCGATAAGGCCGGCGGCAATACCGTTGACGCCGCTACGCTTTGCCGGAGGAGGAGTCGGCGCCATTTTTTCGCCCCGCGTCTCGGTTCTTGCCTTGCTGTCGTCGGCGCGCTTTGCCGACGCGTCCTCGAAATTGTAGTCCGAGGCCTTGGCGCCGTTGGATGGCGCATCCGAACCGGGATAGGGCAGCTCCGGCCCAGTGGCTTTGGCTTCCACGGGCGGCTCTGTCCCGGCCTGCCCGGCGGCATCGGCGTGTTCCCAGGGTTCAAGGTCGGTCTGGTCGGCATGCACCGGCTCTTCGGGAATCTCTGCTTGAGCCCCTTCCGCGGCCTGAGCTTCTTCGCTTGTCGCTGACGGCTTCGTGGCATCCTCGTCGACGATACGGGAGACGGCGCCGGGTTCGAGATCGATGGTCACCGGCTCGCGGCGGCTTTTCGAGTGTCGCATCTTCGGCGTCTTGACCATGCCTGGCTCCGCAAAATTCGCTTCGTCTCAACGCCTGGCGGCGCGTGATGGTTCACAAAGGGTCTAGCACATCACCAAGCGGTGAAAAGGGGCGGTGTGATGACGCGGGTCAGCGGGGCGGCGGCAAAAGTGCCAGCAGGGCTTCCTCATCGGGCTCTTCGGCGACGCGGATTGCCTTGCCGCCACTGTCGTCGAAGGCAGCGGCGATGCGCGCGGAAAGAGCGAAAAAGCGTGTCTTTTCAAAGACCCCTTGCAAGGCAGGCCGTGTGGCCAGGCCCCGCATCGCGGCGGCCGCCTTGGCCGAATAGAGCAGCACCGCATCGACCGGTCGGCCGGACAGAAGCGCAAGGATGGTATCATCCGAATGCCGCGCCGGAAGCGTGTCATATGTCTCCAGGGCGTGGACCAGGACTCCAGCCGCTTCGAGCCTCTGCTCGAACACCGGAAACCGCACGCGGCCGCAGGGATAAACGATTGCCTTGCCGGGAAACGCGGCCGCAAGGCTATCGGCAAGCGCCTCGGCATCGCCGGCGCCTTCAACGACCGACGAGAATCCCATCTTGCGCGCCGCCTCGGCGGTCCTGGCGCCCACGGCGTGGCAAGGCAGGGCGGCAAGCGCCGCGATCACGTCCTTCGGGGCATGACGCAAGGCATTGGCGCTGGTGACGGCAACGGCGACAGCGTCATCTGGAATCAGCCCGGCATCGACAGGCAAAGTCGCCGTTTCAGTCAGGGGCAGGAGAACCGGCTGAAAGCCTGTGTCCTGAAGCCGCCGGGCCGTGCGCGAGGCGCCCGGTTCCGGTCTGGTCACCAGGACGCGAAGCATGTTCAGACCCAGCCGTCGAAGAACTTTTCGCCGGCCTTGGCCCGCACCGTCCGCGCGGCCTCATCGCCGATGCGGGCGGCATCCTGTGCTGCCCCTTGCAGTTCGACCGTGTGCGACTGCGTGCCGTCGGGCGAGATGATCAGGCCGGCGAAGGTGAGTTTTCCAGCATCGATCGCCGCATAGCCGGCGATCGGCGTGCGGCAGGAACCGTCGAGCGCCGCCAGGAAAGCGCGCTCGCAGGCCAGTGCCTGTCCGGTCGGCACATCGTGGATCGCCACCAGCATCCTCTCGGCAGCGCGATCGCCGATGCGCGTCTCGATGCCGATCGCGCCTTGGCCGGGCGCCGGCGGGAAGATCTCGAGCGGCATCAAATCGGTGGCGACATGTTCGAGCCCCAGCCGCTTCAGCCCGGCATAGGCGAGGATGGTTCCGGCCGCGACGCCTTCGTCCAGCTTACGCAGCCGCGTCTGCACATTGCCGCGAAACATCACCACATCGAGATCCGGCCGCATGCGGCGGATCAGCGCCTGCCGCCTCAGCGACGAAGAGCCCACCTTGGCCCCGCGCGGCAGTTCGGCGATTGTCTTCACCGCCTTGCCGACAAAGGCGTCGCGCGCATCCTCGCGCGGCAGGAAGGCGGAGAGCTCAAGGCCGTCGGGCAATTGCGTCGGCATGTCCTTGGACGAATGCACGGCGATGTCGATCGCGCCGGCGAGCAGCGCTTCCTCGATCTCCTTGGTGAACAGGCCCTTGCCGCCGGCCTCCGACAGGGGACGGTCCTGGATGCGGTCGCCGCTCGTCGAAATGACGACGACCTCGAAGGCTTCCGCCGGCATTTTATGCGCGGCCATCAGCCGCGCCTGCGTTTCATGCGCCTGGGCTAGCGCCAGCGGGCTGCCGCGTGTTCCGATTTTCAAGGTTGTTTGCATGGCGCGCGGTCCGTGATAACCCCCGGCCAGAGCATTTTGCAGCCAAGTGGAGCCACATGGCGTCGCGGAAATGCGGCTGGAATAACCGAGGCCTTTTCGGGCTTTCTCCTAACGGGGAAAGGCCCGATAAACAATCTCTTGGGATAGCGACGAATTGATCCGTGTTCTGGGCATTGAGACGAGTTGCGACGAGACAGCCGCCAGTGTCGTGGCCCTCGAAGGCGACGCCGCGCCGAAGATCCTGTCCAACGTCGTGCTTTCCCAGATCGAGGAGCATGCCGCCTTCGGTGGCGTCGTGCCCGAGATTGCCGCGCGCGCCCATGTCGAGGCGCTGGACGGCATCGTCGAGGCGGCCCTTGCCGATTCGGGCACGGCCCTTGGCGACATCGATGCCATCGCCGCCACCGCCGGCCCCGGCCTGGTTGGCGGCCTCATCGTAGGGCTGATGACGGCCAAGGCGATCGCCGCGGCGGCGGGCAAGCCGTTGATCGCCATCAACCATCTCGAAGGCCATGCCTTGACGGCACGGCTGACCGACGGGCTTGAGTTTCCCTATTTGCTGCTGCTCGTCTCCGGCGGCCACACGCAGATCCTGGCCGTGCGCGGCGTCGGCGACTACCAGCGCTGGGCCACCACCATCGATGACGCGCTCGGCGAAGCTTTCGACAAGACCGCCAAGATGCTCGGCCTGCCCTATCCCGGCGGCCCGAATGTCGAGAAGGCGGCACAGAGCGGCGACGCCACGCGCTTTGCCTTTCCCAGGCCGATGAAAGGATCGGCGCAGCCCGATTTCTCCTTCTCCGGCCTGAAGACCGCCGTGCGCCAGGCCGCGACGGCGATCGAGCCGCTGAGCGATCAGGACGTCGCCGACATCTGCGCCTCGTTCCAGGCGGCGGTCGCCGATGCGCTCGCCGACCGCGTGTCGCGCGCGTTGGCACGGTTCAGCGAAACATTTCCCGGGACGAAAACCCCGGCGCTGGTCGTCGCCGGCGGCGTCGCCGCCAACCGCACCATCAAGGCGACGCTGGAGCGGCTCTGCGCCCTGGCCGGTTTCACCTTCGTCGCGCCGCCGCTGAAGCTTTGCACCGACAATGCGGCGATGATCGCCTGGGCCGGCATCGAACGCCTGCGCGAAGGCATGGCGCAGGAGAACGGCTTCGATTTCGTGCCGCGTTCGCGCTGGCCGCTGGACAGCATCTCGGCGCCGATGGTCGGCTCCGGCCGGCGCGGAGCCAAGGCGTGACGGGTGAAGCCAAGAACAATCCAGGCAAAAGCGGCTGGCGTGTCGCAGTGCTCGGCGGCGGCGCCTGGGGCACGGCACTGGCGCTGGCCATGCTGCGCGCCGGACACGCGGTGCGGCTCTTCGCGCGCGATCCGGAAACCGTGGCCGCGATCGGCCGGGGCCAGAACCCGCGCTACCTGCCCGGCATCGCGATTGCGCCCGGGATCGAAGCGACATCGGACATCAGGACAGCGCTCGCCGGTGCCGATTGCGTGTTGGCGGTGACCCCGGCGCAGTCCTTGCGGGCGACGCTGGCGGCCGCGAAGGACCATATTGCGGACGGCATCCCGCTCGTTCTCTGCGCCAAGGGCATCGAGCGCGACACCGGCGCCTTGCTGTCGGCGATTGTCACCGAGATCCTGCCGCGAAATCCCGTCGCCGCCTTGTCAGGCCCGAGCTTCGCCACCGATGTCGCCCGAGGCCTGCCGACAGCGGTGGTGGTGGCCGCCGGCGACGAGGCCCTGGCGGCCGACCTCGCTGCCCGCTTTTCCGCGGAGAACCTGCGCTGCTATTCGAGCGATGACCTGATTGGCGTCGAGATCGGCGGCGCCCTCAAGAATGTCTTTGCCATCGCCGCGGGTGCGGTCACCGGCGCCGGGCTCGGCGCCAGCGCCCAGGCCGCGATGGTGACGCGTGGCTTCGTCGAACTGCGCCGCATCGGCGCCGCCTTCGGCGCCCGGCCAGAGACCCTGATGGGGCTTTCCGGCCTTGGCGACCTGCTTTTGACCTGCTCGTCGGCGCAATCGCGCAATTTCGCCTACGGGCTTGCTCTCGGGCAAGGCAAGGCGCTTTCCGGGCTGCCGCTGGCCGAAGGCGTGCCGACGGCGGCGATCGCCGCTCGCATCGCCGCCGAACGCGGCATCGACGCCCCGATCATCGCCGCCGTCGCTGCCATACTGGACGGCACCATCACCATCCGCCAGGCTGTGACGGCCTTGATGACCCGGCCGCTCAAGACCGAAACCAACGATTGATCCCCCTAGCTTCAATCCCAAGACCAGGAGAAAAACCATGCTGTTTGCTTTGATTTGCAAGGACAAGCCGGGAAGCCTGCAGGTGCGCCTCGACACGCGGCCCGAGCATGTCGCCTTTCTCGAAGGGCTGAATGGCGACAAGAAACTGGCCTTTGCCGGTCCGTTCCTCGATGCCGACGGCAAGCCCAATGGCAGTCTCGTGGTCGTCGAGGCGCCGGATCTGGCAGGAGCGCAAGCCCTGTCGGCCGCCGACCCCTATGCCAAGGCCGGACTGTTCGAAAGCGTCGAAATCCGCCCATGGAACTGGACGTTCAACAAGCCGGCGGCTAGTTAATCCCGGTCGCTCGCAGCAGGACCGCAAGGAGGAGAAGAAATGAACTACTGGCTGTTCAAATCGGAGCCGTTCAAGTTCTCCTTCGAGATGCTTAAGGCCAAGGGCAAGGCCGGCACGCAGTGGGATGGCGTACGCAATTACGCCGCCCGCAACAACATGAAGGCCATGCAGATCGGCGATCTCGGCTTCTTCTACCATTCCAACGAGGGGCTGAACGTGGTCGGCATCGCCGAGGTCTGCGCGCTCGCCCATCCCGACACCACGTCGGATGATCCGCGCTGGGAATGCGTCGACGTCCGCGCTTTCAAGGATGTGCCCAGCCCGCCGACGCTGGCGGAGATCAAGGCCAACCCGAAGCTTGCCGAGATGGCGCTGGTGCGGCTTGGACGGCTTTCCGTGCAGCCGGTCACCCCGGCCGAATGGAAGGAAGTCTGCCGCATGGGCGGCCTGACGCCGGCTCCGTGACGGCACTCACCCCGCACGGCGCCAGGCAATTCATCCTCGACAACACGGCGCTGATGGCGCCGCCGCACGTGCCTGAGATTCTGCTTCATCTTGCCGATGAAGCGCACGATCTTTGGCAGCGCACCGAGGACGAACTGGTCGAGATCGGCCTGCCGCCACCCTTCTGGGCCTTTGCCTGGGCCGGCGGCCAGGGCCTCGCCCGCTATATCCTGGACAATCCCGACACGGTGCGGGGCAAGCGCGTGCTCGACTTCGCCTCGGGTTCTGGCCTTGTCGGGATCGCCGCCGCCAGGGCGGGTGCCGCCGAAGTGACCGCCGCCGACATCGATCCGTTCTGCGCCACCGCCATACGCCTCAACGGCGAGGCCAATGGCGTCGGCATCGATTTCCTCGGCACGGACTGCATCGGCACCGATGCGGGCTGGGACGTGATCCTCGCCGGTGACGTTTTCTACGACAAATCCTTCGCCGACCGCCTCATGCCATGGTTCGCAACGCTCAAGGCGCGTGGTGCCGAGATCCTCGTCGGCGATCCCGGCCGGTCGTACCTGCCAAGATCAGGGCTGGAACCGCTTGCGGTCCATGAGGTCGCCGTCACGCGAGCACTGGAGGATTCCCTGGTCAAGCGCACCACCGTCTGGCGCTTTGCTTGACGCCACCGCCGAACAGGCGTTTCCATAAAATCCGCATCGGAGGGGCAAGCTCATGGATTTTTCGGCGGTGAACTGGCTGGCGGTGATCGCCGCCGCCATCTTGGCCTGGCTGTTCGGCGCCGCCTGGTACATGGCCCTGAGCAAGCCGTGGCTGAAGGCGGCCAGGCTCGATGCGTCGACGATGAAGAAATCGCCGCTGCCTTTCGTCATCAGCTTCATCGCCGAACTGGTCATGGCCTATATCATGGCCCTGGTCGTCGGCGCGGTGACCGGCGGTGAGCCGACACTGCTTGCCGGGCTTGTCTTCGGCTTCGTGCTCTGGCTGGGTTTCGTCGCCACAACGCTGTCGGTCAACCATCGCTACGAGAATTTCGGCTGGGACCTGACCCTCATCGATGGCGGCCACTGGCTGGGTGTGCTGTTGATCATCGGTGCTGTGATCGGCTGGTTCGGCGCCGCGGCAAGCTGAGAGTGGGTTGACGATGGCAGACGAGTCCGGTTTCCCGCGCGACCTGGTGTTCACCCGGGTCTGCCACGTCAAACAGGGCTATGACGACCGGCGCCGCCACATTGTCCGCGAGTTCGAGCGGCGCGGTGTGCCGGTCTATTTTTACACGGACTGGGACCGTCCGGATATCACTCAGGAGATTCGCGACGAATTGATCGCGCCCGCCTTTACCCACCCGCCGGCCGTCTCGCTGGCGCTGAAGCATGTCGGCATCTGGCGCGATTTCCTCGAGACCGACCAGCCTTATTGCCTGGTGTTCGAGGACGACGTGTTCCTCGCCCGCGACTTCGTCGCCAAGTTCCGGCAGGGACTGGCAGAGCTCGGCAGCCCCAAGCGCAAGGCCGTCATCTATCTCGGCAATGGCAGCAACTACTACACGCCGAGCTGGGAACTGCGAAGGGGTCAAAGGCTCTACCCGGCACTGCATGCCAGATGCACCGATTCCTACCTCATCACCCGTCCGGTCGCCGAGGCCCGTTGCGCCTGGATCGCCCAGAACAAGATATACACGTCGATCGACCACCAGGTCGAACAGATGGACGAGAAGCTTGGCATTGAAATGCTGTGGTTCGAACGGCCGATTGTCGAACAGGGGAGCGAGAATGGAGCGTTTCAAACCTCCATTTCCGCGAAGAGATACCCGCGTTTGTACAAAAGCCTGAAATGGAAGTGGAAGAAATACACCCGCATGATCTTCGGCCACAACGCCAGGTCGTGAGCTGAATTTGGCCGTGATGATCTATGCCTTGTCCATCGTTCGCGTCCTGGCCACTTCCTCCAGTATCCATTCACGGAAAGCGACGATGCGGGGGTCGTCGACCATCGCCTGGGGATAGACCAGGAAGTAGGCGTATTCGGGTGCGACCTTGATGCTGAGCGCGAAGGGCTGCACCAGCCGGCCTTCGGAAAGGTCGTTCGCCACCATGGCGAAATCGGCGAGTGCGACGGCGTTGCCGTCGAGCGCCGCCTGGACCGCGTCCGTGGAGGTGCCGAAGACAACGGTGCGGCTGTCGTCGAAATCGTCGACACCGGCCGCCGCCATCCACATGCGCCAGTTCGGCCATGTCACGCCCTGCCGCGCCCATTCGATATGGGCGAGCGTGTGGAGGAAGAGGTCGCGCGGTTCGCGCAATGGTGGCCCGGACGCCAGCAGGCCTGGGCTGCACACCGGAATGATGATGTTGTCGAACAGGCGGTGCGCGCAAAGCCCCGGATACTTGCCGGCGCCGAAGCGGATGCCGACATCGACATCATCCAGGTCGAAATCACGCAGCCCGTAGGCGATGTCGAACCTGAGCTCGATCCCCGGCCTTTGCTTGCGGAAATCCTCGACGCGCCGCATCAGCCATTTCGCCGCGAACTGGGCATCCAGCGTGACCTTCAGGAACTCCGTCCCGCGTGCCATCTTGCGCGCCCGCATGACCGCCCGACCAAGCAGGTCGAGCGTGTCGGTCGCGGCCTCGAACAGCACCGTGCCCGCCTCTGTCAGACGGATGGTGCGGCTGGTGCGCGTGAAAAGCACGATGCCGAGCTGATCCTCGATTTCCTTGATCTGGTGGCTGACCGCGGCCGGCGTCAACCCAAGCTCGTCGGCGGCGCGGGTGAAATTGAGGTGACGCGCAGCCGCCTCCAGCGTCCTCAACGCTCGCGTTCCCGGCAGCAGGGTTGCCATCAGCGCGCGACCCGAGGAAAGCGTTCCATAGCACTTCAATCCTCAAATAAAACTTGATGATTGAGAAAAAACTACTCGTTTCCTTCCAAGATTTCAATCCGGCATGATGCGGGCACTGAAACACCATCAAACCGGATTTGAAGTCCGGAAGAACGGATCACACCATGTCTCACGTCGCTCTTCACCCCGCTTATACCGCCCGGTCGGCACGGCTGTCGGCGATCCGCGACTGGCTGCGTCAGGCCAGGGTCGCGGTCAACCTTCCGCACCAGAACGTCGAGGACCTCTCCGATCGCCAGTTGCGCGACATCGGCGCCGGGCGCACGGACATCGCCCGCGCCATGGACCGCGAGATCGGCCGGCTGGGCCTGCTCGACATCGGCTGGCAGCAGCCGAGACGGAGGTGAATGGGGGAGTAAGGCAGTAAGGCAGTACGGCAGTAGGGGAAAGCCAAGGCAGCATCGGAAGTCACGCCCTACTGCCCTACTGCCCTACTGCCCTACTGCCCTTTCCTACCTCACCACCCTCACCACCGTCCGGGCCGACAGCAGCGGCAGCAGCCGCGCCATCGTGCGTGCGCTCACCGCGACGCAGCCTAGCGTCGGCGTGAAACCGGGACGCGCCAGGTGGAAGAAGATGGCGCTGCCGCGCCCCCTGCGGCGTGGCGCGATGTTCCAGTCGAGCACCAGGCAGGCGTCATAGAGATCGTCGTCGCGCCGCATGCGTTCGTGGCTGGCGCGGTAGGGAATCCTGACCGGACGGTTGTAGTTGCGGTCGTCAGGCACTTCGCACCAGCCGAGATCGGGCCCGATCGGCGTCATCGCCAGACGCGTCCGGCGGCCACCGGCAAACTGATCTCCCCGGAAATAACCCGACAGGATCCGCATCGAGCCGAGCGGCGTGGCGCCGTCGCCCTCGCGCTTGTCGGCCGAAATGCCGCCATGCCCCAGCGCACAGGCAAACACCGCATTGCCGGCCTGCAGCAGGCCCTGGCTGGGATGGCCGGGCCTTGCCCGCACGGTCAGCACGCGCAGCCGTTTTACCAAAATTGAGGCGGCTGCATTGCGATCGCGTTTTTTCTTGTATGATCGTGCCACGGAACAAATCACTGTGATCGGCTATTGTGTCGGCCAGCTTCCGCATAAATACGCAGCGGTCAACTGAATTTCATTTTCAAAACAACGGATTGATCCATGACTTCACGCACCATCCTGATCGTCGACGACGATGACGACCTGCGCGGCACGCTGGTCGAGCAACTCGCCCTCTACGAGGAATTCGACGTGCTGCAGGAAGCGACTGCGGCAAAAGGCGTCGCGGCGGCACGCGGCGGCCTCATCGACCTGCTTATCATGGATGTCGGCCTGCCCGACATGGATGGCCGCGAGGCCGTCAAGATCCTGCGCAAGGGCGGCTACAAGGCGCCCATCATCATGCTGACCGGCCACGACACCGATTCGGACACGATTCTGGGTCTCGAGGCCGGCGCCAACGACTATGTGACGAAGCCTTTCCGCTTCGCGGTGCTGCTGGCGCGCATCCGCGCCCAGTTGCGCCAGCACGAGCAGAGCGAGGACGCCACCTTCTCGGTCGGCCCCTACACCTTCAAGCCCAGCCAGAAGCTGCTCATCGACCCACGTGGCGGCAAGGTGCGGCTGACGGAGAAGGAAGCCTCGATCATCAAATATCTCTATCGTGCCGACCAGAAGGTGGTGACGCGCGACGTGCTGCTCGAGGAGGTCTGGGGCTACAATTCCGGCGTCACCACGCACACGCTGGAAACCCATGTCTATCGTCTGCGCCAGAAGATCGAGCGCGATCCTTCCAATGCGGAAATTCTTGTGACAGAAAGCGGCGGCTACAAGCTGGTTCCTTAAACATTTCATTATCCAATGAGCAATTCCAGGAAAAGTGTGGGCGGTTTTCCGTCCGGAATTGCGAAAAACTAAAGGAATAGAGCGGTCTGGGCGGGACCGCTTTCGGGTGCGATCCTGTTGGAGGGTATTCGGGATCGGCTCGTGAAGGAGGATTGGACTGACCGTTCGGGGACGCAGCTAGAGATGGCGTTGGATGACGACATCCGCATCCTGTCCGCCGTGAGGCTCTTCGAGGGTTTCACGCAGGAACAACTGCGCCTGCTCGCCTTCGGCGCCGAGACCACCGTAGTGCGGGCCGACCACAAGCTCTACCGCGAGGATGACGAGGCCGATTCGGCCTATATCGTGGTCAGCGGGCGCATCGTGCTCTATCGCGAGCAGAATGGCCAACGCATCCCGATCGGCGAGGCCGGCCCCGGCACGATGCTCAGCGAACTGGCATTGATCGCCGACACCAACCGGCTGACCAGCGCGTCGGCCGAAATCGACTCGGAGGTGATCCGCCTCAGCCGCAAGATGTTCCGCCGCATCCTGGAGGAATATCCCGAAGTCGCGGTGAAACTGCACCAGCGCATCTCCGAGGAATTCCAGGCCATGATCCGCCGTATCGAGGAACTGGCGTCACGGTTTTCAGGGTGAAATGCCGGCAATCGTCGGTCGCAGCCAGGAACTACCCTTCGACATCGGCTGGAGCCGCCCTCCACGAATTGGCAGGAGCTTCGGCACACCTAGTCCAGATCGAACCGCGCAATGACGGGCACATGGTCCGAGGGGCGGTCCCAGCCGCGTGCCGCCCTCAGGATTTCGTAACCGGCGAAATCGGGCACAAGGTTGGGCGACGACCAGACATGGTCGAGCCGCCGGCCCCGGTTCGACGCTTCCCAGTCCTGCGCGCGATAACTCCACCAGGTGTAGAGCTTCTGGTCGGATGGCACGTTGAGCCGCATCAGGTCGACCCAGTTGCCGGCGAGCCGCATCGCCTCGAAGTTTTCGGTCTCGACCGGCGTATGGCTGACCACATTGAGCAATTGCTTGTGCGACCAGACGTCGTGCTCGAGCGGGGCGATGTTGAGGTCGCCGACCAGCACCGAAGCGGACACCTCGTTGTGCTCGGCGCGGATGGCGTTCATCTCGGCGACGAAATCCAGCTTGTGCCTGAATTTCTTGTTAATTTCGGGATCCGGCTCGTCGCCGCCCGCCGGAACGTAGAAATTGTGCAACAGGATCGTCTTGCCGCCGGCGCGCACCGTCACCGACAAATGCCGGCTGTCCTCGATCTCGCAGAAACGGCGTTTTTCGACCACCTCGATCGGGCGCCGCGCCACGGTGGCGACGCCGTGATAGCCCTTCTGGCCATGGAAGGCGATGTGCCCGTAGCCGAGCTTGCGGAATGCCTTTTCCGGGAACAGTTCGTCTGGAACCTTGGTCTCTTGCAGGCACAACACATCGGGGGCGTACTCATCGAGCAGGCGTTCGACGATCGGCATGCGCAGGCGCACGGAGTTGATGTTCCAGGTGGCGATGGAAAAGGGCATTGGCAATCCGGGACAGCGTACTTCCAGCCAGGACCGATGAATCCTGGCGGAGAAGACGCCTTTTGAGGGAGTCAGTCCGGAAACTGCCAGCCGGGCGCCACAAAGACAAGCCGAAGCGTGTTGCGAACCTTTTGAGATCGGTCAAAGGCCGCCCCAACTTCGTCAGCCCTGGGCGAAGCAGGCGCGCAGCGCCGTCGCGGAGACCCTGGGATGACGAAAGCAGGGGCCTGCCGAGTTGGCGATCAGCGGGTCTTGGTGTTCAGCTCGCGGTTGGCCGTGTAGTCGATGGCAAAAGTGTCGGCGGCGAAGTTGACGCCTTCCTTGGTATTGAAGATCATCACCGTAGTGTCCTTGCCTTGCGCGTCGGTGATCGTCCACTGGCGCAGATCGTAGGTCTTCGGATCGAACATCATGGTGATCATCGCATTGCCGAACACCGACTTGTCGGCGAGCTTGATGGTGGTGAGGTCGTCCTCTTCCTTGACGCTCTTGACGCGATCACCGGAGAGGTCGATGCGGTCGTCGAGCAGCAGCTTCAGCGGCGTCTTGGACAGCGGATAGAGATCCGACGTGTTCAGCTTCTTGTTGAGGATGACCACGGACTTGCCGTCGGAAATCACCCGGAAATTCGACGCTCCGTCATAGTTGAAGCGGATCTTGCCCGGCCGTTCCAGGAAGAACTTGCCACCGGTCTGCTCGCCCTTGGGGCCGAACTGGACGAATTCGCCGCTCATCGATTTGACCGCGGAAAAATGGTCGGCGATTTTCTGCGCGGCCGTGGGCACGGCCGCCTGCGCCGAGGCCAGCAACTGGAACCCGGGCACCACATTGATGGCGGCGGCACCCGCAAAGGCAAGGCCGAGGCCGAGCAGCTGACGACGGGTCGGGGCAAAATCGCTGAGTGCGGAAAGATCGTTCTTCATGTCGGTCACTCGCTTGATGATTCTGTATCTGTCGCTGTCCTGAACCCCCAGTTGGGCTGAAGTTTGGCGGCGCATCCTCGCTTCAACGCGCCGCAAGGTTCAAGGTTGCGGCCGGCTTCCCGTCAGAACTTGTCCTCTTCGGTCGGCACCAGGATTTCGCGTTTTCCCGCATGGTTGGCCGGGCCGACAATGCCTTCCTTTTCCATCTTCTCGATGATCGAGGCGGCGCGGTTGTAGCCGATGCCGAGACGGCGCTGGATGTAGCTGGTCGATGCCTTGCCGTCGCGCAGCACCACGGCGACCGCCTGGTCGTAGGGGTCGTCGGAATCCTCGAAATTGCCGCCACCACCACCGCCGGAACCGCCCTTCCCTGACGGCTCGTCGTCGTCCTCGTCGTCATCCTCGGTGATGGCGTCGAGATATTCGGGCACGCCCTGCAGCTTCAGGTGCCCGACGATCTTCTCCACCTCGTCATCGGAGACGAAAGGACCGTGCACGCGCTGGATGCGGCCGCCACCGGCCATGTAGAGCATGTCGCCCATGCCGAGCAGCTGCTCGGCGCCCTGCTCGCCCAGAATGGTGCGGCTATCGATCTTCGACGTCACCTGGAAGGAGATGCGGGTCGGGAAGTTGGCCTTGATGGTGCCGGTGATGACGTCGACCGACGGACGTTGCGTCGCCATGATGACATGGATGCCGGCGGCACGCGCCATCTGTGCCAGGCGCTGCACGGCGCCTTCGATGTCCTTGCCGGCGACCATCATCAAGTCCGCCATTTCGTCGATTATGACGACGATGTAGGGCATCGGCTCGAGGTCGAGATTCTCGGTCTCGTAGATCGCCTCGCCGGTCTGGCGATCGAAACCGGTCTGCACCGTGCGCGATATCTTTTCGCCTTTTTTCTCGGCCTGCTGAACGCGGGCGTTGAAACCGTCGATGTTGCGCACGCCGACCTTGGACATCTTGCGGTAGCGGTCCTCCATCTCCCGCACGGTCCATTTCAGCGCCACCACCGCTTTTTTCGGATCGGTGACGACGGGCGTCAAAAGATGCGGGATGCCGTCATAGACGGAAAGTTCGAGCATCTTCGGATCGATCATGATCAGCCGGCATTCCTGCGGCGTCAGTCGGTAGAGCAGCGACAGGATCATGGTATTGATGGCGACCGACTTGCCCGAGCCGGTGGTGCCGGCGACCAGCACGTGCGGCATCTTGGCGATGTCGACGATGACGGCCTCGCCATTGATGGTCTTGCCCAGCGCCAGCGCCAGCTTGGCCTTGGTCGTCTCGAAGTCGCGGCTGGCCATGATCTCGCGCAGATACACCGTCTCGCGCTTGGCATTCGGCAATTCGATGCCGATGGCGTTGCGGCCGGGCACCACGGCGACACGGCAGGCGATCGCGCTCATCGAGCGGGCGATGTCGTCGGAAAGGCCGATGACGCGAGACGACTTGATGCCGGGCGCCGGTTCCAGCTCATAGAGGGTGACCACCGGACCGGGGCGTACGGCGATGATCTCGCCCTTGACGCCGAAATCCTCCAGCACGCCTTCGAGCAGGCGCGCGTTCTGCTCCAGCGCGTCCTTCGACAGGCTCGGGTCCTTCGCCACGTTCTTCGGTTCGGACAGGAAATGCAGCGACGGCATCTCGAACGTGTCCGAGCCGATCAGCGAGGTCTGCGCCTCACGCTGGACGCGCGCGCCGGGCACGGGGCGCGCCGCCGGCGCCGCGACACGGGTCGCCGCATCGGAGCGGAAGTTCTGCACCTTGGCGTTCGGCGTGGCGCGACGCTTGACCGGCTCGTCGTCGAGATCGACATCCTCGTCGCCATTGTCGAAACCGGCATCGAAGACATCGTCATCGTCCGGATCGACGGAGACGCTGCGGTCATTGACCATGGCGGCGAAGAATTCCGGCTCGACGCGGGCGCGACCATCCGGGCTCATGCGCTGCTCCGCGAATTCGGCCGATTCGACCCGTTCGGCGGCGCGGCGCCATGCGGTGGAGCGCTGCTCCATCTCCGGCTCATACTCCTCCCGCTCCTGCCTGCGGCGTACCGCGCGGCGATGCATCCAGGCACGCAACGAAAGCCACCAATGCGTGATGGCGCCGAGTGCCAATATGCCCTCGTCGCCTTCATCCTCGTCATTGTCGAACAGAAGATCGTCCTCGCGCGGGTCCGCGGCCGGTTCTTCCATCACGGCGAAGCCGTTCTTGCGCCCGATCAGCGCCGAGCCATAGGCGAACAGCCAGAGCGCGGGCGCCGCCAGCAGAACGGCGAGCACGCTGGCGATCAGTCCGGTCGGATAGCCGCCGATGAGGATGCCGGGAATCTTGAGCACCATGTCGCCGAACACGCCGCCGAGGCCGGTGGGCAGCGGCCAGGTCTTGGGTGGAACGATGCAGCCGGCGATGGCGGCGGCAAGCAGCGCGAAGCCGAACCAGAACAGCCCGCGCTTGGGCAGCCTGTCGACACCGCGCGCCAAAAACAGGAGGTACCCCCAGATCACAGCCGGGACCAGCGCGGCAACCGCGGCAAGGCCGAAGAACTGCATGGCAAGGTCGGAGAACACCGCGCCGGCATAGCCCATGGCGTTGGTGACGGTGTTGTTGGTGGCGTGCGAGAAGCTTGGATCGGCAACGTTCCAGGTGGCGAGGCTGGCAATCCCGAAGGCCACCGCCAGGAACATGCCGGCACCGACCAGCCGGCCGACCTGGCGCCGCGCGAAAGCCTGGATGCCGTGCCCCGTATCGGCCAGCGCGAGCGGTGCTGAAGCCCCTGAACGCATGCTCTTCCCCGTCAGATTGCCTGGCCAGAGCGCATGACGCACTCCGGCAGATTCGGAGGTCAGACTAGCCGTGGGAAGGTTAAGGCCGCATTAACCATGGCTTTTTACCGATGCCGCCCCGCGGACAGGAATGGCGGGCCGCGAAGCCCGCCATTCTTGTCTTGAAACATCGAAGCGATCGGGGCCTTCCGGACCCGATCCCGCGCGATCATTTGTGACCGGCGTACATCATCAGGTTGGCGCAGAATTCGGCATGAGGCTTGCTCATCGCCGCGTCCTGGCACTCCTTCATCATCGTGTCCTGCTTGTCCTTGGCCGTCGAGGCCCAGGCTGCCTTGAAGTCCGCTTCCGACTTCATGGTCTTCATGCCGGAATCGGTGAAGAACGGCGCCATGTTGTCAGGCTCGTCGAGCGCGCCAGCAAGTGCAACACCGCTGAGCATCGACAGAGCCAGCGCTCCCAGGAAGATGTTCTTAATGTTCATCAGTTGGTTCCTTCCCTGTTGGTAGCGAGCGTCGGAACGGCGCTCGCTAACCCCAGTACGGAGCCGGGAAGCCCTATGTTTCTTCCCTTTGGCCGATCACGCGAACGTGATCATTCCGAAAAACGATTCCTCCTTCATCTTTTCGAAGCGTACGATTTTCCAAAAAAAGAGGCCCGAATTGCTTCGGGCCTCAATGCGTGAGCCTCTTTCGAGAACGTCACGACGGGATCTCTGGAGCAACTCCGGTGAAAACCGAACCGTGGTCTTCAGGTGGAAGTTGCGTGAAATATGGGGCCGGCGGGAGGAGGATCCGCCGGCCCCTTGGCGAGGCTGGCCTTACGGCACCACTTCGCCATGCTGGGAGATGTCGAGGCCTTCGACCTCTTCCTGGGTCGTCGGACGCAGGCCGACCAGCGCCTTGACGATGTAGAGGATCACGAAGGTGGCGATTGCCGTCCACAGGATGGTGAAGACGATGCCGTAGAGCTGCTTGCCGACGGACGCACCCGACGACAGGCTGTTGATCGCCGGATCGGCGAGCAGGCCGGTCAGCAACGCACCAACCACACCGCCGACGCCATGGACGCCGAAGGCATCGAGCGAGTCGTCATAGCCGAACATGTGCTTCACCTTGACCGCCGAGATGTAGCAGACCACGCCGGCAACGATGCCGACGATGAAGGCGCCGGTTGGGTTGACGAAGCCGGAAGCCGGCGTCACCGCGACCAGGCCGGCGACGGCACCCGAGATGATGCCGAGCACCGAAGGCTTCTTGGCGACGATCCATTCGGCAAACATCCAGGCAAGGGCCGCCGCGGCGGTGGCGACCTGGGTGTTGAGCATGGCGGCACCGGCAAGACCGTCGGCCGCCAGTTCCGAACCGGCGTTGAAGCCGAACCAGCCGACCCACAGCAGCGAAGCGCCGATCACCGAATAGACCAGGTTATGCGGCGCCATGTTGGTGGTGCCATAGCCTTCGCGCTTGCCCAGAACCAGGGCGCAGACGAGACCGGCGACACCGGCATTGATGTGGACGACCGTGCCGCCGGCGAAGTCGAGCACGCCGGCCGCGCCAAGGAAGCCGCCGCCCCAGACCCAATGCGCGATCGGCGCATAGACTACCAGCAGCCACAGCGCCATGAAGATCAGCAGCGCCGAAAATTTCATGCGCTCGGCGAAGGCACCGGCGATGAGGGCGGGCGTGATGATGGCGAAGGTCATCTGGAACATCGAGAAGACGAATTCAGGAATGTTCGCGACTCCCGGCGCCCACAGCGTCGAGGTGGTGATGCCGTGATGAAAGAATTTCGAGAAGCCGCCGAGATAGGCATTCATGCCGCCGCCGTCGGAGAAGGCCAGCGAATAGCCGAACATGAACCACAGGATCGTCACCAGGCAGGTGATGGCAAAGCTCTGCATGATGGTGGCGAGCACGTTCTTCTTGCGCACCATGCCGCCGTAGAACAGCGCCAGGCCCGGGATGGTCATCATCAGCACCAGCGCCGTCGAGGTCAGCATCCAGGCGGTATTGCCGGTATCGAGCACCGGTGTGGGGGCGGCGGCCGGTGCGGCGGCGGCAGCGGCCGGAGCGGCTTCCTGCGCGAAGGCGGCGACGCTGCCCAATGCTGCGAGAGCAAGCGAGCCCAGAAGGGCCGCCCGTCCCGTCGTCTTCAAGGTGGAAGAAATATTCATTGAACTCTCCATTGGAATACGTGTTCGCCGCTTAGAGCGCGTCGGTGTCTGTTTCGCCGGTGCGGATACGCACCGCCTGGTCGATGCCGAAAACGAAGATCTTGCCGTCGCCAATCTGGCCGGTCTTGGCCGCGGCGGTGATGGCTTCGACGGCCTTGTCGACCGTGTCGGCACTGACCGCGACCTCGATCTTGATCTTCGGCAGGAAACTGACCGCGTATTCCGCTCCGCGATAGATTTCCGTATGCCCCTTCTGACGCCCGTAGCCTTTGACTTCGGTGACGGTCAGGCCCTGGATGCCGACGGCGGTAAGCGCTTCGCGTACCTCGTCCAGCTTGAACGGCTTGATGATTGCCATCACGATTTTCATAAGGTTTCACCCTTTGCTGTTGCGGTCCCCCGCGTTTGCACGACTTCACCGATCCCAAGGAGCCGGAGAGTGCTCCCAAGGATTCAAGCTCCGTGCCAAGTGCCGAAGCAGCGTGTTAACTTGTTGTAAACAAAGGGAATGGGGTGGCCGAGGTCAGCAGGCGTCGGTCCCTGCGGCGCGCCACATGCTCAAAATTTGTGCAATTTTTCCATTTTGCCTATTTTGCCGGCTTTGAGCATGGCGCGAAAGGGAGGAGCCCGGTTTTCTCGGACAAACGGTTTTCGTTTGTCCAGCCATCCTGCTCAAACAAGACTCGCAATGCTCAACGCTTGAGCCGGATCAGGCCTTCCTGGGCCATCGAGGCGATCAGCGTGCCGTCGCGGGCATAGAGCGTGCCACGGCTGAAGCCGCGCGATCCCGAACTCGAAGGGCTGTCCTGCGCATAGAGCAGCCAGCCGTCGAGCGAATGCGGCCGGTGGAACCACATGGTATGGTCGAGGCTCGCCGCCTGGATATCGGGATCGAACAGGCCGCGCCCATGCGCGAAGGTCGAGGTGTCGAGCAGCGTCATGTCGGAGAGATAGGCGAGCAGCACCGATTGCAGCGCGCGGTCGTCGGGAACCGGCCCGGCAAGACGGATCCAGACATTCTGCCGGGGCGGCAGCTTGTCGCGACTCTCATAGTGCTGGAGATTGACCGGCCTGAGCTCCAGCGGCCGCTCACGCGCCCAGAAACGGCGCACCGCCTCCGGCACACGTTCAGCCTTTTCGAGCAGCTGCCGCTGGGTCTGCAGGCCCTCCGGAGGCGGCACGTCGTCAGGCAGCGCGAATTGATGCTCGAGCCCCTTTTCATCGACCTGGAACGAGGCTTCCAGCGAAAAAATCGCCTGTCCGTGCTGGATCGCCAGCACGCGTCGCGTGGTGAAGGAGCCGCCGTCGCGGATGCGGTCGACCTCGTAGACGATCGGCACCTTGATATCGCCCGGCCGCATGAAATAGCCGTGCAGCGAATGCACGAAACGGTCCGGCTCGACCGTGCGCTGCGCCGCCACCAGCGCCTGGGCGATAGTCTGGCCGCCGAACACGCGCTGCCACTCCACCTGGGGGCTGCGACCACGATACAGATTGTGTTCCAACCTCTCGAGGTCGAGAATGCGCAGAAGCTCGTCCATGGCCGCCGTCATTTTTGTGACCTCGCCGCAAAATTGCTATGGCGGTTTCCGACAGGAAGGACGAGCCGTCAAGGGCGCAAGCCCAGTCGGTGCGCAAGGAGCCAGGACAATGGAACGCAAGGCGGACGCCAAGATCAGATCCGGGCTCGATGTTCTCGTTGCCGGCGCCGGCTATGTCGGACTGGCCGCAGCCGTCTCGCTGAAGCAGGCGCGGCCGGGTCTTGCCGTGGCGTTGGTCGATGCCGCGCCGGCCGGCGTCTGGCAACGCGATGGCCGCGCATCGGCCATTGCCGCCGCCGCCTGCCGCATGCTCGACCAGCTCGGCGTCTGGGCCGAGATCGCCCCGCAGGCGCAGGCCATCACCGAAATGATCATCACCGATTCGCGCAGTTCCGATCCGGTGCGCCCCGTCTTCCTGACCTTCGGCGGCGAAGTGGCGCCGGGCGAGCCCTTCGCGCACATGGTCGCCAACAAGGCGATGAACGGGGCCTTGCGCGCCAGGGCCGAAAAGCTCGGCATCGACATTATCGAAGGCGTCGCGGTGCAGGGTTTTGAGACCAGCGGTGCCGGCATCACGGTCCATCTGGCCGACGGTGCGACGCTGACGGCGCGGCTGCTTGTCGCTGCCGACGGCGTCAATTCGAAGCTGCGTGACATGGCCGGCATCAAGACGGTGAAATGGGAATACGGCCAGTCCGGCATCGTCTGCACGGTAGCGCATGAGCGGCCTCACAATGGCCGCGCCGAAGAACATTTCCTGCCCGCCGGACCCTTTGCCACGCTGCCGCTGAAACCCGATGAGGACGGCACCAACCGTTCGTCGATCGTCTGGGTAGAACGCACGGAAGATGCCAAGGCGCTCGTGGAAGGCGACGATCTCGTCTTCGAGCATGAGCTCGAACAGCGCTTTGGCCTGAAGCTCGGCGAGATCCGTGTCGCCGACAAGCCGCGCGCCTGGCCGCTCGGCCTCAGCATCGCGCGCGCCTTCGTCGCGCCGCGCGTAGCCCTTGCCGGTGACGCCGCCCACGGCATCCACCCGATCGCCGGACAGGGCCTCAATCTCGGCTTCAAGGATGTGGCGGCACTTGCCGAGGTGATCGTCGAGGCGGACCGGCTCGGGCAGGACATCGGTGCGCTCGACGTGCTGGAGCGCTACCAGCAATGGCGCCGTTTCGACACGGTGCAGATGGGCGTCACCACGGATGTGCTGAACCGGCTGTTTTCCAACGACATCACCCCACTGCGCACCGTCCGCGACATCGGCCTCGGCCTCGTCGAGCGCATGCCGCGCCTGAAGGAGTTTTTCATCCGGCAGGCCTCGGGACTGTCGGCCAGTACGCCGAGGCTGCTGAAGGGCGAGGCGATCTGAGTCTCTCGCCAGCACCCGACTTCGTCATCCACGGGCGAAGCAGGAGCGAAGCTCCGTCGCGAAGACCCGAGGATCCATGCCGCGACCTTGGTCGCAGGGTGCGGCGGAGCAGAATTCTGCACCGTGGCGACGCTTCCGAGTCCCGGCATGGATCCTATGGTCTGCGCCGCGTCGCTTCGCTCCTTGCTCCGCCATAGGATGACGACGCAGCGGATGTTTGGCGCCAATCGTCGGGCCGGCGATCTCAATTCACTTCGAAACCCAGCTTCTGCCGCAGCCTCAACATGCGCTGGTCGGCGATCTCAAGGCGCTTCTCGCCGCCTTGGGCCGCACGGTTCACCATCTGCAGCAGGTCGTTTCGTTCAGATACGTCGAGGCGCTCGCGCAGGAACGGCGCCAGCTTGTCGATGACGACAGTGGTGTCGTCGATCTGTGAGGCCGCCCACTTGGCGTAGATCACCGCCTCGTCGGTCTTCTTCTTGTCGGCGATCTCGGAAATGACCGCGCGGATGACGGCCTCGCGCCGCGGCAGGACAGGCCCACTCTCGGAGACGATCGATGTGATCAGCGTCGCAGCGGCCACCACCGGATCGTCGATCGCCGTCAGCGGCGACAGGGCCGCCTGGTTGCGCAGCTTCTTGCGCCTGATGTTGCCTTGCACGCGCCCGACGACATCGGCGACCTCGCGCGCGGCGTCGTTCATGGCCTTCACCCGGTACCACCAGAATGCCGCCGCCCCGAGCACGCCAATGACAGCAATCAGGAACGGCATGTCGAAATCCCCCCAGGAATCCGACGGACGATAAGAGAACTGCCGCGTCGCTTCAACACGCAAGAGTTGCCGCTGGCGAAGAAAAACAATTTGCGGCTGGCGTAGCCTGGGCGACCGGACAAGCCGATTTGCGAGCCCGACCGCCAAGGCCAAGCGCCGCCTATGACCCGGGTATGTCATAGATCGCCCTGACCTCGATCGTGCCGAGTTCGGCCAGCGGAATATCGGCGGCAATGTCCAGCGCTTCCTCGAGAGTGTCCGCCTCGATCATGACGAAGCCAAGCAACTGCTCCTTGGTTTCGGCGAAAGGGCCGTCGGTGACAAGGCGCTTGCCCTTGCGCCGTCGCACCGACTTCGAGGTCTTCACCGACTGCAGCGCCTGCGCGATGATCAGCTTGCCCTGTTGATCCAAGGACCTGTCATAGGCCAGCGAATCTGCGTCGAGCTTGGCTCCGCGCTCCACGGTCAACGCATGGAGGTCCTTTTCCTCACCATAGACCAGACAGACATATTTCATTGCGCGCTCCCGTGCCGCGAGGAACCATAGGATGCGGCGGCGTGCGTGTCAGCCTTGCCGTCGACCGCGGCGATGTGGTTGAGAAGGCATACGGCGACGCCGATGACGGCAACAGCCGCCAGCAGCCTGCCGAAGCCGGCCGCCGGCGGATCGAGCCATAAATCTTCCTGTCGCCCAGCCTTATGGCCTGGCCCCTTCCACAACGCGAAAAACAGATTGTCCATGTGAACCTCCATCCGGCCACAAATCCCATGGCCGCCCCCAGGACGGCCGGGCCGGATGGAAGTCGACATTTTCGCACGCGCTTTTTTTCAGGAAAAATCTCGGCGCGACACCAATGTCGCGGTTTCCGTTGCGATCGCGCGGTGGCCTTCCCCCGCGCCCGCGCTATAGTTGACAGGAACGCCGGCGCCGGGCCGGCGCAATCGAGGCCAAGGAGGACTTCATGGACCGCACCGCAACCGCCGTCTGGAAAGGCAATCTGAAAGAAGGCAAGGGCACGCTCGACAGCCAGAGCGGAATCTTGAAAGGAACGCCCTATTCGTTCAAGGCGCGCTTCGAGGATGAAAGCGGCAAATCCGGCACCAATCCGGAAGAGCTGATCGCGGCTGCCCATGCCGGCTGCTACGCCATGCAGCTTTCGCATTTCCTGGCCGAGAACGGCACGCCCGCCGCCGAACTCGACGCCAAGGCCGTCGTGACCCTGGTCCCCGGTACCGGCATCACCGGCAGCGCGATCACGCTCGTCGGCAAGGTGCCCGGCATCGATGCGGCGAAATTCAAGGAATTGGCCGAGAAGGCCAAGGCCGAATGCCCTGTCTCCAAGGCTCTAGGCGCCATAAAAGTGTCGCTCGACGCCAGGCTTGGCTAGGGCAATTCCTGGAAAAGTGTGAAACGGTTTCCCGGGAAGGCGTGTAGCGCTTTCCCTTGCGAATTGCGTCGAAGCAAGAGTTCGAGCAAGACGACCTTGATTGCAGGCGCCAGCCTCCGGGCTGGCGTTTTGCGTTTGAGGATCAACCCTTAAGCGTCGCCGCCCGCACATCGGACGGCGTTGCATCGTAGCGGCGCCGGAACGCCCGGTTGAAATAGGACAGGTCGTTGAAGCCGGCCTCGAAGGCGATCGCGGTGATGCTGCGGCCTGAGTGGCGCGGATCTGACAGCATGCGATGCGCGCGCAACAGGCGCTGGCCGAGCATGAAGTCCGATAACGACGTCCCCTCACCCTCGAACAGCTTCCGGATATAACGGGCTGAAAGGCGGTGACGGCGGGCGATGTCTTCGGCCGACAGGCCGCCATGCCCTCCATGGGCCACAATATCGGCCTTGATGGCGCGCAGCCGCGCCACGCGCACGCCGCGCCCGCGCGCGATTTCGGCCGCCTCCCGGGTCGCCCCCATGGCCAGCGCCACGAGGTCGAACATGTGCGCCGTCGCCAGATGCCAGGTCTCCGGCGTCAGCGCGTCGCCGGCATCCTGGAGCGACTGCACATAGTCGAGCAGCAGCCGCATCGCCCCGCCGCCGGTCGCCAGGGGCTGCATCAGGGCTCGCGCCGGATCGCCGATCAGCGGTGAAAGTTCTCTCAGCGAAAAGCTCATATTGACGAAGCGAAAGCCGCCGGGCTGGATGACGTTGAGGCCGACCTCTTCACCGCTCATCATCAGCGCCTGGCCGTTGCCGACCGCCTCCTCGCGGCCGCGATGCTTCATGACGCTCGCGCCATCGAGAGCCGCCAGCAGGATGAGATCGTCGCTTTCGATCAGCGATGTCGAGTGATGGACGCGGAATTCCGAGGAGGTGCCGGTGGCGATGCCGAGACCCGGCAGGGCGCGCACCTTCATGTCGACCTGGGTGGGACCGAGCGGATCGAGGTCGACCTTGAGCACCGTGCGGCCATAGACCTCGCGCATGACCTCGATACGGTCCCGCTCGGGAACCATGTCGGTAATCAGTCGAAACGAGGCGGTTGACCCCATCGTCGCCGTCATCGGCCCCCCCTGCCAGAGCGCGCATATGCGCCGTGACCCCGAAAACGTCAATACAGGGCCGTTTGGGCCGTTTTTAGGGCCGCTGCGTCCAAGCTGGCCTCATTCCCCGGACCTAGTTTGCGGCGCGCTTCCGGCCCGGAGGGCGCAAACCGAAACAACCACAAGGGGGTTCGATGTATCATTTGCAGCTGTTCAAGACCCTGTCGGGTCTCGCTTCGGCGGGCTTCAATCCACGCGTCTATCTGCTGTCCATCGCTCTCGGCGGAACCATTGCCGACCACCGCGACCTGAAGCGGCCGCCGCGCACCGGGGAGCGTCGGCCATGAGGCCGGCAACGAGCGCGCGCAATACGCTTCTCCGCCGGCCAGCGGCTCGACGCGGGCACGCAGCCTCGCGGCTTCAACCGCCCAGCGCGTCAAGCCGGGCGCGAAGTGCGGCGACTTCCTGCTCCAGAGCCTCCAGCCTCGCTTCCAGGTCGGAGTGAGGCAGGGCCGACGCGCTGCGCTGCGCCGATAGCACCGCGACGTCCACCGGGCCGGCGAGAAGATGCACATAACGGTCCTCGCGCTGGCCCGGCCCGCGCGGTATTTCCTGGATCAGCGGCGGACGGCGGCCGATCAGCATATCGAGTTCACCGCGCAGGTCTTCGATCGACGAAAACCGCGCCATGCGCTCGGCTCGAGCCAGAAGCTCGTGCGCCGTCTGCGGTCCGCGCAGCAAGAGCAGGCCGAGCAACGCGCTCTGCGGCGTGGTCAGCGAGAAGCGCTGTGCCATCTGATGTTCATAGCGCTCGACGCGCGAGCCGAACATCTGCCGCACAAGCCCCTTCTGCTCGAGCAGCTTCAATGCCCGGTGCACCTCTGTCTGCTCCAGCGCCATCACCGGCTCGCGCGCCGTCTTCTGGTTGGCGGCGGCAAGTGCTGCGTTGAGCGTCAGCGGGTAGACATCAGGCGTCAGCTCCTTCTTCTCGATCAGGCAACCGAGCACGCGCGCTTCGACGGGATTGAGGATAGGAAGGTCTTCGCTCATGAAAGTTGTTCAGCCTCCCGGCGGTAGAGATCGGTTGCAGGCGTTCGTTTGCGGGCTTGACGGGCATCACCCCTGACCATGCCGGCCAGGTTGATTTCCTCAAGCACTCCATCCAATGCCTATAGCCGCCACCGGATGCGCCGTTCAACCGTCATTTTCGCGGTTGCTGTGGTCACCGCCTGTCGTCGCCAGGCAAGGTCGCGGTCGAACCAGCCCCCACGGCGGATGCCGGCGGGATCAGCGGCGTTACCATCCGGCCCTCCTCCGCCTTGTAGAAATACTGGCTGGCCACCAGCCATCCCTTCAACGGCCGCAGCGGCGGGATGCAGGTCAGGAGCATGAATGGCAAGGTGGTGAAGAGATGCACCCAGTAGGGTGCTTCGAAGCGCACCTCGATCCAGAGCGCCAGCACCACGCTCGGCACGCATGCGAAGCAGATCACGAAGAAAGCCGGGCCATCGGCGGGGTCGGCGAACGAATAGTCGAGCCCGCAGACCTCGCAGCCCTTGCGCAGCTTCAGGAAGCCCTCGAACAGATGTCCCTCGCCACAGCGCGGACACCGTCCCCTTATGCCCGTCTCAATCGGTGAGAGGGGAGGCCATTCGCGATCCTGAACCATTTTGTTTTGCCCTTGTCTGCGGCGCGTGCATGGAGACCCCTGCCCCTTCGCGGTCACTCGCCCGCGTGTGACGGCATGACCTTGCTGGTCTCCACAGCGTCATTGATTGCACAATGTATGTGGTATGTATGCATACATTGTCAAGAGCAATCCCTACAAGCTCAAACCACCATCGACGATATGGCCGGTGACTGCGACAGAAGGTCCGCAACGATCCGCAGGCTGTCACGCAGATCGTCTTCGTTCGCGGCCGCGCCAAGTCCCAGGCGGACAGCCTCGGGCGGCGACGCGATGGCGAAGGCATCGCTCGCCACCACGCCGATACCGGCCGAGCGCAGCCGCGCGGTGAATTCGCCCCGCGTCCAGGGACCGGTCAGCCGCAGCCATGCGTGGAAACCCCGCGGGTCGGCCTGTCCGAAGCCGGGCGGCAGGATGGCGGCGGCGATCGCCTGCCGGCGACGCGACTCCTCGCGGATCGCGGCAAGCACCGCGTCCGCGGTTCCCTCCTCGATCCAGCGCGTCGCGATCGCGGCCGTCAGGGGGGAGGCCATGGAGGCGGTCGCCCTTATGGCGCCCGCCACCCTGGCGGCGGAGCGGCCGTCCGGCAGCACGAGATAGGCAATCCGCAAGGCTGGGGACAGGCACTTCGCCAGGCCCGCGACATGATAGACGAGATCCGGCGCAAGCGCGGCCAGCGGCGGCATGGGGTCGGCCGGCAAGGCGGCATAGGCATCGTCCTCGATAATGAGCACCTGATGGCGGCGGGCAATCTCGATGAGGGCCTCGCGACGGCCGAGAGGCAGGGTCGCGGTCGTCGGATTGTGCAGGGTCGGCGTGCAATAGAGGGCTTTTGGCCGATGTTCCGCGCACACCGCCTCGAATGCTTCGGGAATGAGCCCATGCTCGTCGATCGGCACGCCGACGAGATTGATCCTGAGATGCGCGGCCAGCGACCGGAAGCCGGGATAGGTCAGGGCCTCGACGCAGATCGTCTCGCCGGGTCCGGCGAGCACGCCGGCCAGCGCCAGCAGCGCGCCCTGTGCTCCCGGGCAGACCAGAAGCCGCTCCGCCGGAATGGCGCCGAGCCTCGGTGAAAGCCAGCGCGCGCCAGCGGCGCGATCCCGCGCGGTTCCGCCGGCCTCCTGGTAGCGCAGAAGCAGGCCCAGCCCGTCATCCGCCCGCAGATCGGCAATTCCATCCCACATCCGCGCGACCAGCCCGGCATCCTCGAACCGGGGCGGCAGGTTCATGCTCATGTCGACAAGGCCGGTCGAGGCGCCTCGCCCCTCGGCCGGTCGCCGAGCCCGGACATAGGTACCCTGCCCGACCCGCCCGTCGATCAGACCCCGCTTGCGTGCCTCGGCATAGGCGCGGCTGACCGTGGTGAAATCGATGCCCAGCGCATCCGCCAGCGCGCGCTGCGGCGGCAGTCTGAAACCGCCGGCCAGCCGGCCCGAAGCGATATCGGCCGACAGGGCATCGGCAATGGCGAGATAGACCGGTCCGTCGCCCTTGCGGATGACCGGCGTCCATGAAGCCTGATTGTCGTCCATTGTCTCGCCTCGTGATCCAGATGTATGGATATTGTATGTCACGACGGACGAATGCAAGGCCCCGACAATTGGCTGGCGACGGGAACACTGCCGGCGACCGGACGATCCGACCTTGCCGACACGGCAGCCCGCCCCTAGGACGGCAAGATAGTCGGCGTCAGACGCGCCGCTCGACCATCATCTTCTTGATCTCGGCGATCGCCTTGGCCGGGTTGAGGCCCTTGGGGCAGGTCTGCGCGCAGTTCATGATAGTGTGGCAGCGATAGAGCCGGAACGGGTCTTCGAGATTGTCGAGCCGCTCGCCCTTGGCCTCGTCGCGGCTGTCGATCAGCCAGCGATAGGCCTGCAGCAGCGTCGCCGGGCCGAGATAGCGATCGCCGTTCCACCAGTAGCTCGGGCACGAGGTCGAGCAGCAGGCGCACAGGATGCATTCGTAGAGCCCGTCGAGTTTCTCGCGGTCCTCGTGGCTCTGCAGCCACTCCTTGGCCGGCTGCGGCGACACCGTCTTCAGCCACGGCTCGATCGAGGCGTGCTGGGCGTAGAAATTGGTGAGGTCGGGCACCAGGTCCTTGACCACCTGCATATGCGGCAGCGGGTAGACTTTTACGGCACCGGAAATGTCGTCGCAGCCCTTGGTGCAGGCGAGCGTGTTGGAGCCGTCAATGTTCATGGCGCAGGAGCCGCAAATGCCTTCGCGGCAGGAGCGGCGCAAGGTCAGCGTCGGATCGATCTTGTTCTTGATCCAGAGCAGCGCGTCGAGCACCATCGGCCCGCAATCGTCCATGTCGACGAAATAGGTGTCGATGCGCGGGTTCTCGTCATCGTCCGGCGACCAGCGGTAGATGCGGTATTCCCGCAGGTTGGTGGCGCCCTCCGGCTTCGGCCAGGTCTTGCCCTGCTGGATCTTCGAGTTCTTGGGAAGCGTGAGTTCGACCATTACCTCAGGTCCTTTCGGATGACGAGCTTCAGCCCGGACCAGATTTCATTCACTGCGGCGACCTTGACGTCGACAAGGTCGCGCTTCAGCGCTTCAGTGCGCACGACACCTTCGGTGACATCGGTCGGCACTTTCGATGCCTTTTTCGGCCAGGACACCCAGACCATGCCGTCGCGCTTGATCGCCGCCTCGAGATCGCCCAAGCGATTCTCGATCTCGGCGCGCTGCCGGGTGAAGGCATGGACGGCATCGTATTTGAGAGCGGCCCCTGCAATCTGCGACCAATCGGCCAGCCGATTCACTTCGGCAAAAGCCACTGCATCGGTCAGGTCGTCGAGTTCCGGCGGCAGCGCGATAAAGGCAGCGGTCATGCCGTCCTTCAGGCCGAGCTTGGCCGGAAGAGGCGTGCCGGAATATCCCGTCGCCGCCAGCGCCATCGTCAGTACACCCTGGCCTTGGGCGCGATCTTGGCGAGGTTGATGCCGCCGTCCTTTTCGGCCAGCAGCGGCTCGGTGTGCACCGGCCGGTAGCTGAGCGTCACCTTGCCGTCCTCACCCACCCTCGCCAGCGTGTGCTTGCGCCAGGTGGCATCGTCGCGCGCGGAAAAGTCTTCCCGCGCATGCGCGCCACGGCTCTCCTTGCGCGCCTCGGCGCTGTAGACCGTGGTGATGGCATTGGCCATCAGGTTCTCCAGTTCCAGTGTCTCGACCAGGTCGGAATTCCAGATCATCGAGCGGTCGAAGACCTTGATGTCCTTGAGCTCGCCCCAGATTTCCGAAATGCGCTTGCAGCCGTTCTCCAGCGATTCCTGCGTGCGGAACACGGCAGCGTCTTCCTGCATCGCCTTCTGCATCTTCTCGCGCAGCACCGCCGTCGGCGTCGAGCCATTGGCATGGCGCAGCCCGTCGAAGCGATCCATGATCTTCTCGACCGAGGCTGCGTTGGGCGAAGGGATCGCCGCCTTGCGGTCGATGACCTGGCCGGCGCGGATCGCCGCGGCGCGGCCGAACACCACCAGATCGATCAGCGAGTTCGAGCCCAGCCGGTTGGCGCCGTGCACCGAGGCGCAGCCCGCTTCGCCGACCGCCATCAGCCCAGGCGACACCTTGTCGGGGCTGCGCGTTGTCGGGTTCAGCACCTCGCCCCAGTAATTGGTCGGCACGCCGCCCATATTGTAGTGCACCGTCGGCAGCACCGGGATCGGCTCCTTGGTCAGGTCGACGCCGGCGAAGATCTTTGCCGATTCCGAGATGCCGGGCAGCCGCTCATGCAGCACGGCCGGATCGAGATGGTCGAGATGCAGGAAGATGTGATCCTTCTTCTTGCCGACGCCACGACCCTCGCGGATCTCCAGCGTCATGCAGCGCGAGACGACGTCGCGCGAGGCAAGGTCCTTGGCCGACGGCGCGTAGCGCTCCATGAAGCGCTCGCCTTCGGAATTGACGAGGTAGCCGCCCTCGCCGCGCGCGCCTTCGGTGATCAGGCAGCCGGCGCCATAGATGCCGGTCGGGTGGAACTGCACGAATTCCATGTCCTGCAGCGGGAAGCCGGCCCGCGATGCCATGCCGCCGCCGTCGCCGGTGCAGGTGTGGGCCGAGGTGGCCGAGAAATAGGCGCGGCCGTAGCCGCCGGTCGCCAGCACCACCATCTTGGCCGAGAAGCGGTGGATGGTGCCGTCATCGAGATTCCAGGCGACGACGCCGGTGCAGGTACCGTCCGGCTCCATGATCAGGTCGAGCGCGAAATACTCGATGAAGAACTGGGCGTTGTTCTTCAGCGACTGGCCGTAAAGCGTGTGCAGGATGGCGTGGCCGGTGCGGTCGGCGGCGGCGCAGGTGCGCTGCACCGGCGGGCCTTCGCCGTAGTTCATCATGTGGCCGCCGAACGGCCGCTGGTAGATCTTGCCCTCTTCGGTACGCGAGAACGGCACGCCATAGTGCTCGAGTTCGTAGACCGCCGCCGGTGCTTCGCGCACCAGATATTCCATGGCATCGACATCGCCGAGCCAGTCCGACCCCTTGACGGTGTCGTACATGTGCCATTGCCAGGAATCAGGCCCCATATTGGACAGCGAGGCGGCAATGCCGCCTTGCGCCGCCACCGTGTGCGAGCGGGTTGGGAACACCTTGGTGATGCAAGCGGTGCGCAGGCCCTGCTCGGCCATGCCGAGCGTGGCGCGCAGGCCGGCACCGCCGGCCCCGACCACCACCACGTCGAACTTGTGGTCGACAAAGGTATAGCCTGCCGTGTTGGCTGATTTCGCGTCCTTGGCCAACTCAGCCTCCGAATGCCAGCTTGAGCAGGGCGAAGATCGAGGCGACGCCAACCGCTACAGTGAAAAATGTATTGAGCGCGATGAGCGCCAGCTTCATGCCTTCGCCATGCACGTAGTCCTCGATGATCACCTGCATGCCGAGCCGCATATGGATAAGGCCGGAGACCAGCACCAGGGCCAGCACCAGTGCGACGAACGGATTGGCAAGCGCCGCGCGCACCTCCGCATAGCCGGCGCCGTTGAGCGCGATGAGGAACCCGACGAAGAACAGTGTCAGCGGAATGTTGGCGATGGCCGTGAGGCGCTGCCGCCAGAAATGGCCGGTGCCCTCACGGGCGGAGCCGAGGCCGCGGACTTTCGCCAGCGGCGTGCGCATGTCGGTCTTGCCACTACTCATGGTCAGGCTCCTCGCGCCATATAGCCGGCGACCCAGATCAGCAATGTGAGCAGGATCGAACCCGCAAGCGTTGCCCAGGCGATCCTGGAGGCCGTGTGCTTTTCGAGGCCGGCGCCGGTATCCCAGACCAGGTGGCGCATGCCGCCCAGCATGTGATGCATCAGCGCCCAGGTGTAGCCGAACAGGATGAGCCGGCCGAGCCAGGTGCCGAAAGCCCAGTTGACCCAGTCGAAAACCGGTTGCGAGCTTGCCGCCGCCATCAGCCAGGCCGCGACCAGCAGCGTGCCGAAATAAAGCGCGCCGCCGGTGATGCGATGGATGATCGACATCGTCATGGTGATCGGCGGCCGGTACACGCTCAGGTGCGGCGAAAGTGGCCGTTCACGCCGGGCGAATTCGCGGGTGGCTGGTGATTTGCTCATGGCTCCCCCAGTTCGGCGTCTCTGGAGCCCCAGGTGGAAATGCGGCATTACCGCTTTCGGTTGCGACTTCGGACAGCCGGTTTCTAATGCTCTTTTTGCACCGCGTCAAAGCCAGAAAATCGTTTTGAAAACGTCATTTAGTCTGACAAACCGGCGGCCTTTCGCCTCAATCGATTAGAAGCCGGCACAGCGTTCGCTGCAGTGCGATAGGCCGCCGCGGTTTACGCGGGCCTCATCGCTTGCAGGTCTGTGGCGTGGAGCCCCTCTTCATCACCAGCGCCTCGCGCCCGTCGATCACGATTGCGTCATGCGTCGCGGCCTCCTGGTAGCGGCTGGACTGGTTGGCGGGCGACGCCGAAAACTCCTCGGTAGCACCGTCGGGCCCGACCACATGCAACGACGAGCCGAGATTCTGGATGGTGATCATGCCGTTATTGCCGCATCTGTAGGTGGCGGTGCCGATGCCGGATCGCGGCGCGGTCAGATCGGTGGTGATCTTGGTCGCGGGTGCCGGCGGCGCCGCGGCCGCTACGGACTGCTGAGCCGGCGGGGGCGGGACGGTGTTGGCCGCCTTCGGCGCGCCATCCTGCGGCACGCAGGCAGCAACGATACCGAGCAACGGGAAAACGGACACCCAAACCGTTCGGCGCAACGCCATATGCTGTCCTCCCGCGCGGCAGACTAGCCACGATGCCGCGCCAAGATCAAGGTTGCCCCTGCGTTACCCTCAGATCCATTCGATGCCGGCCGCGATGGTGCGGCCAAGCATGGCCGAATGATGGCCGCCGGGTTTTTGTCCAGACGGATATTAACCATGTTTATCGAGACATCGCCGCCAAACGCGCCGACCTCTTAACAAAGGTTAAGAAAAGGTTAATTTCTGATTCGAGGAGGCTGTGCGTGTCGCTCCAAAGTGCGTCGGCGGTTTTTGGGCAACGACATGCATCCTATCAACCTCGAACACGGAGGACGCCATGCGTTCGAACTCTGGCAGATCGCGCCTTGCGGCGATCATCGTGGCGGCTTCGGTTGCCGGCCTGGCTGTGCCGGCGCTCGCCGGGACCCGTCATCAGGACCGCGTCTACGCCGATTCCTTCGGCAATCTCGTCATCGACAGCGCCGCCGGCTACAAGCGCATCCTCGTCGGTGAGGGCAGGCTGGCCAAGCAGCTGTCCGACTACACCAGTGCCGGCCAGCCCAAGGTAATCTACCAGAACGAATCCGACGAGATATCAGGCTACAGCGATTGCTACCGGCCGCCGGTCTTCGTCAAAGGCCGCAGCTACATGTACGGGCTGTCCGACGGCGAAATGCCCGAACTCAGCCCCTGCCGCTAGCGTTGGCTTCCGACCCGGCTGACACCCGGGCATCCGCCGGCCCGGCGGAGATGCGCACGCAGTCGCGACCGGCATTCTTCGCCTGATAGAGCGCCTCATCCGCGCGCCGCATGAGATCGGCAATCTCCTCGCCCGGATGAAGTTCGGCGACCCCGAAACTCGCCGTGCAGCGGTTGTCCGCGGGCAGCCCGTCGATGGGCAGCGCGCCGAAAGCGCTGCGCGTGCCTTCGGCGAACAACCGGGCGGCGGCGAGGTTGGTCCCGGGCAGGATGATTGCGAATTCCTCGCCGCCGAGGCGGCCCGCGACATGGTGGCCGGCGGCGGCTTCGCGCAGGAAACCGGCAAAGGTCTCGATCACGCGGTCGCCGGAGGCATGGCCGAAACTGTCGTTGATGCTCTTGAAATGATCGAGGTCGGCGATGACCAGGGCGACCGGCACGCCTTGCCGCATCGCGCCAAGAACCGCGAGCTCGGCCTGTCGCGTGAAGGCACCACGATTGAGCAGTCCCGAAAGCGTATCGGTCTCCGACCTGCACGTCACTTCGGCAAGCGCCTCACGAACCAGGATGGCCAACATCAGCAGCGCCAGCGCCAGGGCAAAGACAGTGCCGAGCGATTGTGAGACCAGCGCGTAGCTGCTTTGCAGATAGGCCTGCGGATTGGCCCCCCAGCCGCCGAGCGCATGCGCGATGAACGGCTTTGAGGCGAACAGCAGCACGCTAGCGGCCAGCACGGCCATCAGGAGACGATCGAGCCGGCCATGCCTTTGCCTCGACGACCAGACGATGGCCAGCCCGACGAATTGCATGACGGCATAGGGAAGCTGGTAGGCCGCCATGCGAGCCAGCGACTGGCGCGGCAGGTCCTGGACGAGATAGACGGCGATGGTGGCGGCGAGGAGGAAGAACAGCATCGCCGGCCATGGCGGCGCGACGCCGTATTTGCGGGCCAGTCCGGCATTGAAGGCTATTGTTGCGCCAAGGAAAACCGCGAAGGCCGTCACCACCGGCAGCCGGGCATCGGTGAAGGCGGGAATGCTGAATTCGATGGCCGAATAGGCCATGCCCAGGACATAGCTTGATGCAAACCATCGTGCCGGAGCGCGGCCGGCATCATGGAACGCGACCGCCATGAAGGATGCCGCCAGCAGGCCGGCAACCGACAGATTGATCAACAGGATGAAGTTGGCGCCGCTCATCTCTTTTCGCCCCCCCCGAAAAGTGTGAAGCGGTTTTCGGACGGCATCATGCTCTATCTCTTTTGAATTGGGGACGGATCAGACTTCAGGTCGATTCGCCCTGAAATCATCCGGCTCTGGACGGCTCCGGCATGAACACCGCCTCCGGCCGCTCGAAGGAAAGGCGCACACTGTCGCGGCCATTTTTCTTGGCCTTGTAGAGCGCTTCGTCGGCACGGCGCATCAAGGGTTCCAGCGCTTCCTCGCCGCTGCGGGCCGCCACGCCGAAGCTGGCGGTGACCTTGGTGCCGGCGGGGAGCCCGTCGATGCCGCCTGCCGAATAGAGTGTGCGCACGGCCTCGGCGAACAGCCGCGCGGCGGCGAGATCGCTCAGGGGCAAGAGCACGGCGAACTCCTCGCCGCCGATACGTCCGGCCGCCCCTCGCGCGCCAGTAGCCGTGCGCAGCTTGGCGGCGAAATCGGCAATCACCCGGTCGCCGGCGGCATGCCCGTGCACATCGTTGAGCGTCTTGAAATGGTCGAGGTCGGCCAACACCAGTGCGACCGGGAACTTCGCCGCCGCGCAACGCTGCAACAGGAACTCGGCGCGTTCCTCGAAGCCGCGCCGATTGAGCAGGCCCGACAACGGATCGGTATGCGTCTCGGCCTTGAGCGCCTTCATCACGTCGAGTGCGGCGGCGGTGAACAGGCAAAGCGCGATCAGCAGCGACAAGAGCGCATGCGAGAGCAGTGCCGTCGTCCAGTAGGACGAACCGTAGAAACCGTCATAGCTGGTGAACGGCCCGTGCGCGATGACCACGATCAAAGTGCGCACGAAGAAATTCAGGCCCGACAGCAGAGACAGCAGGAACAGGATCTTCTCGGTTGGACCATTGTTGCGCACCGGCCGCAACTCGGCGGCGACCAGCAGGCTGATGCCACCGAAGGCAAAATTCATCGCCAGGATGCGCCAGGTGAGATCCGGCTCGACGAACAGGAACCAGCAAAATGACGCCAGGCCGCCGCCTGCCAGCACGCCGATCCCCACACGAGGCACCTTGCGGCCGTAGCGGGCGACGATGGCACCCGACAGGCAGCAGCCGGCGATTGTGAAGCAGATGTTGGACACCAGCTTGGTCAGCGCCATGCCGATGGGCAAGGTGAAATACTGGAACAGGAAGCCGGGTGCCGAAACACAGTAGCTGAACGCCAGCACGGCCAGATAGGGGCGGTGGCGCTGATAGGTCCATAGCACGAAGAAGGCCGCGCCGAGGGCCAGCGCGATCGTTGGATTGAGCAGCGCTATGAACAGGCCGGTGTCCAAAGGACCGTGACTTCCCCTCGTTTGACGTCGCGTAAGAGTGTAGAGGGCAAGCCCAAACAAGCGGTTAAGCCTGGAGCATGATGCCGAAAAGTGTGAAGCGGTTTTCGGACGACATCATGCTCTATCTCTTTGATTTAGAGGCGGATTCAGATTTCAGGTCGATTCGACCTGAAATCATCCGGCTCTAGGCGATTATGCGCGTTGCTCGGATGAAAAAGACCCCGGAACCGCGATGCGGTCCGGGGTCTGTCATACGTGGGAACGTGTGGACCGGCTGCTATTTCCAGTCGCGGATGTCGACGAAGTGGCCGGCGATCGCCGCCGCCGCCGCCATCGCCGGCGAGACCAGATGGGTGCGGCCCTTGAAGCCTTGCCGGCCCTCGAAATTGCGGTTCGAGGTCGAGGCGCAGCGTTCATGCGGCTTCAGCCGGTCGTCATTCATGGCCAGGCACATCGAGCAGCCCGGCTCGCGCCAGTCGAAACCGGCGGCCAGGAAGATCTTGTCGAGGCCTTCCGCTTCCGCCTGTTCCTTGACCAGGCCCGAGCCCGGCACGATCATGGCGTTGACGCGCGGATTGACGGTCTTGCCCTCGATCACCTTGGCGGCGGCGCGCAGATCCTCGATACGGCCATTGGTGCAGGAGCCGATGAAGACGCGGTCGAGCGTGATGTCGGTGATCTTGGTTCCCGGCGTCAGGCCCATATAGTCGAGCGCGCGCTGCTTGGAGGTGCGCTTGTTTTCGTCGGTGATATCGTCCGGGTTCGGCACGATGCCTTGCACGGAGACGACATCCTCGGGCGAAGAGCCCCAGGAGACGATGGGCGGCAGTTTCGCCGCGTCGAGCACGATCACCTTGTCGAAATGCGCGCCTTCGTCGGACTGCAGCGTCTTCCAGTAGGCGAGTGCGGCATCCCAGGCCGCGCCCTTCGGCGCGCGCGGCTTGTCCTTGACATAGGCGAAGGTGGTCTCGTCGGCCGCGATCAGGCCGGCGCGCGCGCCACCCTCGATCGACATGTTGCAGATCGTCATGCGGCCTTCCATCGACAGCGAGCGGATCGCCTCGCCGGCATATTCGATGACATAGCCGGTGCCGCCGGCAGTGCCGATCTCGCCGATGATGGCCAGGATGATGTCCTTGGCGGTGACGCCTTCCGGCAGCTGGCCGTCAACGCGGACCAGCATGTTCTTGGCCTTGCGCTGGATCAGCGTCTGAGTCGCCAGCACATGCTCGACTTCCGACGTGCCGATGCCGTGCGCCAGCGCGCCGAACGCGCCATGCGTCGAGGTGTGGCTGTCGCCGCAGACGATGGTCATGCCGGGCAAGGTAAAGCCCTGCTCCGGGCCGATGATGTGGACGATGCCTTGGCGGATATCGTTCTCGGAATAATACTCGACGCCGAAATCCTTGGCGTTCTTGGCCAGCGCCTCGACCTGGATCCGGCTTTCCTCGTTCTTGATGCCGAACTTGCGCTCGGGCGAGGTCGAGACATTGTGATCGACCACGGCCAGAGTCTTTTCCGGATGCCGGACTTTTCTGCCGCTCAGGCGCAGGCCTTCGAAGGCCTGCGGGCTGGTAACTTCATGGACGAGGTGGCGGTCGATGTAGAGCAGGCAGGTGCCGTCGTCCTGGCGGTCGACGACGTGGTCGTCGAAAATCTTGTCGTAGAGGGTGCGCGGTGCGCTCATGTGCGTAAATCCGTCGATATGAGAATGGGAAAGAGCAGACGCCGGGCAGTTCCCGGCGCGACAACCTGAACAGGTTGGCCTAGGTAAGTCGGCTGGTCAGCGCGCCGGACACGCGCGCGGAGAAGCGCGACGGCAGGCGTTTTCTGTCCTGCAGCACGAACCCCTTGTAGGCCGGATCGCCAAAAAGCTCTTCCATGGCGTGGCTCATACCAATGTTTTGGCTTTTCGGCAATTGCGGCGTGGCGGTGCCTTCTTCCTTCCCCCCTTGTGGGGGAAGGTGGATCGGCGCGTAGCGCCGAGACGGTTGAGGGGTGGGTGACGGAGTGTCGTCAGTGCCAAGCTGGAGCACCCCTCATCCGACCTCGCTTCGCGAGGCCACCTTCTCCCACAAGGGGGAGAAGGAAGAAGGCGCAGCTCACATCACCTCGAATACGAACGTCTTCACCAAAGCATCCGGCTCGGCGATGGCATAGCAGCGGAACCACGGGCTTTGCTCGACCAGGCGCCATTTGCCCGCCCGCTCCAGTTCGTCGAACACCGCCTGGAAGCCACCGCTTTCAAACACCTGGTCGCGTACGGTGAAGATGGCGTGGCCACCCTTTTTGGTGATGCGCACCAGATCGTGCAGGCCGGATGCCGGAGCGTGGCTGATGGTGAACACGCCGGTCGAGAAGAAGGCCCGGAAATGACCGTCCGGCCATGGCAGCGGTCCACCCAGCATCGCCTGTTTCAGCTCGCTGTAGGCGTTGCGGCTGCCGGCGATCTTGAGCATGTCATCCGACAGGTCGAGCCCGGCAATGTCACGATAGCCAAGCGCCTTCAGCGACGGCCCCGACAGGCCGGTGCCGCAGCCGGCGTCGAGCAGCGGCCCTTCACCGGCCGGAACATAGCGCGCCACCCAGGCGGTGATCAGGAATGGGAGCAGATAGCCGAGCGAGGCGGTCTCGCTGTCATAGGTCGCGGCCCATGCGGCGTAGGCCTGCGCCAGCGATTCCGGCGTGTCGGCGCCATAGACGGAATCCAGCGCCGCATTGGCTTTGTCGACGATCATGAGACCTCCCGAACCTGTATGTCGACAGGATCGTAACCCTGTCCGCGTCCAAAGACTATTCCTCGTGCTGGCGGCGCAAGCGCCGCTCCAGCGCCCTCAGCGCCAGCGACAGGCCGACGGTCAGGATGAGATAGATATAGGCTGTTATCGAATAGGTCTCGAAGAAGCGGAACGAGCCGGCGGCATAGACCTTGCCCATCTGGGTGATGTCGGCGACGCCGAGCACCGAGACCAGCGAGGAATCCTTGACCAGGGCGACGAAATCATTGCCGAGCGGCGGCAATATGGTGCGGATCGCCTGCGGAAACACGATCAGCCGGAAGCGTTGCGCGCGGCTCAGGCCAAGCGCCTTGGCCGCCTCGATCTGGCCCTTCTCGACCGACTGGATGCCGGCCCGGAAAACCTCCGAGATGAAGGCCGAGTAGCCGATGGTCAACGCCATGATGGCGCGCCACAGCAGCGACACGTCGCGCACCAGAAGCTCGCCGAGATAGCCGGCGTTTTGCAGCGGCGCGGTCAGCGCGTTCCAGGCCGCGACGAAGCCCGGTGCACCGGCAAAGGCGATCCAGAACAGCAGCACCAGGATCGGCACGCCACGGATGATCTCGACATAGAAGCGGGCGATCTGGCGCAGCCAGGGCGACGCGGACAGGCCCATCAAGGCGATGCCGAGGCCGATGATCGACGCCAGGGCGAAAGCGACCACAGTGACGAAGACGGTGACGCCGATGCCCTTGGCGACGGTGGCGAAGACCTGGGTGTAGAGATCGCTGGCCGCGATGAACAAAGCCGCCGCCAGGGCAAGCGCAGCGGCAACGGCAAGCCACCAGGGGAATTCGGCTTTGGTGGAGGAAGACGAAGGTGCCATCAGGCGCGGCTGGCAAGGCAGATATCGTGAAGGTCAGGTGCCAAGGCACCTCCTGTCCTGCCGGCAGGGCAGAGGGGGGTGCTCAAGCGCAAACTCAGCGCGATTTCCCGCACAGGCACTGCTGTCAACAACAGGGCCTACTGCCCCATCTTGTAGTCAAGAAACCACTTCTTGTTCAGCGCGTCGAACGTCCCGTCCGCCTTGAGCGCCGCGATCGCGGCGTTGACCGGCTTCACCAGGTCCGACCCTTTCGGGAAGATGAAGCCGAAATCCTCGGTGCCGAGCGGTCCGCCGATGAGTTTCAGCTTGCCCTCCGACGCATCGACATAGCCCTTGCCGGCGGTGCCGTCGGTCAGCACGACATCGACATCGCCCGACTTCAGTGCCTGCACCGTGGCGCCGAACGTCTCGAACAGTTTGATGCGCGGGTTCTGCTCATTGCCGTCGAGGACGCTGTAGACGGCGGTGTAGAAAGGCGTGGTGCCGGCCTGCGCGCCGATCAGCCCGTCCTTGAAGGCCCCGAAGGTCTTGGCGTCGGTGAAGCGGCTTTCGTCGCCGCGCACCAGCATGAACTGCTCCGAGCGCATATAGGGGTCGGAGAAATCGACCTTCTCCTTGCGGTCGTCCTTGATGGTGATGCCGGTCATGCCGATGTTGTACTGGTTGTCGGAAACGGCCTGGATCATCGCATCCCAGGAGGTGTTCTGGTACTCGACCTTGAAGTTGAGCCGCTTGGCGATCTCGTTCATCGCGTCATACTCCCAGCCGATCTGCTTGCCTGTCTTGGCGTCGATGAACTGCAGCGGCGGATAGGCGTTTTCGGTCACCACCACCACCTTTTTGCCGCCGAGGTCGGGCAGCGCCTGCGCGAAAGCGGCAACAGGCGCCAGGACGAGGGCAAGCAGGCCGGCCAGCAGCAGTTTCGACTTGGTCATGACACACTCCCGAAAATTGAAAGCGCCCGGATGGGCTTACAGGAAATCCGGCGCCGACTTTAGCTTCCCGCAAACGCCATGCAAGACGGTCCGCTGCGTCAGCGCGCGTGAAAGGGGATTCCAATGCCCTCAATTCAGGAATTTCGGGATGATCTGCTTATCTCGAGCCGGAGACCGGCGCTTCCGCATCCGCTGATCGATCATCGGTCGCAGCGTTGCGCAGACCGGCGACAAGATGGGTGAGTGTTGCGTGCAGCGCTTTCACTTCGCCAGGCTCCAGCGGCACGCTGCAGGCAAGTGCGGCGGACACATCCTTCATGTGAGCACGCAGCGCCTGGCCGTTGGCCGTCGGCTCGACGAGCACCCGGCGCTCGTCGGCGGCATCGCGCCGGCGGGTGACGAGCCCACCCGCCTCCATCCGCTTGAGCAGTGGCGTCAGCGTCGCGGAATCCAGGCCCAGCGCTTCGCCAAGCGCGCCAATGGTGCTCGGCGCGTGCTCCCACAGCGCCAGCATCACCAGATATTGCGGATAGGTGAGACCAAGCGGCTCGAGCAGCGGGCGATAAACCTTGGTCATCAGCCCGCTCGCCGAATAGAGCGCGAAGCACAGCTGCTGATCGAGCCGCGGCACGTGAAACGTCCCGGCGGCCTCCGCCGGGACATTTTTGGCTCTCGTTTCGACTTTTGTCGTCATGCCGCCTTTACCGAAAGCGCTACGTCGACATTGCCCCTGATGGCGTTCGAATAGGGGCAGATCTTGTGTGCCTCCGATACAAGCGCCTCAGCAGTCGCCTGATCAAGGCCTTTCGTTTCCGCCGCGAGCGCGACGCCGAGCTTGAAGCCCTCGCCATTGGGAAGCAGGTTGACGGTGGAGGTTATCGCGGCATCCTCGAGCGGCAGCTTCTGTTTGCGCGCGACGAAGCGGATGGCGCTTTCGAAGCAGGCAGCGTAGCCGATGGCGAAAAGCTGCTCGGGATTGGTGGCGCCGCCCGGCCCACCAAGCTCCTTGGGCATCGCCAGATCGACCTTGAGCAGACCATCGCTGGTCTCGCCATGGCCGGCGCGGCCACCGGTGACGTGAGCCTGTGCGGTATAAAGTGCCATATCATGTCTCCAATTATCCTGTGTACGATTATTTAGTACACAAGATAATGTGCCGTCAACACCCGGATCCAATTTCCGGAGCCTGAGGCGTTCACAGTCTGGTGAAACGAAAAAAGGCGGCCGAAGCCGCCTTTTTGAATGGGATTGCCGAAAATCTTATTCGGCCGGGGTCGCTTCAGCGGCCTTGGCGGCCTCAGCCTCGGCGGCGGCCTTCTTCTCGGCGGCTTCCTTGGCGGCCGTCTCGGCGGCCAGCGCCTGGGCAGCGGCGACCTTCTCGGCCTCGATGCGGGCCTTCTCGGCGTTCAGTGCGTCGCGCTCCTCATCGTTGAGCTTGCGGGCGCGCACGCCGGTGTTTTCCGAAATACGGGCCGACTTGCCGCGACGATCGCGCAGGTAATAGAGCTTGGCGCGACGCACCTTGCCGCGACGCACGATCTCGACACCCTCGACCATCGGCGAGTAGACCGGGAACACGCGCTCGACGCCTTCGCCGTAGGAGATCTTGCGGACGGTGAAATTTTCCTGGAAGCCGGAACCGGCGCGGGCAATGACGACGCCCTCATAGGCCTGGACGCGGGTGCGCGTGCCTTCGGTCACGCGGACCTGGACGCGCACGGTGTCGCCGGGCTGGAATTCGGGGAGCTTGCGCTTGGCTTCGATCTTGGCGGCCTGCTCGGCCTCGAGCTGACGGAGAATATCCATCTCAATAGTCCACTTCTTGTTCTTCCGACAGTCAGAGCGCCCTGCGCTCGCCTTGCAGTTCCATTGACCGCTCGGCTATGTCCTTTGTCTCCGAGACATTTTTGTCTCCAAGACATCGGACAGGGGCGACTACACCGTCATTGTTGACGGGCCCGGCAGATTTTTCTTCCGGTTCGGCGCGCACATACAGCTATTTCGGCGCTTTGTCACGCCCGAGCACGAGTCTTTTTTGCCTGCATGGCACCATTGTATTACCGGCCTTGCCGGGTTGCGCCCGCCAGCCAGGCTTCCTAAGCCTGGAATACCACAGTTTCCGCGGCGGCATTCCATGTCTGTCTTCGACGCCATCCTGCTTTTCCTGGCGGGCTTCCTGTCCGGCGCTGCCAACGCGGTCGCCGGCGGCGGCACCTTCATCACCTTTGGCGCCATGACATTGGTCGGTGTGCCGCCGATCGTCGCCAACGCCACCTCGTCGGTTACCCAATTTCCAGGCTACATCACCTCGACGCTCGCCTATCGGGACGACATCAGGCATTTCTGGCGCGGCGCCCTGCTGCTCTGCCTCATCTCGGCGATTGGCGCACTGGCGGGCGCCCTGATCCTGCTGGCGCTCGACAATCCCTCGTTTCGCGTGCTGGTGCCGTGGCTGCTGCTGGGCGCAACGGCGCTGTTTGCCGCCGGACCATGGCTGAGGCCGGCGCCAAAACCCGGCCAAGAGGCATCGGTGAGCTCACTCGCCGGCTCGCTGGCGCAATTCACCACCGCCATCTATGGCGGCTTCTTCGGCGCCGGCATGGGCGTGATGATGCTGGCAACGCTTGGCCTAACGCAGGCCGGCGACTACCACCGGCTGAATGCGCTGAAGAACATGCTGGCGGTGGTCATCGCGGCTGTCGCCATCGTCGTCTTCGTCTCGGGTGGCGTCGTCGCCTGGCCGCAGGCAATCGTCATGATCCCCGGCGGCGCGCTGGGCGGCTATGCCGGCGTCTGGATCGCCAAGCGCGTGCCGCAGAACGTGGTGCGCGGCTTCGTCATCGCCGTCGGCCTGTTTCTGGCTTTTTATTACTTTACCAAGGGCTGAGCCGTGTCACTCCGGCTCCAGACCGTCTTCGGATTCGGGCGGTTCGTAGTAGATATCGAGGTCGAGCTTTATGCCCCGGTCGCCCAGTAACTTCAGCGTCGGCGCGGTCAATCCCAAGCCCTGATTTCCCTCATCGAGCCAGACGCCGCAGAACATGTCGACCTTGAACCGCCGCACGAGATCGGCCCATATCGCGAGGTCTGACGTAAGGGTCTTCAGGATAGTTGCGATCTGATGATCGAGTTGATCGCCTTTTTCGTATCCCGACGACAGCCTCCAGAATCCGTGTAGCGCTATGCGGGGTGGTTGATTTGGGGGATAGGTACGAAGATCTCCCTTTCTGACCGCAGAAGTTGGTTCTCCGCCGAGCAATCTGGTCAGCTCAATGGGATCCAAATCGTCACCGGAGAATCTAAGACTTGCCGAGCTTTGAGCGATCTCAGCCATTGTCGGTCTTGCCGTTCTCCAGCAAATCCGGCCGCCGTTCTTTCGTCAGCGCTTCCGACTGCTCACGCCGCCATGCCGCGATCTTCTTGTGATTGCCGGAGATCAGCACGTAGGGAATCTCTCGTCCCTCGAATTCCTGCGGCCTTGTGTAGTGCGGATGTTCGAGCAGGCCGTTTTCAAAGCTCTCTTCCTCGCCGGACACGGCGTTGCCCATCACGCCGGGCAACAGCCGCACCACAGCGTCGAGCAGAACGAGCGCCGCCGGCTCGCCACCGGAGAGGATGAAATCGCCGATAGACACCTCTTCCAGGCCACGGGCCTCGATCAGCCGCTGGTCGACACCCTCGAAGCGGCCGCACAGGATGACGGCGCCCGGCCCGGCGGCGAGCTCCCGCACGCGGGCCTGCGTCAACGGTTTGCCACGCGGGCTCATCAGCAGGCGTGGACGCAAATCGCCTCCCGCAGAGGCGTGGTCGATCGCCTTGGCCAGCACATCGGCGCGCATCACCATGCCGGCGCCGCCGCCGGCCGGCGTGTCGTCGACGGTGCGGTGCTTGTCGGTGGCGAAGTCGCGGATCTGTATGGCTTCCAGCGACCATGTGCCCGCCTCGAGCGCGCGGCCCGCCAGCGACAGGCCGAGCGCGCCCGGAAACATCTCGGGATAGAGCGTCAGCACCGAAGCCTTGAACGTCACCGGTTGCCCCCGGCGTCGCGCGGTCCGCGCGGCCTGCCCTTGGGGTCGAAATCTTCCTCGCGCGGCGCTTCGCCATCCTCGTCCTCGACCAGCCCGGCTGCCGCCGGATCGACGCGGACAAAACCTTCGGCGATCGACACCTGCGGCACGGCGGCCTGCGTGAACGGGATCAGCACGCCCTTGCGGCCGGAAAGCGTCACGTCGAGAATGTCGCCGCCACCGAAATTGTGCACCGCGACCACCTTGCCGAGCGCGGCACCCGTATCGTCGCGGACTTCCAGCCCGATCAGGTCGGCATGATAGAACTCGTCCTCCTCGCCGTCGTCGGGCAGCATCGAGCGGTCGACGAACAGCTCCGTGCCGGCGAGCGCCTCGGCCGCGTTGCGGTCGCTGATGCCCTTGAAGCGCACCACGACGACGGTGTTGGCCGGCCTTATGTCCGTTATCTGGAAGGCACGGCCATCCCTGGCATAGAGCGGGCCATAATCGGCCAGCGCCATCGGCTCGCCGGTGAAGGTTTTCACCCTGAGTTCGCCCTTGATGCCGTGGGCGGCGCCGATAACGGCCATCTGGACGGGGTTTTGCGGCTTGCTCATCGCGAAATATCCTTTGGCCTGCTCTAGCCCCAGCCCGGCGTCATTTCAATGATCGCCCGCTGTCATTTCAATGACGAGCTCTTCACCGCTTCCTAACCCGAATACTCGAAAATGCCGTCATGCAGGAATTCCTCATCCCGGCCAAACCCGATCTCCAGGCGGCGCGTGAAAGCTGGCTGAAGATGCTCGCGCGTGAACGTCGCCTGTCACCCGAGACAGTGGAAGCCTATGAGCGCGACACGCGCCAGTTCCTGCATTTCCTTACCGGCCATTGCGGCGGCTCGCCCGGCATCTCCGATATCGCCAATCTGCGCCCGGCCGATCTGCGCGGCTTCCTCGCCGCCCGCCGCAACCAAGGCGTCGGCGCCCGCACGCTCGGCCGGGGTCTCGCCGGCATCCGTTCGCTGCTGCGTTTCCTGGAACAGCGCGGTCTCGCCAATGCGGCGGGTGCCACTGCCCTGCGCGCGCCGCGCCAGCCCAAGTCGCTGCCCAAACCGCTGACGGCGAGCGATGCCAAGCATGTGGTGTCGGTGGAAGGCCAACTGGCGGAAGAGCCCTGGATTGCCGCCCGCAACGCAGCCGTGCTGACGCTGCTCTACGGCTCGGGCTTGCGCATCTCGGAAGCGCTCGGCCTCGCCGGCGCCGATCTGGCCTCGGAGGCCGACACCGTGCTGCGCGTCACTGGCAAGGGCGGCAAGACGCGGCTGGTGCCGGTGTTGCCCGTGGCGCTCCGGGCAATCGCCGAATACCGCCGGCTCTGTCCCCATCATCTCGACCCGAAAGGCCTGTTGTTTCGCGGCGCGCGCGGCGGCCCGCTCAACCCGGCCATCATCCAGCGCGACATGGCGAAACTGCGCTCGGCGCTCAACCTGCCCGACACGGCGACGCCGCACGCGCTGCGCCACTCCTTCGCCACGCATCTGCTCGGCAGAGGCGGCGATTTGCGCACCATCCAGGAGCTGCTCGGCCATGCCAGCCTGTCGACGACGCAGATCTACACCGGCGTCGACACGGCGAGGCTGCTCGAAATCTACGAATCGGCGCATCCGAGGGCGTGAACGCCGATGGCGCCGCACAGGTATCGGTGGCCTCATAAACATTCGCGATTAGCCGAAGCGTTCCCAACTTCGTCATCCACGGGCGGAGCAGCCGCGCAGCGGCGTCGCGGAGACCCGAGGATCCATGCCGCGACCTTACTGACGGGTGCAGCGGAGCAGGATTCTGCACCGTTGCGGCGCTCGAGAGTCCCGGCATGGATCCTCGGGTCTACGCCGCGTCGCTTCGCTCCTTGCTCCGCCCGTGGATGACGAGGTCACAGCCGGTCGAAGACAATTTCAATCCCCTAATTAACCGTTTTGCCGCTTTTCACCCTTAGAACGGTGTCATGAAACGCGTCATTGCCATCGCCGACCGCGCAGCTTCCATCTCGCTGAAGCTGCTTGTCGCGCTCAACGTGCTGTTTTTCCTGTCCTTCCTTGCCGTGCTGTTGTTCGCGACCGGCAGGGCACATGCGGAAATCCCGACCTGCACCGGCGCCGACATGGTGTCGGCCCTGCGGAAGAGCAGCCCTGCCGCCTACAGCAAGATCGAGGCGGAAGCCGCCGCGACGCTCAACGGCAAGGGCCTGTTGTGGAAGCTCGAAAAACCAGGCGAGCAGCCATCCTACCTGTTCGGCACCATGCACATGACCGACCCGCGCGTCACCACGCTGCCGCCGCAGGCGCAGAAGGCCTTTGACGCCGCCGGCACCCTCATCATCGAGACCACCGACGTGCTCGACAAGCAGAAGATGATGACGGCGATGCTCAAGGAGCCGGACCTGATGATGTTCACCGACTCCACCACGCTGTCGTCCTTGCTGACGCCGGACGAAGCGGCGGCCATGAATGCCGCGCTCGATGCGCGCGGCATTCCGCCGGCAACTGTCGCCAAGATGAAGCCGTGGATGCTTTCGGCCATGATGGCGCTTCCGGCCTGCGAACTCGCCCGCCAGTCCGGCGGCGCCCCGGTGCTTGACGTCAAGCTGGCCGAGGGTGCCAAGGCCGCCGGCAAGCCGGTCGAAGGTTTGGAAACGGCCGAGAGCCAGCTGCGCGCCATGGCCTCGCTGCCGCTCGCCTTTCACATGAAGGGCCTCGTTGACACGCTGAAGCTCGGCGACAAGGTCAACGACATCAATGAGACCATGATCCTGCTCTACCAGCGCGGCGAAACCGGCATGTTCTGGCCGCTGTTCCGCGCCGCCATGCCCGAAGAGCAGAACGACGCGGCCGGCTATGCGGCCTTCGAGGAAACCATGATCACCAGCCGCAACAAGGTGATGATCGATCATGCCGAGCCGATCCTGGCCAAGGGCAACGCCTTCATGGCGGTCGGCGCGCTGCACCTTCCCGGCCCGGAAGGACTGGTCGAGGATTTCCGCAAAGCCGGCTATACTGTCACCGCCGTCAATTGAGTCGGATGGCAGCGGAAGGACCCAAACGCCGCGTTTTCGGCGCTTTCCTTCCCTAGCGTGAAACCCATTCAACGGTTGCGCGTTGATGGCTGTTGATTGATTATTTTCATCCACGGAGGACACTTTTATGGCGAATCCATCGAACGACACTCCCAGGCCAAGCGGCGGTGGCGGCAGCCCCTGGCTGATTGCGCTGGTCGTCGTTATCCTGGCGATTGTCGCGTATTACGTTTTCGGCAGAAGCGGCGAGCATCCGGCACCCGCCGAAGCGCCGGCGGCCAGCACACCGGCACCGGCCCCTGCGCCCGCTCCGGCACCAGAGCCAGCACCGGCTCCCGCGCCAGCTCCGGCCCCAGCGCCAGCACCCGCGCCTGCTCCGGCACCAGCGCCCGCACCCGCTCCGGCGCCTGCACCGGCCAACTGATCGGCTCGATACCAGATACAAACGGCCCGCTGAAAAGCGGGCCGTTTTGCTTTGAGCGATGACGCCTGGAAGGCCTTTCCAGAAACTCGCTCCGGTGAGTCAGCTGGTGTGGTTTTCGAGAACCGGAGCGCAGCGGACATTTGGGTCCGTGAGCAGCGCATGACCCCGAAAATCGGTCCGATTTTCGGAAAGGATCATGCGCCAGTCAAAAGTGTCACAGCGTCCTTTGCGCGTCCAAGAGGGCGCGCGGCGCTGTGAGAAGCGGAGAAAGCCGCACCAGATGGCCGCCGGAGTAGAGCTTATGAAAGGCCTCAGATATGGATCGGCTTGAAGAAGGTGGCCAACGCCGCTTCCTTCACCGCTTCCGACATCGTCGGATGCGCATGGCAGGTGCGGGCGAGATCCTCCGACGAGCCGCCGAACTCCATCAGCACCGCCGCCTCGTGGATCATCTCGCCGGCACCGAAGCCGACGATATGCACGCCAAGCACGCGGTCGCTGGCCTTGTCGGCAAGGATTTTCACGAAGCCGTCGGTGTGCAGCATGGCGCGTGCCCGGCCATTGGCGCTGAACGGGAATTTGCCGACCTTGTAGTCGATGCCGGCCTTCTTCAGTTCTTCCTCGGTCTTGCCGACCGAGGCGATTTCGGGGCTGGTGTAGACGACACTCGGAATGACCTCGTAGTTCACATGGCCGGCCTGGCCGGCAATGGTTTCAGCCACCGCCACGCCCTCGTCCTCGGCCTTGTGCGCCAGCATCGGCCCGGCGATGACATCGCCGATGGCATAGATACCAGGCACGTTGGTCTTGAGATGCCCGTCGGTCTTGACCCGGCCGCGCTCGTCGACCTCGACCCCCGCTTCCTTGAGACCAAGAGTGTCCGAAAAGGCGCGGCGGCCGGTGGCGATCAGCACGACATCGGCCGCGATGGTCTCGGCGGCGCCGCCCTTCACCGGCTCGAAGGTGACGGTCGCACCCTTCTTGGCCTTGGCGACGCCGGTGACCTTGGCGCCGAGCTTGAACTCGAAGCCTTGCTTGGAGAGCAGCCGCTGGAACTGCTTGGACACCTCGCCGTCCATGCCACCGAGGATCGTGTCGAGGAACTCGACCACGGTGACCTTGGCGCCGAGCCGCGCCCACACCGAACCGAGCTCGAGCCCGATGACGCCCCCGCCGACCACCACCAGATGGCCGGGAACCTTGTCCAGCGACAGCGCGCCCGTCGACGACACGATCACCTTCTCGTCGAAATCGACCTTGACGCCGGGTATGCCGGCGACATCCGAACCGGTAGCGATGACGATGTTCTTCGTCTCGATCTCCTCGACCTTGCCGTCCTCGCCGGTGACCGACACCTTGCCGGCCGCGAGCACCTTGCCGGTGCCGCGAAAGCTATCGATCTTGTTCTTCTTGAACAGGAAGGCGACGCCGTTGACGTTGGACGACACAGTCGCATCCTTGTGCGCCATCATCTTCTTCAGGTTCAGCTTCGGTGCGGCGATCTCGACACCGAGCGTATCGAAGGAATGGCCGGCCTCGGCGAACATTTCGGAGGCATAAAGCAGCGCCTTGGACGGGATGCAGCCGATGTTGAGGCAGGTGCCGCCGAAGGTCGCGTTCTTCTCGACCACCGCGACCTTCAGCCCGAGCTGTGCCGCCTTGATGGCGCAGACATAGCCGCCGGGTCCCGATCCGATGATAACGACGTCATAAGCCATGATACTGTCCTTCTGTTTTGAGCATGATGCCGAAAAGTGCGACGCGGTTTTCGGATAACATCATGCTCGAACTGCTTGAGAGCGCTCAGCGGCCGCCGCTGACATTCAGGATCGCGCCTGTCGTATAGGACGCGGCGTCGGATAGAAGATAGAGAACAGCAGCGGCGACTTCATCGGCCGTGCCGGCTCTTTTCATCGGCAGCGTGTCCTGGATCAGAGCCACCCGGTCCGGCTGTCCGCCGGAGGCGTGGATGTCGGTGTCGATGATGCCCGGCCGCACCGCGTTGACGCGGATGCCTTCCAGCGCCACCTCGCGGGCGAGCCCGACGGTGAGCGTGTCGATGGCGCCCTTGGACGCGGCATAGTCGACATAATTGTCCGGCGCGCCCAGCACCGCCGCGGCCGACGAGATATTGACGATCGCTCCGCCCTTGCCGCCATGGCGTGTCGACATGCGCTTGACCGCCTCACGGGCGCAGAGGATGGAACCGACGACATTGATGCGCATCATGCGTTCGAGCCGTGCCACGCTCATCTCGTCGACGCGCGCCTTGGCGTCGACGATGCCTGCATTGTTGACGAAGGCATCGAGCCTGCCCCAGGTGCGATCCACCGCGTCGAAGATGGCCAGGATATCGGCCTCGCTGCCGACATCGCCCTTGACCGAAAAAGCGTCGCCGCCGGCGGCCTTGATGTCGCCGACCAGCGCATCGGCGGCAGCCCGGTTCGAGGCATAGTTGACTGCCACGCGATAGCCGGCCTTGGCCCCGAGCCGGCAGACGGCGGCGCCGATGCCGCGGCTGCCGCCGGTGACCAGCAGCACTTTTTGCGCCTCGCTCATTCCTGACATCCCTTCAGCGTGAACACATCCGACGGCACTTTCGAGAATCCGCTGCCGCCATAGGCGGTTGACTGATGCAGCATCGGACCGAGATCCGGCAGGATCAGCGTCTTCGGCGCATCGACGCCTTCCGCCGGCAAGAGCCCGATGCTGCCCTTGTCGTCCGACGTATAGATGACGCCGTGCCAGGGGGTACAGGCGGCGAGTTCATCGCCCGTGGTGTCGCCTTCCGGGCATTTGTACATCAGCGCGCCGTTCGGCCTGGAAACACCTTCGTTCCACATGACGATGCCGTTCAGCACCACATTGTTGTCGAGGATCATGCGGAATGTGTTGGTGACGGTTGCCGAGGTGCCGGTCGGGGTAAAATCGATCTCGCTGCCGCTTTGAGGGTCGCCGTAGACGGCGAGTTCGATCGGACAGGCGGCGAAAGCGTTGGCTGAGATCATCGACGCGCAGACCGCTATCGATGCAGTCGACAGGCATTCCGACAAGAACGAACGGATCGTCACGGTTATCCGCCTTGAACAGCTTGATCGAGTATGAAGATCGTCGAGAGAAAATAGTCTATTTCGAACGCAATGTTGCCATTGCCGTCAAACGGAATGGCGTTCACCTCATATTTAAGGGTCAAGTTGCGAGAACTCTCCGCCAGCTCAATATAGATGTCGCGTTCCCGACCACCGCCGATTGTCCACTTGAATTCGCTCCTGTTCAGGAACTGCAGAGCCTTGGGCAAGGTATGTATGGCTATCGGCTTTGTGCCTGCAAAAGTCACGGGATGCCGACCCACATCGACGTCCAGATTGCCATGCCAAGTCGCCATCATTCCACCCGGTTGCAGTCTTCCGAAGACAGGTTCGACGTTAATCGACCGCAAACGATAATCAGGGCTGAAGAAGAACTCGCAATTCGCGCCGTAGATGCACCAGGCGGATTCGGTGTCTCCGTGGCGAAAATGATTGTCCGCCCGCACGTCCTCCGGATCGATCAAGCCTCGAACCGTTTCACGGCTGCTTTTACCGAGCGCGACAGGCCCTGCCCGGCCTGTCGCCAGAAGCTCGAACAGGTCGATTGGCTCGACAGACTCAGCCACCGCAACAGACCTAGAGATCGAGCACGAGCCGTTCCGGATCCTCCAGGCTTTCCTTGACGCGCACCAGGAAGGTCACGGCTTCCTTGCCGTCGACGATGCGGTGGTCGTAGCTCAGCGCCAGATACATCATTGGCCGGATCACGATCTGGCCGCCGACCACGACCGGCCGGTCCTGGATCTTGTGCATGCCCAGAATGCCCGACTGCGGCGCATTGAGGATCGGCGTCGACATCAGCGAGCCGTAGACGCCGCCATTGGAGATGGTGAACGTGCCGCCCTGCATGTCGGCGACCGACAGCTTGCCGTCACGCGCCGCGATGCCCAGCCGGCCGATTTCCTTCTCGATTTCGGCGATCGACATCTGGTCGGCATCGCGCACCACGGGCACGACCAGGCCCTTCTCGGTACCGACGGCGACGCCGACATGGGCAAAGTTCTTGTAGATGATGTCGGTGCCGTCGATCTCGGCATTGACCGCCGGGATTTCCTTCAGCGCGTGCGTGACAGCCTTGGTGAAGAAGCCCATGAAGCCGAGCTTCACGCCGTGCTTCTTCTCAAACACGTCCTTGTACTTGGTCCGCAGCGCCATCACCGCCGACATGTCGACCTCATTGAAGGTGGTGAGCATGGCGGCGGTCGACTGCGCTTCCTTGAGCCGCCGCGCGATGGTCTGGCGCAATTTGGTCATGCGCACGCGCTCTTCGCGCGAGGCATCGTCGCCGGAGGATGGCGCACGCACCGCGATCGGCGCCGGAGCCGCCTTCGGCGTCTCGGCCGGCTGCGACGGCGCGCCCTTGGAGATGGCGTCGAGCACGTCGCCCTTCAGCACCTGGCCGCGCTTGCCCGAGCCGGAAAGCTGGTCGACCGACAGATTGTTCTCGGCGATCAGTTTTGCGGCGGCCGGCGCCGGCGGCATCGAGCGCGGCTCGACCGCGCCGGCATCGCCGGCGATCTTGGCGGTCTCGGCCGCGGCCTGCTTGGTGGTCTGCGCCGCATCCGGGCTCGAAGCCTGCGCCACGGCCTGCGGCTTGGTCGCGGGTGTGGCGGCGGCGCCACCGGCCGAAATCGACCCCAGAAGCGCGCCGACGCCAACCGTTTCACCTTCCTTGACCGCGATCTCCGAAAGGATGCCCGCGGCCGCGGCCGGAACTTCCACCGTCACCTTGTCGGTTTCAAGCTCGACCAGCGGTTCGTCGACGGCAATGGCATCGCCGACCTTCTTGAACCATTTGCCGATGGTCGCCTCGGTGACGGATTCGCCGAGAGTGGGAACGCGGATTTCGGTAGCCATTGTGCCTGTCCGTTCTTGTCGGTTCTGTTCTATTCGCCTGCTTTATTCGCCAAGCGCGTCTTCGAGCAAGGCGGCGAGCTGGGCTAGGTGCTTGGACATCAATCCGGTCGCCGGCGACGCGGCCGCCGGCCGGCCGGTGTAGCGCACCCGCTGATGCTTGGCGTCGATATGCGCCAGCACCCATTCCAGGTACGGGTCGATGAACGACCAGGCGCCCATATTCTTGGGCTCCTCCTGGCACCACACCATCTCGGCGTTGCGGAAACGCGACAGTTCGGTGATCAGCGCCTTGGCCGGGAACGGATAAAGCTGTTCGACGCGCAGCAGGTAGATGTCGTTGATGCCGCGCTTCTCGCGCTCCTCGTAGAGGTCGTAATATACCTTGCCCGAGCACAGCACGACGCGGCGGATCTTGGAATCCTTGGTGAGCTTGATCGCCTGGTTGGGCAACAGCTGCGCGTCGTCCCACAGCAGCCGGTGGAACGAGCTCTCGCCCGAGATTTCCGGCAGCGTCGACACCGCCCGCTTGTGGCGCAGCAGCGACTTCGGCGTCATCAGGATCAGCGGCTTGCGGAAGTCGCGCTTCAGCTGTCGGCGCAGGATGTGGAAATAGTTGGCCGGCGTGGTGCAGTTGGCCACTTGCATGTTGTCTTCGGCGCAAAGCTGCAGGAAGCGCTCCAGCCTGGCGGACGAATGTTCCGGGCCCTGGCCCTCATAGCCATGCGGCAACAGGCAGACGAGACCCGACATTCTGAGCCACTTGCGTTCGCCCGACGAGATGAACTGGTCGAACACAACCTGGGCGCCGTTGGCGAAGTCGCCGAACTGCGCTTCCCACAAGGTCAGCGCCTTCGGCTCGGCGAGGCTGTAGCCATATTCGAAGCCCAGCACCGCCTCTTCCGACAGCATCGAGTTGATGACTTCGTAGCCGGCCTGCGCCGCCGACAGATTGTTGAGCGGGATGTAGCGGGTCTCGTCGCGCTGGTCGTAGAGCACGGAATGGCGCTGCGAGAAGGTGCCGCGCTCGGAATCCTGCCCCGACAGGCGGATCGGATTGCCGTCGAGCAGGATCGCGCCGAACGCCAGCGCCTCGGCCGTCGACCAGTCGATGCCTTCGCCGGATTCGATCGCCTCGCGGCGGTTTTCGAGGAAACGGATGATGGTCTTGTGCGCCTCGAAACCCTTCGGCACCTCGGTCAGCTTCTTGCCGATTTCCTTCAGCGTCTTGACCGGCACGGCGGTCTTGCCGCGCCTTTGTTCGTCCTGGTTGTCGGCCGTGCGCAGGCCGGACCAGGCGCCATCGAGCCAGTCGGCCTTGTTGGGCTTGTAGTGCTGGCCGACTTCCCATTCGGATTCCAGATGCGCGCGCCAGTCGGCCTTCATCTGGTCGAGCTCGGCCTGGGTGATGTGGCCCTCGGCGATCAGACGGTCGCCATAGATCTGCACCGTCGTCTTGTGGGTGCGTATGTTGCGGTACATGATCGGCTGGGTGAAGGCCGGTTCGTCGCCCTCATTGTGGCCGAAGCGGCGGTAGCAGAACATGTCCACGACCACCGGCTTGTGGAATTTCATGCGGAATTCGATCGCCACCTTGGTGGCATGGACCACGGCTTCCGGGTCGTCGCCATTGACGTGGAAGATCGGCGCCTCGATCATCTTGGCGACGTCGGACGGATAGGGCGACGAGCGCGAGAAGCGCGGATTGGTGGTGAAGCCGATCTGGTTGTTGATGATGAAATGCAGCGTGCCGGCGACGCGGTGGCCGCGCAGGCCCGACAGGCCGAGGATTTCGGCGATCACGCCCTGGCCGGCGAAGGCGGCGTCGCCATGCAGGAGCAGCGGCAGCACCTTGGCGCGCTCCTCCAGCGGCACGATCTCCTCGCGGCCGCGGCCGAACAGGTAATCCTGCTTGGCGCGCGCCTTGCCCATCACCACCGGGTCGACGATTTCCAGGTGGGACGGGTTGGCCGTCAGCGACAGGTGGACCTTGTTGCCGTCGAACTCGCGGTCCGACGAGGCGCCGAGATGGTACTTGACGTCGCCCGAGCCTTCGACCTCATCGGGGGCTGCCGAGCCGCCCTTGAACTCATGGAAGATGGCGCGGTGAGGCTTCGCCATCACCTGGGAGAGCACGTTCAGGCGGCCGCGATGGGCCATGCCGAGCACGATCTCCTTCATGCCGAGCTGGCCGCCGCGCTTGACGATCTGCTCCAGCGCCGGGATCAGCGCTTCACTGCCGTCGAGGCCGAAGCGCTTGGTGCCCTTGTACTTGACGTCGATGAACTGCTCGAAGCCTTCCGCTTCGACCAGCTTCGAGAGAATTGCCTTCTTGCCGGTGGCGGTAAACGAGATTTCCTTGTCGGCGCCTTCGATGCGCGCCTGGATCCAGGCCTTTTCCTCGGGGTCGGAGATGTGCATGAATTCGACGCCGAGCGTCGAGCAATAGGTGCGGGTCAGGATCTCCAGCATCTGCCGGATGGAGCCGAATTCGAGCCCGAGCACATTGTCGAGGAAGATCGGCCGGTCGTAGTCGGCTTCGGTGAAGCCGTAATTCTCGGGCGACAATTCATTGTAATCCTCGAGCGGCTTGGCGATGCCGAGCGGATCGAGATTGGCGTGCAGATGGCCGCGCATGCGGTAGGCACGGATCATCATGATGGCGCGCACCGAATCGCGCGTCGCCTGATGCACGTCGGCGTCGGAAAGAGCGACACCGTTGGTGACCGCCTTGTCCTTGACCTTCTTTTCCAGATGCTTCTCGACAATGCCCCAATTGCCGTCGAGCGCCGACACCAGCTCGCCATTGGCCTGCAGCGGCCAGGAGGGCTTGGCCCAGGAGGCACCCTTGGCATTCCTGCGTACATCGCCGGCATCGTCCTTCAGACCAGCGAAGAACTCCTGCCATTCGGGATTGACCGAGGCGGGATCGTCTTCATAGGCGGCATAGAGCGCGTCGATGTAATCGGCGTTGCCGCCATAGAGGAATGAGGTGAGCGAAAATTGGTCGTTGGCCTGATCTTGTCTTGCCATGTCGTTTCAGCGGAGCAGCGCTCCGTCTCCTTACGTTTGCGGCAGGGCCGCGATAGTGGGCGGTTCACCCGCCCTTCTTGTCCCCTCAAAAGCCAACGAACCGTCGTTGGCCCTCATTCCATAACCGGCGCCAGATTCAGCCCTTGATGGCTTCAACCAGCGTCGTGCCAAGCCGCGCCGGTGACGGCGAGACCTTGATACCGGCCGATTCCATTGCCGCGATCTTGTCCTCGGCGCCGCCTTTGCCGCCGGAGATGACCGCGCCCGCATGGCCCATGGTACGGCCCGCCGGCGCCGTGCGCCCGGCGATGAAGCCCGCCATCGGCTTCTTGCGGCCACGCTTGGCTTCGTCCTTGAGGAACTGCGCGGCGTCTTCCTCGGCCGAGCCGCCGATCTCGCCGATCATGATGATCGACTTGGTCTCGTCGTCGGCGAGGAACATCTCGAGCACGTCGATGAACTCGGTGCCCTTGACGGGATCGCCGCCAATGCCGACGGCGGTGGTCTGGCCGAGGCCGACATTGGTGGTCTGGAACACGGCCTCATAGGTAAGTGTTCCCGAGCGCGAAACAACGCCGACCGAGCCCTTGCGGAAGATGTTTCCGGGCATGATGCCGATCTTGCATTCGTCGGGCGTGAGCACGCCGGGGCAGTTCGGCCCGATCAGCCGCGAGGTCGAGCGGTCGAGCCGCGCCTTGACCTTGACCATGTCCATCACCGGAATGCCCTCGGTGATGCAGATGATCAGCGGGATTTCCGCCTCGATCGCCTCCAGGATCGCTTCGCCGGCGCCCGCCGGCGGTACATAGATGACCGAAGCGTTGGCGCCGGTCTTTTCCTTGCCTTCGGCGACGGTGGCGAAGATCGGCAGGCTTTCGCCCTTCGACCCGGTCCAGGTCTCGCCGCCCTTCTTGGGGTGGATGCCACCCACCATCTTGGTGCCGTGATAGGCCAGCGCCTGTTCGGTGTGGAACGTGCCGGTCTTGCCGGTCAGGCCCTGCACCAGCACCTTGGTGTTCTTGTCGACGAGAATGGACATCGGAGCCCTTTTCTAAAAGCCGTTGATCGAGGAAGGCGAGACGCGCTTGTAGACGCCGCTCACCATGTCTTGCCATGCATCGCTGCCGGCGGGTTTGAAATGCAATCGCATGCGGTAGGTGTCGGCATCGTCAAAAATATACGTCACGCGCGCCGAACCGCGCGGTGATGACCGCTCCAGATTGAGCTCGCCGCCGTTCCACGTGCCCGTGGCCGGCGAGGCCGGCACGAAACCCATCGAATCGAACTGGTGCATGGTGACGACGCTGTTTTGCTGGTCGAAGCCGAACACGTTGTGCGAACCGAAGGAAATCGTGCCGTCGCGGCGCTGGCGGTAGCGCTGCACCACGAACAGGCCGCCGAATTGTGCCTCCGCCAGCACCTCCGATGTCGCCGTGCCGCCATCGGCCCATTGTGTGTCCGCCACCTCCTCCTCGCCACGCCACGCGCCGACCAGCGCCTGCAGGCGCTGGTGATCGGCCGAGAGCGAGGAGAAGGAAGCCGCGTTCATTGGTCAGAGCCGCTTCAGGTCGGTGACGGTGAGATCGCTCTTGGCATTGCCGGTGTTGAGCGTCGTCGACGGCTCGAACATCAGCACCACGGGCTCTTGGGTCAGCGAACGCGGCCGATGCTCGACGCCACGCGGCACGACGATGAAATCGCCCTCGCCGAGCTCGACCGGACCGTCGCGGAAATCGATGGCGATGCGACCGCGCAGCACGAGGAAGGCTTCGTCCTCATGCTCATGCGCGTGCCAGTCGAAAGCCTCGCCGAACTTGGCGACCTTCGCCTGGCTGTCGTTGACGTCGCCGGCGATGTGCGGATCGAAGACCTTGGTGATCTTCTGATCCGCCGCCTCGACCAGATTTATCTTGCGCGGAGGCATCCGCTCAGCCCTTCACCGCCGCCACGATCTTCTTGGCCGCGTCATCGAGATCGTCGGCCGACACCACGTTCAGGCCGCTGTCGTTGATGATCTTCTTGCCGAGCTCGGCATTGGTACCTTCCAGGCGCACCACCAGCGGAACCTTGAGGCCGACTTCCTTGACCGCGGCAATCACGCCCTCGGCGATGATGTCGCACTTCATGATGCCGCCGAAGATGTTGATCAGTATGCCTTTGACCGCAGGGTCCTTGGTGATGATCTTGAACGCCGCCGTCACCTTCTCCTTGGACGCGCCGCCGCCGACATCGAGGAAGTTGGCGGGTTCGGCGCCATAGAGCTTGATGATGTCCATCGTCGCCATGGCAAGGCCGGCGCCGTTGACCATGCAGCCGATATTGCCGTCGAGCGCGACATAGGCGAGGTCGTATTTCGACGCCTCGATCTCCTTCTCGTCCTCTTCGGTGGTGTCGCGCAGTTCGAGCACGTCCGGGTGGCGAAACAGCGCGTTGTTGTCGAACGACACCTTGGCGTCGAGCACGCGCAGCCGGCCATTCTTCATGACGATCAGCGGGTTGACCTCGAGCAGGCTCATGTCCTTCTCGACGAAGGCCTTGTAGAGGATCGGGAACAGTGTGCCGCCATCCTTGGCCGCATCGCCGTCGAGCTTGAGGGCCGCGTTGAGCTTCTTAACATCATCCGCCGTCACGCCCTTTTCCGGGTCGATGGCGACGGTGATGATCTTTTCCGGCGTGTCATGGGCGACCGCCTCGATGTCCATGCCGCCTTCGGTCGAGACGACGAAGGCGATGCGGCCGACCGAACGGTCGACCAGGATCGACAGATAAAGCTCGCGCTCGATGTCGGCACCGTCCTCTATATAGAGACGGTTGACCTGCTTGCCGGCCGGGCCGGTCTGCTTGGTCACCAGCGTGTGGCCGAGCATCTCGTTGGCGTTGGCGACGACGTCGGCGACCGACTTCGCCAGCCGCACGCCGCCCTTGGCGTCAGGCGACAGTTCCTTGAACTTGCCCTTGCCGCGGCCGCCGGCATGGATCTGGCTCTTCACGACATAGAGCGGGCCGGGCAGCGCTTGTGCCGCGGCTTCCGCCTCGCTTGCCTTGAACACCGGCACGCCTTCGGCCACCGGCGCGCCAAAGCTCTTCAGCAGCGCCTTGCCCTGATATTCATGGATGTTCATGGGGAACTATCTCCAGGTCTTTGCCGGGGTTGTTTTTGGCGGGGTTTACTTCGAGGCGAGTTGCGGCGCGATCTTGACGCAGGCCTCGGTCAGGCCCTGCACCGTCGCCACCGAGCTTTCGAACATCTTCTGCTCGGCCTTGTTGAGGTCGATCTCGATGATGCGCTCGACGCCGCCGGCGCCGATCACCACGGGCACGCCGACATAGGTACCCTTGACGCCATACTGGCCGGAGAGGTGCGCCGCGCAGGGCAGCACGCGCTTCTTGTCCTTGAGATAGGCTTCGGCCATCTGGATTGCCGAGGCGGCCGGCGCGTAATAGGCCGAGCCGGTCTTGAGCAGGCCGACGATCTCGGCGCCGCCGTCGCGGGTACGCTGCACGATCTGGTCGAGCTTTTCCTTCGAGGTCCAGCCCATCTTGACGAGGTCGGGCAGCGGAATGCCCGAGACCGTCGAATAGCGGATCATCGGCACCATGGAATCGCCGTGGCCGCCGAGCACGAAGGCGGTGACGTCCTCGACCGAAACCTTGAACTCTTCGGCCAGGAAATAGCGGAAGCGCGCGCTGTCGAGCACGCCGGCCATGCCCACGACATGGGTCTTGGGCAGGCCCGAAAACTTCTGCAGCGCCCACACCATGGCATCGAGCGGGTTGGTGATGCAGATGACGAAGGCCTTCGGCGCGTACTTCTTGAGACCGGCACCGACCTGTTCCATGACCTTGAGGTTGATACCGAGCAGGTCGTCGCGGCTCATGCCCGGCTTGCGCGGCACGCCCGCGGTGACGATGCAGACATCCGCGCCCTCGATGCCGGCATAGTCGTTGACGCCGGTCAGCCGGGAGTCAAAACCATCGACCGGCGACGACTGCGCGATATCGAGCCCCTTGCCTTGCGGGATGCCCTCGGCAATATCGAACAGCACCACGTCTCCGAGGTCCTTGAGGCCGATCATGTGGGCGAGCGTGCCGCCGATCATTCCCGAGCCGATAAGCGCTATCTTGTTGCGTGCCATGTGAGGATGTTTTCCCTTTGTCTGTGACTGCGCCGAAATCTTTGACGACTTGATGACGGTGCCGAGGAAGAGGCCGGAATGCTGAGGAAACCCGCGAGATTTCGCCGCACCCAATAGCCCCGGTGCAAGATAAATTCAATCGATTATTTTGGAGTGAGCGTTTTCAATCGGTTAGATGGTTTGGGATTTACGTAAACGTCAAAGTTTGTAAGACGATCTGCCTAAGATTACACAATTAGGATGACAATCAGAAGGCTTGAAGAGGTGATGACGCCGTTGTGATGCTGGCCGCCGAGGATGTGAGCGTCAAAACTCGGCGAGAAAAAGGAGCGAGAAGGATCGCGGCCTTTCGGAAACTGTCCCCTTACGCCTGCGCGCGCGACGCTTCCGGGGCGAGCTTCTCTTTCCGCCGCTCAGCCCAGTCTTCCAGCCAGTCGCGACTCTGCATCTCGATCAGGCGTGACGCGGTGCGTTCGAACTCGAACACCTCGACACCGCGCTTGGCCACGTAGAGCTCTTGCGGCGGCGCCTCGGCGCTCACCACCAGGCGCACATGGTGGTCGTAGAGCGTGTCGATCAACAGGATGAAGCGCTTGGCCTCGTTGCGCTTGCCCTCGCCCAGAACCGGAACGTGGTCGATGAAGACCGTCGAGAAGCGTCCGGCGATCGCCAGGAAATCGCGCGCGCCGAGGGGTTTTTCGCAGAGATCGGCGAAGGCAAACCGCGCCGCGTCGCCGGCGGCAGCCGGCACCACGACTTGCCGGCCCTTCAGCGTCAGCGATGTCGCGGCCGTCGGCGCGCCGCGCGTCATCGTCTGCCAGGCCTCGTCGAGCGCGCGGTCGGCTTCCGCGTCGGCCGGCGTGACATAGACCGGCGTCCGGGCGAGCTTTTCCAGCCGGTAATCCTTGTCGCTGTCCAGCGACAGCACCTGTGCGTGCCGTTCCAGTATGCCGATGAAAGGCAGGAACAGCTGGCGATTGAGCCCGTCGCGGTAAAGATCCTCCGGCGCCACGTTCGAGGTGGCGATCAGCACCACGCCATTGGCAAACAGCGCCGAAAACAGCCTGGACAGGATCATCGCGTCGGCGATGTCGGTGACGGAAAACTCGTCGAAGCACAGCACCCAGGCTTGCTCGGCCAGGGCTTTTGCCACGGGTGGGATCGGATCGTCTTCCTTGACGTCACCGTTCTTGCGCGCCTGCCGATGCTTCTGGATGCGGTCCTGCACGTCGGCCATGAAGTCGTTGAAGTGGACGCGACGCTTGCGCCGGACCGGCAGCAGCTCGAAGAACATGTCCATCAGCATCGTCTTGCCGCGGCCGACGCCGCCATGGATGTAGAGGCCCTTGACGATGTCCCGCGTCTCGCGCTTGCGGGCAAACAGCCAGCCCAGCGCACTGGATTTGTGCGCCAGCCGTTTTGCCGAGATTTCCGATGTCAGCCGGTCGAGCGCGGCGGCAATGCGCTCCTGCGCCGGGTCGCGCTCGATCGCGCCGGTTTCCACCAGATGGTCGTAGCGCTGCCTGACGGTCGCATGGGTCTGGAGGCCGTCACGCAGATGCATCGGTCACGTCGTTGTTCAGAGCAGGATGCTCCGGGGAGAACTAATGTGTTTGAGATTCAGGTCAGGCCAAGCCGAGAATGTCGGCTTTCGAGAAGCCGCCGTTCACAGGCCGGCATCACCTGAATATCGGCATATCCAGCTTACCTTGTAAGCGAAATCGGCTGCCCGCTGGAAGTCTGACCGTCGAATTTCGAGCCACCCGAGGAATAGAGCCGCGCCAGCGAACCGCCATTCTCGTCATAAAGCGTCAGCTGCTTGCCGGCGACATTCCACGACTTGATGCCATCGATCGGCGCCGGGCAGTGCAGCGGCCCGGCGCGGAAGCCGGCGCCGAACTTGGTCTGCGGCGTCGCGATCTTGCAGCTCTGGCCGGAAACGCTGGCGTTCCAGACGCCGGCGACGCTTGCCGCGCTGAGATCCGAGGCACCGGCGGGTGCCGAGCCGTCCGGCGGCAAGGACGCGACCTGCGTGTTCGCCGGGGCGGTCGGGAACTGCGACGGGTCGGTGGCGCCGGGCGAGGCCGGCGGCGGCAACTGGTTGGAGGTCACCTGGCCAGCCGGGGCCGGCTGCAGTGGCGCCGGCTGCTGGTCGTCCATCGACGAGAACCGTGAGGTTGAGCAGCCACTCGCAACGAGCGCCGCCAGCGATACGGCCACCAAGCCGCTTTTCGAAAAATTCATTCCAACCTCCGTCGGATCCGGCTGGGGGGACGCCGTCCGCGCAATCTCTCACCCCCACCAAGATGGAGAAGGTGGCGAAATTTCAACCCGATATGGTTAAAATAGGGTTTGCAGCAAGATTTGTTGCAAATTTATCGCAATCAGGATGGACCGGACGGCTTGCTGCTCGGCCTCCGCGATCCCAGCTCCCGCCTTCGCCATTCGGCGCTTGCGCCGATCGGCGCAGGACCTATGTCTAGGGGCCGGAACGCTGGAGCAGACCTTGGCCGCGAGAAAGAAAGCCGCCAACCGCTATTACAGCGGTCCGCCCAGCGATCATTTCGATGGCACCTTGTTCTTCAATCCGGGCGGCCGGATGCCCGGCCGCTTCGTGGATCTGCTGAAATGGCAGTTCAACGGCCAGCGCGCGAAATGGCCCGCGACGAGTCCGAGCCCCTTTTCGCAGGCAAGGCCAGCCGCGAAGGTCGAGGGTGCCGAACTCACGGTGACCATGGTCGGTCACTCCACCTTGCTGATCCAGACCGCCGGGCTGAACATCCTCACCGATCCGGTCTGGTCGCAACGCACCTCGCCGTTTTCCTTCGCCGGGCCACGACGCGTCAATCCGCCGGGCATCGCCTTCCCCGACTTGCCGCCGATCGACCTCGTCCTGGTCAGCCACAATCACTACGACCATCTCGACCTCGCCACGCTGAAGCAGCTCAAGGCCGGCCATCATCCGCTGGTGGTCACCCCGCTCGGCAACGATGTCCTCATCGGCGAGGCGGTTCCCGGCATGCGTCTTTCGGCATATGACTGGGGTGACAGGGTCGATCTCGGTAACGGCGTTTTCGTCCACATCGAGCCGGCGCATCACTGGTCGGCGCGCGGCGCGCGTGACCGGCGCATGGCATTGTGGGCCGGCTTCGTCATCGAGACGCCGGGCGGAAAAATCTATTTCGCCGGCGACACCGGCTTCCACGACGGCATCAACTACCGGCTGATGGCGGCGAAACATGGCGGCTTCCGCTTCGCCATCCTGCCGATCGGTGCCTACGAGCCGCGCTGGTTCATGGCACCGCAGCACCAGAACCCGGAGGAAGCGGTGCAAGGCATGAAGCTGTGCGATGCCGCCTTCGCCGCCGGCTGCCACTGGGGCACCTTCCAGCTCACCGACGAACCGATGGACGAGCCGGTCCGCAAACTTGCCGAAGCGCTTGACGCCGAGGGCATGCCACGGGAGCGCTTTCGAGCCCTGCGGCCTGGCGAAGTCTGGAGAGTGCCTTGAACTCCGGCAGGGTTTGGCGTCTACCCCACGAGGGTTTCGCCCACCATCTCAAAGAACGGAGACGCATCCTATGAAATCGATCCTGGCTGCCCTGCTTGCCGCCACAATCTCCACCTCGGTGGCCTATGCCGGAGACATCGCCGATCGCGCCGCCGACGCCGAAAAGGCACTGCAGGCAGGGGATGGAGCTGGCGCGCTGGAGAAATTCCGCGGCGCCGAGGAAGCCTTGTGGCAAGCGATGCCGCTCGCCGTGCAGAATGTCAAACAGGTCGACACGGCCAGCGGCTTCGGCATCTACAGCGAGCGCGCCAATCACATCTACAAGCCCGGCGAGAAGGTCATGCTCTACATGGAACCTGTTGGTTACGGCTATGGCTCCGACGGCCTCGGCAACAGCCAGATCGCGCTTTCCGTCGACCTCACCGTGCTTTCAGACTCTGGCGAAGCCCTGGGCACGTTCGAGAAAATCGGCAGCGTTCAGGTCGCTTCCCGCTCGCACAACCGCGAACTCTTCTTCAAGCTCGACCTGTCCCTCGATGGACTGCCGCCCGGGAAATACAAATGCAATTTCCTCATGCATGACCAGAACTCGGCCAAGACCGCACCCTTCAGCACCGATATCGAGATCGCGGGCTGATGCATGTCGCCCAAAAGTGATCCCGGTTTTGGGGAACGACATGCATGAAACAGAGACCTAAAGCGCGTCGCATGAACCCGCTTCAACGCGACGCGCTTTAGGTTTTACCGCTGACATCGCCTCGCAAACCGCGGGAACCCAGGCACGACAGCCGCGTTCTTCATGCGGTTTCAAAATCTGTCGGTTTGCGAGGCATTCCCATGATCAAATGGATCATCATTCTCCTGATCATCGCCGCGGCGGCGAGCCTGCTCGGCATGCCGGCGCTGGCCGGAGCCGCCGCCACAGGCGCGCGCATCCTCATCGGCATCGTTCTCGTCATCTTCCTGCTGGTCGTGCTCGGCATCTTCGCGGTGACCTAAGAGACCTCGAAGGCGCCTGCGCACTGGTAATTCCCGCCCGTTTCCGCCATATAGCGCCAAATGGACACGGAATGACCGGAAGAATGGCAGGCACCGCCCCCTTCGCCAAGATGAACGGCATCGGCAACGAAATCATCGTTGCCGATATGCGCGGCCGTGCCGACCGGGTGACGGCGGCGGCCGCCCTTGCGCTGAACGCCGATGCCGCGACCCGTTTCGACCAGATCATGGCGATCCATGACGCCAAGACACCGGGCACGGCCTACTATGTCGACATCCTGAATTCGGATGGCACCGGTGCGCAGGCCTGCGGCAACGGCATGCGCTGCGTCGTCCAGGCGCTTGCCGCCGAGACTGGCCAAAAAACCTTCACCTTCGAGACCCGCGCCGGCATCCTCAACGCCAGGGAGCATGCCGACGGCACGATCTCGGTCGACATGGGCATGCCGCGTTTCGGCTGGCAGGAGATTCCGCTTGCCGAGGAATTCCGCGACACCCGCATGATCGAATTGCAGATCGGCCCGATCGACGCGCCTGTGCTGCATTCGCCTTCCGCCGTCTCGATGGGCAACCCGCATGCCATCTTCTGGGTCGACCGCGACGTCTGGTCCTATGAGCTCGACCGCTTCGGCCCGCTGCTCGAAAACCACCCGATCTTCCCCGAGCGCGCCAACATCACCATCGCCCAGGTCACGTCTCCCGAGAGCATGATCATCCGCACCTGGGAGCGCGGCGCCGGCTTGACCAAGGCCTGCGGCTCGGCGGCCTGCGCCGCCGTGGTGGCAGCGGCGCGCACCAAACGGACCGGGCGCAGCGTCAGCCTGTTGACCCCCGGTGGCGGCACGCTGCATGTCGAATGGCGCGACGACGACCACGTCATCCTGACGGGTACGGCCGAATGGGAATTTTCCGGCAGCTTCGACCCTTCGACCGGCACATGGGCCCGTGACACCGAAAGCGCGGCCTGATGTCGGTTGCTCTGTCCAGGAGCCATGATGTCGACGGCTCCCTTTCCGAGGCCCCCAGCCGCATTGATGTGGTGACCTTCGGCTGCCGGCTGAACACCTATGAATCAGAAGTGATGCGGCGCGAGGCCGAGAGCGCCGGTCTCGGCGCGCTGGATGGCGGCGCCGTCATCTTCAACACCTGCGCCGTCACCGGCGAGGCGGTGCGCCAGGCCAGGCAGGCGATCCGCAAGGCGCGCCGCGACAACCCTGGGGCGCGCATCATCGTCACCGGCTGCGCCGCGCAGACCGAGCCGGAAAAATTCGCCGCCATGGACGAGGTCGATCTCGTGCTTGGCAATGAAGAGAAGCTCAAGGCGCATTCCTATCGCGCACTGCCGGATTTCGGCGTCAACGACACCGAGAAGGCCCGCGTCAACGACATATTCTCCGTGCGCGAGACCGCCGGCCATATGGTCGATGCCATCGAGGGCCGCGCCCGTGCCTTCGTCCAGGTGCAGAATGGCTGCGACCACCGCTGCACCTTCTGCATCATTCCTTACGGCCGCGGCAATTCGCGCTCGGTGCCGATGGGCGCCGTGGTCGAACAGGTCAAGCGGCTGGCCGGCAACGGCTATGCCGAGATCGTGCTGACCGGTGTCGACATGACCAGCTTCGGCGCCGACCTGCCGGGCTCGCCCAGGCTTGGCAGACTGGTGAAGACCATTCTCAGGCAGGTGCCCGACGTGAAGCGCCTGCGGCTATCCTCGATCGATTCGATCGAGGCCGATGACGAATTGCTCGAAGCCATCGCCACCGAACCCAGGCTGATGCCGCATCTGCATCTGTCGCTGCAGTCCGGCGACGACATGATCCTGAAGCGCATGAAGCGCAGGCATCTGCGCGACCAATCGATCCGTTTCTGCGAGGATGTGCGCAAATTGCGCCCTGCGATCGTCTTCGGCGCCGACATTATCGCCGGCTTTCCGACCGAGACCGACGCCATGTTCGAGAACTCGATAAAAATCGTCGAGGAATGCGGCCTGACCCACCTTCACGTCTTCCCGTTCAGCCCGCGCGAAGGCACGCCCGCCGCGCGCATGCCGCAGCTGCGCCGCGAGATGGTCAAGCAGCGCGCCGCCCGGCTGCGCGCCGCCGGCGAAGCCGCGTATCGGCGCCATCTGTCCTCGCTGCCCGGAACCCGGCAATCGATCCTGATCGAGCGTGACGGCCTTGGCCGCACCGAAGGATTTACCCTTGCCGCGCTCGGCACCGGCGCGCCGGGCGAGATCGTCGAAGCGACAATTACTGGCCACGATGGTATCCGGCTGATCGCAGCCCCGCTTGCCGCACGCGCCGCCTGAGAAACGCAAAGCATGGCTGGTTTTTTCAAGAAGATATTTTCGTTCGGCAAGAAAGAGGTTGTCGAGGAGCGGATCGACGAGACCGCCCCGCTGCCGCCGATCAAATGGGACCAGCTCGATGCGCTGAAGCCTGCGGCCGAACAGGTCGTTCCGGAGTTCTTGAAGCGCGACGCGCCAGAACCAGCGCCCCACCCTCCCCTCGATGGGGAGGGTCGCCACGAAGTGGCGGAGAGGGGTGATGGTGCCGACGCCAGCGCCAGTCACCCCCACCCCCAAGCTTCGCTTGGGACCTCCCCCATCGAGGGGGAGGTAAAGGGCGCACCGGCCGAGCCAGATGCAGCTCCGTCACTAGAACCGGCGCCTGTCGAGGAGCCTAAACCCGAGCCCGCTCCAACCATACCCCCGGCGCCGGAACCGACCGTTCCAGCCGAGCCGGAACCTCTGCCGCAGCCCGCGCCGCAGGAGGAACCGACCCCCGCGCCAGAGCCTCCAGAGCCGCCGACGCCCGAGGAAATTCCGCTTCCCCCGGAAACTCCGGAGCCCACGCCTGAACCGCAGCCGCAAGAAGTCCCTGCCCCGGCGCCAGCCGAGCCGGAGATTGCGCCGCCGCGCCCGGAAAGGCAGCCCGAACCGGCGCCAATCGAAGTGCCGGCGACGCCTGCCGAGGCTCCGGTCGAGATACCAGCACCGGTCGAAGTGCCGCCGGCGGCGGCTCCTTCCGCACAGCCGACTTCAGAGGCTGGCGCCGCCCCTCAAGCGCCTTTGCCTCCTCTTGCGGACATCAAGGAAGTAGCGCCGCTCGCCGAAGCCGCGCCGACGCCTCACCCTCCCCTCGATGGGGAGGGTCGACGCGAAGCGGCGGGGTGGGGTGACAGCGCCGACGCCAGTCACCCCCACCCCCAAGCTGCGCTCGGGACCTCCCCCATCGAGGGGGAGGTAAAGCGCACGCCGGTCGAAGCTGCACCCGCGCCGGTCGAGGCGCAGCCCGTCATTGCCGAGATCGCGCCCGAGCCGCAGCCCGTCCCACAGCCAGCGCCGGAGCCGAAACCCGCCCCCGGCAAGGTGACCGTCGCCAAGAAGGTCGAGCAGAAGGCCGAGCCGCAAAAAGCGCCGGAGCCGGCGCCGAGGCGCTCCTGGTTCCAGCGCATGCGGGACGGGCTGGCCCGTTCGTCGCGCGAACTCACCGGCAACATCGCCGGCGTCTTCACCAAACGGAAGCTCGATGAGGAGACGCTGCAGGACCTGGAGGATGTGCTGATCCGCGCCGACCTCGGCATGGAGACAGCACTTCGTATCACCGACGCGCTGGCCGCCAGCCGCTATGGCAAGGATGTCTCCGACACGGACGTGCGCACCGTCATGGCCGCCGAGGTGGAGAAGGTGCTGACCCCTGTCGCCCGGCCACTGGAGCTCGACCTCTCGCACAAGCCGCATGTCATCCTGGTGGTCGGCGTCAACGGCACCGGCAAGACAACCACCATAGGCAAGCTCGCGGCAAAACTGACCGATGGCGGCCTGTCGGTGATGCTGGCGGCCGGCGATACGTTCCGCGCGGCCGCCATCGAGCAGCTGAAGATCTGGGGCGAGCGCACGAAATCGCCTGTCATCGCCTCCAAGCTCGGCGCCGATGCGGCGGGCCTCGCCTATGACGCCTTCGAGAAGGCCAAGGAGGCCGGCTCCGACGTGCTGATCATCGACACCGCCGGCCGGCTGCAGAACAAGACCGAACTGATGGCGGAGCTGGAAAAGATCGTGCGCGTGCTGGGCAAGCTCGATCCGGAAGCGCCGCACACCGTGCTGCAGACGGTCGACGCCACCACCGGCCAGAACGCGCTCAACCAGGTCGAGATCTTCCGCAACATCGCCGGCGTCAACGGCCTGGTGATGACCAAGCTGGACGGCACGGCGCGCGGCGGTATTCTGGTGGCGATCGCGGCAAAGCACAAATTGCCTGTCTATTTCATCGGCGTCGGCGAACAGGTCGACGACCTCGAGCCTTTCTCGGCAAGCGAATTCGCCAGGGCGATCGCTGGAGTGGCGTAACGGCATGATCCCTGTGAACGGGATCGTGCGTAAGAAGGAAGATCATGAACCCACCTATTCTCGAACGCGATCCGTCCGACCCGCAGAAAGAGAAGAAGGAAGGCGTCAATCCCCTGCTCAAGCTGGTGCTGGAGCTTGGGCCGCTGCTGGTCTTCTTCTTCGCCAATGCGCGCGGCGAATGGCTGGTGCAGAAATTCCCTGTCCTGGGCGAATTCGGTGGCCCGATCTTCGTCGCCACCGGCCTGTTCATGGCCGCCACGGCCATCGCGCTGATCGCCTCCTGGCTGCTGACCCGCACCTTGCCGATCATGCCGATGGTTTCGGGCGTCGTCGTCTTCATCTTCGGCGCGCTGACGCTCTATCTGCAGGACGACATCTTCATTAAGATGAAGCCGACCATCGTCAACACACTGTTCGGCGGCGTGCTGCTCGGCGGCCTGTTCTTCGGCAGGTCGCTGCTCGGCTATGTCTTCGATTCAGCCTTCAAGCTGGATGCCGAAGGCTGGAAAAAACTCACCTTCCGCTGGGGCCTGTTCTTCCTGTTCCTGGCCGTCGTCAACGAAGTAGTGTGGCGCAATTTTTCCACCGATGCCTGGGTTACCTTCAAGGTCTGGGGCATCATGCCGATCACGCTTTTGTTCACCTTCAGCCAGATGCCGCTGATCCTGCGCCATTCGCTGGACGACAAGGCGAGCGGGGAAGAGAAGGCAGGCAAGTAGAGCAATTCCAGGAAAAGTGTGAAGCGGTTTTCCCGGGAAAACCGCATCGCGGTTTCCCTAGGGAATTGCGTCAAACTAAAAAAGAGGGGGGAGAGCCATGGAATTCGTCACCACACGCGAGGAATTGCGGACGATCTACAAGACGCCGCGCCCGACTGACGGCTCGATCCGCAAGGAGCTGAAGGCGCTCGACGGCCATTGCCGTTCCTTCATCGGCAAGAGCCCCTTCGTGCTGATCGGCTCGTCCGACGGCGCCGGCAATGCCGACGTGACGCCGAAGGGCGATAAGCCAGGCTTCGCCGCCATTCTCGACGACCGCACCATCGCCATTCCCGACCGGCCAGGCAACAATCGGCTGGATACGCTGGAGAACATCCTGCGCAATCCCTCGGTCGGACTGCTCTTCCTCATCCCCGGCATGAACGAGACGCTGCGCGTCAACGGCGATGCCCGCATCACCGTCGATGCCAATCTGCGCGAGCGCCTGGCCGTCGACGGCAAGGAGCCGCAAAGTGTCATCGTCGTCGCCGTCAAGGCCACCTACATGCATTGCGCCAAGGCTTTCATGCGCTCCGATCTGTGGAAGCCGGAGAGCTGGTACGACCGTGCCACGCTGCCGACACTCGGTCAGATCCTGCGCGACCAGCTGGCGCTCGCCGATTCGGCCGAGGCGACCGACCGCTGGCTCGACGACGATTACAAGCAGACCATGTGGTAGGCTTTTCGGACACGATTCGTCCGAACTGGCCTCGCCGACTGTGCTGAACATCATTGCCATCTCCGGCAGCCTGCGGGCGGCCTCCACCAATTCGGCCTTGCTCGCGGCATTGGCGCGCAACGCGCCGGCCGGCTGCCGTGTCACCGTCCATGACGGGCTCGGCCGCCTGCCGATCTTCAATCCGGACGACGAGGGCGAGCGCACGCCGCGCGAAGCCTCCAGGTTGATCGACGCCGTCACCGGCGCCGACGGCCTCATCGTCTCCTGTCCCGAATATGCCCATGGTGTGCCGGGCGGGCTGAAGAACGCGCTCGACTGGCTGGTCTCGCGCGACGCCGCCGTCGCCAAACCGGCCATGCTGGCCCACGCCTCGCCCCGCTCGCTGTTCGCCCGGGCGGCGCTGGCCGAGATCATGCGCACCATGTCGTTCGCGATGTATGATGGTGGGTTGGAGATCGCCCTGCTCGGCAAGAAGCCAGCGGAGATGGAGGCCATTTTGGCTGAGCCGGAAAAGGTGCTGGCAATGCGCAATGCGGTGCAGGGTTTCGCGGATTTCATCCGCTCGCATTGAGCGGCGCAGCCTTTCCCTTCTCCCAGAAGGGGAGAAGGGAAGAGCTACCCCTTCCGCAGCGTCTCCACATCAGTCTTGCCGACGTACCAGTCGCGGGCGTTGACCTCCTCGAAAACCACCCAGACATCGTCATTGCCGAGCCCGGTGGCATCCATGATGGCCGCCGTGACTTTCTTGGCGATATCAGCCTTCTTGCCTGCCGGATCGGCGGCGATCACTTCCTTGACGATGCGGATGTTGACGAATGGCATGACGCTCTCCCCTTGGGTTTCTCTGGTTCCCGGCAAGAAGCTGCTTTGAAAGCCTCTCCGACGGACTGAATGGTGGCCGCTTCGGCAACTTCGGCAACTTCGGCGCGGCGGGCGCCACTTTTATGCGCAGGAGCGCCATCAAAACCCGCCAAAGAAGAGTGTCCAGCAGCCTCAATAGGTCTTGGCCCCGTTCACCATCAGCCGCACCGAATAGAGCGAGGTGGTGCCCGCGATGTAGAGGCAGTTCAGCTTGGCGCCGCCGAACACGCAATTGGCGGTCACCTCGGGCACCTTGACCTTGCCGATCAGCGTCCCGTCCGGATCGTAGCAATGGATGCCGTCAAAGGCGCTGGTCCAGATGCGTCCGTCGGCGTCGAGCCGAAAGCCGTCGAACAGGCCGGCCGTGCAGTCGGCGAAGACCTTGCCCCCCGAAACCTTCTTGCCATGCTTGCCGACATTGAACACCCGCATATGCGCCGGGTTCTCGGCGCCATGCGTGCGACCGGTGTCGACGACATAGAGCAGGCTCTCGTCGAGCGAGAAGGCAAGCCCGTTGGGCCTGACCATGTCGGTGATGACGGCCTCGACCTCCCCGCTATCGGGATCGACCCGGTAGACGTGGCAGGCGCCGATCTCGCTCTCGGCCTTGTCGCCCTCATAGTCGGTGTCGATGCCGTAGCTCGGATCGGTGAACCAGATCGAGCCGTCGGATTTCACCACCGCATCGTTGGGCGAATTCAGCCGCTTGCCCTTCCATTTGGCGGCGATGGTGGTGACCGAGCCGTCATGCTCGGTGCGGCTGACGCGGCGGCCCGAATGCTCGCAAGTGACCAGCCGGCCCTGCCGGTCGACGGTGTTGCCATTGGAATTGCCCGAGGGCTGGCGGAAGACGCTGACGCTGCCGTCCGTCTCGTCGAAGCGCAGCATGCGGTTGTTCGGAATGTCGGACCAGACGACATAGCGGCCGGCTGCGAACCAGGCCGGCCCCTCCGCCCAGCGGCATCCGGTGAACAGCTTCTCCACCTGCGCGCTGCCATTGAACAGGCGCGCGAAGCGCGGATCGAGAACTTCATAATAGTCTGCGGCCGCCATGCATTTCCTCCCGGCATCACGTGACGGCAGATCAAGCCAGCCTGCGATCGATCTGGCAAGACGGCGCCTTCGCAATTTGTATGACAAAACGGAGAAGAAGCTGCCATGCGGCTCGGCCGGCCCACGACCGTGCGGCCGCGACGCACCTTAGGACTCGATTAACCGGCTATGCGCTGCGTGCAATGGTGCATTGCAACATCTTCTTTTTGCAATGCACCATTCCTATGTCATGCTCCGTATCGATCAAGGGAGGAACAACCGGCCGCGACAAACGCGGCACGAAAGGAACCCTTGCTATGTTCAACGATCTCATGAACCGCGCTCGCAGCAGCATCGCCAAGCGCAAGCACTACAACCGCCTCGTCGCCGAAATCGACAGCTTCTCGAGCCGCGATCTGGCCGACATGCGCGCCGATCGCTCGGAAATGCTCTACCAGATCCACAAGCAGATCTACGGCTGATCTCCCTCGCGCGTTCGTCATCCTCGGGCTTGACCCGAGGATCCATGCCGCGACGCCAGCGAGGAACGCAGCGGCTCGGAACAGCGGTTCTATCCGCGGCGAAGAGTCCCCAATCCTGGTTCGCTTTGCCTGTCACCAACGTCCCGGCATGGATTCTAGGGTCTGCGCCGCGTCGCTTCGCTCCTTGCTTCGCCCTAGAATGACGAAAGAAGGGGGTGCGCTTAACCCGGCGCTGCCAGCGCCTTCTCGATCTGAGGCAACAGCAGATCCCGGGCCGACTCCGCCGTCAGCGGGCCGACATGCTTGTAGGCGATCTTGCCGTCCTTGCCGATGACGAAGGTTTCCGGCACGCCATAGACGCCCCAGTCGATCGCCGCGCGGCCGGCTTCGTCGACGCCGATCGCCTGGAACGGATTGCCGAGGTCGCCGAGGAACCGGCGGGCGTTTTCCGGCTGGTCCTTGTAGTTCAGCGCCGCCATCACGAATCGCTTGTCCTGCGACAGCGCCAGAAGCACCGGGTGCTCTTCCCGGCACGGCGCGCACCATGACGCAAACACGTTGACCAGCGTCACCTTGCCGGCGAACGCTTTCGAATCCAGCCCCGGCAGGTTCGAGCCCTCCAGCGCCGGCAGGTTTGTCGGCGGCGCCGGCAGGCCGATGAGCGCCGACGGCACTTCCGAGACATCGCGTCCGGAAAGCAGCTGCGACAGGAACAGGCCGGCAAGGCCGAGGAAGACCAGCAGCGGCAACAGCACGAACAGGCGTCGACCGCGCGTCGGCGTTTCGGTTTCGCTGCTCATGGCGTGGCCACCTTGTCGGAACGGCGCCGCACGCCGGCTGCTTCGAGTTCGGCGAGTTCGCGCTTGCGGGCCCGCTGGTCGAGCAGGATCCAGACGATCAGCCCGGCCAGCACAATGGCGGTGATGCCATAGGCCGCGGTGACGTAGAGCGCGTGTGCACTCATGCGCCTCGCTCCCCTCCCGCTATCATTTCACCGTACCCGATCATGACCTTCCCTTAGCTTCGCGCCATCGGCTTCGCAATCGGACGCCGCGTCGCGGCCTTCGAGCCTTCGGCGACATCAATCCGTTCCATGCCGCAAGGCCAGCGCCGCCGAGACCGGCCCCAGCACGGCAAGAAACAAGGTCAGCGCGGCAAGAATGAGGAAGGGCTGCAGGAACGGATCGGGATTTGCCGTCGCGCCATAGCTCGCCGAAACGCCGAAGATCAGCACCGGTATGGTCAGGGGGAGCACCAGCACGGAGATCAGAAGTCCACCGCGCGGCAGCGCCACCGCGACGGCCGCACCTGCCGCGCCGATGAAGGTGATGGCCGGCGTGCCGACCAGAAGCGTGAGCGCCGTGGCGCTGATGGCGAGCGGCTCCATGTTCATGAACAGGCCGAGCAGGGGCGCGGCGATGACCAGCGGCAGCACGCTGCCCGCCCAATGCGCGAGGCACTTCACCAGCACGGTCAGCGCCAGCATGTGCCGGTCGTTGCCGAGCACCAGGAGATCGAGCGAGCCGTCCTCGCGGTCGGCCTGGAACAGCCGGTCGAGCCCGAGCAGGCAGGCGAGCAGAGCCCCGATCCACAGGATCGCCGGACCGATGCGGGCAAGCAGCTTCAGGTCCGGCCCGACACCGAAGGGGATGGTGGCGATGACGGCGAGGAAGAAGATGACGCCGGTCAGCGCACCGCCGCCGGCGCGGATGTTGAGGCGGATATCGCGCAGGAAGAGGGCTAGCACTTCACCCTCCCCCTCGTGGGGAGGGTGAATGCCCCATCGCCAATTCCTTCGCTCCCTCGATCCCCAGCGGCAGATGCGTCGCCGCGACGATCATCCCACCAGACCGGCAATGCCTCGTCATCAGCCCCGCGAATCGCTCCTCCGAGGCCTTGTCCAGCCCCGCCGTCGGCTCATCGAGCAGCCACAATGGCCGGTGACTGACCAGGAGTTTCGCGATCGCCGCGCGGCGCCTTTGCCCGGTCGACAGATAGCCGAACGGCAGATGCCCGATGCCACCAAGCCCGACCGTTTCCAGCGCCTCTTCGACCCCGACATCTCCATCGCCGTTGAAGTCGCGCCAGAAGCGCAAATTTTCCGTGACGCTCAGCGCGGTCTTCATCGCATTCTGGTGACCGAGATAGTGACAGGCCGAGGCAATCGAGGGAAAGTCATCGCCGCCGTCTTCTATCAGCAGTCGACCTTCCGCCTTCGGCAGCAGCCCGGCGATGATCCTGAGCAAGGTTGATTTGCCTGATCCATTCGGTCCGGTGACGACCAGCGCCTGGCCATCCCCGAGGTCGAAGCCAATGCCGGAAAACACCGCCTCGCCGCCGCGTTCGCCGCCCAGATTTTCGGCGATAAGCCGCATTCCCCGCCCGCCCTGAAAACAATGTTTCGCGAGCGCTGCCGCATCGCACAAATTTGCTCTCCAACTGTCTAGAACTATTCCAGAAAATTCTCTATATGCGGTGCATCCGTGCCAGCGGTCGGCGCGGGAACAGAATTTGCGCCGAACCAGCGCACGCGCCGCCTTGAACGGCTCGGGTTGCTTGGGAGCGGACAGCGGAAATGGCCGTACCCGCACCTTTGCGCGTGATTGCATGCCATCGGCGTCCGTTCCCTTTCAGGCTGAACAGACAAGGACGGATCGCACGTGTCAAAATCCCTCGATAGCTTCAATTGCCGCCGCACACTGACCGCGGGCGGTACCGAATATGTCTATTTCGACCTCGTCGAGGCCGAGAAGAACGGCCTCACCGGCATCGCCCAGCTGCCCTATTCGATGAAGGTGCTGCTGGAAAACCTGCTGCGCAATGAGGACGGCCGCTCCGTCACCAAGGAATCGATCCAGGCGGTCGCCGGCTGGCTGACCGACAAGGGCACCGCCGGCGTCGAGATCGCCTATCGCCCGGCCCGCGTGCTGATGCAGGATTTCACCGGCGTTCCGGCCGTGGTCGACCTTGCCGCGATGCGTGACGCCATGGCTTCGCTCGGCGGCGATCCGCAGAAGATCAACCCGCTGGTGCCGGTCGACCTCGTCATCGACCACTCCGTCATCGTCGACGAGTTCGGCACGCCGATGGCCTTCGCCCGCAACGTCGAGCTCGAATACGAGCGCAACGAGGAACGCTACAAGTTCCTGAAATGGGGCCAACAGGCATTCCGCAACTTCCGCGTCGTGCCGCCCGGCACCGGCATCTGCCACCAGGTCAACCTCGAATATCTCGGCCAGGTCGTGTGGACCAACACCGAGGATGGCGAAACCACGGCCTATCCCGACACCTGCGTGGGCACTGATTCGCACACCACCATGATCAACGGCCTTGGCGTGCTCGGCTGGGGCGTCGGCGGCATCGAGGCCGAGGCGGCCATGCTCGGCCAGCCCGTCTCCATGCTTCTGCCCGAGGTGATCGGCTTCCGCCTCACCGGCAAGCTGAAGGAAGGTGTCACCGCCACCGACCTGGTGCTGACCGTCACCCAGATGCTGCGCAAGAAGGGCGTCGTCGGCAAGTTCGTCGAATTCTTCGGCCCGGGCCTCTCCAACATGACGCTGGCCGACCGCGCCACCATCGGCAACATGGCGCCCGAATATGGCGCCACCTGCGGCTTCTTCCCGGTCGATTCGGAGACCATCCGCTACCTGACGATGTCGGGCCGCGAGGAAAGCCGCATCGCGCTGGTCGAAGCCTATTCCAAGGCGCAAGGCATGTGGCGCGAGGCGGGCTCGGCCGACCCGGTCTTCACCGACCTGCTCGAACTCGAGCTGAGCAGCGTCGTGCCATCAATGGCCGGCCCCAAGCGTCCCGAGGGCCGTGTCGCGCTGGAAGGCATTCCGGACGGCTTCGCCAAGGCGATGGAGACCGAATACAAGAAAGCGGCGGAGATCTCCAAGCGCTACGCCGTCGAAGGCACCGACCATGACCTCGGCCATGGCGACGTCGTCATTGCAGCCATCACGTCGTGCACCAACACCTCGAATCCGAGCGTTCTGATCGGCGCGGGCTTGCTCGCCCGCAACGCCAACCGGCTCGGCCTCAAGCAGAAGCCCTGGGTGAAGACCTCGCTCGCCCCCGGCAGCCAGGTGGTCGCCGAATATCTGGAGAAATCCGGCCTGCAGAAGGAACTCGACCAGATCGGCTTCAACCTGGTCGGCTTCGGCTGCACCACCTGCATCGGCAATTCCGGCCCGCTGCCGGCGCCGATCTCCAAGACCATCAACGATAAGGGTTTGATTGCCGCCGCGGTGCTCTCAGGCAACCGCAACTTCGAAGGCCGCGTCTCGCCCGACGTCCAGGCAAACTACCTCGCCTCGCCCCCGCTGGTCGTGGCGCACGCGCTGGCTGGAACCGTGACAAAGGACCTCACCACCGAGCCGCTCGGCGAGGACAAGAACGGCAATCCGGTCTACCTCAAGGACATCTGGCCAAGCTCGGCAGAGATCCAGGAGTTCATCGAGAAGAACGTCACCCGCGAGCTGTTTGCCCGCAAATATGCCGACGTCTTCAAGGGCGACGAGTACTGGCAGAACGTCAAGGCGCCGGAAGGCCAGACCTATGCCTGGGACGACAACTCGACCTATGTGCAGAACCCGCCCTATTTCGCCGGCATGACCGCCGGTTTCGGCAAGATCGGCGACATCAAGGGCGCCCGCGTGCTCGGCCTGTTCGGCGACAAGATCACCACCGACCACATCTCGCCGGCGGGTTCGATCAAGGCCGCCTCGCCGGCCGGCAAGTACCTCACCGACCATGGCGTCGGCGTCGCCGACTTCAACCAGTACGGCACGCGGCGCGGCAATCATGAGGTGATGATGCGCGGCACCTTCGCCAACATCCGCATCCGCAACCACATGCTGGGCGAGAACGGACGCGAGGGCGGCTACACCATCCACTACCCGTCGAAGGAAGAGGAATCGATCTACGACGCAGCGATGGAATACAAGAAGGAAGGCGTGCCGCTGGTCATCTTCGCCGGTGTCGAATACGGCAACGGCTCGTCGCGCGACTGGGCGGCCAAGGGCACCAACCTGCTCGGTGTCCGCGCCGTCATCGCCCAGTCCTTCGAGCGTATCCACCGCTCGAACCTCGTCGGCATGGGCGTCATCCCCTTTGTCTTCGAGGAAGGCACCTCGTGGGCCTCGCTCAACCTCAAGGGTGACGAACTGGTCGAGATCGACGGCCTGAGCGCCATCAAGCCGCGCCAGACGATGACCGCCAAGATCACCTATGGCGACGGCTCGGTGAAGAACGTGCCGATCATCTGCCGCATCGATACGCTGGATGAACTCGACTACTTCAAGAACGGCGGCATTTTGCAGTACGTGCTGCGCGACTTGGCGGCATAATCGGAAGGGAATAGGGCAGTAAGGGAGTAGGGAGGCAAGACCCCTACTGCCCTACTGCCCTACTGCCCTACTGCCCTACTGCCCTTCGGCGCGCCATACCGCGCCGCGGCGGCCAGCAGTACGCCCAGCATCAGCCCGTTGAAGATGTGCCACAGGAAATGCGTGCCGAGCGGAAAGCTGGCGCAGACCATCGGGTCGATCATGCGGAAGATGACGGACACCACGAAGATCGCCGACCCGGTCAGATTGTACCAGCCGGCCCGGTTGCCGCTCACCGTCACCCAGATACCGAAGAAGGCGAGCGCCAGGAACGGCGGCAGGTAGCCCGTCGTGCCGTTTGACGCCTGGCGCAGCCAATCCGGCACGGCGAAACTTATGGCCCCGGCCACCGCATAGAAGACGACGAAGATCGCGATCGCCTTGCCCCATTCCATCCCGAGGAAGCGGCGCAGGTTGAACAGCGTGTACGCCAGCGTGAAGCCGGCGATCGGCAGCACGTCGACCCAGACCGTGCCCTTGGTGGCGAAGGTATGGAAGATCGTCGAGCCGATGCCGATCGCCACCACCCACCAGGCCAGCACTTCAGCGAAGGTCCCGGTTTTCAGTCGGCGTACTTCCCGCACACCCCATAGTCCCGCGATAATGAAAGCAAGGTTAGTCAAAGCATTCGTCGGCTCGGCCCAAAGTCCAGGTCCGGTCCGCTCGCAATAGAGATCGACAGGGGTCAGGAGAGTTTGCCACATGGTGATGATGCCATCCCCGAATCGAACCACGTCGTGAAATGCAGTGTCTCTCCTATTGCGCCCTTACCTTCGGTTGCAATGGCAAAAATTTCACCGCAACGTGACTTCCCGTTGACTTCCGCTTCTGCCACATATTTCAACCAATCAAAACAAAGCCGGCGCCACCGGCGGGAATTGGAATGGTCATGGCCTGGCGAAGATCACTGTGGCTGGCAGCGTTTGCGCTGGCCTTCTCGGCTTTTGCCGATGCCGGCCATGCCGGCGAAGCCGAAAGAATCCAGGCCGAGAGAGCCCAGCCCGACAAGCCGCTCGGCGTGGTCGAACTGTTCACCAGCCAGGGCTGCAGTTCCTGTCCGCCGGCCGACGCGTTTTTCGCCGAACTCGCCGCCAGGGAAGATATTGTCGCGCTCTCCTACCATGTCGATTATTGGGACTATCTCGGCTGGAAGGACACGCTGAGCCGCAAGGAAAACACCGAGCGGCAGAATGACTATATGCGCGCCTTCGGCAGCCGCTCGGTCTATACGCCGCAGGCCGTCCTCAATGGCCGCGTGCATGTCAACGGCGCCAATCGTGGCGAGGTCAACGGCGCGCTCGCCCGCATGGCGAAATCCGGCGAAGGCATGCATGTGCCAATCAAGATCAGCCGTACCAGCGACCGCGTGATCATCGATGCAGGCGACGCCGGCACCGGACCCAACGATGCCCATGTCGTGATCGTCTATTTCGAGCCGCCGCAGACGGTCAAGATCGCCCAGGGCGAGAACTCCGGCCGCAAGATGACCTATTGGAACGCCGTCACCAGCATCCAGACCGCCGGCATGTGGCACGGCAAGGCGCAGCGCTATGAACTGCCGTTGAGCGAGATCACCAAGAAGGGCGGCTGCGCCGTCCTTTTGCAGTCGGTCGGCAAGGACGGCATGCCAGGCCCCATCCTCGGCGCCGCCTTCATCCACAAGCCGTAACGCCTCTTCCTTCTCCCCTTGTGGGAGAAGGTGGATCGGCGCGATAGCGCCGAGACGGATGAGGGGTGCTGGACGGATCGCAACGTCGAACTAATCTTGCGCAATGCCGCATCAGCCAGTTCCACCAGCCAAAACGTCGCTTCGCTCGCTCCCTTCGGCGCGACATGACGGAAGCGGAAGACAGGCTTTGGCAAGAGCTGCGTGGCCGCAGGCTCGACGGGATGAAATTCCGGCGCCAGATGCCGGTCGGAAAGTACATTGCCGATTTTGTCTGCGTCGAGGCAGGACTGATTGTCGAGATTGATGGAAGCCAACACGCTGAATCATCTTACGACAACACACGTAGTGCGGAACTGAAAGCGAGAGGCTTTTGTGTGTTGCGCTTTTGGAGCGACGACGTGCTGAAGGATTTGAACGGCGTTTGCGACACCATCATTGCCTACGTACAGGATCTCAACCTGCAACGGTGGCGGTGATCGAACGCCGGCGTCAAGCTGGAACACCCCTCATCCGTCTCGGCGCTGCGCGCCGATCCACCTTCTCCCACAGGGGGAGAAGGAAAAAGGCCAACAAAAAACCGACGTCAGCTTGCTTCTGACGCCGGTCATTTAGGTTTTGGGATCGTCGCACCTGATTTTTCCAAGGAAAAACCGAGGTTGGTTCGATCCGACGCTGACCCGTGGGCGGGGGGCTTGGGGTTTACGAGCCGGTGCCGGACCGAACCGTCTCAGGCAACACGGGTAAATTCGTCGGACATTGGGGCATGAGCGCGGATAAAAAAAGGCAGAAATGTGGCGAAGCATCACCAATTCCAACAGGCTGCGTTACAAAAGTGACTGGACGTGGCAGAAATGGCGCGCCGCCGCACCGCTTCGCCGGCTCTTGCAATTGCAGCGCGAAGGGGCCAACTTTGGTTGGCAAAGATTCATTTTGAAGGATCGAGGCATGAGCGACGACAGCGGCGGGACGGGGGATGGTGACGCATCCGCAATATTGATCCCGCTGCACGAGGCGCGACATGAGCGCCTCGACCAGCCTGTGCGCTTCGACCGGCGTGAACTGGACCAGATCCTCAGGCTCTACGGACGCATGGTCGCCGCCAATGAATGGCGCGACTATGCCATCGATCATCTCACCGACAGGGCCGTGTTTTCCGTCTTCCGCCGGGCCAGCGAAGTGCCGCTGTTCCAGATCGTCAAGGATCCGAAACTGGCCCGCAAACAGGGCGCCTTCGCCGTTATCGCCGCCGGCGGCCGCATCCTCAAGCGCGGGCAAGAACTCGGCCGCGTGCTCGGCGTCTTCGACAACAAGCTCAGGGTTGTGGGAGCTTGAGCGGACAATTGGAATTGAGGAACTCAGGAACTGAGGAACTTAAGAAAAGGCTCGACGCCTGAAGAAACCGCCTTCTTCTTCAGTTCCTCAGTTCTTCAGTTCCTCAATTTCTCTCAGGCCCCGCGGAACTTCCGCTCAGGCAGCGAGGCCGGATCGGGCGGCAACGACGCGCCGCCATTCAGGGACAGCTGCATGAACACCGTGTCCAACCAGCGCCCGTGCTTGTAGCCGGAGCCTTCGAGCCGGCCGGAGTGGCGGAAGCCGAGCTTTTCATGCAGCTTGACCGAGGCGCTGCCTGGATGGCCGTCGCCGATCACCGCGACGATCTGGCGGAAGCCCGCCGCCTCGGCCGCCGCGATCAGGCTGCGCATCAGCATGAGGCCGACACCCTGGCCCTTGGCCTCCGGCGCGACATAGACCGAATCCTCGACGATGAAGCGGTAGGCCGGGCGCGGCCGGAAGGCACCGGCATAGGCATAGCCAAGCACGGCCCCGTCCTTTTCCGCCACCAGATACGGGAAGCCGCCGGCCGTGAGCGTGGCGAATCGCGTGCCCATCTCGGCGCGACCTGGCGGCTCCAGCTCATAGCTCGCCGTGCCATGCGTCACCGCGTCGGCATAGATTTCGGTGATGGTGTCGAGGTCGGCCGAAGTGGCCGGCCGTATCACGATAGTGCACATTCTTTATGCAGGCCTTCTGTCTGCTTCCGATAACAGCAAACGCCGGCGCAAAAGAAAAGGGCGGCCGTTGGGCCGCCCTTCCAAACCCGATGGTCCAGTCAGACCATGAAGCGTGCCTTAGCGGCGGTCGCCCATGAACTGGAGCAGGAACATGAACAGATTGATGAAATCGAGATAGAGCCTCAGCGCGCCCATGATGGCCTTGCGGCCGGCGACATCGGAAACGTCACCCTCGAAATACATCTCCTTGATCTTCTGCGTGTCGTAGGCGGTCAGGCCGGCGAAGACCAGGACGCCGATCGCCGACACGGCGAAGGACAGCGCCGACGACTGCAGGAAGATGTTGATCACCGACGCGATGATGATGCCGAACACGCCCATGATCAGGAACGAGCCCATCGCCGTCAGGTCGCGCTTGGTCGTGTAGCCGTACAGCGACAGCGCGCCGAAAGCGGCGGCCGTGGCGAAGAAGGTCTGCGAAATGCTGGCCGTGGTGTAGACCAGGAAGATCGACGACAGCGACAGGCCGACGAGGCCGGCATAGACCCAGAACGTGGTCTGCGCGGCAGCGACGCTCATCGACTGAATCCTGAACGACAGGAAGAACACGGCGGCCAGCGGCGCCAGCATCACCACCCAGCGCAGCGGCGACCCGAAGATCGCATAGCCGAAGGACGTCAGCATCTCGCCGCTCGGCAGCGTTGCGACAGCCGAGGCCGGATCGGTGGTGGTGGCCAGCATGATCGTGCCGACGGCGGCAAGGCCGGTGATAAGGAGGCCAAGCCCCATCAGATTGTAGACCTTGATCATATAAGCGCGCAGGCCCTGATCGATGTCGGCGCGGACGCCGGGCACCGCCGACGTCTGATAATTGCGAATGGGATCAGCCATTGGAATCCTCTATTGCTTCTGCCCCGTCCGGTGTCGGGCCTCTTGCGGACCCAGGCGCCGCTGGCGGGGCTCCAGCATGCCTGTGGCGAAATATGATGGTTATTCGCGTCAAGAACAAGACCGTAACCGGATGTAACGGTTCGTGAGAGGTCGAAATACCGATTCTCCGGGCTTCCGGGCCGGCATCCTTACCAAGATTTAATTGCGGAGGGCTCGCTCCGCCCCAGAGTCCCGCCAGGGATTAGAGAGTCCGGCCAGGGATCAGAGGTCGCGCAGCACCGGTGCCGCCTTGTGGCCCAGCACCCGCCAGGTGCCGGCAAGACCGATGCCGACCGTGATGACCAGCGCAAAGACGATGGTTGCCACGGCCACCTCCGGCATGAAATGCGACGGCAGCGTCATGATGCGGGCGACGATGTACCAGGCCGCGATGCCGCCGGCGGCCAGCGCGAAGATGGCCGTGGCCAATCCGATCAGCATGTACTCCAGGGAGAACGCCGTTATCAGCGTCCTCCTGGTCGCGCCGAGCGTCTTCAGCACCACGGCGTCGTGGATGCGTGCCCGGTTGCCGGCGGCAAGCGCGCCTGCCAGCACCAGCACCGAAGCGATCAGCGCCACCCCGGCCGCGGCCCGGATCGCGGTGCCGAGCTGGCCGACCAGCCGGTTGACGACATCGAGCGCGTCCTTGACGCGCACCGTCGTTACCGCGGGGAAGGCGCGGGTAACGGCATTGAGGATACGGGCATCGTCGGCCGTCGAGGCACTTTTTTCGGTCAGCGTCGCCATCCAGCCATGCGGCGCGCCCGCGAATGTGTTGGGCGAGAACACCATGACGAAATTGATGCCCATCGTCTCCCACTCGACCTGGCGGAAGTTGGCGATCCTGGCCGTCACGTTGCGGCCAAGCACATTGACGGTGACGGTGTCGCCGAGCTTCAGCCCGATCTCCTTGCCTTCCTGCGCCGAGAAGGAGACCAGCGGCTCGCCGGCATAATTGTCCGGCCACCACTCGCCCTCGGTCAGCGTCGCGTTTTCCGGCTGCCTGGCGTCATAGGTCAGGCCGCGATCGCCTTTCAGCACCCAGGCGCCCTCGGCCGGCACCTTGACCTTGTCGACGGCGACGCCGTTGAGCGCCATCACCCGGCCGCGCAGCATCGGCACCTTGACCAACGTGCCTTGCGGCGCCTCCTTGCCGACCAGGGCCGAGAACGCATCGACATCGCTGCTCTGGATGTCGACGAAGAAGAAGTTCGGCGCCCGCTCCGGCAGGCTGCCGGAGATCTGCTGCCGCAGATTGCCGTCGATCAGCGCCAACGTCACCAGCAGCGTCAGCCCGAGCCCCAGCGACAGCACCACCGATGGCGTCAAGGCGCCTGGTCGATGGATGTTGCCGACGGCGAGACGGAGCGCCACGGAGCGCACGCGCGGGCTCTTCCTTGCCACCCATTGCACCAACGCTCCGACCAGACGCAGCACCAGGAATGAAAAGATGGTGGCGCCGACGAAGATCGAGGCGATGCGCTGGTCGCCGGAAAAGAGGATGGCCAGAACCGCCAGCAGCAGGGCGATGCCGATGGCCGACGCAATATAGACAAGTCGCGGAAGGCCGCGGCCTTCCAGGCCCATCTCCCGAAACAGCGCCGTCGCCGGCACGTCGCGGGCGCGTCCGAGCGGCAGAAGCGCGAAGGCCAACGTCACCAGCAGCCCGAACAGCGCCGCCATGCCGAGCGCGCCGGGGTAGAAGCCGCCTTGCGCCGGCACTGGAATGACGGATTGAAGCGCGGCACTTGCGGCGAAAGGCATCAGCGCGCCGAGCACCAGACCAGCGGCGATACCGAGAGCCGCTATGATCAGGATTTGTACGAGATAGACGGTGAAGACAAAACCGCCGGAAGCACCGAGACTCTTGAAGGTGGCGATGACGCCGCGCTTGCCGTCGAGATAAGCGCGCACCGCATTGGCGACGCCGACGCCGCCGACCACCAGCGCCGTCAGCCCGACCAGCGTCAGGAACTGCGAGAAGCGCTCGATGTTGGACGACAGGGCGGGGGCGGCGTTGCCGCGCGTGCGGATCGACCAGCCAGCTTCCGGAAAATCCCTGGCCGCCTGATCCTGTATGGCCTTGAGCCGCGCCTCGTCGGCATCGGCGGGCAGCCGGATCTTGTAGGCGTTTTCGACCAGGCTGCCCGGTTGGACCAGCCCGGTCGCGGCCAGGCCCTCGGTCGAGATCATCAGCCTTGGCGCGAAGCCGAAACCGTCGGACACGGCATCCGGCTCGGTGACCAGCCTGGCGCGCAATTCGAAGGTGGCGGTGCCGAGCTTCAGCCGGTCGCCGAGCTTGAGATGCAGTCGTTCGAACAGAAGATCGGGCGCCGCCGCGCCAAAGACGCCGAATTCCTCGCCGAACAATTCCTGCTTTGTCAGCGCCGGCTCCGTTTCCAGCGCGCCATAGAGCGGATAGGCATCGTCGACCGCCTTGGCCTCGACCAGAGCCTGGTCGGAGCCGTCTGCCAGACGCGCCATCGAGCGCATGCTGGCGGTGCGCGAAACAACGCCCAGCCCGTCGAGGAAGCCATGTTCGGCCTGGCTGGCATCGCGCTGGTTGACCTGGAAGCGAAGATCGCCGCCAAGCAGCGTCTGGCCCTGATTGGCGACGCCGGCACTGATCGAACGGGCAACCGAATTGACGCCGCCGATCGCCGCGACGCCGAGCGCGATGCAGGCGAGAAAGATCAGGAAGCCGGACAGGCCGCCGCGCATCTCGCGCAACGAAAAGCGGACGGCGAGCTTCAGCGTCCGTGCCAGCGGCATCAGGCGGTGACCTTCAATGGGGTCGGCGGGGTCGGCGCCTCGATACGGCCGGAGCGCATCGACACCTGGCGCGCGCAGCGTGCCGCGAGCGCGGGATCATGGGTAACCAGCACCAGCGTCATGCCGCGCTCGGCCGCCTTGGCGAACAGCAGGTCGGCGACCTGCCGCCCCGTCGCTTGGTCGAGATTGCCGGTCGGCTCGTCGGCGATGAGAATGCGCGGCGAGGGCGCCAGCGCCCGGGCGATCGCCACGCGCTGCTGTTCGCCGCCGGAGAGTTCGCCGGGGTAATGGGTGACGCGGTCGCTGAGGCCCACGGCCGCCAGCTCGCGCGCCGCCACCGAAAACGGATCGGCATGGCCGGCCAGCTCCAGCGGCACCGCTACATTCTCAAGCGCCGTCATGTTGGGGATGAGATGGAAGGATTGAAAGACAATGCCAATGTTTCGGCCACGAAACGAAGCGATCTGATCCTCGCTTTTGCCATTGAGCAGCTCGCCGGCGATTCGTACCGTACCCGAATCGATCCGTTCCAAACCCGCCAACACCATCAGCAAGGTCGACTTGCCGGACCCCGACGGACCGACGATGCCGGTCGCCTCGCCGGGCGCCACCTCGAGGCTGACGCCCTTCAGCACATGGACTGACGACGCGCCCTCGCCGAGCGTCAGGGATACGTCTTTCAGCGCGATGACGGCTTCTGTCAAAATGAAAGCGTCCTATATCAGGGATGATGGCTTTGCTTGCTGGAAGCCGTCGCCGGAAGAATTCCTTGGTCATATGGGGCTTGCCGCATGTCTTTCAAACGCCAGATAGCCGCAGGCCTGGTCCTTTTCCTCGCCATTTGCGGCGCGATTTCGTCGGCGCGTGCCGAGCCCTTCAAGATCGTCGGCTTCGGTGACAGCCTGATGGCGGGCTTCGGGCTTGGACCCGGTCAAGGCTTTACCGACAAATTGCAGGCAGCGCTGCGTGCCAAGGGCCATGACGTGACCGTCGCCAATGCCGGCGTTTCCGGCGACACCACGAGCGGCGGCCTGGCGCGGCTCGATTGGTCGGTGCCGGACGGCACGCAGTTGGTCATCCTCGAACTCGGCGCCAACGATATGCTGCGCGGCATCTCGCCCGACATCGCCAGGAAGAACCTCGACGAGATGCTCGGCAAGCTCAAACAGCGCAAGATCGCTGTGTTGCTCGCCGGCATGCGCGCCGCGCCCAATCTCGGCGCCGACTACCAGAACGCCTTCGACGCCATCTTTCCGGACCTGGCGGGGAAATACGATGTCGCGCTCTATCCGTTCTTCCTTGACGGCGTCGCCGGACAGCCCGGCCTGCAGCTCGAGGACGGCATGCACCCGAGCGCAAGCGGTGTCGACCGGATGGTCGAGCGTATCCTGCCGACGGTCGAGAAGACCATCGCGGCGGTCCCGGGCGGCTCATGAGGCTGGATAAACTGCTTTCCCTTGCGGAAACTTTTGGCAAAGCCTGTGACCAATAAACCTCTTGCTCCATTCGACTATCGATGATTCGCTATGGATGACAGTTCGATTCGAGGAAGGGAGGCTTTTCATGCCGCGTCTTTTCACCGCCCTCGAAATTCCGCGTGACGCCGCCCTTTCGCTGTCCCTGCTCCGGGGCGGCCTGCCCGGGGCGCGCTGGATCGATGTCGAAAACTACCATCTGACGCTGCGCTTCATCGGCGATGTCGAGGGCCATGTCGCCGACGAGATCGCCAATGCGCTGGACCGTGTCCACCGGCCCTCATTCTCGCTGACCCTGTCCGGCGTCGGCGCCTTTGGCCAGAAGAAGCCGCATGCGGTGTGGGCCGGCGCTTCCGCCTCGCCCGATCTGGCCGGGCTTCAGGGCGAGATCGACCGCATCTGCCAGCGGCTCGGCATTCCCGCCGATCCGCGCAAGTTCATGCCGCATGTGACCTTGGCGCGGCTGCGCAATTCGAGCCCGCTGGATGTCGCCCAGTATCTTTCGGCCCGCGGCAATTTCTCCACGCTGCCATTTCGTATCGGCCGCTTCGTCCTGATGTCGTCGCGCGATTCGGTCGGCGGCGGCCCCTATATCGTCGAGGAGGCCTGGCCGCTGTCGGGCACCGACGCCCGCGCGGCCAGCCGTGTCGCCAGCGCCTCCGACGCCTCGCGGATCATGCGATAGACCTCGGCAAAGGCCTCCGGCCCGTCATAATAGGGATCGGGCACATCGCGCGCCTGTCCGTGCGCGAACTCCAGGAAGAGCTGCACCCGGTCCCGCGCGGCCGGAGCCAGCGCCTTGAGGTCGGCGACATTCGAGCGGTCCATGCCAAGGACCAGGTCGAAACGGGAGAAATCCTGCGGCGTGATCTTGCGCGCCCGCTGTCCGGAAATATCGATGCCGTGACGCATCGCGACCGCGATCGAGCGTGGATCGGGGGGCGAGCCGACCTCCCAGCCGCTGGTCGCGGCCGAGTCGAGCCGGATATCGCGGTCCCAGCCGCGCTCGGCCCAAACGGCGCGAAAAACGCCCTCTGCCAGCGGCGACCGGCAGATATTGCCGAGACAGACGAAAAGGATGGAATTTATGGGCGTTATGCTCATTCGATATGCGCCATTTGTGCATTTGGAACCCCAAAACCGCAAAACACTTTTGGGCGACTTGCAGTATGGTGAGGGTCAAAATTCGAGATAGCACGGGAAATCATCATGACGAGAGAAAAACTCAGCAAGGACGCCATCACCGCCGCCCTTGCCGAACTCGGCGGCTGGTCGCTGGCCACGGACGGCGCCTCGATCAGGCGCAGCTTCGTCTTTAACAATTTTTCCGAAGCCTTCGCCTTCATGACCCGCGTCGCGCTGGCGGCCGAAAAGATGGATCATCATCCCGACTGGTCAAACGTCTACAAGACCGTGGACGTGACGCTGAACACCCATGACGCCGGCGGCGTCACGGCGCTCGACATCGCACTGGCGAAGAAGATGAACCGCTTTGCCGGTGGTTGATGCCCGGTATCGCACGGTCGCCAAGACAGCGGAGAATCCCAAATCGGTGCCGGCATCTTGCACCCGAGTTCACCTTTCACCACATTTTCCCCGCGAGGCATGCGCCTGGATGCGCATGAGACCCGCCAGGAGACATTGATGGCGCAACAACCCGGTTTTGATTTCTTCGGCTTTGGCGACAGGCTGGGCGGCGAGGGCGAAGTGCGCGAGAAATTCTGGCGCACGGCGAAGAAGGCCGCGCGGCAGATCCCCTTCATGGAGGACGTCGTCGCCGCCTATTACTGCGCCATGGACAAGAACACGCCGTTGCGCGCCAAGGGCATATTGGTGGCGGCGCTCGGCTATTTCGTCCTGCCGGTGGACCTCATTCCCGACTTCATCTTCGGCCTCGGTTTCACCGACGACATCGCCGTGCTGACCGCAGCGATCACCGCCGTCAGCGCCCACATCACGCCGGCGCATCGCCAGGCCGCCAAGGACGCCATCGCCGACAAGGGCTGAGCGTCTTCGCGCGGTGCGCATCTTGTGGATGGAGGCGTTCGCAGCTCCGGTTGAAAAGTCAAACTCTTGCCGCTTTCGTGGCCTCCAAGTCGCCGAAGGGACGTCGCGCCGGCTGCCGACAAGGGCGGCGGCGCGGGAATGGCGGCGGTTTCCTGGGGTGAGCGTCCTTTTGTTGAGGGAAATTCACCGTTTGGTAACCCAGATTAAATCAAAATGAAGCGACGGCAGGACGCCAGGCGGCCCGCCTCCGCACCATTTGGAATACGGGAAAGACGATGCGCGGATTGATAGCACTAGTTTCGAGCCTGGTCCTGGCGGCCTCAGCAGCGCCGGCACTGGCGCAGCAGGCGACCAAGATCGGCCAGCACAATGCCTGGGGCACCTACAGCTATCAGGCGCAGGGCGGCAAGGTCTGCTACGTGCTGACCGTGCCGACCGACAAGCAGCCGCCGACGCTCGACCATGGCGATATGTTCTTCTTTGTCAGCCAGCGGCCTGGCCAGCAGGTGTCCTACGAGCCGCAGTTCATTGCCGGCTACAATTTCCAGGAAGGTTCCAAGGCAACCGTCACCATCGACAAGAAGTCGTTCTCGATGTTCACCCGCGGCAAGTCGGCCTGGGTCGAGAACGCCGCCGAGGAACCCGTGCTGATCGCCGCCATGAAGACCGGCACCGACATGAAGGTGACGGCGAAATCCGGCCGCGGCAATCCCACCTCCTATGTCTTCTCGCTGAAGGGCATTTCGGCGGCGCTGTCGTCGATCGCCAAGTGCAAATAAGCAGAGCTTAGCTTTGACGCAAAAGGCCGGGCCTTGAGGCCGGCCTTTTGCTTTTCAGGCATGGCCGGATTCCGGCGCGGCCTCCGCCCGCCGACGCCGGATCGCCTCGGCGATGAAGACGCGCGACAGCGCGTGATAGAGCGGCTCGTGCGAGATCATCCGGGCCGTGCCGTAGCCCAGCATCGAGGCCAGCATCAGCGCGATGACATTGTCGTGGTTGCCGGTCATCTCCAGGATGATGACGAAAGCCGTCATCGGCGCCTGCACCACGCCGGCGAAATAGCCGGCCATGCCGAGCAGCGCGGCGGCTCCCGCGCTGGCGCCGAACAAAAGGCCGAGCGAACTGCCGATACCGGCGCCGACCGCCAGCGAGGGCGCGAAAATACCGCCCGGAATGCCCGAAACCATCGACAGCAGCCCGGCCAGGAATTTTTCCACGAAGAAGAGCCATGGCAGCGGCGTACCCTCCACCGCGCCGCGCGCCTGCGCGTATCCGGTGCCGAAGGTCAGCCCGCCCGACGCAATGCCGATCACCGCCACGCCGAGCCCGCAGAATGCGGCCACCAGCAGCGCGCGAGCCAGGGGCTGCTGCGTGTGCCAGCGGCGGATCCGCCGCGTGATCTTTAGCGCCAGTAGCGAGAACAGCGCGCCGAAGCCGCCCCCGATGACGCCGCAGGCAAGCACCAGCGGCCACTCGGCGGCAAACGAGATCGTGTCTCTGGAGATGCCGAAATAGGTGTAGTTGCCGAGCAGGCCGAGCGATGCGATGCCGGCCAGGATGACCGCCGTCAGCACCAGCCCGTTGGTGCGCGCTTCATAGGTGCGACCCATTTCCTCGATGGCGAAGACGATGCCGGCCAGTGGGGTGTTGAAGGCCGCCGCGATGCCGGCGGCCGACCCGGCCAGGATCAGGCCCCGCGCCTGCGCCATGCCGCCCCAGCGCGCCGCCTGCAGCATCAGCGAGGCGCCGACCTGCACGGTCGGGCCTTCGCGACCGATGGAAGCGCCGCAGAACAGGCCGACGATGGTGAGCGCGATCTTGCCGGCCGCAAGCCGCAATGAGAGCAGGTGGTTGCGATCGTCGTCGTCACGCAGATGGCGCGCGGCGATTGCTTGCGGAATGCCGCTGCCTTGCGAGCCCGGAAAGAAAGCCTGGGCCAGCCAGGCGCACAGCACGAAGCCAAGCGGCGTGATCATGAGCGGCAGATAGAAGCGCCAGCCGCCGCCATCACCGATCATGACATGGAACAGCACCTGCGCCTTGTCGGCCAGCACCGCGAACAGCACGCTGATGACGCCGATCGAGACCGCTCCGGCCCAGAACACCAGGCGCGGCTGCCACACGCGCCGCGAGCCCCACATCGCGCGCGAGCGCCGCAGCAGAGGATATTTTCGTGATGTGCCGGCCATGTCTGTCCTCGTGTGGAGGGAATAGGGAGTAGGGCAGTAGGACCTGCCTTGCTACCTATTCCCCTACCCCGGCATGACTCTGCCCTCAACCTGTGCTATGCGCCGCGCTTCAGTTCCCGGCACGATGGATGAAATCGGCCGCAAACCGCTTATATCAGTGCGACCATGACCCTTTCCTTCGACCTCACCACTGAGGGTGCCCGTGACGCGTTGCGCGCCCGCGCCGCGCCCGAAAAGCCGTCGCTGATCGGCCTTACGCGCGCGGAGCTTGGCGAGGCACTCGTTGCGTCCGGCATCGTGCCCGAGCGCCAGGCAAAAATGCGCGCCCAGCAGCTCTGGCACTGGATGTATGTGCGCGGCGTTTCCGACTTTGCCGGCATGTTCAACATCTCCAAGGATCTGCGCGCCGAGCTCGACAGGCATTTCACCGTCGCGCGGCCCGAAATTGTCGAGGAGCAGATTTCTTCCGACGGCACCCGCAAATGGCTGTTCCGCTTTCCGCCGCGCGGCGCCGGCCGGCCGGTCGAGATCGAGACCGTCTATATTCCCGAGGAAGGCCGCGGCACGCTCTGCATCTCCTCGCAGGTCGGCTGCACGCTGACCTGCTCCTTCTGCCACACCGGCACCCAGAAGCTGGTGCGCAATTTGACGGCGGAAGAGATTCTCGCCCAGTTGCTCACAGCGCGCGACCGGCTGGGCGATTTCCCCGACCGCGACACGCCGGACGGCGCCATCGTGCCGGCCGAGGGCCGCAAGGTGTCCAACATCGTCATGATGGGCATGGGTGAGCCGCTCTACAATTTCGAGGCGGTGAAGAAGGCGCTGCTGATCGCCTCCGACGGCGACGGGCTTTCCTTGTCCAAGCGGCGAATCACGCTGTCTACCTCCGGCGTCGTGCCCGAGATTTTCCGCACCGGCGAGGAGATCGGCGTCATGCTGGCGATCTCGCTGCATGCCACCAATGATGATCTGCGCGACCTGCTGGTGCCGATCAACAAGAAGTATCCGCTGAAGGAACTGATCGCCGCCTGCCGTGCCTATCCCGGCCTGTCGAACGCCAAGCGCATCACCTTCGAATATGTGATGCTGAAGGACGTCAACGATTCCATCGAGGACGCCAAGGGCCTGATCAAGCTGCTCAAGGGCATTCCGGCCAAGATCAATCTGATCCCGTTCAACCCATGGCCGGGCACCAACTATCAGTGCTCGGACTGGGAGACGATCGAGAAATTCGCCGACTACATCAACAATGCCGGCTATGCCTCGCCGATCCGCACCCCGCGCGGCCGCGACATCCTCGCCGCCTGCGGTCAGCTCAAGTCGGAATCGGAGCGCATGCGCAAGGTCGACCGGCTGGCACTGGAAGCCATGATGATCGCGGGGCACGGCGAAGCGTGAGCTTTTCTTGGCGACTGGCGGCTGTTGCCATTTCCTATGCATTAGCCTCGCTCGTCATGCCCCTTGTGTTTCTTTTGTACGAAGACGCTTCCATCTTTTGGCGCAGCGGCCGGCTTTTCTTCGATCTGAAAGACCAGGTGGTGGCCTTGGTCGCGGGCACGATAATAGTCGCCATTTATGGCGCGCTGCCCGCGGTACCGCTGATTGTGGTATCGGAACTGACCGGGCGCCGGGGATGGACACTTTCGATCCTCGGCGGCGCCCTGGTGGGGACCGTTATGTTCGCGATCATGCAGATCTATCCGATGGCGCGGACGCGGCCCGCGCTCGACTTGCTGATTACCCTGATCGTCGCGGGTAGCCTGGGCGGCGCCGTCTACCGGCTGGTCATGGGACTGCTTCCGAGCGACACGCGCATCAGGACAGCCCGATGAACCGTCCCCTCGCCGGGCTCAAGCGCTTCGCCATCATAGCAGTCGGTTATGTCGCCGCTGTGCTGACCTCAATCCTGGTGCCTGTGCTGCTGATCACCCTTCTGGAAGGGATCGAATACGGCAACTGGTCCCTGGTCTTCACATTCGACTGGCTGGGTTCGTTCCCGCTCGCCGTGTTGACCGTGGCGATCTGCGCGCTGCTGATCGTCGGCCCCGCGATCTTGCTTGCCGAACGGCTGTCGCTGCGGGGATGGTTCTATTTCGCGGTCACGGGTGCGATCACCTCCATCGCATTTGGCGTTTTTGTTCCCGGCTCGGCTGGAGGCTTTGTGTTCAATCCGGGCTTTCTCGGGTTCCTGGCCACCGCCGGCACCGCCGCCGGGTCGGTCTACTGGCTCCTGGCGGGGCGCAAGTCTGGCCGTCCCCTACAGAGGGATGCGGGATGAACCGCCTCGTCGCCTATATCGTGCGCCTTGCCATGATCCTGTTCGGCTATGTCGTCGCGTCACTGGCGGCGAGCGCCTTCCTCAACATCCTGTTCCTGGCCTCGCTTGGCTATGCGCCGCAGCATGCGCAGTCGGCCGCAACCGCCTCGCTGTATTTTTCGATTCCCTTCGTCGCCCTGTTCGTCGCCTATTTCGCCTTCATGCCGGCGGCGATCGTCATCCTGGTTGCCGAAATCCTCGGCCGGCGCGACTGGTTGTATTATGCGCTGGCCGGTGCGGTGGTGGCGGCCGCCTTCCTTGGCCTGGTCGATCACGCCCAGGAGTCCATCTTCGCCGTGACCGACACCAGCGGCATCATGGCCGTCATCGGTGGTGGCATGGTCGGCGGCATCTTCTACTGGCTCAGCGCCGGGCGCTGGGCCGGAAGCTGGTGGAAGGACGCCCCTACTTCGCCTGGGCGGTCAGGATCCTGAGCGCGAAGGCCGAGAACACGCCGGAGAAGAGATAGTCGACGACCCGCGTGACGCGCGGGCTGGCCTTCATCGCCGCCGAAAACTTTTCCGCCGCCAGCACCGTCGGCACTGTCACCGGGATCGACAGCACGATGAACATGGCGCCGAGGAAGAACAGCTTTCCCGGCGCGTTGGGATCATGCGCGGAAACGAACTGCGGCAGGAAGGTCATGAAGAACAGGATGATCTTCGGGTTGAGCAGATTGACGCCGAGCCCTGCCGCCCAGCTGCGCAACAGCGAGATCTGCGGGCCTGTCTTCTTTTCTGGCGAAAATGCCGAGCCCTTGGCTATCGACTGCCAGGCCAGGAAGACTAGATAACCGGCGCCAAAAATCTTCAGCACGAAGAAGGCCATCGGCGAGGCGACGATCAGCGCCGAGACGCCGACCACCACCAGCGTGGTGTGGATCAGCGTGCCGCACAGCGCACCGGCCATCGAGGCAAAGCCGGTGACGCGCCCCTGGCTCAGCGTGCGCGAGACGAACAGGGTCATGTCGGGACCGGGGGTGATCGCCAGGATCACGGTGGCGACGGCGAACTGGATCAGCGTGGTGGTGTCGGGAATGAAGGACATGGAAGGCCCCTGGGAATGCGCAGGCCTATACAAGATACGTCGCGCCGGCGCCAGATGCGAGACTGGCGCACCCTCCGGCAGAGGTCGCAGCCTGCGACCTGGAGAACGGGAGCAGCGCTGGATCAGCAGTCTGGCGCCGCGCGTGCTTGCTCGCTTTGCCGTTCCTGCTAAAAGGCGCTCCGACAATGCGTGACGCCCTTGCTTCAAGCGTCCGCCATCGACGGAGCCGAAATGTCCAAGACCAAAGACGTCAAGAAAGTCGTGCTCGCCTATTCCGGCGGCCTCGACACATCCATCATCCTGAAATGGCTGCAGACCGAACTCGGTGCCGAGGTCGTCACCTTCACCGCCGATCTCGGCCAGGGCGGCGAGCTGGAGCCGGCGCGCCAGAAGGCCGAGATGATGGGCATCAAGGACATCCGCATCGTCGATGTGCGCGAGGAATTCGTCTCCGACTTCGTCTTCCCGATGTTTCGCGCCAACACCGTCTATGAAGGCACCTATCTGCTCGGCACGTCGATCGCGCGGCCGCTGATCTCCAAGCATCTCGTGGAGATCGCCAAGGAGACCGGCGCCGATGCGATCGCGCATGGCGCCACCGGCAAGGGCAACGACCAGGTGCGTTTCGAACTATCGGCCTATGCGCTGAACCCCGACATCAAGGTCATCGCACCGTGGCGCGACTGGTCGTTCAAGTCGCGCACCGATCTGATCAATTTCGCCGAGCAGCACCAGATCCCGGTGGCCAAGGACAAGAGGGGCGAGGCGCCGTTCTCGGTCGACGCCAACCTTCTGCATTCCTCCTCCGAGGGCAAGGTTCTCGAAGATCCGTGGAGTGAGCCGCCGGAATTCGTCCACCAGCGCACCGTTTCGCCGATGGACGCGCCGGACGAGGTCACCGAGATCGAGATCGAATTCCTGAAGGGCGACCCGATCGCGCTCAACGGCAAGAAGCTGTCGCCGGCGACAATGCTGGCGGCGCTCAACGATCTTGGCCGCGACAATGGCATCGGCCGGCTCGACCTGGTCGAGAACCGCTTCGTCGGCATGAAATCGCGCGGCGTCTACGAGACCCCGGGCGGCGCCATCCTGATCGTGGCCCACCGCGCCATAGAATCGATCACGCTCGACCGGGGTGCGGCGCACCTCAAGGACGAGTTCATGCCGCGCTACGCCGAACTCATCTACAACGGCTTCTGGTTCTCGCCCGAGCGCCTGATGCTGCAGGCGATGATCGACAAGAGCCAGGAAGACGTCGAGGGCACGGTGCGCCTCAAGCTCTACAAGGGCAATGTCATGGTTACCGGCCGCAAGTCGAAAAAGACGCTCTATTCCGACGCGCTGGTCACTTTCGAGGACGACCGCGGCGCCTACGACCAGAAGGACGCCGCCGGCTTCATCCGCCTCAATGCGCTGAGGCTGCGCACGCTGGCCGCGCGCAACCGCAACAAATAGGCATGCGCCGTCTCGGCCTGGTGCCGCTGGTCCTTCTGGCGGCACCGGCCAGGGCCGGGGATTTCGACCCCGCCTCGCTCGACCTTGCAGCGCTCATCGAATGCAGGGCCGACCTGCCGGCCTATAACGGCTTTGCCCTTTGGCTCGCAAGCGAACCCGGGGCGGTGGAGAAGCTCAGCTGGAAAGAGGTTGCGTCAGGCAATCCATTCCTCAGCCAGTATCAATTGCCCGCTCCGGTCCATGTCTTCGGGCTTGAGACGGCGACAATCGTCTTCACCGCGACAGGGCCGATGGCCGTGCTTGACGGCATTGCCGCGCCCGACCTCGCCCGGCAGCTCGGCGTCCCGGCGACGGTCTCGACGCCGGACAAATTCCTCGGCGAGAGAGTCGTGGCCGAAAGCACCGACGAGAGTGGCGACGTGAACCTTTCCACGCGCGTCACGCTCAATGTCTCGACCGTCGATACCCATCCCGGCAGGACGCTGGCCGGCTGCTCCTACGTGATTGATGTGAAATAGAAATCCGGCATTGCACCGAGTTCGATTGAGTCAGGTGAAATACGCCCCGGCTAAGGAATTTGACCGACGCATTGGTGAACCCGCATACCTTGGCGGTTAGCCGGGAACACCACCGCTTCGTCATCCACGGGCGGAGCAAGGAGCGTAGCGACGCGGCGCAGACCCGAGGATCCATGCCGGGACTCCAACGCTTCGCCACGGTGCAGAATCCTGCTCCGCTGCACTCCACGGCCGAGGTCACGGAATGGATCCTCGGGTCTCCGCGACGCCGCTATGCGGCTGCTCCGCCCGTGGATGACGAAGTTAGAGGTCTCGGCCAACTCCGAACATCCGCTACGCTCCCGCGCAACAAAAAGCCCGGCGCATGGCCGGGCTCTTGCTCGAACAGAGGCTTCAATCAGTTGGCATCGATCGCGTCGGCGATGCGGGCGATGGCCTGCTGATAGACGTTTGCCGAATTCCAGCCGGCAATCGCGCCCATATTGGCGCTCGCGCTCGCGCCGGCCCGCCAGCCATGACCCTTGAGGTAGTTGGCGGTGGAAGCCAGCGCTGTGGCCTTGTCGCGCAGGTTTCCGTTGCCGACCGCATATTTCAGGACATTTCCGGGCAGGAACTGCGTGTGGCCGACCTCGCCATGCATGGCGCCGACCGACGAGGAGGTCAACGCGCCGCGATCGACCAGCTTCAGGGCCGCGATGGCATGCGGATGGAAGTAGTCCGGGCGGCGGCAATCATAAGCAAGCGTCAAAATGGCGGAGACCGTATTCTGGTTGCCCATGGAAGCGCCGAAGCCGGTCTCCATGCCCCAGATGGCGAGCAGCACGCCCGGCGACACGCCATAATTCCGTTCGATCTGGCTGAACAGCGCCGCGTTCGACTTCTTCAGCGAGCGGCCCTTGGAAATGATCGCGGCTCCGCCACGGCGCTTCATGAAATCGTCCACCGAGCCGCTGAACGCCTTGTGGATGGCGCGGTCGGCCGAGATCGTCCTTGTTGCGTAGGTCGCGCCGGCCAGCGCGGCCAGGCCCTTCGCGCCGACACCTTCGGCCTTGGCGTCCGCGGCAAAATCCTGCTTCCAGGCATCGAAGCCGGCGCCGGTCTTGCCGCAACTCCCGGCCGCCTGCGCGCCCGTCGCCAGCCCAAGCACCGCCACCAGTGCGGCCGCTAAAATCCTACCCTTGGCAAGTAATGCCATGTCTTTCTCCTGGTTGCCTGATTCACGTCCCGGCGGGAATTTGCCAGCGAAACGCGCCTTTGTCACCGTCCTGTGGCGCGATGCTGGCGAATGCCGGGGAATTTGCTTACGATCAAGTGATTATTGTGGCGGGGTCGAAATAGCCATGGAAGACGTTGATGTCGTGATCATCGGCGCCGGCTCGGCGGGGCTGTCCGCGGCCAAGACCGTGCAGGCCGCGGGCCTCTCCTTCAAGCTGCTCGAGGCCATGGACCGCATAGGCGGCCGCGCCTGGACCAGCGACCGGCATTTTGGCGTCCCTTTCGACATCGGCTGCGCCTGGCTGCATGCCGCCGACCGCAATCCGTATTTTCCCGAAGCCAAGAGTGCCGGCTGGACCCTGCACCACCACGATATGAACGTCGACCACCTCTACTACCGCAAGCGCAAGGCGAGCGAGGCCGAGGAAGCCGAGATGAAGGCAGCCGATGCGAAGCTGTTCGAATTGCTGGCGAAACATGAGGTCGGGGTAGGCGACGACGACCGCCTTTCCGCATTGCTGGAAAAAGGCCATGCGCCACGCGCGGCCGCCACCTTCGCCGGGCCGATGGATTTCGGCGCCGATGAGGACGAGATTTCGATCCGCGACTTTCAGGCCGCCGCCGATCTCGACCCCAACTATTTCAGCAAGGAGGGTTTTGGCGCGCTGGTCGCGCGTTTCGGCGCCGGCTTGCCGGTCGAACTGTCGACGCCGGTGCGCCAGATCCTCTGGGACGTGCCGGGCGTCGCCTGCGTCACCGACCGCGGCACCATCCGCGCCAAGGCGGTGATCGTCACCACCTCGCCGGCGGTGCTTGCCTTCGAGGAGATCGCGTTTTCACCTGCCCTGCCCGACACCCATTTCGGCGCCTTCTTCGACCTGCCCATGGGCATGCTGACCAAGCTGCCGGTCGAAATCACGGGCACGAGGCTCGGCCTGCAGCCCTTCGACGACCTTTTGATCGAACGAATGGCCAGGCACGACATCTATTTCCTGTGTTTCCCATTCGACCTCGACCTGATGGTCGGCTTCGTCGGCGGCGATTTCGCCTGGGAGATGTCGGCCGCGGGTGAGGCCGCCGGCATCGACTTCGTCGTCGACCGGCTGTGCGGGATTTTCGGCGGCGATACGCGCAAACATGTCGGGCGCGCCATGATGACCAATTGGGGCGGCGAACGCTTCGTGCGCGGCGCCTATGCGGCTGCCCGCCCTGGCCGCTCGCAAGCGCGGGCGGCACTGATGCAGCCGGTCGCGGAAAAGATCTTCTTTGCCGGCGAGCATGTCGCCGGCCCGCTGATACAGACTTGCGGCGGCGCGCGGCTGTCGGGCGAGGCGGTGGCCAGGCAGGTCGTCGCCCAGCTTGCGGCGAAATAGTCTCGATGGAATGCGGAACGCCGGCCCGCGGTTCGCGTTTGGGCACGGGCCGCCATGCACACCGTGCCTCCTCTGGTGAATCGAGACAGACATGAAACTCTTCGACTGCCCGCATTGCGGCCACCGTCTCTATTTCGAGAACGCGCAGTGCCTGAACTGCGGGAGCCTCGTGCTCTACGATCCCGAGCATGCCCGCTTTGCCCTGTCGGGGGCGGACGGCACTTTTCAGTGTACCAATGCCGATGAATGCGCCTGCAACTGGATGGCCGAGCCGGGGCAGGTCTTTTGCCGTGCCTGCGGGCTGAACCAGCTGATCCCCGATCTCTCCGTCGACGGCAACCGCCGCCGCTGGATCCGGGTCGAAGCGGCGAAGAAGCGAGCCATCTATTCGCTGCTCGCCTTCGGCCTGCCGGTGGCGCCCAAGCAGGCGCCCACGGACGAGGCCGGCCTCGCCTTCGACTTCCTCGCCGATCCGATCGGCGGCGGGCCCGGTGGCGAACGCATCCTCACCGGCCATGACAATGGCCTGATCACGCTCAATGTCGCCGAGGCCGACTCCGCCGAGCGCGAGAAGCGTCGCGTCGAGATGGGTGAGAACTATCGAACGCTGCTCGGCCATTTCCGCCATGAACTCGGCCACTACTACTGGGACCGCCTGATCCGCGACGATCCACGCAGTCTGGATGCTTTCCGCGCCTTGTTCGGTGACGAGCGCACCGATTACGAACAGGCGTTGAAGACTTACTACGCCAACGGTGCTGCGCCCGACTGGCAGCAAGACCACATCTCGGCCTACGCCACTTCGCATCCCTGGGAGGACTGGGCCGAAACCTGGGCTCACCACCTGCACATCACCGACACGCTGGAGATGGTCCATGCGCTGAACTTCCCGCTCGGCCGGCTTGAGACGGTGGAAGCCAACGATTTGCCGCGGGGCGACACGGGCGGCGAACTGCAGGCGGCCCCTTCGGAACCCGCCAACACGCCCGAGCCCTTCGACAAGATCCTTGCGCGCTGGCTGGTGCTGTCGGAAGCCTCCAACTCGATCAACCGCTGCATGGGTCTGCCCGACCTCTATCCCTTCGTCATTTCGGACGTGACGGCGCGAAAACTGGCTTTCGTTCACGACCTTTTGACCGGCCTGCCGAAAGGTGCGGGAACAAATCGTGAGGCGGCGCAGGCGTTTTAGCCGGAACGCATGCGCGACTGCCCCGTTTTCACCGCCGAGGGACCATGAAAACGGAGAGAAACCATGAAATCCCTATTGTTTCCCACAATCGCCGGGATGATGACCGTGATGTCGGGTGCCGCCTTTGCCGACACTGCCGTCTCGGCCGTCACCGATCTCAACGTGCGCGCCGGACCCGGCCCGCAATATCCTGTCATCGGCGTGCTCGCCGCCGGCCAGTCGGCGACGCTCAATGGCTGCATCGAAAACAGCAAATGGTGCACCATTGCCGAAGCCGGCGGCCAGGGCTGGGTCTATTCCGACTATGTCACGGCCGATTTCAGCGGCAGCCGGGTGGTGCTGACGCAGCGTCCGCACGGCTCCAGCGTCGCTGTCGTCTCGCCGCCGAAAGACATCGGCGACTATTCGACCGACTATACCGGGGCGATCGTCGCCGGCGAGCCGGTCGAGGACGCCTTTCCCCCGCCTCCGGCCGAAGTGCGCACCTATGTCGATACGCATCGCCTCGACCCCGTCTATCTCGACGGCGAGGTGGTGACCGGCGCCACCTTGCCCGACACAGTCGAGCTGCGCGAAATTCCCGACTACAACTACCGCTATGTCTATGTGAACGGCCAGCCGGCGCTGATCGATCCCCAGACACGGCGCATCATGTACGTGGTGCGTTGATGGAAGCCGGCGGTCGCGATCGCGGCTGCTGGCAACAAACGGAATAGCCGTTCCTACCCGCGCGGCGCCTGGGTGCCGCGCGGTGTTTGTTCGCGCATTGAACCCTGACGAATAGCAATTCCGATTTCCGAGGCCATCGGCTAGATCAGAGGCGATGGATTCGGGCGAGGGGCTCAGCGTGAAGATCGACGACACTGCCTTCGAACGCTACCGGCACTCGCCGAACGCCAGGACGACCTTGCTGCGTCTCTTCCTCGGAACGCTGATCGTCGTCCTGCTCTGGGCCGTCACCACCGCGGCCGTGCTGTTCGGCGGCACCTATGCCTACTTCGCCTGGCAGGCGGCTGCTTCGCCGTCCGGCATGCAGGATTTCCTCGCCTCGCCGATCGGCATCCTCAGCGCCCTCGCCTCCTTCGCCGGCATCTGGATCGGCCTGTGGATCGCCATGCGATGGGTGCATGGCGAACCGCTGTCGGCGCTGCTTGGCGTCAGCCGGCGCGTCTCCTGGCCGGACTTCCTCAAGGGACTGGTCGCGGTGCTGATCACCTCGGCTCTGTCCGAAATCCTGCTTTATTTGCTGCAGCCGGAGATCGCGCGCGGCACGATCAGCCTGTCTTCCTGGCTGCTGTTTCTGATTCCGATCGTCGCGCTCACCCTGCTGCAGACCTCGTCGGAGGAGGTGCTGTTTCGCGGCTACCTGCTGCGTGGCCTGGCCAACCGGTTCAGGAGCCCGCTCATCTGGGCGCTGCTGCCGGGCCTGCTGTTCACCTCGCTGCACTGGAGCAGCGCTTCGTCGCTTGCCATCAACGCTTGCGTGCTGGTCTCGATCGCGGCTTTCGCGCTGCTTCTGACGCTCGTGGTCTATGTCACGGGCAACCTCGGTGCGGCGCTGGGCGCCCATCTCGGCAACAATCTGGCCGGCTTCCTGCTGATCTCGCACCAGGAGAGCTACAACTCCTTCGCCCTGTTCATCGCGAGGCCGCTCGAAGGCCCCGGCTGGATGACGTCGGATGCCATTCTCATCGCCCTTATCGGCATCGCCTGCAGCCTGCTGACGATCGTGCTGCTGCTGCACCGCCGCTCGCCGCTGAAGGTCACGGCCGAGCTCCCGAGCGGTGCGAAGGCAGGCTGATCGGGGCGCGAGGAACGGCGCGATCTGGCCCTTGTCTTGACTCTGCGGCCGATTTCCTGTCTACACGCCTCGAATTCCGCGACGAGTATCCCTCCGAGCAAGCCGACCAGGACGCCGAAGCCTCTTTGAGGCGGGTGCTATAAAGAGATCCTGGAGGCCAACACCCGGCAGCGCAATGCGCCCCCGGGTGCTTTTTGGTTTTGGGCTTTGCTTTTGCTTGGACAGTTGGCGTGAACGCATTACCTCTCGGGTCGAATGAACCGAGATCGAAGGACGCAAGATGTTTGAATCGCTGCAGGAGCGCCTTGGCTCCATCCTGAACGGCCTGACCGGCCGCGGCGCGTTGTCGGAGGCGGATGTCTCGGCGGCACTGCGCGAGGTGCGCCGTGCGTTGCTCGAGGCCGACGTGGCACTGGAAGTGGTGCGCTCCTTCACCGACAAGGTCCGCGAGAAGGCCGTCGGCGCCGCGGTGCTCAAGTCGATCAAGCCCGGCCAGATGGTCGTCAAGATCGTCCATGACGAGCTGGTCGACATGCTGGGCGCCGAAGGCGTCGCCATCGACCTCAATGCGCCGGCGCCCGTCGTCATCATGATGGTGGGCCTGCAGGGCTCCGGCAAGACGACCACCTCGGCCAAGATCGCCAAGCGGCTGACCGAGCGGCAGAACAAGAAGGTTCTGATGGCCTCGCTCGACACGCGGCGTCCCGCCGCGCAGGAGCAGCTGCGCCAGCTTGGCGAGCAGGTCAAGGTCGCGACGCTGCCGATCATTGCCGGCCAGAACCCGGTCGATATCGCCAAGCGCGCCGTGCAGGCGGCCAAGCTCGGCGGCCACGACGTCGTCATCCTCGACACCGCCGGCCGCACTCATATCGACGAGCCGCTGATGGTCGAGATGGCCGACATCAAGAAGGTGTCGAGCCCACACGAAATCCTGCTGGTGGCGGATTCGCTGACCGGCCAGGACGCCGTCAATCTGGCGAAGAGCTTCGACGACCGTGTCGGCATCACGGGCCTTGTGCTGACCCGCATGGACGGCGATGGTCGTGGCGGTGCGGCGCTTTCCATGCGTGCCGTCACCGGCAAGCCGATCAAGCTGATCGGCACCGGCGAAAAGATGGACGGGCTGGAGGAATTCCACCCCAAGCGCATCGCCGACCGCATCCTCGGCATGGGCGACATTGTCTCGCTCGTCGAAAAGGCCGCCGAGAACATCGACGCCGAGCAGGCGGCGGCGATGGCCAAGAAGATGCAGTCGGGCAAGTTCGACCTGAACGACCTCGCCCAGCAGCTTCAGCAGATGTCGAAGATGGGCGGCATGGGCGGCATCATGGGCATGATGCCCGGCATGGGCAAGATGAAGGACCAGATGGCCGCCGCCGGCCTCGACGACAAGATGTTCGGCCGCCAGCTCGCCATCATCTCCTCGATGACCAAGGCCGAGCGCGCCAATCCGGATATGCTCAAACACTCGCGCAAGAAGCGCATCGCCGCCGGTTCCGGCACCGACGCGGCCGAGATCAACAAGCTCCTGAAGATGCATCGCGGCATGGCCGACATGATGAAGGCGATGGGCGGCAAGGGCAAAGGCGGCGGCCTGATGCGCGGCATGATGGGCGGCCTCGCCTCCAAGATGGGCCTTGGCGGCATGATGCCCGGCGGCCCAGGGGGTATGATGGGCGGCGGCATGCCCGATCTGTCGAAGATGGATCCCAAGCAGTTGGAAGCCTTGCAGAAGCAGGCGCAGGCCGCGGGCCTCGGCGGCATGAAAGGCCTGCCTGGGGGTCTTCCCGGTGGCGGCCTGCCCGGCCTTCCCGGCGGCATGAAACTTCCGGGGCTTCCCGGCCTCGGCGGAGGCGGACTGCCGGGCCTTGGCAAGAAGAAGTGAGAATACGGATGAATGAAGAAAAGGACATGGCCGACGCCCGCACCATCCTGGCCGGCTATCGCGCCTCGATCGACAACATCGATGCCGCCCTCATCCACATGTTGGCCGAGCGCTTCCGCTGCACCAAGGCGGTCGGCGTGCTCAAGGCCGAGCATGGCCTGCCGCCGGCCGACCCGGCGCGCGAACAGCAGCAGATCGCCCGTCTTCGCCAGTTGGCCAAGGACGCGCATCTCGACCCCGATTTCGCGGAGAAGTTCCTCAACTTCGTCGTCCGCGAAGTGATCCGCCACCACGAACAGATCGCCGCAGCCAACGGCGTGACGAAAACCGGCTGAGAAATCTCAGCTAAATCCAATCAAACGAAATCAGAGCTTTTAGGAGAAAAGAAATGGCACTGAAGATCAGACTGGCCCGTGCGGGCTCGAAGAAGCGTCCTTACTACCACGTCGTCGTTGCCGACGCCCGTTCGCCGCGTGACGGCCGGTTCATCGAGTCGCTCGGCTCGTGGAATCCGCTGCTGCCGAAGGACGGCGAGCGCGTCAAGGTTGACGCCGACCGCGTCAAGCATTGGCTGTCGCACGGCGCCCAGCCGACTGACCGCGTGCTGCGCTTCCTCGACGAGGCCGGCCTTGCCAAGCGCGACGCCCGCTCCAACCCGAAGAAGGCGGAGCCGGGCAAGAAGGCCCAGGAGCGCGCGGCCCTTCTGAAGAAGGCGCAGGAAGACGCCGCCGCCGCGGTTGCCGCCGCTGCAGCAGCTCCGGCCGAGGCGGAAGCCGCCACGGCCGAATAAATATTGCTTCATCGCATCGACGAAACGGCGGGCCTGTGCCCGCCGTTTTGCTATTGTCCGGCAATGCCATGGCATTCAGGCTGGCGGAGCGGATGGGCGAACAGGCAGTCACGGAAGAAATCCTGTCCGGTGGCGTTGCCGGAACGCTGTTGCGATGCGCTGATGCCACGACGGGTGTCGTTGTGTTGAGCGGATCGAGCGGTCGTATCGATGCCGCTCGCGCAGGACTGTTTACCAGGGAAGGGGCATCCGCGCTCGCGCTCCAGTGGTTCGGCGGCGAAGGCCAGGTTCCTGGCATCTGCGAAATCCCTCTCGAGACGTTTTTCGCGGCAACGGACTGCCTTGTCGGGTTGGGCTGCCGCCGCATCGTCTATGTCGGCACCTCGAAAGGCGCCGAAGCATCCTTGCTTGCGGCGGCTCATGACCCGCGCATCGATGCCGTGGCTGCGATCAGCCCGACATCGGTGGTTTGGGGAAATATCGGGCCGGGCCGCGACGGCATGGGCTGGCCCGAGCGCTCTTCATGGACGCTCAAGGGGATTCCACTCCCGTTCGTTCCAACCGACCCGCATTGGAACTCGAGCCGTGTCGATGGCCTTGTGTCCTACAGGGGGCTTTTCGAGCAATGCCTGACAAGCTTCAGGCAGGAGGCAGACAGGGCCGCCATTCCCGTCGAGGCCATTTCGGCGGAGATTGTGCTGGTCGCGGGCGGCGATGACGCACTGTGGCCATCGCTGGATTTTGCCCGGTCGATTGTCCGGCGCCGAAAGGATGCCGGAAAGGCCACGCGCCTCGTTTGCGCCCCCGGCGCGGGCCACCGCATCCTGCTGCCGGGTGAAACCACGCCACGGTCGGGCTCGCACGCACATGGCGGCAATGATCTTGCCGATGCGCATCTCGGCCGTGACGCGTGGCAGGCCATCCTGGAACTGCTGTAGAAACGGCGGGCCTGTTGCCCGCCGTTTTGCCGGCTACAGTCCAGCGCCGGTCAATAGCCGCGCGGGCAGCGGTCTACATAGACACGGCCGTGACGGTCGCGATAGCGGCATTGGCCGCGTTCGCTGGCATGGCCGATCAGGGCGCCGGCAACGGCGCCAACCGCGCCTCCGACGACTGCGCCCTGGACCGGATCGCCGGCCACGGCTGCGCCGATCGCGGCGCCACCAAGGCCGCCTACCGCGGCGCCTTGTTCCGTCTGCGAGCACGCACCGAGCGCCGTCGCCAACACCAGAATAGTCAGGATTTTCTTCATTTTCGTTCCTCTCACACGCGGATCGCCGTCTCGCCGCCGAGTCCTTAACTCTCAGACGGCTGATTTGATCCCGAGGACAATGACGATCTCGACCATGCTCGGTCGAGCGAGCAGTTCGTCCCACGCCGATCATGCCTCGCTGAGACGCTTCAAATTGGCGAGCCCGGCCTCGAAATCCCTGCCGATCAGCGTGTCGAAATTCATGAACAGGCCCATCAGCTTGGCGATGAAGGGGCGGCTGCCGCGCATGGCCCAGCTGACGGCGGTGTTATCGCCCGAAGGCGTCAAGGTGAAGTCGACGCTGTTGCTGGCCCGGAACGGCTTCTCGAAATCGAGCTTGAGCGACACCAGCGAGGACGGCACTGAGTTGACGATCTCCATGCGCCCCTTGCCGGCCTTGCCATTGCCTTCCCAGGCATAAACGGCACCCCTCCCGCTTTGCGCGCCGGAGAGCGTTCGCTTCATGTCGGGGTCGAGCTTTTCGTAAGGCGACCATGCCGGCCAGCGGCTGAAATCATTGATCAGCGGGAAGAGCGCTTCCGGCGGGGCCTTGATGGTGGCGGTGCGGGTGGTAACGAAATCATTGGGCCGCGTCGCGGCATAGATGAGGACGGCGGCGATGATGACGAGCAGAATGATGAGGATGGTGCTGAACATTTTTCTCTCCCTAAAGTAGAAAAGTGTGAAGCGGTTTTCCCGGGAAAGCGCATAGCGCTTTCTCCAGGGATTGCGTCAAAACAGTGAGACTATCGGCTGAACGGGAGCAATGCGCGCAGCCTGGGGTCGCGCAGGAACAGTCCCGCCCACAGGATGACACCGAGATAGACGCCGAACAGCGTGTGCGAGAACAGCGGGCTGTCGATGCGCAGCTTGGTTGCGATGGCGCCGCCCATATAGGCGGTGAGCAGGATGGCGCCGAGCACCGAAGTGCGCGGCCAGGCGTAGAGCGCCGTCGCGATCAGGCCGATGACGCCGAGCATGCGCGCGACGTTCGGATCTGCCGGCCAGCCAAGAGGCACCATCGTCTGGGTGACGATGTCGAGCGGCGGCAATTTGATGGCGCCGTCGAAGATCATGAACAGCACGATGATGCCGCTGAGCACGCGGCCGGTCCACAGGGCGCCAGTCGAAACGGGTGCAACTTCGGAAATGCTCATTGATGTTCCCTCCGGTGATTCAGGTTCAGGCGCCGGCCTTCTTGGCGAAGGTCGATCCAAGGACGCGCGGCGGGACGATGACCCGACACGCCACGGATTCTTTTTGCTGTCCGGTGCGGCGGCCCTCGACGCGACATCGGGACCGCGCTTCGTTCAAAGCGTCTTGAGATAGGCCTCCAGGCGCGCGTAGCTCGCCATCACCATCTGGCCAAAGCCCATCTTCACCGCCATGTCCCGGGCGGCGATGGAGTTGGCGCGGATAGTGGCGACGATCCGCGTCCCGCCGCCGAAATCCTCGAACACGATGGTTGTCACCATGTTGGGCGCGGGCAGGCTGTCCTGCCATTGGCTGCGGTCGAGCGGCGCGTCGCGGTAGACGATCCGCTCCGGCGGGGCAATCTCGAGATAGACGCTGTTGGTCGGATACTCGCTGCCGTCGGCGAAACGCATGGTCAGGCGCCATTCGCCACCCGGCCGCACATCCATCTGGCAGACCGGGTAGCTCGATCCTTCCGGCCCCCAGAACCGCACCAGATGATAGGGATCGGTAAACAGCTTGAATATCAGGGCGCGCGGCGCATCGAACGTCCTGGTGATGATGATCGCCGGGTCGTCGGACGGAAGGTCTATCGACTGATCTGTCACTTTTTTCCCCTCTTTGAATGGGCCGGCGGCTTCAGCTATGGCTGCCGTCGGGATCTCCCTTTTGCAAAGCCTGCAGATAGGTTTCGAGCCGATCGAACCGCCCGTCCCACAGCACGCGATAGGATTCCAGCCACGCGTCGATCTCGCGCAGTGGCTCCGGCTGCAGGCGGCGCGGCCGGAATTGCGCGTCGCGGCCGCGCACCACAAGGCCGGCACGCTCCAGCACCTTGAGATGCTTCGACACCGCCGGAAAGCTCATGGCAAAGGGCTCCGCCAGCTCCGTCACCGAAGCCTCGCCGCGCGACAACCGCGCCAGGATGGCGCGCCGCGTCGGGTCTGCAAGCGCAGCGAGGGTCAGGCTGAGACTGTCGGTCGTCATACTTACCAAACCATATGGTTATATAACCTTTTGGTTCTATACGAGACGCAGGCCGATGCGTCAAGGCCCGCGTTGAGGTGGCCGAAATGCCACCGCACTCGTCAGGGCGCGGGCGGTTCGAATGCCGGCCGAGCCAGGACTTGCTATGAAAAATAGAACTTTTCGGCCGGGAGCATTTTCGGCGGTGTTTCGCCCAATGCCTCGAACACCGAGATTTCGCAGACGCGGCACAGCCCGTCGAGGGCGAGGTCGTTGGCCTCGGTGCCGAAAGGATCCTCGAGCTCTTCCGAAAGCGCGTCGAGGCCGAAGAAGGTGTAGGCGATCAGCGCGGTGAACAACGGCGTCGCCCAGCCCGTGGTCGAGATCAGCCCGATCGGCAGCAGCAGGCAGACGATGTAGGCCGTGCGATGCACAAGCAGCGTATAAGCGAAGGGCAAGGGCGTGCCGGCGATCCGCTCGCAGCCAGCCTGGATGGCGGTGATCGATGCCAGCCTCTCGTCCAGGATGCGGAAGCCGATCGGATCGACTTCGCCGGCACGGCGCTGCGCATTGGCGCGCCGGCCCATGCGCCTGACCATCTCATCCGCCGGATTGGCGAAATTCGCCGCCATCTCCGCTTCCGTGTCGATGAAGGCGCGGGCATCTTTCACGCTGTCGGTCTTGCGCAACTGGCCGCGCAGGAAATGACAGAAGGCCAGCGCCTCCATCAGCAAGGCGCGCCGCTCGGCCGGATCGGGAATGAGACTGGTCGTGGCGCGCGCCAGATTGCGGATTTCGAAGACCAGCGTGCCCCACAGCTTGCGTGCTTCCCACCAGCGGTCATAGGCGGCGTTGTTGCGGAACGACAGATAGATGGACAGCGTCACGCCCACCAATCCGAACGGCGCTATGTTGAAGACGCCCAGATCGAGCTTGAACCACCGCGCCAGGGCAAGGATGACCGCCGAATAGATGGCGAACCCAAAGATCTGCGGCAGGATGCGCGGCACCACGGAGCCGCGCATGATGAAGAACAGCTGCAGGAAGTTGGGGCGCGGGCGAACGATCATGGGCGGGCCTCTCACGGACCGGCATCGGCCCTCAGCTCCTGTATTGTGCGATGCGGCAGATCCGCAAGCCCAGCCGCCAGCGACATCGCAATGTCGTGCGCCCGGTGTGCGGACTATCGGCATGTATAGGTTGCGGATATTGAGAAGCCTGCGGGCCATGGCCCGCCCGATACAGGTGAGAAGAATGGCCGGCGAAACCGATCTGAAGACCCTGTTGGCGTCGATGACGCCGGAATTGCTCGACGGCACCTATGTCTTTGTCACGCAGGCGCCTGGAGTTTCCCAGCCGAGGAACCTCGACCCCGTGATGCTGTTCCGTGAGCGCGAGGGCACGACGCTGATCGTGACGGAGGAGGCAGCAAAGGCAGCCGGACTGACCGCCTCATTCCGTTGCCGGATGATCACGCTGAACATCCACTCGTCCCTGGAAGCGGTCGGCTTCCTCGCCGCCATCACCACGCGGCTCGCCGCCGCCGGCATGGGCGTCAATCCGGTCTCGGCCTTCTATCACGATCATCTGTTCGTACCGGCGGAGCGGGCGGAGGAGGCAATGGTCTTGTTGCGTGGACTGGCGGCAGAGAACGGACGGGTTCAGTAAGCGGTCAACGTCTGCGGACGTACAGAATATCCGGCAGGCCCTCCTCGTTGGTGGTGCCGTCGCCGAACGCTTCCGCACGGAACCCATGGCGCTCATAGAAACGTCGGGCGCCGGTGTTGCCCTGGAAGCAATGGAGTTTCACGATCGGCAAGGTAGCGGTCGAGTCGACCAGCAACCGACTGCCTATGCCTTGCCCAGCCCAGGCCGGGTCGAGGTAGAGCTGTTCCACCCAATCGCCTTTGACGGCGATGAAGCCGACAATCTCGCTGCCGGCTTCGGCGACTGTCACTTGCTGCCGTGGCAGCACGATGTCGCGGATGAAGGCAAGGTCTTCCTCCGGCGTATGCAGCACCGGCATCCAGTCGAAAGCGTTGAGCGACACGCGCATCGTGGTCGCGATGACGGCGGCATCCGAACCGACGGCCGGGCGCAGAGTGATATCTATGGGCTGAGTGCTAGTCATGAATGGAACACCAACGTCTCACTCCGCTGGAACACCCCTCATCCGTCTCGGCGCTACGCGCCGATCCACCTTCTCCCACAAGGGGAGAAGGAAAAGCGCCCCGGCCGAAGGCCGAGCCCGCGACCGCGGGCCGCCGGTCGTCCGGCGCCCTCGCGGAGAGCCCGCCGCGGCAGCGGCGGAACAGCCCGTGAGCGCTAAACAAACCGCCGTCAGGCCGCCTTCTTCTTCGGCTGGATCAGGCCGCGCTCGACCAGCAGCTCGGCGATCTGCACCGCGTTGAGCGCCGCGCCCTTGCGCAGATTGTCCGACACCACCCACATCGACAGGCCGTTGTCGACGGTCGAATCCTCGCGGATACGCGAGATGAAGGTGGCGTCCTCGCCGGCCGATTCGAGCGGCGTGATGTAGCCGCCGTCCTCGCGCTTGTCCAAGACCTGGCAACCGGGAGCGTCACGCAGGATATCGCGCGCCTCGTCGGCGGTGATCGGCTTCTCGAACTCGATATTGACCGCTTCCGAATGGCCGATGAACACCGGCACGCGCACGCAGGTCGCCGTCAGCTTGATCTTGGGGTCGAGCATCTTCTTGGTCTCGGCGACCATCTTCCACTCTTCCTTGGTGAAGCCGTCATCGAGGAAGACGTCGATATGCGGGATGACGTTGAAGGCGATGCGCTTGGTGAACTTCTTGACGTCGACCTGGTCGGCGACAAACACCGCACGGGTCTGGGTAAAGAGCTCGTCCATGCCTTCCTTGCCGGCGCCCGACACCGACTGGTAGGTGGCGACGACGACGCGCTTGATGGTGGCGAAATCGTGCAGCGGCTTCAGCGCCACAACGAGCTGCGCCGTCGAGCAGTTCGGGTTGGCGATGATGTTCTTGCGCGTGAACAGCGAGATCGCGTCCGGGTTCACTTCCGGCACGATCAGCGGCACGTCCTGGTCATAGCGGAAGGCCGACGAATTATCGATGACGACGCAGCCCTGCTTGCCGATCTTCGGCGACCATTCCTTGGAGACGTTGCCGCCGGCCGACATGACGCAGATGTCGGTGTCGGAAAAATCATATTGGTCGAGCGCCCTGACCTTCAGCGTGCGGTCGCCGAACGACACTTCCGTGCCCTGGCTGCGCCGCGAGGCCAGCGCCACCACTTCGCTTACCGGAAAGCCGCGCTCTTCCAGTATGTTGAGCATTTCCCGGCCCACATTGCCCGTGGCGCCGACGACTGCAACCTTGAAACTCATCTGGTATCTCCTGTCCCTCTCCGCTTGGTTTTTGGAGAAAACCCGCCGGCCGATGCGGGTTCCGTCCCCCGGGCCGGACCCGGGAGAGGGTGGTTAGGCCAAGGGAATCACACCGTTTTGGTGGTGGTTTTTTTGGCCGTGGTTTTGCTGGGACGAGGGGACGCGCCGACGCGCCCGGCCCAATGGTTCGCATTGAGGCTGGGGGCATCGAATGCAAGAAGAGCCATCAAAAGGCCGCGCATCGAAAAACGATCCCGTTCGAAGCGGGCTTTTACGCGGTTTGCGGCAGGAGTCAATTGGGACGAGGCGCGGCTTTCCTTCTCCCCCTGTGGGAGAAGGTGGATCGGCGCGTTAGCGCCGAGACGGATGAGGGGTGTTCCAGCGGAGTGAGGCGGCGGCGTTCCCTGGAACACCCCTCATCCGTCGCCTTCGGCGACACCTTCTCCCACAAGGGGAGAAGGGAAGGCAGTGCTGCTCGCCCTGTACAAGAGCGACGCCAAGAAGTACGAACGGCCAAGATTGTTTGGCTGGCGCGGCGCCGGCCCCGGCTCGTGCTCCATGATGAGCGCAGAACCCTGAATTCCGAAAGAGCGAGATGTCCAACTTCGAAGGTATTGTTCCCGCGCTGGCAAAGGCGCTGGAAAAACGCGGCTATGCCGAGCTGACGCCGGTGCAGAAGGCCGTGCTGGAGCTCGGGCAGGCCGACGCATTGGTGTCGGCGCAGACCGGTTCGGGCAAGACTGTGGCCTTCGGTCTTGCCATGGCCCCGACGCTGCTCGACGGCGCGGAACGCTTTGGCGCGGCCACCGCACCGCTGGCATTGGCGGTGGCGCCAACGCGGGAGCTGGCACTGCAGGTGACGCGCGAACTGGAATGGCTTTACGAGCCGACCGGCGCCACGGTGGCGTCCTGCGTGGGCGGCATGGACATGCGCACCGAGCGGCGCGCGCTGGAGCGCGGCGCCCACATCGTCGTCGGCACGCCCGGCCGGCTGCGCGACCACATCACACGGCAATCGCTCGACATGTCGGCGCTCAAGGCCGTGGTGCTCGACGAGGCCGACGAGATGCTCGATCTCGGCTTTCGCGAAGACCTCGAATTCATCCTCGACGCCGCCCCGGCCGAGCGCCGCACGCTGATGTTCTCGGCCACCGTGCCGCGCTCGATCGCGACGCTGGCTCAAGGCTATCAGCGCGATGCCGTGCGCATCTCCGCCGCCGGCGAGGAGAAGCAGCATCTCGATATCGAATACCGGGCGCTCAACGTCGCCCAGGCCGATCGCGAGAACGCCATCATCAACGTGCTGCGTTTCTATGAGGCGAAGAACGCGCTGGTGTTCTGCAACACGCGCGCCGCCGTCAACCATCTCACCGCGCGCTTCAACAACCGCAATTTTTCGGTCGTGGCCCTGTCGGGCGAGCTCAGCCAGAACGAGCGCAGCCACGCGCTGCAGGCCATGCGCGACGGCCGCGCCAAGGTCTGCATCGCAACGGACGTCGCCGCGCGCGGCATCGACCTGCCCAATCTCGAACTGGTGATCCATGCCGATTTGCCGACCAACCCGGAAACGCTGCTGCACCGCAGCGGCCGCACAGGGCGCGCCGGGCGCAAGGGCGTCAGCGCGCTGATCGTGCCAGGCAGCGCCCGCAGGCGCACCGAGCGGCTGCTGCAGAACGCCGGCCTCAAGGCGACATGGGCAAGCCCGCCCTCGGCCGACGACGTGATCCGCCGCGACGACGAGCGCATCCTCGCCGACCCGGCCTTCGATGAGCCGGTGAAGGATGACGAGCGCGGCTTCATCGAAGCGCTTCTCAGCCGTCATGGCGCCGAGCAGGTGGCGGCCGCCTTCGTGCGCCAGTGCCGCGCCAGCCGCTCGGCACCCGAGGATCTGATGGACGTCGCCCCGTTCACGCCTTCGCGCGAAAGACCGGCGGGCGAGAAATCCACGCCCCGCGACGAGGCGCCCAGCCGCCGCGACGATTTCGGCGCCAGCGTCTGGTTCTCGCTGTCGGTCGGACGCCGGCAGAATGCCGAGCCGCGATGGCTGATCCCGATGCTGTGCCGGGCCGGCAGCATCTCCAAGCGCGAGATCGGCGCCATCAAGATGCAGCCGGAGGAGACTTTCGTGCAGATCGCGGCGGATTGGGCCGACCGTTTTCTGGCCGCGATCGGACCCGACCGCAAATTGCAGGGCAACATCGTGGTGAAGCGGCTCGAGGGCACGCCGGATCTGTCGCGCGCCGGCTATCAGCCGCCGAGCCCGGACAAGAAACCGCATCGCGGCAAGGCGCCATTCGATCCGAACGCACCGAAGCGCAAATTCGAAAAGCGCGCACCGGCAGCAGCCGACCAGCGCCCGGCTACCGCGCATGAGCCAAAGCCCTGGGCAAAGAAGCCGGGCAAGCCGAAATTCGACAATGCCGGCCCGCCAAAGCACAAGAAGCCGAAGCGGCCATCGTAAGAAACTGCGGCGGGTTGCAGGCACAGGCGTTCCGCCAGTTCCAGGGCGGATTGCCGCCTTGGCGCCAGGTCAGCTTGGTTGCTGCTGCCGCCTTTCATTCAAACGCATATTTTGTTTGACCATTTGGCTGTCGATCGCCGTCGGGCGGCCATCTTCATCGAAACAGGTTTTGAAATCGAAGGCAAAAGGGCTGGCCTTGTGGTCATGGAGAAATTCGTGTCGGACCACAGCCTCCCCCCAAGCGGGTTTATGGTCCCAGTCGACCCACCAAAGCACATAGGGTGGCCATGCCGGTTTGAGAAACCATTCCCGCCCGTGCCGCATCGCCTCCATGTGAATTCCTGCGTAGGTGAATGCCATTGGTGATGCCAAATCTTTCCACAACGACAGCGTCGATGGCGTCCAGCCGTCTCCCTGCTCACGGTAGAAGCGCGGGAAAACTTGCGTGCCCCAGCTTTCCGGACCAGCTTCTTCCTCATAGCCCGACCTTGCGATGAATCCCTCGCTCGTTTCGGCAATCAGAAAATTGCGATCGTTGCGGTCATGAAAGCCCTGGTTCACGGGATCACTGGCCGGCGCACGGAATATGCCGAAAGTGTACAGGGCAAGTCTTTTGCTCTTCATTTTGCCTCCGCCAGACAGCCCTGTTGCACTCGGTTTTTCCTCATTGTTCCAGGCCGGTAACGGGTCGAAACCGGTCGGCCGCGTGATCCGGTTCGGTCAGGCGTTCGAAGCCCGGGAGACCGACGCCTGCAGACCGGCCTTGATGGCTGCCCAGCTTGCGGAAGGTGGCGTCGGGCGGTGTTGCCTTGCGATGCGCTCCACAAGCGAGGAGCGCCAGTCATGGTCCTCGGCCATCCGGCGGATGGCGGCATACCAGCCGGCCTGATCATTGGAATCGATCGCCGGCATCATCCCGCCGCTCGCCTCGATCAGCGACGGCGCGGTCGACACGATGACCGGAACGCCGAAATCGAGACATTCGGAAGCGCCGTAGCCCCAGCCCTCTATATGCGAGGGAAAGACGCCGAATGTGGCGCTGCGATAATAGCGGATGAGTTGCTCGTCGCTGACCAGCCCGGTGAAGGTGACCGACTGGAGCAATTCGGGATGCGCCTTGAGATAAGCGCGCAGCGGCTCGATCATCCAGCCCCAGCGCCCGGCGCAGATGAGCCTCGGCAGCTTGACGCCTTCCTCCCGCGCCTGCTGCCAGACCCGCGCCAGCAGGATGTGGTTCTTGCGCACTTCGATGGTCGAGCAATAGAGCACGAACGGTTCGCCGGACTCGATGCGCGATGTCGTGCCGGCGCGCGATGCGTTTGCGTGCAGGATGGAGGGCATCGGAAAGCGGTACACAACCGGCGTGGCGATGCCGGCCTCGCGCATGTGATCGGTCAGCGTCGCGCCGACCTCGTTGGAGGCGCAGAATGCCGGTGCGCCACTGCGCTCGAGCTGTTCGAGATAAGAGCCGTAGCGGCCCTCGCCGCCGCTGGTGCCAAGCAGATCGGGGCGCAATTGCGGGATGATGTCGTGGCACAGGAAGGCAAGCTTGCCGGCGGTGCCCGAAACGGCGGAGCGGTCTTCATGGGTGAGGATGTGATGGCTGATCAGCACAAGGCCGGGCTCCGTTTCGGCCAGCGGGGCGGGGGCATATCCGCGCAATCCCGACCAGGCCCAGGCCCTCGCCCGCCGGTACAGGCGATAGGCGCGGATCAGGAGCCGCGTCGCTTGGTAGGCGATTCCCTCGCGGCCATTGGTCACCGTCTTGGCCAGGTGGCGGTCCGTCCCGCGCTCCCAGGGCTGCTGCCGCACCGTCTCGAAAGCTTGCGACAACGCCATGTGCCTCCCCGGCCACCTTTTGACACGATGCACTGAAATGTCCCCTGCCGCGACATGGTCCTGTTCGTAGGCGGCAAGCGGCCGGAACCGGCCGGACCTGAATGCCACCACCTCCACGCTGGGGTCGGGATCCGCCAACGCCGCGTTGACGAGAAAGCTTTCCACGCGCGGAATGCCCGCCAGGCCCTCGCCGGGCGGCCAGAACATCAAGCCTGTGGCGTCGATGGCCAGCCTGGACGGGGTCGGCCCCGGAGGCCTTGCGACCTGCCCATCCTCGGTCGCGGCGCTGGCATCGGAGTGCTCTGCGGTCATCGTCTCTTTGGTGAAAACGGCTGCACTTGAAGCCTTATGCTTCATTTGCCGCTACCATGGTAGCCATGTCGCACGGCTTGCCCATCGGCTCGGCCCTGTGCCACACCTTGGCAGGGACACGGGCGACAAGGGGGTGGGCGATGCGCGGCGAAGTGCTCCACTATGACGAGGACCAGGGCTTCGGCTTCATCACCGGAGCCGACGGCAACCGCTACACCTTCACCCGCGAGAACCTTCGCCGGCAAACCGCCATGCCCAAGGGAACGGCGGTCGAGTTCCAGGCGGGCGTCGGGCAGGCGCGTGACGTTTTTTCGATCGCCGCCCAGGCCGCAAGCCCGGCCGCCGACGCCGCCACCAGCGCCGCACCGGCTCAAGCCCGTCCCGCGCCGGCGGCCGTCGCATCGCAGGCGCAACCCTTCGGCCGGTCGGCCGAGCCAGCCGGGCCCACCGATCTCTGGTCCTATTTCTGGCGAGCGATGACCGGGAACTATTTCAATTTCGCCGGCCGCGCCCGCCGCAAGGAATATTGGGGCTATTGCCTGTTCTGGACGATCGCGCTGCTGGTGGTCATCGGCGTCGGCGTTTTCACCGATGTCCAGATCGGCAATTTCGACAGCATTGAGATGCCGGGGGTGACGATCGGGCTGTTTGGCGCTTTCCTGCTGGCCACGTTCTTCCCCAGCCTCGGTATGATCGTGCGCCGCCTGCACGACCTCGGCCTGTCGGGTTGGCTCTGCCTGCTCATCCTGATCCCGACCTTCGGCAGCCTGATCATCCTGGTCTTCGCCCTGATCCCGACACAGGGACGCGAAAACCGGTGGGGACCGGTGCCGGCGGGGGTCAGCGCTTAATCTTAACGTGCATATTGCAATTGTTCACAACCTAGAATAGTAGGATAAATCCTACGCAAGGGGGGAGCAATGCGCGGAGAAATCTTTCATTACGACCAGGATCAGGATTTCGGTTACGTGAATGGCGTTGATGGCAAGCGTTACATCTTCAGCCGTAGCGACTTGACCCAAGACGTGACCATTGCGAAAGGCATACTGGTCGAGTTCACACCGGACAACGGAACAGCTCACGAAATCGTCGCCGCAAAACCCGCCGCATCGTCACCAAATGGCAGGCCGGAGCAATCTGGCCAGACATTCGAAACGCGCCCCCTCAGGCCCATGGGGCTCTGGGCCTATTTCCTGCGAGCTTTTGGGGACGATTATCGCAATTTCACCGGCCGGGCCGGTCGCAAGGAGCTTTGGGCGTTCTATCTCTGGTTCTACGTCATACTCGTCGCGCTGTTCGGTTTCGGCATTCTCCTCAACCTGGCGATAAGCGGCTTCGACGACGGCCCAAGGACCTCGATCGGTTACATTCCTGCCCTGCTCTTCGTGCTGGCGGGAATCCTGCCGTCGATCGCAGTCGTCGTGCGGCGTCTGCACGACATCGGGCTGACAGGCTGGCTTGTCTTGCTTTGCTACATCCCGGTTTTGGGAGCGTTGGCCTTTCTCATCTTCGGGCTCACTCCCTCTCGGCCCCTGGAGAACCGGTGGGGATTTATGCCGGCGAGGGTGCGAATTTAGCGATCCCGGCAGGAATGCCGAAGGGATTTGGGATGCGTCTCGGCCTTGCCGCAAGATTCCTCTTGCATTTTAATCCGTGCACAGATAGTCTGTTGGCAGATTAAATGAGATGGATGGAGCCAAGACGATGTGGAGCAATGAGTACACCTCGATTTCGCCGCTTCCCGCACAAGCCATCTGGAACGCGCTCAAGGCGTTGCATGAGGGCCGCCTGACCTATGAAGGGTCCGATACCTTCGTGCTGCACGGGCCGTTCGCCAAGGGCACCCGTGTCTCCGTGACCCCGGCCGGACAGGACACGTTCGAATCTCTTATCGTCGATCTCGTCGACAACGTCACTTACGCCGACGAGACTTCGTTCGATGACACGAAACTGCTGTTCCGGCACACGCTGGTGCCGGTTCAAGGCGGCACGCAGGTGACGCACAGGCTGGAAATTTCCGGCCCCTCGGCCGCCGAGGTCGGACCCGAGCTCGGCCCGCAGATCAGCGGCGATTTCGACGTCTCGATGGCCAAATTGTTCGAGCAGGCAAAGGAGTTCGCGAACGGTGGCTGATGGGCAGGATTTGAACACGCGCTTCAGCGGACCTTCGGAGAGCCCCGGCTTGTTGCTGTGGCGAACCACCATGCGCTGGCAGCGTGTCATGACGGCGGCGCTGGCGCCGCTCGACCTGACGCATGTCCAGTTCGTGCTGCTGGCCTCGGCCATGTGGCTCGGCCGCAATGGCGAGCCGCCCAACCAGGTGCAGCTCGCCGCCCAGGCCGGCACCGAAGTGAAGATGACCTCGGACGTCGTCGCCCGGCTCGAGGCAAAGGGGCTGATCGCGCGGGAGGCCGACCCCAGGGATTCCCGCGCCAAGGTGATCCGCGTCACTCCAGCCGGGGCGGCTGCCGCGCAGCGCGCCATCGTCGCGGTCGAGACCGCCGACGCGGCCTTTTTCGAACCAGTTACCGAGGCGCAACTCGTAGGCCTGCTACGGCAGCTCGCCGGCGATATTCGCTGAGACCGCTCCGACAGCGCTAGAGTTGGATAACCAATCCTGGGAAACCATGCCGTCAGGCGCCAGGTTTTAATACCTTCAGCGCGTCGCTCGAAAGCCTGAGAAAAATCTTCTGGCCGTGCCGTTCGGCGCCGAGCCGCGCGTAGAAGCGCAGCGCGCCCTCGTTCCAGTCCTCGGTGGTCAGGTCGATGCGGCCGATGCCGTGGCTGAGGCAATGACCGGCGAGAAAATCGATCAGCGCCCGGCCGACGCCGGCACCGCGGACCTGGTCACGCACAAACAGATCCTTGAGGAACAGCAACCGCTCGAGATCGACGCCCGGATGCGCGATCGCCACCGACGCCAACCCGCTCACCTCATCTTCAACGAAGGCAAGCGCAAAATGTGGATAGGCCGGGCTTTCCTCGCCAAGCCATTTGCGCGCCGCGGACAAAGCCCGATCATGGTCGAGCGGTGGCTGCCGGTAATGTGCCGCCATGGCGCACAGCATGACCGCGAGCGCGGAAGCATCCGCGGCCGTCGCCCAACGGACGTCGACCGGCATGGGATCAGCCCAGGAACTTGGCGATGATCGCGTCACCCATCTCGACGGTTCCGACCTCGGTCATGCCGGCGGAGAGAATGTCCTTGGTGCGCAGGCCATCGTCGAGCACGGCGGCGATTGCCGCTTCAAGCTTGTCGGCTTCCGCGACCATGCCGAAGGAATAGCGCAGGCACATGGCGAAGGACGCGATCATGGCGATCGGATTGGCGATGCCCTTGCCGGCAATGTCGGGCGCCGAGCCGTGCACCGGCTCGTAGAGCGCCTTGCGCTTCTTGGTCTTGACGTCGGGCGCGCCGAGCGAGGCCGATGGTAGCATGCCGATCGAGCCGGTCAGCATGGCGGCGATGTCGGACAGCATGTCGCCGAACAGATTGTCGGTGACGATGACGTCGAACTGTTTTGGCCAGCGCACCAGCTGCATGCCGCCGGCGTCGGCCAGCATGTGGTCGAGCTTGACGTCGGCGTAACGCGCTTTCTGCGTCTGGGTGACGACCTCGTTCCACAGCACGCCCGACTTCATGACGTTGCGCTTTTCCATCGAGGTGACGTGGTTCTTGCGGGTCCGCGCGAGTTCAAAGGCGACGCCCGAAATGCGCTCGATCTCGAACGTGTCGTAGACCTGGGTGTCGATGCCGCGCTTCTGGCCGTTGCCGAGATCGATGATCTGCTTGGGCTCGCCGAAATAGACGCCGCCGGTCAGCTCGCGCACGATCAGGATGTCGAGGCCTTCGACCACCTCCTGCTTGAGCGAGGAGGACGCCGCCAGCGCCGGATAGCAGATGGCGGGGCGCAGATTGGCGAACAGCTCCATGTCCTTGCGCAGCCGCAGCAGGCCGGCTTCGGGGCGCACCTCGTAAGGCACCGCATCCCATTTCGGACCGCCGACGGCACCGAACAGCACCGCATCCGCCGCCATCGCCTTGGCCATGTCGGCATCGGAAATGGCCGCACCATGCGCATCGTAGGCGCATCCACCGACCAGGCCCTCATCGGTGGCGAAGCCGCTGCCGAGCTTTTCGTTCATGGCCGATATCAGTTTCTTGACCTCGGCCATGGCCTCGGGGCCGATGCCGTCGCCGGGGAGCAGGAAAAGATGCTTCGTTGCCATGGAGAAAACCGTCCCAGAAAAAGAATTTGAACCGCGGCCTTGCTAAACGCCAAGCGCTTGCGGCGCAAGCCTGCGCTTGAGACGCGCATTCACCGATGCGAGAGAATGTTGACCAGCCGGCCGAAGGGATCGCGCACATAGAAGCGCCGCACGCCCCAGGGCTCGTCGGCCGGTCCGTATTCGATGGCAAAGCCGGCGCCCTTCATGCCTTCAAGTGCGCCCTCGACATCGTCGACCTCGATCGACAGGTCGGGCACTGGCGTGCCCGAGCCGCCTTGCTCGGCAAAGCTGACCTGCACACCCATGGTCTCGGACGAACCATAGGTGGCGATCCAGCCATGATCCATGAGCAGATCGAGGCCGAGCACGTCCTGATAAAATCGCTTCGCCGCCGCGATATCCGACGTGGCGATGTTGGCAATGATGCGCCGGACCTTCATGCAGTCCGCCGCAGCGCCGTGACTTCGATCTCGATCTTCATTTCCGGCTTGTTGAGCTGGCAGACGATCATCGTCGCGGCCGGCCTGATGTCGCCGAACGTCTCGCCCAGGATCGGGAAGACCGCGTCCACAAAGGCCTGGTCGGTGATGTAGTAATGCGCCCGCACCACGTCGGCCATGTCGAAGCCGCCGTCCTTCAGCGCCTTGCCGATGGTCGCCAGGCAATTGCGGGTCTGCGCCTCGACACTGTCGGGCATCGTCATGGTGGCATAGTCATAGCCGGTCGTCCCGGAGACGAAACACCAGTCGCCCTGCACCACGGCCCGCGAATAGCCGGCGGTCTTTTCGAAGGGCGAGCCGGTGGAGATGAGTTTGCGCATGGCGTCCTTGCAAATGTTCGGTTGTTTAGATCGTCAGGCTCGCAGCTGCGCCAGGACGCCTGCGATATCGCCCATGCCCCAATGCTCGACGATACGACCGTCTTGCACCCGGAAAATGTCGCAGGAGGTGAAGCGCAGCGCCCGGCCGGTCGGTGCGACGCCGAAATAGGCACCCTTGTGCGTGCCGCTGTAGACGAAACTCGCCGCGACATGGTCCTTGTCGGCGACCACGACTTCGATGGCGACCTTGAGATCGGGCATTGCCGCCAGCCGCGCCTTGAAGAAAGCGACAGTCGCCTGTTTCGGGCTGACATTGGCCGGCGGCGGTGCGGCGGCGCTTTGTTGATGATTCACATAGGTGTCGGCGAACAGGTCGGAGAAGCCGTCGATATCGCCCGCGCTCAATGTCGCCGCGAACCGTTCCGCCAGCGATTGCGGCGCGGTCGCCGCCCGGGCGAGGGTCGGTGCCAACAAGCCGCCGCCAAGAAGCAGCGCGGCTGCCGTTACTTGTCGCCTATTCTGCATCGTAGCCTCCGTCCGGAAATGGCGACAGAACGGCAGTCCCTTGGCGACGCCGCTAGTTCGCCTCGCCCTGTGCCTTGTCCAGCGCTGCCTTGACATCGGCCGGCCATGTCTCCAGCGCCGGCCAGCCCTTTGGCTGGCCATCGTCCCCCCGGCGGGCGAAGTAGAGCTTGTGCTTGGCCGGGTCGACCGCCATGAAGCCGTCATTGCCTCCGCAGTCATGCGGCACGCAGCCGCTGGCATAGAAGGCGCCCGAAGCGGTCTTTTCCGTGCCGCCGCCGACCAGCAGGCTGGTCGCCATGTCGGGCATGTCCTTGCCGAGCAACTTTTCGGCTTCCTTGTAGACGGCCTCATTGTGGAAGGCGTCGATGATGTTGTCGTATTTCGACGGGTCGATATCCTTCCAGTCGGTGCCGGGTTCGGGCATGTAGGTCAGATTGCCCGATGTCGTCAGCCCCGATGTCGGCGACCATTGCAAGGCCGGCTTCTCATCACCCGGCAACAGATAGGGCACGAAATAAATGGCGCTGTCGGAGATTGCCGCCGGTGGCGCGCCGCATTCGTCCTGTTCGACCGTTGTGGTCTGGATCTCGCCACCTTGCGGCTTCCACACGATCACCTTTGCCGGGCCGCATTGATTGCCGCCGTCGCCGACATCGACCAGCGCCACATTGACATCGCCGATCTTCACTATCTTGTCGAAGAAGACATCGTAGTTGCTGGCCAGCTGCTTGCCGTCATAGGCGAGCACCTTCTCGCCATCCTGCTCCGGCTGCGTGATGGTCAGTTGGCCGCCCTCGAACGGTATCGGCGCCTGGCTGTCATCGTCGGCGGGCGCCGCGTCACTGGTGCTCGACGATCCCTGGTCGGCCGGCTTCTGGGCTGCCGCGGGCGTCTGCTGCGCGGCGGGCGTCTGTGTCTGCGCAAAGCCGCCCATGGTGGGAAGCAGCAACAAGGCCAGCCCGCAAACGCCGGCAAGAAGCGAACGTGCCATGACTGTCCCTCCCTCAGTCGATGCGAGCCCGGCCTGAAAGCGGCCGGGATCGGATGGTGCCGCTCAGGCCCAGGGGCGCTGCTCGGCGTTGCGCTTCTCGAACGAGGCGATGGCGCCGGCCTTCTCCATGGTCAGGCCGATGTCGTCGAGGCCGTTGAGCATGCAGTGCCGCTTGAAGTCGTCGAGGTCGAAGGCGACGACGCCGCCATCGGGGCCGCGGATTTCCTTGGCTTCGAGATCGATCGACAGAGTTGCGTTGGAGCCGCGCGAGGCGTCATCCATCAGCTTCTCGAGATCCTCGGGGCTGACGGTGATCGGCAGCACGCCGTTCTTGAAGCAGTTGTTGTAGAAGATGTCGGCGAACGAGGTCGAGATAACGCAGCGTATGCCGAAATCGAGCAGCGCCCACGGCGCGTGCTCGCGGCTCGAACCGCAGCCGAAATTGTCGCCGGCGACCAGGATCTGCGCCTTGCGGTAGGCCGGCTTGTTGAGCACGAAATCCGGGTTTTCCGAACCGTCATCCTTGTAACGCATTTCGGCGAACAGGCCGGTGCCGAGCCCGGTGCGCTTGATCGTCTTCAGATAATCCTTCGGGATGATCATGTCGGTGTCGACATTGACGATCGGCATCGGAGCGGCGACGCCGGTGAGCTTGGTGAATTTTTCCATGGCTTTGGCCCGTGTTTTCGTTGCGGGGGATTTGCTGAAGCTCCGTGTACACAAAGCCGCGGGCAAATAAAAGCCAACTGTTCGTGCGCGCCGGCACAAGGGGGATGCATGGTGCGAGATCTTGCCGCTTGACATGCAACCAAATGGTTGCATATTAAAGCCATGAGCATGGATGCAGTCTTTCGCGCGCTGGCCGACCCGACACGCCGGCAATTGCTGGACAGCCTCCACGCCAGGAACGGGCAGACGCTGAACGCGCTGTGCGCGGAGATGGACATGACGCGCCAGGCGGTGACCAAGCATCTGGCGATCCTGGAGGAAGCAAACCTCGTCACCGCCATCCGCAAGGGGCGCGAGAAGGAGCACTACCTCAACCCGGTTCCGATCAACGAGATCGCCGAGCGCTGGATCGGCAAATTCGAGCGGGGGCAATTGACCGCCCTCAGCGACTTGAAGAGACGCCTCGAAAGGAAAGACTGATGAGCAACAGCTTCGTTTACGTGACCTACATCCGTACCACGGCCGAAAAGCTCTGGGAGGCCCTGACCGACCCGGAGTTCAACCGGCAGTTCTTCCTCTGCTCCTATCAGGAGAGCGAGTGGAAAGTGGGCTCCAGCTGGAAGCTGATCCTGCCTGACGGACGTGTCGCCGATAGCGGCGAGATCCTCGAGATCGACCCGCCGCGGCGCCTGGTCATCAAATGGCGCAATGAATGGATGCCCGAGGTCAGGGAAGACGGCTACACGCGCTGCACCTTCACCATCGAGCAGGATGGCGAGCTGATGAAGCTTGCCGTGACCCATGAAGCCGACGGGCCGCACAAACTGATCGGCAATGTCGCCAGGGGCTGGCCGCTAGTGCTGGCCAGCCTCAAGAGCCTGCTTGAGACCGGCAAGGGTTTTGAGCGCCCGCCATCGAAGGAATGAAAGGACCGTTTCGGTAACGAAACAAATTTGCGCGAAGGTATCGACGATGCATGATCCCTGGGTGCGGAGCATGACCAATGGCGAGACGATCATGGCATCGGCCGAGATCGAGGCGCCGCCGGAACGCATCTTCCGGGCACTGGTCGGCGAGGAAGTCGAGCAATGGTGGGGGTCCGCCGACAGCTACCGGATGGTCGATTGGTCGGCTGACCTTCGCGTCGGCGGCCGCTGGACGGTCACCGCGCGTGGCGCCGACGGCAGGGACCTGCCGGCCAGCGGTGAATTCGTCGAGATCGAGGCGCCGCGCCGGATCGTGCAGACGCGAGCTTACGCATGGGATCATCCCACGCTTGGCCGGCGGCAAACCACGCTTGCCTGGCTGCTGCAGCCGACCGCCAGGGGCACGCGCCTGACCATCTGCCATGGCGGTTTCGCCGGGCTGGGCGAAGCGGCGACCGAGCATGCCGAGGATTGGGGCCGGGTGCTGGCCTGGCTGCAGGCGTATGTGCAAGCCGGGAGGCTGGCGGCGGCTTGAGAAGCAGGTCAGTGGCAGCGATTCTTCACGCACTCTCGCCTTGACCCGCACCGCCTCTGGTCCACATCCCCATGCATGGAAAAACAGGAATGCTTCATAGGCACGGCTGGCTGGGGAATCCCAACCCGGCACAAGGAAGACTTCCCGCAGCCCGGATCACATCTCGAACGTTACGCCAAGCGTTTTCCGATCGTCGAGATCGACACGTCCTTCTACAAGCCGCATCGCCGCGAGACCTATGAACGCTGGGCAAACTCCGTCCCGGAGCACTTCCGCTTCGCCGTGAAGACGCCGAAAGCCATGACCCATGAGCATCGTCTCGTGGATTGCGATGCGCTTGCCGAAATGTTTCTCCAGCAGGTCGAAGGTCTCGGCGAGAAGCTGGGCGTGCTTCTGGTGCAACTGCCGCCGAGCCTGCCGTTCGAGCCGGACATCGCCGGCGGCTTCTTCGACATGCTGAGCAAGCGGACAAAGGCAAGGCTGGCCTGTGAACCACGCCATCCCAGTTGGTTCGAAGCGGCGGCGGAAACGCTTCTCGCCGGCCGCCAGATTGCACGTGTGGCCGCCGACCCGGCTCCGGTCCCTGCCGCGGCAGTGCCGGGCGGCTGGTCCGGCCTTGCCTATTTTCGCTGGCATGGCGTGCCGCGTGTCTATTACTCGGACTACGATGCCGGAAGCCTCGACCGGATCGGCCGTCAGGTGCAGGAAACAGCCGCATCGGGTGCCGAGGTCTGGGGCATCTTCGACAACACGGCCGAAGGCCATGCGCTTGGCAATGCTCTCAAGGCTGATGCGATGGTTGCAAAGACTTCGTCATTCCAGGGCGAAGCAAGGAGCGAAGCGGTGAAAACCCTGGAATGACGAAGAAACTGGGACGCTTTGGCAATCCCGAAGATCGTAGCCCGTCTTGCTCAAATCACGTTCAGTTCCCGGAACGCCCTTCCTTCGGCCACGCGTTCGTAGCCGAACGCCGAGCAGTCGATCGTCCGATAGCCGCCATGCACGATCAGTTCCGCCAGCGCCTTGCCCACCGCCGGCGCCTGCTGCAGGCCGTGGCCGGAAAAGCCATTGGCGAAGAGGAAATTGCCGACCTCGGGATGCGGGCCGATCACCGCGTTCTGATCCAGCGTGTTGTAGTCGTAATGCCCGGCCCAGGCGCGGGTCGGCTTGATCGCCTCGAAGGCCGGAATGCGGGTCGCCAGCGCCGGCCAGATCACCTCTTCGAACAGCGGCCAGTTGACCTCGAAATCCCCGGGATCGGCCGGGCCGTCGCCCTCTTCCGGCTCGGCGCCGCCGGTGAGGTAGACCGAGCCCTCCGGCCGCACATAGATGCCCGAGGGGTCGACCAGCAGCGGCATGTCGGCATATTTCTCGCGCGCCTCGAAGACGAAGACGTTGCGCTTGCGCGGCTCGACCGGCAGCGAAAGTTGGGCAAACGCCGCGACCTTGCCGGCGTTCGGCCCGGCGGCGTTGACGACGATGCCGGCAGCAAGCGTCTGGCCATTGTCGAGGGAGACGCCGGTGATGCGGTTGCCCTCGCGCGCAATGGCGGTGACCGAAGCGGTTATGAAATCGATCTTCTTGTCGCGCAGCGCCTTGCGGAACAGCATCAGCATCGCATGCGCGTCGAACCAGCCTTCGCCGGTCCGGCCATAGGCGCCGGCGGAGATGCCTTCGGTCGACAGCCACGCGAAGCGCCGCGCCAGCTGCTCGGCGTCCTCGAGCACGATGTCGGCGCCCTCGGCCATCTGCGCCTCGTGATTGGCCTTGAGGATCGGCAGGCCGTTCTCCCCGGCGAGGATGAGGTAGCCGCCCTCGCGAAATCCGATATCGGCGTCCGCGCCGAATTCTTCCTTCAGCCGCCGGAACAGTTTCAGGGTGAATTGCGACAGGCGGATGTTTTCCGGAATCGAGAATTGCTGGCGGATCGAGGCCAGGGACAGTGTCGTCGCCGCATGCGCGAATTGCGGATCGCGCTCGATCAGCGCGATCGAGCCGGAAAACCCTTCCTCGCGCAGATAATAGGCAATGGAGGACCCAACGATGGCTCCGCCGATGATGACGATGTCGTAACGCATTTTTTCTCCGATCCGGTCGGCGGCCCGTCTATGCCGCCGGCAAGATGATCTCGAAGCGCGTGCCGCGCTCGCTGTCAACCAGCCTGATCATACCATCATGCGCTTTCAGGAGGGCCAGCACGATGCCGAGGCCCATGCCGGTGCCGCCAGTATCGCGCCGCGTGGTGAAGAACGGCTCGAAGATGCGCGCACGGTTGCTCGGCGAAATGCCGGCGCCGTCGTCGCCGACCAGCACCGTCGCCTTGCCGCCGGCACTTGCGGCTGTGATCGAAACCCGCGTCGCGCCGTGCCTGGCGGAATTGTCGATGAGATTGGCAAGCACGATTGCTCCGTTCTCGCCCGATATGCGCAGGGCCAGATCGCCGCCGGCCTCGACGCGGACCGCCAGCCTGCTGTCGACGGGCAGCAGCGACAGCGCGGCATCGATCGAGGTGCTTTCGCCGCTGGGTGCGAGGTTTTCGGCTTTCGCCAGATCGAGGAGCCGGCGCACCAGCAGATTGAGCCGCCCGGCATCGGTGACGATATTGTCCGAGAAGCGCCGCCGCTCGGCATCGTCCATCGCGCTGCCGGAATCGCGCATCAGTTCCGCCGCGCCCTGGATCGCCGTCAGCGGCGATTTGAGCTCGTGCGAGACATGGGTGGCGAAAGTCTGGATCGAGTCCGAGCGCGCCTGCAGCTTTTCGGCCATGTCGAGGAAGGCGGCGGAAAGCTCTGCCATCTCGTAGGTGCCGTGATGGTCGAGCGGCCGGATCGCGTCGCGCTCGCCGGCGGCGATACGCTGGGTGCGGTCGATCAGCGCATAGATCGGCCGGCTGACGGTGCGCAGGAAGACGAGGCCGATGAGTAGCGTGCCGCCCAGAATGGCGATCGCCGCCAAGGTCACCTTGCCGCGTTCGCCATAGAGATGTTTGACGATGTTGTTGGGCGTCCGTGACACGTAAACCACGCCGGCAACCTTGCCGTCGACGGCCACCGGCATGGCGACGAAGACACGCACCCTGGTGCCGCGACTGACCGAATAGAGAGGCGGCGCAGGTTGGTCGGGGATGCGCAGCCGGAGCGCGCTGGCATAGTGGCCGGCAAGTGCGTCGCGCACCTCCTGGACCTCGGCCAGCGACTGCCCGACCTCCTCGCGCCCGGCAATGACGACGCCCCTGGCGTCAAGCAGCCGGAAGCCGGCCAGCGTGGTTTTCTGCGTGGCGTCGAGAATGCCGGACAGGCGCGCACCGATCGCGGCGAAGGCGGGATCGGCGGTGGCTGATATCGCCGCCGGCCGGGTCGGCAGCACGGTGTCGGAGGCGAGATCGAGGCGCGGCTCGATCGGCCGGTAGGGCCCGTCGGGGCTGGCGCCTCGGCCGGCACTTCCGTCCGGCCGCGGCATCGGCGCGCCAAGCTTGTCCAGCACAATGCCGGCGTCACGCACCTCTTGCGCATAGATGGCGGCAATCGCCGCGCCTTGCGCGATCAGTTCCGCCTCGGTCTGGCGGATCAGCTGGTTCTCGTAGAGGCGGAAGAAGAACAGGCCGACCAGCGGCAGCGCCATCACCAGGATCAGGATGGCGACGACGACCGTGGCAAGCCGTGGCCGCCATTTGCGGCCGATCCACTTGCTCGTCAGCCGCATCGGCCGAGCCGGAAGCCGACGCCATGCACGGTCTCGATGGCGTCGAGGCAACCCACCGCCGCCAGCTTGGCGCGGATGTTGCGGATATGGCTGTCGACTGTACGGTCGGCGACATGGACCTTGCCGGCATAGGCGTTTGCCATCACCGCGTCGCGGTCGAGCACATGCGTCGGCCGCGCCAGAAACCCTCTCAGGATCGAGAACTCGATCCCCGTCAGGGCAAGCGGCTGGCCGTCGAAGCTGGCGGCGTGGCTCGCCGGCGCCAAAGCGAGCTTGCCGTGCGCGAACTGCCTGTCGTCGATCGGTTCCGGCGCCGCCGGGCGCGCGCGGCGCAGGATGACGTTGACACGGGCGACGAGCTCGCGCGGGCTGAACGGCTTCGTCACATAGTCGTCGCCGCCCATTTCGAGACCGAGGATGCGGTCGATCTCTTCGTCGCGCGCGGACAGGAACAGCACCGGCACGTCGGATCGCTGCCTGAGCCGCCGGCAGACCTCCAGCCCGTCCATCTCGGGCATGCCGATGTCGAGCACGATGAGGTCGGGCGGATGCCGTTCGACCGCCTGCAAGGCGGCGGCGCCATCGGAAACGGCTGAAGTCTTCATGCCGGCCTTTTCCAGCGCGAAGCAGATCACTTCGCGGATATGCGGATCATCGTCGGCGACGAGGATGTGATGCGGCATGGATCAGCGGCCCGTCCCGTACGGTTTGGTGGCATCAGGAACCACGAACGACCCCCTGGTGTCGAGATATCGAAGCAGGCGCCAGTCGCGAAAGCTCCAGGCCCGCCAGTTTTCCTGGACGGTTCGGTACCAGCCTTCATCGATGGCACGCAGTCTCGCCAGTTCGAGTGTGGCGCCGGCTTCAGCCGTCCTGCTTTGATGATCGAAGAAGCGATCGAGCGCCGGAAACGCGCCCGGACCGAGCGAGCGCAGATACCAGGCGTCGAGGGGAATGCCCTGGCCGGTCATTTCGAAGGAATGGTCGACATTGTAGTTGGCGATCGTGGCGGCGAAGTTGATGAAACAACAGGCATAAAACATCGCCGATAACGTCAGAAGATTGGCGGACAGGAGCCATTCATTGGATTTTCCAAGCGCGATGCGGGCGATGATAAGCGCAAGGCCCGCCGCCACCAGTACCATCCAGACGAAGGCGGCGATGCGCCAGTAGGTCAGCGCGTAGATGCCGACATAGAGGTCGAGCCGCAGGATCGACGAGATGACCAGCATGATGTTCTGCGCCACCCAGGCATAGACCAGCCGGCGGATGAGCGGATCCGCCGAGGTTTCGCTTCCGGGCCTGAGCGCCGCAAGGACGAAACCGGCGGCAAGCAGCGCCGTGACGATCAGGGGATAGGCGCCGCGATGCGCATAGGCGGCGTAGCTCAACCCGTCGGGAAGGGCTGCCCCACCCCACAGGTAGGTGGCGTCGAGCCCGGTCTGCAGCGCGAACAGGATGTTGAAGACGACAAGCGCGCGCAGGATGGCTGCCTTGCCGAACACTATATCCTCGACGACATGCCTGTCCGGGACGGCCGCCGGCTGGGCATCGGCAGGGGGATGGTTCGGCCGAGGGAGGCGCTGCCGGAATCGCGGCAGGCGTGGCCGCAGAAAGGCCCAGACGCCGGCGAGCACGAACAGCCAGAAGGCAATACGCGCCAGCTGGATGAGATCGAGCAGCTTCATCAGGTCGATCAGCGACAGCCAGTGGTCGATGACCGGATTGGCGGCGCCGAACAGCGCCAGGAAGACGGCGCCCAGCGTCAGCGGCATCACCCAGACCGCGATCGCCGCCAGCCGGATGCGGCGGCCGCCGAACCGGCGCGCGGTCTTGCGCCAGCGGATGAAATCATTGGCGAACCGGAACGGCGCCGCCAGCCAGAACAGTGCGATCTGGCCGGCAATGCGGGCGATGCGGTGTCGCAGGCGGCCGCTCAGCGAAAGCGCGAACACGACCAGGGCCGACAGTGCGATCGCGACCGACAGCGCGCTGACGTTTTCGGCGAGCGGCAGCAACGCGACAAGCAAGGCGGCGGGCTTGAGCCAGACCCTGCCGTCGCTGAAGGCCGCGGGGTGCACGGCCACGATCGCCGCGGCGATCAGGAGGGCGAACAGGAAAACCGCGATGCCGGCGGGCTGGCCATAAAACAGAAAATCCGCCAGCACGACCAGCAGCACGGCAACGCCGAAGCGGCTGCAATAGTTTGGTGCCGCTGTGAAGAACGATGTCATGAGCGGACCTTCCTGATCGCGGGCGACCGCATGGCCGGCAAGCTCTTGCGGACAAAGGGAATGAGGATCGCCGCGGGATTGGCGCGCGGCGGTTCGACCAGCCACCAGCCTTCGCTGCGCAGCCGGTAGGGCAGGGACCAACGGGGTTTTGCTCGCTTTTGCATGCCGCCTGTCTCGCAGGCCGGCAGGGAGACGGCAGGGCGGATCCGAGGAGCTTTTCCGCAGGCCTGTGCAGTTTTCGTGCAGGGCCTGTGCCAACTTCGGCGATTGGCTCGTGTCAGGCACCGGTCGGACGCTTGCCTCGACCATCCACAGACGGCATAGATCGGATATGACCGAACCCTACCGCCCGCGCCGCTCGGTGCTCTATGTCCCGGCCTCCAGCGACAAGGCATTGGCCAAGATCGCGCAGCTTGCCTGTGATGCCGTCATCATCGACCTCGAGGATGCCGTCGCCCCGGCCGACAAGGTCGCCGCCCGTGAAAAGCTGGCTGGCATTTTCGCCAATCGCCCGGTCGCCTCTGGCCGCCGCTGCGAGATGGTGGTGCGCGTCAACGCGCTGGCCAGCGAATGGGGCGCCGACGACCTGCTGGCCGCGGCAAAATTCGAGCCCGACGGCATCCTGTTGTCCAAGGTCGCCACACCGCGCGACATCCTTGAGGTCGGCGACGTGCTGGATGACAATTTTGCCCCCGACAGCGTGAAGCTGTGGGCGATGATCGAGACGCCCAAGGCCATGCTCAACATCGGCGCGATCGCCGAGCTTGGCCGCGATCCGGCCTCACGGCTCAATTGTTTCGTTGCCGGAACGAATGACCTGGCCAAGGACACCGGCGTGCTGGCGACGCCGGACCGGCGCTATCTCGTGCCGTGGCTGATGCAGATGGTGCTGGCCGCGCGCGCCGGCGGTCTCGACATGCTCGACGGCGTAGCCAACGATTTTCGCGACCTCGACGCCTTTGCCCGCGAGTGCGCGGAAGCGGCGGCCATGGGCTTCGACGGCAAGACCCTCATCCATCCGGCCCAGATCGACGCGGCGAACCGCGCCTTCGCGCCGTCGCCGGCAGCGCTGACCGAGGCGCGCCTGGTGAAGGACGCGTTTGCCCTCGCCGAAAACAGCGGCAAGGGCGTGATCGCGCTGAATGGCAGAATGGTCGAGCGGCTGCATCTGGCGCAGGCCGAAAAACTGCTGGCGAAGGCCGCCGCCATCGGCGCATGATCGCGGCCAAGTTCATTCACGACAGGACTTGAGAAAATGAAACTCTACCGCTTTCTGACCGGCCCGGACGACGCCAGCTTCTGCCACAAGGTGACGGCGGCGCTGAACAAGGGCTGGCACCTGTTCGGCTCGCCGACCTATGCCTATGACAAGAAAGCCAAGACCATGCGCTGCGGCCAGGCCGTGGTGAAGGATGTCGATGGCCAGGAATACGGGCCGGACACCAAGCTCAGCGACTGGTAGGGGCTTCCTCTCTTCGTCGTCCTAGGGCGAAGCAAGGAGCGAAGCGACGCGGCGCAGACCCTAGGGTGATGAAGGTTCGAGCCTATTCAGCCGCTTCCTCGATCCGCTCCATATCATCGTCCGACAGGCCGAAATGGTGGCCGATCTCGTGGATCAGCACATGGGTGACGATGTCACCCAGCGTTTCCTCGTTTTCGGCCCAGTAGTCGAGCATGGCGCGGCGGTAGAGCGTGATGCGGTTCGGGCCTTCGCCGGTCTGCGGGTTCCAGCGCTCGGCGATGCCGCGTCCCTCGAACAGGCCGAGCAGGTCGAACGGCGTTTCCAGCGACAGGTCGTCCATGATTTCGTCGGTCGGGAACTCGGCGATCTGGATGACGATCTCGCCGGTCAGCTTGCGAAACTCCTCCGGCAAATGGGCATAGGCCTCCAGCGCGAGGAACTCCAGCTCCTCCATCGAGGGCGCAAGTTCGCCATGCCAGGTTCGGGTTTTGTAGATGCGGGCCATGCTTTATCCTTTGATCCCGGCATATAGGCTTTCGCACCGGTCGAGGCAAATAACAGGGCTGAGGCGCACGGCATGAGGAATAAATTCCTTGTGACTCTGCTTGACTCTTCAACCGCCCTCTGGAATCTATAAGAACATAACAGGAACAATTGTGAGTGGAAGCTGACCGTCATGGCGATGAGCGCCGTGGCGCGGGAGACTGTTTTTGCCCTGCGCCGCCAGATCGCGAAAATCGAGGGAACGCTGCCCGAGCGCCTGCAGGTGCCGGCTGGCGCGCCGCTTGATGCTGGCGTCAGCGCCGATGTCACGTCCAATGCCGATCTCACGATCGTCCGGCGCGGCCTTGCCGCGGCCCTGCCGGATGCCTTCCTGCCCACCGGCGTCGAACGCCTCGATGCCGCCCTGAGCGGCGGCCTGCCGAAAGCCGCCTTGAGCGAAATCCATGGCGGGCAAACCCGCGATGCCGGAGCCGTTGCCGGCTTCGCTCTGTCGCTCACCAGCCTGATCCTGAAGCAGGCACACGGACTGCCGGTGCTGTGGATCGGTACATCGGAGATCTTTGGCGAGGCCGGCTTTCCCTATGCCAGGGGGCTGCATGCCGCGTTCGGCATCGAGCCCGGGCAATTGCTGTTTTCCGAGGCGCCCAGGCTCGTCGATGCGCTGTGGGTAGCCGAGGAGGCCGCCCGGATGACGGCGCTCGCCGCCGTCATCCTGGAGATTCGCGGCAACCCGCAGCGGCTGGACCTGACCGCGACGCGCCGGCTGCATGCAAGGGCGGCAAGTGCCGGCCGGCCGGTGTTCCTGCTGCGGCAGGCGGCCGAGCCCGAACCGACCGCGGCGCCAGTCCGCCTCATTGTCGCATCGGCGCCTGCCGTGCCGCGCGCCACGATCACCGGGCCGCTCGCCGGTTCGATCGGCCGCCCCGCCTTCACCATCACCATCGGCAAGAGCCGCACGGCCCTGCCCGGACAATTCACACTGGAGTGGAACCCCGATGAACGCGCATTCGACGAGAGATGGGGCGAAGAAAGACGAAGCGAGGAAAGACGGGCAGGCCGGCCAAAGAATCCTGTCCCTGTGGTTTCCCTACCTCGCGGCCGAAAGGATCCTGCGGCAGCGTCTGGGGCGGTCCTGGCGTTCCCGGCCGTCGGATCACCCGACGCCATCTCACCCACCGCTCGTGATCAGCCACCGCCAGGGGAACGCGCAGCGCATTTCGGCCCTCGACGAGCGGGCTGAGGCACTGCACCTGAAGCGCGACATGGGCATTGCCGATGCGCGCGCCATGCATCCGTCGATCGACATCGTCGAGGCCGATCCGGAAGCCGACCGCCGCCTGCTCGAAGGCCTTGCCGACTGGTGCGACCGCTACACCCCGCTGGTGGCGCTGGATGGGACGGACGGCCTGTTCCTCGATGTCACCGGCTGCACCCATCTGTTCGGCGGCGAACGCGCCATGCTCGACGACATCCTGTCGCGCTTCTTCCATCAGGGGTTCGATGTCCGCGCCGGCCTTGCCCCGACGCCGGGAGCGGCCTGGGCGGCGGCACGCTTTTGCGGCGACCGCATCGTCGCCGGCGGCGAGGAGGAAGCACTGCTGGCACCCTTGCCGCTCGCAGCATTGCGCATAGCGCCGGAAACCCGAGCCAGCCTGGAGAGCGTCGGCCTGCGCACGGCGGGCGCCGTCATGGCGGCACCGCGCGCGCCGCTCGCCCGCCGCTTCGGCGCCACCCTGCTGCTGCGCCTCGACCAGGCGCTTGGCCGTCTCGACGAGGCGGTCTCGCCCCGCCTTCCCGTCGCGCCGCTTTCTGTCGAGCGCCATCTCGCCGAGCCCGTCACGCTGACCGAGGACATCGAGCGGCTGGTCGGCCTGCTGGCGACGACCTTGAAGACCGATCTCGAGCGCCGTGGCGAGGGCGCCCGGACGCTGGCGCTGCTGCTCTTCCGCGTCGACGGCGCGGTCAGCCGCATTGCGCTCGGCACCTCGCGGCCGATGCGCGATCCCCGGCTGATCCAGAAGCTGTTCCATGAAAGGCTGGCGGCACTCGAGCAGAGTATCGATGCCGGCTATGGCTTCGACCTGGTGCGGCTTTCCGTACTGGCCGTCGCCGCTTTCGACATGGCGCAGGCCGACCTGACGGGCGACGTGGCCGATGACGGCGCCGATATCGCGCTGTTCGCCGACCGCATCCGCGCCCGGCTCGGCGAAGGCGCGGTCCTGCAGCCGGTCGCCGTGGAAAGCCATCTGCCGGAACGCGCCGTCGCCATCATCCCCTTCACCGAGGCGCCGCGCCGGACCACGCCGCCGAAGAAGCCGGACAGGATGCAGGCGCCCAAAACCATCTTCCCGCCGGAGCGGCCGATCCGGCTGTTCCGCGCGCCCGAACTCATCGAGGTGCCTGCCACCGAAATGCCGGAGGGGCCGCCGCTGCACTTCCGCTGGCGGCGCGCGCTCTACCGCGTCACCCGGGTCGAGGGTCCGGAACGCATCGCCGCCGAATGGTGGCGTGAGGCGTCAAGCGATCCGGCGACATCCACCCGGGACTATTTCCGCATCGAGGATGCCGACGGCCGCCGCTTCTGGCTCTACCGGCAAGGCCTTTATGGCAACCCGCAGGTGCCGCCGCGCTGGTTCATGCACGGGGTCTTCGCATGAACGCGCTGACCGTCATCCCCTATGCCGAGTTCGGCATCCAGTCGAATTTCTCCTTCCTGCGCGGCGCCTCCAAGCCGGAGGAGCTGGTGGTCGCGGCCAAGCTCCTGGGTTTCTCCGCGATCGGCCTTGCCGACCGCAACACGGTTGCCGGCGTGGTGCGCGCCTGGCAGCAGGCCAAGGTCGAAAAACTCTTCTATCATCCCGGCTGCCGGCTGGTTTTCGGCGACGGCACGCCGGACATTCTCGCCTATCCCCGGAACCGTGCGGGCTGGGGGCATCTGTGCCGCATGCTCACCCAGGCCAATCTGCGCGACGAAACCGAAAAGGGCGCCACGCTTCTCCAGCGCAGCGATCTCCTGGAATGGGGGGACCTGATGTCGCTGGCGATCCTGCCCGATCTGGTGGCGGAGGCGCAAGGCACTCTTGCCCTGCTTCGCCAGCTCAAGGATCGTTTCGGCAAAGCCCTGCGGCTTGGCGTCTCGCCCGACTATGCGGGCAATGACCGTTTCCGGATCGAGCAGGCGGCGGCGATGGCCGAGAGTGCCGGCATCCCGCTGATGGCGACCAACGATGTCCTCTACCACACGGCCGAACGGCGCCCATTGCAGGACGTGCTGACCGCGATCCGCCTCAATACGCCCGTCGCCGAGGTCGGCCTCGAACTCACCGCCAACGCCGAGCGTCACCTGAAGCCGCCGTTGGAGATGGCGCGCCTGTTCCGCAGGCACCCGCAAGCGCTGGCCGAGACGCTGCGTTTCGGGGAGAGTCTAGAGTTCTCTCTGGAAGAGCTGAAGCACAACTACCCGGAAGAGACCACCGAGGCAGGCGTCGACCCTCAGACCGAACTGGAAAGATTGACTTGGGATGGCGCCAGGAAACGTTACCCCGAGGGCATCCCTGACAAAGTGGAAGGTCTCATCCGGCATGAACTCACAATTGTTGGCCTGAAGAAATATGCCCGTTATTTCCTTACCGTTCGCGACATCGTTCGGTTCGCGCGCTCGGAGGGTGTTCTGTGTCAGGGACGCGGCTCCGCCGCAAACTCCGTCATTTGTTTTTGCCTTGAGATTACGGAAGTTGATCCCAGCCTTCTGGACGTTCTTTTTGAGCGTTTTGTTTCAACGGAACGTGACGAGCCCCCAGACATTGATGTCGATTTCGAGCATGAAAAGCGCGATGTCGTCATCCAGTATATTTACAACAAATACAGTGCCAAGCGCACGGCACTTGCTGCTGCTGTCATCAGCTATCGCGGTCGCTCGGCACTACGCGAAGTGGCGAAGGCGATGGGCCTCTCCGAGGATGTCAGAAGCGCATTGTCGAGCACGATCTGGGGCTGGTCAACCTCTGAGCTTGGCGAGAAGGAGGCTCACGCCGGCGGCATCAACCGTGCCGATCCACTGGCGAGACTGGTGATCGAGCGCTCCAACGATATTATGGGCTTTCCTCGTCATCTGTCCCAGCATGTCGGCGGCTTCGTCATCACCAAGGATCGGCTTGACGAGATCGTCCCCATCGTCAAGACGGCGATGGACGAGCGCAAGATGGTCGAATGGGACAAGGATGACCTCGACAATGTCGGCATCCTCAAAGTCGATGTGCTCGCGCTAGGGATGCTGTCTTGCCTGAGGCGCGCCTTTGATCTGCTGGAAACTCACTACGGTGTGAGAGACAAATATGGCCGGCGCCTGACCCTAGCGACGATTCCGCAAAAGGATGGCCGCGTCTACGATATGATCTGCCGTGCCGACACGCTTGGGGTTTTCCAGATCGAATCGCGCGCCCAGATGTCCATGCTGCCGCGTCTCAGGCCCCGCACATTCTATGATCTGGTCATCGAAGTGGCGATCGTTCGGCCCGGCCCGATCCAGGGCGATATGGTTCACCCCTACCTCCGCCGACGGCAAGGGAAAGAGAAGGTTGAGTATCCGAGCAAGGAGCTTGAAGCCATTCTCAAGCGGACGCTCGGTGTGCCGCTGTTTCAAGAGCAAGCAATGAAGATCGCCATTGATGCCGGGGGCTTCTCTCCCGGCGAGGCAGATAAGCTAAGGCGCGCGATGGCCACCTTTAAACGCAATGGCACGATCGGGAACTATGAAACGCTAATGATCGAAGGGATGGTCAAGAAAGGCTACAAACGAGACTTCGCCGAGCGCTGCTTCAAGCAGATCGAAGGCTTTGGCGAATACGGCTTTCCTGAAAGCCACGCCGCCTCCTTCGCTCTGCTCGTCTATGCCTCGTGCTGGTTCAAGACCTTCTATCCCGACGTGTTCTGCGCCGCGATCCTGAATTCGCAGCCGATGGGATTCTACCAGCCGGCGCAACTGGTACGCGACGCGCGCGACCATGGTGTCGACATCCGCGAGGTCGACGTCAATTATTCAGTCTGGGACTGCACCCTGGAAAAGGCAGCTTTCGATCCGGCCCGCATCCTGCCGCGCCATGCCGAGATGCGTGGGGTCATCGAGACAAATCATGCGCTGCGCCTCGGTTTCCGGCAGATCAAGGGGCTTTCCAAGGAACGCATGGAGCAATTCGTCACGCGACGCGGCTCAGGCTACGAGACCGTCCGGGATGTCTGGCTGCGCTCCGGCCTCGATGTCGACGAGATCGAGCGGCTGGCGCAGGCCGATGCCTTCCGTTCGATCGGCCTCGACCGCCGTGCCGCACTGTGGGAGGTGCGCGCGCTGGGCGCCAGGAGTGCGGCCGAAAAACTGCCGCTGTTCGACCAGCCGGCATTGCGCCTGCGCGAACTCGAGCCCGAGACGAAGCTGCCGAAAATGCCGCTCGGCGAACACGTCATCCACGACTACCGCTCGCTCGGCCTGTCGCTGAAGGCACATCCCGTCGCCTTCCTGCGCGAACGGCTCGACCGCGCCGGCGTCACGCCCAATGCCAACCTGCCTTCAATACGCGACGGCAGGCGGGTTTCCGTCGCCGGCCTCGTGCTGGTGCGCCAGCGCCCCGGCAAGGGCAACGCGATCTTCCTGACGCTGGAGGATGACAAGGCTGTCGCCAATGTCATTTTCTGGGAGCGGACCTTTACCCGCTTCCGCCCCATCGTCATGGGTGCGCGGTTCGTGAAGGTCAGCGGGAAATTGCAGTCGGAATCGGGTGTGATCCATATCGTGGCGGAAAAGATCGAGGATCTGACGCCCTGGCTGACCGTGCTCCTGGAGAAGGTCAGCGGGGCCGGAGCGCCTGGCGCCTCCCCGGCGCCCGCCAAGGCAGAGGCTCCGGGTCGCGACAGCAGACCCGCGCCACGCAATGCGCCGGCCGGACAGGATATTGCAATGCTGTCGGAAGAGGCGGAACGCGTCATGCCCAAGGGCCGCAATTTTCAGTAGGTGCGGCCCTTACCTTCGTCATCCACGGGCGGAGCAGGAGCGAAGCTCCGTCGCGCAGACCCCGAGAATCCATGCCGCGACTTCAAACGAAGAGTGTCACGGTCCAGAATTGCGTCTCTATATCGTGGGAAGAAAGGCACCTGGTTCTGGACCGCTTCCGCACGTCACATACGTCGCGGCGTGGATCCCAGGGTCTCCGCGACGCCGCTGCGCGGCTGCTTCGCCCTGGGATGACGAAGCGACTACGAAGGCCCACCCAGCCGCGGCGGCGCCAGCACATCCTCCGCCGAGATGGTCCGCGCCTCGGAGGGCAGCATGATCGGGATGCCGTCGCGCACCGGATAGGCGAGCTTGGCGACCCGCGAGATCAGTTCGCCCCGCTCCGGATCCCAGGCCAGCGGCCCCTTGGTCAGCGGGCAGGCCAGGAGCTCCAGCAACTTGGGGTCGACATTGAAATTCTTTCCGTCACGCCCATCCGCCGCCACCGTGTCGCCTCCTGACCAACCATCGGAAGATGCGTTGAGATTCAGGCCAGGCCGGGTCGAAAAGTGGCCGGCATCACCTGAATATCGGCACATCTTACTGCAGACTCGAGCCAAAATCCTCATTCTCGCGCGCCAGCGCCATTTCGGTGATGGCGATCAGCGTTTCGGCCCTTGTCTTCAGGTCGGCGGCCTCGAGCAGCGCCTGTTTCTCGGCCGGACCATAGGGCGCCATCATCGACAGCGCGTTGACCAGCATGGCATTTTCGGCGCGGCTGACGCTTTCCCAGTCGGCTTCGAGATCATTGGCCTGCAGATAGGCGCGAAACGCCCTCAGCAGCGCCGGCCGGTCGATCTCGTTCGCCGCCGGATCGTCATCGAGATCGGCGAGGAAAGGCGCCGGTTTCGCCTGGCGAAACGGCGTCTTGACCGTCAGTTCATGGCCGATGCGAAACCGGCACACGCCCTGCAGCGAAATCAGGTAGCGGCCGTCGCCGGTCTCGGAAAAGGCGATGATGCGGCCGGCGCAGCCGACATTGCAGAGCTGAGGCTCGCCATCGTCGCGCAAGGCGCCGTCAAGACTGGGCTGGATGACACCGATGAGCCGCGAGCCGGCGACCGCCTCGTCCACCATTTGCAGGTAGCGCGGCTCGAAGATGTTGAGCGGCATGCGGCCGCCCGGCAGCAGAAGCGCCCCCTCGAGCGGAAAGATCGGGATCGTCGAGGGCAGATCCTTGGCGAGCCGGTAATGCGCGTTTCCCGCTTGCACCATAGTCCTCCCATCGACTTCTACAGCTTCCCGCCGCCGGGATCATCGGCGAACCGGCGCCAGCTTCCTAATCTGGCGCGGCCACCGCCGACGCCAAGCCCATGCGACGAAACAGCCGCCGGCTCAGGAAAACAGCAGCGCCGACAATTTGCGCCGCGCCGCCAGCGTCGCCTCGTCGGTCATGCCCCAGGCCTCGAAGAACTGCAGCAATTGCGTCCTGGCGCCATCCTCGTTCCAGGCGCGGTCGGCCTTGATGATGGCCAGCAGATTGTCGGCCGCCGCCGTGCGCTCGCCCTTGGCGTTCTGGATCATGGCCAGATCGAAACGGGCCTGATGATCCCCGGGATTTTCCGCCAGGCGCCGCTCGAACTCCGCCGGATTGCCGAGCGTCGCCGCTTGCGCGGCAAGCGCCATCTTGGCACGCAGGGCGGCAAGCGCCGGCGCATCCTTCTTGGCCTCAGGCGCCGTCGCCAGCAACGCCTCGGCGCCTTCCGTGTCGCCGGCCTCGAACAGCAGGTCACCCAGCCCGGCGATCGCCTCGACCGTCTCCGGCGCCTGCGCCAGGATGGCGTCAAAAATGTCGGCGGCGGTCTGCATGTCGCCGGCGTCGCGGGCTTCCGTCGCCGCCGCCAGCGCCTCGGCCACGGCCGGGGCGCCATTGCCCTTGCCGCCGACCTTGGTGATGAATTCGGCGATCTGGCTCTCCGGGATCGCGCCCATGAAGCCGTCGACCGGCTGGCCGTCCTTGAAGGCGATGACCGCCGGAATGGACTGGATGCCGAGCTGGCCGGCGATCGAGGGGTGATCGTCGATGTTCATCTTGACGAGCTTGACCTTGCCGCCGGCGGCCTTGACCGCCTTTTCGAGCTGCGGCGTCAGCTGCTTGCAAGGCCCGCACCATGGCGCCCAGAAATCGACCAGCACCGGCTGGCGGCGCGATTCCTGGATGACGTCGGCAGCGAAGGCGGCGGTCGTCGTGTCCTTGATGACGTCGCCAGCGGCAGGAGGCGCGTCGCCAAGCGCGACCTTTGCCGGCGCGGGTGCGGTTCCGCCATACTGCACTGATGTGGCATACTGGCCGCCATTGCTGCCGAATGACCCGCCAAACGGATTGTTGTCGCTCATCTCGTCACCCTTTCGGTCGCGCCGCCGGCCCGCGGGTCGGCGCAATGTCTTCACTGGAAGTCGGTTTCGCCATCCATGTGGCGATCATGCCGAGACTTTCAAGATAGCAGCATCATGCCCGGTTGCCTCGACGAATCTGATGAGGTCGGCCGCCGCGATCGATGTCGTCGCCTCATTGGTCAGCGGATGCGCATTGATGACGGCATGATCCATCAAATCCTTGTCGAGCACCAGCTTCACCTTGTTTGCCGTGTCGTTGATGACGCCAAAGACGGTGACCGCGCCCGGCGAAACGCCCAGAAGCTCCATCAGCATCTCCGGTTTGCCGAACGAAACACGGCTGGCGGCGCCGATCAGCTGATGGATCTGCTTCAGGTCGACGACAGCGTCCTCGCCGACGGTGACCAGGAAGAAATTGTCCTTCTTGTCCTTCAGGAACAGGTTCTTAGTGTGCCCGCCGTCGATTTCGCCGCGCAGCGCCTGCGAATCGGCCACCGTATAGAGCGGCGGATGGCGTTTCGTCGAAACGGCGATGCCCAGTTCGGCAAGAAAGGCAAAAAGCTCGGCTTCTGTCTTCGGCATTGGTTTCTTCTTTGTCCGTTTCCTGCCTTGCCGTTTACGGCCAATGAGCCGTCAGACACAAGACTATCGCGCGATGGCACAATGAAATCCGCGCATCGCGGCGGTTTGCCGGCATCACTCGAGAGGTTGTAAAAAGGCTGCGATTTCCCTGTTGCAATCGCCGCGCTCTTAAGCCATATAGGCCCGGCTTGCGGCCAAGACGCCGTGTGAGCGGGTGTAGCTCAGGGGTAGAGCACAACCTTGCCAAGGTTGGGGTCGAGCGTTCGAATCGCTTCACCCGCTCCAATTTCCTTAAGGAAATTAAGCATCGAAAAGCCGCGGTCCGCCGCGGCTTTTTCGTTTTTGGGGGCGGGCTGAACCCCGGCGCCAAGGGCCGGTCGTCACTTTTGGGACTGTTGGAAGCCCGCAACATCGTACTGAGATACGCTCTTCGGATTCTTGGAGTTCTGCGGCTGGGTCCCCGCGTAATGCGTTCCAGCGTTTCCGTTCGGGTTGAAGGCTGAACCCGGGGCGGTGCTGGCATTGCCAGGCGTGGCAGTCCCTGTCTGGGGGGTGCCGATTGTCTGATTGGGCTGACCCTTCGTCCCCGTTACCGAGTGGACATTGGCGGCCAAGGCCGGGCCGGCGGAGGTTGCAAGCAAGCCCAGCACCATGGGAATGAGGCGATGTTTCATCGTTGTTCTCCCAAAAGCGGTTGATTCAAGGGCGCTCGGGGTCTCAGGAGCACCCGGCGAACTAACGATTAAACGCTCCTGGGACCACCGTTCATCCCGAACATTTCGAATCCGTGATGTGGGGCGACACTGACATGGCTTGTTGCATAGGATAACCCGCGCCGGTCTGATGGATGCGCGAGACATCCGGAATTCCGGCGCCGACTTGGAATTCGCACCCGCAAGCCAATTTTCAGGCGGCGTTGTGCCGGCCTGTCGTCGGGCCGGCTCTTTTCGTTTTCAGACGGGCGGCCGCCCTTACCCCGCCTTGCGCAGCGACGCCTGGTGCACCAGCGAGGTCCAGCTGTTGGTCGAGGCGAGGTGGCAGTAGAGCAGGGTGAGCGCGCCGGATTTCCTCAGGTCGAGGAAGGCCTCGTCGCTCAATTTGTTGAAGGCGTCCTCGTCGATCACCTGGAAATCGGTGAGGTTGAGGGTTTCGCCGCCTTCCAGCGTCACCGTGCTCTGGCGCGGCGCGAACAGGCCATGCGCGTCGATCCTCTCGACCATCGCGCGGGTGGCCCTGAAGTCGATCTGGAACTGATTGCAGAAGGCCAGCGCCTGCCTCGTCGCTTCCGTCGGCTCGGCGCCCTTGAAGAAGGGGGCTATCTTGTCGTCACGCAGTGGCGACAGGCCCTTGTCGACGACCCGCTCGCTTGCCCTGTCCACGCACAGCGTCAGCCGGCCCGCCGTGGTCGGGTCCTCGGCCAGGATGAAGGGATAGCGGCGGACATAGGCGGGAATGTAATGCGGCGCGGTCCACCGGCCGTCGGTGCCGACGAACAGGTTCTCGCCCTGACGCACGCCGGTGATGATCACCGGTGCCTTGGCCGGACCGATGAAGACGATCGGATAGGAGCGCATCGCCGCCGGCATCTCCGACGCCACCACCGGAATGGCATGCACCCCGCGCGCGAAGGAAAGGTCGCTGCGCGCGGTCAGGCCCAGCGAGCCGTGCCGTGCCGGGTTGAGCGCCTCGGGCCTGGAATAGAACAGCGGCATGGCATCGCTTCCCGGCACCGCCTCCGTCTTCGCCGCCTTGTCCGCCATGGTCGATCCCTTTCTCACGCCAGCCGATCGAGCCGGCTTCTTCAGCATCGGACCCCGAAGACCGGAATCCGCTTTTGCCGCGCTGATCTTGCTTGGGCAAGAATCCGGCGCGGCAGCAAGCTACTACAGTGTCCATTGGCATGGAATCGGTCACCCCGCACCATCCCGGTGTCGCTGGCCGGCTTTACCAGCCATCGCCAAGCCGGAGCCGATCAAGCAAACGATTTCATCGGCATTGCCGCCCGGTCGGTATTTGCCCCTTGATCGTCGCTGCCCGCAATGCTCCGTTGCCGCTTCGGACATCGGGAGAAGACATGACCGGCTTTGTCGACCGCCAGCGCGCCGCGCATTTGATGGAACGCGCCGGCATCGGGGCGCTGGTGCTGTCCGCGCCCGAGGCCTTCCACTATGCGACCGGTGCGTGGATCGGCCCGGCGGGACTGTTCCGGCGCGCTGGCGGCGGCTTCGTCGTCATCCCGGCCCGGCAGGATCTGCCGATCGGCATCGTCGTCGCGGACTTCAACGCCGCGCAGCTGCGGCTCGCCGCGCCCGAAGCGATTGTGCGTTCGCACCCGATCTGGATCGAAACCGCGCCACTGGAGACAGGCACTCACGGTCTTCTGGCGGAACGCATCGAGGCCGGCCTCGCCTTGCTTGGCCGCGCGCCGGATTTCTCGAGGCCCGCCACCTTCGATCTCGCCGGCGCGGTGCACCAGCTGCGGGCTCTGCTGGACGACTTCGGACTGGCGCGTGCGACGCTCGGCGTCGACCTCGACTTTATTCCGGCCGCCGATTTCGCGGCCATCCGGGCGCTGCTACCGGATAGGCCGATGGTCGACGGTTCACCGGTGCTGGACCGGCTCAGGGCCATCAAGACGCAGCGCGAGATCGATTTGCTGCAACAAGGCATCATCCTGTCGGAAGCCGGGCTGGAGCGCTTGCAGGTCGACGCCATGGCCGGCATGCGCCAGGCCGATCTCGTCGCGCTTTACCGGAAAGGCGTCGCCGAGGCCGCGGCCGGGCTGTCGCATCCGGTCGCCACGGCCGAATATGTGACGCTGGGCGCCAGGGCCAAGGGCGCCGATGCCAGGGCCGTGGCCGGCGACCCGCTGAAATGCGACATGGTCTGCACGGTCGGCTTCTACGCCTCCGACATGTCGCGCAATTTCATCTTCGGGCCGGCTTCCGCCGACCAGGCCGAACTGCATGCGATCGCCGAGCGCGCTTTCGAGGACGGGCTGGCCGCGCTGATCCCCGGAAACACGCTCGCCCATGTCCACCGCGTCACCACCGAAAGCCTGGCGCGGCAAGGGCTGCGCTCGTACAGCCGCGGCCATTTCGGCCACAGCGTCGGCCAGTCGGTCTTTTCCGAACAATGGCCGTTCATCGCGGCCGACAGTGATGTCGTCATCGAAGCCGGCATGGTGCTGGCCTTCGAAATCCCGCTCTACATCGACGGCCTCGCCAGCTTCAATCTGGAGGATCAGTTTCTGATCACCGCGGACGGGCCGAGGCCGATGAACCGGCTGCCGAGACGGCTGGAGATGGTTGGGTAGGCGAGGGGTCCTTTGTCGCCGCTGGCGCTCTACGACGCCCCCTCTGCCCTGCCGGGCATCTCCCCCACGAGGGGGGAGATCGGCTGTCGTAGCCGCTTTCGCCAATTTTCAACTTTGCAAGGATGGGGCCGCCGCGGAAGCTGCCAATCTCCCTCCTTGTGGGGGAGATGTCCGGCAGGACAGAGGGGGGCGCCGTGGAGCGCGACGGTGGAAGCCTCTGTTCACCGCTCCATCCTCGCCGTTCCGCAAAATTATGCACTCACTGGCGGCCGCCGATCCCTCCACGGCATCTCCTGCTCCAGCTGCGCCGACGCCGCCAGCACCGTCGCCTCGTCACCATAGCGGCCAACCAGCTGCACACCGATCGGCACGCCGCCCTTCGACCATCCGAGCGGCAGCGAGATCGCCGGCTGGCCCGAAATGTTGAAGGGGAAGGCAAACACGGAATCCGCCCATTTGGCGTTGTAGCGGTCGATGTCGGTTTCCGACATGTCGTAGTAGCCGAGCGGACGCGGCAGCTGGGTCAGTGTCGGCGTGATGAAAAGGTCGTAGGCGTTGAGGTCGCCGACGATGTCGCGGCCGACCTGCCTGAGCTGCTCGACATCTGAAATGTGCCTGACACCGCTCGTCGCGCGGCCGCGCTCGATGATCGCCCAGGTCACCGCTTCGACGTCGCCTGGGGTCACCGGCCGGCCGATCACCGTTTCGAGATAGTCGAACGTCGCCGCCGTCTGCACGCAGGTCATGTTGGTGTAGGTCGCCCAGACGGCATTGGCGTCGAGCGGCATGTCATGCGCCTCGACATCGTGGCCCAGCCGCTCGAGCGTCGCAACGGTTGCCAGCACCGCCGCCTTCACCTCCGGATCGATGGCGGTGCCGTTGGGCGGCGTGACGGAGAAGCCGATGCGCAACCTCTTCGGCGCCCGCGCCGACAGGCTAAGCCAGGAGCCATCCGGCACCGGTGGCGTGTAGGGATCGCCAGGCAGCGCGCCGGACACCGCGTCGAGATAGGCCGCCGTGTCGCGCACACTGCGCGAGCAGCAGAGAAAATAGGCGCCGCCATACCAATAGTCGCCGAACGGCGCGAGGCTGACGCGGCCGCGCGACGGTTTCAGGCCGACAATGCCGCAGCAGGAGGCCGGAATGCGGATCGAGCCGGCGCCGTCGCTGGCCTCGGCGATCGGCACCATGCGCGACGCAATGGCCGCCGCCGCGCCGCCGCTCGAGCCGCCGGGCGTGATGCCTTCCTTCCACGGATTCTTCGTCACCCCGTAGAGTTTCGGTTCCGTCGTGATCGACCAGCCGTTTTCAGGTGCATTCGACTTGCCGACCAGCACCAGCCCCGCCGCCTTCATGCGGCGGACCACTTCGGTGTCGAAGTCGGCGACGACATCTTTCAGATAGAAGGAAGAATTGGTGTTGGGCGCACCTGTCCAGGACGAGGCCAGCTCCTTGAGCAGGAACGGCACGCCGGCAAAGGGCGCCGATCTGTCGACCGTCCCGGCCTGCGCGCGCGCCATGTCGTACAGGCGATGGATGACCGCGTTCAGCGCCGGGTTGAGCCGCTCGACCAGTGTGATCGCCGCCTCGACAAGTTCGGCCGGCGAAACCTGGCCACCGCGCACCAGTGCGGCGAGGTCGAGCGCATCGGACTCGGCATAGGTTTTCAACAGACTGTCGGTGACCATGTCTCTCTCCCAGTTTCCATGCCTCGACACCGCGCCTCAAATGCGCGCTGTCCCTGCCAGCCAATTGCAAATGTAAGCGCCGCCCCTCATCCGCCTGCCGGCATCCTCTCCCCGTATAGGGACGGGGAGAGGATGAAACTCCCGCGGCGCCGGCACCTCCTCCAGCACCAGCGGCCGGATTGCGTCAGGCCAGCTCGACGGTCCGGCCGAGCTCGATGCTCTGTTCGGCGGCGAGCACGATGCGCAGGCTGTTGACCGCCGCGTCCATCTGCTCGGTCAGATCGAGATCCTCGCGAATGGCGCGCAGGAAGAAGGCCTGCTCGCGGTCGCACAGCTCCTGGTGGCCGGGCTCGTCCTCCATGCTGACGATCTCGTCCGGTTTCTTGAAGTTCTTGTCGCCGTCGACGGCGGCATAATGGATCTTCAGCGCATCGGTCTTGGTATGCCGGTCGATGTCGGCCGAATTGGAGACCTCGGCATCCGAGGCCGTGCTTGCGGCCTGGCCGGCGACGATCGACACCGCGCCCTTGGGGCCCACCACATCCTTCACGAAATAGGCCGTCTCGCTCATCATCGGGCCCCAGCCGGCTTCATACCAGCCGACGGAGCCGTCATCGAAGGTGACGTGCAGATGGCCGTAATTCTGCTTGTCGGCCTCCGCCCAGAGCTTGGCGCCGATGCCGTGCACGCGTACGGGCTTGGCGCCCGTCAGCTGGCACATGACGTCGACATAGTGCACGCCGCAATCGACGATCGGGATCAGCGAATCGATCAGGTTCTTGTGCCAGTGCCAGGCGCTGCCGCTGCTCTGCTGGTTGAGGTTGAGGCGCATCACCAGCGGCTTGCCGAGCGTCTTGCCGACCTCGATGAACTTGATCCAAGAGGGATGGACGCGCAGGATGTAGCCGAGCACCAGCTTGCGGTTCTTGGCCCGTGCCGCCGCCACGACCTTTTCGGCGTCCTCGATATTGGTGGCGAGCGGCTTTTCCATGAACACATGGCAATTGGCCGCGATCGCCTTCAGCGCGTATTCGGCGTGGGTGTTCGGCCAGCTGTTGATCGAGACCGCGTCCGGCCTTGTCTCCTTCAGCGCCAGGTCGAAATCCTCGTAGAGCGGATAGCCGGCTAATTCCGCCGGGATCTTGGTGTTGCTCTTGATCGAGCGGCTCATGATGCCGACGATCTGAAAACCCTCGGAGCGGTGATAGGCGCTGGCATGCGACGCACCCATATTGCCCAGACCCACCACCAGCACCTTTACCTTGTCGGCCACATCAGCCTCCCATGCTTTTTCCAATGAAGTGCGGGCGGCAACCCTGTCGCCGCCCGATTTTGCTGCCGGCAGTTCCTACTTGACCGCCGAATCGAACAGATGCGCCTTGATCTTCTCGACATCGAGCGCGGCAAAGCCTTCCGACAGCTTGACGCCGTCGGCATCGGCCTTGACCTTGGCCTTGTCGAAGTCGTTGGCCGCCGGGATCAGGTCGTTGGTGCAGACATCCTCGGCCTTCACCGGATTGGTGATCTGGCCGATCTTGTGGATCTCGTCGAAGAAGCCCTGCCAGCTCGCCATGTCGTGCGAGCCCCAGCCGCCGCGCTTGTCCATGTCGCCACGGAAGACGTTGATCTGCTGCAGGATCGAGGTGGTGCCGAGCTCCGGCCCGAGATTCTTGGCCAGCGTCGGGAACTGCTCGAACACCGCTTCGACCGCCGCGCGCGGGTTCTGGTAGCCGAATTCGAGACCCATCGCCCAGCCGCGCAGGTACTTTTCCAGGAACGCCTTCTTGTCGGGATCCTCGAGATCGGCGCTGCGCACGACGAAGGTGTTGGCCGGCAGCTTGGAATGCTCGACGCCGAGCCAGTATTCGAAGTCGAGGCCCTTGGCGATCCATTCGGCGCGCAGCCCCTCCCACGACAAGGCCGCGTCACCCTGGCCGCCGGCAAGTGCGGTACCCCAGGTCGGCCAGCCGGCCTCGACATATTTGACCTTCTTGATGTCGACGCCTTGCGCGGCCAGCAGCGGATCGGTGATCGACTGCCAGGCGGCGGAGCCGAGCAGGATGGTCTTGCCTTCGAGCTTCTTCAGGTCGTTCGATCCCTCGCCCTTGCGGAAGGCGATGCTGAACGTGTCGCGCGCGCCCATATGGAACACCGACTTCAGCTTCATGCCGTTCTGGATGGCGAAGGAGAACACGCCGGGCGAGGGGAAGCCCATATCGGCCTGGCCGACATCGACGAACTTCACCGTCGCCGTACCGTCCGACGGACCCGGCTGCATGTCGGTGTCGAGCCCGTCGAAATAGCCGGCCTTCTTCGCCGCCCAGTAGGGATAGTCGTCGAGCACTTCGAGCGTGCCGCGCGGCGAGATCCAGGTGAACTTGCCATAGGCCTCGGCCCTGGCCTTGAGGCCGGTGGCGCCGAGCGCCGTTGCCGTCACCAGGCCGGCGCCGGTGACCTGCAGGAAATAGCGGCGGGAGATCCCCGCCTGGCGGATCGAATTGTCTTTGGTCATCGCTTTCCCCTTTTTGTTTGACGTCAGTCTGTTGCCGCCCGCCTCCCGGGCGCCGTCGTTGCGTGTTGCCTATGCCTCCCAGCTCGCCCATTTCTTGCCGATGAGGAAGAACAGCACGTAGATCAGGATGCCGAGCGTCGACAGTATCAGCACCACGGCGAAGAACTGCGGCATCTGGATCATCGACGAATAGGTGGTCAGCCGGTTGCCGAGGCCGAAGCCGCCACCGACCATCTCGGCGCCGACGGCGGTGAGCAGGCCGAAGATGGCGCCGATCATCAGCCCGACCAGGATCATCGGCAGCGCCATCGGCGCGCGGATCTTCCAGAAGATCTGCAAGGTGCTGGCGCCGTAGGAGCGGGCGAGCGCGATCTTGGCGCTGTCGACGCGGCGGAAGCCTGTGGCGGCGTTGATCATCACCATCGGCCCGGCCGCCAGCGCCACAGCGATGATGCGCGGCGTGTAGCCGAAGCCGAAGCGCAGGATGAGCAGCGGCACCAGCGCCAGCATCGGCGTGGTGACCAGCAGCAGGATGTAGGGCGCGACGATCTTTTCCGCGAAAGGGAACTGGGTGATGACGGCGGCCAGCACCAGCCCGACGGCGGCGCCGATGGCAAAGCCGGACAAGAGCTCGACCAGCGTATAGCCGAGATGCGGCGCGATCAGCGGGAACTCGTCGAACAGCGCATAGGCGATCGAGCTTGGCGGCGGCATGATGTAGAGCGGCACGTGGAACAGCCGCAGCGCCAGTTCGATGCCGCCGATGATGATCACCGCAACGGCGATGATGGCCGCCACTTCCTTGCCCGACTTGATGCCGGGGCCGCTGGCGAAGGCCGACAGGTTGGTCAGGCTGACATCCTTGCCGTCGCCCGGCTTGGATTTGGAGAATTCGGGGATCGCGTCGCTCACGGCCTGATCCTCACGATCTCGGCGCTGGTGCGCTCCTGTTCCGGTGCCTTCGGCCTGGCGCGCTCGCCGACAATGTCCATCTTGATCCGGTTGGTGAGGTCGAAGACTTCCTTGGTCGCCATGATCTCCAGCGAGCGCGGCCGCGCCAACGGCACGCGATACTCCTTCGCGACCCGGCCTGGCCGGGCGCTGAGCACCACCACACGGTCGGAGAGAAAGATCGCTTCCTCGATCGAGTGGGTTATGAAGACGATGGTGGTCTTGGTGTCGAGCCAGATCTCCTCGACCAGCCGGTTCATCTCTTCGCGGGTAAAGCTGTCGAGGGCGCCGAACGGCTCGTCCATCAACAGCACCGACGGCTTCAGCGCCAGCGCCCGCACGATCGCCGCGCGCTGCTGCATGCCGCCCGAAAGCTCGCGCGGGAACTTGCCGCCAAAACCGTCCAGGCCGACCCGGTTCAGGAGATGCGCGATCCAGGCACGGTCTGGCGTCTCGCCCTTGATCTCGAAGGGGAAGCGGATGTTGGCGTCGAGATTGCGCCAGGGCAACAGGTTCGCCTCCTGGAAGACGATGCCGATATCGGGATGCGGGCCGGTGATCGCCTTGCCGTCCAGCCGGATCTCGCCGCTGGTCAGGCCGTGCAGGCCCGACATCGACCACAGAAGCGTGGTCTTGCCGCAGCCGGACGGGCCGACGATCGAGACGATTTCATTGGCTCGGATGTCCAGGCTGCAGCGGTCCAGCGCCAGCAGGTCGCCGGATGCCGTGTGATAGATCTTGGTCGCTGCCTGCACGCCAAGTTTCGGCGTTGTTGTCTCGCCCGCGTTCATCCGCCCCTCGGAGATTGCGCGATGATCCAATGGTCATCGGACTGCCAAAAATCAGTGTGTAACTATCCTACTTTGCTGTCAAGCGTTCGCGGTAATACCCGTATCACCAAAACCCATATCCATGTTCAGCGCATTGTTTTGAAAGGATTTTCGTCGTCTTGAAATGCGTGTTGCTTTCCTACATACTCGGCGAAACGGATGCGAACATGCCCTTGCGGCACGCAACGGTTGCAGCGTGGCCGGGCGCATGGAACGACAGCGTGCAAACATGATAAGAGGTCAGGTCGAAAAGGGCAGGGAAGACCGACTTCATGACCGAAGCTGACAACAGGGAAGACAGCGCCTTGAGCACCGATCCGGAGGAGCGCGAGCCTGTCCGGCGTATTCCCGACATCATCTCGCTGGTCAAGGATTCCTACGCCGAGTTGCGCCCGGCCGAACGCCGCGTCGCCGATGTCGTGCTCGACGATGTCAAATACGCCGTCGACGCTTCCAATGCGGCGATTGCCGAACGCGCCGGAGTGAGCGAACCGACAGTGACCCGCTTCTGCCGCGCCATCGGCTGCGAGGGCGTGCGCGATTTCAAGCTGAAGCTGGCGCAGAGCCTCGTCGTCGGCGCGCTGTACCTGGCCAAGTCGCCGACCGTCAGCAACGACAATGGCATGCCGTTCTGGAACGCCGTCTTCGGCGAGGCGCGCCGGGCGCTGCAGGAGGCCGAACGGCAGCTCGACCCGGGCGAGCTGCAGAAGGCCGCCGAGCTGATCGCCAAGGCGCGCCAGATCACGGTCTTCGGTCTCGGTGGCAGTTCCTCGGCGCTGGCGCAGGAGACCCAGTACCGGCTGTTTCGCTACGGCATCACGGTCAGCGCCCAGTGCGACCCCTATCTGATGCGGATGACCGCCTCGACGCTGAAGCCCGGCGACCTGGTGATCGCCATTTCGGCGACCGGGCGCACGCGCGAGGTGATCGAGGCCGTCGAACTCGCCAAGCATTACCGCGCCAACGCGATCGCCGTGACCGCGCCCGACACCGATCTGGCCCGCGCCTGCGACGTCAGGCTGACCGTGGCGGTGCCGGAATATCCCGACACGCTGAAGCCGACGGCCTCGCGCTTCGCCTTCCTGGCGGCGATCGACCTGCTGGCGGTGGCCTCGGCCTACAAGCTCGACGGGTCCGCACGCGAGACGGTGCGCCGCATCAAATACAACGCCCAGATCCACCGCACCGGCAAGGAGATGGAGCCGCTCGGGGATTAGTTCATTGCAGGAAGAGGGGAAGACATGCTCGAAATAGCACCGACGAAACAGGCAGCCGCATGGCTCGAATCCCTGGCACAGGCGCTCGCAGCCGGCGACGTGGCAGCGGCGGCCAACCTGTTCGTCGACGATTGCTACTGGCGCGATCTTCTGACCTTCACCTGGAACGTCACGACCATGGAAGGCCGCGAGGCCATTGCCGACATGCTCGCGGCAACGCTGGCGACGACAAGACCCACCGCGTGGCGGATCACCGGCGAGGCGACTTCGGACGAAGGCACGATCGAAGCCTGGTTCACATTCGAGACCGCGGTGGCTTCCGGCCAAGGCATCATGCGCCTGCGCGATGGCCGCTGCCGTACGCTGTTCACGGCGATGACCGACCTCAAGGGCTTCGAGGAACGCAAGGGCTCAGATCGGCCGCTCGGCGTGCGCCACAAGGCGGACCCCCAACGCGAGACCTGGGCGGAGGCGAGGGCGCGCGAGACGCGCGAGCTTGGCGCCTCCGAGCAACCCTATTGCCTGGTCATCGGCGGCGGCCAGGGCGGCATCATGCTGGGCGCGCGGTTGAGGCAGCTCGGCGTGCCCACCATCGTCATCGAGAAGAACGCCCGGCCCGGCGATTCCTGGCGCAACCGCTACCGCACGCTCGTGCTGCACGATCCGGTCTGGTACGACCATCTGCCCTATATTCCGTTCCCGGAAAACTGGCCTGTCTTCACGCCCAAGGACAAGATGGGCGACTGGCTGGAAATGTACACGCGCGTCATGGAGCTCAATTACTGGGTCGCCACCAAATGCCTCAGCGCTTCCTACGACGAGGCGGAGAAGGAGTGGACCGTGGTCGTCGACCGTGTCGGCCGGCAGATCACGCTGAAGCCGAAACACATCGTCTTCGCCACCGGCGCCTACGGCCCGCCGCGAGGGATCGACCTGGCCGGCGCCGGCGAGTTCAAGGGCGAGTTGCTGCATTCCAGCCAGTATGCCAGCGGCGACAAATTCCGCGGCAGACGTGTTGCGGTCATCGGCGCGGCAAGCTCGGGACATGACGTCTGCGTCGACCTCTGGGAAAGCGGCGCCGACGTCACCATGGTCCAGCGCTCGCCGACCACCGTGGTCAAGTCGGACACGCTGATGGAGGTCGGCTTCGAGATCTTTTCGGAGAACGCGCTGGCGCGCGGCATCACCACCGAGAAGGCCGACATGATCGTCGCCTCGACGCCATTTGCCCTGGTGCCGAAGGGCCAGCGCGCGCTCTACGATGTCATCCGGGCGCGCGACGCCGCCTTCTATGACCGCTTGCGCGCCTCGGGCTTCGCCATCGATTTCGGCGATGACGAGACCGGCCTGTTGATGAAGGCCTACCGCACCGGTTCGGGCTATTACATCGATGTCGGCGCCTCGGACCTGATCATCGACGGCAAGATCGGCATCCGCAGCGGTGTCGCCATCAAGTCGCTGACCAAGAACGGCATCCTGTTCGAGGACGGTACCGAACTCGAGGCCGACGCCATCATCGCCTGCACCGGCTACCAGTCGATGAACGAGAATGTGGCCGCGCTCGTCTCGCGCGAGGTCGCCGACAAGGTCGGGCCCTGCTGGGGTCTCGGCTCCGGCGTCAAGGGCGACCCTGGCCCCTGGCAGGGCGAGCTGCGCAACATGTGGAAGCCGACGGCGCAGGAAGCGCTGTGGTTCCACGGCGGCAACCTGGCGCTGTCGCGTTTTTACTCCAAATACGTGGCGCTGCAGATCAAGGCGCGTATGGAGGGGATCGCGACGCCGGTTTACGGGAAGCCAAGCAATTCCGGGCAGTGAAGCTGCCCGATCTCCCTCCTCGTTGGGGACGGAGAGGACGGAGACGGCAGATCCGCGAAGACGCGGCAAGGTGCGACGGGCAACGTCAGTCTGTTTGAGACCGTATGGCGGCACGAGCACGTGCGGGCGCGCGGCTTTTTCGATAGTCCTTCCAGTTCGCCGATCGCCCAGGCCGCCGTCGGCGATGTCTTAAATGTGAACGGACGCGCCCTACTCGCTGAGTCTCGGTCCCCTAGAATCCGATGGACGAATTCCGTTCATCCGCCGGTTCCAGGCAGGGATAGAGACATGCTCACGCTTACGATCAACGGACAGTCACGTGATGTCGATGTGCCGGAGGACATGCCGCTTCTGTGGGTCCTGCGCGACCATCTCAACCTGGTCGGCACCAAATATGGCTGCGGTATCGCCCAATGCGGCGTCTGCACGGTGCATGTTGCCGGCAAGCCGGTGCGTTCGTGCCAACTGACCGTTGGCGATGTCGGCACCCGCGCCGTCGTCACCATCGAAGGGATTGGCGGCACGCCCACCGGCGCCAAGGTCCAGCAAGCCTGGATCGAGGCCGCGGTGCCGCAATGCGGCTATTGCCAGGCCGGCCAGATCATGTCCGCCACGGCGCTTCTCAACAACAATCCCCAACCCGGCGACGCCGACATCGATGCGGCCATGGCGGGCAATCTCTGCCGGTGCGGGACCTATATCCGCATCCGCAGCGCCATCAAGAACGCCGCCGCCAAATCGGCCTGACCATGAAGAAGATCATCGGCATTCTCGTCGCGGTCATTGCCGTCGTCGCGCTTGGTTTCGCGGGCTGGCTTTATCTTGGCCGGGATCCGATGTCGTTTGCCGCCGGCTCGACAGTGACGCTGGCCGATTACCATGGCGCCGGTGTCACTGGCGTGCCGTCGCAGCTTGCCAGCGCCGATCTGGTCAAGCGCGGCGAATACCTCATCCATGCGGCCGACTGCCAGGCCTGCCATACCGCGCCGGGCGGCGCGCCCTTCGCCGGCGGCTTCGCCTTCAACATGCCGTTCGGCACCATCTATTCGACCAACATCACGCCGGACAAGCAAACCGGCATCGGCAACTATACGGACGCCCAGTTCCTGGCGGCCGTGCACAAGGGCATTCGGGCAGACGGCGCGAAACTCTATCCCGCCATGCCCTACGCTTCCTACAGCTTGATGACGGATGCCGACGCGCTGGCGATCAAGGCCTATCTGTTCACGCTGGCGCCGGTGAATGCGCCGCCGAAACAGAACCAGCTGTCCTGGCCGTTCAACCAGCGCGGCCTGGTGGCGGTCTGGAACATCATGTTCAATCCCGACGAGCGCTTCCGCCCCAACATCGGCCAGAGCCCGCAATGGAACCGGGGCGCCTATCTTGCCGAGGCGATGGGCCATTGCGGCGAGTGCCATACACCGCGCAACCTGGCTTTTGCGCTGGACAATCACGGCAAATTCGCGGGCGCCCTCACAGCGGGCTGGCGCGCCTACAACATCACCGGCGACAACGTTTCCGGCCTCGGCGACTGGACCGACGAGGATCTCACCTCTTATCTGTCCACCGGTCATGCCAATGGTCATGGCGGTGCCGCCGGCCCGATGGGTGAAGCCGCCGACGACAGTCTGAGCTATCTGGTGCCGGACGACACCCGTGCCCTGGTGACCTATCTGCGCAGCATTCCCGGCCATGCGAGCGACCTGCCGCGCACCGTCACGACGGCGGCGCCCGCATCGTACAAGGAGGGCGTGGCGGCGGTAGCCAATGCGCATGGCGAAAAGATCTTCGCCGGCGCCTGCGCCTCCTGCCACGACTGGACCGGCGTCAGCCCGGTCACCGGCTTTGCCACGCTGACCGGCGTGCGCGCGGTGAACGATCCCAGCGCCACCAATGTGGCGCAGACGGTCATCAACGGCGTCAACCGCAAGACCGCTGACGGCACGATCTTCATGCCGGCCTTCGGCGAGGGCTATTCCGACGACGACATCGCGGCCGTGGCGAATTACGTCACCGCCCGGTTCGGCGCCAAAGGCGCGAACCTGACAGGCAAGGATGTGAGCGCTCTGCGGCAGCAGGCGGCACAGCAATCCAGTGAGGCCCCCCATGGTTGACACCCAGTCCAACTTTGCCCAGTCCGATGCCTACCTCTCGGCGCTGATACGCGGGGTCCGCTCGGCGCCGCCGGCCAGCGCGCCGACGACCATGGGAAGGCGCACCTTCTTCAAGCTGGCAGGCGTTGGCGCGGCGGGGCTGGTGCTGGGCTTCCATCTTGGCGGCGCGGCGTTCGCGGCCGAAACGGCGAACGTCGATACGCCTGACGGCAACGACCAGGCGATGAATGCCTTCATCCGCATCGCTCCCGACAACACGATCACCATCTATTCGAAATGCCCGGAGATCGGCCAAGGCATCAAGACGTCCTTCGGCGTGATCATCGCCGACGAGCTCGACGCCGACTGGAGCCATGTCGTGATGGAGCAGGCGGACATCAATCCCAAGGTCTATGGCAGCCAGGGGGCGGGCGGCTCAACCTCCATCCCGCATGCCTGGGACCAGTTGCGCCAGGCCGGTGCCGGCGCCAGGGCGATGCTGATCGCCGCCGCGGCGGGGCAGTGGGCGGTGGATCCCTCGCAGGTCACCGCCAGGGATTCGATCTTGACCCATGCCGCCAGCGGCAGGTCCGCAACCTATGGGTCGCTTGCCGCGGCGGCAGCGAAGATGCCGGTGCCCGATCCCAAGAGCTTGAAGCTGAAAAGCCGCGCGGACTACCGCCTGATCGGCAAGCGCTATCGCGGCGTCGACGACCCCAAGGTGGTCAGCGGCAAGCCGCTGTTCGGCATCGATGTCCAGCTTACCGGCATGGTCTACGCCACCTACACCAAATGCCCGGCGGCGGGCGGCAAGGTCAGGTCCTTCAATGTCGACGAGATCAAGGGTGAGCGCGGCGTGCTCGACGCCTTCGCCGTGGACGGGACCGGCATGATGGTCGAAGTGATGCCGGGCGTGGCCATCATCGCCAGGGATACCTGGAGCGCTTTCCAGGCCAGGAACAAGCTTCGGGTGGATTGGGACCTGAGCGAGGCGTCGAGCGATTCCACATCGCAATTCTCGGCCCAGGCCCGGAATCTGGCGGCCAGTTTCCCGCAGAAGTCCGATGACAATGTCGGTGACGTGGACAAGTCCTTCGCCAATGCCGCCAAGACGGTGGAAGCTTATTACGAATATCCCTTCGCCGCCCATGTGCCGCTGGAGCCGATGAACACCACGGCGCACTGGCACGACGGCATCATGGAAATGTGGGTGCCCACCCAGCAGCCCGATCGCGGCCTGCCGCTGATTGCAAAGGTGGCGGGCATCGCGCCGGAAAAGGTGGTAATGCACCAGACCCGGGTCGGTGGCGGCTTCGGGCGGCGGCTGGTCAATGACTATGCCTGCGAGGCCGCGGCCATCGCCAGGAAGGTCAGTGCTCCAGTCAAGTTGCAATGGACCCGCGAGGACGATTTCGCCCACGACTTCTACCGGCCCGCCGGCTATCACCAGTTCAAGGGCGCGATCGACAAGGGTGGCCGTCTCGACGCCTGGCGGGAGCATTTCATCACCTTCACCGCCGACGGCAAGAAAGAAGCCTCCGGCGCCAACCTCACCGACAATCTGAGATATTCCATCAAGGCGCCGAACCTGCGCCGCGCCAAGACCATGTTCCCGTTGAGGATCCCCACCGGCGCCTGGCGCGCGCCGGGCGACAATGCCCAGGTCTTCGCAGCGCAGAGTTTCATGCACGAACTGTCGCTGGCTTCCGGCCGCGACCATGTCGAATTCCTGATCGATGCGGTGACCCGCGACGTGCCCGAACTGGTGGCCAAGGACAAGAGCGTCAACTTCAGCCCGAGGCGCGCGGTCGACGTCATCAAGATGTGCGCCGACAAGGCAGGGTGGGGCAAGACGCTGCCGAAGGGCGGCGGCCTGGGCCTCGCCTGGTGTTATTCCCACGCCGGCCATGTCGCGCAGGCGGTTGAGCTGAGTGTCGACGCCGGCAAGCGGATCAGGATCGCGCGCATCGTGGTGGTGCTCGATGTGGGCCCCATCATCGACATGGCAGGCTCCGAAGCCCAGGCGCAGGGCGCCTCCACCGATGCGCTCTCGACCGCCATGGGCCTCAAGATCAACATCGAGAATGGCCGGATCGAGGAACAGAACTACAATGCCTATCCGATCCTGCGCATGCCTTTCGCGCCGATGACGATCGAGCCGTATTTCATCCAGTCGGACAATCCGCCGACCGGCATGGGCGAACCCGCCTTCCCGGCCCTGGCGCCAGCACTCGGCAACGCCATCTTCGCCGCCACCGGAGAGCGGGTGCGCCGGCTGCCGTTGCGCGATCTGGGCTACTCGCTGGCGGCCTGATCGACGGCGACGCTGGACCAGCCGGGACCGAAATCGCTTGCGAAGCACTCGGAACGGAGGATTTCCGCTATAATAGCCGGCAAACTCGGGGGAGGAAGTCCATGGGTCTGCTGAGAGGACTTCGCATAAAACTGGGATTGAAGAAGGACCCGTTACCGCCGCTGCCAGGCGTCGAGATCGGTCGTCATACCTACGGCCTCACCAAGGAATCGTTCTTCGTTCCGCACGAAAACGTTCCGGTGCGAATAGGATCGTTCTGTTCGATTGGCCCAGATGTTCTCTTTATCTGCGCGGCCGAGCACCGCGTCGACACCGCGACCACCTTTCCGATCCAGTTTGCGAACGGCAAGATCCGCAACGCAAATGGAACCGCCGGCAAGGGGCCGATCACGGTCGGCCATGACGTCTGGATCGGTGCTCGCTGTATCGTCCTGAGCGGCGTCACGATCGGCAATGGAGCGGTCCTCGGTGCCGGCAGCATCGTCACCCGGGACATTCCGCCCTACGCGATCGCGGTCGGCAATCCGGCTCGCACCATCCGGTACCGGTTCGCGCCCGATGTCATCCAACGCCTGCAGTCGCTGGAGTGGTGGAACTGGAGCGACGACCTTATCCGTGAACGCATCGAGCTTTTGACGGCGACAGGTATCGAGCGTTTCCTGAGCGTTGTGGGGGCGGCGTGACCGTGTCGACGCTCCGCACCGCGTTTGATCTCACTCGTGCCGATGCCCGAAATGTCGGGCGGCAACCTCGACATGCGTGTGGTTGGCATGCGGCTCGAAGCGCTCGGTTTCGCTGACATCGTTCGCCGCCTCGTTCGGCCACCAGGTGCCGCCGATGACGATGCCTTCCGAGACCAGCCGCTGATCGGCGACCAGCGAAGCGCCGACCGCGTCGACGAAGGTAAAGCGGCCCGGCCGCTGGCGAAGGACCGTGACGTCGCCGACGGTGCCGATCGCCAGCGTGCCGAGATCCGGCCGTGCGATCGCCTGCGCCGGCCCTTGCGTCGCGGCCCGCAAGACCTCGACCAGCGGCATGCCGAGGGCCAGCAGTTTCGACATGCAGACCAGTATGTCGAAGGCCGGCCCGTCGACGCAGTAAAGGTGCACGTCGCTCGAGATGACATCGGGCGCCAGCCCCTCGGCGAGCATGGCGCGGGCGACTTCGAAATCGAACGAACCCATGCCGTGGCCGAGATCGAAGATGACGCCGCGCTCACGCGCCAGCCGCATGTCGGGCCGCACCGCGCCGGAGGCAAAGACCGGCGCGTTGGGGAACGGCCGGAAGCAATGGGTGAGGATATCGCCCCGCCGCAGGCGCGGCAGCACTTCCGAGCGGCCGGGCGGCGGCTCGTCTATATGCGCCATCAGCGGCAGGCCTGCCTTGTCGGCGGCCTCCAGGGCGAGATCGACAGGCGCGATGCCGCTGGTGCCGCCGGCATGCTTGCCCGAGCGAACTTTCACGCCGACGACCACGTCCGCGTGCTCGCGCGCGGCGGCAACCACCTCGCGCGGTTCGCAGAGCCTGAGATCGCTGCACTCGCCGACCGACACGTTCTGCGAGAAACCGAAGATGCCGGCAAAGGAAATGTTGACATAGGCCAGGATGCGCACCCTGGAGCGCTCCATGACATGGCGGCGGAAGCCGAGGAAATTGCCGGCGCCCGCACTGCCGGCATCGATGAAGGTGGTGGTGCCGCTCTTGGCCGCCAGCCGGTCGGCATCGACGCCAAGCGAGGTGCCGCCCCAATAGACGTGGCTGTGCAGGTCGACGAGGCCGGGTGTGACGATGCAGCCGGTCGCGTCGACGACCTGCGCGGCGCGGTCCGCTGGGATGTTGGCGTCGATCGCGGCGACCCGGCCATTGGCGATGGCGACATCGCGCGGCGCGTCGAGCCCGGACGCCGGATCGATCAGCCGGCCACCCCTCAGCAGGAGGTCGAATTGCATGGGGAGACCCTCCGCTTCGTAGCGTCTTTTATCAGACCGGCCGGTAGGCGACCGCCTCGACTTCGATCTTGATGTCGATCATCAGCCGCGATTCCACCGTGGTGCGTGCCGGCGGGTTCTTGGGAAAGTGCCTGGCATAGACCGCGTTGAAGGCGCCGAAATCGCGCGCGTCTTCCAGCCACACGGTGGTCTTCACCACATCGTCCAGGGTGCAGCCTGCCAATGCCAGCGCTGCCTTCACATTGGCAAGTACCTGCTCGGTCTGCTCGGTAATACCGCCCTTGACCACGATGCCGTCGCTACCGACCGGGACCTGGCCTGAGACATAAACGAAGTCGCCGGCCCGCACGGCGGGCGACAGCGGCACATGGGATGTTCCAAAAGTCTGCTTGGGCAAGGGACGACCTCCTCTGATCACACGGGCAGGACACCGGGCGGCGCCCGCTTCGGCGCAGATTTACCGCGATCGGGCCGGTCCCGATAGGGCCCTTGTTGGAAAGCAACATTCTTCGAAATCCGTGTTGCTTTATTACAAGAGCGCTTGCATCGTGCGCGCTTGCCGGACGGCCTCGAGGCCGCGACGGACAGGTGCCTATGCGAGACCGGAGAAACCGAGAATGACTTTCGACAAGAACCCGTTCCCACCAGGCGACGCCGACCGCCACGCGCTGTGGGAAATGCTGGTGCGGCGCGACATCGACGCCTTTATCGGCCAGGACTGGTCCATGGTCGAGAATGACTTCATCGCCGAAAGCTTCTTCGGCATGCATGCCCATTTCCTTCCCAACGCCGATGCCTGGCGGCTGCAGTTCCCGAGGCTGGAAATCTATCGCGACGAGTGGCTGCGCCAGGCCGGGGAGACGGCCGCGACCAAATTCGCCGAGCCGCTGCGCGAGGCGCTGTTTCGCGTCACCAATCTGCGCGACATCGATGTCGACGGCGACCGCGCCGTGCTGCACAAGAAATTCGATGGCTCCGTTGCCAAGGCGGATGGCACCGTCGACCGGCTGAAATGGCAGACGCTGTACTTCTGCCGGAAGGTCGGCGGAACCTGGAAGATCACCGGCTTCGTCGGTTACATGCCTTATCCGCTGGGAAGTTGAGCAGAGATGGGTTAGCGGGATTTCGTCGTTCGTTCGTCGGCTTATCGTAGACGTTCGAGATTTGCCAAGGCGCTCCCCTCTTCGTCATCCCCGGGCGGAGCGGGAGCGAAGCTCCGTCGCGGAGACCCTGGGATCCATTCCGTGACATTAATCAAAGAGTGCAGCGGAGCATAATTCTGGACCGCAGAGGCGCTCTGAAGTCGCGGCATGGATCCTCGGGTCTGCGCCGCGTCGCTACGCTCCTTGCTCCGCCCGTGGATGACGAAGTGATAGGCGTCTAATTCCACCGAACGCTATCGCCCGACCAGCACAGCGGCGCGGTAGGCCGGATTACCGTACCAGGCCATCCGGTCGAGCTCCGCCGCAATGACCGGAAGGTCGACAACGTCCATCTTCTGTTCGAACCGGTCAGGCTCGATCCAGGGATCGTTGAGGAAGTAGATGCCATCGCCATGGCCATGGACGAGCACCCAGTGCGGGCAGGTGTAGCCCATCATCGGCGCCTGATCGATCAGCACCAGCGCCAACAAGCCGCGATCGAGCGCCTGACTGATTTCTTCGATGGCAAAGGCGCGCGTCTCGATCGGCAATGACGCGGCTTCGGCGTCGCGTTTGAAACCGGCTTGCACGAAGCGCATCAGCCCGCGCCTCTCCTCCGAGGCGGCACGGTCGAGGAAAATCGGCTCGGCGCTGCTCATGAACACCCCGACCCGCAACCCGCGCCGGTGCGCCGCCAGCGCCAGGCCGTAGGGGTCGCAGCCGCCCGGGCCGCTTGGACCGATGATGGTTGTGGCCTCGCGCCACAGCTCGACCTCCAGCGAACGATCCGGCAGCAAGGCCGGGTCGAGGCCAGCCATGGCCATGGCGAGCGCCGACGGTCCGCAGGTGAAGCCCGCCGTCTGCGGCCAGGACGGCGGTATCCGCCCCTGCAAACGGGAGGGTTCAATGCCGATCCAGCGTTGCAGAAAACCGTCCCGGCGCTCCCATTGGCCGCCGATGCGCAACGCCACGCCCTCGTCGGCGCGCATGCAGAGCACATCTTGCGCAAGCGCCTCCGTCTCCAGCGTCTCCAGCAGGCACGGGCCGTCGCCCGCGATGAAGCTGGCGGCGGACCAGGACAGGGCAATGCGCATCATCGCCGCCGACGGCCGGCGCTGGCCGACCATTATCGCCTCCGGGCGGCCTTCGCTGTATCGCGCCACGCCGGTGACGCCGGCAATCTCCCGCAGGCCGGCCAGACGATCGCCGATCTCCGCCGGCACCGCCGCCATCAGGTCCGCCCAGACGGACGCGTCCTTGGCAGTGAAGACTGTCACGCCGCCAGCTCGATCGACGGCGTGTTGGAAAGGAAGCCGAACGGCGAATGGTAGCGGAGCTTCTCCGCCTGGGCGGCGATCGCCTGCGCCATCTCCTTGCGGCCATAGCCGATGTTGACGCACCACATGCGGCCGATGCCGTCGACCATCCGGTGGCCGTTGCTGTCGCGGACATGGACGCCATTGCCCTCCTCCAGGATCAGCACCGGCTGCTCGCGGAAATCGGCCCAGGGATGGATCAGGTGGCGCGCGTCGAGCGCTGCGCGTTGGTCGTTGGCGAGGTCCTGTGGCGGCATGGCACGGCTTCCTGCTTTCCTGGCAACCGTTCCTGCGTTTCCGGTTGCGGCCGGCCGATAATCTCGTAGACTGATTGATCAGTCAATGATGATTGTGCCGTTGGACCATCGCATGAAGGGCAGCGCCAACGCTCGGAAAGGGGCGATGGACGACCCGACACCTCCAGTGATCGCCTGCACGCACGGCCATCCACGAAGCATTGCTTGGCCGGCCGAAAACCGGATACGAAACCACTCCAGGGAGAACGGCGCCATTGAGCAAGCCCGACAAGAAAAGCCGCGATGCCGAAAAGGTCGCGCGCCGGCGACAGAGCCTCACCCAGGCGGCCATCACCGTTATCGCGCGAAAAGGCCTGCCGGGCGTGACGCTGGCCGATGTCGCGCGGCAGGCCGGCTGCGGCTACGGCCTGGTCTCGTTCCACTTCGAGACCAAGGACCGCCTGCTGCTGGCCGCGCTCGACGCCCTGGTCGAGGAATACCGCGCGGCCTGGCATGCGCGTAGCAACCCCCATGACGATGCCACGGCCAAGCTCGAGGCGCTGATCGATCTCGACCTCGGTTCCGATGTCACCGATGACAGGCACATCGCTGTGTGGACGGCGTTCTGGGCCGAAACCTCGCGCAACGCCGACTACCGGGCGCGATTCAGCGAACTCAACAGGGCCTATCTGGCGCGGCTCGAACCGCTGATATCGGCCCTCGCCCAAAAGGAGCCGCCGGCCGCGGACTATCGGCTGGTCGCTGGCGGGCTGAGCGCCATTTTCGACGGGCTGTGGATCGAAAGCCAGATCGGTGACGGCCATGGCGAGGCAGACTGGGCGCGTGCCCGCGCCATCTGCCGGACTTATCTCCGCGCCTTCTTCCCGAAAAGTTTCGGTACCGAAACGAGCCAACGGCCATGACCCTGCGCAAGCTGCTGCCCTCGCCAAACGCGATCTTTATGTTCGAGGCAGCCGCGCGCCATCTCAACTTCACCAGCGCGGCGCGTGAGTTCAACGTCACCCAGTCGGCGATCAGCCGCATGATCGCGCGGCTGGAAAGCCATCTCGACGTCAAGCTGTTCCTGCGCACCCCGACGGGGATCGAGCTGACGGATGACGGCCGCATGCTCTACGGCGCTGTCGGCAGCGGCTTCCAGCAGATCGAGATCGCGCTCGACGACATCCGCGCGCGCCAGGGCGAGGCGGGTACGGTGACGCTGTCGCTGTCATCGGCCTTCGCCATGCACTGGTTCATGCCCCGCTTCGACCGCTTCCAGGCCAGCTTTCCCGGCATAGACCTGCGCTTCCAGCTGGTGCGTGGCGAACCGAGCGGCCCCGTCGAGGATGTCGATCTCGCCATCCGCTACAACCAGCCGCCCAATGCCGAGCAGCAAAGCTGGGAACTGATGGAAGAAGTCGTGCTGCCGGTCTGCAGCCCCGGCTACTTGTCCGAACACGGCAGCCTCGACGATTGCGCCGATCTCGGCCGGCACACGCTCGCTCATCTTTCCGGTTCGATCCGCATCCCCTGGCAGCGCTATCTCGCGCAGTTCGACTATCCGCAGCCGACTGGCAGCCGCAGCCTGACCTTCTCCGACTACACGCTGGTCGTCCAGTCGGCGATCAAGGGCCGTGGCATGGCGCTCGGCTGGTGGCACGTCGTGGCCCACGAACTCCTGCAGAAAGGCTTGGTCAAGGGCGGCAAACATGAGTTGCGTACCGGCGACCACTATTACCTGGTGGCAACGGCACGACGCCCGCTGCGCAAGCCGGCCGTGCTGGTGCGTGACTGGCTGCTCAATGAAATGGCCGTGCTGAAACGGGAAATCCTCTCCGGTTGAACCGTCGACGACCGTATTTGCCCTTGCCCCCATGACTCCAGGTCATCGCCTCGTGACTATTCGGAGCGTGCGCGATCGTTTCCCGGTTCTATAGTCGCCATTGGTCCGGCAGCTCGCAAAATCAAAATCGGAGCGCCGGAACGAGATGGCTTTGGGAACGAGCCGTGGGAGGAAGAGATTTGGCTGGGATTCCTGCCGCCCTCGGTGGCATGACGAACGCAGGACATCGCCTCGATCCGCTGTTGCGGCCGGCGTCGATCGCCTTCGTCGGCGCGTCCGTGCGCCCCAACACGCCGGGCAACACCATGGTGCGCGCCGCGGCGATGGACGGCTACAAGGGCCGACTCTACGCCATCAACCCGAAATACGACGTCGTGGAAGGCGTGCCGTGTCTTCCCGATCTGGCGAGCCTGCCGGAGACGGTCGACCATGTCGTGCTCGGCGTCGCCAATGACTATCTCGAGGACAGTCTGCTGGCGGCCGCCCGCCATGGCGCCAGGGCGGTCACCATCTTCGCCAGCTGCGACCTGACCGGTGCGGCCAACGATCCGCTCGCCGGCCGGCTGACCGAAATCGCCCGCGAGGCCGGCATCGTCATTTGCGGCGGCAACGGCATGGGCTTCTGCAACCCCGGCATCGGCCTGCGCGTCTCCGGCTTCGCCTCCCGTCTCGCCATGAAGCCCGGCGGCGTGGCGCTGGTCACGCAATCCGGCTCGGCCTTCTCCGCGCTCGCCTACAACGACCAGCGGCTGAAATTCCAGCTCTGCGTTTCCAGCGGCCGCGAGCTGACGACGACGACATCAGACTATGTCGACTGGGCGCTCGACCAGCCCGACACCTCGGTCATCGGCCTGTTTCTCGAAACCGCGCGCCGGCCGGACGATTTTGCCCGCTGCCTGGAAAAGGCCGACCGGCTCGGCATTCCGGTCGTTGTCCTGAAGGTCGGGCGCACGGAATTGAGCGCTGGCTTCGCCGCCAGCCACAGCGGCGCGATTGCCGGCGACAATGCCGCCTACGAGGCGCTGTTCGACAGATGGGGCGCCTTCAGCGTCGACACGCTGGACCAGCTCGCCGCCAATCTCGCTTTGTTTTCGGCCGGCCGGCCGGCCGCCGGCGGCGGCCTTGCCAGTCTGCACGATTCCGGCGGTGAACGCGAAATGGTCGCCGACCTCGCGGCAAAGGCCGGCGTGCCGTTTGCCGCCATCTCGGAGCGGACGAAGGCGGGGTTGCGTCTGCATCTCGACAGCGGCCTGCAGCCAGCGAATCCGCTCGATGTCTGGGGCTCGGGCCTCGACTTCGAGACGCATGTCGAGGCCTGCATGGACGCCATGCTCGCCGACCCCGACACCGCCATCGGCGTGCTGTTCCAGGACATACGCGACGGCTCCTACGTCGCCGAAGGCTTTACCCGCGCCGTGATCCGTTCCCACGCCAAGACCGGCAAGCCGGTTGCCGTGGTCAGCAACTACGCCACGGTGAACCACCGCGCACTCGCCTTGTCGACCACGGAGGCCGGCGTGCCGGTCATCGACGGCACCGATGAAGGCCTGCAGGCCATCCGCAATCTGCTGGCGTTTCGCGACCGGCGCGCCGCGACCCACACCTATCCCGATGCCGTGGCGCGTGAGGTCCGCGAGCGCTGGCGCCTGCGCCTTGGCCAGGAAAAGCCGTTCGGCGAAAGCGAAGCACTGGCGCTGCTGGCCGACTATGGCATTGTCACGCCGCGCTCGATCGCCGCCGCCACGCCGGATGACGCTGTCGCCGCCGCGCGAAAGATCGGCTTTCCCATCGCCCTGAAGACCGCCGTCCCCGGCATCCAGCACAAATCCGATGTCGGCGGCGTCCGCCTCGGCCTGGCCGATGAACCATCGCTGGCGGTGGCCTATGCCGACATGGCGGCGCGGCTCGGTCCGCAGGTGCTGGTTGCCGAAATGGCGCCCAAGGGCGTCGAGATCGCATTCGGCCTGATCCGCGACCAACAGTTCGGACCCTATCTGGTCATTGCCTCCGGCGGCATCTGGATCGAAGTGCTCAGGGATCGCGCGGTCGCCTTGCCGCCGCTCAGCCTCGAACAGGCGCAAGCCCTGGTCGTCAGGCTGAAGACAAGCCCGCTGCTCGACGGCGGGCGCGGCCGGCCGGCCGCCGACAGGACAGCACTCCATGCCGCCCTCGCCCGTTTCTCGATGCTCGCCGCCGATCTCGGCGACCTCATCGACGAGATGGACGTCAACCCGCTCTTGGTTTCCGACCATGGCTGCATGGCCGTCGACGCGCTCCTGCTCGGCCGCAACGCCGGGCACCCGACACGATGAATTGCTTTTAGAGGACTGCCATGAATTTCGATCTCAGCCCGCGCGAAAAGGAACTGTCGAAGAAGGGGCGCGACTTCTGCGACCAGGTGCTTCTGCCGCTGGAAGCGATCACCGACGACCACGGCGAACTGCCGATGGAGCGCCGGGAGGCTGTCCGGCAGCAGGTGCGCGACTGGGGGCTGGCCGGCATCAACCACTCGAAGGAAAATGGCGGCCTCGGCCTGACCATGGTCGAGCAGACGGCGATCGAGGAACAGCTCGGCCGTGTCACCAACGGCCTGTGGAGCTGTGTCTGGCGTCCGCCGGTGAGCCTGAAATTCGGCACCGAGGCGCAGAAGCAGGATTATCTGATCCCGTCCTCGCACGGCCATCGCCGCGGCGCCTTCGCCATCACCGAGCCGGAGGCCGGCTCCGACCCGCGCCGGGTCAAGACCAGCGCGGTCTTGAAAAATGGCCAGTGGCACCTGACCGGCGAGAAATGGTTCGTCACCTCCTACAACGCATCCGATTTCGTCATCGTGCATGCCCATGTCGACGACGATCCCGACAAGCCGACCTTGTTCCTGGTCGACAAGCCGGTGAACAACATGGTGCATCTGCGCTCGCCGAAATTCATGCACAATTTCGCCTTCGACCATGCCGAATTGCGCTTCGAGGGCACCACGGTCGGCGAGGACAAGATGCTCGGCAAGATCGGCCAGGGGCTCGAGCTGACCAAGGACTGGTTCGTCGAGGCGCGCCTGCAGATCGCCTCGCATGCGGTGGGTGCCGCGACCCGCGCCGCCGAGATCGCCAATGACTACGCCACCTCCCGCCACCAGTTCGACCGGCCTATCCGCGATTTCCAGGGCGTGGAATTCATGCTGGCCGACATGGCGGTCGAGATCTTCGCCGCCAAGTCGATGCTGTACCGCGTCGCCTGGGAGATCGACCAGGGTCTCGACCGCAAGCGCGTGCACGCCCATGCCAGCGCGCTGAAGCTCTACTGCTCGGAAGCCGCCGGCCGTGTCATCGACAAGGCGCTGCAGGTGCTGGGCGGGCGCGGCTACATGCGCGAGAACCCGGTCGAACGGCTCTATCGCGACATCCGCGTCGACCGCATCTGGGAAGGCACGTCGGAAATCCAGCGCGTGGTCGTCGCCGGCCAGATCCGCAAGCGCGGCATAGGCGTCTTCAGCGAGGTGGCCTGGGCGTGACGGCAACAAGCACCTTGCCAGAACCGAGGGCACGGGCCGCCTTGCCGTCGCGCCGGCATGTCGAGACCGCATGCCTGCTCGGCCCGGCGCTGATCGTGCTGGCGTTGCTGTTCGTGGTGCCGCTGGCGCGGCTGTTCTCGCTGGCCTTCACCGACCCGGCCGGACCGTTCACGACTTTCGGCGTGCTCGCCGAAAGCGCGGTCTACCGTCAGGTGATGTGGAACACTTTTGTCGTCGCAATCATGGTGACGGCACTTTGCGTGCTGCTCGCCTGGCCGGTCGCCTATGTGCTGTCGCGCCTCGACGGCGTCTGGTTCGGCATCGCGCTCTACGGTGTGCTGTTTCCCTTCTGGATCTCGGTGCTGGTGCGCACCTTCTCCTGGATGCTGCTTCTGGAGCGCAACGGACCGATCAACCGGTTGTTGATGGCGACCGGCGTCACCGACGCGCCGCTGGCGCTGCTGTTCAACAATGTCGGCATGCTGGTCGGCATGATCCACATCCTCTTGCCCTACATGATCCTGCCGCTCTACGGCGCCATGGTCCGCATCGACCGCCGCCTGCTGCTGGCAAGCGATGGGCTCGGCGCCAGCCTCGTCGACACCTTCCGGCGCATATATCTGCCGCTCTGCCTGCCCGGCCTTGCCGGCGGCGCGACCTTCGTCTTCCTGCTGTCGCTCGGCTTCTTCATCACGCCGGCCCTGCTTGGCGGCTCGAACGCCATCACGCTGTCGATGCTGATCGCCAGCTTCGTCAACGACCGCCTCGCCTGGTCGCTCGCCGCAGCCGGCTCGCTGGCACTGCTCGCCATCGTGCTGGTGCTGATGGCGCTGACCGCCCGGCTGCTGCCGATCGAGAGGGGGCTGTTCGCACGATGAACAGGTTGCCGCTCCTGCTCCGCATATCAGCCAACGCCGGCGCCAGCCTGGTGCTCGCCTTCCTCGTGCTGCCGATCCTTGCCGTGGTGCCGGCCTCCTTCAACAAGGCGAGCTTCATCTATCTGCCGCCGCGCGAATGGTCCGTCGTCTGGTACGAGCGCTTCCTCGCCGATCCGGAATGGCGCACCTCGCTCATCAACAGCGTCGAGGTCGCCACGCTGGCCACGATCATCGCGGTGGTGCTCGGCACGCTGGCGGCAATCGGGCTGCGCCGTATCGATGGCCGCCTGCGCACGCTCGTCACCGGCCTGTTCCTGGCGCCGATGATCGTGCCGGTCATCGTCACGGCGGTGGCGCTCTACCGCAGCGCGCTCGATGTCGGCCTGAGCGGCACCATCCTCGGCATGAGCCTCGGCCATGCCATACTGGCGCTGCCTTTCGTCGTCATCAATGTCGGCATCGCCCTGCGCGCCGTCGACGACAACTGGCTGCGTGCCGCCGCCGGCCTTGGCGCCGGCCCATGGCGAATCTTCCGCACCGTCACATTGCCCAACATCACGCCGGGCATCGTCGGTGGCGCCATCTTCTCCTTTATCACCTCCTTCGATGAAGTGATCATCGCCGTGTTCATGGCCGGCTATGCCTCGAAAACGCTGCCGGTGAAGATCTGGGAATCGATCCGGCTGGAATTCACGCCGGTCATCGCTGTGGCCGCGACGGTGATGATCGCGCTGGCCATCGTCCTGTTCGCGCTGGCGCAGACATTCAGCCGCAAGACTGGCAGCCGCAAAACCGGGAGCCCGAGCCGATGACCGCGATCCATTCGGGACAGTCGCTACGCCTGGCCGGCGTGTCGAAAACCTATGGCAGCTTTCGGGCGCTGGAGCCGACCGACCTCGACGTCAAAGCCGGGGAGTTCCTGACGCTGCTCGGCCCCTCCGGCTCGGGCAAGACGACGCTGCTCAACCTCACCGCCGGCTATATCGAGCCGACGGCGGGTGAGATCCGCATCGGCCAGCGCGACGTCACCCGCATGCCCGCCCGCCACCGCAACATCGGCATGGTATTCCAGAACTATGCGCTGTTTCCGCATATGAGTGTCGGCGAGAACGTCGGCTATGGCCTGAGTGTGCGCCGGCTGCCCAAGCCCGACATCACCAGGCGGGTCACCGACATCCTGGCGCTGATGCGGCTCGACGGCTTTGCCGACCGGCCCGTCCAGCAACTTTCGGGCGGCCAGCAGCAGCGCGTAGCGCTGGCCCGCGCGCTGGTCATCGAGCCCGACGTGCTTTTGATGGACGAGCCGCTCGGCGCGCTCGACAAGCAGCTGCGCCGCTCGGTGCAGCTCGAACTGCGCCGGCTGCACCAGAGGCTCGGCCGCACCACGATCTATGTCACCCACGACCAGGAGGAGGCGCTGGTGCTCTCCGACCGCATCGCGGTGATGGACAGCGGCCGCATCCAGCAATTGGGGACGGTGGACGACCTCTACGACCGTCCCGTCAACGCCTTCGTCGCCGGCTTCATCGGCGAATCCAACCTGCTGCCGGTGCGCGTGCTCTCATCATCCGGCGGCAAGGCCTCGGTCGACGTCGAGGCGTTCCGCAGGACGATCGCCGTCGACGCGGCGCCGGGAACGACGCCGGGCGAGCCGGCGCAGCTGCTGATCCGGCCCGAGCATGTCGAGCTCGGCCGCGGCGGCGAAGGCGTCGCCGCCGAGATCGTCGAGGTGATCTATCTCGGCGAATTGACCCAGCTCACCTTGCGGCTGGAGAGCGGCCAGACGCTCGCCGCCCGGCAGATCACCGACCGGACATTGCAGGCCGGCGCCAAGGTCCATGTCTCGTGGAAGCCTGGCCATGTCCGCGCGGTTCCTCATTCCCCATCCAAACCCACCAAAACGGAGAAAGCTGATGCATAGGCGTACTTTCCTTCTGACGGCAGCGGGCGGCGTGCTGGCCGGCGCGACGGGTCTTCCTCGACTGGCGCGCGCGGCGGACCGGCCTTTCACTTTCACCTCCTGGGGCGGCGCCCTGTCGAACGCCGAAAAAGCGGCTTTCATCGATCCGTTCGGCCAGCTCAAGGGCATTCCGGTGGTCAACACCTCGCCGACCGAGACGGCCAAGATCAAGGCCATGGTCGAGGCCAAGGCGGTCGAATGGGATCTGGTCGACGTCGGCGGCCGCACCGTCTGGCAAGGCGCCAATGAGGGCTTCCTCGAACCGATCGACGTTTCGAAAATTCCCAATGCCGCGGCACTCGAAAAAGGCTGGGTCGCCCCCAACGGCATCGCCACCTCGACCGGCGCCACCGTCATCGCCTGGTCGAAGACGGCATTCCCGGACGCCGGACCGCAATCCTGGGCCGACTTCTGGGACGTGAAGCGCTTTCCCGGCCCGCGCGGCCTCTACCGCTTCTTCTATTACAATTACGAGGCCGCCCTGCTGGCCTCCGGCCTCAAGCCCTCGGAAGTGTTCCCCTACACGACCGAGAAGGCCGACATGGCCATGGCCAAGATCAAGGAGCTGAAACCGCATGTCACCGTCTGGTGGGGCAGTGGCGCGCAGCCGCCGCAACTGCTTTCGTCGGGCGAGCTGGCGCTGTCCTCGGCCTGGAGCGGCCGCGTGCTGGCGGCCGAAGCGGAAGGCGCGCCCGTCGGCTTCACCTACAAGGACGGCATCGCCTGGGCGAACTGGTGGGTCATTCCCAAGGGGTCGCCCAATGTCGAGCTGGCGCATGAGGCGATCGATTTCGCGCTCGCCGAAGCCCAGCAGGCGAAGCTGCTCGCGCTCAGGACCTATGGCCCGGTGCTGAGCAGCGCGACATCGGGCGCCGATGCCGACACGAAGAAGATTCTCGTCATGGCTCCGGACAACATCAAGGATATGCTGATCCTCAACGAGGGCGAAGCCGACAAATATTCGGTCGCCTATGAGGAAAAGTGGAACCAGCTGATGCTGCAGTGAACCGCACCGACCGGCGTGGCTGATCCGAAAACCCGCCACGCCGGAGCATCGGCCCAAGGACGGCGCCCACGAGGCGGCGCATCGCACGACCTCGCCGGAGAAGACATGCCTGTTGACGCACCCCAAGCCCTGCCGGCCAGCCTGTGGGCGGCGACGGCCACCCCCGCCCCGCTCTATGCCGGGGCAAAAGGCGATGCCGTGGCCGACGTCGCCATTGTCGGCGGCGGCTATACGGGCTTGAGCGCCGCCCTTCATTTGTCGCAGGCCGGCAGGAAAGTGATCGTGGTGGAGGCCAGCGAACCTGGCTGGGGCGCTTCCGGGCGCAATGGCGGGCAGATCATCGCCGGGCTGAAGCACGATCCCGACACGCTCGAAGCCAAGTTCGGCCAGAAGCTGGGCAGCGCCATCACCGAGACCTTTGGTGCCGGCGGCGATCTGGTCTTCGATCTCATCGAGAAGTACCGCATCGACTGCCACGCCGAGCGCAGCGGCTGGATCCAGGGCGCGCACGGACCCAGGCCTTTTTCGGACATCGTGACGCCCCGCTTCCGGCAGTGGCGCGCCAGGGGCGTCGAGGCGCGCCTGCTCGACCGCCAGCAAATGGCCGATCTCACCGGCTCGGCGCCCGAGGCCTATCACGGCGGCTGGTTCGATCCGCGCGGCGGCGTGCTGCAGCCGCTGAGCTACGCGCGTGGCCTGGCCGCCGCCGCCATCTCGCAGGGCGCCACCGTGCTGGCGCGGTCGCCGGCGCTTGGCCTCAGGCGCGAAGGTGACAACTGGCGGCTCGATCTCGGACAAGCCTCGATCCGCGCGCGGCAGGTCGTGCTGGCCACCAACGCCTACACCGGGAACCTGTGGCCGGGTCTGCGCCAGACCGTCATCCCGGTGACCAGCTTCCAGATCGCCACGCGGCCGCTGTCGCCGGCGCTGCGCCGCACCATCCTGCCGGGCGGCCAGGGCGTCGCCGACACCAGGCGGCTCCTGCTCTATTTCCGCCTCGACCATGAAGGCCGGCTGGTGATGGGCGGCCGCTCCCCGGTCGACGACAATCCGACCATGGACGATGCGGCACCCCTGAAGGCCGCCCTTGCCCGCATCTTCCCGCAGGCGGCGGGCGCCCCGGTCGAATTCGTCTGGAGCGGCAAGGTCGCGATCACCAAGGACACGATGCCGCATATCCACATGCTGGCGCCTGGCCTGTTCACCGCGCTTGGCTGCAACGGACGCGGTGTTGCTGCCTGCACGACGACAGGCAGGCTGCTTGCCGATCTTGCCCTGGGCATCGCGCCGGCCGACCTGCCGTTCCCGGTCACCGCCCCCGACCGCTACGCGCTGCATGCCTTGCGCAAGGTCGGTGTCTTCGCCTTCAGCCAGTATTACAGGTTGCTCGACAGCCGAAGCGCAGCGTGACAAATTAGCCGGCTAATGGATGGTCAGTAGAGCGTGACGAAGGCCGGGAACAGCATGCCCGTCTCCCGGAAATACTCGATCAGCTCGATGGCCGGGAAGATGGCCAGGAAATAGAGCCCGTCATAGAAGGTGCGCTTGAGCGCGCGCGTCGAGAACTGCAGCTCGTCATTGTCACGGTAGAGCAGCGGGTTCGGCCAGAACCTGGGCGTCGCCTTGATATAAGCCGCATAGGCCGGGCCGAATTTGCCCAGGAGATATTCGGCTTCCTTGCGCGCCGTGACACGGAAGATGAGAAAGCTGGCAAGGCCAAGGATTGCCGCCGCCACCAGCGAGCCATAGAGCAGACCGATGCCGACCGCGCCGACGGTCGAAAAGAAATAGAGCGGGTTCTGGCTCATGGAAAACGGGCCGGTTGAAACCAGTTCCTCGTTCTTCTTGCCGCCGACATAGAGAATGCTCCAGAGCCGGCCGGCGACGCAGACCAGCACCAGGCAGAAACCGAAGAATTCGAGGGCTTCGTGACCTTCCGAGCCCTCGGTGAGCGCCGGCTTGGTGAGAAACAGGAGCAGCACCGCCAGCACCGCCGCCACCCGCACGAAGATCAGCCGTTTGCGTTGGACGAACGCATTCGAAACCGGCTTGAGGGAAGCATAGGTCATTCGGGTTTTCCTGGGGCACGGATTGCAGGTTCGGGCACTGGGGCACGCCATTGATGGCGGATACAAGGCGATAGCTTCTATCAGCGCAGCGCGCGAGGTTCGTAAAGGCCTTTTGCGCGGCCCATTTCCATTCTTACGAATTTGTATGCCGCCGGACAGGCTGGAGTGAAGTCGCTTCCCTATCGTTCGAATGCCAGCCCGCCATTTTGGGGCTGGCTTCAGTTTACGGCAGCCGGACCACCGGCATCAGACAGGGAATGGTTTCATGAGAAAATTTGCACTTGCGGTCGCATTGGGCCTCCTCGCCGCATCCGGTCCGGTTTTCGCGGCCACCGCGCCTTGCGAGGAAACACTGAAGGCGCTGCGCGCGGCGGAGTCGGCGGCCAAGCTCAATGACGCGGACAAGAACAAGGTCTCGGAACTGGAGACCAAGGGAATCGAACGCTGCAACGCGGATGACGACAAGCGCGCCGACGACTTCTTCGCCCAGGCCATGAAGGTCATGGGCAAGTAATCCATGCCGTCCAAAGCACCCTCGGGCATCATCCGAGGGTGCGCGGGCGATTGAGAAGACATGCATCAATAGGGGCGGATCGCATGAATCCCTCGCGATGCGCTTTCATCCCGCCACGACCATCAAAATCAGGACTTCAGCCATGCTCCCCAGCAACAAGCAGCCCGCCGGGCCGGCCCAGAACAGGGTTCCGGATGTCACCTTCGATTTCTGGCTGATCAAGCTGATGGCGGTGACCATGGGCGAGACGGCGGCCGACTATCTGGCCGTCAACCTCGGACTCGGACTGACCGCCACATCGCTGATCATGACCGGCGTTCTGGTCGTTGCCCTTGTCCTGCAGTTCGCCCAGAAACGCTATGTGCCCTGGGCCTACTGGCTGGCGGTGGTACTGATCAGCGTCGTCGGCACGCTGATCACCGACAACCTCGTCGACAATTTCGGCGTACGCCTGCAGACCACCACGATCGCCTTCAGCGTGGTGCTCGCGGCGACGTTCGCGGTCTGGTACGCCAGCGAGCGGACGCTCTCGATCCACACCATCTTCACGACCAGGCGAGAGATCTTCTACTGGCTGGCGATCCTCTTCACCTTCTCGCTCGGCACCGCCGCCGGCGACCTGGTCGCGGAAAGCTTCGACATGGGTTATCTGACCACGGGCCTGCTGTTCGGCGGCGTGATCGCACTCATCGCACTTGCCTACTATCTCCTCCATCTGGACGCTATCCTGGCCTTCTGGCTCGCCTATATCCTGACGCGGCCGCTTGGCGCTTCCTTTGGCGACTTGCTGTCGCAACCGGGCGAATATGGCGGCCTTGGCTTCGGCACCACCTTCACCAGCGTGATCTTCCTGGGCTGCATCATCGCCCTGGTTCTCTATATGACATTGAAGAGAACCGCCGACGATGCCGACGAGATCCTGCTGGAATCGGATTGAGGGTTCGGCATGCGCTGCGTGGCTTGCCATTCCCTGACCGTCCTAGGAAAGGACCCGTCCCGGTGATAGCCTGTCGCCGATATCGGCAAAGACCCGGATAAGCCAATGCGACTTCTTCTTGTCGAGGACGACCACAGGACCGCGGACTACATCGTCAGGGGACTAACCGAGGCCGGCCATGTCTGCGACCTCCTGCGCGATGGCCATGACGCGCTTTTCGCGGCGACCAGCGGCGCCTATGACGTGATCATAGCCGATCGCATGATCCCGGGTCTCGACGGACTGTCGATGATCAAGGCGGTCCGCGCCGCCGGCGTGCGCACGCCGGCCATCTTTCTCACCTCCGTCGGCGGCGTTGACGACCGCGTCGAGGGGCTGGAAGCCGGCGGCGACGACTATCTGGTCAAGCCCTTCGCCTTTTCGGAGCTTCTCGCCCGTATAAACGCCCTTGGCCGCCGCCCGGCGGCGTTGGAGCAGAAGACCGTTCTGCGGGTCGGCGACCTCGAAATGGACCTCATCATGCGCCGCGTTGCCAGGCAGGGCCAGCCGATCGACCTGCAGCCGCGCGAGTTCAGCCTGCTGGAGGTGCTGATGCGCGGCGAAGGCCGCGTGATCACCCGCACCATGCTTCTGGAGCGCGTCTGGGACTTTCATTTCGACCCCAAGACCAGTGTCGTGGAGACCCATATCAGCCGGCTGCGCGCCAAGATCGACAAGCCGTTCGAAACCCAGCTTATCCATACCGTCCGCAACACCGGTTACAGCCTGCACGCACCGCTTGCATCATGACCGGAACCTGGGCCCGCCTGCTGCGCAGCACGCCGTTCCGGCTCGCCTTGACGTTTGCCTTCTTGTTCATGCTGGCCTTCGTGCTGGCGGGCGCCATCGTCTACCAGATGATGAGCGCCGATCTTGCCGAGCAGCTCGATGACAGCATCAAGGAAACCTACTCCGTCGTCGCCGCGACCTATGCCGACAACGACCTCAAGGAGCTGGTGGAGACCGTCCAAAGCCACTCCACGCGCAGCCCGAGGAAGGAACAGCTCTTTTCGCTGACCGACGCGGCCGGCAACCGTCTGGCCGGCAACTTCACCGCGGCGGAGCTTCCCGACGGCTTTTCGATGTTCGGGGCCGAAATGCCCGGCCTGCCTCCCGATACCGAATACCGCGCCTATTCCGGCTCGGTCGGCGGCAACAACCTGACCATCGCCTTCAGCCTGTCCGAGACGGAGGAACTGGAGACGATCATGCTGATGAGCTTCGGCTGGGCAACCCTGATCATCACCGGGCTGGCGATCGCCGGCGGCGCCCTGCTCGCCTCGCGCGTCCAACGCCGTCTCGACGGCATTGCCGCCACCATGGTCGACGTCTCGCATGGCCGGCTCGACACGCGCATCCCGCTGACCGGCAATGGCGACGACATCGACATGGTTTCCGGCCAGGTCAATGCGGCGCTCGACCGGCTGTCGGGCCTGGTCGACGGCATGAAACAGGTCAGCACCAACATCGCGCACGATTTGAAGACGCCGCTCAACCGGCTGCAAATGATCCTGGAAGGTGCCGCCGACAAGGCCGCGCGGGATCAGGACGTCTCCGACGATCTCGCCGATGCGCGCGCGGAGGGCTATCAGATCAACGAGACCTTCGATGCGCTGTTGCGGATCGCCCAGATCGAAGCCGGCGCGCGCAAGGCCCGCTTTACCGATGTCGACCTCGACGAGATCCTGCAGACCATGGCCGAGATCTACGCCGACGTTGCCGAGGATGACGGAAAGGTGCTGTCGTTCTCGCAACTGAACGGAATCGGGGACCGTATCCATGGCGACAGGGAACTGTTGACGCAGATGTTGGCCAATCTGGTCGAGAACGCGCTGCGCCATTGCCCGCCCGGCACGACCATCAAATTGTCGGTGGCACGCCAGGGTGAGCGTGTCCTCGCCAGCGTCGCCGACGACGGACCCGGCATTCCTGCGGAGGAGCGCGAAAGGGTATTTCAGCGGCTCTACCGATTGGACCACAGCCGCTCGACCCCGGGCAGCGGCCTTGGCCTCAGTCTTGTCAGGGCCATCGCCGATCTGCACGGGGCATCCATCGCCCTTGACGATTGCCGGCCCGGCCTTGCCGTGGTGGTGAGCTTCCCAGTCGTAAGGTCGCAAGCGCCATAAGGCCGAAGCGAGTCAAAGCCTGCGAAAGCGGCAATAGCTTACAAAAGCGTATGGGACTGGCGACCCGTCCGTAAGCTTGCAGCTTCATACTGGATGGACCTCACCTTCCATCGAAAGGCCGTGGAAAATGAAACCCCATTTTCGGAAAGCCATCAGCGTCCTGCCGGCGCTCACGGTCGCGGCGTGCCTGGGCACGACAAGTCTGGTTCCGGCGCTTGGTTGCTTGCCGGCCTCGGCCGCCGAGAAGCCCATCCAGCCGGAGAAGAACCCTCCGGGCGACATTCCCGATACGCAGGTCTTCATCGACTATACCTCGCCGGAAGGCTTCACCCTGAAGGTGCCGGAGGGCTGGGCACGATCGGATCGTGCCGACGGCGCCAGCTTCGTCGACAAGCTGGACGGCGTCGTGGTCTCTGTTTCCAATGCGAACGCCGCGCCGACCCTCGACAGTGCCAAGGCGGACTATGTCGCCAAGCTCGAAGCCGCCGGACGCGCGGTGCGGGTGAGCGCCGTCAAGCAGGTCAAGCTGCCGGCCGGCGCCGCGATCCGCATCGTCTACACATCGAATTCCGAACCGAACGCGGTCACCAACCGGCAGGTCCGCCTCGAGAATGAGCGCTATCTCTATTTCAAGGACGGCAAGCTCGTGGCGCTCGAACTCTATGCGCCCAAGGGCGCCGACAATGTCGACCAGTGGCAACTAATGTCCAGCTCGTTCCGGTGGAAATGAGATGCACGCGTTGGACGTGCATGAAATCTATCGTTTTTTCCATATCGGCGACGACGAGACGGCCGCATTGCGAGGCGTCAGTTTCCACGTCGCCGCCGGCGAGATCGTCGCCCTGGTCGGACCCTCCGGCAGCGGCAAATCCACCTTGCTGGCCTGCGTGACCGGCCTCGACGAACCGGATGGCGGCTATATCGAGGTGGCGGGCGTCCGGCTGACCCGGCGTCCGGAGGCGCATCGCACGCGCGTCCGCGCCGCCAGCTTCGGCATCCTGCTGCAATCGGGAAACCTGTTCGGCCACTTGACCGTCGAACAGAACCTGCGATTGCAGATGCTGCTGGCCAGGAAGCCGGACGACCGGCGAACGGCCAGCCTGCTGGAAAGTGTCGGCCTCTCGCATCGCGCACGCGCTTTTCCGACCGAACTGTCCGGCGGCGAGACGGCGCGCGCGGGCCTCGCCGTCGCGCTGGCCGCCGATCCGCCGATCCTGATCGCCGACGAGCCGACGGCGGAGGTCGATAGCGAGACCGAAGCGCGGCTGATCGCTCATTTCGAGGCGCGGCGCGACGCCGGACTGGCGACGCTGCTGGCGACCCACAGCAGGGCCCTGGCACAGAAAGCCGATCGCATCGTCAGGCTGAAGGATGGGAGGATCGACCGTGGCTGAGACACTCGTCGTTGCAAAAGGCCTCGGGCGAGACTTCCGGGATGGCAACGCCGGTCGGATCGACGTGCTGCGTGATGTCGACTGCGAGATTGCCTCGGGCGCGCGCATCGCGCTTGTCGGGCCTTCGGGCAGCGGCAAGACGACCTTGCTGCATATTCTTGGCGGCCTCGACCGGCCGACGGCCGGTACCGTCGAATGGCCCGGGCTTGGCGCGTTCGAGACCTTGAGGCCACGCCATATCGGTTTCGTATTCCAGTCGCCCAGCCTGTTTCCCGCCCTCACCGCTGCCCAGAACGTCCGCCTGCCCTTGCTGCTGGCCGGCGAGAATACCGGCGCCAACGACATCGCGGTATCGCTTCTGCGATCGTTCGGCGTCGGCGAACTCGGCGACAAGCTGCCGGAGGAACTGTCCGGTGGCCAGGCCCAGCGCATTGCCATGGCGCGCGCCCTGGCCATGGGTCCAAAGCTTGTGCTGGCCGACGAGCCCACCGGGCAGTTGGACAGCCGAACGGCGCTGCGCTTCTTCGACGCCGTGCTCGACCGCCTGGACGGCACCGACATCGCCCTGGTGGTTGCCACGCATGACGAAGCCATGGCCAACCGCATGGCAACGCGCTGGACGATGGATCACGGCCGGCTCACCACCGGGCATCGGCCAGGAGCGGCCGCGGCATGATGGTCCTGCTGTGGATTCGCGGTGTGCTCGCCCGCCGCTTCCTGCGTGTGGCCGGCGCTGCCTTCGGCATCGCGCTGTCGGTCGCCTTGCTGGCGGCGATGTCGCTCTTCCTCGCCGACGCCGGTGCATCGATGACCGCACGCGCCGTGTCGGCGGTCCCGATCGACTGGCAGGTGCAAGTAATCCCCGGTGCCGATCCGGACCTAATAGGCAAGGCGCTGGCGCAAGCCGCTCCGGTCAAGCCCGTGCATCAGGTGCGCTATGCCGACGTCGCCGGCTTCGAGGCTCGGACCGGCGATACGACCCAGACCACGGGCCCCGGTCAGGCGGTTGCTTTCGACAGCCGGTATTCCAGCGACTTTCCGGCGGAAATCCGCTCGCTTTCCGGCACCCTTGACGGCGCGCTGATTGCGCAACAGACAGCCGCCAACCTTCATGTCGGTCCTGGCGACACTGTCTCGATCCAGCGGGTGGGCCTGCCGCCGGCGGAGGTGAGGATTGCCGGTGTGGTCGACCTCCCGGACGCCGACGCCCTGTTCCAGGCTGTCGGCCTGCCGCCCCAGGCCGCGCCGCAGGCCCCACCCGACAATGTCCTCATCCTGCCGCGGGAAGCCTGGCGGCAATTGTTCGATCCGCAGCAGAAGGCCCGCCCCGACACCACCCGGCTGCAATTGCATGTGCGGCTAGCCCGTGAGGCGCTGCCGCCGGATCCGGTCACGGCCTACACTTTTGTCACCGACGCCCAGCGCAATCTCGAGGCAAGGATCGCCGGCCAGGCCATCATTGCCGACAATCTCGGCTCGCGCCTCGGGGCGGTCCGGGAGGATGCGCTGTACGCCTCCGTGCTGTTTCTGTTTCTCGGGCTGCCCGGCGTCGCGCTGGCGGTCGCGCTTACCTTTGCGGTCACCGCGTCCGGCGCCGCACGCCGACGCACGGAACAGGCGCTGCTTCGCGTCCGCGGCGCGACGACCAGGGATATCCTGTTTCTGTCCGCCGCCGAAGCCGCCATGGCGGCAATAGGTGGAACCGCCATCGGAATGGCCGCCGCACCGCTCCTTTCCGGAACCGGACCAGGTTTCAAGGCGACGCTTGGCGTTAACGGCCCGACGTTGCTTCTTGTCGCCTTCTTCGGGCTGCTGGTCGGGTTCATCGCCTTTCTCTATCCGGCCTGGCGCGATGCGCGCTGGGCGACCGTTAGCGCGGCGCGGCGCACCGTGAGCCGGCTACAGGCGCCGCTCTGGCAGCGCCTGTGGCTGGATATCCTGTTGCTCGCGGCGGCGGGATTGTTCTTCTGGCAGTCGGCGAGCACCGGATATCAGGTCGTGCTCGCGCCCGAAGGCGTGGCGGCAACGGCGGTGGACTACAAGGCGTTCATCGCGCCGGCCCTGTTCTGGCTCGGCATGGCGCTGCTGACGATCCGGCTGTCGGCCACCGTCATCGCCCGCAATGGCACGCTCCTGCGAAAGATGGTTGCTCCGGCATCGGGAACACTGGCGCCCGTGGTATCGGCCGCCCTGTCGCGGCAATCGGGGCGGCTGACGATCGGCATTGCGATGACGGCGCTGGCCATCTCCTTCGCCGCGTCGACCGCCATCTTCAACACCACCTACAATGCCCAGGCGCGCATCGACGCCGAGCTCACCAACGGTTCCGACGTCACCGTCTTCGGCACGGCGGACAAGCCCGCCGGAGCGCACTTTGCTGCTCTCGCCTCGCTGCCCGGCGCGGCAGCGGTGGAACCCATGCAGCATCGTTTCGCCTATGTCGGCGCGGACCTGCAGGACCTCTATGGCATAGACCCCAGCCGCATCGGACACGCAACCAGTCTTTCCGATGCCTATTTCAGCGGCGCCAGCGCGGCAGGCACGCTTGCCCTGCTCGCCGCGACGCCGGATGGTGTCCTGGTCTCGGAAGAGACCGTGCAGGATTTCCAGCTCCAGCAAGGCGATACCATCAATCTGCGGCTCATCGACGCCAGGGATCACCAGTATCATCCCGTGGCCTTCAAGTTCATCGGCGTCGCCCGCGAATTTCCGACCGCGCCCAAGGATTCCTTCCTTGTCGCCAATTCGGCCTATGTCGCCCGCATGACCGGCTCCGATGCGTCCGAATACGTGCTGATGCGGGCCAAGGCGGATCCCACGGCGCTGGCGCGGCAGGCTTCGTCGATGCTCACATCCGATCCGTCGCTGAAGGTGGCCGAGATCGGCCAGGCGGCGCATCTTATCGGCTCAAGCCTGACCGCGGTCGACCTCAGCGGCTTGACGACAATCGAACTGGGCTTCGCTGTCGTCATGGCCGCCGCCGCCGCCGGGCTGATGCTGGCGCTGGGATTCATCGAGCGCCGCCGGCCTTTCGCCATCCTCGCCGCGATCGGCGCCAAACCGCGCCAGCTCGCGGCCTTCCTGTGGAGCGAAGGTCTGCTGATCCTTGTCGGCGGCATGGTGTTTGGCCTGCTTTCGGGCCTGCTGACGGCATGGATGCTGGTCAAGCTGCTGACCGGCGTTTTCGATCCGCCGCCAGAGGCCTTGTCGATCCCCTGGCTTTACCTGGCGACCATGCTCGGCCTCGTCGCCGCTTCGGTGGCCGCCGCAGTTTGGTCCGCCAGGCCATCGGCGGGCCAGGCTGCGGAACAGTTGCGCGACCTGTGAGCTGGACGTCGGTTACCTATTTGTAAACTCGCGGCCAGCCCGCCGACAACTCCACGGCCTAGGCTCGTTTAGCCGCTCCAAGGGCCGATGGCCCTGCGGCTTCACAACCAAGCAAAACGGGAAAAAGACCATGAAGAAATCAGCTATCGCGGCCGCAATGATATTCGCCGCCGTATCGTCAACCGGTGCGTTCGCCAAGGCAGCCACGGGCACCATCGCCAGCGTCGACAAGAAGGGCGACTCGATCACGCTTTCGGACGGCAAGACCTTCACCTTGCCGGAAGGCATCGAAGCAGAGACGCTGAAAGTCGGCGAGAAGGTGGTCGTGACCTACTCGACCAAGGCTGGCAAGCTGGCGGCATCGAGCATCAAGCCGGCTAAATAAAACAATGCCACCTGGGGCAATTCCAGGGAACATGCGTAAGGCCGAGGGGCCCGCCGGCAGCGATCCCGACGGCTGTCGGCGGGCTTCTTCAAAGTATTCCAGTGACCAGCCGATCGAGCCGGGTGTCTTCCCGGTACGCGAAGCGAACCAGGACCGCCGCCAGAAAGCCGGTCGCGGCGCCGCCGAGAATGTCGCTGGCGTAGTGGGTTCCGAGATAAACGCGCGACAGCCCGATCAGCAGCGCCGCCGCAAGAAACCAGAATCCGCGCCGGGACAGGCCATGGACAAGGAAGGCGGCCGCGATGGCGAAACTTGCCGTCGCATGATCGGACGGGAACGAGAAATCGACGGTCCTGTCGATGATGAGGTGCGTGACATGTGCTTCGTAAGGGCGGGCCCGTTGCACGAACAGCAGGATCAGCTGGTTGATGCCAAGTCCGATGAGGAACGAAAGACCGGCCGCTATCAGGACATGACGGATGGCCGGATCGGAGCGCGGCACCCACCATTGCGCCACGACCGCCAGCACCAGCAGCGGCACGCCTGCCGTCGAGATCCCGATCATCACGGAATCAATCGTCGGAGCATGTCCGGCCCATGTGTTTATCCAGGCGGTGATCGCGGCGTCGAATTGATACATGCGTGGTCGGCCTCGGTTGGAGTAAGTCCCCAGAAAAGTGCCTGACGGGTTTCCGTCCGGACGCGCGTCAAGGCAAAGAAACGAAACGTTTCCGTGAAACGGGCACCGCTCTATTGGCGGCGCCAGGTGATTGCGGAATTGGTGATGTAGTTCCACGCCGAGCCCACGATTGCGCCGGCAAGGCCGGCAACCCACCAGCGTGAGTGGCCGCTGTAGAGAAGCGTCGACACGCCGACACCTGCCACGACGCCGAAGCTGCAAAGCGCGGCGAACATAAGCAGGCCGGTCAGGAACCGCCAGCCGCGCCGGCGCTGGTCGCGATAGGTGAAGGCGTTGTTCAGCGTGTAGTTGAAGGCCATCGCCGTGAACATGGCTGCCGTCTGGGCGACGGCAAACGACAGGCCGTGCGGCAACAATGCATGCAGGACCGCGAGATGGACGACAACGCCGGCGGACCCGACCAGGCCAAAGGCAAGGAAGCGCGTCGAGATCAGGTCTCCCGACATTTTCGCGACCAGCAGGCCGGCATATTCAAGCGCGACCAGGGAGTCGAGCTTGCTCTGTCCGTGCAGGCGCGGGGCAAACACGTAAGGGATTTCCTTGATCCTGATGGCGCTTGGCGAAGACGCGACAATGTCGAGCAGGATCTTGAAACCTTGCCGCGACAGCCGGGGCGCCACGGCGTCGACGATTTCCCTGCGCAGCATGAAGAACCCGCTCATCGGATCATGGATCGGCGTTCTCAGGAGCAGGCGCGCAAGATACGTCGCCAGCCGGCTGACGCTCGACCGCAGCCTGGTGAATCCGCCATGGGCACTGCCGTCGCTCCCGTAACGGCTGGCAATCACCAGGTCGGCCTCACCGCCTTGCAGGATCCCGAACATGGCGGGCAGGCATGTTTCGTCGTGTTGCAGGTCACCGTCCATGACGGCGACGATCGGCGCCGAGCTCGACAGGATGCCCTCGAGGCAGGCTCCGGCGAGGCCTCGCCGAGCAATACGCCTGATGCCGCGAACCCGGTGATCGCCGGCGGCAATATCGTGGACCGCCAGGATCGTGCCGTCCTTCGAGTCGTCGTCGACAAAGACCACTTCCCAGTCGATGTGCGCCAGCGATTGCCGCAGCCGGGCCACCAGCAGGCCGATGTTGGGGCGCTCGTTCAGCGTCGGAATGACGATCGTCACTTCCGGGCCGCCATGCGCAGCAGTGACGGGCAACGCGCTCTCCGCCATCAACGCCACGCCGGCGTCCTGGTAGGTGGTCGCCTGGTTCATGGCTGTCCCCCGGCCGGCTGCCCATCGGCCTTGGAGAGCGGCGGCGCTACGCGCTTCACCGGCAGGATCAGCATGTCGAAGACCGGAAATCCGGAGATCCGTTGCGTTATGTGCCGAGCGTCGCCGTCGACGACAAACAGGCCGCCGAGATTGTCGCGATAGGCTTTTTCCTGTGCGGCCTCGTCGTCGCGGAAATTCATGGCTCCGATGAACAAGCCGGCGGTTTGGCTGGCGAGTCGCCTGTGGTCCATGAACTGGAAGTGGCGCGGATCTCCGGGAAGCACATCGACCGGAATGTCCGGGCCAAGTTCGTAGCCGAGCTTTGCCGCCTGCATCCAGTTCGAGGCAACGACATATCCGTTGGCGCGCCTGATCTCGTCGGCGACCTTGCTGTCCGTCAGCCCAGACCAGTCGACGAGCTGCCAGTTGACGTCGAACTTCGGCGCCCTCTGGAAAAATGGCCTGGTCAAGGCGCCGGTTGTCGCCTGCACCGCAAATCCGGTGGCCAGAAGCGGAACGACAGCGGCGGCGAGAACGATAGACACGATGAGCAGCGTTCGCCTGCGCATCGAAAATGCGCCGCACCATTGGCCGACGAGCGGAAAGGCAAACAGGAAGCCACTCATCGACCAGTGCGGCAGCGAGTGGGCACTGAACAGGGCGACCAAGTCGAAGAACACGACGGGCAGCGCCGAAAGCAGCACAAAGAAGCGATCCGTTGCCGAGCCGGCCCAGGCACCTCGCCACAGGCACGCCATGGCGACCAGCCAGATCGGCGGCCAAACATAGAGCGCCTGGCCGAGCAATGTGACGGCGAGGTTGCCGGGATGCAGGAGATGGCCTTCGTTGGCGGTACCCCGGCCGGACTGGAATGCCAAGGAAATCCAGCCATGATCCATGTTCCATATTATGACCGGCAGCAGACCAAGTGCCGCGATGGCGCCGGCCACCCATGGCCCGGCGGTTCGAAGCTGGTCCCGCCCGGGTTTCGTCAACAGCAGGACCAGCAGGGCGGAAATGCCGAACAGACCGGCCTGATATTTCGACATCAGCGCCAGCCCGAGCGCCACGCCGGCCACGCACCAGCGCAGAAGGGCAAACCGGGTTTTAGCGCCGAGAAGCATCGGTGCGGCCAGGCAGGCGGCGGCCAGCAGAAAGAAATCAAGCGGCCCGTCAGGAACGACGAAATGGCCGGCGGAGATAAGAAAGAACGGGGCGACCGTATACCAGGCAACGGCCCAGAATGCGGCAACGGCGCCATAGGCGTATCGGGTCAGCGCAAAAAGCAGCAACGCCGACGCAGAGCCGAGCAACACATAGGGAAGTCTCACCACGAGCCGGCATTCGCAGCCGAAAATATCCGCCATGAACCGGGCAAGCGCGAAGCCGATCGGAGGATGATCGAAATAGGAAAGCGAGTGGCTGCGTGACACCACCACCGCATAGGCTTCGTCAATCGAAAGTGGGATGACCGATGCAAGCCCTATCCTGAAGATCAGGAAGACGACGACGAGAAGTGCCATCTGAGAGATCGGGTACGCCGGAAAGGGGCGCGCCGCGCTGGATGTGGGCCATATGGCAACCCCGGCACCTCGCCAGGTCTCGTCGTACTGCATCTGGGCGCTACCAGAACCAGAACAGATGGGTGCCGTAGTCCGGCATCGGCTCGTTTCCGGACATGACGATCAGCACCAAGGCAATGGCCAGCAACACGATGCCGGTCGTGATCCAGATCCACCGGCCAGCCCGGACGGGAATATTGCGCGGTACGGACAAAGCCACCTCTCGGAACACGACAGGCTTTCGGCTTGGGACGGTCTTAGCCGCAGCGGTTCAGGCGTGACACTGCCTCGTCAATCATACTGCCGCCTTGCCGGGTTCTTACAAATCAGTAAGGGGTGGAATTGTTCTCGGATGACCCGGCCCCACACAGCCGGCCCCGACACTCAGCGGTCGATGCGCGTCGACAGGATGATCGACGATGAAGTCCGCTCGACCCCGTCCATGGCGCCGATCTGGTCGAGCAGCGCGTCGAGGTCGCGGATCGACGGGGCGTCGACGATTACGATCATGTCGAAATTGCCGCTGACCGAATGCAGCGTCCTGACCGGCGGCAGCGCCTGCAGAGCCCGCACCACCCTGTCGGCAAGCTTCGGCGTCACGGTGAGCAGCACATGCGCCTTGACCAGCCCCTGCTCATAGTCCGCCGAGAGCCTGACGCCGTAGCCTGCAATGATGCCGCGCTTCTCCAGCCGCTCGATCCGGCTCTGCACCGTCGTGCGCGACACGCCGAGCTGCCGCGCCAGTTCGGCCGTCGAAGCGCGCGCGTTGGCGCGCAGCAGGGAAAGCAGGGCCTGTTCGGCTTCACTGAGCATTTCGACGAATCCCTTCGGCAAATCGACTAATATTAGGGTTCACTCTGCCAGATTCCACACTTCCTTTCGACAGGCAAGCTGCGATGATTCCCGCCGGATAGAAGTGACAGGGGTATTGATCATGAACAACATCGTTATCGTCGGCGCCGGCAAGATCGGCTCGACCATTGCCGGGATGCTCGCCGCGACGGGCGACTACCACGTTACCCTTGTCGACCGCTCGGCGGCACAGCTCGCCGCGGCCGAAGTGCCCGCCGGCGTCGAGACGCTTGAACTCGACATCGCGGCGGTAGGCGCGCTGGAAGCGGCGCTCGCCGGCAAGTTCGCGGTGCTCAGCGCCGCCCCCTTCCATCTCACCACGCGCATCGCCGAGGCGGCGGCCAGCGCCGGCGTGCACTATCTCGACCTCACCGAGGATGTCGTCTCGACCCGCCGCGTCAAGGAACTGGCGCGTTCGGGCAAGAGCGCCTTCATCCCGCAATGCGGGCTGGCGCCGGGCTTCATCTCGATCGTCGCCAATGATCTCGCCAGCCGCTTCGACACGCTCGAAAGCGTGCGCATGCGCGTCGGCGCCCTGCCGCAATACCCGTCCAACGCGCTGAACTACAATCTGACCTGGAGCACCGACGGCGTCATCAACGAATATTGCGAGCCCTGCGAGGCGATCGTCGAGGGCGAGCTGGTCGAAGTGCCGCCGCTGGAGGAGCGCGAGGAATTCTCGCTCGACGGCGTCACCTACGAAGCGTTCAACACGTCGGGCGGGCTGGGTACGCTGGCCGAGACGCTGAAGGGCAAGGTGCGCACGCTGAACTACCGCACCATCCGCTATCCCGGCCATGCCGCGATCATGAAGGCGCTGCTCAACGATCTCGGCCTGCGCCACCGCCGCGACGTGCTGAAGGACATTTTCGAAAGTGCTTTGCCGGCGACGCTGCAGGACGTGGTCATCGTCTTCGTCACCGTCTCCGGCCGCCGCAACGGCCGCCTGCTGCAGGAGACCTACGCCAACAAGATCTATTCGCAGCGCGTCGGCAACCAGGTGCGTAGCGCCATCCAGATCACCACCGCGTCCGGCATCTGCGCCGTGCTCGACATGCTGGCCGACGGCAGCCTGCCGGCGACCGGTTTCGTCAAGCAGGAAGAGATCGCGCTGGATGCATTTCTGGCCAACCGCTTTGGACGGGCCTATGCCCAGCACGAGATGGTAAGCCGGCTGGCGAGCTGAGCTTTTTACCCTCCCCCTTGTGGGGAGGGTCGGCTCGCAATCGGAGCGAAGCGGAAATTGCGAGACGGGGTGGGGGTGAGCGCCGACGGTCGGCGAGGACCCCCACCCCGCTCCGCTTCGCGGATCGACCCTCCCCACAAGGGGGAGGGTAACCGTTCAAATATGCAGCGCGTGGCCCAGCGCCTTCAGCGCCGCTTCCTGGAACCCCTCGCCTTGCGTCGGATGCGCATGGATGGTTCCGGCGATATCCTCCAGCCGTGCGCCCATTTCCAACGCCAGCCCGAAAGCCGCCGCCAGTTCCGACACGCCTTGCCCGACCGCCTGGATGCCGAGCACCAGATGGTTGTCCGCGCGGGCGACGACGCGGACGAAGCCGTCTTCGCCGAGCCTGGTCATCGCCCGCCCATTGGCGGCGAACGGGAACAGGCCGATCTTGACCTCGCCCTGGGCCTTGGCCTCTTCGGGCGACAGCCCTGATGTCACCAGCTCCGGATCGGTGAAGCAGACGGCGGGAATCGAGCGCTTGTCCCAGCCGCGCTTGTGGCCGGCGACGATCTCGGCGACCATTTCACCTTGCGCCATCGCCCGGTGCGCCAGCATCGGCTCGCCGGTGACGTCGCCGATCGCGAAGATGCCGCGCATCGAGGTGCGGCACTGGTCGTCGACCTTGATGAATTTGCCAGCCATGTCGAGGTCGATCTGGTCGAGGCCCCAGCCTTCCGTCACCGGCTTGCGTCCCACCGTCACCAGGATCCTGTCCGCGGCTACCTTGGCGCTCTTGCCATCCGCTGTCTCTACCAGCAGGGCATCGCCCTTCGTTGACAGGCCCTTGGCCTTTGCGCCTGTCATCACCTCGATACCGAGCGCCGCGAGCCGCTTGACGACAGGCCGGGTCAATTCGGCGTCATACTGCGCCAGCACGCGCGGCAAGGCCTCGACCACCGTAACCTTGGCGCCCATTTTCGCGAAGGCCATGCCCAGTTCCAGCCCGATATAGCCGCCACCGACAACCGCGAGTTTCCTGGGAACCTCGCTCAGGGACAGCGCGTCCGTGGACGATATGACAGGCCCGCCAAAGGGAAGAAAAGCCAGCTCGACCGGCGCCGAACCAGTGGCGATGACGATGGTCTCGGCGCGGATCATCTGGCTTCCGGTCTCGGTCTCGACCTCGACGGTCTTGCCGTCGCGGAATGTCGCCCAGCCCTGCACGGTCTTCACGCCAGCCTTCTTGAGCAGGCCGGCGACGCCGCTGTTGAGCCGGCTGACAATGCCGTCCTTCCAGGCGACGGTCCTGGCAAGGTCGAGCGCGGGCGCGGTGACCGAAATGCCGAGCGGGCTCTTGCCGCCGGCCATATGCGACACCTTCTCGAACTCCTCCGCCGCATGGATCAGCGCCTTCGACGGAATGCAGCCGACATTGAGGCAGGTGCCGCCGGGCTTGCCCGCTTCGACGATGACCGTATCGACGCCGAGCTGGCCGGCGCGGATGGCGCAGATATAGCCGCCCGGACCGGCGCCGATGACGAGCAACTTGCAGGAGATTTCTTTCATGTTGGCTGTCCTTTCGGCGACGGTCGATACGCGCCTTCCCTTCTCCCCTTGTGGGAGAAGGTGGACCGGCGCGACAGCGCCGAGACGGATGAGGGGTGCTCCAGGGAACGCCGACGCCTCATTCCGCTGGAACACCCCTCATCCGTCGCCTGCGGCGACACCTTCTCCCACAAGGGGAGAAGGTGGAGCTCAAACCCCGACGCCGGCGCCTTCTGAACCGTTTCGATCAACTCATCGCCCTCAATCCACGAAAATCAAAGCCGGCGTTTCCAGAAGCGCCTTGATGCGCTGGATGAACACAGCCGCATCCCAACCGTCGATGACGCGGTGGTCGAAGCTCGACGACAGGTTCATCATCTTGCGCGGGATGAACTGCGTGCCGTCCCACACCGGCCGCACCATCATCTTGTTGACGCCGATGATCGCCACTTCCGGATGGTTGATGACCGGGGTCGTCGCCACGCCGCCCATCGCGCCGAGCGAGGTGATGGTGATGGTCGAGCCCGATAACTCCTCGCGCGTCGCCGTGCCGGACTTGGCCGCCTCGGCCAGCCTGTTGACCTCGGCGCCGCAATCCCAGATGTCGCGCGCCTCGGCATGCTTGACCACAGGCACCACCAGCCCCGACGGCGTCTGCGCGGCGATGCCGATATGGATGCCGCCATGCTGGTGGATGATGCCGGCTTCGTCATCGAACAGCGAATTCAGATTGGGCTGGTCTGATATCGCCTTGACCATCGCCCGCATCAGGAACGGCAGCAGCGTCAGCTTCGGCCTCTCCACCCCACCCCTGGCGGCGCGCTTTTCCTTGTTGAGCGCGGCGCGCAGTTCCTCCAGCGCGGTGACGTCGATTTCCTCGACATAGGTGATGTGCGGGATGCGCGACTTGGACAGCGTCATCTTCTCGGCGATCTTGCGCCGCAGACCGACCACCTTGATGTCCTCGACCGTATCGTTGCGGGCGAGGCCCTGTGCCTTGGCGACCTGCGGCCCGCGCGCCAGGAACGCTTCGATGTCCTCGTGGCCGATGCGGCCGGCTGGGCCGCTTCCGGCAACTTGTCTCAGATCGATGCCAGCCTCTTTCGCGCGCAGGCGCACGGCCGGCGACGCCAGCGGTTTTTCGCCTTCCGGGCGCGGCGCGCCGGATGGCGCTGCACCTCCAGAAGCCGGCGCAGCACCCCCACCCCTAGCCCCTCCCCACAAGGGGGAGGGGGATTCGGTCCCAGCAGCTCGTTCGCTCTTCGCGGTACTTGCAGAGGATGTCGAGCCCGTCTTCGCTTCGACCTTGGGGGGTGAAGCGCCTCCCCCTCCCCCTTGTGGGGAGGGGTTAGGGGTGGGGGTAGGTGCCGCCACGGCCTCTGCCGATTTTGACCCTTCGGCAACATTGCCGTCACCCGCAACTTTCAGCCGCACGATCGGCGAGCCGATCGCCACCGTGTCGCCGATCTCGGCGCCCAGCCACAGGATCTCGCCATCGACCGGCGAAGGAATTTCGACCGTCGCCTTGTCGGTCATAACGGCGGCAAGCACCGTATCCTCGCGCACGATATCGCCGACCTTGACATGCCACTCGACGAGCTCGGCCTCGGCGACGCCCTCGCCGACATCGGGCAGCTTGATGATGTGCTCACCCATGTCAGGCCTCCAGGGTTTCGATGAGCGCGCGGCCGACGCGGGCGGGACCGGGGAAATAGTCCCATTCCTGCGCGTGCGGATAGGGCGTGTCCCAGCCGGCGACCCGCGCCACCGGCGCCTCCAGATGATAGAAGCAGTTTTCCTGCACCAGCGCCGACAGCTCGGCGCCGAAGCCGGAGGTCAGCGTCGCCTCGTGAACGACGACGCAGCGCCCGGTCTTCTTGACCGACGCGACGATCGTGTCGAGGTCGAGCGGCAACAAGGTTCTGAGATCGATGATCTCCGCATCGATGCCGGTCTCCTCGGCCGCTGCTTGGGCGACATAGACCATGGTGCCGTAGGCAAGCACGGTAACCGCCGAGCCCACCCTGCGGATCGCCGCCTTGCCGAGCGGCACGGTGTAGTGGCCGTCGGCGACCTCGCCGAGTTCATGCTTCGACCACGGCGTCACCGGCCGGTCGTGATGGCCATCGAAGGGACCATTGTAGAGCCGCTTCGGCTCGAGGAAGATCACCGGATCGGGATCCTCGATCGCCGCGATCAGCAGCCCCTTGGCATCATGCGGGTTGGACGGCACCACCGTCTTCAGACCCGACACGTGGGTGAACAAGGCTTCCGGGCTCTGGCTGTGCGTCTGGCCGCCAAAAATGCCGCCGCCAGTCGGCATGCGCACCACGATCGGACAGGTGAAATCGCCGTTCGAACGGTAGCGTAGCCGGGCCGCTTCCTGGGTCAGCTGGTCGTAGGCCGGATACATGTAGTCGGCAAACTGAATTTCCACGCATGGCTTCAAACCATACGCAGCCATGCCTATGGCCGAGCCGACAATGCCGGATTCGTTGATCGGCGCGTCGAAGCAGCGGCTCTTGCCGTATTTAGCCTGCAGGCCATGGGTAACGCGGAAGACGCCGCCGAAGAAGCCGACATCCTCGCCGAAGACGACAACTTTCTCGTCGCGCCCCATCGACACATCCATGGCGTCGCGGATGGCCTCGATCATGGTCCGTCTTGGCATGGCTCAGACTCCCGCCTGCTGGCGCTGGCGTCTGAGATGCGGCGGCATCTCGGCATAGAGGCCCTCGAACATGTCGCGTGTCGACGGCTTGCCGCCGGCATGCAGCGTGCCGTGGCTTTCCGCCTCCTTCTGCGCCGCGATCACCGTGTCGAGGATCTCGGCTTCGGCCTGCGCATGCCGCTCGTCCGACCAGACGCCGAGCCCTATCAGATGGTTCTTCAGCCGCACGATCGGGTCGCCGAGCGGCCAGGCGTCGGATTCGGTCTTCGGCCGGTAGGCGGAAGGATCGTCCGAGCTGGAATGCGCGCCGGCGCGGTAGGTGACGTATTCGACCAGCGTCGGCCCGAGATTCTTGCGCGCGCGCTCGGCCGCCCATTTGGCCACCGCATGCACGGCGAGATAGTCATTGCCGTCGACGCGCAGCGACGGGATGCCGAAACCGAGCCCCCGGGCCGCGAACGTGCCGGAGCCGCCGCGTGCGATGCCTTGAAAGGTCGAGATCGCCCACTGGTTGTTGACGACGTTGAGTATCACCGGCGCCTTGTAGGTGGAGGCGAACACCAGGGCCGAATGAAAATCGGATTCCGCCGTCGAACCGTCGCCGATCCAGGCCGCGGCGATCTTCGAATCGTTCGAGATCGCCGAAGCCATCGCCCAGCCGACCGCCTGGATATACTGCGTAGCCAGATTGCCGGAGATCGAGAAGAAGCCGTGTTCCTTCGAGGAATACATGACCGGCAGCTGCCTGCCCTTCAGCGGGTCGGCCTCGTTGGAATAGATCTGGTTCATCATGGTGACCATCGGATAGCCGTCGGCGATGAGCAGGCCGGCTTGGCGATAGGTCGGGAAATTCATGTCGCCCGGCTCGAGCGCCTTGCGGAAAGCGCAACTCACCGCCTCCTCGCCCAGATGCTGCATATAGAAGGAGGTCTTGCCCTGTCGCTGCGCCATCTGCATGCGCGCATCGAAGGTCCGCAGCGTCATCATGTGACGCAGGCCTTCCAGCAACTCGTCATCGGAAAGCAGCCCGGCCCAGGGGCCGACGGCTTCGCCATTGCGGTTCAACACGCGGATGATCGAAAACGCCATGTCGCGGATGGTGCGCGGATCGACGTCGATATCGGGGCGCGGCACCGAGCCGGCCTTGGCGATGGTCACATTGGAGAAGTCAGGCGTGCCGCCCGGCCGCACTTCCGGCTCCGGAACGTGAAATCGCAACATCCCAGCATCGGCCATGACCTTTGTCCTCCAATGTTGCCTGGCGCCGATATTTGCACATCCGCGCCGCCAGACCAGAGCGAATTCGTCGGGCAAGCCTTTCGCATCGGACCAGCGACGCCGGCCCATCCAGCCTCCCGAGTACAAGATGAAGATATGTCCGCGAAATTTCTTGTCGATGTTTCATCGCGGCGCGCAATTTGGCGCAAGATTGGCCCGGGGTTTCCGCCAGATAAGGCAACTGGAGGGCGGACCATCGTGCGGTCTCCCTTCTCCCCTTGTGGGAGAAGGTGGATCGCCGCGTAGCGCCGAGACGGATGAGGGGTGTTCCAGCGGAGTGGGGCGTTGGCGTTTCCTGGAGCACCCCTCATCCGTCGCCTTCGGCGACACCTTCTCCCCACAGGGGGAGAAGGAAAGAAGAGTCGGTGCCGATCGCCATTCACCCCAACCCCACATCATGCTAACCACCCTCCATGGCACAGAAGAAAGCTTTCGAGGTCGATTCCTGGCTGGCGCGGCCCGATCCGCGCATCTCCATCGTCCTGCTTTATGGCCCCGATCGCGGGCTCGTTTCCGAGCGCGCGAAAGCCTTTGCCGAGAAGACCGGCCTGCCGCTCGACGATCCCTTCTCCGTGGTGAGGCTCGAAGGTTCCGAGGTCGACCGCGACGAGGGCCGCCTGCTCGACGAGGCCCGCACCGTGCCGATGTTTTCCGACCGGCGCCTGCTTTGGGTGCGCAATGCCACCGGCCAGAAGGCACTGGCCGAGGACGTGAAGGCGCTGACGGCGGAACCCGCGCGCGATGCCATCATCCTGATCGAGGCCGGCGATCTCAAGAAGGGCGTTGGGCTGCGCGCCGTGGTCGAGAGCGCGGACAACGCCATGGCGTTGCCGTGCTACGCCGATGAGGCGAGGGATATCGATACGGTCATCGATGACGAGCTGCGCAAGGCCGGCATGTCGATGACGCTGGAGGCCCGCCAGGCACTGCGCCGCAATCTCGGCGGCGACCGGCTGGCTTCGCGCGGCGAGATCGAAAAGCTCGTCCTTTATGCCCACGGCCAGAAGGAGATCGGGCTGGAAGAGGTGCGGGCGATGTCGGGCGACGTATCCGGCGCCTCGTTCGATGAGGCGGTCGACGCGCTTCTCGAAGGCAAGGTCGGCGATTTCGACACCGCCTTCACCCGCCACTGCCAGTCCGGCGGCCCGCCTTTCCTGGTGCTGTCCTCGGCGATGCGGCATTTGCAGCAGATCCAGGTCATGCGCGGCCAGATGGATTCTGCCGGCCGCAACGCCGCCTCGGTCGTCGCCGGCGCGCGCCCGCCGGTTTTTTTCTCGCGACGCAAGCTGGTGGAAAAGGCGCTCGAGCGCTGGAGCAGCGAGGCGCTCAGCCGCGCGCTGACCCGGCTGCAGACCGCCGTATTGCAGACGCGGCGGCGACCGGATCTCTCGGTGGCGCTGGCACGGCAGGCGCTGCTGGGGATTGCGGTGGAAAGCGCGAGGCTGTGGCAGCGGTAGGCGCGCCTCTCCTTCTCCCCTTGTGGGAGAAGGTGGATCGGCGCGCAGCGCCGAGACGGATGAGGGGTGTTCCAGCGGAGTGAGGCGTTGTGTTCCCTGGAGCACCCCTCATCCGACCTCACTTCGCGAGGCCACCTTCTCCCACAAGGGGAGAAGGGAAAGTAAGAAATTCGCCGGCTAATTACCGATCCTGCTTCAACCTGCGGCACAGCTCATCGAGCTGCTCCAGCGAACGATAGGAAACGCGAAGCTCGCCGCCCTTGCCCTTGTGATCGATGGCCACGATCATGCCGAGCGTATCGGTCATCAGCTTTTCCAGCGCCAGCGTGTCGGTATCCTTTTCCGGTGCGGCTTGCGCCTGCTTTGGCTTGGCCGGCGTCGGACCCGCCGGCATCTGGGCCAGCGCCTCGGCCTGGCGCACCGAAAGACCTTCCTCGACGATGCGCTTGGCGAGACCCGCCGGATCCTCCGCCGTCACCAGCGTGCGGGCGTGGCCGGCCGACAGCGCGCCGTCGACCAGCATGTCGCGGATCACCTCCGGCAGCTTCAGCAGCCTGAGCGTGTTGGCGACATGGCTGCGGCTCTTGCCGATGACGTTGCCGAGATCGGCCTGTGTATAGCCGTGCTCGTCGATCAGCTGCTGGTAGCCCAGCGCCTCCTCGACCGCGTTGAGGTCGGTGCGCTGGACGTTCTCGATGATCGCCAGCTCGAGCGCGGTGCGGTCGTTGACTTCGCGGATGATGACCGGGATCTCGGTCAGCCCGGCGCGTTGCGCCGCCCGCCAGCGGCGCTCGCCGGCGATGATCTCGTAGCGCCCGGCCTGCGTCGGCGACGGCCGCGCCACCACCGGCTGCACCACACCATGTTCGCGGATCGACTGGGCGAGGTCGGTCAGTTCGGCGTCGCCGAAGTGCCGGCGCGGGTTCTTCGGGTTCGGGCTGAGGAACTCGATCGGCACCTTGCCATCTGCGCTCATGCCGGGCTTTTCCGGTGCCGCCGGGCGATCGATCTCGCCGATCAGTGCTGCCAGGCCACGCCCCAGTCTTTTCCTCGAGAGATCTTCGCTCATCTTTATTCCAAGTCTATTTTAGATAATTGTCTTCAGATCGTTTCGGTATCGAATCGGCTGTTAATCATGCATCCGGTCTAATCAAGCGGCGCGCAATTTGCGCTCGCGGCGGATCACTTCCGAGGCCAGTTGCAGATAGGCCTGGCTGCCCGAGCACTTCAGATCGTAGAGAATCGCCGGCTTGCCGTAGGAAGGCGCCTCGGACACCCGCACATTGCGCGGAATGATGGTCTCGTAGACCTTGTCGCCCATATGCTGGCGCACATCCTGCACCACCTGGTTGGCCAGATTGTTGCGGCCGTCATACATGGTCAGCACGATACCCTGGATGGTGAGGTCCGGATTGATCGACCGGCGCACCTGCTCGACAGTCTCCAGCAGCTGGCTCAGGCCTTCGAGTGCGAAGAACTCGCATTGCAGCGGCACCAGCACCGAATCGGCGGCCGCCATCGAGTTGAGCGTGAGCAGATTGAGCGACGGCGGGCAGTCGATCAGCACATAGCCGAACCCGGCCGAACGCGCCGAGGCCGCACGCAAGGCATTGCGCAGCCGCAGCACCCGGTCGGGCGCCGAGGCGATCTCCATCTCGATGCCGAGCAGATCGAGCGTCGAAGGCACGATAGACAGGCCAGGCACGGCTGTGGGAATGGCCGCGGCTTCCAGTTCCAGTTCGCCCGTCAGCACATCGTAGGACGACACGGTCCGGTCCTTGCGGTCGATGCCGAGGCCGGTGCTGGCATTGCCTTGCGGATCGAGATCGACGATCAAAACCTTTTCGCCGATCGCGGCCAGAGCGGTGGCCAGGTTGATGGCAGTGGTGGTCTTGCCGACGCCGCCCTTCTGGTTGGCTACGGTGATGATTCGGGGGCCGTTCTTCATCATGGGTTTATGCCAGAAATTCATTTTGGGTCGCCAGATAGCTCGACACGTCGAAGGTCAGACAGGTCGCAGATTTGACAGTTCAAGGATGACGCCATGCGGGTCCGTCACACTGGGATGTTCTACCAGATCGAAGGACCATCGGTTAACGCTTTCTTGCACTTCCGCGCGATAATCCCGGCCTTTGTGGAACAGCCCGCGCGCGCCTGATATCAGCCACGGCACCGACAGGTCGAGAAGGACCGAAAGCGAGGCGAGAGCCCGCGCCGTAACGATTTGCGGCGTCGTAACAAGCACATGGCTGTCCTCGATGCGGCGCGCCACGACCCTAGCCGGCAGGTTGAACTGGCCGACGACAGCCTGCAGGAACGAAGCTTTTTTGCGGTTGCTTTCCACCAGATCGATACTGGCCCCTGGGCGCTCGGCGAGCAGGAAAGCCATGACAAGGCCTGGAAATCCGCCGCCGGAACCGATGTCGGCCCAACGCAGAGCACTGGGTTCTATGCGGGCGAGCTGTGCGCTGTCCAATATATGGCGTTGCCAGACATCGCCCGACGTCGACTGCGCGACGAGATTGATGCTGCGGTTCCATTTCTGGAACATCTGTTCGAACGCCACCAGGCGGTCGAATGTTTCACGTGAAACCGGGCCGGCGGCCGCCTCCAGCCTCTCCAGGGAAAAAGAGCTCACGCAACATCCTTTTGTTCGCGCTGGAGCCTTTGCGCGCTTTCATGATGCCGGACATGGGCGACGATGATCGCCAGCGCCGCCGGCGTCATGCCCTCCATGCGCTGGGCATCGGCAATGGAACGCGGCCGCCGTGCCTGCATCTTCTGCTTCAATTCATTCGACAGTCCGGGAACGCCGGTGAAATCGACCGTCTCGGGGATCAGCCGGCTCTCCTCATGGCGAATCTGCGCCACATCCGTCTTCTGGCGGTCGAGATAGACGGAATATTTCGCCTCCGTTTCGAGGCGCTCGGCGGTCTTGGCATCGATCGCGGCAAATTTCGGCTCAATCCTGGCCAGCCAGGCGACATCGACGCTGGGATAGGCCAACAATTCATAGGCGGACCGGCGCACGCCGTCGCGATTGATCTCCAGCCCGTGCCGCGCCGCCTCGTTGGGCGTCATGGTCAGGGCATTGGCCAGCTCCCGCGCCGCGTCGAGACGCTGCATCACCTCACCATAGCGTTGCCTCCGCCGCGCCGAAGCGATCCCCAACCTCTCCGCCAGCGGCGTCAGCCGCTCATCGGCATTGTCTGCGCGCAGCGACAGGCGGAATTCGGCACGCGAGGTAAACATCCGATAGGGCTCGCTGATGCCCCGGCTGGTGAGGTCATCGACCATCACCCCGATATAGGCTTCGGTGCGGCTGAGCACGATCTGCTCGCCGCCCGCCGCCCGCCGCGCCGCATTGAGCCCCGCAAGCAAGCCTTGTCCGGCGGCCTCCTCATACCCGGTCGTGCCGTTGATCTGCCCGGCAAGGAACAGTCCGGCGACCCGCTTGGTCTCAAGCGTCTGATGCAGCTCGCGCGGATCGACATGATCATATTCAATGGCATAGCCGGGCTGCAGCATCACCGCGCGCTCCAGCCCCGGAATGGTTTTGAGGATATCGAGCTGCACATCCTCGGGCAGTGAGGTCGAAATCCCGTTCGGATAGACCGTATCGTCGTCAAGCCCTTCCGGCTCGAGAAAGATCTGATGGCCGTCCCGGTCGCCGAACTTGACGATCTTGTCTTCGATCGACGGGCAATAGCGCGGGCCGACACCTTCGATGGAGCCGGAATACATGGCGGAGCGGCCAAGGTTGGCGCGGATCAGTTCATGCGTGGCTGATGTCGTGCGCGTGATGCCGCAGTCGATCTGCGGTGTCTCGATGCGGTCGGTCATCAGCGAGAACGGCACCGGATCCTCATCCGCCGCCTGGCGGTCCAGCGAAGCCCAGTCGATGGTCTTTCCGTCCAGCCGTGGCGGCGTCCCGGTCTTCAGCCGGCCAAGCCTGAAGCCTGCCCTGTCCATCGTCGCCGACAGGCCCAGGCTCGCCTGCTCGTTCATGCGGCCGGCAACAATCTTCTTCTCGCCGATATGAATGAGGCCGCGCAGGAAGGTACCGGTCGTCAGGACCACGGCGCCGCAAGCCAGCCGCCTGCCGTCCGCCAGCAGAACGGCGGCGATCTTGCCGTTGTCGATCTCGAAATCCAAGACCTCCGCCTCGACCACGTCGAGATCGTTCTGCTGCCGAATCGCTTCTTGCATAGCAAGGCGATAGAGCTTCCTGTCGGCCTGCGTGCGGGGCCCGCGGACCGCCGGGCCCTTGCGCCGGTTGAGCAGGCGGAACTGGATGCCGGCGGCATCCGCCACGCGACCCATCAGGCCGTCCATGGCGTCGATCTCGCGAACCAGATGGCCCTTGCCGAGGCCGCCAATCGCCGGATTGCATGACATGACACCGATCGTGGCGAAGCGCAGTGTCACCAGCGCGGTCCTGGCTCCGGCGCGCGCGGCGGCGCTCGCCGCCTCGCACCCCGCATGGCCGCCGCCCACCACAACCACATCATAGTGATCGGTCATTTCAAATGTCCCGGACTCAAAGATTGAGGGACACATGTCCCCGCAGGGCGAGCCTGTCAAGAAAACTTCGCCGCAAGTTTCACGTGAAACAAAGGATTACCTACCCTCCCCCTTATGAGGAGGGTGAGCGTAGCGCCATGTTTCACGTGAGTCACAGCTGTTTCACGTGAGTCATGGCCACGCATCGCCGAGGCGTCCCAACTTCGTCATCCACGGGCGGAGCAGCCGCGCAGCGGCGTCGCGGAGACCCGAGGATCCATTCCGTCACCCGGGATGCAGGGTGCAGCGGAACAAATCCTGCGCCGCTGCGGAGCGTCGGAGTCCCGGCATGGATCCTAGGGTCTGCGCCGCGTCGCTTCGCTCCTTGCTTCGCCCTAGGATGACGAACCTGTTGATGTCGCCGCTCAATTATCAGCGACGAGCACCCGAGCCGGTCTCCGACCCAACTCATTGTTTCACGTGAGTCATTTCCCGATACAGAACTGCCCGAAGATCACATCGAGCATATCCTCGACATCGATGGCGCCGACGATCCGGCCAAGCCGATCCGCCGCCAGCCGCAACTCCTCCGCGCGCAGTTCCTGGCCCGCGGCGCCGTTATCGGTGGCGCGAAGCAGATGGCGATTGGCCTCGCCGAGCAGTTCGACATGGCGCAGGCGCGATGGCAGAACATCGCCGACATCACCGGCAGCTTCCGCCGCGCGCCGGCCGATTTCAGCAAGCAACGCCTCCACGCCTGTCCCCTTTACGGTCGAAATAACAAGGTCATAGCGACCGGCCGCATCCCGAGCCGCCTGCTCATCCAGCAGGTCGACCTTGGTGCCGACGCGCAGCAAAGGTGCCGTACCCGCGAACGGACCAACGCCTCGGGGAGACAAACTATCTTCGAGCAGCAGTAAGAGATCGGCGCGATCCGCCTTGGCCCGCGCCTTCTCGATGCCGATTGCCTCTACCTTGCCCGGCGCATCGCGCAGCCCGGCCGTATCCGTCAGCCTGACGCGCATCCCATCGAGATCAAGCAACACCTCAAGCAGGTCCCGTGTTGTGCCCGGCTCATCCGTTACAATAGCTGCATCGCGTCGCGCCAAGGCGTTGAACAGACTCGACTTGCCGGCGTTCGGCGCACCAAGGATGACGACTTCGAACCCCTCACGGATGATTTCGGCGGTGCGAAATCCGGCGACGTGGCGATCGATTTCGGCGATCATCACACGCACGTCAGACCAGACCGTATCCGAAACGGAACCCGGCACATCGTCTTCATCGGCAAAGTCTATCTCGGCCTCAATCATGGCACGCGCATGAATCAGCCGCCGGCGCCAGCCGAGATAAAGCGCGCTCTGAGCGCCCTCGGCATTCTGGATGGCAAAGCGGCGCTGCGCCTCGGTCTCGGCATTGACCAGATCCGCCAGCGCCTCGGTTTCGACCAGGTCGACCTTCCCATTAAGAAAGGCTCTACGCGTGAATTCGCCCGGCTCCGCCTGCCTGACGCCGTCAAAAGCAACGATCGTCTCCAGCATTCTGGCCACAACCGCGCGTCCGCCATGGACATGGAATTCGGCCACGTCCTCTCCGGTAAAGCTGGCCGGGCCCGGAAAGAAGACGACAAGTCCGCTGTCCAGCACCGATCCATCCGGCGCCCTGAACGTGCGCAGAACCGCCGCACGCGCCTTAACCATATCGCCGGCGATCGTTTCGACTACGAATCGAGTTTGCGGACCGGAGATGCGCAGCACGGCAACGCCGGCCGGAAGCCGGCCGCTGGACAGCGCTACGATCGAATCGCCTGAAATCATTTGCCCGCTCTGCTGAACCGCCCTAGCTTTCGCCACACGCTGAACCGAGTTACCCGAGTTCCATTGTGACATTGCCCGCGCAAAACCTGCTTGCCGACGAGGCCAGCCCCTACCTGCAGCAGCACAGCGGCAATCCCGTCCATTGGCGGGCCTGGTCGCCGGCTTCGCTCGAGGAAGCCAAGGCCCTCGACAAGCCGATCCTGCTTTCCGTCGGCTATGCCGCCTGCCACTGGTGCCATGTCATGGCCCATGAAAGCTTCGAGAATGACGCGGTCGCCGCCGTCATGAACCGTCTGTTCGTCAATATCAAGGTCGACCGCGAGGAGCGCCCGGACATCGACCAGATCTATATGGCGGCTTTGTCCTCGATGGGCGAACAAGGCGGCTGGCCGCTGACCATGTTCCTGACCCCTGACGGCAAGCCGTTCTGGGGCGGCACCTATTTCCCGCGAGAATCGCGCTATGGCCGCCCGGGATTCACCCAAGTGATGGAAGCGGTCGACAAGGCCTGGCGGGAAAAGCGCGCCAGCCTGAACCAGAGCGCCGACGGCCTGACCAGCCATGTCGAAGCGCGGCTCTCCGGCACACAAGCCAAGGAAAGCCTTGACCGCGGTACACTGAGCGACCTCGCCGGCCGCATCGGCGGCATGATCGATCGCGACCTTGGCGGCCTGCGCGGCGCCCCGAAATTCCCCAACGCGCCATTCATGCTCACGCTCTGGTTGTCCTGGCTGCGCGACGGCAACGCCACGCATCGCGACGACGTGCTCATCAGCCTCGAACAGATGCTCGGCGGCGGCATCTACGATCACATCGGCGGCGGGCTCAGCCGCTACTCGACCGATGCCGAATGGCTGGTGCCGCATTTCGAGAAGATGCTCTACGACAATGCGGAGCTCGTCCGCTTCTGCAACTGGGCCTATGCGGCGAGCGGCAATGATTTGTTCCGGATACGAATCGAAGAGACGGTTGAGTGGCTTCTGCGCGAAATGCGCGTCGACGGCGGCGCTTTCGCCGCCAGCCTGGACGCCGACAGCGATGGTGAGGAAGGTCTTTTCTACACCTGGAGCCGAGAAGAAGTGGAAACCGTCCTGGGCGACGATTCCTCGTTGTTTTTCAATTACTTCACACTTTCCAGCCCGCATGGCTGGGAAGGCAAGCCGGTTGTCCACCAAACCCGCGCCCAGCAAGCCCAGGGCGTGGCCGACCGCGAACGATTGATCCCCCTCACGGCGCGGCTTCTGGCGGTCCGGGAAGAGCGGGTCAGGCCGGGCCTGGATGCAAAGACCCTCACCGACTGGAACGGCCAGATGATAGCCGCGCTCGCCGGAGCCGGCCGCTCGCTGAAACGGCCCGACTGGATCGAAGCGGCGGCAAAGGCCTTTGCCCATATCGTCGCGGCCAGCCACGACAAGCGCCTGCCGCACTCCATGCTCGGCCCGAGAAAACTCTTCCCCGCACTGTCGAGCGATTATGCCGCCATGGCCAACGCCGCGATCTCGCTGTTCGAAGCGTCAGGCGATTGGAATTATATCGATCAGGCCAGCGGGTTCGTCGAACAACTCGACCGTTGGCACGCCGACGCCACGGGGACGGGTTACTATCTGACCGCTTCGGACAGTACCGACGTGCCGATCCGCATCAGGGGCGATGTCGACGAGGCCATTCCGTCAGCCACCAGCCAGATCATCGAAGCGCTGGTCCGGCTCGCCTCCGTTACCGGCGATCTCGATCTGCAGGAAAAGGCCTGGCAGGTCGCCGAGTACGCGGCCGGCCGCGCCGCACATCAGGCCTACGGCCAGGCGGGCATCGTCAATGCCTGTTCGCTCGCAATCGAGCCCCTGAAACTGGTCATCGTGGACAGGCCGGAAGATCCGAAGCTCGTTCCGGTTGCGAATCGATGCCCTGACCCACGCCGCGTCGACATCATCACAACGATTGGTTCGGAGGCGAATCGACCACTGCTGCCCGGCGGCATCTTCCCGCCAACCAACAGGCCGGGCGCATGGCTTTGTACCGGCCAGGTCTGTCTGCCGGCGGTGACGGATGCCGAGGAGTTGGAGCAGCTGTTGCGGCGAAAGTGAATCGCCAACCCCGGCGCTGGCCCCACCCGCTGCACGGATCGGCCCTTCCCACAAGGGGGAGGGTAAGAGCCTTACGTGTTCATCGAATCGAAGAAGTCGGCGTTGGTCTTGGTCTGCTTCAGCTTGTCGATGAGGAACTCGATCGCGTCGGTGGTTCCCATCGGCGCCAGGATGCGGCGCAGCACGAAGATCTTCTGCAGGTCGGAGCGCGGAACCAGCAGGTCCTCCTTGCGGGTACCGGACTTCAAGATATCCATGGCCGGATAGATGCGCTTGTCGGCGACCTTGCGGTCGAGCACGATTTCCGAATTGCCGGTGCCCTTGAACTCTTCGAAGATGACTTCGTCCATGCGGCTGCCGGTGTCGATCAGCGCCGTGGCGATGATGGTCAGCGAACCGCCTTCCTCGATGTTGCGCGCCGCGCCGAAGAAGCGCTTCGGGCGCTGCAGGGCGTTGGCGTCGACACCGCCGGTCAGCACCTTGCCGGATGACGGCACCACGGTGTTGTAGGCGCGGCCGAGACGGGTGATGGAATCGAGCAGGATGACGACGTCACGGCCATGTTCGACCAGGCGCTTGGCCTTTTCGATGACCATTTCAGCGACTTGGACGTGGCGCACCGCCGGCTCGTCGAAGGTCGAGGAGACGACCTCGCCCTTCACCGAGCGCTGCATGTCGGTCACTTCTTCCGGCCGCTCATCGATCAAAAGCACGATCAGATAGCATTCGGGGTGATTGGTGGTGATCGAGTGGGCGATGTTCTGCAGGAGCACCGTCTTGCCGGTGCGCGGCTGCGCCACGATCAGGGCGCGCTGGCCCTTGCCGAGCGGCGCCACCAGGTCGATGACGCGCGGCGAGATGTCCTTGGAGGTCGGAACCTCCATCTCCATCTTGAGCCGCGAGGTCGGATAGAGCGGCGTCAGATTGTCGAAGTGGATCTTGTGACGGATCTTCTCGGGATCGTCGAAATTGATGGTGTTGACCTTGAGCAGCGCGAAATAGCGCTCGCCCTCTTTCGGACTGCGGATCGGCCCTTCGACCGTATCGCCGGTCTTCAGCGAAAAGCGCCGGATCTGCGACGGCGAAATATAGATGTCGTCGGGACCTGGCAGATAGTTGGCGTTGGCCGAACGCAGGAAGCCGAAACCGTCCTGAAGCACTTCGACCACGCCGTCGCCGATGATCTCGACGTCCTGGGCGGCCAGTTTCTTCAGGATCGCGAACATCAGCTCCTGCTTGCGCATGACGCTGGCGTTCTCCACCTCGAGCGATTCGGCATAAGCGATCAGCTCTGGCGGTTTCTTGTTCTTGAATTCGGTAAGTTTCATTTCTTGCATAGACGGACTCTGGGTGAGCTTTGGGAAAAAATATCGGCGGGATGCGACAAATGCCGGGCGCGGCCGAAAACAATGAGGGGCGGCGCATGACGGGAAGGAAGACCCGTCTTTTATCGTCGGTCGGATGAAAGAGCAAGCCGCGTTTTGCGGGCTGAAAAAGCCCGAAGCGCGGCATGTCGTTATCTATAAACCGCGACCACTTTCGCGCGGCCTGCGTCAGAACGGTTTGACGACAACCAGGATCACGATTGCGACCATCAGCAATGTGGGGATCTCATTGACGATCCGCCAGTGCTTCGCGGACTTTTCGTTGCGATCTTCAGCGAATTTCCGCACCGCGCCGGCCAGATAGCCATGAACACCGGACAACAGAAGCACCAGGCCGATCTTGGCGTGCAGCCAGCCGCCCTGGAAGCCAAAGACTTTCCAGGCGAGCCACAGCCCGAACACCCAGGTGACGATCATCGCCGGATTGATGATGCCTCGCAGCAGGCGCCGCTCCATCACCTTGAAGGTCTCCGACTGCACCGAACCTTTCTCGGCATCGACGTGATAGACGAACAGCCGCGGCAGATAGAGCATGCCGGCCATCCAGGAGATGACGGCGAGGATATGGATCGCCTTTGCCCAGGGGTAGAAGCCTTCGGGTGCGACGAAAAACAGAAGCGCTGTCAGCACAATCAGGATGCCGATGCTGATGATCATGCGCATCATCGCCTGGCCGGTGCTGTTGGTGTTGTTCATATCAGCCATCAGCGTACCGCGCTCCTCACCTGTTTCACCATAGCCTCGACATGCGCGATCGGTGTCTCCGGCGTGATGCCGTGGCCGAGATTGAAGATCAGCGGTCCGTCTCCCAGCGCCTTCAGAATGGTCTCGACGCCATCGGACAGCGCCTTGCCGCCAGCCACGAGACGCAAGGGATCGAGATTGCCCTGAACAGCCCCAGAGCGCTGCAGGTCCTTCGCCGCCGCCAGCGGCACCGTCCAATCGATCCCCAGCCCCGTCACGCCGGTCTTTTGGCGATAGGTCCGGTAGCGGGCGCCGGCACCCTTGGGAAAACCGATGATCGGTACATCGGGATGGACCGCCCGAACCTGCCTGACGATCTCGGCCACCGGCCAGACGCAAAACTGGTCGAACGACGCATCGTCGAGCACGCCGGACCAGGAATCGAAAATCTGCACGACGTCGGCGCCGGCCTCGATCTGGCGGATCAGATAGGCCGCCGAATGATCGGCGAGCACCTTCAAAAGATGTTGAAACGCCGCCGGCTCACGATAGGCGAACAGCCGCGCCGGCGCCTGGTCGGGGGTTCCATGGCCGGCAATCATGTAGGTCGCCACCGTCCACGGCGCGCCGCAGAAGCCGATCAGGGTGGTTTCATCAGGCAGTTTTGTCCGCAACCGGCGAACCGTCTCATAGACCGGTTCGAGATTCACGTGAAACACATCGCTTTCCAGAGCCATGATCTCGGCAACCGAGATCGGCGTCAAAAGCGGCCCTCGCCCTTCCTCGAAGCGCACGTCGCGGCCGAGCGCATGCGGAACGACAAGGATATCCGAGAACAGGATCGAGGCATCAAAGCCGAAGCGCTCGATCGGCTGCAGCGTCACTTCGACGGCGAGGTCGGGATCGTAGCAGAGGTCGAGGAACGAACCGGCGCGCCTGCGTGTTTCACGATACTCTGGCAGATAGCGCCCGGCCTGACGCATCATCCAGAGTGGAGGCGGAAACACTGCCTCGCCCTTCAGGACGTCCAGCATGATCCGGCTTTTGGGCATTGCACGCTCGCCTCTCCCAGCCTTCCTATAATCAAAGATTCTTATATCTAAGATTCTTCTGATTCTAAGAGTCTGTTGGTTGTGGTGGTTGTCACCTGTCCCGCTTCGCCAGGCAAAAAGCCAGCAAGCATATTGTCGCGCGCTTCTCTCTCCCGGCTGCGGGGTTCTGGGGACAGTCTGGAATCTATCATTGGAGTCAAAGCCTTGGAACATCCAGCAAAAACCCGGCCCTGTGGATGGCCTGAAGGCAAAAGAACCCGTCCCCAGATTTGTCCCCAGCCGCTCGGCGAAGCTGACAGACGATCGAATTGTGGACAAACCGGCATCTGATACAGTCGCCCCCCACGGTCCTGTCTTTCCATCCGACCTTATCCACATCCGCCCACAGCCCCAGGTGATCCCTGTGAACAAACCCCAGAGCTTCTTTCACCTGCATCTGATTTCCGATGCGACCGGCGAAACGCTGCTCGCCGCCGGGCGGGCGGCTTCGGCGCAATACAAGGATGCGCGCGCCATCGAGCACATCTACCCTCTCATCCGCACCGAAAAGCAGGTGGCCAAGGTGTTCGAGGACATCGAGGAGGAGCCGGGCATCATTCTCTATACGGTCGTCGACCAGAAGCTGGCGCGCGGCATCGACGAGCGCTGCGCCACCATGGGCCTGCCCTGTGTCTCCGTGCTGGAACCGGTGCTCACCGTCTTCCAGTCCTATCTCGGCACGCCGGCCGGCCGGCGGGTCGGCGCCCAGCACGTTCTCGACGCCGAATATTTCCGCCGCATCGATGCTCTCAACTTCACCATGGACCATGATGACGGCCAGCTGCCGCTCAACATGGACGATGCCGATGTCGTGCTGATCGGCATCTCGCGCACTTCGAAGACGCCGACCAGCATCTATCTCGCCAATCGCGGCATCAAGACCGCCAACATACCGATCGTGCTCGGCGTGCCGGTGCCGGAAAGCCTGGTCGCCGCCAGGACACCGCTGATCGTCGGGCTGATCGCCACCGCGGAGCGCATCTCGCATGTCCGCCAGAACCGTATCCTCGGCAACAGCAGCTCCTACGTGCCGACCGACTATGTCGACCGCGCGGCGATCAACGAGGAGCTCGCCTACGCCCGACAGATCTGTACCCGTCACGGCTGGCCGATGATCGATGTCAGCCGCCGCTCGATCGAGGAAACGGCCGCGGCGATCGTTGCCCTGAGAGGGAAGAACAGATAATTGGGGCCGGGCTGCGCGGTGATGGCACCCCACCGCCGCGAAGCTTGAAGGTCACGGCATGCCGTGACGGTGGCCAAGGGGTGCGGCGGTTGAATGCGCGCCACTCAGCCAGCATCCCAACCACAATACCCAGGCACAAACCATGACCGAAAAAATCATCCTCGCCTCCGGCAGCCCGTTCCGCAAGGCGATGCTCGTCAATGCCGGGCTCGACATCGAGGCGGTGCCCGCCGAAGTCGATGAGCGCGCGCTCGAGGCACCGTTGCAGGACAGCGGGGTTTCGCCCGAGGATGTCGCCCTGGTGCTGGCCGAGGCGAAGGCGACCGAGGTCAGCGAGCGCCGGCCCGGCGCGCTGGTGCTTGGCTGCGACCAGACCTTGTCGCTCGGCGACGAGGTGTTCCACAAGCCGGCCGACATGGAGGGTGCGCGCCGCCATCTCCTGGCGCTATCGGGCAGGACGCACCAGCTCAACAGCGCCGCCGTATTGGTCCGTGACGGCAAGGTGCTGTGGCGCCATGTCGGTATCGCCTCCATGACCATGCGCAAGCTCGACCCCGGCTTCATCGGCCGGCATCTTGCCCGTGTCGGCGCCAGGGCGCTGGCCAGCGTCGGCGCCTACCAGATCGAGGGTGAAGGCATCCAGCTGTTCGAGAAGATCGAAGGCGACCACTTCACGATTGTCGGCCTGCCGCTTTTGCCGCTGCTGGCGGAACTGCGCACTCTGGGAGCCATCGATGGCTGAGGCAACGAAGAAGGCCTTCGTCACCGGCCATCCGATCAAGCATTCGCGCTCGCCGAAGATTCACGGCCACTGGCTGGCAAAACACAGCATTGACGGCAGCTACCAGGCCATCGACGTGGCGCCGCAGGATTTCGCCGAATTCATCGCGACATTGCAGGCAAACGGGTTTCGCGGCGGCAATGTCACCATCCCGCACAAGGAAGCCGCCTTTGCGCTCGCCGCTCGCCGTGACCAGGCGGCCGAGGAGATCGGCGCCGTCAACACGCTGTGGTTCGAGGAGGGCGTCCTGTGGGGCGGCAACACCGATGGCCACGGCTTTGCCGCCAACCTGGATGACTACGCGCCGGGCTGGGCGAACACCGGACCCGCGGTCGTGCTTGGCGCCGGCGGCGCGTCGCGCGCCGTCATCCAGGCGCTGAAGCAGCGTGGCGTCAGCGATATCCGCATCGTCAACCGCACGCTCGCCCGGGCGCAGGAATTGCGCGACCGTTTCGGCGCCGGCGTTTCGGCGCACGGCACGGCGGCGACCGACGAATTGCTGGCCGACGCCGGCCTGCTGGTCAACACCACCGCGCTCGGCATGGTCGGCAATGAAGGCCTCTCCGCCGATCCGGCCTTGCTGCCGGACCATGCCGTCGTCACCGACCTCGTCTATGTGCCGCTGGAGACGCAGCTGCTCGCCGCCGCGCGCGCCAGGGGGCTGAAAACGGTCGACGGTCTCGGCATGCTGCTCAACCAGGCCGTGCCCGGCTTCGAACACTGGTTCGGCGTCAGGCCCAAGGTCACGGCCGAGCTGCGCGCGCTCATCGTCGCCGATCTGGTGCCGAAACCATGATCGTGCTCGGCCTTACCGGTTCGATCGGCATGGGCAAGTCGACGACGGCAAAAATGTTCGCCGAGGCCGGCGTGCCGGTCCACGATTCCGACGAGACGGTGCATCGCCTCTATTCCGGCGCGGCGGCGCCTTTGGTCGAAGCCGCCTTTCCCGGCACCACGGTTGGCGGTGTGGTCGATCGCGTAAAGCTTGGCGCGCGCGTCCTTGGCGATGCCGCCGCGCTGAAGCAGCTGGAAGCGATCATCCATCCGCTGGTTCGCGCCGATGCCGACGCCTTCCTGGCCAGGCATCGTAACGCTGGCGAATCAATCGCCGTGCTTGACATCCCGCTGCTGTTCGAAACCGGCGGCCGTGGGCGGGTCGACAAGGTCGTCGTCGTTACGGCGCCTGCTGAAGTGCAGCGCCAGCGCGTGCTGGCGCGGCAGGGCGTGACGGAAGAGAAACTGGCGGCCATCCTGGCCAAGCAGGTGCCGGATGAGGAGAAACGCAGGCTAGCGGATTTCATCATCGACACCGGCCAGGGTCTGGATGCCGCGCGTGCCCAGGTCGATGCAATCATTGCGGAGTTGATCGGGTGTCACTGACGCTTCCTTCCCTTCTCCCCCTGTGGGAGAAGGTGTCGCCGAAGGCGACGGATGAGGGGTGCTCCAGGGAACGCCAACGTCTCACTCCGCTGGAACACCCCTCATCCGTCTCGGCGCTAACGCGCCGATCCACCTTCTCCTACAAGGGGAGAAGGGAAAAGAGGCATTGCCATTTTGTTCCGGCCTCGTGATTCTGCTCCTTTGGAGCGACTGATTCGATGCGCGAGATCATCTTCGACACGGAAACCACCGGCCTTGATTCGCGCGACGATCGCGTGATCGAGCTGGGCGGCGTCGAACTGGTCAATCGTTTCCCGACCGGCAGGACCTTCCACCACTACATCAACCCGCAGGGCCGGGCGATCCATGAGGAGGCGCAAGCGGTGCACGGCATCAGCGCGGCCGACCTCGCGGGCAAGCCGACCTTTGCCGAGATCGCGCAGGCGTGGCTCGACTTCACCGACGGCGCCAAGCTGGTCGCCCACAACGCGACCTTCGATATCGGCTTCCTCAATGTCGAATTCGGCCGGCTCGGTCATCCCGTCGTCGATCCCGGCCGCGTCGTCGATACGCTGGCGCTGGCGCGCCGCAAGCACCCGATGGGGCCCAATTCGCTCGACGCGCTCTGCCGGCGCTACGGCATCGACAACACGAAGCGCACCAAGCACGGCGCGCTGCTCGATTCCGAATTGCTGGCCGAGGTCTATATCGAGCTGATCGGCGGCAAGCAGGCCGCCCTCGTCCTCGACAGCTCGACAGCACCGGCGCGAGGCGGCGAAAATGTCCGGCACATTGAGATCATCGTCGCCCAACGCCCAGCCCCATTGCCGTCGCGCCTCACCGAGGCCGAACGCGCCGCCCATGCCGCCATGGTCGCCACGCTTGGCGAAAAGGCGCTTTGGCTGAAGGCGACGTCACCCGATTCAAATACCGCGACGTCGTAGACTTCAGTACGGCCATTCGCTCCGGCCCAGCGCGCCAGCCGCCGCGATGATGCGCGCGAATGCCTCGGCGGCTGCGGGCACCGTGGTGCGGGCGCGCAGGAAACTGTGAACCAGGCGCTTCTCCTCATGCCACCATGCCTTGCCGCCGGCGGCCAGGATGCGGTCGCGGTAGGTCTCGCCTTCGGATGACAGCGGATCGCACTCGGCCGTGATGACCACCGTCGGCGGCAGGCCGGAAAAGTCGCTGTCGCGCAGCGGCGAGAAGGTAGGATCGTCGGGCGCCTGCCGCTTGGCCGAGCGGACGTCGCGGTAGAAGGCGATATCGCTGACGGACAGCAACGGCGCCTCCGCATGTTCGACATAGGAACCCTTGCTCTCGTCGCCGCCGAGACCGGGATAGATCAGCACCTGGCCGATCGCGGTCCGGGCGTGTTGGCGCGTCGCGTGCGCCACCGCGGCGGCCAGGTTGCCGCCGGCGCTCTCGCCGCACAGCACGAGCGGCAGGTCTGACGTCGCCACCGCCCATGCGAAAGCGGTCATCGCATCGTCGAAGGCGGCGGGATGGACATGCTCGGGCGCCAGCCGGTAGTCGACCGACAGCACGTCGAAGCCGGTGCCGGCGCAGAGCTCGGCGCAGATGTCGTCATGGCTGTCGAGCCCGCCAAGGATGAAGCCGCCGCCATGGAAATGGAGCACCATGGCGCGCGCGGGGCTGCCGCCGGGCTGGTAGTGGCGGATCGGGATGTCGTGGCTCGGCGCGGCGACCAGGCCGTCGCTGACCTTGACCGCTGTCGGGCGCCCTTGATGGAAGGCCCGGCACATCCTGTCATAAACCGCGCGCTGCTTGTCGATCGGCAGGCCGGTGATCTCGGGCGGATACCACGCGTTGACGCTGTCGATATAGGCCCACAGCGCTGGATTGAGCCGTGTTTCGTACTTGCCGCGGCCGGTCATGTCAGCCTGCCCAACCTGTCACAGATCCGCGTAGAGGGCGGCTGCGTTATCGAAACCGAAGCGCAGCGGCACCGAGCCCTCGACCTGCCAGGCGGAGACCGCCTCTCCGGCCAGCAGCCGGCAGGCGCCGTCCGTGTCGGTGACCGCGCCGCCATAGAGCCGGTTGGCAAGGTTGAGGATGCCGGTCTGGTGCATGGCCGCGCTGCCGCTGCCGCAGGCATCCTTGACCAGCAGCACGCGAAAACCTTTCGCAACCGCATCCTTTACCGATGCGTCGATGCAGGCCTCCGTCCACACACCAGCGATGACCAGCCATTCGATGCCGGAGGCCTTGAGTCGATCGGCGGCTGAGCCAGTGCGAAAGGCGCTGGCCTCGGCCTTGACCAGTAGCGCCTCGCCAGCGGCAGGCGCCACCTCATGGCAGATTTCGGTCAGCGGATCGCTTTTGTCGGAGAAAGCCGATTTGCCGTCGGCGCCGACGGGATGAAAGGGCCGGTCCTGCTTGTCGAGGTCGACGATATAGGCCCAGTGCTGGAGCGGCACGTGGTTTGCGCGCGCCGCTTCCTGCAGGCGCTGGACATTGGCCAGGATCCCGGCGAAGCCTTCGACCAGATAGCGCGGGTCCTGCCGGTGCTCTTCCTGCAGGTCGATGAAAACGGCGGCCACGGTGCCGCGCTTGATGGCGATGGGAGCCTTCACGCCAGAAACTCATCCTCATAGGGGAAGCGCGACAGAAGCTCCGTGCCGGTGTCGGTGATCAGGATCTCGTCCTCCAGCTTGACACCCTCGCGGCCGCCCTTCTCGCCAATATAGCTTTCCACGCTCACCACCATGCCTGGCACGATATGGCCGTCGCGGCCATAGGTCTCGTAATCCATGGCATGCGCGATAAACGGCGTCTCGCCATGCATGCCGACGCCGTGCATCACCGAAGTATAACGCTGGTCGACGAAACGGTCCGGGATCTTCCAAGCCTTCTCGGCGATTTCGCGGAAAGCCATGCCGGGTTTGACGATCGAGATATTGTGCTGAACCTGGTCATGCGCCATGCGGTAGAGCGACTTCTGGTAAGCGGTCGGCTTGCCCGGTCCGCAGCGGAAGGTGCGGGAGAAATCGGAATAGTAGCCGTAGCAGCCGATCGTGTCGGTATCGAGCGCCAGCAGTTCGCCGGGTCGGATCTTGCGGCCGCTGGCTTCGTTGAACCACGGATTGGTGCGCTGGCCTGATGTCAGGAGCCGCGTCTCGATGAATTCGCCGCCCTGGCGGATGACCTCGCCATACATGATGGCGAACAGGTCGTTTTCGGAAACGCCGGGCTTGATCGCCTCGCGCACCGCATAGACCGCGGCTTCAGCGCCGGCCATCGACACTTGCAGGCATTTCACCTCCTCCGGCGTCTTCACCGCGCGCACCGCCAGGATTTCGCCCTGGCAGTCGCGGACCTCGCAGCCGCGCTTCTCCAGCGCCAGCGCCTGCAGATGGCTGCAGCGGTCGAGCCCGAGCTTCATCGAGCCGCCGCCATGTTTTTTCAACAGCTCGGCGATCTCGTCGGCGAACGGCCCGGCGGTTTCGTCGTCACGGCCGGAGACAGACGACCAGACCAGCTTGGACGGACGCGCCTCGTCGATCGTGTCGAGCACCATCGAGACATGGTAGCTCTGCGGGTATTCGAACAGCACGATCGGCCCTTCGGTCGGGATAAAGAAATAACGGGTCGAGTTGCGCAGGAAGTAGCCGAACATGTTGCGCGAGCCGGTGGCGTAGCGCTGGTTGTAGGGGTCGAACAGCACGACGCCGCCATAACCAGCCTCGCGCATCCAGTCGCGCAGCTTGGCCAGCCGGCCTTTGCGAAGAGCGTCGGCATCGATGAAGGACGGCTCGGTGTCCGACAGCCACATGCCGCCGGCCGGATCGGCGGCGGCCGGGTGGCGCATGCGGTCCTTGAAGTCCACGTCCTCGGTGCTGTCGGGGTCGAATACGACGATGCTCATGGGTGCCTGGCCTTGGGTGGATTGCAAGGTCGGAGCATGGAGCATGAGCTGCGAGAGCGTTGTGCGGAAAACCGCATTTGTTGTGCGGAATGCCGCTACACCCTAGGCCAGAGCCCATCAACGAACGATCGAGTTCGATCTTTAGTTGACGGCGATCACCTCGTGATAGAACGCTCTGGGGCTGCAGTGTCTCTCCCACGGGCTAGCGAGCGAACTACTGCTAACCGCCCATTGCGGGCCATGCATCATTCGCGGATATTGATGGCATGATTGAATTGGCCGGACGGAACTATGAAGCCACGATTGGCAGTGATGTCCAACGTGATGGCATGTATCTGGAGCTTGTCGACCAAGATAATCACATAGTCGGTGAGATTTTCTTCTCAGATGTCGATGGGAAGATGACCATTACCTTGTGTCAGGCTGAAGTGCCTGTTGAAGTAGTCGAATGGATGATTGCCCGAGCCAACGTTCGCCTGCCACCAACCGATCCTGTTACCCGCTAACAACAGATCGGGAAGAGTGCTGTGCAAACCTTCGGTGAAAGAATGATCGGCAAATTGATCCGCTCTATCGAAAGGAGCGAGCCGGGGTTTGGGATCAGCGTTCTTTTCTCCGACGGCACTGGGCTTACCGTTTATACAGAAGTGTCCCTGCGCATGAGTGACAAAGCAGGCGAATCGTATATCGAACGCGTTACATCCACCGATCAAAGAATTACCCTTCACTTAGGCGGGGATGACTTCGTCGCGATTTCGATCGACCGCCAAAAACACGACGCCGTCGAGCTGTTCGTCTACCAAGACACAGACGGCACCTTTGTCGTCGAGAACTAAGCGACCCCTCTCTGCCCGCTGGCTACAACCAGCAGGTTGAGGTCTGCCGCTAATGCCGCCTCGCCAGTTTCGGCGGATGGCCATGCTCCTCGCGAAAGGCCCGGGCAAAGCTCGACATCGAGGCAAAGCCGCAGGCCAGCGCCACGTCGCGCACGGCGAGCGTCGAATGCGCTAACAAGTCGGCGGCGCGCTTCAGCCTGAGCCGCCGGTAGTAGCCATTGGGCGAGATGGCGAGTTCGGCGCGGAAGGAGCGCTCGAGCTTGTCGGAGGACACGCCAAGCCGTGCGGTGAGCTCGGCCATGCCGAGCCTTTCCTCAACCGCATCCTCCATGATGGCGATGGCCGACAGCACCAGTTCGTTCTGCACGCCGGTGCGTAGCCTGAGCGGCATCAGCTTGCGGTCGACGCTGGAGCGCAGCTGGCTGTGCACGAACCATTCGGCGACGCCGGCGGCAAGCTCGGCGCCATAGTCTCTTGTGATAATCTCCAGCATCATGTCGAGGCTGCCGACACCGCCGGCCGACGTAAAACGCTTGCGGTCGATGACATAGAGGTCGCGCCGCAGCTCGATCGTGGGAAAGGCCTCGGTGAAGGCGGCCTGGCTGGTCCAGTGCAAGGTGCAGGCATGGCCGTCGAGCAGGCCCGCGCGGGCGAGGAAGAACGCCGCATCGGCCACCGCGCCGATATGGGCGCCTCCGCGCAGGCTGCGGCGGATCCAGTTTGCCGCGTCCTCGGCGACCAGATGATCGGCATCGCCGCCGGAGCAGACGACGATGCGGTCGACCTTAGGCGCATGCTCGGCATAAAAGCCCGGCTGGATGACGACCCCGTTCGAGGCCTCGACGGCCCCTTTCGTGCCGCCGACGATGATCCAGCGGTAGCACTCCCGCTTCGCCAATATGTTCGCGGCGCGCAGCGGCTCGATGACGGAACTGAACGCCATCATCGGAAAGCCGGGGAACACCAGCACCGCGAAAGTGAGGGGCTCGGTGGGTTTTTCGGGTTCGCGCGTCGCCATGGGCGCTACATCTCGGGCGAATGGTGCGCGAGGTCAACCTGGGGTGATGCCGATCGACAACCATGAAACGTCGGCGCCGCCCCTCATTGCCCTGCCGGGCATTTCTCCCCGTAAACGGGACGAAAGAGGCTAACCGCCGCCGCCGGCGATTGGCGAAACCGGTGATGACAGCGCCCCTCGCCCCGTTTACGGGGGGAGAATGCCGGCAGGCAGGTGAGGGGCAGCGCCGGCTTTGGAGATTGGCTGGTTCCTACGAGAGCGCCGCCGCTTCTATCCCCCCAGCGCCTGCTCCAGATCCGCGATCAGGTCATCGCCATCCTCGATCCCGGCCGACAACCTTACCAGCGAATCCGATATGCCGATCTCGTCGCGCTTCTCGGCGGGAATGGAGCCATGCGTCATCAGCGCCGGATGCTCGATCAGGCTTTCTACGCCGCCGAGGCTTTCGGCGAGCGTGAACAGCTGTGTGCGTTCGAGGAAGCGTTTGGTTCCGGCAAGGTCGCGGTCGAGCACGGCTGATATCATGCCGCCGAAGGCATGCATCTGCTGGACGGCGATGGCGTGCTGCGGGTGGCTGGCGAGACCGGGATAGATGACCCGGCGGATATCTTTTCGCGCTTCCAGCCACTGCGCGATCTTCAGCCCGTTGTCGGAATGCCGCTCCATCCTGAGCGCCAAGGTCTTCAGGCCGCGCAGCGCCAGGAAACTGTCGAACGGGCCCGAGATGGCGCCGATGGCGTTCTGCAGGAATTTCAGCTGGGCGGCGAGATCCTTGTTGTCGCCGACGACCGCCACGCCGCCGACCATGTCGGAATGGCCGTTGAGATATTTGGTTGTCGAATGGACGACGATATCGATGCCGAGTTCCAGCGGCCGCTGGATATAGGGGCTGCAGAACGTGTTGTCGGCGACCGTGAGAACCCCCTTGCGCTTGGCCAGCGCCGCGACGCCTTCGAGGTCGACGATGCGCAGCAGCGGGTTGGTCGGCGTCTCGACCCAGAGCAGTTTCGTTTCAGGCCGGATCGCGGCCTCTACCGCCGCAAGATCGGTGAAGTCGACGAAGCTGACCTGAAGATTGGCCGAGCGCTTGCGCACCCGCTCCATCAGCCGAAAGGAGCCGCCATAGATGTCGTCGGTGGCGACGATATGGGCGCCGGAATCGAGCAGCTCCAGCACCGTCGAGACCGCCGCCAGGCCGGAAGCGAAGGCAAAGGCGGCCGTGCCGCTTTCCAGGTCGGCCAAGGCGCGCTCGAAGGCGAAGCGCGTCGGGTTCTGGCTGCGTGCGTATTCGAAACCCTTGTGCACCCCGGGCGACTGCTGGCCGTAGGTCGAGGTGGCATAGATAGGCACCATCACCGCGCCGGTCAGCGGATCGTGGCTCTGGCCGCCATGGATGGTGCGCGTCGAGAAGGCCAGGCGGTTCTTGCCGGCCGGCGGGGTATGTCTGGTCATCGTGCGCGCCTCAGATGGTTGATCAGGTCGATGCGGGTTATCAGGCCGACGAACTCTTCGCCGTCGAAGATGATGGCGACCTCGTTGCGGTCGAACACCGGCAGCAGCGCATCCAGCGTCTGGCTGGCCTGCAGCGTGTGCAGATTGGAGGTCATGGCCGTGCGCACCGGGCCGTTGAAGCGCTCCCAGCGCCCGTCATAGGGGCCGTCCACCTTGGCCAGTATATCGCTCTCGTCGACGATCCCGACGAGCTTGCCATTGTCGAGCACCGGCAGCTGCGAAACGTCCGAGCGGCGCATGCGGCCATAGGCGTTGAGCAGGCTTTCGTCCGGGCCGACAAAAACGGTGTCGCCGGTGCGGTGCGAGCGCATGACGAGGTCGCGCAGATCGCCATGCTGCTCGTGCTCGGCCAGCCCCTGCTCGGCCAGCCAGAAATCGTCGAACACCTTGGACAGGTATTTGTTGCCGCTGTCGCAGACGAAGGTGACGACGCGCTTTGGCACCGTCTGCTCGCGGCAATAGCGCAACGCGGCCGACAGAAGCGTGCCCGACGACGAGCCGGCCAAAATGCCTTCGCGCGACAGGAGGTCGCGCACCGCCAGCATGCTCTGCTTGTCCGTGATGGAATAGGCCTTCTTGACCAGCGACAAATCGGCATTGGGCGGCACGAAATCCTCGCCGATGCCTTCCACCGTCCAGCTGCCGGCCTCTTCCATCTTGCCGGTCTTGATCAAGGGCGCCAGCACCGAGCCGACAGGGTCGGCCAGCACCATTTCGGTCTTCGGCGACACCTTGGCGAAGTAGCGGCCAAGCCCGGTCAGCGTGCCGCCCGAGCCGACGCCGACGACCACCGCGTCGACATTGCCGTCGAGCTGCGAAAAGATCTCAGGGCCGGTGGTCGTTTCATGCGCCAGCGGGTTGGCTGGATTGGCGAACTGGTTGGCGTAGAAAGCGCCGGGCACCTCCGCCGCGATCTTCTCGGCCATGTCCTGGTAATATTCGGGGTGGCCCTTGCCGACATCGGAACGCGTCATGCGCACCTCGGCGCCGAGCGCGCGCAGATGCTGGATCTTTTCGCGCGACATCTTGTCGGGCACGACCAGCACGATGCGGTAGCCCTTGGGGATGCCGACCTGGGCTAGGCCGAGGCCGGTATTGCCGGCGGTCGCCTCGACAATGGTGCCGCCCGGCCTGAGTTTGCCTTGCCTTTCGGCGGCGGCGATCATCGACAGCGCGATGCGATCCTTGATCGAGCCGCCGGGATTCTGGCTTTCAAGCTTGATGAACAGCCGGCATTTGCCGGTGTCGAACTTGGTCAGCTCGACCACCGGCGTCTGGCCGATCAGGTCGAGAACCGATTTGTAAGGTGGCCGCAGGCGGGACGTTGCGCTTTCCGAGGGACCGCTGTCAGGCGCGGCGACCTTCTGCTCGCTCATTCAGATGCTCCATGATCGATCAAGCGACCGCCCAGAGCATGATGCCGAAGTGTGAGCGGTTTTCGGGCGACATCATGCTCTATTTCTTTGATTGAGCCGGCAGAGCGGCAGCGTAGCTTCTTTTCCAGCCGTTTACAGTTGGAAAGAAGATAGATCGTGCCAATCAGACGGCCAGACGGGGAATGAAATTCCAGTTTGTAGCATGGTCGGCAGGCCAGAGGGGGGCGCCGTAGAGCGCAACCCCATCAGCAATTCACCCCAGCAACTGCTTGCTCAGCCTTGCACACTGCACGCGAATATCCGGAATGGCGTCGATCTCGAAGAAGGTGCCGCGTGTCAGCGGGCCGACGGCGAGGATCTTTCGCGAGACCGTGCCGTCGCTGGCGATGATCTCGCAATTGGGCGACACGTCGAGACCGATGCGCATCGGGTCCGGCCGCGCGAGCCCGCGATCGACCAGCGAGCGCACCACGCTGTTCGAGGAGGTCGAAATGTCACGCACGATGCCCGAGCAATCATAGATACGGGCGACGTCAAAAGTCTCGACCAGCTGGCTGTGGCGCGACTGGACGTCGACGGTGAAGGTCTTCCCCGGCACGATGCCGACGACGCGGCCGGCGACAAGCCGGATGCGGCCGGATTGCACGGCCTCGGTCACCTTGGCGTAGACTTCGGGCGCCATGCGATGGCGGTGGATGTCCCACCAGGCCTTGGTGTGCTCGACGAAGCGGCGCTTGGCGGAAGCCGGCCAGTTCTGCCAGATCTTCTGGTTGAAGGGACGCAGGCCGTCGACCACGTCGCGCCAGTCGATGCCGGCCTTCTGGTTCTCGCGGATCAGGTCGCGGAACCAGCCGACGAAATAGGAAAGCTGGGTGCCGAGCGGGATGTCGGCGACGTCGAGCTTGATCGGATTGCCCTTGCGGTGCGGCGACGGCAGCAGGCCGCGCCGGGAAACGGCGATGATCTTGCCGGTGTGGCCGCGCTGTTCCAGCGCCAGGAACGCGTCGACCATGCTGAGGCCGGTGCCCAGCACCATCACGGGGCTGTGCGGATCGAGCGCGGTGTCGGCTTCCGAGCCCATGCGGATCGCATGGCCTTGCGCCGGCTGTTCGTCATGGCCGGTGGCGAGTATCGCCAGATGGGCGACGACGCTGGTGCCGTTGGCGAGCGCCACCTCGACGCCGGACGGTGTCGGCGTGATCGACAGGCTCTCCTCGTGGATCAGGCGAAGCCGCCCGGTCGGCTGTTCGCGCGCTTCGAGTTCGTCGAGCAGCTCGCCGAGATAGCGGGCGTAGATGCTGCGCGGCGCGTAGAATGGTGTCTGTGGCGTCTGCTCCTGGCTCACAAGGCCGCGCGCCTGCAGCCAGCGCCAGAAATTGCCGGGGTCGTCGGCATAGGCGCTCATGCCGGCGGCACTCACATTCAGCACATGCGCCGACAGCAGCGTCGAATAGGCGATGCCCTGGCCGAAATGCGGGCGCTTTTCGACCAGCGTGACACGCAGATCCGGATTGGGCGATTTCAGGAGATGCGCGGCCAGCACGACGCCCGAGGCGCCGCCGCCGACAATGATGATCGAGTTGGGGATGATCGAATTGGCACGCCCGCTCATGCGCGTTCCCGCATTATGCGAAGCGTCAGGCCTGGACCTTCACCGCGACCGGAAGATCGCCGATCTCCCTCGCGACCGTGAGGTCGTCGAGACCGATATCGCGCATTTCGGCGAGGCTGCGCTGGTCGAGCACCTCGGCGATCGCCTGCCGGACCTCCAGCATCACGTGTCGGACTTGGCATGTCGCCTCGTTGCAGTCTTCGCAGCGCTGATATTGTGTGCGGCTGGCGCATGGAATTGGGGCCAGCGGCCCGTCGAGGACGCGCACGACGTGGCCGACCTTGATCTCCTCGGCAGGGCGCGCGAGGCGGTAACCGCCATCCTTGCCCTTGCGGCTCTGGACGAAACCGGCATTGCGTAGCTCGCCCAGGATGGCGTCAAGAAACTTCTTCGGGATGTTGTTGCCGGTTGCGATGTCGTTGACGAAAGCGAGCTGCCCGGCCGGCATCTGCGCGAGGTGTACAAGCGCCTTGAGGCCGTACTTGCCTTTTTTCGTGAGCATAAACCGAACGTTTCTCTGTCATGCGATGGCTTGAAGCCATCCGTTGCGAAACGCCTGGCGTGCCTCCCCGCCGCGTCCAAGCATCCATGACACATAAATTCTAGTGACATGATATACAAGCCGAGAGCTGTTGATTTTGCTTTGTTTTCAAGCCGTTTTGGCCATTTTGTCAGGCTTTTGTGCCATTAAGGGCACAGAAATGCACATCGACGGCCCCAAAGCGAGGGATGGCTCCAGTCGGGCCGGTCGTGTCGCGCGCCGACGCACGCGCCGCCGACAGCCGATGCATGCCGCGAACGATCATGGTGGTGGGGTGCCCGCTCATCGTCGCCTCCAATTCCCTCATGTCGATAAGGATACTATACTTACCCTCGAACACCCGGAACGGCTTGTCAATTCCCGTGCTGTTTGGGGCATGGATTTGCGTGATGTTGGCCTGGGTAAGAATTTATCATTCGTGCGTGAACGGCACAGACAGCAGTCGAGTGCCGGAGCCTCTACAACGTCGTCATCCACGGGCGGAGCAGCCGCGAAGCGGCGTCGCGGAGACCCGAGGATCCATTCCGTGACGTTGACCGAAGAGTGCAGCGGTGCAGAGTTCTGAACCGTGGCGACGCTTACATGTCACGGCATGGATCCTATGGTCTGCGCCGCGTCGCTTCGCTCCTTGCTCCGCCATAGGATGACGAAGGTTGGAAGGTTCGCGGAGCGCCATTCCTGCTCCTACAGCGGTCTGTCATCGGAGCAGCGACAGCGGGCTGCAGCCGCCCTATGCGCTCTGGCCTTCCGCTACCGGCGGATTTTTTCCAACAAACCCACCGTCGTTGGAAGGATTTAACTCTACAAGACCGATAGAATTAGCGGACTATCATAGGGCAATCCGGTTTTCTCTGTTTTCATGGAGCCCTTTGATGTCCACCATTTCGCGACGCATTCTCCTTCTGTCGTCGGCAGCCCTTGCCGGCGCCGCCTTCCTCGGCCCGGCCCTGGCCGATGACCTGAAGATCACCATCGGCTACCAGACGGTGGTCGAGCCCTCCAAAGTGCCGCAGGCCGATGGCGCCTATGAGAAGGCCACCAAGGCCACGATCGACTGGCGCAAGTTCGATTCCGGTGCCGATGTCATCGCCGCGGTCGCTTCCGGCTCGGTCGACATCGGCTATGTCGGTTCGAGCCCGCTGGCGGCGGCGGCCAGCCGTGAACTGCCGATCCAGACGATTTTCGTCGTCGGCCTGATCGGGCCGTCCGAGGCGCTTGTCGCGCGCAACGGCGCCGGCATCGAGAAGGTCGCCGACCTCGCCGGCAAGAAGGTCGCCGTGCCCTTCGTCTCGACCACGCATTACAGCCTGCTCGCCGCGCTCAAGCATGAGAATGTCGATCCGAAGTCGGTTGAGATTCTCAACCTCAGGCCGCCGGAAATCGCCGCCGCCTTCGCGCGCGGCGACATCGACGCGGCCTATGTCTGGGATCCGGCACTCGGCCAGATCAAGACGACAGGCAAGGTCGTGCTGGATTCCTCGCAAGTCGCCGCCTGGGGCGCGCCGACCTTCGACGCCTGGATCGTGCGCACCGATTTTGCCGAGAAGAACCCGGAAGCGGTGCGCGACTTCGTCAAGGTGACCGGCGCCGCCTATGCCGAATACCTCGCCAAGCCCGACGCCTGGTCGGTGTCGTCGCCTGAGGCCGGCAAGATCGCCAAGCTCACCGGCGCCAAGCTCGAAGAGGTACCCGAATTGTTGAAGGGCTACGTCTTCCCGACGCTCGAGGAGCAGGCCTCCGACAAGTTCCTCGGCGGCGGCACGGTCAAGGCGGTCGCGGCGGCATCCGCCTTCCTCAAGGAGCAGGGCAAGGTCGACGCCGTGCTTCCGGACTACTCGAAATACGTGACATCGAAATACGTCACCGAGGCGCTGGCCTCGAACTGAAACCAGTGCTGAGGCGTCCCCGCATGTCCTGACGGGCACGCGGCGGCGCTCAAATGGCTCGCGCGCTCCTTCCCTGACGCCGCGTGCTGCCTGCCCCGGACCTGCTGACGAGGAGCCGTTCCGGGGCAGTCGGATTTCCCATTCGTTTGAGCATGATCTCTGGACAAACGGAAACCGTCCGCGAAAACCGGACGCCACTTTTCGGGATCATGCTCTGAGAGGCCCCCATGCCGCATCTCGTGCTCGACAAAGTCTCGATCCATTATGAGGGCCAGCCGGCACCCGCCGTCGAGCGGGTGTCGATCGACATCGCCAAGGATGATTTCGTCGTCCTTGTCGGCCGCTCCGGTTGCGGCAAGACCTCGCTGCTCAATGTCGCCGCCGGCCTCGTCGCGCCTTCGCGCGGCACGGCCACGATCAACGGCCAGCCGATCACGGCACCTGGTTCGGATCGCGCCGTGGTGTTCCAGAACGATGCGCTGTTTCCCTGGTTGACGGCGCGCGAGAACGTTGCCTTCGCGCTGCGCCTGCGCGGTGTCAAGCCGGCCGAGCGGGCGCGCCGCGCTGACGAGCTTCTAGCGCTGGTGAAGCTTGAGCGTGCCGGCGACAAGCGCATCTGGGAGCTTTCCGGCGGCATGCGACAGCGTGTCGGCCTTGCCCGCGCGCTTGCCGCCGAACCGCAATTCCTGCTGCTCGACGAGCCGCTCGGCGCGCTCGATGCGCTGACGCGCGAGCGCATGCAGACGACACTGCTCGATCTCTGGACGGCAAGCCATGCCGGCGTGCTGATGGTCACCCACGGCATCGAGGAGGCGCTGGTGCTCGCCACCCGCATCGTCGTGCTGGCGCCCGGCCCCGGCCGCGTGGTGCGCACTTTCGAACCCGGCTTCTCCAGGCGCTACGCCTCGGGCGAGGCCATCCGCGCGATCAAGGCCGATCCCGCCTTCGCTGCGGCGCGCGGCGAACTGACCGACGCGATCTTCGAGGGAGAGGCGGCATGACCATTTCCTCCTACACCGAACGCCCCGCCCCGAGGACCGAAGAGGCCGACGGCCTGTCGGTGCCGTGGTCGCGGCCAAGCCCGAAACGCAGGGGCGTTTCGGCGCGCATGGTCAGCGCGGTCACCATACTGGTGGCGCTGGCGGCGTGGGCGCTGTCGGCCCGCCTGCAGCTGGTGTCGCCGGTATTCCTGCCCTCGCCGGTCGCCGTCTGGAACAAATTCATTGTCGTCATCAGGGATGGTTTCGTCGACGCGACGCTGCTGCAGCATGTCGTCGCCAGTCTCGGCCGCGTGTTCGCAGCACTCGTCGCGGCGATCCTCGTCGGTGTGCCGGTGGGTCTCGCCATCGGCGTCAGCACTGTCGGACGCGGCATTTTCGATCCGCTGCTGGAATTCCTGCGGCCGATCCCGCCGCTCGCCTATTTGCCGCTGGTCATCATCTGGTTCGGCATCGGCGAGCCGTCGAAGATCCTGGTGATCGCCATCGCCATGCTGGCGCCGGTGGCATTGTCCACCGCCTCGGGCGTTCGCGGCGTCTCGCAGGAGCGCATCAACGCGGCGCGTTCGCTTGGCGCGACAAGGCGCCAGGTGGTCCGCCACGTGATCCTGCCCAGCGCGCTGCCCTCGATCCTGACCGGACTGCGCATCGCGCTCGGTGCCGGCTGGTCGACGCTGGTCGCGGCCGAACTGGTCGCGGCGACGCGCGGACTTGGCTTCATGATCCAGTCCGCGGCCCAGTTCCTGGTCACCGACGTGGTGATCATGGGCATCCTGGTGATCGCGGCCATAGCCTTCGTGCTCGAATTCACCATCCGCAGGATCGAGCGCGCGCTCGTCCCGTGGGCGGGACGGGAGTGACCAACCGCAAGTGCAGGAGAGAATGACCATGACCCATTCCACCGCCGTGCTGTTCGCCCATTTCGGCAACTGGCTGCTGGGCCTTGCCTCCGACCGCAAGGCGACGAAGGAGGACACCCCGCGATCGCCGGCACCGGTCCCGTTCCAGGCCGGGCGCGACCGCCTGCCGCCGCGCGACGAGAGCTTCTACTGGGCCTGGCAGTACTGGTCGCAGTGACTGGCGAAACCATGGACAGAGCGCCCCTCGCTCCGTTTACGGGGAGAGATGCCGGCAGGCAGGTGAGGGGCGGCGCAGACCTAGGTATGCAATCGAGGTCCGGCGAATACGGGTCCAAGTTAATGCTGCAGGCTACCAGTCCAATGCCGGCGCTGCCCCTCATTGCCCTGCCGGGCATTTCTCCCCGTGAACGGGGAGAAAGAGACTAGCAACGGCCGCCGCCGCTTGACCAAGCGGCTGAAAAACCATTCCGCCCTCCAACCTCATCTCGCAAAATCGTTCCTCTACTAAATTTATAGAACTACCTAGCCTGATCTCTCTTCCAACCGGCGAGGACATGGTCCCGGCGCCGATCCGCAACGAAGGAGAGGGATCATGTTCAATTTGACGAGGCGCGCTTTCGGCATCGGCCTTGTGGCCGCGACGGTCATCCTGTCGTTCGGCGCCGCGGCGCAGGAGCTGAAGCAGTTCAGCATCGGCTATCAGAAAACCGGCCTGCCGGTGATCGCCCGGCAGCAGCAGGTCATCGAAAAGGCGCTGGGCGACAAGGGCGTCACCGTCAAATGGGTCGAATTCACCGCTGGCCCGCCACTGGTCGAGGCGCTCAATGTCGGCGCCATCGACGCCGGCTGGACCGGCGACGCGCCGCCGATCTTCGGCCAGTCGGCGGGCGCCAACATTGTCTACGCGGCGGCACTGCCGTCCAATGGCGACGGCGAGGCGATCTTCGTCAAGCCGGCGTCGCCGGTCCAGTCGGTCGCCGACCTTAAGGGCAAGCGCGTCGGCGTCGGCAAGGGCACCAGTGCGCATAATCTGCTGGTCGCCGCGCTGGAAAAGGCAGGCATCCCCTTCGATCAGGTCACGCCGGTCTATCTCAGCCCCGCCGATGCCGCCGCCGCCTTCGCCAGCGACCAGATCGATGCCTGGGCGGTCTGGGATCCCTTCTTCGCAATCGCCGAAACGCGTTATCAGCCGCGTGTTCTGGCCCGCTCCAGCGAAGTGCTCAAGGTCAACACCTATTTCCTCGCCAACAAGGATTTCGCCAAGGCGCATCCCGAGATCATCACCACGACGATCGCCGCTCTCGGCGAGGCGGCGAAATGGGCGGACCAGAACCGCGACAAGGTGGCCGAGGCGCTGCATGAGGTGACCGGCGTGCCGCTCGACGCACAGACGATTGCCGCCAACCGCACCAAATTCGGCATCTTTCCGATCACCGACGAGATCACCGCCGGCCAGCAGGCGACAGCCGACCGCTTCTACAAGCTCGGCCTGATCCCGAAGGCGGTTCGGATCTCCGACGCGGTGTGGACCGCGCCGGGCAACTGATTTTCTCGCACGGCGCCGGGCGGGAACGTCCGGCGCCTTTGTCGTTTCCGCCGATATCTCCAGGAGATCCGCCCGTGACTGCGCCAGACATGACCACACCGGCCGGCACCGCGCCGCTCGATTTCTTCTGGTTCATCCCGACCCATGGCGACGGTTCCTATCTTGGTTCCGAGCAACAGCAGCGGCCGCCGGAGTTCGGGTATTTCAAGGAGATCGCGCAGGCGGTCGACCGGCTCGGCTTTCCCGGCGTGCTGCTGCCGACCGGTCAGAATTGCGAGGATTCCTGGATCACCGCGACAGGACTTGCGACGCTCACCGAAAAACTCAAATTCCTGGTCGCGCTGCGGCCCGGTGTGACGCTGCCGACCTTCGCCGCGCGCCAGACCGCGGCACTCGATCGGCTGAGCAATGGCCGGCTGTTGCTCAATGTGGTGGTCGGCGGCAATCCGACCGAGCTCGCCGGCGACGGCGTCTTCCTGCCGCATGACGAGCGCTACGCCCAGGCGCAGGAATTCCTCACCATCTGGCGCGGCCTGGTATCCGGCGAGCGCGTCAATTTCGACGGCAAATATTACCGCGTCGAGAATGGCCGCCTCGACCTTTTGCCGTTGCAGGAACGGCCGCCGCTCTATTTCGGCGGCTCGTCCGACGCCGGCCAGGATCTCGCCGCCGACCTCGTCGACATGTACCTGACCTGGGGCGAGCCGCCGGCACAGGTGGCCGAGAAGCTCGCTTCTGCGCGCAAAAAGGCAGCCCTGCGTGGCAGAAAACTGCGTTTCGGCATCCGGCTGCATTTCATCGTGCGCGAAACCGAGGACGAGGCCTGGCGCGCCGCCGAGCGGCTGATCAGCCACGTCACCGACGCCCAGATCGAGAATGCGCAGGCGCGTTTCCTCAACCAGATGGACTCGGTCGGCCAGCGGCGCATGGCCGAGCTGCATGGCGGCCGTCGCGACAAGCTGGTCGTCTCGCCCAATCTGTGGGCAGGCGTCGGCCTGGTGCGCGGCGGCGCCGGCACCGCGCTGGTCGGCACGCCCGGGCAGGTCGCCGAGCGGATCCGCGAATACCAGGCGATCGGCATCGATACCATCATCGGCTCCGGTTATCCGCATCTGGAAGAAGCCTACCGCGTCGCCGAGCTTCTGTTCCCACGCCTTGGGCTTGGCACCAGGCGGCAGCGGGCGCACCAGGACATCGCCAATGAATTCTCGGTCGGCTTCCATGGTGCCGCCCGCTTGCAGGCCTCTTCATGAGCTTTTCCGCGCGCCTCCACGCAAACGCCATCGGCTGGGTGTTGCCGGTTCTGGTGATTGCCGGCTGGGAAGCCGCGTCGCGCGCGGGCGTCATGCCGGCCAATGTGCTGCCGGCGCCAAGCGCCGTTGCCGAGGCTTTCTGGCGGCTGACGCTGTCGGGTGAGCTGATCCGCAACATCGGTGTTTCCACGGCACGCGCTCTTGGCGGCTTTGCCATCGGCGGCTCGATCGGATTCGCGCTTGGCCTTGCCAACGGCCTGTCGCGGCTCAGCCGCGGCCTGACCGACACCACGCTGCAGATGATCCGCAACATTCCGCATCTGGCGCTGATCCCGCTCGTCATCCTGTGGTTCGGCATCGACGAGGAGGCAAAACTGTTCCTGGTGGCGCTTGGCGTGTTCTTTCCGATCTACGTCAACACGCTGCTCGGCATCCAGAGCGTCGACCCGCAGCTGGTCGAGATGGGCCGCGTCTACGGCATGGACCGGCGCGCGCTGTTCTTTCGCGTTATCCTGCCCGGCGCGCTGCCGGCGATCTTCGTCGGCCTGCGTTATGCCCTGGGCATCATGTGGCTGACACTGATCGTCGCCGAAACCATCTCGGCCAGTTCCGGCCTCGGCTACATGGCCATGCAGGCGCGCGAATTCCTGCTGATCGATGTCGTCGTGCTGTCGATCCTGATCTACGCGCTGCTCGGCAAGCTCGCCGACAGCTTCGCCCGCCTGCTCGAGCGGCTGTCGCTCGGCTGGCATCCGGCTTTCCAGAACGGATGAGATGCTGTCGATGACCGCTGCCAGCCTGACCGCCGCCCGATCCTTCATCGCCACGCCGGCGCCGGCGCGCCCGGCCATAGCGGTCGAAGGACGGCGCGCCTTCGCCTTCAAGGGCGTGGGAAAGCGCTTTGGCGACAAGATCGTGCTCGACGGCATCGATCTCGAGGTGCCGGCCGGGCAGTTCGTCGCCGTCATCGGTAAGAGCGGCTGCGGCAAGAGCACGCTGCTCCGGTTGCTGGCGGGGCTCGACCGGCCGACATCGGGATCGCTGACGCTGGGCGCCGGGGAAGAGGGCCACAGCCGCACCCGGTTCATGTTCCAGGAGCCGCGTCTGCTGCCCTGGGCCAGCGTGGTGAAAAATGTCGAGGTCGGGCTGACCGGCATCGCTTCCGGCGCGGACGCAACACAGCGCGCTCTCGATATCCTCTCCGAGGTTGGCCTCGCCGATCGTGCTGACGAATGGCCCTCGGTGCTGTCCGGCGGCCAGAAGCAGCGCGTGGCGCTGGCACGCGCGCTGGTCGGCCACCCGCAGATCCTGGCGCTCGACGAGCCGCTCGGCGCGCTCGACGCGCTGACCCGCATCGAGATGCAGCAATTGCTGGAGCGCATCTGGCTCGCCCAGAAATTCACCGCCGTGCTGGTCACGCACGATGTCGCCGAAGCGGTCGCGCTCGCCGACCGGGTGGTCGTGATCAGCGCCGGCAAGATCGCGCTCGATCTGGATGTGCCGGTGGAAAGGCCGCGCCGGCGCGGTTCCGCCGAGCTCGCCCGGCTTGAGGGCACGATATTGGACCGGCTGTTCGGTTAGGGCTTGGGGCAAGACGAACCCTGAGACGTCGGCGGGACAGCGGGGCGCGCCCACGCTCGTCTAGCGACACCCCCTACCGGTTCGCCCACACCAGCCCGGCCAGGCCGACCAGCATAGTCACGATGCCGATATAGAACCATTGCGGCTGGCCGGTCATGAAGCTGCCGCCGACCACGCCGATGCCTTGCAGCAACCACAGCGCACCGATGGCCAGCACAATCAAGGCCAGCAGATTTTTGGTCAGTCTCATTGACGGATCTCGCTTTTCAAGTCGATCGTTGGCCGTGTCGTGACCGTGATGAAAGAGCCAAAGGAAGTGGCACAATCACCTCGGAATCTACTTGGATATTAATCCGGTATCTTGTCAAAACGATCTCGGATATCGGCCCGGAGATCATCGAAAATGGATCAAATTGCGCCGGAATATCCCTGACAGACTGTTACCTGGTGACTCCAAACGTGTGATCTCGCCACGGAACTGACAGATCACTGCCGCATTTCCTGCCTTATTCGGCACCTAACGGCTGGGGTCTGTCAAAAACGGAGCCACCCCTTAAAGATGAAGAACCTAAACCAGACCGCGCTTGTCGCGGTAACGATCGCTGCTGGCCTGATGGTCGGCGCTTCCGCCACTTCGGCGACCGCCGCCGCCGGCCAGTGCGGCCGCGCCTCCTGGTACGCGCTGCACTCGAAAACCGCATCGGGCGAGCGCATGAACCCGTCGGCGATGACCGCCGCCCACCGCACCTTGCCATTCGGCACCAAATTGCGGGTTACCAACCAGAACAATGGTAAAAGCGTCATCGTGCGCATCAATGATCGCGGCCCGTTCATTCGCGGACGCGTGCTCGACCTGTCGAAGGGCGCCGCCGGCCAGCTCGGCTTCATCGGTTCCGGCCACACCTCGGTCTGCATGGCACGCGTTTGATGTGATTATCCCCGGACCATGATCTCCTTCGAAAACCCAAACCAGTTTTCGGGATCATGGTCGGGTGTCCGGCTGCCCGACATATTTCCTACACATTTCGGCAGCGCACACTGAGCCGGCTCCGCCATTCCGGGCGGATTTGCAAGCCTTTGGACGAAAGAACCATTGGTCACGCCACGTGACGTATTGCATCGCAGCAATTAGTTGTTAACTTCGCCGCGAGACATTTGAGGCTCGGCGCTGCTCGTCGTCCCTTCGGTCGCAGGCAGCAGCGGGGTTGTCGATGTTCTATCAGCTCTATGAATTGAACCATGCGGCGCTGCAGCCGGCCCGGCTCTATGCCGACGCGGTGCGGATGTTCTACTCCAACCCGCTCAATCCGATTTCGCACACGCCCTGGGGCCGTTCGGTCGCCGCGGGTGCCGAACTGTTCGAACGCACCACGCGCCGCTATGGCAAGCCGGCCTTCGGCCTCGACAAGACCGTCGTCGACTGGAAGAGCGTCGAGGTCACCGAAAAGACCGTCTGGTCGAAGCCGTTCTGCAATCTCGTCCGCTTCGAACGCGCGGTGCCCGCCGGCCGCAAGCCGGATCCGAAGCTTCTGATCGTGGCGCCGATGTCGGGCCATTATGCCACGCTGCTGCGCGGCACGGTGGAAGCCATGCTGCCCTACGCCGATGTCCACATCACCGACTGGGTCGATGCCCGCATGGTGCCGATGGCCGACGGCAGTTTCGATCTCGACGACTATATCGATTACATCGTCGACATGTTCCATGCGCTGGGGCCTGACACCCATGTGATGGCGGTGTGCCAGCCTTCCGTGCCGGTTCTGGCGGCGGTGGCGCTGATGGAGGCGAAGGGCGATCCCTTCGTGCCCTCGACCATGACCCTGATGGGCGGGCCGATCGACACCCGCCGCAACCCGACCGCGGTCAATCTCCTGGCCGAGGAAAAGGGCATCGACTGGTTCCGCGACAATGTCGTCATGCGCGCGCCGTGGCCGGTGCCGGGCTTCGGCCGCGAGGTCTATCCGGGCTTCCTGCAGCTGTCGGGCTTCATGAGCATGAACCTCGACCGCCACATCATCGCCCACAAGGACTTCTTCATGCACCTTGTGAAGCACGATGGCGACAACGCCGAGAAGCACCGCGACTTCTATGACGAATATCTGGCGGTCATGGACCTGACGGCGGAGTTCTATTTGCAGACCGTCGATACCGTCTTCGTTCGCCATGCCCTGCCCAAGGGCGAGATGACGCATCGCGGCACCCGTATCGACCCGTCGGTCATCCGCAACGTCGCCCTGTTCACGGTCGAGGGCGAGAATGACGACATATCGGGTCTCGGCCAGACCAAGGCGGCGCAGGATCTGTGCGTCAACATTCCGGCCGACAAGAAGGCCCATTACATGCAGCCGGCGGTTGGCCATTACGGCGTCTTCAATGGCTCGCGCTTCCGCTCCGAGATCGTGCCGCGCATCGTCGACTTCATCACCAGCTATGGCCGCCAGAACCGCGTCGCGGTGAAGCCGAAGCTGGTCCGCACCGCCAAGCGATAGGCAATTCCGCGACAAAATCGGCTTCAGGGCCGATTCTGTTGCACAAGTGCCGCTGTCCCTCCCCGCGGGTAACCATGCTGCAAATCAGCCTGTCCTCGTAATTGACACGGACTGTCAATCGCCCTTAACGTTTCGTTAACAACAGGGTGAGCGGGGACAATGAATTCCTCAACAATGGCGAGAAGGCTGCGCGTGTGCGTGGCTGCGGCCGGTCTGGCAGCCACGGGAGGCTGGATGGCACCGGCTTTGGCTGCCGGAGCGATGGCGACCGGGGGCATCACCTCGCAGCCGATCGGCCACTATGATTTCTGCAAGCTGCACCCCGGCGAATGCTCGATCCGTCCGAGCAATCTGGCACCGGCCAGGATGACCGACGGGCTGATGCGCAAGCTCATCAATGTCACCGCCAGGGTCAACGCCGCCGTCAAGCCGATGAGCGACATGGACATATACGGCAAGGACGAGGTCTGGGCCTATCCCGACAAGGGCGTCGGCGACTGCGAGGACTATGTTCTGGAAAAGCGGCGCCAGCTGTCCCGCTCGGGCATCTCGCTTGCCGATCTTCTCATCACCGTGGTGCGCAAGCCCGATGGTGAGGGGCATTCGGTGCTGACCGTGCGCACCGACAAGGGCGACTACGTGCTCGACAACCTGACCGACAAGGTCAGGGCCTGGGACCAGACCGGCTACCGCTTCCTCAAGCGGCAGGCGATCGACAACACAGGCCGCTGGGTCTCGATCCGCGGCGGCCAGCAGGTCCTGGTGGGATCGGTCGAGTAAGGGTTGGGCCGCGGCTCGATTAGGGCAGCGCCACCCCCAGCGCTTCGTTATCCTAGGGCGGAGCAAGGAGCGCAGCGACGCGCGCAGACCCTAGGATCCATGCCGTGACGCCAACATAGAACACAGCGGCGCAGAAAGAGGCGCCGGCCATCTTCATCCGAGCATCGCTACATTCTTCACTGTTGCGGCGCTCGCAGGTCCCGGCATGGATCCTCGGGTCTGCGCGTCCGCTTCGCTCCCGCTACGCCCGTGGATGACGAAAGTGAGGAGGCTCCGCCGATCTCGTAGATCTCCGCTGCCCGCTCCGTTGCGAGGCGTCGCGAACGCACCTCGCGCATCTCTCCCGAAAATTTTCTCCATCTCTCCGTGAACCATTTTCGTTCGCCCGGCGACACACAGCCGTGAATGACGAAACCCAATCATGGAGACTTCAAATGACTGCTTTTCTGCGAAACACCCTTCTCGCCGTCGCCGCCGTATCGGCCCTGGGCGGATCCGCGATGGCCGACCAGACGGTCAGCTGCGCCCATACCAACCTCAATGACCTCTGGGCCGGCCGCTGTTGTGGCACTGCCGGCGCGTCGGACTGCCTGGGTGGTGGAAACAGTGGCCGTGGCGACCATGACCGCCCGGGCACCAACGGCGGCAACCCCAACGGCAGCACGGCCGGCAAGAACTGATCTCGCCACAGCTGCCCGCTGGCCAATGCCGGCGGGCACTGTTTTGCGACCAAGCGGCCGCCCGGCCGTCGCGGAATCCGGATAAAACCGGTTACTTCAGCCGGCCCAGCGCCGCGCGGATCGAGGCGGTGATGCGGCGCAGCTCCGCTTCGTCGAGCTTTTCGATGTTCTCGGCCAGAAGATTGGCGAGCTCGGTGGCGGCGGGGTTGAGACCCGACGTGTTGAGCTTCACGCGCGGATGCGAGGCTTCGGCCAGCCGCGCCAGCTCCTCGGCGTCGTCCCAGATGATGTTGAAATAGCCGATGATCTTCTGGATCAGCGTCCAGGTCGGCGCGCCGCGCCTGCCATGCTCGAGCGCCGACAGATAGGCGGCGCTGATGCCGATCGCCGCCGCCATGTCCTTCTGGGTGACGCCGCGCTCGGCGCGAAGCGCCCGCAGCCGCTCGCCGAACGGTGTCATGCGCTCGGCCTCACGGCTTCAGCTTTCATGAGCGCACCCGCCGCAGCCGGATGTAGAGCGCGCCCGAGCCGCCATGGTTGCGGGCGGCATGGTCGTGGCTGGAGACCAGCGGCCGGAATGCCGGCGTCGACAGCCAGGCCGGCACGGCGCGCCGCAGCACGCCGTCGCCGCCGGAGGACGACCCCTTGCCGGTGATGACCAGGACATAGCGGATGCCGCCGGCATGCGCCCGGTGCAGGAACGAGAACAGCAGCGAATAGGCCTCGTCCTGCGTCATCCCATGCAGGTCGACGCGGCCCTCGATCGGCAGCCGGCCCTTCGACAATTTGTCCAGCGTCGGCTCGTCGAGGCGATGCGTGACATGCTGCGCCTTCGGCTTTGCCGCGCCCGGCGCATTGGCGGCGGGCTGCGCCGCTTGCGGCGATGTCGGCACGGCGTCGGCCGCGATATCGGGAATGTCGACGGCCGCCCTGCCCTTCAGCGGCTTGGCCGTGCGCGCCACCAGGTTCCACAGCACCCGGTCATCCTCGCTGAGCTTGTCCGGACGCTTGCTCATCCGGCGCCCCCGACCAGCGGGCGCGGCACCAGCGCGTAGAAATCGGCGGCGTTGCGCACCACGCCGGCGATCTCGCCGGCCGCGTCGCCGGAGCCGGCGAAGAGATCGCCCCGCGCCGGCCCGGTGATGGCCGAGCCGGTGTCCTGCGCGATCATCAGCCGCCGGAACGGTCTCTTGTCAAAGGCGGTGAGCGTCGGCGCGTCGATGTGGAAGGGCGTGCCGAATGTGTGCAGCAGCCGGTCGACGGCGACGGAACGGCCCGGCGTCAGCGGCACCTTGGCGGCGGCGATCGGGCCGAGAGCCGCGTCCTCGACATCGGCTTCGCGGAAGAAGATGTAGGAGCGGTTCTGCCACAGGATCTCGTCGATGCGCCCGGGATGCGCCTTGAACCAGGCGCGGATCGACTGCATCGTCACTTGCGCCAGCGGGATTTCGCCCAGTTCGCTCAGGATCTTGCCCGGCCCGGTGAAACGCTGGCCAGATTTGGCCGCGTAGGTGACGCGGCGGAGCCGGCCATCGGTCATCGCCAGCCGTGCGGCGCCTTGCACATGGATGAAGAAGGCGTCGACCTTGTCGGCCAGCCAGGCGATTTCCAGCCCTTGGCCCTGAAGCGCCCCGCGCTCGATCGCGCCACGGTCGAAATACTCGACCGGTCCGTCCGCCGTGCGGCGTGCGAAGGCGAGATAGGCATCCATCCCCTGCGGCCGGTTGGCGTCGTCGACATCGACGAGATCGGCCGGGCGCGACAGCAGCGGCACGGCAAACCGCTCCGTGCGCACCGGCGACGCCTCGACTTGCGGTTCGTAGAAGCCGGTGACGAGGCCGGCGCCGGTGTCGGGCCGCACCAGCATCGGCACGAAATGGCGCTCGAAGAAAGTCCGCGCCTCCGGCCGGTTCACGGGCGGTGCGGTGCGCGCCGCCACATAAGCCGCCGCGAAGGCGCCGAAATCGACGCCGAGCGCGCCGCTGCGATAGGGTTTTACCGGCGCATGGAAGGCGGAACGGCGAAAAGCCTCGAAGGCCAGCAGGTGGTCGTCGTCGCCCCAGCCGGGCAGGTCGTCAAAGGATTTTTCGATGAAGAGAGGCGATAGCGACACCGGAGCCCCGTCGCCTTAAAGCGCGTCGTGTTCGAAAAGGGTCATGCGACGCGCTTCGAGGCTTGGTTTTGATGCAAGTCGTTGTCCCAAAACCGCTTCGCACTTTTGGGCGACATGCATCGGGACTCAGTCTTCTTCTTCGGTGGCGACGAGCTTCCAGTTCGGATCGCGCGAGCGCGTGTCGCGGGCGAAGGTCCAGACATCCTTGACCTCGGCCACGGTTTCCGGATCGCCGTCGATGACCGCGCCCGCCTTGTCGCGCGTCGCCGAAATCAGCTCGCTGATGATGCGCAGCGTCACATGCGCCTCGCCGCCCTTCATCTCGGCCGAGACGATATCGGCCTTGTCGATGCCGACGAAAGAGGACTGGATCTTTTCCGACTTGGCCTCGCGTTCGCCTATCGCGGCGACGAAACCGTCATAGACTTCACGCGACAGAAGGTTCTTCAGCGTTTTGCGGTCGCCGTCGGCATAGGCCATGACGATCATCTCATAGGCCATCTTGGCGCCGTCGACGAAGCCCTTCGGGTCGAAGGACGGATCATTGTCCTTGATCGTGCGCAGGCCCTTGTTGAGATCGGTGTCGGGCTTGGCGAAGGCGTCGATCGCCGTATAGGCGTCGGCCGGCGCCGGTTCGCCCGGCAGCCGCTTGCGCGGCAGCGAAACGACATTCTCGGGTTTCTGGGTGGCGTCCTTGTCGGTGCGCGCCGCCGTGTAGGGGTCGAAGGGCGGCCGCTCGCTACCGGTCCGACGGCCCAGCACGTTGCGCAGCTGGAAGAAGATCACCACCGCCGCGATCAGGAAGAAAATCGTGCCGAAGTCGAAGAAGCCCATATCTTCCGCCAATCAATCCCTGCCTCTAGGCCGGACCATCCGGCCAACAGGCCGCGGTCGCATAGCGTTCAACATTCAAAGCATATAGAACGCAAGGTGCAATCATTCAAATCAAAGGCAGGCATACCTATCTAACAGCCTCCGTGCCAGCGGCGATTGGTCGCCAGCGGGCAAAACAATCGAATGGTCGGTAAAGACTTGCGCATTTCGCTGCTTCCCCTCTTCCTCCTCGCGCTCCCGCTGCTGGAAATCGCCGGTTTCGTCATCGTCGGCCGTGAGGTCGGCGCGCTGGCGACGGTCGGCCTTGTGCTGGCCTCGAGCATCGCCGGCGTGCTTTTGCTCCGCCACCAGGGTTTCGGCGTCATGACCCGCATCCGCACCGAGATGGATGCCGGCCATGATCCCAGCCGCCAGCTGGCGCATGGCGCCATGATCGTGGTGGCGGCGATCCTCTTGATCATCCCGGGTTTCATCACGGACATTATCGGCCTGATGCTGTTCCTGCCGCCGGTGCGCGACTTCGCCTGGAGCTGCTTCAAGGGCCGCATCGTGGTGGCCACCGATTTCTCCGCCGGCGGTTTTCGCGGCCGCCCGCGCGACAAGGTCATCGACCTCGACGACGGCGACTATTCGCGCGAGGACGATTTCAAGCGCGGTCCCGATCACAATTCGCCATGGCGGCGCCTGAAGGACGACTAGGTCGGCCATCCGACGCTTCGATCCATGCCGCGACCTCAGCACCGCTGCGGTGGAGGATGATCACCCAGCCGCATCGTTATGAGCATTGAGCCGCCGTATTCCTTGGCCACGGTCGCGGCATGGATCCCAGGGTCTCCGCGACGCCGCTGCGCGGCTGCTTCGGCCTGGAATGACGAGGTGAGAAGCAAGGTGGCAAACCTTGTCTTGTCATGCCGGCCATGGTAGCGAACGCCCGATTTCAATTCGGTCAGCAACGCTGCCCAGGCAAAAGGAAAAGGCTCATGGCCAGCAATGATGACGCGCCGGTCGGCGCCAACGGAAACGGCAATGCGGGGCAGCAGCCTTCGCTCAACGTCCTGGCCCAGTATGTGAAGGACCTGTCCTTCGAGAGCCCCGGCGCGCCGAACTCGCTGCGCGGCCGCGACAAGGCGCCCGGCATCGCCATCAACGTCAACGTCAACGCCAACCCGCTCTCCGACAAGCAGTTCGACGTCAATCTGACGCTGAACGCCAAGGCTTCCTTCGACCAGGAAGTGCTGTTCAACGTCGAGCTGGTCTATGGCGGCGTCTTCGCCATTTCGGGCTTCCCGCAGGAGCACATGCTGCCGATCCTGTTCATCGAATGCCCGCGCTTGCTGTTCCCCTTCGCCCGCCAGATCATCGCCGAAGCGACCCGCAATGGCGGCTTCCCGCCGCTGATGCTCGACCCGATCGATTTCGCGCAGATGTTCCAGCAGAAGATCGCCGAGGACCAGGCCGCGTCCTCGAAGGTCCAGGTCAGCTGATTTCGGGCTTATAGGATTTGACGAAGAACCCGGCCTCGCGCCGGGTTTTTTGTTGGGCGCCTTCCCCTCGACTTCGTCATCCACGGGCGGAGCAAGGAGCGAAGCGACGCGGCGCAGACCCGAGGATCCATGCCGGGACTCCGAAGCTGCGGTCACGGTCCAGAATTCTGCTCCGCTGCGCCCGTCGGCAAGGTCGCGGCATGGATCCTCGGGTCTCCGCGACGCCGCTACGCGGCTGCTCCGCCCGTGGATGACGAAGTCGCGAGCGGCTCGCCCCCCTGCGGAGCACCGCACAACTCCTGCGGATTCCCGAACACTCCCCGACGTCACCCAGCCCTATCATCGCGCCTTCAGGCAAAGGCGTCCCGGCGGTCGCAGCCGCCCCCGCGTTGGCGATTCGTCGGGACGCCCAACAAAAGAGGGAACGACGATGAAATTCATGCTGACCGACCGCAAACTGCACCCGCGGGCCGGGCCCGTCGCCGACGATTTCAAAACCGGCGGCATCAGCCGGCGCGAATATCTGGCGCTGATGGCCGGCCTCGGCGTCAGCGCCGCCGGCGCCTTCGCCCTGGGCGGCATCGCCGCGATGCCTGCCCGCGCCGCCGAGCCCAAAAGGGGCGGCACCTTGCGCGTCGCCATGAACGTCAAGGGTTTCAAGGACCCGCGCACCTTCGACGGCGTCGAAATGTCCAACGTCGCCCGCCACTGCAACGAATATCTGGTGCGCTGGAACACCGATTTCTCGTTCGAGCCCTGGCTGCTCGAAAAATGGGAGATGAGCGACGACGCCAAAACGCTCACGCTGCATGTGCGCAAGGGCATCACCTGGTCGAACGGCGACACCTTCAACGCCGATGATGTCGTCCACAACCTCAACCGCTGGTGCGAGGCTGGCGTCGCCGGCAATTCGGTCGCCGCGCGCATGGGCGCGCTGGTCAATGCCGACACCAAGAAAATGGTCGACGGCGGCATCGAGAAGGTCGACGACTACACGATAAAACTCAACCTGCCGAAGCCGGACATTTCGCTCATCGCCGGCATGGCCGACTATCCCGCGCTGATCATGCACCGCTCTTATGAGGGTGACGGCGACCCCATGAAGGCGCTGGCGATCACCACCGGCCCCTGCGAGCTGGTGAAATGGGACGCCGAAACGAGCGCCGAAGTGAAACGCAAGGACAAGCCGTGGTGGAAGGGCGACTTCTACCTCGACGGCATCCAGTGGATCGACTACGGCTCCGACCCCAACGCCATGCTGTCGGCCTTCGAATCCGGCGAGATCGACACCGACCATGAAACCGCCTCCGACGCCGTCTCGCAGACCGACAAGATGGGGCTGAAGAATTCCGAGATCGCAACCGGCTCCACCATCGTCGCCCGCTTCAATGTCGGCAACGCGCCCTATCAGGACGTCAAGCTGCGCCGCGCCGCCCAGCTCGCCGTCGACAATGCCGCGGTGCTCAAGCTCGGCCTCGACGGGAGGGGAAAACCCGCCGACAACCACCATGTCGGTCCCATGCACCCCGAATATGCCGATATCGGCCCCGCGAAACGCGACGTGGAGGCGGCGAAGAAGCTGCTGACCGAATCCGGCAAGCCGGACCATGAGTACGAACTCATCTCGGTCGACGTCGAATGGCAGAAGAGCACCGCCGACGCCATCTCGGCGCAGATGCGCGAGGCCGGCCTCAAGATCAAGCGCACCGTGCTGCCCGCCGCCACCTTCTGGAACGACTGGAGCAAATACCCCTTCTCCTGCACCGAATGGCTGGGACGGCCGCTGGGCGTCCAGGTGCTGGCGCTCGCCTACAAATCGGGCGCCGCCTGGAACGAAAGCGCCTACGCCTCGAAGGAGTTCGACGACCTCCTCGACAAGGCGCTCGCCACCCCCGACGCCAAGGCCCGCAAGGAGATCATGGCCGGCATCGAGAAGAATCTGCGCGAGAGCGGCATCATCATCCAACCCTACTGGCGCTCGGTCTACCGGACCTACCGCAAGGGGGTCGAGGGCTGCGAACAGCACCAGGCGCTGGAGCAGCACTTTGAGAAGGTTTGGATTGAGTCTTGATAACTCGGGCGGGCCTCTGCTGTGACGTGTTAACGGTCTCCTAGCCGAGGTCGGCGCCGCCCCTCATTGCCCTGCCGGGCATTTCTCCCCGTGAACGGCAGGGCAATCGCATATGAGTTTTTACGAAGAGGAACCCCCGCCTAACCCTCCCCACAAGGGGGAGGGAACGCTGCCGCGCTACGCTTTGGCGTCGAACTTCTACAGTTTGCCGAGTTCAGCGCCGGCGCGACTCTCCCTCCCCCTTGTGGGGAGGGGTTAGGGGTGGGGGTACGTGCCGGGCAAACCTTCGGGAAGTTTCATATGCGATTGCCCTGCCGTGAACGGGGAGAAAGACGCTGGCCGCAACGCCGGCGCTTTTCTGCAACGTTTGTGATTGGCAAAAGCCAAGACAACAGCACCCCTCGAAGCACAAACCCCAGCTTCAAGCACCCCAAACCAGTTCTACCGGCCAACCTTCACATGAGGCGCCAGCCTCCGGATCGCCGCCATCATGTCGCCTTCCGAAATATCGAGCGACGACATCTCCATATGCACCGTATTGCCACCCCCCGGCAGCATCAGGTTGAGCGCATTGGCATTGGAATATTTGATCGCCTCGGGCAGCTTGCCCGTCAGCTCGAAATTCACCAGCGTCGGCCCGCCATGGTTGCCATGCACCAGCCCGGCGCTGCGCACCGTCTCCCAGGGCACCAGCACATCGCCGGCGCGCTTGTCGCGAAAGCCCCTGGAATCCAGCGTCACCTGAACCCCGCTGTCGAACCCGCTGCTCGCCTTGAACAGCCCCCAGCCGAGGCAGCCCACGGCGAACACAATGAGCAGGAACACCGGCCCGCGCGCGCTGTCGGACGAAAGCGCCCGAAACGCCAGCACCCCGGCGACAGCAGCGCCGACAAACGGCGCGATGATTGCGAACGTGTTGCTGGAGCCGCTGTTGCGGATTTCGACGGGGGTAGACATGGGAGGAGATTGAGACGGAAAGTGGATGAGGTGTCGAGAGGGAGCAGTGTGGGGTCGGCGCGCAGTTTGATGACGAATGCGTGATGGAGGACGAGGGGCGGGCTATTCTGAGAGGTCTCCTGTCGCGCGGATTTCGACGGGGGGGGGGGGTGAACAGCCTCACCGCCCATCCTTCACCAAAGTCCAGATCCACCCAACAAAAGTCGGCACCAGGATGGACAGCCGGCGGTGAGCCGCATCCACGGCGGCAGGCGCAACAAAGAATTCGGGAAGTCTGCCACTCCGGAGAAACGGCGAATGGCTCTAGTGCGGGCAGACCGACACTGGACACGCGACGGCCGTCACGGCCGAAAGCTTCTCGCGCTTGTTCAGCGTCGGCTTTGCATAGAATTTTTTCATGGACAGTCCCCAATGGCCCGCGCCCAATGACGCTGGTGTGTGCCTGATGTCAATGCGGGACGATATGCTTGGGGCGGACTATTGCTGGAGTCAGCGCCCTCCCTCATCTGGCTGCCGCCACTTCGTCGTTCGAAAAGCCAAGCAGTTGGCTTTTCGTCCGCTTCGCGGACCACTCCTCAACTCCCGTAAACGGGGCGAAGGGGCTGCTGTCGCCGGTTTCGCCAATCGCCAACATTGCAGAAGGGGCGCGCGGCGAAGCGGCCAGCTTCTTTCGCCCCGTTTACGGGGAGAAATGCCCGGCAGGGCAATGAGGGGCAGCGCCGACGCTCGTCTCCTGTCGCGGATTTCGGCGCCGCGCCGCCGCCCTCATCGCCCATCCCTCACCAGCGTCCAGATCCACCCAATAAAAGTCAGCACCAGGAACGGATAGCCAGCGGCGGGCAGCGGCGACGCAGTCATAGCCCAGCCGCTGGTACTTCATGGTGAGCAGCGCGGTGGCGACGACGAGCGCCACACCGTCGATCTTCCAGAGCGTTTCGCGCAGCGGCGCGCTGGCGACGAAGGTGCCGGCAAGGCCGAAGGCACCGCCGATGGCGAGACCGAGAGAGCGACGGTGTCTGATGTGGAGCGCATGTGAGGTGTCCCCAAGCCCAGGGATACGCTGAGGCGGAGCGTTTTCAAGAGTGATCCCCGGAGGCAACGCGAAACGCCAGCCAGTAATAGCCGCGCCCACAAGATCGAGCGAATCGGCATTCAACTGCACCCGTAATCTTCTTACCTTGGAACGTCTTGGCCCCCGTTACTCTTTAAGGCGGCTGGTAAGGCCCATAAAGAGCGATGCGATGTGGTCAAAGTGCAGGAAATAACCACCAAACCTCTCCATCAAAGGCATTCGGACCGTCCGTTGAAATCTGCATGAGCGAACGACGGCCAGAGCCCAGCTATTATTACGTGTCGTCGCCGGTTCAGATACAAATCAAAAAACTAAACTGATGACCGGACCATCTCAGCGAGAAGTCTCGAATCGCCGCATTGCCGCCGCAGCTATCCCCGGTGAGTAAGCCGCAGAGCGAATGGCAGACAGAAAAGACCAGTTATCACCACATAGACCGAAAAAATATATGTATACGAGCATGTTAGACAATTTGGCCAATGTGCCACAGGCAAACGGCACGGAGGATCGCCAATCCCATGTCTCAAGAGCATTCGGTCCGGCCGTCGAAATCTGAGCAAGCCACCGGTCGATCCGCTAAAGAAGATAGCCATATAATACTATATTTTACTTAGAGATATTTAAACAAAAACTCGCCAAGTAACGTTCTCAGTCATGAAGTGGCGGTCGCCTCATTGCCACCGCAGCTATCTCGGGTGACTCCGATATTCGGCTAGTGGATCGACTTGGCTGCCATCGTGTTGCAATGGAGCTCCACCCGCGCGCTAAAGCACTGGTGAAACATGCAGTTGCGACGCCTAAGCTTTTGGCATAAGTTTGCGTGAGAATGGCAAGGGAGAATCTCCATGAATCAGAATGAATCGACCGGCCGCATATCACTAAAGATCGACTTGTCCACCGGGACTATTGAGATAGATGCGCCAGCCGGCGAGTTTCATCAGACGGTGGACAAGGCGAAGGAATTGTTGGGGCAAATGCCGGCGGCCGCCCCCGCTGTTCGAGATACTAGCTCAACCCCGGCGGCTAAGATTGTTGGGCAGTCCGTATCTACTTTGGATCGTCCCAAAGCTAAAAGTGGAAAGAGCTCCGGTGGGTCACAGGCTCGTGCTGGTAGGATTGGTAGTTTTGAGCCGATTGATATGGGCCTTACAGAAAGCCAAGAGCGCGAACTCAGAGCCTTTATGGAAGCAAAACGCCCACCAGAACAACCCGATCAAGTGGCTGTCGCGCTTTACAAAGGCGAGCAACTATTGGGGCGCCGAGGTTTTGGCTACAATGAAATCTATTCCTTGTTGCGGCTGTCCGGCATTCGTGAGCTCCCAAAGGCCCTTGATGTGCTGCTTGCAAGAATGATGGACAGCCAGTGGGTCGTCCGAGACGGACCGCAGCAGTTTGCTCTGAAGTTCATTGCCCGAGATCACGTCGAGCACAAGCTAGGCCAGGAGGAATGAGCCCATGGAAGAATACTCTGAGATAGATGCAATAAAGGCTGTCAACGAGGCGTTAGTAAGGTTGCAACCTGAAGAGCAGGTACGCGTACTATCTTGGGCGTATTCAAAATATGCAGCCACAGGAGCAATTTTTCAGCCCGGCAATTTTCCCGATTCTTTCGGTAAGGGCGCAAGTCCCGAAGGGAATTTGAAGGGTCAGAGCGGCAAGAGAAAAACCAAAAGAAGCAAATCCACGCCGAAGTTGCTGAAGGACATCGACTTACATCCAAAGGGTAAGCCATCGGCTGCAGATTTTGCAAATGAAAAGCAGCCAACAAATACTATGCTAAAATCAGTCGTTGCGGTATATTATTTTCGGGATATCTTAGGTGTTGAAAAAGTTTCCACTGATCACGTATATACGTATTTCAAGGCTGTTGGATGGCCCGTGCCGGCTGATGTGCCAAATACTTTGCAGAGAGCCGGAACAGAGGGGTGGCTCGATACGGCTGACAGCCAAGCCATATTGATTACCACAACGGGAGAGAACCTGATTGAACATCAATTACCGGCAACGAAATCGAACAAATGACTAAGTTGCTCCTTTCGCTCGGTCCGATTCCAACTTCTCTGAGCGATGAACTCTTTGAAAAATATCGAGAGATCGAGAGAAATTTTCGTGAGAGACGATGGGAGCCATCTGAGCTCAACGGAGGGAAATTGTGCGAGGTGGCGTACAGCATCCTGCGAGGCCATGTAGATGGGCAGTACCCGCATTCTGCGACAAAACCTCAGAATTTCCCGGATTCCTGTCGAGCATTAGAGCAAGCGCCCAGCCTATTTAGTCGGTCGATACGCATTCAGATCCCCAGAATGCTGATTGCTCTGTACGAGATACGCAATAACCGAGGGGTCGGACACGTTGGAGGCGACGTAAATCCCAATCACATGGATGCGGTCTGCGTCTTGCAGATATCAAAATGGGTGGTTTCGGAGCTCGTTCGAGTCTTTCACGGGGTGTCGACCGAGACGGCTACCCAGTTTGTCGACACAATCTCGGATCGTGAAATTGCGTTAATTTGGGACACTGGTAAGGTTAAGCGTGTGCTGGATACAAGTCTGACAATGCTCCAGAAGACCTTGGTAATCCTTTATTCCTCAGCGTCGCCAATTGCGGAGCCTGAACTCGTAAGAGTTCTGGAGCATTCAAATGCCGCCGTTTACAGACGAGACGTCTTAAAAAAGGCACATAAGAAACGGTGGCTGGAGTACGATCCTAAGGATAAGTCTGTACAGATTTCTCCTCTTGGTTCCCGAGAGGTGGAAGAAGTAATTCTTCCGAAGTCCAACCTCTAGGGAACCGTTCGATCAAACGAACACCCAAATTGGCCTTGGATGGCGATGTACCCAATCGCTACCGTGCGGCGTCTTGGAGCGAGGGCCACCACCGCCCTCTCAATCCCCCATTTTCAGCGCCTGGATAAACGCCTCCTGCGGGATATCCACCTTGCCGAACTGGCGCATCCGCTTCTTGCCTTCTTTCTGCTTGTCCAGAAGCTTGCGCTTGCGCGAGACGTCGCCGCCGTAGCACTTCGCGGTCACGTCCTTGCGCAGCGCCGAGATGGTTTCGCGGGCGATGACCTTGCCGCCGATGGCGGCCTGGATCGGGATCTTGAACAGGTGGTGCGGGATCAGCTCCTTCAGCTTTTCGCACATCTGCCTTCCGCGCTTTTCCGCCGCTGTGCGGTGCACCAGCATGGACAGCGCGTCGACCGGCTCCTCATTGACCAGGATCGACATCTTCACCAGATCGCCCTCGCGATAGTCGGTCAGGTGATAGTCGAACGAGGCGTAGCCCTTGGAGATCGACTTCAGCCGGTCGTAGAAGTCGAAGACGACTTCGTTGAGCGGCAGATCGTAGGTCAGCATGGCGCGCTTGCCGACATAGGAGAGGTCGGCCTGGATGCCGCGCCGGTCCTGGCAGAGTTTCAAGATGCCGCCGAGATAGTCGTCTGGCGTCAATATGGTGGCGCGGATCCACGGTTCCTCGATCGCCGAGATCTTCACCACGTCGGGCATGTCGGCCGGGTTGTGCAGTTCCTTCACCGAGCCGTCATTGAGGAGCAGCCGGTAGACGACGCTCGGCGCGGTGGCGATCAGGTCGAGGTTGAACTCGCGCTCCAGCCGCTCCTGGATGATTTCGAGGTGCAGCAGACCAAGGAAGCCGCAGCGATAGCCGAAGCCGAGAGCGGCCGAGGTTTCCATCTCATAAGAGAAAGAAGCGTCGTTGAGGCGCAATTTGCCGACGGCGGCGCGCAGATCCTCGAAATCGGCGGCGTCGACCGGGAACAGGCCGCAGAACACCACCGGCTGCGCCGGCTTGAAGCCGGGCAAGGCATGCGCGGTGGGGCGCTTGTCCTCGGTGATGGTGTCGCCGACGCGTGTGTCGGCCACTTCCTTGATCGAGCCGGTGAAGAAGCCGAACTCGCCGGGGCCGAGCTCGTCGACATTGATGCGGGCGGGCGTGAACACGCCGGTGCGTTCGACCAGGTATTTGGCGCCGGTGCCCATCATGCGGATGGTCTGGCCCTTCTTCAGCACGCCGTCGATGATGCGCACCAGCACGATGACGCCGAGATAGGCGTCGTACCAGCTGTCGACCAGCATCGCCTTCAGCGGCGCGGTGGCGTCGCCCTCGCGCGGCGGCGGCAATTGGTGGACGATGGCTTCCAGCACATCGGGAATGCCAAGCCCGGTCTTGGCCGAGATCAGCACGGCGCCGGAAGCGTCGATGCCGATCACCTCCTCGACCTGCTCGCGGATGCGCTCGGGCTCGGCGGCCGGCAGGTCGACCTTGTTCAGCACCACGACGATCTCGTGGTTGTTGTCGATCGCCTGGTAGACATTGGCGAGCGTCTGCGCCTCGACCCCTTGCGAAGCGTCGACCACCAGCAGCGAACCCTCGCAGGCGGCCAGCGACCGCGACACTTCATAGGCGAAATCGACATGTCCGGGCGTGTCGATGAGGTTGAGTATATAGTCCTCGCCATTGTTGGCGCGGTATTTCAGCCGCACCGTCTGCGCCTTGATGGTGATGCCGCGCTCGCGCTCGATGTCCATCGAGTCCAGCACCTGCTCCTTCATGTCGCGCAGCTCCAGCCCGCCGGTCAGCTGGATCAGGCGGTCGGCGAGCGTGGATTTGCCATGGTCGATATGGGCGACGATGGAGAAATTGCGGATGTGGTCGAGGGGCGTGCTCATGCGCGCGCTTTAGCAGGGGCGGCAAGCGGCGGCAAGGCTTGGCGCCCAAGGGCTGCCCCGGCGGTCACAAAGCGGTGAGAGGCGCCGGAAAATCGACAATATCGGTCAGGCGACCGCAAATGCATAAACTTTGATCGATCCCGTTAGACCTTGGTTTGCCGGCTGCGTGGTATCTGCACGGCCACTAATGTCCTTGGGGGTAAAGAAATGCAGAAAATTGCAGACAGGTTTGCCCGTTCCCGCAGCGGCTCCATGATGCCGCTGTTCTTCCTGAGCCTGGTGCCCTTGATCACCGCCGTCGGCTTCTCTGTCGACTATACCGATGCCGTGCAGACCCGCTCCGGCATGCAGGCCGCGCTGGATGCCGCGACGCTGGCGATCACCACGCTGCCGACGACCACGACGCTGACTGACCGCCAGCAGGCGCTGCAGGACAATTTCGCCGCCAACAACGGCCAGGGCGCCGCGACGCTGGTGAGCTTCAACGTTTCCTCCGACGGCACCGTCGCGGCGCAGACGTCGGCCAGCTTCGCCATGCCGACCAATTTCATGACCATCGCCAGGATCGACAGCGTGCCGGTCGCGGTCAAATCGGGGGTCAACAAGGCGCCCAGCCTGGTGCAGGCGACGTTCAAGGTCGACAAGGTGTCGGGCTACTGGAACAAGACGGTGACGCTTTACGGCACGAATTTCGGCGGGTCGACGGCGCAGAAACTGATGACGGCCAGCTACGTCTACGCGCCCTACACCTATTCGTACAAGGTCGGGAGCAAGTCCTATTCCATGACGGAACAGAAGGGCTACGGCACGACGACGATATCGCTTATCAATGGTTCGACGCCGACCGTGGTCCAGAAGCAGACCTGCACCACCGTGGGCTCGACATCCAATTTCACCAACCCGCCGACGGGCGCGATAGTGACCCCCGAATACGACAGCAACAGCAAACAGACGATCTATTTCCAGATCACCTGCGCCACCACCAACGTGCCGGCCAACGGCGCCGGCGCCGCCGTCGACGTCAGCCAGATGGGCCAGCTCTCCCTGCAGATGGATGTCACGAGCGGCAACAAGGCGACGTTCAAATCGAACGACACCACGACCTCCAACCACCTCTATCTGGGCACCACACCCACGCCCTTGACCGAGGTTGCCTCGGGCAAGCTGATCGACATCTTTTCCGTCGTGCCTTGCGCGGAGACCAGCTACCAGGCTTGGGAAGACGGCGGTAACTCGCTTCCGGCGGATTATACGAATGCCGACTTCTTCTACAATGTCACCGGCAAGTGCGCCTTCAACCAGCGGCCATCCGAGACGGCGCTGACGCAGTAACGACCCTGCTCGTCCTTCTCCCTCACGGGCGAAGGACGATCGCGCCTCATCACAAACCGGTGAGCGCTGTAACGAAGCTGTAGGTGCAAGCGAAATGGGGAATGACCGGCGCGTCCAAGCGCCGCCCCCATGGAGCAAGCCGATGCCGAGATTCTCAGCCCCAAGGTTCGCCGTACTGACCGGCCTAGGCGCGCTTGCGCTCGCTGCCTCGCTCGGTACCGCCGCCGCCCAGCCGCTCACCGTGGTCGAGCTGTTCACCAGCCAGGGCTGCTCGTCCTGCCCGCCGGCCAACGCCAACCTCATCAAGGTCAAGGACCAGCCCGGCGTGCTGGCGCTGTCCTTCAACGTCACCTACTGGGACTATCTCGGCTGGAAGGACACGTTCGGCAAACAGGAATTCACCCAGCGCCAGGTTTCCTACGAACCGTCGCTCGGCCATGACGGCCCGTTCACGCCGCAAGTGGTGGTCAACGGCCATGCCGATGTTGTCGGCGCCGCGCAAGGCGAGATCGAGCATCTGATCAAGGCAACGGGCAAGACCGGCGGCCCGTCGCTGACGCTCGAGGGCGGCAAGGTCGCGATCGGTGCCGGCGCCGCCCCAGGCGGCAAGGCCGATGTCTGGCTGGTGCGCTACGCCAAGGGCGTCGTGCAGGTGCCGGTCGCGCGCGGCGAAAACACCGGCCGCACACTGCCTCATGCCAATGTCGTGCATGCTCTGGAAAAGCTCGGCAACTGGAGCGGCGACGCCACCGCCTATGCGCTGCCCGCCGCGGCCGGTGGCTTGAGCACCGCCGTGCTGGTGCAATCGCCCGGCGGCGGGCCGATCCTGGCCGCCGCGACCAACTGATCATCCTTTTATCGCGCGGGGCCGTGGAACACGGCAACGCATCACCCGGCCCGCTTCCGCGCGCCAAACCCAAGGAGACTCCCATGACCAAGTACCTGACCCTGCCAGCGCTCGCTTTCGCGCTTTCGGCCGCCGTCTTCGTCGCCGGCGCCCGTGCCGACGACACGACCAATGCCATGAAGCCGGCCAATGCGATGGCGACCGACGCCATGAAACCGGCCACGGACACCATGAAGCCAGCCGATGCCATGAAGCCGGCGACCGACGCGATGAAGCCTGCCGACCCGATGGCCACCAATGCGATGAAGCCCGCCGCTGATGCGATGAAGCCCGCGGCGGATGCCATGAAACCGGCCAACTAGTAGCGCGTCACACAGGATTTGACGGGCTGCAAGATGTCCTTCTTCGATGGATCATCGCTGACATTGGGGATTAGCCGGAGCCTCCCCAACGTCGTCATCCCTGGGCGAAGCAGGAGCGAAGCTCCGTCGCGGAGACCCTGGGATCCATGCCGTTACCTTAGCCGAGGAGTGCAGCGGAGCAGAATTCTGCACCGTGGTGACACGTTGGAGTCCCGGCATGGATCCTCGGGTCTGCGCCGCGTCGCTGCGCTCCTTGCTCCGCCCGTGGATGACGAAACGATGGAATTTTTCCGTCAATAGCCAGGGCATGGATGGCGAGGACATGCGCCCGGCCACACGAATGTGAGGCTCTGCCGCAACTCGTGCATCGCGCCAACGTACCTGATCCAATAGACTGAACCCAATGGAAGCCATGAGGAGTGCAACCATGACCGACATCAAGACCCGTTCGACCGGCTTTGCCAGGAGTGCGCTCGCCGCACTCGCCTTGGCGGCCGCCGGTGCCGCCTTCTGGCTGACGCCGGCCGTCTCGGCGGAAGACGCCGTGGTGATCCCGCCGCCGGCGCTGGACGAAAAGGCGGCCTCGGGCAGCGAGAAGGCGATCTTCGCCGGCGGCTGCTTCTGGGGTGTGCAGGGCGTGTTCCAGCACGTCAAGGGCGTCAGCCAGGCCGTCTCCGGCTACACCGGCGGCGCCAAGGATGACGCCGTCTACGAGACGGTCGGCACCGGCCGCACCGGCCACGCCGAATCCGTCGAGATCACCTATGATCCCTCGAAGGTGACCTACGGCCAGTTGCTGCAGGTCTATTTCTCGGTCGCCCACAATCCGACGCAGCTCAACTACCAGGGACCGGACTCCGGCACCCAGTACCGCTCGACGATCTTCGCCGAAAACGATGCGCAGAAGAAGATCGCGCAGGGCTACATCGCCCAGCTCGACAAGGCCAAGCTGTATGGGGCGCCGATCGTCACCACGATCGAGACCGGCAAGACCTTCTACCCGGCCGAGAACTACCACCAGGACTTTCTGACGCTGAACCCGACCTATCCCTACATCGTCTACAACGACCTGCCCAAGGTGGCGAACCTGAAGCAGCTGTTCCCGGCGCTGTACAGCGAGAAGCCGGTGCTGGTGCTGTCGGCGAGCAACTGAGTGCGTGATCTCCCCCTCGAGGGGCAGGGCAATCGCATATGAAACTTCCCGAAGGTTTGCCCGGCACGTACCCCCACCCCTAACCCCTCCCCACAAG